>NZ_JAULRT010000004.1 GCF_030518215.1 Gilvimarinus algae
GGTAATAGATGCACGATCAACTGCGGCCTGAGTGGGGCTTAGTCGGCCGCAGCGTTGGGCGGCGGGGCCGGGCCACAACCACAGGGGGGCGTCGTCGGTGGGGTTGGTGTTTTTAAAAAACCGAAATGCCGATGTGGCCAGGGATGCCCACCCGGCCACCGGGGGGGCGCCGGCCAGCACCGCCCGCCGCACGTCGCGGGGTGCGTAGCCCCGGCCAATTGGGCTTTTGGTTTTTTTAACACCACCAACCCCACCGACGCGCCCCCCCATGCTTTGGGGCCGGGCCCCGCCGGCCAACGCTGCGGCCGACT
>NZ_JAULRT010000006.1 GCF_030518215.1 Gilvimarinus algae
CAGCCAGCGCGCTGACCTTTGAATACCCTGAAGTTCAGTACTAATGGGATACCGCTCCCACTCCATACGATGAATTGTTCCAAGAACGCGCCGGTTGCGTATGGGAATTTGTCACAAGCTACGGCGGCTGTGGTGGTTATATGTTTGTATATGAGCCTGTGGGCGCCTGCCCGTACAGCGTGCAGCACGTCTCCTGGAGCGTATACCAGGGAAAATCGGCCTTTCGCTTTGTTTAATACACCATCACCTACTAAGACTGACCCCATTCCTTGGTGCCCGGCTCCGCCGGGCAACGCTGCGGCCGACT
>NZ_JAULRT010000022.1 GCF_030518215.1 Gilvimarinus algae
TTTGCTACGATACGCGCGAGGTCGTCGTTGGAGGTTCTGATTTCAGCATCGGTCGCGGCGGCGACGATTGCCGGATCGCTACGCGCGGCCAGCATGATGGCGGTTGTGAGCGGTTCGACAAGCAGACGCACGCCATGTCCCAGGTCGAGCCAGCGCGGTTCATTGGAAAGGTTCAGGCGTAGCATCAGTAATCCTCGCGGTCGTTGGTCAGCGTGACAGTGCACATTCGGCCCGCGACTGGATCGCTGGCGGCCTGCCAGTCAAAGGTCGCCTGCACACCTTGGGGGCCGGAGATCTCGATCCGGGGCCGCGGGAGATAGACAGCGTGAGCGGTGAATGTGAGGCTCTCGCCAGT
>NZ_JAULRT010000023.1:5000-6241 GCF_030518215.1 Gilvimarinus algae
TTTGACTGGGGCGGTCTCCTCCCAAAGAGTAACGGAGGAGCACGAAGGTTGGCTAATCCTGGTCGGAAATCAGGAGGTTAGTGTAATGGCACAAGCCAGCTTGACTGCGAGACTGACACGTCGAGCAGGTACGAAAGTAGGTCATAGTGATCCGGTGGTTCTGTATGGAAGGGCCATCGCTCAACGGATAAAAGGTACTCCGGGGATAACAGGCTGATACCGCCCAAGAGTTCACATCGACGGCGGTGTTTGGCACCTCGATGTCGGCTCATCACATCCTGGGGCTGAAGCCGGTCCCAAGGGTATGGCTGTTCGCCATTTAAAGTGGTACGCGAGCTGGGTTTAGAACGTCGTGAGACAGTTCGGTCCCTATCTGCCGTGGGCGTTGGAGATTTGAGAAGAGTTGCTCCTAGTACGAGAGGACCGGAGTGAACGAACCTCTGGTGTTCCGGTTGTGTCGCCAGACGCATTGCCGGGTAGCTACGTTCGGACGGGATAACCGCTGAAAGCATCTAAGCGGGAAGCCTCCTTCAAGATGAGATCTCCCTGGGACCTTGAGTCCCCTGAAGGGCCGTAGAAGACTACTACGTTGATAGGCTGGGTGTGGAAGCGTTGTGAGGCGTTGAGCTAACCAGTACTAATTGCCCGTGCGGCTTGACCATATAACAGAGACGACTGATTGATGGGATGATCGATTGGTGGACTGATTAACGAAGAGGCACAAACGTCCTCAGCAACAGACAACAACTTTGTTCATCGCCCTTTTTGGTTGTGTGACTAGGCACGGCAGACGCCGATAAGACCGAAAGCAAGCCATACCGCTTTGCTTGACGATCATAGCGAGTTGGAACCACCTGATCCCATTCCGAACTCAGTAGTGAAACGACTCAGCGCCGATGGTAGTGTGGGGTCTCCCCATGTGAGAGTAGGTCATCGTCAAGCTTCTAATCTGAAATACCCCAAACCAGCAATGGTTCGGGGTATTTTTTTATGTGGCCCGCATAACACCGCGGTGCTTGCCGATGACCTACGGTCATAGTGATGCCGGCCATCCCTGGCCGTCACCCTGCGGGCGCCTGTTCAGGCGTCCCAATGCGCTCCCAGCACATTGGTCAAGCTTCTAATTGAAACGCCCTGTAGGTAATTACTCGCTCATCCCTGAGCTCGGCCTTCGGTCAGCTACCGCTGCGCTAATCGGCTCCCGGCCGATTAGTCCTGCAGGGCGTTTTTCTTGTGGGTTA
>NZ_JAULRT010000024.1 GCF_030518215.1 Gilvimarinus algae
CAGCGTCAGCATATTCTCGATCACGCCCATCGACAGGCCGCCCACCAGCACCAACGCCAGATTGTCCAGCCGTCCGCAAATGGCGGCGGCGATGGAGGGGATGACCATAAACGTGATCACTGTGGGCTCTAACCGGATCAGGTCGGCAAACATCAACCCGGAAAACCCCGCCAGCACACCCGAGATGCCCCATGCGATGGTCTCGACCTTCAGGATCGGGATGCCGATCAGGGCCGAAAGATCCCGGTCATTGGCCAGGCTGCGCATTTGCAGGCCGACCTTGGTGCGGCTGAGAAACAGATAGATGCCGATCACGATCAGAATGGACGCGGCAAAGACGATCAGG
>NZ_JAULRT010000025.1 GCF_030518215.1 Gilvimarinus algae
TGGTGAATTGGGTAGACGATGTGCAGGAGGCACAAGTGTCGCGAGAGGCAGGACGCCGACAGCGACCACGCGTAGTGTGTCGGGATGATTGGCAGATTATGCATTAGCAAATTCGATGTTTAGGCATCAACCCCTTTGCCCCAGTGGTGAATTGGGTAGACGATGTGCAGGAGGCACAAGTGTCGCGAGAGGCAGGACGCCGACAGCGACCACGCGTAGTGTGTCGGGATGATTGGCAGATTATGCATTAGCAAATTCGATGTTTAGGCATCAACCCCTTTGC
>NZ_JAULRT010000026.1 GCF_030518215.1 Gilvimarinus algae
CCTGACATCTGGCTATAACTAGGTCACCGCATGTCCTCTTAAGTCGGGACTAAAGAAGAGGGTTTGTACTAGGGCCTGGTCACACTCATTAGTTGCAGCCTGTTGGGACTATAAAGTGACCCCTGCAGGCGTGAGGAGAGAGGTTTGGTCATTCCACCTGCAGGACGCGCTACGTGGAGTGGTGGATTTTGAGCCCCATCCCGACGGGCTGACGCCATTTTGGTCCCCTGGGTTGGTGCCTATGTTTTTTTTGGATTGACAAAACCACGCTCTCCGCGCCTAGCTGCAAAAAAAAGTGGCTTTCAGCTGGCGAATATAATTTGTGTGAACAGGCCCTAGTACAAACCCTCTTCT
>NZ_JAULRT010000031.1 GCF_030518215.1 Gilvimarinus algae
GAGATGGTTATGCCGGGCGATAACATTCAGATGAGTGTTACGCTGATTCACCCGGTAGCGATGGAAGACGGTCTGCGCTTTGCGATTCGTGAAGGTGGCCGTACCGTTGGTGCTGGCGTGGTAGCCAAAATCATCGAGTAATCCTGGCATTAAGCGATGTGAAGAAGGCCGCAATAGCGGCCTTTTTTGTATCTGCAGCAATCACGACCCCTGAGGCTTTGGGCGAAAAGGATGGTCGGTCTGTAGTGTGCAATGGCGTTTTTAGGGCATTTGTGTTATCTATGCAACTTCTGAGGTCGGCGCCAAATCGGTCCCTTGCATGCCAGCATGCAACCAAAACAAGCCGCTGAAAAAGGTAGATGAATGAGCAGTCGAGATCGCGCGGGAAAGCCGAAAAAAGTCACAATGAAGGACGTCGCCACTATGGCAGGGGTGTCCATTATGACTGTTTCCCGGGTGCTCAATAACGACAAAGTCTCAGAGTCCACCTACGAGCGGGTGATGGAGGCGGTGACCAAGCTCAATTACCGTCTGAACGTCTCGGCCCGCAGCTTGTCCGGCTCGCAGTCTTACCTGCTCGGTTTTTTCTACGACAATTCCATTGGCAGCTATATCAGTCAGTATCTGATCGGGGTGTTACAGCGCTGCAATGAGCTAGGCTATCACCTGGTGCTTGAGTCGTGCGGCTTTGGTGCCGATAACGTGGAGGAGATCATCAGCGAGCTCACCAGCCGCTATATGCTCGATGGCATTATTCTGCCGCCACCTCTGAGTGAATATTTACCCCTGCTTGACGCACTGGACGAAGCGGGTTTGCGTTACGTCAGAGTTGGGCCCGGGCTGGAGCTGGATCGCTCTGCCTATGTGTCGATTGATGACTACAAGGCGACCTACGAGATGACCGAGCACCTTATCAAAGAAGGGCACCGGAACATTGGGTTTATCAAGGGTGATTGCCATCAGGGGGTTGCCGCCAACCGGTTTCGTGGGTTTAGCGACGCCTTGGCCCATTATGGCATCTCTATGGAGGAGGCCGTGGTGGCGGAGGGCGACTTTAATTTCAACGGTGGCATGACCGCCAGTGAGGAAATTCTTAGCTCCGGTAAGCCTGTTACGGCCATTTTTGCCAGTAACGATGACATGGCCAGTGCGGTTATCGCCTCAGTGCACAAGCGCGGCTTGAGGGTGCCGGAAGACATTGCTGTTGCCGGTTTTGACGATACCTCTATTGCCCGGACCATCTGGCCTCAGTTGACGACGGTCAAGCAGCCCATCGATCAGATGTCGGCCGATTCGGTGGATCTGCTGATAGAGGCCATTAAGGCCGACAGCATCCTAGGCATCAAGCTCAATAAGCGCGCTATCCTGCCGCACTCTATCGTCGTTCGCGGCTCCACCCGCCCACTGGATAAATAAATCCGCTCTCTGGGCCTAAGGTTGACGGCATTACTTTTTGTTGTTATGTTATCGTTAACGGTAACGTAATCGGTTTGTGGTTATACGCCGTTCGGCGGCCTAGAGAAGATATGGGCTCTTCGGCGCCGCCGGGTACGAAGTTCGTTTATACATGAGCAACTTTGTTAGATAGCGTGCACTTTAGCGGGCCGGTTCGGCCCGCTTTTTTTATCTGCCAGTCGCAGATCGGCGTCGAGTGGGTTAAGCTCAGAGCTTAGGTCGGTTTTGGCGACAGGGAACCATGCGCGAGCTAATCAACAGACTTTTTTCCCCAATGGTGCTGGCGATCCTGGCGCTTATAGCCCTTATTGTTTACACCGTTTGGCAGCAGCATGCCGCGCAAGTAACCTCGGCGCCGGAGGTCAGCGATGGCAAAGTACAGGTGCCGGCCGGCCATGCTGACAAGCTGGCACTGAAAGGCTACTGGCGTTTTTACTGGCAGGAGCTGCTGGCCCCAGAGCAATTGCATGGCGATTACCAGCTCGCCTGGCTTCCCGCCCGCTGGAACCAGCCGCTTAAAGGCGGCGAGCCCCTGCCGGGTAATGGCTATGCCACTTATGTGGCCGATATCTACTTCGAAGAGCCACCCAAGGGGCTGGGCCTGCGTCTGCCCACCCTCTACCGCTCGGCAAAGCTTTGGGCAAACGGCGAGCCTCTGGTCTCTGTTGGTCGCCCCGGTACGAGTTTGGAAGAAGAAGTTCCCCGCGACGAGATCAAGCTGGTTCGACTCGGTGATGACATAGGCCATCACTTGCAGCTGGTGGTGCAGGTGTCGAGCTTTCATCATGTCGATGGTGGCATTCACCACCCAATTGTCATCGACCGCTGGGAGCAGTTGGTGAGCGCCGAGAAATGGCGCGTGCTGCGTGGCATTTTTTTGATGTCCTCGACCTTAACACTGGCGATTTACCTGCTGGTTATGTGGGGGAATGCGCACGCCGGTCGTGAGTATCTGTACCTCGGCTTGGGGCTTTTTTGGTACAGCGTGCGTATCTTTGGTACGGAAAAGCTGATTTATTATCTGTTTCCCGACTTTTCGGTGCTCTGGTTAATGCGCGCCGAATACTACGGGATGTTTCTCTGTATCCCGGCTTACATGCTGTTCATTCAGGCCTTGTATCCGCGGGATATTCACTACTGGGTGATTCGCGGCTTCTGGTACGCGGGTGTGGCCGCATCGGTGATAACAACCTTGGTTGGCACTCGCTGGTTTTCCATGTTGCGAGACCCGTTTGAAGCGCTCTGTGTGGTCTACTTTGTCTATTTTATTGGCTGTCTGATTTTGATTGTCTGGCGTCGCCGACCATGGAGTGCGTTGGTGAGTTTTCTGGGCGGAGTCATAGCGCTGCTGTTTGTGAATGAGGTGCTCTATTACCGGGAAGTGGTGAGTGTGCACCTGACCCCATGGGTCTACGTGTTTGTGGCCCTGACCAGTATTATCTTTCTGGGTCAGCGGCTCAATGCGCTATTGTCCATAGAGTCTGAGCAGAAAAGCTACCTGCAAAAGGCAGTCGACCAGAGAACCCAGGAGTTACAAAAGCGCCTGGAGGAGCTCGATGAGGCCAGACGTCACGCTCTTGAGCTGGCACAAAAGCGCAGCGAGTTCATGGCTGTGCTAAGCCATGAAATACGCACACCGCTATCGGGCATGTTAGGGGCAATGCGGTTAATTGGGCGCAGCAACACGGGCGATAAGCAGCTTATTGGCCACGCCATTGAGGCGGGCGAGTCACTGCTTACCGTGGTGAATGACTCGCTTGATGTCAGCCGTCGCAGCTCCCTGGGCAAATCACCAGGCGGCCGGATTCATGTCGAGCGGTTGTTCCGCTCTGTGACAGAGCTGATGGCGATCACCGCCGCCGAAAAGGGCTTGGCACTGGAGCTCGATCTGGACTCCGGGGCCAAAGGGGATGTATGGATTCAAAGCGACCCGCAGAAGATTCGCCAGATAGTGACCAACTTGCTGCACAACGCCATTAAGTTCACCGATCTCGGTGAGGTGGATCTCAAGGTGTCGCTCTCGCAGTGGCGCTCTTCAATTTCAGCAGAAAAAGGGCGTCACGCCTCCCTCACCCTTGAGGTGACTGATACCGGTATAGGCATTGATGAGCAAGACCAGACGAGTGTTTTTGAAGAGTACGTGCAAGTGGGCGGCGGTGGGGGCGCGGCCGGCGCGGGCCTTGGTCTCGCTATTACCCGAACCTTGGTGGAGGAGATGGGCGGCAGTATTGAGCTGCAGTCCACACCCGGTATTGGCTCTAGTTTTACCGTGGTTTTGCCGGTGGTAGTCGTCGAGCCCGAAGCGATGGGGCCGGATGCTGTGCGCGCCGCAACGCCGGTGGAGCCGGTGAAAGGGCTGCGTGTCCTGGTGGTCGAAGACGACCAGGTCAACCGGACTATCGTCGTACAGCTGCTGGAAACCGACGAGCACGCCGTCTCAGCCACAGAGCACCCGCTCAAGGCGCTTCAGTATTTACAGGGTTATCCCTACCAGCTGTGTCTGTTCGATATCCGCTTGCCGGACATGGATGGCATAGAGTTGCTAGAGCGTGCCCGCGCACTCGTGGGCGGGAGGGGTCCATTGTTTGTGGCCTTAACGGCTAATACCAGTGAAGGCGATGTGGCCCGCTATCGCGCAGCAGGTTTTGATTATGTGATTGAAAAGCCCGTGGACAAGGCCCACTTGCGCTTTGTGCTGGCCCGCGCCCTGACCGGCAAGGTGAGCAGTGATATTTTCTTCCTGCATAACGACATGGCCACAGGGCCGGGCCAGCTGCTGGTCGATCGCCGCCTGTGGCAGAATATCGTGGAAGACCTCGGCACGGAAAAGGCGCGCCAGCTGCTGAGCGATGCCCAGGATTCATTGCAGCAGTCGCTCACCGAGCTGGAGGTGGCGCTGGGCAAAGGCAATCTACGCGACATTAGCGAGTGCGCCCACAAAATCAAGAGCGCTTCCAAGTCGGTGGGTATGGTCAGTGTGGCGACCATTGCCCATCACATAGAGTCAGACCCCAGCAGAGCATTCAGCGCCTTGGCCAACCTGGGCAATATGGTTGAAACCTCCTTTGAACAGCTGCGGGCTTAGGGGATAATAGCGCCAATGGACCCGCAAACTCCCAAAATTCTAGTGGTGGAAGACGAGCTGACCGCCCGGCACCTTCTGGTGGGCTACCTGGAGGAGCAGGGCTGGACCGTGGACACCTTGCGTGACGGCCGCCATGTGGTGGCGGCTGTGCTCGAACACGACTATGACCTTATTTTTCTCGATATCCGGCTGCCTGGCGGCGACGGTTTGAGCATTTGCCGCGAGGTGCGCGCTCAGCACCCGGCCGGTATCATTTTTACCACTGCCTTGGACGATCCAGTAGAGCGCATCGTCGGTTTGGAGTCCGGGGCGGATGCCTACTACTCCAAACCCCTGCCCATGCGTGAGATGATCGCCGGTAGCAAGGCGCTGTTGCGCCGGGTGCAGCAGATCAAGCAATTAAGCCGCAGCACCATGGCCGTGCAGGCAAGGCGCTATCTGTTCAGTGGTTGGCACGTAGATGGCGCCCGGCAGCTGGTGGTCGGTGATGGCGAGGTCTCCCTAAGCCACAATGAGTCAGTGGTGTTGCTGGCGCTGTGCGAATCGGCGGGCAAGCCGGTACGGCGCGATACGCTGATGAAATCGTTAGGAAAGTCTGACTGGCTGCCCTTTGACCGCACCTTGGATGTGCTGATTGGCCGGCTGCGAAGCAAGTTGCGTCAGGTCGTGCCCGACGGCGCCAACCTCATCTGCGCCCAGTACGGTAAAGGCTATATGTTGAATGCCGTGCTCTTGGAAAGCACCCCCTAGGACTTTTAGCCTTCTCTCCGAAATGTAACATTTTCTTACATTTGTTGCATTTGCCTGTATATCTTTGCGAAATCTGTCACAGAAAATCTGTTAGTCTTTGTAAAGCGCCTGCATTCAATGGGGGGTGGGCGCGAGGGTGATTATTTCGGAGAATTATTATGAAAATCCAACAAAAAATGAAGCAGCTCGGCCAGGGCATGACCGAGTACATTATTATCGTAGCGCTGATTGCCATCGCGGCCATCACCGTTTACAACCTCTTTGGTGACACCGTACGTAACCAAGTGGGTGATATGGCGGCAGAACTGGGTGGTGGCGACTCAACCAACGAGGCGCAAGGCACTGGTACTGCTGCGCAAGGCGAAGGTGCTGCCGACTACGGTCTGGACGACTTTACCCAAGACGACACCTGATACCTGGGCTCTCGCCGAGCTCTACGTTCATAGATGAATTCCATCAGGTCCGAAAAAGGGCAGGCCTTTATATTTGGCCTGCTCTTTCTTGCCGTCGTGGTGATGGCGCTGCTGATCCTGTACAACCAGGGTCAGTTGGTGTCAAACCGTGTTCAGCTTGAGAACGCGGCGGACGCGACTGTCTACTCCCAGGCTAAGCTTGCAGCCCGCAACCAGAATTTTATTGCCTACACCAACCGCGCCATGGTGGCCAATGAGGTCTCCATAGGGCAAATGGTGTCTCTGTTGTCCTGGGCGAAACATTACAAGCAAGTCCAGGCTTTCACTTCCTACCCGCTGTATCGCTTTCCAGTGGCGCCGCCATCGCCAACGACCTTTGCTGACATCCTCAATGCAACGACTATACCCTATCGCGTGATGGGCGAGGCTGTATCCGCAGCGGCAAAGCCCATGGTCGAGGTGTGGCCTACCGTGGTGTCTTACTTCAATAGTACACTTGGCGTTTTTCAGAAAATGTTCGCCTTGGCTACTCTGGCTGCGCAGGTAGAGGTAGGTATGGGGGTGGTGGAGGATCATGAGGATGATCCTGATGATCCCAATATGTATATACCTGTAGTGGGTTGGTACTTTTTTACGCAAAATGCTCTTTTAACTTACTTTGGTGAAAACTTTAGCCCCACTAACCTCGCCGACTTGGTGGGGGATGCGACGGCAGACAAGGACTGGTCGGCAGACGCGGAAGATTTGTCGCGGGATTTTCTCGGCGGCCAGGTGGGCGAGCTGGAAAATATGATTAACGATAACTCGCCCGGGTTATCGCGTAAAAAGTCAAAGAATACCAGTGGCGGCGCCAATTCCAATGTGAATACTGGCGAGCAAGCCGAGGCCAATGCTATTGAGGCCTACCAGCGCTACATGGCAATCGTCAATCGCAATCGCGCCAGTTTTACTGAAGATCGCCACTGGCAGTTGTGGGCGGAAATACCGGACATCATCCCCGAAATTACTTTATCCCTCGGGATTATTACGCTGACCATTGATTTGGACTTCTCCATCGGCGGCGGGATCAAAAACGATGGCGGTACCGTATATATGTCAAACGATCCGCTAGAGGCGGATTCGGATATTGCCAAGCTCAACTGGTCGGCAATCGATGTTCTGTCTTTTGGCCTGGAATTCGATATTGGTCTATTTGTCGAGATAGAGCTGTGCCTGCCGATTGTTGGCTGCGACTCCTGGACATTGCTGGATTTTAATTTTGTCTTGCCCATTGGCTTTCCGCTTGCGGGCGCCACTCATCAGGTGGTGAGTGCCAACTCTCACGCAAAAAGGGTGCTTTCAGACTGGGGCTTACCCTTCAATAACGACACAGGTAAGTACGGCGGAGACTCAGAGGACCCGGACAATAACGGTGCCTTTGATGGTTTTCATCTGCAAACCCTGGCCTGGGGGCAAGCGTCTCCCAGCTTGTTGCCCGGTATGTATGGGTTGAGAACATCCCAGGATGTCACCGACAGTTACGCTGGGCCCCCTTCATTTTTCAGCCTTGGAGGAAGTTTTCAGGAATCCGGCAAAAGCTACGAGTTCACAACAGCTCTGGCAAAGAGTTTGGATGATGTGCAGACCTCAGATAATGACAGCCTCGGCATCGATTCGAATGACGAAAGTTGGGATGATGGCAGCATCCAGTACACCAATTTTGATGTCAAAACACGCTCGCGCGCAGAGGGAGACGATTTCGCGGCGGACTACCAGCAATTTATATGGAACGATGATCGGCCGATGATGACGGTCAGCTCCGCCGAAACCTATTTTGCCAACCCCATGCAGGCGCTGAGTGACGGAAGTGCGGAGCCTGCGAGTCTGTTCAGCCCGTTCTGGGATGCCCGTCTAAGGGAGCCAAGTGCCATCGCTATTCTCATTGCGACTGGCGAGATTGACTTTGAAGATATGTTTGAAGGTCTGAGTAACACAGCGGTCGGCATGGTGGATTGGCTGCTTAATGCCATCGGTGACCGTCTCGTGGATACTGGTGTGGAGTATCTGGTCGATCAGCTGGACCCGCCGTGGGGAACCTTGGTGGAGGGCCCGATACACGACGGCGCCAGTCAAGTGAAAGATATTGCCGTGGATGCTGTAGTTGATGAGCTGGAGGAGTTTTTGCCATGAGCAGTCCTCAGTCGATCCGAAGAATGAAGCGCAGCCGTGGCCAGGCAATGACAGAATTTGTGGTCAGTGTCGGTTTTATTTTTCTTGTGCTGTTCGTGGTGGTTCCAACCTTTGGCAAAATCATTGATATTAAATTGCAAAATCAGCAGGCCGCTCGCTACGTTGCATGGGAGCGAACCGTGTGGTTGCGGGATATGAATGCCTGGAATTCAACGGGTAACAACAATACCGAAGACTTTGTTATTAGCGCCGATGAGTTTGAGAGCATTGCTTTAAGGGGCGATGATGCGTTGGTCAACACGGTCAATAATCGCTTCTTCAGCGGTAATGGCGCCGCCGCCATCAAGCCGATTCTCTCTTCCGACGTGGATGCCGGGGGCGGCGATACGAGCCCACTTTGGACCTATCATCAATCTGGACAGACGATGTTTGAAGGGGTTGAGGTACTTAACACCAATGAGCAGGATACCCCGAGCGTGGCTTATGATGTCTTGGATATTCTGGAGACAGGTTTAGATGCTATTACAACGCCGATTGAATTTATGCTCAATGCGATTGGCGGCGACAACCCCGACCTGCTGCAGCTCGACTATAATCTGAATGGTTACTTTAGCCCTACGGTGCGAACGTCGTTGAATGCGGGCAACGCCAAAGGTGGCGGCGGTGGTGTATGGGACCGCGACAGTAGCGGCTGGGGCGGAGGTATTGAGGATGCGATCTTCCAGAACTGGGACGGCCGCTTTACAGCAAATTCCGCAATTCTTGCAGACGGTTGGAATGCTCAGAGTGTGGGTTACTACGCCGACAGGGTGGATAACTTCGTCCCGAGTACGGTGTTTGATAACGCTCTTTTTGACGTTTTAAAAACCGCAGCCAGCATTCTTGAGGCGGGCCCTGATAACAGTGCTATTTATCGCCTGGATTTTGGTGATATCGGGGTTGAGCCCATGCCGCAGGGTGACCCAACATGTGACGATGGACATTGTTATTTCGATGAGTAAAGTACTAAAACTGTGCGTCTTGATAACCTTACTGGTTGGAGTCCAGGCTACAGCGGACTGTGACTTTTCCGACTTTCCGACTATGGCGGAAATGAAAGTCAGCGCTTTAATGAACGACGCACAGTACAACAATAGGCCGATGATGGTGCGCTCGTTCAGCGCAGGTACGTCTATAGATTCGGTCGTCGGCTTTTACCGGCGTCAGTGGGATGATCGTTATGCGGAGAGCAAGTTTGGCCCTTGGCAGCAAATCAGCACTCTGGAGAGCGATTGTTTTTTTACGGTTCAGTACGCAGGTGCTGGTGAGGGCGCTTTTGGCCGCTTGCTCATTAGTATGGTACCTGAAAGCGAGAGTAATGCTGTGCTCGGCGTTGGCGTTATAAAGCCAGGGGATGCTTTGGTTGTGTCTGATTTGTTGACCGATGATGGCCCTAAGGCAGGACGCGTGACGGTTATTACCAGTGAGCAGTCAGTTTCTGAACTGGTCAATTTTTACCGTACTGAGATGGCTATGGATAGCTGGTCTCTGGAGCAGAGTTTTAGTGAAGGCGGCGGTTCCGTATTGGTGTTTCGCAAAGGTGTGGATGAAAGCAACATTGTCATTATGCCCGCCGGTGATGCCAGTCAAATCCTGATCAATGAGACGGAGATCAACTGATGCTAAGCCGAACCCGGGCGCAAAGCCGTTGGTGGCAGCTTGGTCAATCGATGGCCGAGTATCTGGTTGTTATGGCTGCTCTTGTTGGTGGGCTGCTGGTGGCGAATCGCGGAGCCTGCCCTGATCACTACGAGGACTGTATTGAATACCTCCTTACCGTTATGCACGATAACTACGATGGCTACTCTGCATCCATTTCAGCCGTTCATGAGTACGCGGACGATTACGAGGTCGCCGAAGCTCCTGCAAGCTCTGATGGGGATGGCTCTGATGATGGAGGCGACGGCGGTGGCAGTGCTGGGGGCGGTGGTTCAACAGAGCCTGAAGCGGCGATCAGCCAATCCACCATTCTTACTTCGAATGGTGGGTTCACCAATTTGGGCGAATACGATCCCTCCACAGGCCTTGTGACTCAAAATGGCGAAGTGGTGGGGAGCTACGATAGCGATACAGGAGTGTTCGAAGCGGTTGATGGAGGAACGACGACTAACGTTGAGCAGGTCGACGTTATAACCGATGAAGACGGAAACATCCTGCAACGAGAGGCGGTCAGCGATTGTGGTGACCCCCCAGGCATTTATGGTTTTGGGTACGAAAGCCAGGCAAACGGGAATTTCTATGATTCACTTCAGTTTAATGAGATGGACATTGACGGTTTTTGCACCGAAACAGCCTACAAGGTGCGAGATCGCCAAGGTAACGAAGATGGAGGTCGCATCGTCGATGGCTACTACTATGCTGTTTCTACTACGCCAGATAGCTTCCTCTCTACCGGAGTGAAAGAGCCGGACGGCGAGGTAGTGTTTTTTGACCTTGGCGGAGGAGTGACTCACTGTGCGGTGATGGCCGCCGGCTGGGACAGCGGTATCGATACTGATGATCTATCAGACGAAGAGATCTATGCTGAGCAGCTAGCGCTACTGCTTGAGCCAGATGAAGAAGAGACAACGGTTATCGGCAGTATGGATGCTGAGCACTATACCGAACAGGTATATATAAATGGTGAGCCTGCAGCGTCAAACGACTGCGTGTCAAACCGGGTGATCACAGCGCCATAAAAGAGTGTTTGAGCTTGAAGGGGCTGAGGGTGTCGGCCACTTCTTAGAACTGTAACTTGGGGAATACAATGAAACAAATGTCTGGCTCGCGCCTCTTTATGATCGCGGTGGTCTGCGGGATTGTGGCTGCTTTTTTGACAGTCTATTACCTGAAATCTGTTGAAGAGAAATACCGCCGCGCTAATCAGCCAGAGCGGGTTGAAACCGTGGCCGTAGTTGTCCCTAAAAGAGATTTGAACAAAGGCGACTCCATAACCTTGGATTCAATTGGTAAGTTAGACGTCCCCAGAAAATTCCTGCCATCAAATTTTGTTCCTGCGTCCGACTATAAAAAGATACTGAATCGAACTATCGCCTCGCCCATGAGGGCTGGTCGAGTGATGACCGTTGAGTCAATTACCGGCACAAAGGCAGAGACCTTTTCCGAGACGGTTGATTTAGGTCGGCGAGCATTTAGTGTCAAAGTAAATCAAGTAGACTCTTTCGATGGTTTGCTTCGCCCCGGTGACTCGATAGATCTGATGGGGCAATTTGACCTTGAAGACCTGGGCTTTGCCGAGGCAGGTCAGCAGCAGGTTAACGAAGTGGTGATGCCGGTTTTGGAAAACGTTGTTGTCCTCTCTGCGGGTCGAGAGGATCATACCGGTCGTCGCTATGAGCGTACGCGTCAGCAAAACTCCGTTGACGGCTTCAATATGGAATTCACTATCATAACGCTGAATTTGACACCTAGGCAGGTTGCTCGTGTCCAGTTGGCAGAGGCCACAGGCGATATGTTTGCTGTGCTTCGCCACCCCGAAGATACCACAGTCTCTGAGTACGATTTTATCCGCGCTGATGTGTTGCTGTCGCCTGAGCCTGAAGCTGTAGTCGATGTGGTGTTGGATGAGAACGGCAAACCGATTGGGCGCGTTATCGGTGACAATATCGTCGATGCTAACGGCAACATCATCGGTAAGGTGGTTGACGGTAAAGCAGTGGGTTTTGATGGTAAGCCACTCGGTACGATTGTTGAGAACGTCAGTGAAGATGATCCCTTGCTGCGTGTGCGAGAACGTGCGGACATTGTGCGCGACGCCAACGGCAATGTGCTTGGTAAGGTCGTTGATGGTCAGATTATTGATCGCGACGGTAACGTGATTGGTCGTGTTGATGAAAGTGGCCGCGCCATTGGCCTCGACGGAAAAGTCATTGGGACCGTGCAGAAGAATGCTGCTCTGGACGCTCAGGGCAACGTCATCGATCTACGTGAGTCATCCATGCCCCAAGGGCGATCTGAGGTGGCTCAGGTGGTGCGCGACAAAGACGGCAACGTGATCGGTCGGGTGGTTGATGGAAAGATTGTCGATACCAATGGCAAGGTAATAGGCCGGGTGGACGAGAGCGGCAGGGCAGTGGGCTTGAGCGGGGAGACGCTTGGCACCGTAGAAGAGGCCGTGTTAGACCGTGACGGCAATGTGGTCGGGCAAGTCAAAGAGGTGGTGCGCGACTCCAGTGGCCGGGTGGTCGGTGAGGTTCAGGAGGTCGTCCGCGATGCCAATGGCAATGTGATCGGTCGGGTGGTTAACGGTCAGCTTGTCGATAAAGATGGCAAAGTCATTGGCAAGGTGAATAAAGACGGCACGGTGACCGGCCTGGACGGTAAAACGCTTGGCAAGGTTGAAAAGGTGGTCGTCGATAAAACTGGCAAGGTTGTCGGTACTGTCGATAAATCCGGCAAGGCCGTGGGCCTTAATGGCGAGGTTCTGGGCCGTGCTGAAAAGGTAATGCTCGATCGCAATGGCAATGTGATGGGCAGCGTTGAGGAAGTGGTTCGGGACTCCAGCGGTAACATTATTGGTAAGGTTGAAGAGGTGGTTCGCGACGCCGACGGTAACGTCATCGGCCGAGTAGTAAACGGACAGGTGGTCGATGACGACGGCAATATCATCGGCTCAGTGAATGATGATGGTTCTGTGACCGGCCTGAATGGAGAGATTCTCGGTCAGGTAGAGAAGGCGGTGGTCGATAGTCAGGGAAATATTGTTGGCCGCGTCAATGAGGATGGCACAGTCGTTGACAATGACGGGCGCGTCATCGGCACCGTTGAGCAGGCGGTTATTGGTGCCGACGGGCAAGAGGTGGGCGAACAAGCACAGGTGGTCAGAGACAAAGATGGAAATATTATAGGTCGGCTCGTGGATGGCAAAGTAATAGACGCTGAAGGCAATGTGGTTGGTGAGCTGCGCGATGGGCAGATCGTTGATAGCAGTGGAAGAGTCATTGCGTCTGAGGTGGCGGTTACGACAGAAGACCGTGGTGCGGTCGCCACGGAGCTCAGAGAGACGAATGCCGCCAAAATTACCCGGCAGGTGGATTACATTGAGTTTATTCCTGGCGGTAGCGGTGAAGAGGGCATAGTGCCAGTCAACCGCGTGCGCTTGCAATAAAGGCCCGATCACAAAGATTACGACGATGGATAATATCGCTATGAAAATTCGATTTTTATTGGGGGGAGTGATCGCGCTGCTTGCGGTCCAAGTTCATGGAAGGGTGCTGCCAGAGGAGATCCAGCTTTATGCCGGTGAATCCAGGGTGATAGAGGCACCTAATGTGACTCGGATTTCCGTGGGCAAAACCGGCTTTGTCGGCTACACCATGCTAAAAACGGGAGAGGTCATTCTTTCGGCGGACTCGGTGGGTGAGACCAATATGCAAGTGTGGTTTGCCGATGGTTCTCGCGAAGAGGTGGGTATCTCCGTGATTGAGGCGTTCAGCAGCAGTAGGGAGCTGGGTGAAATTCGCCACCTCATTGGGGATATTCCCGGCATTGAGATTAAAACAGCCGGTCGGCACGTTGTGGTGGACGGCGTGCTGGAAGCCAGGGATATGGAGAAAGTCGAAACTGTCGCGGAGCTGTATGAAGATTTGACCATTCTTGCCCGCACCGTGGACGAGTTCGAGCAGAAGATGATTTACTTTGATGTTCAGATTGCCGAATTCGACCGCAGTAGAACAGAAGAGCTTGGCATCAATTGGCAAAAGAGCTTCTCTGGTCCATCGCTACGTTATGGCAATACTTGGGCGGCGGCTGGGTCGGGTTTGTACGCTTGGGAGGAAGAAGATCTTCCTGATGGCTATGGGTATGCCACTGGTACTCGCGCTGTTTTGTTCGGTATTGCTACAGAAATCACGTCGATGATTGACCTACTTGAACAAACGGGCTCGGCAATTGTGTTGTCAAAACCGCGTCTGAGTGCAAGAAGTGGAGGTGAGGCTGGACTTACAGTCGGTGGAGAGGTACCAGTCATTACCAGCTCTCTGAGCGGTTCGAGTGTCGAATACAAAGACTACGGGGTGATTTTGAGCATCCTTCCTAAATTGGACTTGTACGGAAACATCTCAGCAAGAGTCGATGTTTCGATCAGTCAGCTCGATTTGGCACAGGCAGTGGACGGCCAGCCAGCGTTTAAGAAGCGCGCCACCTCGAACGATATCAAGTTGCGCCCGGGTGACACCTTGGTGCTCTCAGGCTTGATTACGCGCGAAGAGCAGGCCACCTTGAATAAAGTGAAGTGGTTGGCTGATATACCGATTCTCGGCGCTCTGTTTAAGTCCAAAAGTTTCACCGGTGGCGAGACTGAAATGGTTATTTTTATCACCCCTCATATTCTGAGTGACCTGAAGTCGGGGCCTAATCAGGAAATTCTTAACCGCGTTGATGAGTACGTGGAAGAGCATGAAGAATACATGAAAACTGGTCTGATTGATTAAGGTGCCCTGTGTTCGAGATTAAAGTCAGTAGTAAAGACGGCAAATGGCAGGATTCGGTACGCTGCGGCGCCGACAGTTGCGAGTTGGGCCGTTCACGCGATGTTATTCTTCGGGTTCGCGGCTGGAAAGTTGCCCCCAAGCATTTGCGATTTGAAAAAGAGTTGGCTGGGGTTTTTGTCGTGGATATCAGTCGCGGTGCGGGCGTTACAGTCAACGGCGAGACTATTGAACGATATGGACCTCTGTCCAGCAATGATGAAATCGGATTTGGCGGTTTTATCGCTACCGTAGAAGATCACAGTCCTGACCAGGAGGCTGAGGGTAAGGTCGCTGATCTGCAATTAGAAGATGTGAGCGCAAGTGATCTAACGGCAGCAACCCCTTCGGTGATGGAGCAGCAAGACCAGCTTCGTAATGATTACATGACCTGGGCTAAATATGTGCACAAGCAGCTGGTGCGCCAAATGGACTTAAAGCGTATGCAGATTGATACGCTGAGTCACGAGGAAATTCGTGGACAGCTGGGTGACCTGATTAACGGGGTGCTACAAAGCATAGCGCACAAACTGCCGCCGGGTATTGATCGTGAGCGACTAAAGAAAATCGTCCTGGATGAGACGGTTGGTCTGGGTGCGCTGGAGCAGTTGTTGGATGATCCGAGTATCACCGAGGTGATGGTCAACGCTTATAATGATATTTACATTGAGCGCTCGGGAAGGCTGATTCAGTCTCCGGTGACCTTTACCAGTGACGAGGCCGTTATGGCGACCATTGAGCGCATCGTATCGCCCTTAGGAAGGCGTATCGATGAAAGTTCCCCCATGGTGGACGCACGCTTGCGTGACGGCTCGAGGGTAAACGCCATTATTCCACCCCTGGCACTCAGGGGGCCCTGCATTACCATTCGTAAGTTCTCGGACCAGAAATTGACTGACCGGGATCTAATCCGCTATGGCTCGACAAATGAGGCCATGGTGACCTTTATGAAAACCTGTGTCGAGCAGCGCTGCAACATTGTGGTATCGGGGGGCACAGGCTCAGGTAAAACCACCCTGTTGAACATTCTTTCCAATTTTATTCCTATGGAAGAGCGCGTCATCACCGTTGAGGACGCCGCAGAACTGAGACTTGTTCAGCCTCATGTTGTATCTCTTGAGGCGCGCCCGGCCAACATGGAGGGCAAAGGTCAGGTCACCATTCGCGACTTGGTAAAAAACTGTTTGCGTATGCGACCGGACCGGATCGTGGTGGGTGAGTGCCGCGGGGGCGAGGCGCTCGATATGTTGCAGGCAATGAACACGGGCCACGATGGCTCGCTGACCACCGCTCACGCCAATTCGCCACGCGATATGTTGCGCCGTCTGGAGGTGATGGTACTGATGGCGGGTATGGATTTACCCGTTTCGGCCATTCGCGAGCAGGTTGCCTCAGCGGTGGATATTGTGGTGCAACAAACCCGCTATGGCGACGGCTCGAGGCGCATCAGTTGCATTTCGGAGATTACCGGCATTGAAAGCAATACCATTCAGTTGACAGATATTTTTCGCTATCAGCAGAGTGGCTTTGATGAAGATGGGCGTGTGCAGGGTAAGTACGTTGCTACGGGCATTGTGCCAACCTTCTATGAGGAGTTGCGCAGCCGCGGCGTGGATGTGGACATGAGTATCTTCCAATCATGATGAGTAGTCTATCTGATATCGGTGTTCTCGCGCTGGTTGTGGTACTGGTGTTCGCAGCGGCTATGTGCCTTGCCATGGCGCTCGCTCGAGAGGGCGCCGATTTCATGAGCTTTTATCGGCGCAAGTTTACTTCTAACGCCAACCAGGAGCTGGCGGAGATGTTCATTTTTATGGACACCTCTCAGCTGTTTATTCTAAACATGCTTGCCCTGGTGTTGATTCCCATGGCGGTGCACTGGCTGTTTCAGCTGTGGGTGATTACCGCGGGAGTCTTTGTGGTATTGCTGATAGTCCCTGGGGCCTTCTGGGCCCGTATGCGGAACAAGCGCCTGGCAAAGTTTGAGGAGCAGCTGCCCGATGCTTTTATGATGTTATCCAGTAGCTTGCAGGCCGGTGCCAGCATGAATATGGCCTTGGCGGATATGGTAAAGCAGTCTCCGCCGCCAACCAGTCAGGAGTTCGGGTTGTTGGTTAAAAGGATGCAGTTGGGGGTGACTCTTGAGGACAGCCTCATTGAGCTGGAAAAGCGTCTTCCCCTGCAGAGTTTTATTATGGCCAGCTCTGCAATCCGCATCAGTCGCGAGGTTGGGGGTAATCTGGTTGAGACGATCCAGTCCATGGCCGAGACCCTGCGCCGGAAGAAAACCATGGAGGGTAAAATCGATTCACTGACGGCTCAGGGGCGAGCGCAGGGCACCTTTATGGCACTTTTGCCCGTGGCACTGGCGATATTGCTGAGCTTTCTCGAACCGGAGGCCATGCGCAAACTCTACACGACCCGTGAGGGGCTGATGGTTCTGACCGTGATGATCTTTATGCAGATCATGGGCTTTGTGTTTATTCGTAAGATAACGAGTATTGATAGTTGAGGCAGCCCAATGTCAGATAATCTAATCGCTTTCGCCGCTGGATTATGTGTTGCTGTTTCGGTGATGGCCGTCATTTACTTTATCGCGGCTTTGAGCTACATGCTCACCGATGAAGAGCGCTCTTACATGGATGAGCCTCCCGCTTTTATGCGCCCTATATGGCCGTTGATCAGGCTATTGACGTACGTTCTTGGGAGTAACCTGCCAAGCTCCTATTTGACCAAAGTCGACAACAATCTGCAGAAAAACGGCGTGAGCTTTATGGTCACCGCCGAGGAGTACATTTGTGCCCGCATCGTGATAGCGCTTTTGTTGCCATTGCTCGGTTGGATGGCATTGGCGAGCTCTGGCGATGTCGATCCGCTGCTGCTGATCTTGCTGTTCGCTGGTGGCTATTATTTACCGGTTGCCTGGGTGAAGGACACCCGTCGAAAGCGCGATGCCGAGTTGATTCGTTCTTTGCCGGTTTACCTGGAATACCTCACCATGTGTGTGGACGCAGGGCTCAATTTCGCCGGTGCCCTGAAGCAAGCTGTGGAAAAAGGCCCACGGGGGGCCATGCGCAATGAATTCCGCATCGTCCTAAGAGACATTAGCTCGGGGCAAACCCGCGGCGACGCCTTAAACCGGCTTGCCGAGCGGGTGGATTTAAAAGACATTTCTGTTTTTGTGCGAGCGGTTGTACAGGCCGAAAAGATGGGTTCCAGCATGAAAAATACCCTGCTGGTCCAGGCCAAAACCCGCTTGAATGAGCGCTTCCAGCGTGCGGAGAAAATGGCGATGGAGGCCCCGGTAAAGCTGGTGATTCCTCTGGTGATTTTTATTTTTCCGCTGACTTTTATTATTCTGCTCTTCCCGATTGTGGTGAAGTACATAGAGCAGGGGACCTTTTGAATTCGCGGGGTGTCTGCTGGCGGCGTGCCGGCACCGAAGTGGCTCGTGTGCAGGTAAACTGTGCCCACTCTTATTGGCACCGGTTGCGCGGGTTACTTGGGCGTCCGGCGCCAAAGGCGGGTAGCGCACTGGAGATAGCGCCCTGTCACTCTGTGCACACCTTTTTTATGGCTTACGCGATCGATGCGGTATTTGTTGATCGGGACGGGCAGGTGGTAAAAGTCGCAGAGCATTTGCGCCCCTGGCGTTTGTGCGGCGCGAGAGGTGCCAGGGTCGTCTATGAGTTCGCCGCCGGGCAAGTCGGCGAGCTGGGCATACAAGTGGGGGATCGATGCGATACGGTTTGATATTACTGGCCGCACTGTGGTTAACGGCTTGCGCCAGCCAAAAGCATAGCGCTGAGGAGGTATTCGCTACCCAAGAGCAGGCGGAACAGCTCTATCAACAGGGCGACTACAGTCGCGCCCTGGCGGCGTATCGTGAGGTGACTGAGGCACTGCCCAGTCATACACACAGTTGGCTGCGTCTTGGAAACTGCCATGCCCGGCTGGGCAATTATCCTGCTGCAGTAGCCGCCTATGAGCGGGCGCTGACCGAGGACCCGGATTTCGCCAGTGCCTGGATCAACCTTACCTATGTACAGGCGCAAATTCTTGCGCAGACGGTAGCGCAAATGTACGACCGTGTGCCTAAAACCGACCCACGGGCGCAGCGCGTTCAGAAACTTGTAGATTCGGTATTAACGCCTTTTCATAATGCTCAGGCCGATTCGGCACCGGGTGATGGTACGTCGCCTGGCGAGCTGGGCGGCGCGCAGGAGAGGGAAGATGCCAGCCCTGAAGATTAATAGCCGCGCCAGTCTCGGGCAGGCTATGATTGAGTTTGTGATCATTATCCCGGTCTTGCTATTGCTCATCTTTGGCGCTATACAAATTGCCTTTATTTATTCGGCGAAAACCACACTCAATTACGCGACTTTTCAGGCGGCACGTGTCGCCGCCACTGACCATGCCACTTACAGTGCTCTGCGCCGCGGTTTAATCCGCGGTATGGCTCCCTTGTTCACCAACAGTTCTGAGCTTGGAAGCTTGCGAGATGACATTGATGCGGGCATCGACAGCGGTGGGACGCGGCGCGATGCTGTATCCGAAGTGGACAATTACACTCGTATTGTTCGTATCAACCCGACTTCTGCCATGATTGACTTGGGTGGATTTGGTGTGGAGTCGGAAGATGGGATCGCAGCTTTACCCAATGATAACTTGATGTATCGGCCCTCCAATCTAACGGTAGACGATGTCAACATCCAGGACGCCAACCTTCTCAAAATCCGCGTACAGTACTGCTACAAGCTTATGGTGCCGCTGGTAAACAAGATTATTGGCTCTTTGAGTGAGCTCAATAATCGCCGGGACCCCGGCAGCTACCGCGAGCATCATACAGTGAATGACCCGCGCTTTGCCGATGCCAACCGCGGAGAGGTGAATGAGGCCGCTGGCACTACGGCAACCTACGAAGAGCTTTGCGGTGACCGGGCTGATGGCCGCGAGGGTTTTGTGATCTTTGCTGAGGCCATTGTGCGTATGCAGTCGCCGGCCTATGCCGAAGATACCGATGAAGATTTTGAAGCCTTTATGTGCGATGGCGACAAAATGGCCTGCCCTTAGCCTTCCCTTCCCGAGTTTCGGCCCCCTGCGCATTGGTCAGGCAGGTTTTCTTATTTTGGCGGTTTCCATGCTTGAATTGTCAGGCCTTTTGTGTAAATATTCCTCTTGATTGGTCAGATAGGTTGCTTCGTGTCCTGAATTCTATCGCTAACGCAATGATAGTGCTATTCGGGAGATGGCGGCCTGCTATCGGTCTTACCAATCAAAGTGTGGCTCTCCTTGGGGCTTTAAGCCCGGCGCGGGTCAGGTGAGTGAAGGTGGCCCGGAGATTTTCGGGCCCGCCGGCAAAGACGCTTTGCCACTCCCGGCCCGCCTTTTTTCGCAGGCGGCAACCTTGTATACCAGTTGCCGGACTCTGTATGATGCGCGAGCCCCATAACAATAAACTTGCGAGATGTAGCATGGGTAAGCCCTGGACAACAATAACCGCTTTGCTGCTGGTGGGACTTATGTCAGCCTGCGCCCGCGATGCCGATGTGCGTACCCTGAAGATGGCACACAGCCTCGATCACACCCACCCGGTTCATCAGGCCATAGTTTTCATGTCCGAGCGGCTGGACGAGATCTCCGGCGGCACCATGAAAATCGATATCTACCCGGGCGGCCAGCTGGGTAGCGAGCGTGAGCTCATGGAGCTGCTGCAAATTGGCTCCTTGGCCATGACCAAAGTGTCGTCGAGCCCGATGGAAGGCTTTGTGCCCGCCATGAAAGTCTTCAATATCCCCTATGTGTTTCGCGATAACGACCATTTCTGGCGTGTACTGAACAGTGATCAGGGCAAACAATTGCTGCTCGCCGGTGATGCGGTAAATCTGCGCGGTCTCGGTTATTTTGATGCCGGTAGTCGCAGCTTTTACAACGTCGATACGCCGGTCAACACCCCGGATGATCTTGCTGGTCAGAAAATACGCGTTCAGCAAAGCCAGACGGCGCTAAAAATGGTGCAGGCGCTGGGCGGTTCTCCTACTCCGATATCCTGGGGTGAGCTCTACACAGCTTTATCTCAGGGCGTGGTGGATGGCGCCGAGAACAATCCTCCGAGCTTTTACACCTCCAAGCACTTTGAGGTCTGCAAGTACTACACCCTGAACGAGCACACCTCTGTGCCCGATATCGTGCTGATCAGCAGTTACATCTGGAACAGCTTAAACGCCCAGCAGCAGCAATGGTTGCAGCAGGCCATGGACGAAGCCGTGGTCTACCAGAGAAAACTGTGGGCTGAAAAAACAGAAGAAGCCCTCGTGGCGGTAGAGGCGGCTGGGGTGACCATCATTCGTCCGGATAAGGCGCCCTTTATGGAGAAAGTGCAGCCGATGCACGACTCCTATAAAGGCACAGAGCTTTATGAGTTGATTCAGACGTTTAAATCCATGTAGGTAACCGCCATGCAAAAATTAGCCAATATTCTGGAAAAAATTGTCGGCGGTTTTGTCGGGTTGTTGATGGCCGCCATGGTGCTGGACGTCACCTGGCAGGTGTTGACCCGCTTTATCTTAAATGAGCCAAGCTCCTACACTGAAGAGCTCGCCCGTTTTTTGCTGATCTGGATTGGCCTGCTCGGGGCCGCCTATGCCTATCGCAAAAAGGCGCACCTGGGTTTGGATATTCTCTCGCAAAAGCTTGAGGGCGCGGCCAAGCGCAGGCTGGATATTTTTATCTCGGTCACCTGCGCGTTGTTTGCAGTAGTTATCATGATTTACGGTGGCACCAAGCTGATGCTGCTTACCCTTGAGTTAGAGCAAATGTCAGCCGCCCTGCAGGTGAAGGTCGGTTATTTATACAGCGTTATTCCCTTGAGTGGCGTGCTGATTGTGCTCTTCTCACTCGATCGCATTATCAACGGCGATCCCGAACCAGAGCACCTGGAGTTTTACGAGTAGTCTCTGTGCAGGGTGTTGCTCAAGAGACCCGAGAATAAACATAACTGAGGTAGTCTGATGGATTGGTCCGTCGTCGTTTTGTTGGTGACCTTCGTTGTCTTGCTGATACTGAATGTTCCTATTTCAATTGGTATCGGTATTGCGACCTTTGCCGCCATGTTGTTTACCATCGACTTTGGTCCGGCTGCGGTGACGGTAGCGCAGCGAATGGCCAGTGGTATCAACAGCTTTGCTTTGCTGGCCATTCCGTTTTTTGTCCTGTCGGGTTTGCTTATGGGGCGAGGAGGTATTGCCCACCGGCTGATTGAGTTTGCCAAAGTGCTGATCGGGATGCTGCCCGGTGGCCTGGCTTTTGTGAACATCATCAGCTGTACCTTGTTCGGCGCGATATCCGGCTCTGCCGTTGCGGCTACTTCAGCTATTGGTGGCTTTATGATTCCCACCATGGAAAAAGAGGGATACGATAAAAATTTCAACACCGCCGTTACCGTGGCTTCCTCCACCACCGGCTTGTTGATTCCCCCCAGCAATATTTTGATTGTCTACTCGCTGGCCAGTGGCGGTGTATCCATTGCCGCCTTGTTTATTGCCGGTTATCTGCCGGGTATTCTTGTCGCGCTGAGTTTGATGGCTGTGTGCGCGGTGTATGCCAAAGTGCACGGGTATCCTGTGGGGGTAGTGCCCACCAGAAAAGAACTGTTTAGAAAGACCTTCGATGCCATCCCCAGTTTGTTTCTGATTGTGTTGGTGATCGGCGGCATTGTGGGCGGCTTTTTTACCGCGACTGAGGCCAGTGTTATTGCGGTGCTCTATTCGTTGCTTCTGTCGGTCTTTGTGTATCGCGAGGTGAAGCTGCCAGAGTTGCCGGAAATCTTTATTAAATCGGTGGAAACCACAGCCATCGTAATGCTCTTGATCGCCACCTCTACCGCCATGAGCTGGATGCTAAGCTACGAGAATATTCCACAGAGCATCAGCGCCGCCTTGATGGGTATCAGTGACAATCCCTTTATGATTTTGCTGACCATTAACCTGGTCTTGTTGCTGGTCGGTATCTTTATGGATATGACCCCGGCGGTGCTGATTTTCACCCCGATATTTCTGCCTGTGGCCATGGAGCTGGGCATGTCGCCCCTGCACTTTGGCATTATGATGGTGCTCAATTTGTGTATCGGCCTCTGTACACCGCCTGTGGGCTCAGTGTTGTTTGTCGGCTGTGGGATTGCAAAAACCTCCATTGCCAAGCTGGTCAAGCCTTTGATGCCCATGTACGCGGCGATGATCGTCGTGCTGATGCTAGTGACCTATGTCCCGGCTATTAGTGAGTTCTTGCCGACCTTTTTCGGTCTTTACGAGAAGTGATGATCTGGTAGCAATCGTCGCCTGGTATTGTGAGAACCCCGCCTTACGATGGAGCACACATTCGACAAGGCTCTGTAAAGGCATTTTTGGGCTGGATGCACCGGCAAGGCGGTGATTGAAATTTACCGCAGTTCGCCGGCTCATGTATCGGATTATCCGTCGATGAACCCTCTGAGTCTCCGCTTGGTATTTGTCAGTGGAGATTCTGACGCCGACGCAGGGCACCTGTGTGCGGTGGGCTGTAAGGTGTCTATGATGTTCGGTTAAAAGACGGTTCTGCGTTTCTGATTATGGTTGGGATGCATTGATAAAATAAGTCGCATCAGTGCCTCGTGGGTGGTTCCCGCAACACTTAGCCTACTTACCGGGCACTGGTGGTGCCCGGTAAGTAGGAGCTGTTAGTGACACGGCTTGAGAGCTTGAGCGAGGCACTTGCTGCCAATGCTGTCGGGGCGCTGCTCACCTAACTGAGTTGCGAGAGAAACACCTGCTTGTCAATCACGCCACCGCGGTGGCGAATGATGATACCGGCGCAGCGATTGGCCTGGCGAGCGCACTCCTGTGGGGAGGCTCCCGCCAGGTTTGCGGCCAGATAGCCCGCGTTAAAGGTGTCGCCGGCGGCGGTGGTGTCGACGATATTGGTGACTTTGGGTACCTCGACCGCAAGGCGCTCCTGGCCTTTAAGGATGACCACGTCCTCGGCGCCGCGCTTGAGGACGATTTCATTGATATCGCAGTTGCTGTAGCGAGCTTTAACCGCCTCAATGGCGTCACCCTCGTCGCCCCACAGCAGCTGCTCGTCGTCCAGAGTCAGCAGCGCCAGGTCGGTAACGGCGAGCAGCTCACGATTGGCCTGTTGCGCCTGTTTGGGGTTTTGCCAAAGGCGGGGGCGGTAGTTGCTGTCAAACGCCACTTTGCCGCCGCGCTCCTTGAAGCGGCGCAAAAACACCAACAAGTTTTGGCGGCTGGTTTCGCTAATGATCGCGAGAGTGATGCCCGACAGGTAGAGCATTTGGGTGTCGGCCAGTTGCGACTCCAGCACAGAGATCTCCTCTTCGCTGGCAAACAGCTCGCGCGCCGGTGCGCGGTCGCGCCAGTAGAAAAACTCGCGCTCGCCATCGGGGCTATTGTGAATCATATACAGCCCCGGCACCTTGCCCGCCTGGCGGACAATACTGTCAGTGGCGATTTGCTCGGACTGCAGGCGTTGCACAATCGCGTCGCTGTAGTGGTCGTCGCCCAGGCGGGTGACGTAGCTGGCATGGGCTCCGAGCCGGGCGAGGGTGACCACGGTGTTATAGGTGTCGCCGGCGTAGGAGAGGGCCTTGCGTTCACTGCCGTCGCCGGCGGCCTCTGCGGTTGCCAGTTCGATCATTACTTCGCCAATGCAGGCAATCTGTGCCATGTTGATGTCTCTTTGTCTTGCTAGGATGAATAGGATGCGCGATGGCAAGTTTACAATTGGTCAAGCCGATTTTCCAGGAATGGACTGAGGAAAGGTAAAATATGATATAGTCATAGAAACCATAACCGGGTCGCATTCAGTCGCTATTTTTGTAGCGCCGGCCGAAGAGGACAGAAAAACTGCACCGTCTGGCTGATTGGCGGTGGTTTATATTGACACAGGAGCGGTCATTTGCAAGTATAAATTGGTCATACCTTATGGCTTGCAGGGCGTGAACCTGGTCAGACTGATTTTTCCAACATTACAGCAATGGTAGTTATTTCATCATGAGTGCACTCACATTACACCCCGATCGTCTGTTCCCCGCTGATGAGACTACGCGTGCCATCGCGCGCCGACTCTATCAGGAAATCAAGGATCTGCCCATCGTCAGCCCCCACGGCCACACCGATCCCTCTTGGTTTGCCAACAACGAACTCTTCCCCAATCCGGCTGAGTTGCTGATCAAGCCCGACCATTACGTATTCAGAATGCTATACAGCCTGGGCGTTTCCATGGCGGATTTGGGGGTGCCCAGCAAGGCGGGGCTGCCGGTAGAGCAGGATCCGAAAAAAATCTGGCGCCTGTTCGCCAAACATTACAACGCCTTTCGCGGCACGCCTTCGCGCATGTGGCTCGACTACGTCTTTAAAGAAGTCTTTGGTCTGGATCAGTTGCTCAGCGTCGACACAGCCGATGCTTACTACGAGCGCATCAATTCGTGCCTGCAGACTGAGGACTTCCGCCCGCGCGCCCTGATGGAGCGTTTCAACATTGAATGGCTGGCGACCACGGAATCGCCGCTGGATGATTTGCGCCATCACAAGAAAATCCGCGAAAGCGGCTGGAAGGGCGGCGTGATTACCGCTTACCGCCCCGACCCTGTGGTCGACCCTGAGTTCGAAGGCTTTGCCGATAACGTCGCCCGCCTGGGAGAGATCACCGGCGAAAACACCAGCGACTGGGCAGGTTACCTGGCGGCACTGAAAAACCGGCGGGAGTACTTCAAGTCCTTCGGCGCCACCTCAACCGATCACGGCCACCCTACGGCGCGCACCTCGGATTTGTCGGTTGCCGAGTGCGAAGCCCTGTTTGCCAGAGCGTTGGCCGGCAAGTGCTCGCGCGAAGAGGCCGAAGTTTTCCGTGGTCAGATGCTCACCGAAATGGCGGGCATGAGCATTGAAGATGGTTTGGTCATGCAGATTCACCCGGGCTCATTTCGCAACCATAACCCCCATGTGTTTACCAACTTCGGTCGCGACAAGGGTGCCGACATTCCATCGCAAACTGAGTACGTTAATGCACTCAAGCCGCTGCTGGATAAATACGGCAACGACAATCGCCTGTCGATTATTTTGTTTACCCTCGATGAAACCGTCTACTCCCGGGAGCTTGCGCCCTTGGCGGGCCACTATCCGGTGCTGAAGTTGGGTCCCTCCTGGTGGTTCCACGATAGCCCGGAAGGCATGCGCCGCTTCCGCGAGCAGATCACGGAAACCGCGGGCTTCTATAACACTGTGGGTTTTAACGACGATACCCGCGCCTTTCTGTCCATCCCCGCGCGTCACGATGTGGCTCGTCGCATGGATTGTAATTTCCTCGCGCGGCTGGTCGCCGAGCATCGCCTGCCGGAAGACGAGGCGCAGGAGGTGGCCATTGACCTGACTTACCGTCTGGTTAAAAAGGCCTACAAGCTCGACTGAATGCGAGGTATAAAGGATCAAGTTATGCAACGTTTGAACAACAACACTGTGCAGATGCTGGCCGATGTGGCCAGCCTGCCGGCTTACGAGCGCGACGCGCAACAGGCAGGCATCCTGCATCTGGGTATCGGAGCCTTTCACCGTGCCCACCAGGCCTGGTACACCGAAGCGCTGCTGAACAAGGGCGCACAGAACTGGCAAATAATCGGCGCCAGCCTGCGCTCTGCCACGGTCAAAGATCAGCTGGCTGGGCAGGATGGTCTCTATACCATCGTCGAGCGCGGACCCGATGGTGAAAAATTTCAGGTGGTCGGTGCCGTGAAAGACGTACTGGTGGGGCCGCAGGCGCCCGCTACGCTGCTTGAGGCGATGAGCCATCCCGCGATTAAAATTGTCTCGTTGACGGTGACGGAAAAAGGTTATTGCCACGATCCGGCCAGCGGCAACCTCAATGCTTCGCACCCCGATATTGTCCACGACCTGGCCAACCCCGAGACACCACGCTCCGCCATTGGCTATATCGTCAGCGCGCTCAATGTTCGACGCTTGGCGGGTACCCAGAGCTTTACCGTGCTCAGTTGCGACAACCTGCCCAACAATGGCGAGGTATTGGAAAAGGTCGTGCTGCAATACGCCGATAAACTCGATGGCGACTTGGCCGCCTGGATTCGCGCTAACACGACTTTTCCCTGCACTATGATTGATCGCATTGTGCCGGCCACCACCGATACCGATCGCCAGGAGCTTGAGGGCAAGCTCGGTTTGCGCGATGAGGGTATGGTGCTGGCCGAGCCTTTCAGTCAGTGGGTGATTGAAGACAAGTTCTGCTCCGATAGACCCGCCTGGGAAGACGTGGGTGCCTTGTTGGTGGATGATGTCCACGCCTATGAAATCATGAAGCTGCGCCTTCTCAACGGCAGCCACTCACTGCTCGCCTACACCGGTTATCTGGCCGGGTTTGACTACGTCAGCGAAGTGATGCGCGAGCCGGTGCTGGCCAAGCTTTGCCAGGTGTTTATGGATCGCGAAGTCGGTCAGACGGTGCAGGTGCCGGCGGGTTTTGATATGGAAGAGTATAAAGTACAGCTGCGCGAGCGCTTTTCCAATCCAGGTCTCAAGCACCGCACCTGGCAAATTGCCATGGACGGTTCGCAAAAGATTCCCCAGCGCTGGCTGCAGACTCTCCAGGCTCAGTTAGAGGGCGAGGGTAATATCGACCTCTTGTGTCTGGCCCTGGCCGCCTGGATTCGCTACGTCGGTGGCACGGATGAAAAAGGTCAGAGCATTGATGTCCAGGATCCTCTTGCGGCCGAGCTTCGCTCGCTGTGCGAGGAGCATCACAATGACCCGGTCGCCAGGGTCAATGCAGTCTTGTCAGTGGAAGCGGTTTTCCCGCCGGCTATTGCCAACAGTGAATCGGTGCGCGCGATCACCGCCGACTGGCTGACACGGATTCAAAACCAGGGTGTGTTGGCGGCGGTGAAGGCGGTGCTGTCATGATAAGCCGGGCGCGCATGGCTCATTTGTTCGGCGCAAAGGCGTTGGTGCTGGCGCTGTGTTGCGCTGTGGCCAGCGCCTATGGCGAGCAAGCGGTTTATCAGGCGCTGGTTGCGCCAGCGGGCAGCGAGCTAGTCGCACAGTATCCGGCGTTGCCGCGCTATGGCTCTGTTAATGGTGCCTTGAAGGCTGGCCACCTGCGCATCGCGATTGCCCCAGGCGAGTACTATGAAAAGCTCACCATTGAGCGCGACGCGGTGGTGTTGACCGGCATTGGCGAGATGCGGCCACGCATCACCTTTGATGCCTACGCCAGTATGGCCGGTGTCTATCATCGTGATGATTGGGGCACCCCCGGTTCGGCGACGCTGACCGTTAACGCGGTGGGCGTCCAGTTGCACAATCTGCACATCGTCAACAGCTTCGACTTTCTGAGCAACGATGCCCGCGATAGCGAAGACCCGGCCCGGGTCCGTCACGCGCAGGCGGTGGCACTGTTGCTGGATAAAGACAGTGACCGTACGCTGATCACCGACAGCGTTATTGAGGGGTACCAGGACACGCTCTTTGCCGACGGTGGCCGCAGCTACATCAAAAACAGTCGTATCAGTGGCAATGTGGATTTCATCTTCGGCGATGGCCTGGTTGTTTTAGATCAATGCCGAATTGTCTCTCTCGCGCGCGCAAAAGACTTTGAGCCGGGTGAGGTGCAGGGGCACATTAGCGCGCCTTCAACTCATATTGGGCAGCCCTATGGCCTAGTGTTTATCAACGCCCGGCTTGAGCGCGAGGCGGGTGTGCCGCAAAACAGCGTTTCTCTGGGCAGGCCCTGGCATCCGACCACCACCTTCGCCGATGGCCGCTACGCTGACCCGGACGCTATTGGCTCGGCTATTTATATCGATAGCTGGATGGATGCGCACATCCGTCAAGAGGGCTGGGCAAGCATGAGAGGTACCGCCCGGGACGGCACCAAATCGCGGGTATTCACGCCGCAAGAATCCCGCTTTTACGAGGTGGGCTCGACGGGGCCGGGCGCTGCGACTGATGAGGCGCGCCCGACTCTGCCGGAGACTGAGCTGAAAACGCTGCAAAAATTTATCGGTCAGCTTAGAGGCGAGTTTGGTCTTTAATGTGAGTCGAGATCGGAAAATAGCCGGTAACTCCGGCTATGCTTTGTGCCGCAAATCGCGTGATCCTATGCCCCGTTTCCTATACTCCAATGATCACTCGTCTTTGAATGCAGGAGTCAGTTATGGAACCTCCCGTACATCCGCTGTCCGCACTTTTTGATCAATTGGGGCTTCCGAGCTCTGCGCCTCAGATTGAAGCGTTTATCGCCAGCCACAGGCCTTTGGCTGCGGACATCTCCCTCGCCGATGCAGCTTTTTGGGAGGACAGTCAGCGCCGCTTTTTGCAGCAGGCTATCAATGATGATGCCGACTGGGCCGAGGTGGTGGATGAGTTGGACGCGCTTTTGCGCTATGAGTGAGCGTCGCACGGCGAAATAACCACCCGCCTGATTGCGGATCGTTTTTATTGCCAAAAAGACTTTGCGCGCCAGGGCGGGCTTACCTATGGTTGGTGTGTAAGTGAAAATTATTTGCAACGCTGCCGCTGGGGTTTCCCGTGGCCGCCAAGAGGTAATGGATTATGACTGCACATCAAGCGATTGCCGCTCGTCTTACCGCTGTCCCCCTTGGTCTTGCGACTACCTTTTTCCTGCTGATGCTCATGGCCTCCTTAATTCAAACCGACTTTGTGATTGAGGCGCCGCCGCCTCCCACGCCCATTGCCGATGTCGTAATGCCTAAGCTTGAGATCGCGCCTCCGATTCCGAAGCTCGAGCGTCCGGACAAACCTCTGGATGAGCCCGATACCCCCTTAGTAGATCCAAAGGTTCAGGTGGAGATAACGGACCCCGTAGGGCCGGGTTTCACGCCTCCAAAGATAGATATTGCCTCGAGGAAGCTCAGTGTTACCCAGGCGGGCGATTATCTGCCGATTGTTAAAGTCGCGCCCCAGTATCCGCGCCGGGCACTGACGCGCGGGCTTGAGGGTGAGGTGGTCGTCTCTTTTACCGTCACCACCGCCGGCAGTACCCGTGATATACAGGTGGTGAGCGCGGTCGCGGCCGATGGCTCTCCCACCAGCGTGTTCAACCGCGCCGCGATCAAGGCCGCGGAGGGTTTTAAGTACAAGCCCCGGATCGAGGCCGGGGTTGTCCAAGAAGTTCATGGCGTACAAAACCGCTTTATCTTTGAGTTGAACCAGTAAGCCCCAGGCTTGTGCGGCGAGGCGTCGGCAGATGGCTGCCGGCGCTTTTTTGTTGCGCCCGCCAGTCTTCGCTCGCACCACCGTTTATCACCTTGTGAGAATCCTGCACCATTGTGGAGGATTTTCCGTTCCTGCTCGTCCTAGATCCCATGGCCGAACCTCACATGGGTTCGCTCAGGGGGCCTCAAGAGAGACTCCTTAAATAATAAAACGCCAGCGCTTGGCCACGGGCGTCATAGACAGTGCGCTGATAGATCGGAGAAGCCAAATGAGTCTTGTCGCATGTTTACCTTCTTTTAACCGGCGGTGGAGCCGCTATTTGGGCGCGGCTGCCCTGGCAGCCGCCTCGGTGTTCGGGGCGTCGTTATCGACGGCGCAGACCGTGCCGGATGAAGCAGACTTTCAGCGCGAAGTGGTCGCTGAAGGGCTGGATCTGCCGATGGAGTTTGAGATTTCAGACGACGGCCGGGTCTTTATCGCCAGCAAGTGTGGCGCCGTCTATGCCTGGGATCTGGATACCGGCACGCCATCGCAGGTGTCCACTGTCCCCAATGTGCGCTGCGTGTTTGAAGACGGCCTGCTGAGCGTGGCGCTGGACCCGAATTTCACGCAAAACAGCTACATCTATTTTCAGTACACCTCGCCCGGCAGCCTTACCCGGGTGTCGCGCTTTCGGGTAAACCCCGATAACACCCTGGATACAGGTTCCGAATCCATCTTGCTGCAGTGGACCACGGGCGATGAAGCCCACGGCCATATGGGCGGTTCTCTGCAGTTTGATACCCAGGGCAATCTGCTGATCACCACCGGCGATAACAAGGCCGCCGGTGGTTACTTTCAGCCGTCGGCTCAGGGGACGTCCGGCAACACCAACGATTTGCGTGGCAAGATCCTGCGCATCACGCCCACCGAAGACGGCGGCTATACCATTCCGCCGGGCAACTTGTTCGCGGGTGATGCCCTGCACCGGCCTGAAATTTACGGTATGGGGTTTCGCAACCCCTTCCGCCTGAATATCGACCCGGCTACCAACTGCCTGTACGTCGGCGATATTGGTCCCGATGCCTCCACCGACAGCGCCGAGGGACCGGGCGGGCTGGATGAGATCAACGAGATGTGCAGCGCCGGTAACTACGGCTGGCCCTGGATCATCGGCTATAACCAGCCCTACGCGGGCTTTGATCCGAACAACATCGTCAACAACGCCTCAGACAATACCGGCGCCACGAACCTGCCGGACTCGGTGGGTGCGATCTGGACCATTCGCCACCAGGCGACTATGGCCGGTCCGGTGTATCGCGTTGACGAGAGCATCGACAACCCCTTTAAGCTGCCCGCTTATTACAACGGCAAGCTGATTTTCTGGGACTTTAACAGCAGCCGTTTCAGCACCATTGATCTGGCCTCGCCAGACTCGCCCCCGGTAGCCGAGCCCTTTCCCATCAATACTCAGGGTTTCCAAGGCGCTATCGATGTCGAGTTGGACCCGCGCACGCATCAGTTGTATGTCCTGCAGTGGGGTTCTGGCTGCTGTGATAAAGAGCCCTATGGCGGTGGCGCGCTCTACCGTTTTGACTATGTGGGCAATCGGGATCAGGGCACCAATGTTGCTCTGAGCGGTTTCGCTACGGCAAGCTCTGATGTGGCCGGTAACCTGGCAGCCTACGCCATCGATGGGGATCCGACCACTCGCTGGGAGAGTGAAGCTTCCGATCCGCAGACTCTGACCGTTGAGCTGGCTGAGTCCACGCCCATTGGTTCGATTTCCATTCTTTGGGAAGGTGCCTATAGCTCACGCTATTTGATTGAAGGCTCAAACGACGGCCAGAGTTGGACGCCGCTCGCCGAAGAGTTAGCGGGTTCGGGTGGTACCCGTTTGCACATCATCGACTCCGCCGAGAGCTACCGCTTTGTGCGGCTCACCGGCACCGAGCGGGGCACGGGCTATGGCCACTCGATTTTTGAGTTTGAAGTCTACGCCGGTGAGAATGACGAGCCGGAGGAGCTGACCGAGTACGCCTATCTGAATATGCCGCGCACCCTGGATGCCAACTTTACCGGCGTGCCTCAATTGCTGTCGCAAACCGGTGCCTTTACCGATACCGCCAACCTGGTGCCCAGTGAGAACCTGATTCCGTTTGAGCCCAACAGCAAGCTCTGGTCGGACCGGGCGTTAAAAGCCCGCTGGCTGTCAGTGCCCGCCGAGCGGCAGATCAACTGGCATGAAACGGACAACTGGACCTACCCACAAGGCACGGTGGCCGTGAAGCACTTCGAGCTGCCCCTGGTCGGCGACGGCCCGGGCCTGACCAAGCGTCTGGAGACCCGCTTTATTGTGATGCAGGCCAACGGCCGCGCCTATGGCGTGACCTACAAGTGGCGCGAGGACAACAGCGATGCCGAACTGCTGACCGCTGGCCTGTTGGAAGACATAGTCGTGACTCGCGAGGACGGCAGCAGCTGGACGCAGACCTGGGCTTATCCGAGCCCCACCGAGTGTATCGACTGCCACAACGCCAACTCGTCGCAGATTCTGGGCTTGTCCACCCGCCAGTTGAATGGCGAGTTTAACTATCCGGGGTCAGGCAGTGAAAACCAATTGGTGCACTGGAATAACCTCGGGCTGTTTAACCCCGGCTTTGACAACGCGCAAGTGGGCAGCTTTGACAAAATGGTGGCCATTACCGACACCAGTGCCTCGCTGCAAGAACGGGTGAAATCTTACCTGGATACCAACTGCGCCCACTGCCACGGTACAGGCAATGGCGGCTCACAGTGGGATGCTCGCTACAACACGCCTCTGGCAGAGATGCGTGTGGTGGGCGAGGCCACCACGGGTATTCGCAACTACCTGAATTACTACGGCATCGAAAACGCCGAGGTGGTCACCCCAGGCGCACCCCACGAGTCGATTCTCTACATCCGCGACAAGAGTGAAAACCCGGACGATCGCATGCCACCCATCGGCCGCGCGCTGGAGCACCCGGAGTATATCGCGGTGCTGGAGCAGTGGATCGACAGCCTCGACGGTCCCGTCGACCCGGATCCGGTGCTGGTCAGTGCCAATGCCAGTGCCTCAGCCAGCACGGTAGAGGGTGAGTATGTGGCCGACTTTGCCACCGATGGCGACCCCAACACCCGCTGGTCCAGTGCCTTTGAAGACCCGCAGACACTGACGGTGGATTTGCAGGAGGTCTATGGCGTAGAGCGCATCGTTCTCAACTGGGAGGCCGCCTACGGCAGCGCCTATGTGATTGAGGGCTCGCTCGATGGCCAGAGCTGGGAAGTGGTCTACAGCCAAACCGCAGGCAGCGGTGGTGTGGAAACCCTGGACAACCTCTCGGGCAACTACCGCTACCTGCGCCTGACCGGTACCGAACGTGGCACCGAATGGGGTTACTCGCTGTGGGAGTTTGAAGTCTATGGTGGTGATCCGGCGCCCGCGGCAACCTTGGCGATCGACTCGCCCGCGGTTGGCCAGGTGTACGCCGGTAACACGGCCGTGAGCTTGGCAGTGTCCGTCTCCGATAGTGGTTGGTTTAGCGGCGGCGCAGGCTATCGCTATCAACTCGATGGCGGCACCAGCGTCTCTGTTACGAACGCCAGCGCAGTCAACCTCGGTGTGCTGCCGGCGGGTACGCATCAGTTGCAGGTGCAGTTGGTGGGCGCCACAGGCAATGCGGTGGGCGATGCCCAAACGGTCAGCTTTAGCGTGCAGGCACCGGCGCAGGCTGAACTGGTATCCGAAGGTAAATCGGTCACTGTGTCCAGCGTGGAGGGCGATTACGTCGGCGCGCTGGCCGTGGATGGCGACCCGACCACCCGCTGGTCAAGCGAGTTTGAAGATCCGCAATCGATCGAGGTGGATCTGGGCGAAGCCTACAACCTCGATCGTATCGAACTTCTGTGGGAAACCGCTCACGCCAGCGCTTACGTGATTGAGGGCTCCGCTACTGGCAGCAGCTGGACCGAACTGGTAAATGTGACTGCCAGCACCGGCGGGGAAGAAGTGCACGCAGGGCTGGCTGGCAGCTACCGTTACATTCGCTTAACCGGTACCGCCCGCGCTACCGAGTGGGGTTACTCACTGTTTGAACTGCAGGTGTGGGGCAGCTCGGGTGAGGTCGTGCCTGGTCTGACCATCACATCGCCGCTTGCCGGCCAGCAGTTCACCGAGGGCGATAGCATCGGTGTGACCGCCAGCGCTTCCGATGGCAGCTGGTTCAGTGCCGGCAGAGGTATGCTGGTCAGTGTTGACGGCGGGGCGGCCAATTTTGTTGCCGGCGCCACCACCAGCCTTGGCGCCCTGCCCGTGGGCAACCACAGCATTAACGTGCAGCTGGCCGATGCCTCCGGTAATGCGGTGGGCGCGATGAGCAGTGTCAATGTTGAGGTCAATGAGCGCACGACCAACGAGGCCGAGCTATTATCACTGAATAAAGTCGTCACCACCTCGGAAATTGAGGGTGACTTTATTGGCGCCAATGCGGTAGATGGTGATCTTGGCACCCGCTGGAGCAGTGCTCACGGCGAAGACAACCACTATCTACAGATTGATCTCGGTGCCAGCTACAGCATCGGCCGCGTGGAGCTGGAGTGGGAAGCCGCTTATGCCACGGGTTATCGCATCGAGGTATCTGACGATCAAGACGCCTGGAGCGAGGTGTACAGCACCAGCAGCGGCGACGGCGGCATGGATGCGGTTGATGTCTCTGCCAGTGGTCGCTATGTCCGCCTCACCGGTACCGCTCGTGCCACTCCTTATGGTTATTCTCTGTGGGAGATGCGGGTCTACGGTGAAGGGGAGGTGACCCCCGGTGCCGACATCAGCATCGTCTCACCGGCCGATGGCGCCAGCTTTGATGAAGGCCAGGCCGTGAGCTTCTCCGTCGCCATCAGCGATGCCGATTGGTTTACCGACGGCGGCAGCTATCGCTACACCCTCGATGGCAATGCGCCGGTCGAGCGCACCAATGGTGCGGCCGTATCGCTCGGCGCATTGAGTGTTGGCAGTCACACCCTTGAGGTGTCCCTGTCGAGCGGTGGCAGCGAAGTCGGCGAGAGCGCGAGCATCACTTTCTATGTCAGCGGTGGCGACACACCCGTGACGCCCAGCCCTGCACAGCTGAGCCCGGTGCTCGCCACAGCTTCGTCGGAGCAGGGCGGCAACCTCGCCAGCTACACCATCGACGGTATTTATAACTCGCGCTGGGAAAGTGAGTCCGCAGACCCGCAGACCCTTGAGCTGGATATGGGCGAGAGTGTCTACCTGACCCGTGTGCGCCTGGATTGGGAGGCGGCCTACGCTCGTGCCTACCGGCTGGAAGTGTCGGCCGATGGCGACGACTGGACGCCCATCTACAGCGAAAGCAGTGGCGATGGTGGTATTGACGATATCGCCCTGAACGGTGAGCAGGGGCGCTACCTGCGCGTCTACGGCACCGAACGGGCCACCGGCTACGGCTACTCGCTGTTTGAGGTGGAAGTGTTCGGTTTGCCGGCCGATCCTTCGCTGGCGCTCATCAATGTGCAGAGCCCCGCCAACGGAGCGAGCATTGCCGAGAGTGACGAGGTGATTCTATCGGTGAGCATTAGCGACAGCAGTTGGCTCGCCAGCGGTGGCGCCTATCGCTATCGCCTGGATGGTGGTGCACCGGTCACGGTGAACAGCCTGGCCGATATCAACCTTGGCACCCTGCCCACTGGGCGGCACACCCTCGCGGTCACTCTGGTGGACAGCAATGGCGCTGAGGTCAGTGTGCCGCGCACCCACAGCTTCACCGTGAACTGTGGCGCCGATTGCCCGAACGTATTGGTGTTCTCCAAAACCTCCGGGTTCCGCCACGGCTCCATTCCGGCCGGGATCGCGATGGTCGAGGCGATCGCCAATGACTACGGCTACGGCTTTACCGCCAGCGAGGATGCCGCGTTGTTTACCGAGGCCGGCCTCGCCCAGTACGACACCATCGTGTTTATGAACACCACTGGCGATATCTTTACCGATAGCCAAAAAGCGGCGTTCCGCAGCTACATAGAAAACGGTGGTGGCTATGTGGGCAGCCATTCGGCGGCCGATACCGAGCACAGCTGGGAGTGGTACACCGATGTGCTCTTGGCCGGCGCTGAGTTTATTCACCACGGCGATGGCATACCCATGGCGCGTGTTGAAATCGAGCAGCAAAGCGATCCGCTGGTGAGCCATATCGGCAGCGAGTGGAATCTGGCCGACGAATGGTACTTCTGGGAGTCGAGCCCCCGCGGTGTGGGGAATGTTCAGGTGCTGGGCAATCTCGATCGCAGCAGCTACAGCTCCAACTACCCGGTTGAAGATCACCCGGTGATCTTCAAGAACACCGTGGGTAGTGGCCGCGTGTTCTACACCGCTATTGGTCATGTGGATGCGAACTTCTCCGACCCGAATATGGTGGAGATGATGCGCAAGGCCATTGAGTGGACGTCTCAGTAAAACCTATCGCAAGCGCGCCCTAGTCTCTAGGGCGCGCTTTGTGTTTTCCCTTCCCGCATAACCATCGATTCCCACAGCGCTTTGATTTCTTCGCGGTAGCGCTCAAGGCGTGTCCGTGCCACAGGTACCGCAATAAGCCAGACGTAAGCCTCAGGGGCCTGCACCAGACAATAGCTGACCGCTTGGCGGTTATAGCCCTCGTTGAGCGCCAGAGTGCGGCACTCTGTAGGCATGCCACTTTGCGTGGCAAAAGTGAACCTGTCTGTGATTGAGGCGTTGTCTGGCGTGCGCCGCCGCTTGATGGTCTGCATTAGGTCGAACCAGAGCACCTGGGTGCTCTTGTGGACGGCTTTAACCCTTGCGCTCTGGATCAGGTACACCGGTTCGCCGTCCAGCAGCCGGCCCAGTGCCGGGCTTTGGGGATTGGTGGTGGCTAGGGATTTGAAGACGGCACCGGCCGGGGGCGTGACGCAGATCTCGTCTGTCAGACAAACAAGCGCCAAAGCTTTGCCACTTTGCGCAATTGCCAAAGGTGGCATACACAGCGCCAAAAAACTTGATATACCGATACTGACAACTGCAATCAGACGTTGATGGCAACGGGTGTGAGCCGACGGTGTACGAACGAACATGGGGTTTCTTCTTAGCGTTATGGAGGAATTCCCGGCCTCTTTCGTCTTCCTGTTACCGCGAAAGAATAATGCCACGTCGTCTGCGTGATTGAAATGCCCGTGGCCTTGGGCACAACGAATAATAACGACAGGCATCAGGTGGCGACATGCACTACTCTCGTGGTATTGAACAATTTTACTTTAAGGCCCTGGGGCTGATTACCCGCACGGTGGGAAAGGTCGTGCCGCCGGACGATGTGGAAGATATTGTGCAGGAGACCTATGTCAAGGCGTGCCAGATCCGCGGCGATCACAGCATCCAGAATCCGCAGGCCTTTCTGGTGAGAATGGCTCGCAACCTGGCGCTCGATCACGTCAAGCGCGCCGAGTTCCGGCTTGCCTCCAGTTTGACCGGCTGCGCCGTAGAGGTGGAGGCGCAACTGACAACACCCGAGGATGCGACTGTGCAGGTGGTTGCCAGTGATGAGGAGTTTGCCAATTTTTGCGAAGCGGTGCGCCAGTTGCCCCTGCAAAGCCGACGGGCGTTTGTGTTGAAAAAAGTCTACGGTTATTCGCAAAAAGAAATTGCCAAAAAGCTTGGTATCAGCGAAAGCACGGTGGAAAAGCACATTGCCACGGGGCTGCAGCGCTCGCGGCAGTACATGAAGGAGAAAACCATGGCCGATTCGGCAAGGGTGGTGACAACGCGGGGGCGACATGACTAATGTCTATCGCTTTCGCAGCAGGGATGATATCGATGCCCAGGCGGCCCGCTGGATTACCGCCATGGATCGAGAACTGAACGAGCGTGAACACAAACAACTGCAGCGCTGGCTCTCACAAAACCCGGCACACAGGGCTGCCCTGATCGACATGGCCGAGTGCTGGGATAAGCTTAACAGCTTGTCGCGCCTGGCAAGCTTGTTCCCTGAGGAAGACATCGGCCGACGCCGCCAAAGTGCACTGCGACGCTATGGCGCGGTGGCGGCATCCACATTGGCGCTGGCGCTCGCCACCCTCTTGGGGGTGTTTGTCAGCGGCGGTGACTGGCACCGATTGCTGCCCGGTATCAATGGCTATGGCGACAGTTATCTGGTCACTCAGGTGGGTGAGCGTACCACCTACGCGCTGGACGATGGCAGCCAGCTGACCCTGAACACCAACAGCCAGGTTCGGCTGGATTTTACGCCCCACTACCGCGACTTGTACCTGGGCCGGGGTGAGTTGCATGTGCAAGTGGCAAAAGACAAAAGTCGGCCCTTGAGAGTGTTCTCGGCCGATAAGATGGTTGAGGCCGTGGGTACGGCGTTCAACCTTGAGCTTATGGAGGGCGATAAGCTCGAGCTGATTGTGACCGAGGGCAAGGTGAAGGCGTCGCGGGTGAAAGAATCGGTTAGTGGTGCCCGCGCAAGCGCTAAGGCACCCGCCAGTTTTGAACCCTTGGCCAACTCGGTGTCTGTGGGTGAGCGCGTGGTGCTTAGCGATCAAAGGCCTGAAGTTGAGTCAGTCAGTGAATCGGAGCTGCGTTCTCTGCTCAGCTGGAAAAGCGGCGAGCTGATCTTTCGCGGCGAAACGCTGGATGTGGCAATTGCCGAAGTCAGCCGCTACACCAGCACTCAGATTCTGTTGTCCGATGCGGCGCTCAGTGATGTCAAAATTGCCGGGCTCTATCGTGCCGGTGATGTTGATGGTCTTTTGGAAAGCCTAAAGAAAAATTTTTCAATTACACACAAGTATTTGAACGCGAACACCATTGCGCTGTATCGAACAGAATAATCGCTCTGCGTTTTCAAACCACTTTACCCCGAGAATAATAATGCGCGACCAGCAGTGGGGGAAATGCCCGGACGTTTCGTCTTTCTCTCTGGTGGGGCGGCAGCCCGCCCGGGACGCTGTAAAAAAATTGCTTTGCAATTTCTTGATTCTCTTTTTCGTTTTTTGCGTTGGTATGAATTGTTTTGCTCAAGCCAGCATTCAACAAAAAAGAGTTGTTTTCAGTATTCCCGAACAACGAGCTGACGTGTCATTGACCGAGTTTGCCTCCCAGGCAAAGATGACCCTGGTGTTTCCGTACGACAGTGTCAGTCGAGAAACGGCCAATGCGTTGCAGGGAAGATACACCATTGCCAAGGCTTTGGAGATCCTGCTCAAGGGAACCGCTCTTGAATACTCCGTCAGTGAAGACGGTCAGCTCACCATACTGAAGGATCATTCAAAGAGAGAGAGCGATGATATGAATAAAAAATACCTGTCTCTGGCGGTAGCCGGAGCCTTGAGTACTTTGAGCAGTGCGACCTCAATGGCGCAAGAGGCCAGCCAGGTTTCGGCCAGCGGTCTTGAAGAAATCATGGTGACCGCAAGGCGCAAAGAAGAAAACTCCCAGCAGGTGCCCGACACCGTGGTGGCGTTCTCCAGCGAAACCATTGAGCGGGCAAATATTGAGGCGGCGCGTGATATCACGGTAAGAATTCCCAACGTGGCCATCACCGAATCCCTGAGCCCGACCTCCACGTTCCTAATTGTTCGCGGTATTTCTTCCGTACGTAACTCAGAACCGGCTGTTGCCGTTGTTGTCGATGGTGTGCAAATTGGCAGTGCCTCGGAAGTCTCTCAATCGTTTTACGACATTCAGCAGATTGAACTGCTCAAGGGGCCGCAGGGCGCTCTCTATGGGCGCAACGCCCTCGGTGGCGCTCTGATTGTGACCTCGAAAAAACCCACCAGTGATTTTGAAGGCAAGTTCACTGTTGGCGGCGGCAGTGGGGATTTGTTTGAAGTTACCGGCTCTTTGTCCGGTGCCCTGACAGATGAGCTGCTGTTTCGCTTTGCCGGTAATCACCGCTCCTTTGGCGGCACCATTGAGAATGAATACTTAAATCGCGTCTATGAGAGAAACGGCCGGGCGGTCACAGGCTCGGCGCCGAGCAACAGCTACATGGACTTTGAAGAGAACCGCGATTTTCGCGCACAGCTGCTGTGGGAGCCGACCGACGCCACTCGTTTTGACTTGCGCTACTCACACAATGGCTTGGAAGCTGGCGCCATGTGGTACCGCAACCTCTATCGCCTGGAAACCGACCCGAATGAAGTCTACGAGTTTCCCATTAATTCCAATGGTAACCCTACCGCTCACCGCACGATTGATACGGGCACCTTGAAAATTGAGCATGATTTTGATTTTGCCACCTTCACATCGGTTACCAACAGTACCGATACCAACGAGCGCTATGGTGTGGCTGGCGAAACCAAGGGGCATGATCGCACGGGTAATGTTCTGTTTTTTACCGAGCCTTTCGTCGATGAGTTCATCGCGGGGCTGGACTCGGAGGTAGACCGCGACTTTTTCAGTGCACAGCTGGGAGATTGGGCCGCCGGCAACTTTGTCGGTTCGGATCAGTACTATGATGTGCAAACGCTCTCACAGGAGTTTCGCCTGACCGGCTCGGCGGAAAAACTCGACTATGTGCTGGGCGCCTATGCGCTTTTGACCGACAGAGCGGATACCTTGCGCTCCACCTGGGAAACGCCCAACGGTGAACCTTTCGATTGCCAGCCCGCCTACCCGGGTGGTCCGGTGGTTACGGACTTCACGTGCAACGGTTTAATCGATGCCACCCAAAATGAGCAGGACAATGAAGCCTGGGCCGTATTTTTCAGCACCGATTATGACCTGTCCGATACTCTCACCCTCACGCTCGCCGGCCGCTACGATGTGGACCGGCGCGAAGTCACCCGTATCGATGGCCCAACTGTGGACACCAACGGCTTGGGGGTGGGCAACAAGTGTGACGCCGAAACGGACCCGGAAAACTGTGCGGCGGCCGGCTCTACCATCAGCAAAACCTTTGATGCCTTCCAGCCAAAAGTATCGCTGGCCTATACACCGAGCGACACACTGACGCTTTACGGTACAGCGGCGCGCGGTTTTCGCAGCGGCGGCTTTAACGCCTCAGGTGCCCTGCTGGCGGACAGTTACGACCAGGAGACACTGGACAGCTTTGAGGTCGGTTTCAAGTCCACACTGCTCGGCAATCAGCTGCGTCTGAACGGTGCGCTTTTTCACCAGCGCTATGAAAACGCCCAGCAGTTTGAGTTTGACGGCAATATTTTTGTCCAGAGTCTGTACAACATCCCCAAAAGCGAGATCAACGGGGTGGAGCTCAGCCTAGACTACGCGGTGACGGACAATCTGCTGGTCACGGCCGGGGTCGGTATTATGGAGTCCGAAATCAAACAGTTTGATACCGAAATCCGCGACCGCATGTACTCCGAGCTGATGGCTCGCACCGCCAATACGGTGAAATTGCCAGAGGGGACGGCACAGGCCTTTGAGAACAACTTTGATGGCGAAAAAATGCCCAATTTCCCGCACCAGTCGGCCAATGTGTCAGTACGTTACGATCTGCCCATCGGCGGTGATGACAACCTGATCACCCAGATCGACTACAGCTATACCGCCGATCGCTACTGGTGGATTGACGGGCAGGATGTACAGGACAATGTCGGTCTTCTCGCGGGCAGCCTCACCTATGTGCTTAACGACAGCCTTGAGTTCCAGCTGTGGTGCAAGAACTGTCTCGATGAGATTTACGACTCCGAGTACGCACCCACCGAAAAAGAACTCTTTGGTGGCGCGGCCAAGGACGTGGCCTACCGAGCGCGCGGCCGCACCTTTGGTCTGCAGGCCAACTATCGGTTTTAACCCGACCGGGGCAGTCCTGTCCCGAGGGCTCCTCGACTTGGCGGGCTAGCCCCGCCTTTTTTACACCCACGGCCTCAGGCGTCACGGCGCTTGAGGCCGACTCCCCACCCGAGTTGTGCTATGTTGTAAGTGGTGCCAAACACCACCTTACTCAATGCACAGGAAAACGCCATTGCAACCCTCTTCTCCCGGTGAGACTAAGGCTCAGACCGATTTCGACCGCTCCTTGCTGAAGGCCATACAGGAAGCATCGCCCGATGGTATCCTGGTGGTAGACGCGCGGGGTCATATTGTTTCTTACAACCGCCGCTTCCTTGAGACCTGGCGGATTGATCCCGAGTACTTGCACTTGCAAAAAGACGCCGACGGTACCCTGACCGAGCGAGCGCTCATGGGCCAGGCGCTCAGTCAGTTGCGCGATCCAGAGGTTTTTCTCGCCCGGGTTCAGGAGCTTTATGCCTCGCCCGATGAAGAGGATTACACCGAAGTGGCGCTGGTGGACGGGCGAGTGGTCGAGCGCCATTCGGTGGGCCTGCGCGGGGAAGACGGCCTCTATCTGGGGCGGGTATGGTTCTTCCGCGACATCACGCCACGCAAACAGCTGGAGGCAGCGCTGCGCCAGAGCGCCTCATTTGATCCGCTGACCGGCCAGATGAACCGCCGCCATTTTATGGACAGCGCCGAGGAAGAATTCGTGCGCGCCCGGCGGTTTGCTCAGCCGCTGGCACTCGTTATGCTGGATATCGATCACTTTAAACCCGTCAATGACCAGTTCGGCCACGCCGCTGGTGATTTTGTGCTGGAAGTGGTTTGCCAGCGCTGGAGCGGTATTTTGCGCAGTGTTGATTTGCTTGGGCGCATCGGTGGCGAGGAGTTTGCCGCGCTCTTGCCGCAATCCCGCGCTCGGGAAGCTGAGGCCGTGGCCAGGCGTCTGTGCGAGGCGGTCAGTGAACAGCCCTTTGAGTTTGAAGCCTTGAGTATCCGCTGTACGGTGAGTGCCGGGGTCGCCGTGCTCGCGGCAGATGACCGGCGGGTACAGGATATGATGCGCCGCGCGGATGATGCCTTGTACCGTGCGAAGGCGGCGGGGCGCAATGCGGTGATGGGCGAAAAGATTTAACCGGGCCCGCCAGGGGCGGACCCGGTTATCGGCTTACTGGTAGACTCGCACGTAATCGACGTACATACGCTGGGTGGTGAAGTTGGCGTGGTCTGGATCGCCGGGCCAGTTACCGCCCACGGCGACGTTCAGCAAGAACCAGAAGGGTTGATCGTAAACCCACTGCCCGTACTGCTCCACCTGAGCACGGCTGACGCTGTAAAAATTGATGTCGTTGACGTACCAGCGGATACCATTGGCGTCCCACTCCACCGCGTAGACGTTGTAGGTCTGCTCAATGGGTTGGGCGTGGTCGAGGTGGCCGGTGATGGGCGTGTTGCCGGAGTACCCCGGACCGTGCAGAGCACCTGAGGTGACGTTGTTGGTGCCCACATGCTCCATGATGTCCAGCTCGCCACCCTGCGGCCAGCCCTGGGTATTGAAGTTGTCCCCCAGCATCCAGAATGCGGGCCAGATACCCTGGGCCTTAGGCAGTTTGATGCGGGCTTCCATCCGGCCGTACTGAAAGGATTGGTTATAGCGGGTGTTCATGCGCGTAGAGGTATAGCCGCAGTTGCCGCCCCACCAGCACTGGCCGCCGGTTTCCTGTCTCGCTTCAATCACCAGCACGTTACTGCCGGCTTGAGGGTCGAACTGGATGTAGGCGTTGTTACCATTGGTGTAATACTGCAGCTCGTTGTTGCCCCAGCCGCCCCCGCCAGTCTCAAAGTTCCAGACATTGGTATTGATGGTGTCGAACTCATCGCCCCAGGTGACTGTTGGGTCCGGGTCCGGATCGGGGTTGGTACCGCCGGCGGGTACCACCTTCAACCAGTTGAGGTTCCAACCGCCGGTGGTCGCGTAAACCCCCAGGCTGTGGCTGCCCTGAGGCAGATAGGCATTGAGCGTGACGGTTTGCCAGTTTTGCCAGCCGCCAGTGTTGGGGATGTTAATTTCACCGAGGGTGGTGCTACCGCCGTTCAAATCGAGCGACAGAACACCGCCGTTGCCGCTGGCGACCCGCGCCTGTATCTCGTAGTTACCGGCGCTGGCCACTTCCAGGCCGGGATAACTGAGCCATTCCCCCGAATCTACCCAGCCGACGTTGTAGCCGCCGCCGGTGTCCTGGGCCGCTTCAATGTCCACATCGCCACCGCGGTAGGCGCCGCCGGTGTTGCCCGGGGTGGTATCGCTGGCGTTTCCATAGTCTTCAGCCTCAAAGGTCTGACCTGCAGCGGGTGGGTTGACGCCGGTGGGCTGAACTTCAATCCAGTTGAAATTCCAGCCTCCTGTGGAGGCATAGACGCCGAGCGAATAGGTGCCTGCGTCCAGCTGAACCTGAGTTTCCACGGTTTGCCAGCTCTGCCAACCGCCAGTGGCGGGTATGGCCAGCTCGCCCACCAAAATGGAGCCGCCGTTGAGGTCCACCGACAGTGTGCCGCCCGAGGGGCTGGCCACTCGCGCGCGAACGACATAGGTGCCGCTGGCGGGAATGCTCAAGCCGGGGTAGGTGAGCCACTCGCCGGTTTCTACCCAGCCGATGTTGTAGCCGCCGCCGGTGTCGCTGGTCGCTTCAATGTCCACATCGTCAGAGCGGTAGGCGCCGCCGGTATTGCCGGCCGAGGTGTCGGAAAAGGCGCTGTAATCTTCCGCCTGAAAGACTTGAGCGCTGGCTGCCGTGCTCAGCAATAGTGCGCCGCCCAGTGCCAGGCGCAATGAAGAGAGGGGATGGGTCATAGTGTGCCTCCGTTAGAGTGCGTTTTTTATGGTGGCGCTGAGGCTAATCCGCCGGCGGGCAGGCTTCGCCCCACTTTCTCGCTGTGTCGAAGTGGGGCGTTCCAAAACCAGTAAGACTTCGCGCCGGGCCAAGTTTGACGGGAGCTGGCGCGAATGTACTATTTTGGAATATGTGTATTAAATTGTTATTCCGATGAGGATTTTGGTCTCCCGTGGACGGCGCTAGGCCCAGGGGCTGGCCCCTATGCTATGATTGGCGCCACCTCGATATTCTTTGAGAGTTTCTGCCGGGCGCTACGCAAGCCCCGGCCTTTTGGAAGGCCAAGTGCCGAGCTGCAAATGCCGTTTGTTTAAGGCAGGCGCTTGCGCGGCAGCGGGCTGCAAGCTCGTTTGGACTTTGGCTTTCCAGTACGACAATGCCGACCGGCGCGACGGAGGTGGGAGAATAAGGTGGACCGGACTCTATGTTGAACAGTCGTAATTCCCTTGCGCGCCTTTGCCTCGGCGTTTTGCTGCTATTGGTTTTGCCCTTGAGCGCCGCTGCTACCAATGACACTCAGGGGCCCGAGTATGTGCTTTGGGTCGGGGGCAATGCCCCGGGCAGGGCGCAGCGCGAAGTAGAGGTGATTACCGCCGCGCTCGAGCGCACCCGCGCCGAGTTTGGCCCCTACCAGCTGGCAGTTTCCAGCGAACCATTGGCCGCCGGCACCTGGCGCCAGCAGCTCACTGAGGGTGAGCGTATCCACATTGTCCCCACCCCCTATCTGGATTTTCCCGAGGAAGACCTGACGTTGATTCCGGTGCCCATTTCCGGAGGGCTACTGGGTTACCGTAACCTGGTAGTGCGTCGTGACAGGTTGGAGGAGTTCTCGGGTATCGACGATGCTGCAGGATTGCGGCACAAGGAGGCCGGTCAGGGGCGTGACTGGCCGGATATGTGGGTCTATGAAGCCAATGGTTTGCCGGTGACCGGTGCGGAGGATCTACCGCAATTGGTGGCCATGCTGGAGGCTGGCGACATCGATTATCTACCGCTGGGGGTCGAGGAAAGCGAGTCCATTATCCAGAAGTTTGCAAGCGATCCCCAATCCTTGAGCATCGTGCCCAATTTATTGATCTATTATCCGCTGTCGAGCTTTCCTGTGGTGACCAACAAGAAGCCCCAACTGATTGAGCGGCTGAGCGCGGGTCTTGAGGCCATGCACACCGACGGCACTTTGCGACTGGAAGATCTGTCTGATCGGCGGCACCCGCAAAGGCCTCTCTGTCAGGTTATCAAACTGGAAAACCCGAGCCGGTTGTTTCCGGTGCTCTAGAAAAACTCTGCACTTGATCGCAGCAAGCTGACGCGACGCCCGTAAAGTGGGTAAGCCTGCCTCGTGCTTAGGTGTGGTCGGCGACCTTCACCCAAGCATGGGATACTCAGGTTTAGGGCCGCCGATGCGATGCTCAGGCTTCATTGGCCGGCCGGCCAATGGTGGCGAGTATACCCCCGTCGACATAGACAATCTGGCCGGTGACAAAGTCGGAGGCTTTGGAGGCGAGAAATACCGTTGCGCCCTGCAGATCCTCTGGGTCGCCCCAGCGCCCGGCGGGCGTGCGGCTGATAATAAACTCGTTCATCGGGTGACCGTCCACGCGAATCGGCTCGGTCTGGCTGGTGGCGAAATAGCCGGGTCCGATACCATTGACCTGCACATTGTATTTTGCCCATTCGGTGGCCATATTGCGGGTCAGCATTTTCAGGCCGCCTTTAGCGGCGGCGTAAGCACCCACGGAGTTGCGTCCCAGCTCGCTCATCATCGAGCAGATGTTAATGATCTTGCCAGCGCCGCGCTCTACCATCCGGGCGGCGACGGGCTTGGTCATGGTGAACACACCGGTCAGGTCGGTTTTGATCACCTCTTCCCACTCGGTCAGAGGCATTTCCAGCAGAGGAGTGCGGCGAATAATGCCGGCGTTGTTGACCAGAATATCGATGGGGCCAACATCACTCTCGATGGTGGCGATGGCTTCATTGACTTGAGTTTCATCGGTGACATTAAACAGGTAACCGTGAGCGGTAATTCCCGCGCTACGGTATTCTTTAAGGGCTGCGTCGACTTTTTCCTGGGACGAGTGGCCGTTGATGACCAATGTGGCGCCTGCTTTACCCAGCCCCATGGCCATGGCCATGCCCAGCCCGTGAGTGGCGCCCGTCACCAGCGCCACCTTGCCTTGCAGTGAAAATAGTTCGGTAGACATAGTCGTTCCTGTGTTGAGCGGTTACTTCAGCGTGTGGGGTTTGTGAAAATCCATATCCGTGTAGTCGAGGTTTTCACCGGCCATACCCCAGATAAAGGTGTAGTTGGCCGTGCCCACCCCCGAGTGCATGGACCAGGGCGGTGAGACCACCGCTTGCTCATTGCCCACCCAGATGTGGCGGGTTTCATCGGCCGGGCCCATAAAGTGGCACACCGCCTGCTCTTCGGGGATGTTGAAATAAAAGTAGGCTTCCATACGCCGACTGTGAGTGTGAACCGGCATGGTGTTCCAGATGCTGCCGGGCTGCAGTTCGGTCATGCCCATTTGCAGTTGACAAGTTTCTACCACGTCGGCAATGAGCAGCTGGTTAATGCGGCGTTCGTTGCAAGTATCGCTCGAGCCCATTTCCAGTACTTTCGCATCGGACATGCCCACCTTTTTGTGGGGGTAGGCGTGATGCGCCGGGGCCGAATTCAGATAGAACTTGGCAGGCTGCGCCGCGTTCTCACTTGAAAAAAGCACTTCTTTCGCACCGCGCCCGATGTACAGAGCTTCTTTGGTGCCCAACTCAAAGCGCTCGCCATCTACGGTAATGGCGCCCTTACCGCCGACGTTGATGGCACCGAGTTCGCGACGCTGTAAAAAGAAGTCGGCTTTTTGCTGGTACACCGGCTCGAGGGCCACTGTGGTGTTCACGGGCATAGCACCGCCGACCATGATACGCTCATAGTGGGTGTAGACGAACAGCACTTCGTCGGCCGCGAAGATGTTTTCAATCAGAAAGTGCTTGCGCAGCTGTTCTGTGTCGTAGTGTTTGTAGTCGTCTTTGTGAACGGCAAAACGTTCTTCGATAATCTTCATTGCATCTCCACTTACGGTTGCAGAAGTTTGTGCATTTCTACGCCGGCGAGAATGAAGGGGCCTGTGCCCTTGGGGTCATTCTCATAGACCGGCTCGCTCATGTAGTAATGGTAGCTACCGTCGCGGCCAAAGCCGAGGCCGGCCACGTAGCAAATATTGGTTAAGCTGATTTTGCCGTCGGCGTGTACGGTAATAAACTCGCGTACCAGTCCGTCGTAGGCCTTTTGCGCCACGGGGCGATATTCCTCGCCGAGATAACCCTGATGAACGGCTTTGGCGTAGAAGTAGGTGAACATGGCCGTGGCACTGGACTCGCGATAGTTGCCGGTGGCGTTGGGCATGTTCATGATCTGCCACCAGGTACCGGTCTTGTCATCCTGGTAGTTTTTCAAATCCGCTGCCATCTCCTTCACCATATCGAGCAGCGGTTCGCGAATTTCGGTTTCGGAGGCGGGGATGATCTCCAGTGTGTCCACCAGCGCCATTGCCAGCCAGCCCATGCCCCGGCCCCAGAAGTAGCCGGATAAACCAGTCTCGCTATCGGCCCAGGCCTGTTGCTTTTTTTCGTCCCAGGCGTGGTAGTAAAGGCCGGTGTTCGGGTCGCGCAGATACTTGCGCGTCAGTTCAAATTCTTTGGCGACTTCTTCCAGACTGGCACCGTCTTCAAACATCACGGAATAGCGAGCGAGAAACGGCATGCCCATGTAGACGCCGTCCAGCCAGAGCTGGCTGTCGTACTTTTGCTTGTGCCAGAAGGCGCCCTCTGTGGTCTTCGGGTGATGTTCCAATTGTTCACGCAGGGTGTCAGCGGCGATTTTGAATTTTTCTTTGCCGGTTTGCTCATACAGGCGCAGCAGGTTGCGCCCAGGTGCGACAGAATCAATGTTGTAGTTGCTGAGTTTGTAGCGTCCGATTTCGCCTTTGTCATTGATATAACTGCCGGTCACCTTGGTGATCACCTGGGCGTAGTCATCGGCGGGAGCCACCTTGTTCAGCTCGTCGTAGGCCATAGGCAGCAGGCCGACAATGTCGTACTCAAACTTGGGGTCGCGTTCACGGTTAACGTCCCAACCGTCGTGGTGGTAACTGAGCGTCTTGCGCTCCAGCTCGGAGTCGGCCAGGCGCTTGCTCCAGTTGAGCGCTTGTGCGGCGTCTATGGGGTAGATTTTTTGCGCTTCACTGTGAGCGGTGGTCACACTCTCGCGCAGCGGTAAGGTGAGCTTTTCCGCCTCGCGTTCCAGGTAGCGGACAAAGTCCTCGCGCGATTGCAGGCCGTCGATTTCACCCTCCCAAGCCGCCAGGAAATAGTAATCCACGTCTTCACCGGCAGCGTCCATGACCGAGACATAGTTGTGCTCGTCCGTGGTTTGTTCATCCCGGTCGGCGTTTCGAAACAGCAGGGCCATACCCAGGTGATCGTCGTTCAAGGTCTGCTTGCCCCAGCTGGCGACATAGGTGTAGGCCTTACCGGTAATATCGACATTGCCTTCGATAAGCTCGGTTCCCGGGTGTTTGACCAGGCCGATGGCCAGGTTGTCCAGAGGCTGACTCAGCTCCAGACGCGTATGCACCAAGCGGCTGCCGCCGTGCATGGAGAGACTGGCCTTGAGGTTCAGTGTACTGTTGGCAATCTTCCAGTTTTTGTAGTCGATGCTGAACGATGAGTAGAGCTCGCCGTTGTCCAGAATTTTGGTATCCCAGCCCTCGACATCGCTGACGCGCACGACTTTCTCGCCGTCCCAGTAGCCGTAGCCGCCGGCCCCCACTGAGCTGCCGACTTTGAGAATGTCCATGCCCCAGTCAGACAGTTCATGATAGGAATCAAACCCATCCTGCCCGATGTTTTGCAGCACCATGTCGTGGGTTTTCTTACCGAAAATATCAAACCCGTTGCGGCGATCGAGATAAATCCGGTAGCCCACTTGGTCCGATTCTATTCCCGGGCCTTCGTAGCGAATGAAGTAGGAGTGATCATCGTGCTGAGGCGGCGGCGTCAGCTCGTTCACATTGATAAATTCGCCGCCCACATACACCTGCTTGCCCGGCTTTTCCGGGTCCTCCTCCCAGGCGCCGCCGCTTTTGTGGGAAATTTCAGCTTGTGTTCGCTTTTTCCCTTGCGGGGGCTCTATGTCGTCGTGTACTTCCAGAGTAATTTGAGCGGCGGCGGGGATATTCAGCAGGGTAAACAGGCTGTCGTACTCGCCGTCACCATCGCGGTCGATGCGCTGGCTGGCGATTGGCTCGCCGTTATGCACAAAACCAAGTGCTGCCGAGTCTGCAGCCGCCATACCCAGCTCGTCAAAGCTGATCATATAGGGTTCGTCGTCGCGCGAGAACTCGGAGGGATTACTCAGAGTAATACGGGCGATACTTGACGTTTTTTTGTCGGTACTCTCGGCACTGCTTGCAGTGGAAACGGTAGGGTTTTGCGCAGTGGGCGTTTCCGATTTTTGACAGGCGGTTAACGTCAGCGAACTCAGCGCGATCAGCGCTGCGACAGATGCATGTTTGGGCATAGTAGTTACCTGTTTTTATTGATGCACGGTTAGCGATACAAACAGAGGATGGGAGGTCAGGTCGGGCGCCAGCCTTCACCCCAGTGCTCTGTCTTGCCGGGTGAAAAGGACTCTCCCGGCTGCCATGGTTTTCTATTGCGGCGCTCTAAATAAAGGTTGATGACGAAGCAGACTCCGCTGGCAACCGGGCGCCGATAACAAATGGGCACCCTTTGCGATGCCCATTGTCACTTAAAAACATTTGGAGATTGACGAGACTCTTAGTGCCCTAAAGGAGTAAGCGCTGACAGCAAAAGTCGGCCCCTAGGGCGGACACTTTGGTTGTTAGGCTAACTCCTGATGATCTCCCATCTCCTCGGTGTGAGTGCAACCGGAATCCGTGTCGGTCGGTTTGATCAATGGCGTCGACCCACATGGTTAATGCCAGTGGTTTGATAATGGCATAAATTGGTAAACCAGACAACTGCTTCTGTATTACCAATTTTTGGTTGGCGTTCAAATCCACATCTCGATGGCGTGTATAAGCGCGACGGTTTGGCCCATCATCAAAGAAGAGCCCATGTTATGCCTAGCTGCAACCATCCCCTAACCACCGGGCGATGCTCTGACCGTTAATTCCGCTTAATGCGATTGGCAAAGTCGGCGACGCCTTCCGCCGTTCGCTGGACGGGCTTGATTGTGCCATCGGCATTGAATTCGATGAATTCAGCGGCGCTGTGGCGCTGACGTTTGCGCGCTTTGCAGTCGGACTCGGGCGTCTCAAGCCAGCGGTGGTAGAAAAGTAACCACTCGCCCTTGTACTCAACCACTGAGTGGTGGTTGTTGCTCTGGTGCTCCTGCTCCATAAACACGCCTTTGTAGTCCCAGGGGCCGGTGGGCGAATCGCTCATATAGTAAGTCAGCACCCGATTGTTCTCTGGCATGGTGAAGTAGTAGCGACCCTCGCGCTTGAACACCCAGGGGCCTTCCATTTTTGGTTCGTAGCCACCCATGTCCATCTTGATAAAATCGCCTTTGACGCTGAGCAGATCATCCTCAAGCTCGGCGACGTAGTAGTCAAAGTCTTTACCGTGAAAATACAGGTAGGGCTTGCCGTCGTCGTCGATAAACAGGGCTGGATCATTCGCGTAGGGCTCGCGCCAGAGCGGCCCGCCAATGGCATCCTTGAACGGTCCGGTAGGGGAGTCGCTGACCGCAACGCCAATGCCCATCCACTTGGTGCTGTTCTCCGGGTTCTTACGGTCTTTGAAGCCGGTACCTGCCGGGAAGACGAAGTAATACTTACCGTTCTTGTAGGCCGCATCGGGCGCCCAGGCAAAGTTGTCCGCCCAGCTCAATTCCTCTACGCTCAGTACAGCACCGTGGTCAGTCCAATTGACTAAATCCTCCGACGAAAATACATGCCAATCTCTCATCCAAAAGTCCAGTTGACACTCTTCGTCGTGCGAGGTGTAGAGGTACAGGCGTCCGTCCGGCCAGACATGAGCCGAGGGGTCGGCGGTGCGAATGTCACTGCCAAAATCGAGAGGATTTTGGGCAAGTGACTGATTTGAAATAATAAATAGTGACAAGAGTAGTGAGAAAGCGTATTTCATTGACGTATCCAGAGGTTGGGCATTTGCAGAGCAACACGCGCTCGGTCAGTTAATGTCTATGATCTGTTTTACCTTGGCAGTTTATTGGCCTTACCGGTTTGAGTATAGCTCGGTCGGTCTGGTGTTGAAAGGGGTAAAAATGAGCTCAGAGCGGTTCCGTTATCGCAGTGTATTTGAGTTTTAGGCGGGCTCCAGTGGCCTGCACTGGAAGATCAGCTGGGACACCTCACAGCCAGCTCTCCAGGAGGGCTGGCTGTAATCCCAAAAATGGGGTTGAGGGTAACTTCGGCTTTTAGCGCCGAGAGTCTGGGGCGTTTCGCGGCCTCTCACTTCTTGCGGGAGTGCCTGGTCTTCGAGCGCTATTCCTGTTTGGCATGCCAGCTTAAGTTGCCATTCACTACTTGGTCGCCAATCTGTACATTTTCAAAATGCAGGTCTTTGGCGTTTTCCAGAATCAAGGGTGTCTCGACGGATTTGACCACAATATTTTTGAAGGTGACGTCCTCCAAGGGGGCGGCAGCGGGGGCGTGGACTTCCAAGAAGGTGCCGGCACTCTCTACCTCAATATTTTCAAAGACGATGTTGCGGTAAGTGGAGGGGAAGTTCAAACCCAGCTTGCTGGGGTAATACATCTGAAACCAGAACAAGGTGTCAAAGGATTCCACTGTAAAATTGCGTACCCGTATATTTTCCACCAAGCCGCCGCGATCCAAATTGGATTTAAAGCGGAAGGCCGACAAGCCTTGGCGCAAGACATTGTCGGTAAAAAACACATTTTTGATACCGCCGGACATTTCGCTGCCCAGGCCAATGCCGTCCTCGCCACCCATATCATTATTGCGTACCACGACATTGGTGCTGGGGATACCAATCGTGCGGCCATCCAAATCACGACCAGATTTCACCACCACCGAGTCATCGCCGGTGCGGAAGTAATTGTTTTCCACCAAGACGTTGGAGCTCGATTCCACGTCGATTCCGTCATTGTTGGGGAAGTGGCTGTCCACCTTCAGGTTACGCACGGTGGCCGACTGAGTGTACACCAAGTGGTTAATCCAGAAGGGCGCGTTGATGATACTGTAGCCGTCCAGTAGCACACGCTCGGCGTCCATAAATTGCACGAACACCGGGCGCAAATATGTGCCCTCGCCAAAAATGCGCTGCTCAAGTGGTACGCCGGTGGCACCCATAGTGCGCAATGTGTGAATATCATCATCCTGCTTTTTATGCCATTTCTTGAACTGGCTCTTGGCGTTGCCATCCAGCATTCCTGGGCCGGTGATTGCGACATCATGCACCTTAGCAGCGTAGACCAAAGGCGAATAACCCATCACCTCCGTACCTTCCCATTTGGTTTTTACAATGGGAAGGTAATGTTCGGTTTTGGCGGAAAACAAAATTTTGCTGTCTTTGGCCAGGTGCAAGTCAATTTTGCTTTTTAGGTGAATCGGTCCTTGGGATAAAAAAGTACCCGTAGGTACGATCACCCGCCCCCCGCCGGCAGCTACTGCCTCATCGATGGCGGCTTTAATGGCTGGCAGGGCATCTTTTTTTCCTCCTGCCTCTGCGCCAAAATCCGTAATGACAAATTCCCGGTCAGGGATGTTTGGTAGCTCAATACCGGCCAGGATTTCATCCATCATGGCCCAGTCGTCGGTGGTATCGGTGTCGTTGTCGGCGTTTACGTGTGCTGCAGCCAACAAGCCCAACCCTAAAGCCGCAACTGTCAGCGCTCGGAACAGTGTTTTCATTGGTTTCTCCCAAGGTGTTATGGTTTTACAGTTTGAACCTGCTGCCAGCCTTTACCGGACAGCGGATAAGGTATCCTCCGCTTTCCTTGGCGAAACTCCCTGTTCCGCTTATTTTGCCGTGGAAAGTCTAACCACTGCTGCCATGGCGCACTTCATCCCGGTGGATGTCTTGTCTATCATTGTCCTGAGTGCGAACACGGTAAGGCCAAAAAGTTTACGGGCAAAAAAACGCCGGCATCATGCCGGCGTTTTACTTAAGACAGCAATTTGACACTAGAGGCTGGCACGAATACCAAACAGCACTTCTGTACCGGTTGTGTTGTATTCACGAACCAGGTTTTGATCGCCCACAGGTCCAGTGGTGTACAAACGCTCCTTTTCGTTGGTCAGGTTGATGATTTCCAGAGTCAGCGCAAAGTGCTCATTAATAGCATAAGAGCTAGAGAAGTCCACGCGGGTCGGCCCAGTGGTCCCTTCTTCAGCATTCGCATTGGAGCCGGAGTAACTTGTAATATAGTCATCACGGCTATTGACCAGAACTCTTGCCGCCCATGTATCATTCTCGTAGAAGGCCCCCAAGTTGTAGGAGTTCTCTGACAGTCCGGTAATCAGGGCATCACTGTCGATGTGGGTGTAATTCGCAAGGAAGCCAATACCCATCGGCAAGACATAGTTGAAGCCAATCTCTACACCTCTGATCTCATCAACTTCGGAGGCATTGGTGGACTCAGAAATGTTCCAAACACTATCTGGTGGAATTGCACTGGCATCATACGCCGGATCGGTTGGGTCATACACCGGATCCTGAGCGATGACCGCTTGGTAGACCGGCGAAAGGGTCCCTTCTCTGGAAACCGTGGTGATTGCATCAGAGATTTCTTTCTGGAACAACGCCAAGCCGACATACGATTCCGGAGCAAAATACCATTCAACTGCAAGATCAATCGCGTCCGCTTTTTCCGGCTTCAGGCCGGGGTTGTCTACGCTGAAGTTGCCATTAATGGGGGTATAGCTGAATGCCCCAGCGAGGTTCTGGGGGTTTGGACGAGCAATATTCTGTGAGTATGCAGCCCGGAACAAGAGGTCTTCAATCGGCTCATAAGTCACGTTAATAGCGGGCAGTGTATTGGTGTAACTTTGCTCGCCTTCAAGGCTCTTGTTACCGTTTACCGTAGTTTCAACGAAACGAACGCCACCATTCAGTCTCCAGTTGCCGACAAAGTAGTTACCTTCGACATAGGCACCCATAGTGTCTTCTGACACTTTATAGGTGTTGCTGTCGTTTGGTTCAGCATTCCATTGTCCGGCATTGTATTCGTTACGAACTACGTCGAAATCAGCAACAAGGAAGTTGGTGGGGAAGCCGCTCGGACCATCGATGCCGTCACCATAGTTATCCACAACATCAGACAGGCTGTTGGTGTTTGCTGCACTTGGCGCGTTTGGTGATGTTAAATTCGCTGCGTCATCGGTAAAACGCGAATCAATCGAGCGCTCGTTGGCAATAACACCGACCATCAGGTTAGAGCCGTTATCATCGAACTCCCAAGTTAAGTCGACTTTAAAGGTTTGGTTTTCGCGTTTAACCGTTTCATCCCGGTGGGTTGGGCCGGTAAAGACGTAATTCGATGGGTCAAGAATATCGAACCCGAAATCCATTTCTGCTATGTCAGAGTCCTCCAAAAAGGAGTAGCTGAACGTGTGGCCTTCGGTCGCGGTCAAGTTGTAGCGATACTGCTGCTCGTTATGCTCAGATTCAGCCGTACCAAGCATGACATCCAGTGTAAGCGCGTCAGTAAACTCATAGCTTACATTGGCAACGGTTTGCGTAAATTCACTCGTAGAAAATTGGCCTCGGCTTTCGGAGCGAGGCTCAACATTGTTAAAGGTGCCCGCCGCTATGTAGCGGCCGGATGGGTCTAAAGTCACCTCTGTTGGGACGATTGAATTGTGCAGGTTACGGAACTGGGCAAAGTAGTTGTATGAATAGACGTCGGACTCAAGCTCAGAGCGCATATGACTTAAGTTCATGTCCAGCTTGTCGGTAGGCTGAGCTTGAATGGCCGCCAAAACACCGGTTCGTTCTTGCTCGTGGTTGAAAGAATCCATACGCGGCAAACGCGGCGCCCACATGTAGTCAAGCGGGCTCAGGTTGGGGTATTGCGCCTGAATGTCTTGATAGTCTGGGTAGTTGGCTCCTGGATTAGGGGTGCCGTTAATGACGACATCAGGGTTATCGCCCCAGCCATAGCCTGCAGGGTCATTCCCACGAAAGTTATCTGCGGGGCCCGTCCAGCGTACGGTGCCGAAGCCTTCTTGGTGTACGTTACGCTTGGCGTAGTTCACGCCGAGCAAAACGCCTACCTTGTCATCCATAAAAGAAGTACTCACCACGCCAGACAAAAGCGGGTCCGTTTCACCGGTGTGAATGTTGTAATTGGTCTGGAGTGAGCCGGTGGCGGACAGCCCGGCGTTGTCCAGCGGGCGCATGGAATACAATTCCACCGTCGAGGCCAGGCCGCCTTCCTCGATACTGGCCACTTGGTTCTTGTTGATGTCCATGCGGCGGAAGAGGTCTGCACTGAAAACATTAAAATCAAAGGAGCGACCACGGTTTACACCACCGGATGAATCCAGGCCGCCGCTGCTCGCGGGAACTTCCATACCATTGAGCGTGACGCGGGTATATTGGGGGCCAAGGCCGCGGACAGTAATGTTACGTCCTTCACCGCCTTCACGGGTAATTGCCACACCTGGTTGGCGTTGCAGGGATTCTGCAAGGTTCAGGTCGGGCATCTTACCCACATCTTCAGCGATGATACTTTCAACGCTGTTCGCAGATTCCCGCTTGATGTCGAGAGCCGCTGCTTGAGCGGCCCGGAAGCCGGTAACGACGACTTCTTCAAGCATACCTGCATCGCCATTGTCTTCTTGGGCATAAGAAGACGTGGCAACGGCTGCTAAGGCAATCGCAACTGCCAGTGGTTTTACGCTAGGAGTTCTCATTATTCTATCCCCATTCCGATGGTTGTTTGTGAGCTAAAAAATTATTGCGTTGACCAATTTTTATGTTAGCGGGTTGATAATCGCACAAATTGGTAAACCAATCAATACTTCCTGCATTACCAATTTAGAGGCCAGGATGGGTAAGTGTTTAAGAGTTATAGTACAAAATATGGGCTTTTACCGCCCGAATTTCGCCGATAAAAAAGGTTGAATTATGTGACGGCGCGGCTCAGTGAAAACGTGGTAACCGCTTGCGGAAGGGGCGGCCCGCAATTGGTCGGGCCGCTTTTGGTCTTTTTGACTATGTGAGTCGAAAGGGCTTGCCGTTGATGCTGACCTTGTGCAGGGTCAGGTCGTCGACGTTTTCGATCACCCCCGGATCATCGGCTTGCTTGAACTGGCAATTGATCAGTCGCAGGTCCTGAATGGGGGCGCGGTCAAAGCCTCTGACCTGGAAAACCCGGTTGGCCTGATCGCACACTAAGTTGCGAATCTCCACGTGGCGGACGGTAGGGTCAAAGTTGCCGGCATCGCCTTCCTCGTAGTGAAAGTTGATGACAATGGCATCCTTGACCGTACCGATAGTGCAGTTGCGCATGTACAGGTGTTCAAGTAGTCCGCCGCGGACCGAGTTGGTCTTGATGCGAAAGCCGCGCTCAAGATCCGGGCTGCTCATGGTGTTGTTCTCGGCAAACACGTAGCGCACGCCGCCGGAGATCTCGCTGCCAATGACCACGCCGCCGTGGCCGGCTCGCATCTGGCAGTTGCGGATCACCACGTTTTCAGTGGGGGTGTTGACCCGCCGGCCATCGTTGTTGCGACCGGATTTAATGGCAATGCAGTCGTCGCCGGTATCGAAGTAGCAGTTTTCGATCACCACGTTTTTGCAGCTTTCGGGGTCGCAGCCATCGGAGTTGGGGCCGAGGCTTTCCAGGGTAACCCCCTGAACGGTGACGTTTTCGCTCAGCACAGGATTGAGTAGCCAGAAGGGCGCGTTAATGATTTTAACTCCTTCAATCAGCACGTTGTGGCAGCGGTAGGGCTGTACAAACGGGGGGCGAAAATAGTAGCCCTCGCTGTAGTGGCGGTCTTGCGGCGGTACGCCAGCCTCGGCTTCGGCAAAGAGTTTGTCGCGCCCCTCTTTCTGGCTGGGGTAGCCGGCCACACCCCATTCTTCATTGCCTTTCCAGGGCCACCAAGTGGTGAGGTTGGCGCGTCCGTCCAGCACGCCCAGGCCGGTAATGGCGATGTTTTCTTGCTCAAAGGCGTATATCAGTGGGGAGTAGCCCATAAACTCCACCCCTTCCCAGCGAGTGAAGACGGCCGGCAAAAAGCGCTTGGGATCGGTGTAAAAGGCGATGGTAGCGCCCTTTTCCAAATGCAGGTTCACATTGGACTTTAGGTGAATCGGCCCGGTGAGAAAGGTGCCCTTGGGTGCCACCACCCGGCCCCCGCCCGCTTCGTGGCAGGCGGCGATGGCCTTGGCAAAAGCCTCGGTGCAATCGGTGGAGTCATCGCCTTTTGCGCCGTAATCCACAATGGAGAAGGCCCGGTCGGGAAAGGCGGGAATGGTGGTGTTGGCGACGATTTCGTCAGCCAGGTGCCAAGGGGCGGTGGTCGACCTGGTGCTCTTGGTGCTGGGTGCGCTGGCGCAGCCGGCAAGCGGCAGGGCAGCTAGCCCTTTCAGGGCGCCGCGGCGGGTGATCTCGGGCATAGTAGACCTCTTTGGGTGCTGTTATTGTCGGTTGGCCTAAGACTAACGTAAAAAAGCCGAATTTGGTATTACCAAACCCGGCTTTTTGTCAGACATTTGTCCGAGAGGTGATGCCAGCACTTTTAGCCAATCAGGTTGAATCGCTCGCGGTTGTGCATCACGGCGCGGCGCGCCTCTTCCACGGCCTCGGCCTCGGTAGCGTCAAGCAATTGCTGGATCACGCGGGTCAAGTGCTCTCGCATAGCCGCTCGGGCGCCGGCTCCGTCGCGGGCTTCCAGGGCCTCCAGAATAGCGTGGTGCTCTTCGATTCGGGGCTTGGAGCCGGCTTGGCGCACTTTTTCCAAGATGCGGGCGGACACCGGCGAACTGTTGCGCAGCGCCCACAGGTGGCTGCAGACAGACACAATGGCGTCGTTTTTGGTGGCGCGGGCGATCAGCATGTGAAAGCGCTCATCGGCCTTTTCGCAGATGGGTTCGCCTTCGTTCTCCGTGACCATGTCCTCCAGGGCTTCGCGCACCTCGGCCAGCTCTTGTTCGGTGATTTTCTTGGCCGCGAGCTCGGCAGCCTCGCCTTCAAAAAGGATGCGGGCTTCCAGAATGTCAAAAGGGCCGACGTCCAGATTGGTGCTGGCGAGTTTGTCACTCTCGCCATCGCATATATACACGCCCGAGCCGCCGCGCACTTCGACAAAGCCCGCCAGTTCAAGGGCAATAATGGCCTCGCGAATGGTGGGGCGGCTGACCTCGAAGCGCTCCGCCAACTTGCGCTCGGCGGGCAGGCGAGAGCCGGGCGAGTATTCGCCCTCGGAGATAATGGCGGCCAGTTGCTCTGCGACCCGCTGGTACAGCCGTCCGCCGGCGAGCCTGCCGGCATCCAGAGATACGTTCATGTCGTTTGTTGTGCCCTGCTTTGCAATATAAGAAGTGTGACCGATCGATTCTAGCAAGCCTGCATTTTTTGCTCAAGCCAATATAAGGGTTTTTCAGTCATACCAAAAGTTTATTGCGGTCTGACCAATTAGCTGGTAAATTGCAATTCATGGTTAAAAGCGATAGTTCTTGCTATCGAGGGTATGAGAAGACGAATAGAGGTGGTCGTGAGTAAACTGATTCATTTGCATCAGCAGGATAATGTCGCCATCGCTGTTGCGGACATTGCGTCCGGCGAGCAATTGACGGTTGACGGCCGCGTCTTTGAGGTGGTTGAGCCCATCGGTGAGATGCATAAGGTAGCCGTGGATGTTATCCGCCAAGGCGAGGCAGTCATCAAATACGGTCAGTTTATCGGTTATGCGGCCGCCGATATCGCCCCCGGTGCCCATGTGCACACACACAATTGTATCGTGGGCGACTTTGCCAAAGATTACGGGTTTTGCCGCCATGCGGTGGCCACCGATATGGTGCCTGAGGCGCAGCGCGCCAGCTTTATGGGTTTTCGGCGCCCCAGCGGCAAGGTGGGTACGCGCAACTACATTGGCATTCTCACCACGGTCAACTGCTCGGCCACAGTGGCCAAGCAGATTGCCTCGGTTTTCAGTTACCCCGGTGCGCTCGATGATTACCCCAATGTGGATGGCGTGATTGCCCTGACTCACGAGTCCGGCTGTGGCATGCGTGCTGAAGGTGAAGGCTATGAGCTACTGCAGCGTACCTTTGAGGGTTACGTCGCTCACCCCAATTTTGGTGGGGTGATGCTGGTGGGACTCGGCTGTGAAACCATGCAGGTGGACCGGGTGCTCTCCCAGGCGGGGTTGACTGAATCCGAGTGTTTCAAGGCCTACAATATTCAAACCGTCGGCGGTACCCGCAATGCGGTAGAGCAGGGTGTGGCCGAGGTCAGGGCGATGCTGCCGCTGGTGAACCGGTTTGAGCGCGAAAAATGCCCGGCTTCCGAGTTGACGCTCGCTGTTCAGTGCGGTGGCTCCGATGCCTTTTCAGGTATCACCGCCAATCCGGCGCTGGGCGTGGCGGGCGATATCCTGGTGCGCAACGGCGGCACGGTCATCTACTCCGAAACACCGGAAATCTACGGCGCCGAACACCTCCTCACCCAGCGTTCGGCCACCCCCGAGGTGGCTGAACAGTTGCTTGAGCGCATTCGCTGGTGGGAAGAGTACACCAGCATTCACGGCTTTGAACTGAACAACAATCCCTCGCCGGGTAACAAGGCCGGCGGCCTGACCACCATTTTGGAAAAGTCTCTGGGGGCGCAAGCCAAGAGCGGCTCCACCACTATGACGGCCGTTTATCGTTACGCCGAGCCTGTGACGCAAAAGGGGCTGGTGTTTATGGATAGCCCCGGCTTTGACCCGGTGTCGGTGACCGGGCAGGTGGCTTCGGGTGCCAATGTGGTTGCGTTCACCACCGGGCGCGGCTCGGCGTTTGGCTACAAGCCTGTGCCGAGTATCAAGCTGTCCAGCAATACGGCTATTTATCATCACATGCGCGACGATATCGATATTAATTGTGGCTCGGTGGTCGATGGCGACGAAACCCTGGAAAGCCTGGGTGAGAAGATATTTGAGACGCTGCTGCGCATCGCCTCGGGCGAGCAGACCAAGAGCGAAGAGCTTGGCTATGGTGAGGCCGAATTCAACCCCTGGAAAATAGGCGCTGTTGTCTAGGCCTCCTTTTTAATGCGGGCGCTTGCGCATCCCTGAGCCGGTGCCTACATTCATATAACTCAACTGATTATAAAAATAGAGGGTAAGACTATGAAAGTAGCCGTACCAAGGGAGCGTCGTGCCCACGAAACGCGGGTGGCGGCCACGCCGGATACTGTCAAAAAGTATGTGGGTATGGGGCTGGAAGTGGTGGTTGAGGCTGGCGCCGGTATGGCTGCCCGCCTGCCGGATGAGCTCTACCGGGCGGCTGGCGCCAGTATCGAAGCTGATCCTGCCTCTGTCTACCGTGGTGCAGACATCGTGCTCAAGGTGCAGCGCCCGCTTGTGGCGGGTGAGGGTGAGCTGGATGAACTGGCGCTGATCCCCAAAGGTGCGCTGCTTCTGGCCGTGCTCTCTCCTTATAACGCCCCCGATTCTGTGCCTGCCTACGCGGGCGTCGGGATCACCGCCATGGCGCTTGAGTTCGTGCCACGTATTACCCGCGCTCAGGGCATGGACGTTCTCAGCTCCCAAAGTAATCTTGCCGGCTACCGGGCGGTGCTGGATGCCGCCTTTGAGTACGACCGCGCCATGCCCATGATGATGACGGCAGCCGGTACCGTGGCGCCGGCTAAGGTGATGGTGTTGGGCGCCGGTGTGGCCGGGCTGCAGGCGATAGCCACGGCTAAGCGTCTGGGGGCGATTGTCTCGGCAACCGATGTGCGCCCGGCGGCCAAAGAGCAGGTGGAGAGCCTCGGTGGCCGCTTCGTGATGGTTGAATCTGAGGAGACTAAAGAGGCGGAAACCGCCGGCGGCTACGCCAAGGAAATGAGCGAAGATTTTAAGCGCCGCCAGGCGGAGCTGGTGGCCGAAACCATCAAATCCCAAGACATTGTTATTTGTACCGCTCTGATTCCCGGCCGCAAGGCGCCGACACTCGTCAATGACGACATGGTGGCCAGCATGCGCCCAGGCTCCATCATTGTGGATCTGGCGGTAGAGCAGGGCGGCAACTGCACGGCCTCGCGCCCCGGTGAGGTAGTGGAGGTGGGGGGCGTCAAAGTCGTGGGTCACTTCAATGTCCCCGGCCGGATCGCCACCGACGCCAGCGCGCTCTACGCGAAAAACCTGCTTAACTTTCTCACGCCCTTGCTGCAAACCGAGGATGGGGTGAGTCTGGCGCTTGATTTTGACGATGAGATCCTGGCGGCGACCACCTTGACCCATGGGGGTCGGGTGACCCACCCGGCATTTGCTGACAATAAATAGGAGGCCGCTATGCACGGCGATTTTATCTCTCAGTTGTCCATTTTTGTGTTGGCGGTGTTTGTTGGCTACTACGTGGTCTGGAGTGTAACCCCGGCTCTGCACACGCCTTTGATGGCGGTGACCAACGCCATCTCCAGTGTGATCGTAGTCGGCGCACTGATCGCGGCCGGGCCTGCCGACATGAGTCAGGCGAAGATTCTCGGTTGCGTCGCTGTGGCCCTGGCTTCGGTGAATATCTTCGGCGGTTTTGCGGTGACGCAGCGCATGCTGTCTATGTATAAAAAGAAGAAGTAACGGGGGCAAAGCATGGAACTACAAGCCAATATGACGTCGTTTGCCTATTTGGTGGCGGCGGTACTGTTTATCCTCGCTCTGCGGGGCCTTTCATCGCCGGAAACCTCGCGTGCCGGCAATATCATGGGCATGCTGGGCATGGCCATCGCGGTTGGCACCACGATTCTCAGTCCGGAGATCACCTCTTACGGCTGGATTATCGGCCCGGTGATTGTCGGTGGTGCAGTGGGGCTGTTGATTGCCTCGCGCATCGCCATGACCGCTATGCCCCAGCTGGTGGCGGCGTTTCACTCATTGGTGGGCATGGCTGCCGTTCTCGTGGCGGGCGCCGCTTATGCCAACCCCGCCTCCTTTGGGTTGCTGGACACGGCCGGCCAGATCTTTATCGCCAGCCGGGTTGAGATGAGCCTGGGGGCGATGATTGGGGCGATCACCTTCTCTGGCTCTGTCATTGCCTTTGCCAAGCTGCAGGGGTTGGTGTCGGGCAGGCCCGTGGTCTTTCCCGGCCAGCATGCGTTGAATGCCCTGCTGGGGCTCGGCGCCCTGGCGCTGGTGATTTACTTTTGCCTGGATCAAAGCCCTTGGGTGTTCTGGTCGCTGGTAGCGCTGGCCTTTGTGCTCGGCTTTCTTATTATTATCCCTATTGGTGGCGCGGATATGCCGGTGGTGGTCAGTATGCTCAACTCCTATTCGGGCTGGGCCGCGGCCGGTATTGGTTTTACCTTGCACAACAGCGCCTTGATCATTACTGGCGCCCTGGTGGGCTCCTCAGGCGCCATTCTCTCCTACATTATGTGTAAGGGGATGAACCGCTCATTTTTTAACGTCATACTCGGCGGCTTTGGGGGTGACTCCAGTGCGGCTGCCTCCGGCGGCGGGGTGGAGGACCGGCCGGTGAAGCAGGGCAGTGCCGAAGATGCTGCCTTTATTATGAAGAACGCTGGCAGTGTCATTATTGTGCCCGGATACGGTATGGCGGTGGCCCAGGCGCAGCATGCCCTGCGGGAAATGGGGGACGAGCTGAAAAAGGCGGGCGTCAAGGTCAGTTACGCCATTCATCCGGTGGCCGGGCGTATGCCTGGGCACATGAATGTTCTGTTGGCGGAGGCCAATGTGCCCTATGACGAGGTGTTTGAGCTTGAGGATATCAACAGCGAATTTCAGCAGGCCGATGTGGCCTTTGTTATCGGCGCCAATGATGTCACGAACCCCGCTGCCAAGACTGACCCTGCCAGCCCCATCTATGGCATGCCCATTCTGGACGTGGAAAAGGCCAAGACGGTGCTGTTCGTGAAGCGTGGGATGGCGGCTGGCTACGCCGGCGTCCAGAACGAGCTGTTCTTTAAGGACAACACCATGATGCTGTTTGGCGATGCCAAGAAAATGGTGGAGACTGTACTGCGATCGCTTGATTGACTTCCTCCCCTTCCCTTGGGCGCCTGCCGGCGCCCAAGGCCTTGCCGGTGAATCTTGCTTCTTTTATATAGGCTGTTTTCTCGCTCTGGCCCCCGATGAGCGGCTAAGGGCTGCGGGGCTTCTCGCTTTGCTTCCGGGCTCTTGCTATTGGCTCGAAAGCCGGTAGAATTGCGCGCCTTCGACCGGTCGATGCCGCCGGCTCGACCGGGTTCTGTGGGGTTTTTCTTCCCTGGTTAAAAAATTAACAGTTTTTTCTCAAATCCAGTTGACAGGCGGTTGGCCGATCATTAAGATTGCGCCTCCATTTTGCACGGGCCCCGGTGGCTTTGCCGAGATGGAATGTTCTTTAAAGTAATTATTGGAGTTTGGTTCACATGCAGAATCAACGCATTCGGATTCGCCTGAAGGCTTTTGATCACAAGCTTATCGATTCTTCTACTCAGGAGATCGTTGAGACCGCTAAACGCACAGGCGCCCAAGTGCGCGGCCCTATTCCGCTGCCGACTCGTAAAGAGCGCTTCACTGTATTGATCTCTCCGCACGTAAACAAAGATGCGCGCGATCAGTACGAGATTCGTACACACAAGCGTTTGCTCGATATTGTTGAGCCTACTGAAAAGACCGTTGATGCCCTGATGAAGCTGGATTTGGCTGCAGGCGTTGAGGTTCAGATTAGTCTCGGCTAAAAACTTGTAAATGTTTGGCCGGACAACACAATTTGTCCGGCTTGTGTAACGCTCTGAAATGGGCGGCCATAGCGGGTAAGAGCCCCGTACACTAAGAGGTTAGTAAAATGACGATTGGTATTGTCGGCCGCAAAAGCGGCATGACTCGTATATTTACCGATGATGGTGTTTCCATTCCCGTGTCTGTGATTGAGGTTTCTCCCAATCGCGTCACTCAGGTTAAGAATGTAGAAACCGACGGTTACAGCGCTGTGCAAGTCACCGTAGGGTCTCGTCGTGCCTCCCGTGTTACCAAGGCTGCTGCAGGTCACTTCGCGAAGTCCAACAATGAGGCTGGTCGTGGTCTGTGGGAATTGCGTAACGACTCCCAAGAAAATTTCGATGCTGGTAGCGAACTGACGGTTGCTTCTTTTGAGGCAGGCCAGATTGTGGATGTTACTGGCACCTCCAAGGGTAAAGGTTTTGCAGGTACTGTGAAGCGTTGGAACTTCCATATGCAAGACGCTACCCATGGTAACTCTCTATCTCACCGTGCGCCCGGTTCTATCGGACAGTGTCAAACTCCGGGTCGCGTCTTTAAGGGCAAAAAGATGTCTGGCCATATGGGTGCTGAGCGTGTAACCGTTCAAAACCTGGAAGTGGTTAGAGTTGATGCCGAACGCAATCTGCTGTTGGTCAAAGGTGCCATTCCGGGAGCTCCCGGAAGTGACGTCATTGTGCGTCCAGCAGTTAAAGCGCGCAGCAACGCTTAATTGTCCGAGGGGAATCGACCATGGAATTAAATATTGTTACTCCCGGCGGCGCCAACGGTACCTTGAAAGTATCTGAGGTAGCCTTCGGTAAAGAGTTTAATCAGGACCTGGTTCATCAGGCCGTTGTCGCCTATATGGCTGGCAGCCGTCAGGGTACCAAGGCCCAGAAAACCCGTTCAGAAGTTTCTGGTGGCGGTAAGAAGCCCTGGCGTCAAAAGGGTACTGGCCGTGCGCGTGCCGGTACTATCCGCAGCCCGATCTGGCGCAGCGGTGGTGTTACTTTTGCGGCCAAGCCTCGCAACTTCGAGCAAAAGCTGAACAAGAAAATGTACCGCGCTGCACTGCGTTGCATTCTGTCAGAGTTGAATCGTCAGGAGCGCCTGGTGGTTGTTGAGGAGTTTGATGTTGAAGCTCCGAAAACCAAAGCGCTGGTGCAAAAGCTGGGTCAGTACGGCCTGTCTGAAGCGCTGATTGTGACCGAAGAGGTCAGCGAAGGTCTGTACCTGGCGTCGCGCAACCTGCACAAGGTCGACGTACGCGATGCCGCTGGTGTTGATCCGGTTAGCCTGATTCGCTTTGACAAGGTGGTAGTGACTGTGCCTGCGATGAAGAAATTCGAGGAGATCCTGGGATGAATCAAGAGCGCATCTATAAAATCTTGTTAGGCCCGGTGGTTTCCGAAAAGGCAGCTGCCGCTGGCGAAACTGGTAATCAGGTGGTGTTTAAAGTTGCCGCCGATGCTACCAAATTGGAAGTGAAGGCCGCCGTTCAGGCGCTGTTCGACGCAAAAGTTGAGCAGGTGCGTATTCTGAATGTGAAAGGCAAAACCAAGCGTACGCGCTTCGGTCTCGGCAAGCGCAGTGACTGGAAAAAAGCCTACGTGCGCCTCGAGCAAGGTCAAGATATCGACTTTGCGGTAGCTGAGTAAGGGGATTGTTGCAATGGCTATTGTAAAACGTAAACCAACCTCGCCCGGTCGCCGCTTTGTAGTAAGCGTCGTTAATCCGGACTTGCACAAAGGTGCGCCCTACGCGCCCCTGTTGGAAAAGCAGTCGCGTACTGGTGGTCGTAACAACGCCGGTCGCATCACCACTCGTCACATTGGTGGTGGTCACAAGCAGCACTATCGTCTGATCGACTTTCGTCGCAACAAAGATGGTATTGCCGCAACCGTAGAGCGTATCGAGTACGATCCTAACCGTACTGCTTACATCGCTCTGGTGTGTTATGCCGACGGTGAGCGTCGCTACATCATCGCGCCGAAAGGTCTGAAGGCGGGCGACAAAGTTGAGTCTGGTGACGCGGCCGCTATTAAGGCGGGTAATGCTCTACCGCTGCGTAACATCCCGGTGGGTAGCGTTATTCACTGTGTAGAGCTTAAGCCTGGTAAGGGTGCGCAAATTGCCCGTTCTGCCGGTACTTCTGCTCAGCTGGTTGCTCGCGACGGTGTCTATGCCACTTTGCGTCTGCGCAGCGGTGAAACCCGCCGTGTATTGACCGAGTGTCGTGCAACGCTGGGTGAAGTATCTAACAGTGAGCACAGCTTGCGCTCGCTGGGTAAAGCTGGTGCAACGCGCTGGCGTGGTGTACGCCCGACTGTTCGCGGTGTTGCCATGAACCCGGTTGATCACCCGCACGGTGGTGGTGAAGGTCGTACCTCTGGTGGCCGTCATCCGATTTCACCCTGGGGTACTCCGACTAAGGGTTACAAAACGCGCAAGAACAAGCGTACCGACAAGATGATTGTTCGTCGTCGCGACAAGCGCTAATTGACGACCTAACAACCAAAAGAGGAAGCAACAGTGCCACGTTCACTGAAGAAAGGTCCTTTTATCGATCTTCACCTGATTAAGAAGGTCGAAGCAGCGATCGAAAAAAATGATCGCCGCCCGATCAAAACCTGGTCTCGCCGCTCCATGATTCTTCCGGAGATGGTTGGCTTGACTCTGGCGGTACACAACGGGCGTCAACATGTGCCGGTCCTGATCAACGAAGAGATGGTTGGGCACAAATTGGGCGAGTTCGCAGCAAGCCGTACTTATCGCGGTCACGCTGCTGACAAGAAAGCTAAAAAGCGCTAAGCGCTAGTGCCTACGAGGTTAAACGATGGAAGTAGCAGCAAAATTACGCGGTGCTCGACTGTCGGCGCAAAAAGCGCGTTTGGTGGCAAACCAGATTCGCGGTAAAGGCGTTGAAGAAGCTCTTGATACTCTGACTTTTAGTCCGAAGAAGGGCGCTGCGATTATTAAGAAGGTGCTCGAGTCTGCAATTGCAAACGCCGAGCATAATGAAGGTGCTGATATTGACGAGCTGAAAGTGTCTACGATTTTTGTAGACGAAGGCATGAGCATGAAACGCATTATGCCGCGCGCTAAGGGTCGTGCTGACCGCATTATCAAGCGCACTTGTCATATCACTGTAAAAGTAGCCGATCAGTAAGAGAGTAGGCGTTATGGGTCAGAAAGTACATCCGACAGGTATTCGTCTGGGTATTGTCAAAAGCCATACCTCTACTTGGTATGCTGGCAGTGATGAGTACGCAGACAAGCTGAACAACGACCTGGAAGTACGCAAGTACATTCAGGACAAACTGGCGAATGCATCTGTTAGCCGCGTTGATATTGAGCGTCCGGCCAACACCGCTCGCATTACCATTCACACGGCCCGTCCGGGTATTGTGATCGGTAAGAAAGGTGAAGATGTGGATCGCCTGCGCGCTGAAGTAAGCCAGAAAATGGGCGTGCCTGTTCACATCAACATTGAAGAAATTCGCAAGCCTGATCTGGATGCGGCTCTGGTTGCCCAGGGTGTTGCTCAGCAGCTCGAGCGTCGCGTTATGTTCCGTCGTGCCATGAAGCGCGCCGTACAAAACGCCATGCGTCAGGGTGCTGAAGGCATCAAGATTCAGGTGGGCGGCCGTCTCGGTGGTGCCGAGATCGCCCGTACCGAATGGTACCGCGAAGGTCGTGTACCGCTGCATACCCTGCGTGCGGACATCGACTACAACACCGCAGAGGCGTCAACTACCTACGGTATCATTGGCGTGAAAGTTTGGATTTTCAAAGGCGAGATCATCGGTGATGTTGAAACCACCGAAGCTGCGTCTAAGAAAAAAGGCTCAAAGTCTAAGTAAGGGGTACGCAAGATGCTGCAACCGAAGCGTACGAAGTTTCGCAAGCAACAGAAAGGCCGCAACCGCGGTTTGGCCCATCGCGGCTCCAAAGTTAGCTTTGGCGACTTTGGATTGAAAGCGACTGGTCGCGGTCGTATTACAGCACGTCAGATCGAAGCGGCCCGTCGTGCTATGACTCGTCACATTAAGCGTGGCGGAAAAATTTGGATCCGAGTATTCCCGGACAAACCAATTACCGAAAAGCCTCTGGAAGTTCGTCAGGGTAAAGGTAAGGGTAACGTCGAATACTGGGTGGCACAAATTTGCCCTGGCAAAGTCCTGTATGAAATGGACGGCGTAAGCGAAGAGCTGGCTCGTGAAGCCTTTGCTCTGGCCGCGGCAAAGTTGCCTATTACTACAACATTCGTTAAACGTTCGGTGATGTGATGAAAGCTTCAGAACTCCGGGAAAAGTCCGTTGAAGAGCTGAACAACGAGTTGCTTGCCCAGCTGAAAGAGCAGTTCAAGCTGCGTATGCAGGCGTCTACTGGTCAGTTGAACCAGACTCACTTGTTGTCGCAGACTCGTAAAGATATTGCTCGCATCAAAACGGCGCTTAGACAAAAGGCAGGTAATTAACGATGGCTCAGACAGAACAACTGGCTCGTACACTGACTGGTAAAGTGGTCAGCGACAAGATGGATAAGACCATCACAGTCTTGATCGAGCGTCGCGTTAAGCACCCGATTTACGGCAAGTACGTGAGTAAGTCATCCAAGCTGAAAGCGCATGACGAAAACAACGAGTCCAAGATGGGCGATACCGTGACCATCGCTGAGTCACGTCCGCTGTCGAAAAGCAAGTCATGGGCTTTGGTGAAAATTGAAGAGCGCGCAACTGAAATCTAACGATTTCGTGCGACATAGATTAGTTTCGGAGACGGACGATGATTCAAACAGAATCCTACTTAGATGTAGCTGACAACAGCGGCGCTCGTCGCGTGCAGTGCATCAAAGTGCTTGGCGGCTCCCACCGTCGTTACGCAGCCGTGGGTGACATCATCAAAGTTACCGTAAAGGAAGCTATTCCTCGCGGTAAGGTGAAAAAAGGCCAGGTGATGAAGGCGGTAGTGGTACGTACCAAGCGCGGTGTACGTCGTCAGGACGGTTCATTGATCAAGTTCGACGACAACGCTGCTGTGCTGCTGAATAACCAGGATGCTCCAGTTGGTACGCGTATTTTCGGACCCGTAACTCGTGAGTTGCGTGGCGAGAAATTTATGAAAATCATTTCTCTGGCACCAGAAGTGCTTTAAGCACTTCGGCAGAGTTGGAGAGTCGAGGGCAGACAAATGCGCAAGATTAAACGTGATGACGAAGTGATTGTTATCGCCGGTCGCGACAAAGGCAAGCGGGGCAAAGTGACTCGCATTTTGGCCAATGACAAAGTGATCGTCGCAGGTATCAATATCGTCAAGAAGCACCAGAAGCCGAACCCGCAAATGGGCGTGCCTGGTGGCATTGTTGAGAAAGAAGCCGCTATTCATGTTTCCAACGTCGCTATCTACAACGCGGCTACTGGAAAAGCTGATCGTGTTGGCTTCAAGGTTGAGGGCGATAAGAAAGTTCGCGTCTTCAAATCCAGTGGCGAAGCCGTAGGGGCGTAAGTGACATGGCTAGGCTTAAAGAAGTATACAGCAAAGATATCGCTCCCAAACTGAAAGAAGAGTTGGGTCTGGCGAATGTAATGGAAGTGCCGCGCATCACCAAGATCACCATTAACATGGGTGTGGGTGAAGCTGTGGGCGATAAGAAGGTGCTCGAGAACGCTGTCGGTGACCTGGAAAAGATCGCTGGTCAGAAAGTTGTGGTTACCAAAGCGCGCAAATCTATTGCCGGCTTTAAGATCCGTGACGGTTGGCCGATCGGTTGTAAGGTGACTCTGCGTCAAGATCGCATGTACGAGTTTTTGGATCGTCTGATTTCGATCTCTATTCCTCGTATCCGCGACTTCCGTGGCATCAGCCCGAAGCAGTTTGATGGACGTGGTAACTTCTCTATGGGTGTGAGTGAGCAGATCATTTTCCCGGAAATCGACTACGATAAAGTCGACAAGCTCCGTGGTCTGGATATCTGTATCACCACTTCAGCACGTACAGACGAAGAAGGTCGCGCTTTGTTGAAAGCGTTCAACTTCCCGTTCAAAGGCTAAGGGTAGAGACATGGCTAAAAAATCTATGATCGCACGCGAAGCAAAACGCGCACTTCTGGCTCAGAAGTACGCTGCCAAGCGCGCTGAACTGAAAGCGATTATTTCCAGCCCTGCTTCATCTGAAGAGCAAGTGTGGGAAGCGCAAACCAAGTTGCAGAAACTGCCTCGTGACGCAAGCCCTGCACGCCAGCGCAACCGCTGCCGTGTAACTGGCCGTCCGCACGGTGTTTATCGTAAGTTTGGTCTTTGCCGCCACAAGCTGCGTGAAGCGGCGATGCGTGGTGATGTCCCGGGTCTGGTTAAGGCGAGCTGGTAAGCTCGGGCCCACATATAGGAGCAGGTTCAGATGAGTATGCAAGATCCGTTGGCAGATATGCTGACCCGCATTCGTAATGCGCTGCAAGTTGGTAAGACTGACGTGACCATGCCGTCCTCTAAGCTCAAGGCGAACGTTGCCAAAGTGCTGCAAGAAGAAGGCTACATCAAAGGTTACTCAGTAAGCGAAGGCTCTAAAGCCGAGCTGACTATTGAGCTGAAGTATTTTGAAGGTAAACCAGTTATCGCGGAGCTCGACCGCGTTAGTCGTCCTGGTTTGCGTAACTACGCTGGTAAGACCGAGCTGCCGAGTGTTCGTAACGGCCTCGGAGTTGCCATCGTTTCGACCAGTAAAGGTGTCATGACTGATCGTGCCGCACGCGCCCAGGGCGTTGGTGGTGAAGTCCTCTGCACAGTATTCTAACGGGAAGAATCATGTCACGAGTTGCAAACAGTCCGGTTGAAGTGCCAGCTGCTGTTAATGTCACCCTTAAAGGGCAAGAACTTAGCTTAAAAGGCAGCAAAGGCACATTGGCTCTGACCGTTCACGATGCGGTAGAAGTTAAGCAAGAGGACAATGTCCTGCGCTTTTCTGCCCGTGACGGTGGTGCCAAGCAGGAATCTATCGCTTTGGCGGGCACTATGCGTGCTCTGGTGGGTAACATGCTGGTTGGCGTTACTGATGGCTTTGAGAAAAAGCTCCAGTTGGTCGGCGTTGGTTACCGTGCTAAAGCTGCAGGTAATACTGTAAACCTGTCTTTGGGTTTCTCTAACCCTGTGGATTACACCGTTCCAGAAGGTGTCACAGTGGAAACTCCGAGCCAGACCGATATCGTACTTAAGAGCGCTGATAAGCAGTTGCTCGGTCAGGTGGCCGCGGAGATCCGCGCGCTTCGTCCGCCAGAGCCTTATAAGGGTAAAGGTGTACGCTTCGCTGACGAAAATGTACGTCGTAAAGAAGCTAAGAAGAAGTAGTAGGGGCTAGGTTATGAGCGATAAGAAGCAATCTCGTCTTCGCCGTGCACGCCGTGCCCGTGCCAAGATCCGTCAGTTGGGCGTTAACCGCCTGACCGTTCACCGCACGCCACGTCATATTTATGCACAAATTATTGACCAGGATGGTGCGAGCGTTTTGGCGAGCGCGTCAACACTGGACAAATCACTGCGCAGCAGTGCCACCGGTAATGCTGAGGCTGCCAAAGCCGTAGGCGCTTTGATCGCAGAGCGAGCCAAAGCCGCTGGTGTTACTCAGGTTGCCTTTGACCGCAGTGGGTTCAAATATCACGGTCGCGTAAAGGCATTGGCTGATGCCGCGCGTGAAGCTGGACTGGAATTCTAAGGGTAAAGACATGGCTTTTACTAAGAAAGAAGACGGTAACAACGAAGGCTTCCAGGAGAAACTGGTACAAGTCAATCGTGTTGCCAAGACTGTTAAAGGTGGTCGTATCTTTGCCTTCACCGCCCTCACCGTAGTTGGCGACGGTAACGGCAAAGTAGGTTTCGGCCGCGGTAAAGCGCGTGAAGTGCCTGTTGCGATTCAAAAAGCAATGGAAGCAGCACGCCGTAACATGATCACTGTTGATCTGAACGGTGATACACTGCAGTACGCCACCAAGGGTCGCCACGGCGCCTCTAAAGTGTATATGCAGCCGGCTTCTCCTGGTACAGGTGTTATTGCCGGTGGTGCAATGCGCTCTGTGTTGGAAATTGCCGGTGTACAGAACGTTTTGGCCAAGTGCTACGGTTCTACCAACCCGATTAACGTGGTTCGCGCTACTTTTAAAGCGCTAAAAGAAATGGCTTCTCCTGAGTCTGTTGCCGCCAAGCGTGGTAAGAGCGTAGAAGATATTCTGAACTAATCGGCACTGCCCGATTTCTGGAAAGCGGTATACGAGCATGGCTAAGAAAATGATTAAAGTGACTCAGATCAAGAGTACCGCAGGCCGACTGAAAAACCATCAGGCTTGTGTTACTGGTTTGGGACTGCGTCGCATCGGTCACAGCGTGGAAGTGGAGGATACTCCTTCCGTGCGTGGCATGATTAACAAAGTGAACTATCTGATCAAGGTAGAGGGAGAGTAACATGCGTCTTAATACGCTGAGTCCCGCTCCCGGCAGCACCCATAGCAAAAAGCGTGTTGGCCGTGGTATTGGTAGCGGCCTGGGTAAAACCGCCGGTCGTGGTCACAAAGGTTTGAAGTCCCGTTCAGGCGGTACAGTTAAGCCGGGTTTCGAGGGCGGTCAGATGCCCTTGCAGAAGCGTCTGCCGAAGTACGGCTTCAGCTCACGCATTGGCCGGGTAACTGCCGAAGTTCGCTTGAGCGAGCTGAACAAGGTTGATGCCGAAGTGATTGATCTGGAAACCTTGAAGCAAGCCGACGTGATCGGTTCGCACATCAAGCGTGCGAAGATCTTTGCCTCTGGTGAAGTGACCAAAGCCGTTACAGTCAAAGGTGTGGCTGTGACTAAAGGCGCCAAAGCTGCCATTGAAGCGGCGGGCGGTAAAGTCGAAGAGTAAGAGGTGCCAATGGCAACTCCCGGTAATCTGCCGTTAGCAAATCAAAAAGGATTGGGCGAGCTCTGGGCTCGCCTTCGTTTTCTGTTTTTGGCAATAGTGGTTTACCGAATCGGTACCCACATTCCGGTACCTGGGCTTGACCCGGATCGGGTTGCTGATCTGTTTAATCAGAATCAGGGAACGGTGCTTGGCCTGTTTAATATGTTCTCGGGCGGTGCCCTTGAGCGTATGAGTATTCTGGCGCTGGGGATCTTTCCGTACATTTCGGCCTCGATCATCATGCAGTTGATGACCGCAGTGACGCCGTCACTGGAGCAGCTGAAAAAAGAGGGAGACGCTGGTCGTCGCAAGATTAACCAGTACACCCGTTATGGCACGGTCATTTTGGCTACAGTTCAGGCCATGGCGATGGCGGTCAGCTTTTCTGGCTTTGCCTACGGTGGGGAGCCGACAATAGCGTTTTACTTTATCGCTGTTGTGTCTCTGGTCACCGGCGCTGTGTTTATGATGTGGCTGGGTGAGCAGGTCACCGAGCGCGGTATCGGTAATGGTATTTCCATGCTGATTTTCGCGGGTATCGTTGCCGGCTTTCCGACGGCCATTGGTGCGGCCTTTGAAAGTGCGCGCCAGGGTGATTTGCACATTCTGATGTTGCTGATCATCGGTGTTGTGGCTTTGGCGGTTATCTGGGCGATTGTCCGGATTGAGCGTGGCCAGCGCCGTATTACGGTGAACTACGCCAAGCGCCAGCAGGGCCGTCAGGCCTACGCGGCCCAGACGAGCCACCTGCCACTGAAGATCAATATGGCGGGTGTGATTCCGGCGATTTTTGCCAGCTCGATCTTGCTGTTCCCAGCGTCTATTGCGCAGTGGTTCGGCGAGGGTGGCGATGGCCCGGTCAGCAGCTTCCTGCAGGATTTTGCTCTGGCTATTGGCCCGGGCCAGCCTCTGAACATTATTTTGTTCACCGGCCTGATTGCCTTTTTCTGCTTCTTCTATACGGCGTTGATGTTTAACCCGAAAGAAGTGGCGGATAACCTGAAAAAATCAGGTGCTTATATTCCGGGGATTCGTCCCGGTGAGCAGTCGGCCAAGTATATCGATAGTGTTTTGACCCGTCTTACGGTGATTGGCGCTATCTATATGTCGGTAGTTTGTCTGATGCCGCAGTTCCTGGTAGTGGCCTTTAACGTGCCATTTTACCTGGGCGGTACCTCGCTACTCATTGTGGTAGTGGTGGTAATGGACTTTATGTCCCAGGTACAGGCTCACTTGATGTCGCATCAGTATGAATCACTGATGAAGAAGTCAAACTTGAAGGGGTACGGCAGCGGCAACGCTCGCTAACCCGAGTTTTAAGGGTAGGATCATGAAAGTTCGTGCTTCTGTTAAAAAGATTTGCCGGAACTGCAAAATGGTACGTCGCAACGGTGTTCTGCGGGTAATCTGCAACGCCGAGCCGCGTCATAAGCAGCGTCAAGGCTAAGCAAGACGGTGGGCGGCTTGCCGCCTATCGGCCGAAAGAGGTGGCATTATGTGCCACCTTTTTCGCCAGCTGAACACAGAGACTCATTCTCAGCTGGCTTGCACCTAGGGGGCGTTGACTGTCGTCTGGCGAGAAATCGTCAGGCTATTGCTTTTTTGTGGATTTATCGCTATCCTTGCGCGCCTTTTTATCATGTGCGTCAGGGGTGGTGTGAATACCACGTCAACGCTGCAATTTTAGAGTTACTGGAGTAATTTGAATGGCCCGTATTGCTGGTGTAAACATACCAGACCACAAACACGCGGTTATATCCCTGACTTATATCTACGGGGTAGGCCGGACTACTGCCAAGCAGATCTGCGCTGCTACCGGCATTGCTGAAGATGCGAAAATCGGCTCTCTGTCAGAAGAGCAGGTTGACCAGCTTCGTAATGAGGTAGGTAAGTTTACCGTTGAGGGTGACCTGCGTCGTGTTGTGTCTATGAACATTAAACGTCTGATGGACTTGGGATGCTACCGTGGCCTGCGCCACCGCCGCAGCCTGCCTGTCAACGGTCAGCGTACTAAGACTAACGCTCGTACCCGCAAAGGTCCGCGTAAGCCTATCAAGAAGTAATAGACGCTTACGCCCACATTCAAAGTACGGTAACAACAGTTAGGAAGAGATTGCTATGGCCAAGCCAGGTAATAAAGCCACGACCAAGAAAAAAGTTAAAAAGCAGGTAGCGGACGGTGTAGCACACATCCACGCCTCTTTTAACAACACGATCGTAACGATCACTGACCGCCAGGGTAACACCCTGACCTGGGCAACCTCAGGTGGCTCAGGTTTCCGCGGTTCTCGTAAGAGCACCCCTTTTGCCGCCCAGGTTGCGGCAGAGCGTGCCGGTGAAGCCGCTAAAGAGTACGGCCTGAAGAACCTTGACGTAGAAGTTAAAGGTCCGGGACCGGGCCGTGAGTCTGCCGTTCGCGCCCTGAACAATGTTGGCTACAAGATTACCAACATTACAGACGTGACGCCGATTCCACACAACGGCTGTCGTCCGCCGAAAAAACGTCGAGTGTAAGGGGGCAAACTAATGGCACGTTATATTGGACCAACTTGTAAGCTGTCCCGTCGCGAAGGTACCGACCTTTTTCTGAAAAGTGGTGCTCGCGCGCTGGACTCAAAATGCAAACTGGAAACCGCTCCCGGTCAGCACGGCCAGCGTCGCGGCCGCCTGTCGGACTACGGTGTTCAGTTGCGTGAGAAGCAAAAAGTACGTCGCACCTACGGTGTACTGGAAAAGCAATTCCGCGGTTACTACAAAGAAGCTGCCCGTCGTAAGGGCGCAACCGGTGAAAACCTGTTGAAGCTGCTTGAGTGCCGTTTGGATAACGTGGTTTACCGCATGGGCTTCGGCTCGACTCGCTCTGAAGCGCGCCAGCTGGTATCTCACAAGGCAATTGCTGTTAACGGCAAAACCGTCAACATTGCATCTTTCCAGGTAGCAGAAGGTGATGTTGTTGCAGTTCGTGACAAGGCGAAAAACCAGCTCCGTATTCAAAACGCTCTGAACCTTTCTGGTCAGCGCGCGGATGTGGAGTGGGTTGAAGTTAACGCTGAGAAGAAGGAAGGCACTTTCAAGCGCGTTCCCGATCGCAGCGACTTGCCGGCTGAAATCAACGAAAACCTTATCGTAGAGCTTTACTCCAAGTAAGGGATTAACCGTTAACAGGTGTGGCTATGCAGACTGCAGTAAACGAATTTTTGACTCCACGTCATATCGACGTAACCGAAAACAGCCCGACTCACGCAAAAGTCGTGCTGGAGCCGCTCGAGCGCGGCTTCGGACATACTTTGGGCAATGCGCTGCGTCGTATCCTGCTCTCTTCAATGGCCGGTTGTGCCATTATCGAGGCCGAGATCGATGGTGTATTGCACGAGTATAGCGATATCGAGGGTGTTCGCGAGGATGTGATTGAAATCCTCCTCAACCTCAAAGGCGTAGCCGTTGTAATGCACGGCAAGGATCAGGCGGTTCTGACTCTGACCAAAAAAGGTCCGGGTGTGGTCACTGCTGGCGATATTCAGGTCGATCACGACATCGAGATTAAAAACCCCGATCACGTGATTGCCAACATCACTGGTGACACCACCCTGAGCATGCGTTTGACCGTTTCTCGTGGCCGCGGTTATCAGCCCGCTGATGCCCGTCGTCAAGAAGAAGACGAAAGCCGTGCGATTGGTCGTCTGCAGTTGGACGCTTCGTTCAGCCCGGTACGTCGAGTAGCCTACAGTGTCGATAGCGCTCGTGTTGAACAGCGCACCGACCTGGACAAGCTGATTTTGGATCTGGAGACCAACGGTACCATCGATCCGGAAGAGGCTATCCGTCGCGCCGCGACCATCCTGCAGCAGCAGTTGGCCGTGTTTGTTGATCTGGAAGGCGAAAAGCAGTCTCAGCCGGAAGAGAAAGAAGAGGCCATTGATCCTGTTCTGTTGCGTCCGGTGGATGATCTGGAGTTGACTGTTCGTTCAGCCAACTGCCTGAAAGCGGAAAACATCTACTACATCGGTGATCTGATTCAGCGTACAGAAGTGGAGCTGCTGAAGACACCGAACTTGGGTAAAAAGTCTCTGACCGAGATTAAAGACGTACTCGCCTCGCGCGGTCTGTCACTCGGTATGCGTTTGGAAAACTGGCCCCCGGCCAGCCTGCGCAACGAAGACTAATTCATACAGTCCCGCGCGTGGCGCGGGTTAACGCGATTGCTGTGAAGCAATCATAAGTGAAGGATTTAGCGTCATGCGTCATCGTCATAGTGGCCGTCAACTGAATCGTAACAGTTCGCATCGCAAAGCCATGTTTCGCAACATGACCGCGTCTCTGGTTGAGCATGAACTGATTAAAACTACTTTGCCAAAAGCCAAAGAGCTGCGTCGTTTCGCCGAGCCTTTGATCACTTTGGCCAAGAAAGACAGCGTTGCAAACCGCCGTTTGGCGTTCGCTCGTCTGCGTAACCCAAAAGCAGTCGGCAAGCTGTTCGCCGAGTTGGGTCCGCGTTACGAGTCTCGCCCGGGTGGCTACCTGCGCATTTTGAAGTGCGGTCTGCGTGCCGGCGACAATGCCACCATGGCATATGTTGAGCTGGTGGATCGTCCGGCTAATGCCGTTGCTGAAGAGGCAGAAACCGAGTAAAACCGGTTTTTCTCTTCAAAACACAAAAAGCCGGCTTGCCGGCTTTTTGTGTTTGTGGGGTAAGCTTTACTCTCTGCCGTGGGGCGTATCCAGCGCCAGAATTGGGCCGTCAGGTACAATGGCAGTCGGGTTGATCATGGTGTGACTGCGGTAATAGTGTTGCTTAATGTGATCGAAATGAACCGTTTCTTTCACGCCTGGCCACTGGTAGAGCTCTCGGGTATAAGCCCACAGGTTTGGTAAGTCGGTAATGCGCTTTAGATTACATTTGAAGTGACCGTGGTACACGGCATCAAATCGTATCAAGGTGGTAAAGAGTCGCCAGTCTGCCTCCGTCACCCTTTCACCGGTTAAATAGCGCTGACGAGAGAGAATCTCCTCCAGCCACTCAAGCGACTCAAACAAGGTCTGAACGGCTTCGCTGTAGGCCTCTTGGGTGGTGGCAAATCCCGATTTGTAGACGCCGTTGTTGACTGTGTGGTAAACCCGGTCGTTTACAGTATCAATCTCCTGACGCAAGGCCTGTGGGTAATAGTCGCCGTCGCGGGCACCAAGGCCATCAAAGGCGCTGTTCAGCATGCGGATAATATCGGCCGATTCATTATTCACAATCCGCCCACTTTGCTTGTCCCAGAGGACGGGTACCGTCACCCGACCGGTAAACTCGGGTGAGTCGGCGGTGTACACCTGGTGCAGAAAATCGGCCCCATGGATGGGATCTTGAACCACCTTGTCGTCCGGTTCAAAGGTCCAGCCATTTTCCAACATCAGCGGGTTAACGACCGATACGTCTATCCAGTCTTCAAGACCTTTTAACGCCCGGAAAATCAGCGCGCGGTGCGCCCAGGGGCAAGCGTAAGACACGTACAGGTGATAGCGCCCTTTTTCGGCCTTAAAGCCAGCTTCTCCGCTGGGGCCGGCACTGCCATCGGCTGTTATCCAATTGCGAAACTGAGATTGCTCGCGGACAAATTTGCCGCCGGTTCCCGAGGTGTCATACCACTTGTCTTTCCACTGTCCGTCCACCAAAAGACCCATAACTGCTCCTGTGTGTTGTTGGCTTCATCGTTTCCTACCTTAGCGAATCTGAGCAGGCAGAAACACCGGCGCTCTTGTGGGTAAATGATTGAAAAAACCGATCTGTCGGCCACAAAAAAGCCGGAGTCAAGCTCCGGCTTTTTGAGTTGCTAGCCTTTGGGCCAGTGGCTTCGCTCAGAGCGAGTCGACAATGGCGTTAAGGGTCGCACTGGCGCGCATGGCCGCAGAGGTCTTGGCGTCGTCGGTCTGGTAGTAGCCACCGATGTCGACGGGTTTGCCTTGAGCGCCATTGAGCTCATCCATGATCTTGCTTTCGTTGCTCGCCATATCGCTGGCGACTTTGGCAAAGCGCTCGGCCAGCTCGGCATCGTCGCTCTGGCTGGCGAGGGCTTCGGCCCAGTAGAGTGCCAGGTAGAAGTGGCTGCCGCGATTATCGATTTCGCCCACCTTGCGGCTGGGTGACTTGTTCTCATCCAGGAATTTGCCGGTTGCCTTATCCAGGGCAGAGCCCAAGACACTGGCCTTGGTGTTACCGGTCACCTGACTGTAGTGCTCCAGCGAGGCCGCCAGTGCCAGGAATTCACCCAGGGAGTCCCAGCGCAGGTGACCCTCGTCGGTGAACTGCTCGACGTGCTTGGGGGCAGAGCCGCCGGCGCCGGTTTCAAACAGACCGCCACCGTTCATCAGCGGCACAATCGAGAGCATCTTGGCGCTGGTGCCCAGCTCGAGGATGGGGAAAAGGTCGGTCAGGTAGTCGCGCAGCACGTTGCCGGTTACCGAGATGGTGTCTTCACCGTCTTTGGCGCGTTGCAGCGACAGGCGAGTGGCCTCCACCGGCGACAGAGTACGAATGTCCAGGCCTTCGGTATCGTGCTCGGGCAGATACGCCTCGACCTTTTTGATCAGTTCGGCGTCGTGCGCGCGGGCCTTGTCCAGCCAGAACACTGCCGGGCTGCCAGTGGCGCGGGCGCGATTCACGGCCAGTTTTACCCAATCTTTGATGGGAGCATCTTTCACTTGGCAGGCGCGGAAAATATCGCCTTGCTCAACGCTCTGCTCCAGCAGTACTTTGCCATCGGCGTCGACAATACGCACGGTACCGGCCGCACTCATCTCAAAGGTCTTGTCGTGCGAGCCGTACTCTTCGGCCTTTTGCGCCATCAGGCCCACGTTTGGCACGCTGCCCATGGTGGTGGGGTCGAAGGCACCGTTCTCTTTACAGAAGGCGATGGTCTCCTGATAGACACCGGCGTAGCAGCGGTCGGGGATAGTGTACTTAGTGTCGTGCAGCTTGCCATCCGGGCCCCACATCTGGCCGGAAGAGCGAATCGCTGCGGGCATGGACGCATCGATAATCACATCGTTGGGCACGTGCAGGTTGGTGATGCCTTTGTCGGAGTTGACCATGGCCATTGCAGGGCCGGCTTCGTAGGCGGATTTAATGTCAGCTTCAATGGCTGCGCGCTTGTCCGCTGGCAACTTTTGAATATTGGCGAGCACATCGGCAAAGCCATAAGTGGGGTCCACGCCCAGTTCTTTGAACTCGGCGCTGTATTTCTCAAACAGCTCGCTAAAGAACACGCTGACCGCGTGGCCGAAGATGATCGGGTCTGAGACTTTCATCATGGTGGCTTTCATATGCAGCGAAAACAGCACACCTTCGTCCTTGGCGTCTTTGATGGCCTGGGCGAGGAAGCTGCGCAGGGATTTCGCACTCATCACTGCGGCGTCGACAATCTCGCCGGCCTGAAGGGCGAGGCCGCCCTTGAGGATGTGCTTGCTGCCGTCGGCGGTTTCAAACTCAATTTTGGCGGTGGTCGCTGCCGGCAAGGTAATGGATTTTTCGCTGCCGAAGAAATCGCCCTCGCTCATGTGTGCCACATGGGATTTCGAGTCTTTCGACCAGGCGCCCATGGAATGCGGGTTTTTGCGGGCGTACTCTTTCACCGAAGGCGGGGCGCGGCGGTCGGAGTTGCCCTCGCGCAGCACCGGGTTAACCGCAGAGCCTTTGACTTTGTCGTAGCGCGCGGCGATGGTTTTTTCTTCGTCGGTTTTCGGCTCGGCCGGGTAGTCGGGCAGCTTGTAGCCCTTGTCCTGCAGCTCCTTGATGGCGGCCTTAAGCTGCGGAATCGAGGCGCTGATGTTTGGCAGCTTGATGATATTGGCTTCGGGTTGCTTCGCCAGCTCGCCCAGCTCGGCCAGCGCATCGCTCTGGCGCTGCTCCTCGGTCAGGTATTCGGGGAACTGGGAAATGATACGGCCTGCCAGGGAAATGTCTTTCAGCTCAACTCCAATGCCTGACACTTTGGTAAAGGCCTCGATAATCGGGAGGAGCGACTGGGTGGCCAGTGCCGGAGCTTCGTCGGTCTTGGTGTAGATAATCTTGGAATCTGATGTAGCCATTCTTCTACCTGTGGTTGTAAAGAGGGTATCTTCAGAGGCCGGATGACACCGGGCAGGTCGAACCAACAGGTTGCGGGCACAGAGATTGCGCCTTCCCGCGCCGGCTGATCATCCTGAATTGGCCGCTTGTGGCAGCCAACCAATACGACAACAAGCCTCTGCATTGGAGGAGGCGGCATTATAGCAGCAAGGGGCGGGCTTCGCACTGGCAAAGGCCCGCGTGTCAACGGCCAGCCCCAGCCGCTGCGTGGCCGGCCAGCACAGTGCGACGCGGCAGGCAGCGGCCCTACGCGACTTGAGCCGGTGGCTCAAATCTCGCTAGCTGAGCATGGTCTTGAGAAACTGACCGGTGTAGGAGTGCTTATTGGCCGCCACCTCTTCCGGGGTGCCGGTGGCGATGATCTGGCCGCCGCCACTGCCGCCCTCGGGGCCGAGGTCAACGAGATAATCGGCGGTTTTAATTACATCCAGGTTGTGCTCAATCACCACGATGGTGTTGCCGTGATCGCGCAGACGGTGCAGAACATCCAGCAGCAGCTGAATATCGGCAAAGTGCAGGCCGGTGGTGGGCTCGTCGAGAATGTACAGGGTTTTGCCGGTATCGCGTTTGGACAGTTCCTTGGCGAGCTTGACGCGCTGCGCCTCGCCGCCAGAGAGGGTGGTGGCCGCCTGCCCCAGGCGAATGTACGACAAACCCACGTCCATCAGGGTTTGCAGTTTTCTGGCGATGGCCGGTATGGCATCGAAGAATTCCCGGCCCTCCTCGATGGTCAGTTCCAGCACCTCGTGTATGTTTTTGCCCTTGTACTTCACTTCGAGTGTTTCACGGTTGTAGCGCTTGCCTTTGCAGACATCGCAGGGCACATACACGTCGGGCAAAAAGTGCATTTCGACTTTGGTCACACCGTCGCCCTGGCAGGCCTCGCAGCGCCCGCCCTTGACGTTAAAGCTAAAACGCCCGGGTTTGTAGCCGCGCGAGCGCGCCTCGGGGGTACCGGCAAACAGATCCCGCACGGGGGTAAAAATGCCGGTGTAGGTGGCCGGGTTGGAGCGCGGTGTGCGCCCGATGGGGCTCTGGTCGATGTCCACGCATTTGTCCAGCTGGTCCATGCCTTCAATGCTGTCAAACGGGGCCGGCTTGAGGGTGGTGGCGCCGTTGAGCTCTGTGGCGGCCACCGGGTAGAGGGTCGCGTTAATCAGCGTCGACTTGCCCGAGCCGGACACCCCGGTCACGCAAGTCATTAGACCAAGGGGCAGCGCCAGATCGACCTTTTGCAGGTTGTTGCCCCGCGCGCCGCTCAGGCGCAGCATTTTTTTCGGGTCCACTGGGTGGCGCTTGGCGGGCACGGCAATCTTCTTGCCGCCCGAGAGGTACTGGCCCGTGAGCGAGTGTTCGTTGGCCATAATGTCTTTGACGGTGCCCTCGGCAATCACCTGACCGCCGTGCACGCCGGCGCCCGGACCTATGTCGATAACGTGGTCGGCCAGGCGAATAGCGTCTTCGTCGTGCTCAACGACAATCACGGTGTTGCCCAAGTCCCGCAGGTGGGTGAGAGTGCCCAGCAGGCGCTCGTTGTCGCGCTGATGCAGGCCAATGGAGGGCTCATCGAGAATGTACATAACCCCCACAAGGCCAGCACCGATTTGACTGGCCAGGCGAATACGCTGGGCCTCACCGCCCGACAGAGTGTCGGCGCTGCGGCTCAAGGTCAGGTAGTTAAGCCCCACATCCACCAAAAACCGAAAGCGGTCGCGCAGCTCCTTGAGGATTTTGTCGGCAATGCCGGCTTTGGCGCCGGTAAAGCCCAGCGCATGAAAGTACTCATAGGCGTCGCCCACCGGCATATTGGCGATTTCGGGCAGGGTTTTCTCGTCCACAAACACATGGCGCGCCTCGCGGCGCAGGCGGGTGCCGGCGCAGGATGGGCAGGGCTGGGTGGAGAGAAACTTCGCCAGCTCCTCGCGCACCATGGACGACTCGGTATCGCGATAGCGGCGTTCGAGGTTGGGGATGACCCCCTCAAAGGTGTGGTTGCGCTGGATAACATCGCCGCGCTCATTCACGTATTGAAAGTTGATGGACTCATTGCCCGAGCCGTGCAAAATCACCTGCTGGTGGGCTTTTTTCAGGGTGTGCCAGGGGGTGTCCACATCAAAGTGGTAGTGCTCGGCAATGGAGCTGAGCATATGAAAGTAATAGATGTTGCGCTTGTCCCAGCCCCGAATCGCGCCTTGTGAGAGTGAGGCCTCGGGGAAGAGCACCACTTTGCTCTCGTCAAAAAACTGCTTCACGCCCAGGCCGTCGCAGGTGGGGCAGGCGCCGGCGGGGTTGTTGAAGGAAAACAACCGCGGCTCCAGCTCGCTCAGGCTGTAGTCGCACACCGGGCAGGCGTGCTTGGCGGAGAACATCTGGTCCTCGGCCTCGTTGTCCATAAAGCTGATGCCGGCAATGCCGTCGGCGAGGTTAAGGGCGGTCTCAAAGGATTCGGCCAGGCGAATTTGCAGGTCGTCGCGTACTTTAAAGCGGTCCACCACCACATCGATGTTGTGCTTTTTCTTTTTATCCAGCTTGGGGGCGTCGTCCAGGTCCACCAGCAGGCCGTCAATGCGCGCGCGGATAAAGCCCTCGCGTTTCAGTTGCTCCAGGGTGTGTAAGTGCTCACCTTTTCGGTCGCGCACCACTGGCGCGAGCAGCATCAGCTTGGTCCCTTCCGGCAGGGCCAGCACCGTGTCCACCATCTGGCTGACGGTCTGTGCTGCCAGCGGCGCGTTGTGCTCGGGGCAGCGCGGCTCGCCCACTCGGGCAAACAAAAGGCGCAGGTAGTCGTAAATTTCGGTAATCGTCCCCACGGTGGAGCGCGGGTTGTGCGAGGTGGACTTTTGTTCGATGGAGATGGCCGGGCTCAGACCCTCCACATGGTCGACGTCCGGCTTTTCCATCATGGACAAAAACTGCCGCGCGTAAGTCGACAGCGACTCCACATAGCGCCGCTGGCCCTCGGCATAGAGGGTGTCGAAGGCGAGCGAGGACTTGCCTGAACCCGACAGACCGGTAATCACCACCAGTTTGTCCCGGGGGATGTCTAGGTCGATGTTCTTGAGGTTGTGGGTGCGCGCGCCGCGTACGTAAATGGTATCCAAGATGTCACCTGTGGGACGTTCAAAACCGGCCATTATACGGCAAATTGGTGTAAGGACAGAGCGCCGCAGCCCAGGCCATTCTCTGGTAGAATTTCGCTCTTTTGCGCGGTAAAGGTCTTTTCGTGGCTTCCAGTGCTCCACCGTTTGAACGCCGTATCGTCACGGCGCTCGCTTCGCTCTACGCCTTTCGCATGCTGGGCCTGTTTATGGTGCTGCCGGTGCTGAGCCTCTATGGCGCTCAGTACACCGGCGCCAGTGCGGCCCTGCTGGGGTTGGCGCTGGGCGCCTATGGCTGCTCGCAAGCACTGCTGCAAATACCCTTTGGCGTGCTGTCCGATAAAATCGGCCGCAAACCGGTGATTGTCGCGGGGCTGCTGATTTTTATTGCCGGCTCGGTGATCGCGGCGCTGGCCGACTCCATCTGGGGGCTGATTATCGGCCGCTTGCTACAGGGCGGCGGCGCTATTGCCAGCGCTGTTATGGCTCTGGTCACCGACCTGACCGCTGACGAAAACCGCACCAAAGCCATGGCCAGCATCGGTGCCTCGATCGGCGTGTCTTTTGCCGTGGCCTTGGTACTGGGCCCGGCCCTGGCCGGCCTGGGTGGCGTCAGCCTGATTTTTTGGGTCACCGCCGGGCTCGGCTTGGTGGGCATTTACGTGATTCTCTACCGGGTGCCGACGGTCGCACCCAGTAAAAAGCGGCGGCGCGAGTCCGGCGCTGTACCGCAGTTGCTCTGGCAGACCCTGCGCAACCGCGAGTTGTTGCGCCTGGATGCGGGTATCTTTGCCCTGCATTTTGTCCTCATGGCGAGCTTTGTGGTGGTGCCGCTGGTGCTCGGTGGGCCCCTGGCGATTGCGCCTTCGCACCACTGGCTGGTGTATTTGCCGATATTGGCCGGCTCATTTATAGCCATGCTGCCGCTGATCATCATTGCCGAGAAGCGCCGCAAAATGAAACCAGTGTTTCTGCTGGCCATTGGCCTCTTGGCCGCGGCTTTGCTCTGGTTGATGCTGGTGCCAGAGGGGCTCGCTTGGTGGCTGGCCGGGCTGTTTGCGTTTTTTATGGCGTTTAACCTGCTGGAGGCGACGCTGCCCTCACTGGTGAGCAAGCTGGCGCCAGCCGGCGCCAAGGGCACGGCAACCGGTATTTACTCCACCGCCCAGTTTCTCGGCGCTTTTTGCGGTGGTGCCAGCGGCGGGATCTTGTATCAAGCCGGTGGCGCCGCGGCGGTGCTGGGCCTTTGCGCTTTGGTGGTGGCGCTCTGGTGGGGTCTGGCGCGTGCCATGGTACCGCCCAGGTACCTTGCCAGCCTGCTTTTCCCCCTGGGGGGGCGTGACCCAGAACAAGTGGAGCAGCGCTTGGCCGGGATCGAGGGGGTGGCCGAGGTGCTGATCGTCCCCGCCGAAGACATGGTCTACCTCAAGGTGGACGCCAGCCGGGTCAACCGGGCTGAAATCAACCAGCTGTTGCAGCAATAGCATGAACCGGGAGGCTGGTGTAAGCTGGCCCCTGACACAGTAAAAGAGACATTCGGGAGAAAAGTATGGCATCGCGTGGCGTCAATAAGGTAATACTGGTAGGCAATCTGGGGCAGGACCCGGACACCAAATACATGCCCTCCGGTGGCGCCGTCACCAACATCAGCGTCGCCACCTCCGAGCAGTGGAAAGACAAGCAAACCGGCCAGCCGCAAGAGCGCACCGAGTGGCACCGGGTGGTGTTCTTTAACCGCCTGGCCGAAATTGCCGGTGAATACCTGCGCAAAGGCTCCAAGGTGTACATCGAGGGCTCCCTGCGTACTCGCAAATGGCAGGGCCAAGACGGCCAGGATCGCTACACCACAGAAATCGTTGCCAACGAAATGCAAATGCTCGACTCACGCGGCGGCGAGGGCGGCGGCTATAGCGGCCAGGATAATTATGGTGGCGGTCAGAACTACGGCGGTGGCCAACAAAACTACGGCGGCTACGAGCAACCCGCCGCGCAGCAGGCACCACAACAAAACCGTCCACCGCAACAGGCCCCGGCGCAACAGGCCCCGGCGCAACCCCAACAGCCCGCCGGTGGGTTTGACAGTTTTGATGATGATATTCCGTTTTGATGAATGGGCATTAGTATCGGTTTAGAGGAAAAGGCTGCGCTTAGGGTGTGGCCTTTTTTGTCTGGGCGAGGGGAAGGGGTTGGTTGTTTGGAATTAAGTAAACTGCTCCTGGAATTTGCCTGTTCACTGTAGGCGACACCAAAGCCATCGCCGTTCTGGGCGTTAAGCTCGCCTGTTTGTACAAGACTGATTTGTGCCAGAGGCCGCAGAGGTGAAAAAATAATTTATTTGCCGAGGCTTGATTTTCGCTGGCGTTTTAATAAAAATCTTGTACACATTGATATTGGTAGTTTTTCACACTTAACACAGGGAGTTAGTGATGATATCCCCCCGCCTATTTCGCCGTTTTTCACTGCACTATTTGCTGCTAGCCAGCCTGCTGTTGGCGTCTGGCCCCATTGTGGCTCAAACCTATACTTACAATGGTGTGGGTTATACAACGCTGGAAGCTGCCGAGGCTGCCATGCGCGCGGCCAAAGGGGGAGAAGATGAGTACGATAGCTTCGCGAGGGAAAATCTGGAGTATGACTTCAGTACAGTCTCATCCGGTCGTTCCTATTATAAAACCGAATCAAAAGGCGCTGAGGGAACGCCTGTTGGGACTTTTTACCGCTCCATGAGCCAATACGTTTTCGATAAAGAAGAGGCTTATGCTATACGCTTAGCTTATCATCACGACAGCCTTGGATCCTACAGCTGTCAACTGCCCGAGGTGATTAGTGAGAATGGCGTCTCTGAAGAGTCGGGGTTGGGTGGACTTAACCTTCTCCTGAGTGGGGCCCCACTATTTGGCGTGCCCTATGAGAAAGCTTACTCAAAATCGTACAGGCTGTTGATAACTTGGCTGCGACATGGGTGGGGGGACCCAAGCGGTAGTGGTTTTACTTGGTGCGGTTATCAACCCTCTTCAACTATCACATACGGGCCCAAGCAATCCACACACGACGACAATTCTGTTTTTCAGTTCGATGTACATCAATGCCCTCGTGGATACCGAAACAGTTCTGCCTATGACTCAAACGCTCGGCTGACGGCCTCTTGTAAAAGCAGGAGGATGACAGATATTCTCTATGTTAAATGCCGTTGTGATCAAAACTTTATCGACGGTAAATGTGAAGACCGAGAGCCTGTCTATAACGCCGGTACCACCCAAGACCCCAGTACGGGCGCCATTCTAAAAATCTCAGACCCGAATAATCAGGGCTTGCGTTGTGGCCAGGAAATCCAGGGCGAGGACTGCGAGGGCAGCGGTGAGCCCATTGATGTGCCTTGGGTGGGCAATCCTGTCAGTTGTGCCACCGGCCAGAAAAAACAGACCGAGGCGCTGTACCAATCCGCCGATGGCCAGCTGAACTTTAATCTCACCTACAAGAAGAGCGGCGAAACCAAAACTCGTGCCTACACACTACCCATTCCGAACAATGTGGAGGTGATTGAGGTGATCAAGCCCGAAGAGAAAACTCACGGTTGGCTCTCGGATGCGCCTCGTTTGATTGACTATGGCCAGGGCGTGATGGCTTTCCTTAATGGTCGCGGGATTACCCGCTTGTTCCTCAATGGGCAGTCGCAGCGCCCCGCCGCCGGCCATCTCACCACCACCAGTGGTGGCAGCATTTATACCAGTGCGGGTGGCACGGCTTACCACTTTGACAGTGCGGGAGTGTTAACGAACAAAACCGACCGCAATGATCGAACTGTCACCTACACTTACCCCAGCCATGATGAGCGGGTGATGACCGACGACGCAGGTCGCAGTCTGCGCCTGATCTATGATGACCTGGGGCCGGCGGGCGAACCTGTGCCGGTACAGATGACCGACCCGGCGGGCCAGGTGTACAGCTACCAGTATGATCCGGACGGCTACCTGACGCGCGTGAATCTTCCCGGTGGCGGTTATCGCGAATACAGCTATCAGGTGTTCGACGATGGCGATAAGCGCCTCAGCAGCATTCAGGACGAAACCGGCACCCACTACGCCTTCTGGGCCTATGATGAGAAGAAGCGGGCCACCTTGTCCGAGCACGCTGGCAGTGCGGAAAAGGTGACTATAAATTATAATGATGAGACGCCCGGTGAGGTCTCGCGCTCCGTGCGCACCTACCGTTCGGCCTCGGATTTCTCTGAAGTCGACTATACATTTGCTGTGCTCAATGGCAGCTACAAGCCGCTGGAAAAAACCGTACAGCCCTGTCCTGACTGCAGTGTGGGTACCACCCAGTACCAGTACGACAGCAACGGTTACCTGCAGGAGAAAATCGATGCGGCGGGCGTGGTCACGCGTTTTACCTACAACAGCGAAGGGCTGCAAACCCAGAAAATCGAGGCCTGGGGCACGCCTGAAGAGCGCACAACCACAACCACCTGGCACATCGGCTGGCGCAAGCCGCTGACTGTGGATGAGGCGCAGCGGTTGACCACCTACACCTACGATGCCAACGGTAATCGCCTGACCCAGGCGGTAAAGGACAAACAGACGATGCTGCAGCGTACCACCACCTGGACCTATAACAGCCGGGGGCAGGTGCTGACGGAAGATGGTCCGCGCACCAGCGTTAACGACACTGCCACCTACACCTATGACGCCCAGGGTAACCTGGCCACGGTGACCAACGCACTAGGGCACACCACCGTCTTTGCCAACTACGATGCCCACGGCCGCGCGCTGTCTATTACCGATGCCAATGGCGTCAGCACCCAACTGGTTTACTCGCCCCGTGGCTGGCTCACCAGCGCGACCACCGCCGGCAAGACCACCCTCTACACCTACCTCGCCAATGGTAAGTTGCAAAGTGTAGAGCGCTCCACTGGTGTAACTCTGCACTATGAATACGATGCCGCTCAGCGCCTGACCGCCATTGAGGACGATGCCGGCAATCGCATTGAGTACACGTTGGATTTAATGGGCAATCAAACCCAAACCGATATTAAGGATGCAGCCGGCGTACTTAAAAATGCGGTGACTCAGGTGTACAACAATCTGGGGCGTCTAAAACAGACCATCCGAGGCGGCAATGGGGCTGACGAGTTCAGCTATGACGCTGAAGGCCGAACGACCGTGCAGGAGGATGCGCTTAACCGAACTTCCACTATGGAATATGACCCCCTGGGGCGCTTGCTCAAGCAAATTGACCCTGCGCAACAGGAAACGGAATTTAGCTATGACACTCAGAACAACCTCACCAGTGTCACCGACCCCAATAATCACGCCACGGCCTATATCTACAACGGCTTTGGCGAAGTAACCCAGCTCACCAGCCCCGATACCGGCACCACCACCTACGAATACGACGCGGCCGGTAACCGCACCGCGCAAGTGGATGCGCGCGGCATTCGCACCGAGTACAGCTACGATGCGCTCAATCGTTTAACGCAGGTGCATTACCCCAGCGACCCCTCGCTGGATGTGAGCTACACCTACGATCAGGGCACCAATGGTATCGGCCGTTTAACCCGCATTGATGACGCAACCGGCTACACCACCTACAGCTACGACGCCTGGGGCAATGTGGTCAGCCAAACCCAGGTGACCAGCGGCAACATCTACACAGTGGGTTACAGCTACAACGCCGATAACCAATTGCAGAGCATGACCTACCCATCGGGCAAGGTGGTGGATTACAGCTTTAGTGCCACAGGTGATGTCAGTGATGTGACGCTTACCTCCGGTAGCAACACCAGCAGCTTAGCCACCGGCATTGCCTATTTGCCGTTTGGCCCGTCCACGGGCTGGACCCTCGGTAACGGCTTGGTGGTGAGCGGCGCGTTTGATTTGGAGTATCGCTTAACCGACGTGCAAACCACCCCGGTGATTGACTATAGCTACGGGTATGACCCGGTGGGCAATATCATTCAGTGGGATAACCTGCTCGATATCAGCCGTTCGCAGAGCTTTGATTACGATGCGCTCGACCGCCTAACCGACGCAACCGGCTTGTACGGGGACTTTGATTACACCTATGACCCGGTGGGCAACCGGCTAAGTAAAACCGAAGCCGGCAGCGCCACCACCGATACCTATGCCTACGATCCGGCCAGCAACCGCTTAACCGGCATTACCGGCGCCAATCCCGAGTCCATGACCTACGACGCCGTGGGCAACATCGTCACCCGCGGTAGCGATACCTTTACTTACAACGCCCGCAACCGTTTGGCCAAAGTCGAACGTAGCGGCGCCGTGATTGCCGAGTACCAACACAACGGCAAAGGCGAGCGGGTGGTCAAGGCCGCCGGTGGCAACACCATCCATTTTGTCTACGACTTAATGGGCAATATCATCGCTACGGCCAATGGGGCGGGCGTTGTTCAGCGCGAATACGTTTACGTTAATGGCGAGCGATTAGCGTTGTTGCAAGAAAGCCCAACACAAGCGACTTACTTCTACCACAACGACCACTTGGGTACGTCCAAGGCGCTGACCAACGCCAGCGGTACGGTTGTGTGGCAGGCGGACTACACGCCCTTTGGTGAATTGACCGAAACGGTGAGTATCGTTGAGCAGCCGTTCCGTTTCCCGGGGCAGTATTTTGATGAGGAGACTGGGTTGTACTATAACTACTTTCGGGATTATGACCCGGGGTTGGGACGGTATGTGCAGAGTGATCCGATTGGGTTGGAAGGGGGGATTAATACTTATGGGTATGTGGAGGGAAATCCTTTAAGTAAATTTGACATTTTGGGACTGTATTCTTCCAGCTGCTTAGAAAAGGCCAAAAATCGATTGGAGCTATGTTTGAAAATTGCGCGAGATCTTTATGATCGAATGAGCGACAATTTTTCCAGTTCTTGTGATTACGTCTGCTCGGGCTTAGGTAATGAATATGGTGGACACGTTTCTTGTCAAATCATATGCGATGCATCATTAGGCCCGTCTAAAGCAATGGTATATATACAGTATATGTCAATGGTTTCGGGTTGTTACATGGTCTATAAAACTCAAAAATTATTTTGTAGCGAGTGTTGATACTGATGATTCTTAGTGAGAACAGGGTGTTTAGACTGCTAATACAGATTAATTGTGTTTTGTGGTTCCTTTCAGTAGGCTTTTTATTGAGCCCTGATTCTCGGGTTCTACATATAATTATTTTGCTGGCAGGGCTTTTAGTTTCTGCTCTCTTGGAATTCATGGACATCAGAAGAAACAAGAAAATAGCGCACGCAGAATGAGTGATGTCAGATGCAGAAATTCCAAAATAAGAATTCCGGGGACAGTTTACTTAATTGAATTTATGGACTATAGGTTTTCCCTGTACCTAATGTCTAGAGTTTGACAGGAGATACTTATGGCAAGGATGCCTAGACTGGTTGTACCGCAATATCTGCATCATGTTACTCAGCGCGGTGCGCGCTGAATGAAAACATTCTTCAAGGAGGAAGATTACCTGATTTACCTGGAACTTGTGGCAGAGCACAAGGCGGAAGCAGGTGTCGAGATATGGGCTTACTGTTTAATGCCCAATCATGTTCACTTTGTCGCCGTACCAAATGAGCGGGATAATCTCTCAGGACTGTTTAGGAGCGTTCACCGCCACTATAGTCGTGCGATAAATTTCAGGCAGAAATGCACTGGCCACCTATGGCAGGAGCGGTTTCATTCATTTATGACGGATGAGCAGTACCTTCTGGCGACAGCAAAGTACGTTGAGTTAAATCCGGTAAAAGCAAATTTATTCGACAGCCCTGAGCAATGGCTTTGGTCCCGTGCCAGAATCTATCTGGCCAGGCGCGATGACGCTGTTGTTACGGCATCCCCTAAGCTCTATTGAATCCAGGGTTGGCGAGCGTGTTTGGCTGCCGGAACTGAGAGCGAGGAGAATATACAGAAGTACACTGCCTCATGGAGCCCGGCTGGCAATCAGAGCTGTGTCCAGAGAATTGAAGCGCTTATAGGCTGCGACCTACAGCAAAGAAAACCGGGTCCAAAACCTCGTAATTGAGTAAACTGTCCTCTTAATTGCCACTATTGCTTGGGGATGTTGGGATTAAAGGAGCAAAGTTAATGCAAGAGAATGAAGTGATCGGAGGAAAAATACACCCTCTATCAGTAACGACGGTTTTTATAGAAATGCTATTTAATGAAACTTTGTTGGCTTCAGGCACGGCATTTTTTGTAAGTAGCAGCAAGGGTCCGGTACTTATGACCAATTGGCACAATCTGACGGGGCGAAATCCAGAAACAAATGAGTGTTTAAGTAAGCACTGTGCGGTTCCCAACCTAGCCAGAGTAAAGTTGCTGGGACCGCACCAGCCTTTATGGTTCAAATTTGATCTTGAGCGAGATGGAAGGCCGGTTTGGGTTGAACATTCAATTTATGGAGCAAAGGTAGATGTGGTTGGTGTATTGCTTTCAGAATTGAAAGATTACGTAATGCACTATGTTGGCATAGATGAAGGCTGGTGTAAGCTAGATGTGGCTGATCGAATCCATATCGTCGGGTATCCGTTTGGTATGCATGATAACTTCGCAATTTGGGCTACTGGATTCGTAGCAAGTGAACCGGAGACGAATTACCGTAACTTACCTGCTTTTTTAGTAGATTGCAGAGCTCGAAAAGGGCAGTCAGGATCGTTAGTTTTGTCCTTGATAAAACCCGGTGATGCGAAACTTCATAATGGGAAGTTATGGGCCGCCCAAAAAGAAATGGTTCATTATCTCGGTATTTATAGTGGTCGCATTAATAATGACTCTGATCTCGGTATTGTTTGGAAAAAAGGATGTATTGAGGGATATTGTTAGTACCATTAATACATCTCGCGACATTGTCGAGGTTAAATCCTCAAGCTTTAGTGCGGTATAAATCAGCTAAATATCAATTGCTGGAAATTCCGGGGACGGCTTACTAAATTCAATGGGCCATCTTGGCTGAGTAGAGGGATTAACTGCTATGGAGGTGACCTTGGCAAGGATGCCTCGATTATTTCTTCTTCATTGCCATCGCCGTCTAACGCAGAGCGGAGCACACGCGACGTATGTAAACCATCTTCTCTAGGGGTGGCTATCGTTACTACCTAGAGCTTGAAGCGGAGTATAGGCCGAGGTTGGAGTTTAGGTAAGGGCGTCCTGCCCGACGTCCGACTGTAATCCTCCCCCAGCCATGATCATTCACAGACAAACGACTAGAGTGAGACCCTACACCCACTGCTCGCTGTCGCGATCCTGATTTTCACTGTCGTACCTTGGCTGCAGGCGCTCCTGTACCCATTGACGCACTTCGCGGCGTTTGTGTTTTGAGGTGAGCGGCTTGATCTAGATGCTCTGAGCCTGCAGCTGCTCTTATCCGCCGATAATGGTGCCACCATTTGGATGCAACACTTGACCCGTCATATAGCTGGCGTCATTGGATGCCAGAAATATATAGCTTGGTGCGACTTCGTCGGGTTGTCCAGCGCGGCCCATGGGTGAGCTTTCTCCAAAGCCTTCAACCTGGTTGGCACTAAAAGAGGCGGGTATGAGTGGTGTCCAGATTGGGCCGGGAGCCACAGCGTTGACCCGAATGTTGCGCTCGGTCAAGCTTGCTGCCAAGGACCGTGTCAGGGCAACAATGGCGCCTTTGGTAGCGGCATAATCCAGTAAAACCGACTTTCCCCGGTACGCAACAATCGAGGTGGTATTGATGATGCTATCGCCATCGCCTAAGTGGTTGATGGCGGCTTGCGTCAAAAAAAATGTTCCAAAAATATTGGTGTCAAAGGTTCTTCGCAACTGCGACTCAGAAATATCCGTAATGGATTCTTGAACATGTTGCTCGGCAGCGTTATTGACCAGAACGTTCAAGTCACCCCACTTTGCTACTGCCATTTGAACACTTTTATTGCAAAAGTCTGCGTCGGAAATGTCGCCTTTGATTGCAAGGGCCTCGGTCCCTGCCTCGCGAATATGATTGCAGGTTATTTCCGCATCTTTGCCTTCGTCTTTGTATAAAAAGGCGACGTTGGCGCCTTCCTTGGCAAAGCCGATGCAAATGGCACGACCGATTCCGCTGTCGCCACCACTGACAATAGCAATCTTTCCCGTAAGCTTTCCTGAGGGCTTGTAGTTTTTCATAAAGGACTCAGGTTGTGGTTGCATTTCCCTCTCGTCGCCAGGTTGATGAGTTTGATGCTGTGGGGGAAAAGATTCTTTCTTGTCACTCATGGGGCCTCTCCATTAGATGTTGGGGCGTTTGGAAATCGAACTGTCGGCGACTTGCCGTTGCTTTTCCGTACGCATTGCGGCTTCCATAAATTCCGCTTGCTCGCCATCCAAGGCTCTTCTCGCATCAAAGAATACGTCCTTCTCTTCTTCTTCGATGTGGTGCTCCAGGCTCTCTTTTAATGTTAGAAACTTCTGGAACCAAGCAGACCCGGTCAAAGACGGATCTGTAAGCTCAGACAACAACTGATCAGATTGTTGGTGTTCCTCCTCGCCATGCTTAACTTGCTCTCTCGTTTCAGGGTGGTTTTTGAGCGGGTCGTAGAATGCTTTTTCCTCCGCCTTACTATGAGTGATAATCGTTGCCTTTAGTTGGTTAAATAGCTCGCTTCGCTCGGAAGATTCTTCCGGGCCAAGAACTTTAATTTTGTCCATAAGGGCTTTAATTTTCTCATGGTCTTTTTTCAGGTACGCGTAAATAGACATAATTTACCTCGAGCTTCGGTGATAAGTTCAACGTAAGCCTGAACGAGCAGAAGTCATGCCAATAAAGAAAGAGCCATAAACCCCTTGCATTGGCGTATAATCCTTTTTTTTGCGTGTGTATTGGCTGTTACTCATAGATCTCTAACGTTATGTGGTAAATAGCTGTGAATTATTTACAAGGAGGGCTCCGGTAGCGAATAAAAAGTCGGTGGAATTGACTTTTTGTAGACCGCTAATGCAATAGAAAGTGGACGCCAAGTGCTGGCTAGTAATCAAAAGCTATGGCGTCTGGTGCGGCAGAAGATGCAATCGTTACAACAGGGGGAAGGTATTGAATAAAAGTGCCGGAACGCGTTATAAATCTGGAACGGTTTAACGTACGGTCCGCATCTCGGGCGCTTTAAAGGCGACAGGGTTATTTCTCAAGCCAGAGGATAGTGTACGTCGAGGCGTTACCAGAGGATGGACGTTTAGATTCTTGATGTTCTATCGCGTAATTACCTTCTGTCCGAAAAGTGACTCTATCAGATCGTGTGAAGCCTCTCATTTTTAGCTGCTTTTCGATCTTTGAAAGATTGTTTTCATTCAGATTGCCAAAGTTTCTTATGACACCCATGCCGTACTTCATGGCGACCTCCGTTTGATTGGGTTGCCGGGATTGTTCGTTGATAATAATCTGCCGCTGTGTCTTCCAGACTACATGATAGGGTAGGTTTTGCAACTTATCGAGCCGAGTATGAATCGAGGAGTAAGTTCAGAGTTACGCCTTGATGCGTTTTTGGGCCTCTGTCTATATTATGTAGAAATACAGGAAGGGTTTGCGTGCCATTACGGCTCGATTTATTCCATCGCTGAAATTGCTAGTGCAAGCATGCTACGCATAGTCACCCGATGGAAACTGCAAGTTCGCGCGTAGGTACTGGAAAAGGTTGACCGTTTAACGATTACGTTCGTGCTTTCACATTGCGAAAGATCAAAACGTTTTCCAAGTACCTAGTTCACAGAACACTTCCACGCCTAACAAGCAGCCCCTACACCCGCTGCTCGCTGTCGCGATCCTGATTTTCACTGTCGTACCTTGGCTGCAGGCGCTCCTGTACCCACTGACGCACTTCGCGGCGTTTGCGTTTTGAGGTGAGCTGTTCGGTATAGATGCTCTGCGCCTGCAAGTGGCCTGCTTCGCCGTTGCGGCTGATGTCAAAGCTGCGGCGCGCACCAATCAGGTGTTGGCTCGGGCCGTGGGTGGCGGCAATGCAGATTTGCAGGCGTTTGGCGTGCTCCAGTGCGTCTTTTTGTGTCTGTGGTGGCGATTGGTCGGTGCCCACAGCGCTTTGCAGAATATCTTCAAAGCTGCCCAGCACAAGGTAGCCCCCCGGCTGTATGGGGCCTTCGCGCAGGTTGTTGGCTACGCTTTTATCCTCGGGCGAGTGGCGGGCGTAGTCGGTGACAAAGCCGGTGCTGAGGCCCGATGCGGTTTTCACTTTAGCCACCACGCTTTGTACGTGTATCGGTTCCTTGCTCATATTTACAAACAGGCAGCAGGCTTTGAGGCCGCTGCCCTGCGCCTGGTGGATGATGCTGAAGGGGCGGTTTGCGCGCCTGTAGCTAAAGTAGAAAAGTTGCAGGTAAATCAACCAGATAGCGGTCGTGATTACGTTGCTGCCAGCGCTGATCCAATCGGTTCCCAATGTGTGTCCTCCTCGGTTTCAACAGATAATGGACGGGCCAACATACAAAAATCGCTCCAGAATAATGAGCATCAAAAGACGGCTTCATTTAGACTAGCGACAGTTTGGGCATTTAGGCTCGACCTTCCCTTCTATTATTAACAGGATGTTATTTATGACGGACACAACTTCTTCTGCGGCCGACACGGCTCACGCTGATATCAACGCCAAAGTTCTCGGTGAGGCGCCCGCCATGGCGCTGGGCAGTCTTTATCAGAGTATCGGCAATGCGCTGGCTTTAGCGGCGGCCAATGCGGTCTATGCTCAACAGCAGGCCAATGTGAGCTATCAGGCGGCGACGACCCTGGGTGTATCGACTTTATTAGGCGTGGAGTCGGCGTCTGCGGCTCATCAGACGCTTATACTCACCGCGCAGCCGGCTGAGACGGCTCGCGAGCAAATCGAGCAACAGATTCGCCTGCTGCAGCAACAACTGGAGTCGCTCAAAGCGCGGTCGGAAAACCCATCGTCGGTAAAAGGAGCCTAGTATGGATACCGAAACACTGGCAAAAGCGCCCAAGACGCCAGAAGCTATGGCCTATCTGGCCGCCGTGCAAACCACTCAGCTGATACTGCAGGACGCGGCTACACTGGCGAGGAATAACCATATGGTGTTTACCAGTGCCACGGCGCTGGCGCTGAAAAACCTTGAGCAAGGAAAACCGGAGGGCGAAACCCTATTGCGAGAAATAGAAAAAGCGATGGCCAGCAGTCAGGAGTATCTCGCCAAAACCGGCAGCATTTGTGCGCAAATTCTGGCGGAGTTTAAGGCGCTGACCTAATGCGGTTTACGCCGGCCTAGTCGCTGCCAAAGGTGTAAACCCCGTGCAGGCTTTGCCGGTGATCCGCAGAGCTCAGGTGGCTCACTGAAAAGACGTAGCGCGAGGCCTTTTGATTGGTCATGGCCTCTTGCCGGCCGATCAGCTCCACACCGGCAAAATCCAAATGGCTGTCACTGGCCGCAAGGCCCGTCTTGCCGGAAAAGTGGCCGTTGGTGATGGTGACATTGGAGGCGTTAACGCTGAGCGCGACCTCATCAGCTTGCGCGCTGACATGGGTCATGGTGACGTTGGAGTCGGTGATGTGAATGCTCTGGGCCTGCACGTTACGCAGGACAATGTTGTTGCAATGCGTGATGGTTATATGGCGGTAATCACCACCTAACGTCAGGTCGCTTTGGTCTTTGCAGGAAAAGTCGCCTTTGTTTTTTTGCGGCTCAATGGACGGGGCTTGCCATGTGGTTTGCTGCAAAAACGTGGCGATGGGCTGGCCAATTTGCTCTGGGTAGTTAACGGGCATATGGCCCATGCCGGCGTAGACCAAAAACGTGGAATTGGGTATCTGGCCATCCAGCAACTCGCCCGTTCGCAGCGGCGCCACCGGATCTTCTTTGCCCCAGAGAATCAGAGTGGGAACCTCCAGTTGCTGTAAATCCCCGGAGTAGTCTTCCTCGACCAGGGCGAGGGCAGCGTTCAGGTTGGGGTGTTCGCCCAGTGCCGCGCTCCAGGTCATTTCGCTGCCCGAAATCACTTTGGTGGGGTCGGGTAGGGCGTCCCAGCGCAGCAGGCCGCCGCCGACGCTGCGCACCAAATCGCTGATGCCGTCCTGCACGCCTTCGGGCAGGGCATTGAAGTAGGAGACCATGCCCGCCTCCAGCGGCAGTGCCGAAGAGTATTGAGCAAAGGTGCTGCGCTCAAGCACGCCGGCAACGCTGATCAGCACCAGATGATCCACTGAGTCGGGGTAGTGGCTGGCAAAGCGCAGGGCTACGGCGCCGCCCATGGAGTGGCCCATGAGGTCGAAGCGCTTGATGCCGGATTTGTCAGCCAGGGCTTTGATCATTTGCGCATAGCGCGTGGGCGAGTATTTGCCTCCGGGGTTTTCCGAACGGCCAAAGCCCGGCAGGTCGATGGCCAGCACCCGGTGGGTTTTTGCCAGCTGCGGGATCAGCTTTTCCCAGTCGCGCCAGCCTTTTTCGCCCAGCCCGTGCACGAGAAGAAGGGTTTTGTCGTTACCCTTGCCGGCCTCCACCCAAAATACCCGGCTGTTAAACACCGGCTCGGAGGCGTAACCGGACGTCCAGCCGGCCGGGAGCGTTTTTTTATTGCTTTGCGTCTCGCCGTAAGTCAGCGCAGGTTTGACGAAGGTACACAGTAGCAAGGTAAGAAAAAAGATCTGTCGCAAGGCTTGGGTGTCCAGTAGAGGTATCTTCAGTTCAAACGGTTATTGTCGCAGCTTCCCCCGTATTGAACCAGTGCGCTAACGCACAATGCGTGCGACCTTTTGATGTTGCTCTGTCAGAGTAACCACTCCACGCTCGGTTTTTCCTTCCTCAAGCGGGCGCGTTATGTTGCTTATCAGAAAACGTTTTCACGGCCAGAAAACGTTTTCATTATGACCTTGCGTCCAATGCTATAGACACTTTTCACCTCACTGCCTTTAATCCACGCCGACAATCGTCTTATATCAGGCGCGCTTGTGCGCCCTTGCGACAAGACACTGGAGAGCCACTTACAGGGAGGCAAGCCCGAGGCAAGGAGTACGGGTTGACGGGCAAGATACCGGCTATGCGTATTCGCGCGGTATTTTCAATTTTGAGAAGCATACACTTTAATAATAAGCGAGGTTTCTATCATGGCAATCCCTCAATTTCACAACAGGCGCCTGTGGCGCCGCGCCGGTTTGCTCGGCGCGGCCGTGGCGTCGGTCCTGTTGCCGGCGGGTGAGTCGCTGGCGCAAACCAACCTGGCGCAAGGTAAAAATATCACCGCCAGCAGCATGTCGGACGTTTACGGCCCGGCCAATGCCAACGATGGCAATGCGGCAAGCTACTGGGAGAGCGCAAACAATGCGTTTCCGCAAACCTTAACCCTCGACTTGGGTGCCGTAACCTCCGTTGAGCGGTTGCAGCTGATGCTGCCGGATTTCTGGGGCAGCCGCACACAAACGCTGGCGGTTCTGGGCAGTACCGACGGCAGTAGTTACACCTCTTTGGCCGCATCTGGCGATTATGTCTTTGACCCGGCGAACTTAAACCGCGTGACCGTTGATTTTGCCGATACCGACACGCGCTTTGTCAGGCTGCGCTTTACCGGCAACAGCGGCTGGCCTGCCGGTCAGTTATCAGAGCTTCAGGTGTTTGGCAGCACCACTAACGAGCCGATCAGTGCGTTCAGCCGCATTGAGGCGGAGTCGTTTGACAATATGCAGGGTATTCAAACCGAGGCTACCAGTGATCAGGACGGCGGTAGCAACATCGGCTGGATCGACAACGGTGATTGGATCATGTTTGATGATGTCGATTTTGCCTCGGGCGCTTACAGCGTCGAGGCGCGCGTCGCCTCCAATCACTCAGGTGGCACGATTCAATTGCATCTGGACAGCCCAAACGGCGAACTGATCGGCTCTGTTCCCGTCGGGTATACCGGAGGTTGGCAAAGCTGGGTGACGCAAAGCACCAGTGTCTACGCCGATGGTCTGCACGACTTGTATCTGGTGTTTGAAGGCTCTGCCAGCGGTGGTATGTTTAACGTCAATTGGCTGGAGTTCAGTGCCGGCACGGATGTAACACCGCCGGCGATTCCCACTGGCGTGCAAGTCACGGCGACGACAGCCTCGAGTGTCAGCTTGAGCTGGAATGCGTCGGCCAACGCCGAGGGTTACGATGTACTGCGCAATGGCGCGGTCGTCGGTTCGACCACGGGTACCCAGTATCAAGACACCGGCCTCGCCGCTGGCACCTCCTACGATTATGCAGTGCGCGCCTACAACAGCGATGGGGAGTCCAGCCCCAGCGCTGCCATCACCGCGACTACCGATAATGATGGTACGCCGCCCGCTGGCGATAACGTGGCAGACGGCAAGCCCGTAAGCGCCTCTAGTGGCCATGCCTACCATGTGGCGGCCAACGCGGTGGATGGTAACCGCGCCAGCTACTGGGAGAGCAGCGGTGCTTTGCCGCAGTTTATAACCGTTGACCTGGGCAGCGCTCACTACGTCAATCAAGTGACTTTGCAGCTGCCGGATGATATGGCCTGGGAAAGCCGCACACAAACCGTCAGTGTGCTGGCCAGTGATAATGGGAGCGCCTTTAGCACCCTTGCCGGGGCGACGCCACTGGATTTTGATCCGGCTATGGGCAATAGCGCCAGCCTGGGCTTTGCCGAAACCTCGGCACGCTATGTGCGGGTTGAGGTCAGTGGCAACACCGCCTGGAGCGCGGCCCAAATTGCGGAGCTGCAAATCAACGGCTACCCGGACCCAGTACCGCCGCCAACACCGGCAAACCTGACGGTCACCGGGCAAACCGACACCGCGGTGTTTTTGTCCTGGGCGGGCTCTGAGCAGGCCGATGGCTACCAGGTGCTGCGCGATGACAATGTGATCGCCGATGTAAGCGCTGCGAACTATCAGGACACCGGGCTTACTCCAGAGACCAGCTATGGCTATTCAGTGCTGGCCTATAACGCGTTCGGCTCGTCGTCGCCAACAGCCAGTGTAACGGCGACCACCTTGGCAGAGGGCAGTGGTGGCGACCCCGACCATCCAGAGCCCAATGGCGAGCACGGTGCCAATATGCCGTATGACCGCTACGATACCGGCAGCGCCAGCTACGGTGGTGGCGCTGAGCTTAGAGAGGCCCCTAACTTTGATCAGTTGTTGACGGCGTCCGAGGCTTCTGGGCAGAGCTACATCGCCCTGCCGAGCAACGGCGCTTATGCCGAGTGGACCATTCGCGATGGCGAGGGTGGCCGCGGTGTGACAATGCGCTTTACCATGCCCGATTCGGCTGACGGCATGGGGCTGGACGGTTCGCTGGATGTGCTGGTCAACGGCGTGCAGGTGCAGACAGTGCCGCTTACCTCCTACTACAACTACCAGTACTTCACCCCCGGCGGTGGCCATCCGGCTGACACTCCGGCTGGCGGCAATCCGCTGTTCCGTTTTGATGAAACACACTGGATGCTGAGCACCGCGCTGGAGCCCGGTGACGTGATTCGCATTGAAAAAACCAATGGGGATGCGCTTGAGTACGGAGTGGACTTTCTGGAAATCGAGCCGGTATCGGCGCCCATCGCCCGTCCGGGTAATTCGGTGGCGGTGACGGATTTTGGCGCAATCGCCAACGACGGCCAGGACGACCTTGCTGCGTTTAACCAAGCGGTGGATGCGGCGCGCAGCACGGGCCAGTCACTGTACATCCCGCCGGGTACCTTTCACCTGGACAACATGTGGGTGATTGGCAGTGTGGGTAATGAGATCGACGATATTACCATTATGGGTGCGGGGATCTGGCATACCAAATTGCAGTTCACCAACCCCAATGCGGCTTCGGGTGGTATTTCGTTCCGGGTGCTGGGGCAGTTGGACTTCTCGCACGTGTATATGAACTCCATGCTGCGCTCGCGCTACAACCAGCAAGCCATTTACAAAGCCTTTATGGACAATTTTGGCACTGACTCCAGGGTGCATAACGTTTGGGTTGAACACTTTGAGTGTGGCTTTTGGGTGGGCGACTATGCGCACACGCCTGCGATTATCGCTGACAACTTGCTGATCGAGCACAGCCGGGTGCGCAATAATCTGGCCGATGGTATTAACTTTGCTCAGGGCACCAGCAACTCGACCGTGCGCAATAGCAGCATCCGCAATAACGGCGACGACGGCCTGGCCGTCTGGACCAGTAACGTCAATGGTGCGCCGCCGGGGGTCAACAATACCTTCACGCACAACACCATTGAGTTTAACTGGCGTGCGGCGGGTATTGCGTTCTTTGGTGGCAGCGGTCATCAGGCCACCTACAACCTGATTGTGGACGGTATTGGCTCTTCGGGGTTTCGGATGAACACGGTGTTCCCTGGTTATCATTTCCAGAACAACACGGGTATTGTCTTTTCCGATAGCACCATCATCCGCAGTGGCACCAGCCTCGACACCTGGGGCGGTGAGCGCGGTGCGATTGATCTGGAGGCTTCTACCGATCCCATTCGCAACCTTACTATTTCCAATATCGACATTTACGATACCCAGCGCAGCGCCATACAAATGGGCTACGGCGGCGGCTTTGAAAATGTGGTGTTCAACGATATTGTGATTGATGGCACCGGGCTCGATGGTGTCACCACGTCACGCTTTGCCGGCCCTCACCCGGGCGCTGCCATTTACTCTTACACCAACAATGGCACGGCCACCTTCAATAATCTGAGCACCAGCAATGTGGCTCACCCGGATACGCACTTTGTGCCCTCGGGCTTCAACCTGATCATTCAGTAATCCTCCTTTGGCGCCCTGCGGGGCGCCTTTTTACAGCAGTCCCAGATCCATTGCTTTGAGCACCGCGCGCGTGCGGTCTTTTACATTGAGCTTGGCGAGAATGGACGATACCTGATTGCGAACTGTACCTTCTGAGCGAAAAGTCGCGCTGGCAATTTCGTGGTTGGAGTAACCCCCGGCCACCAGTTGCAACACTTGCAGCTCGCGCTCAGTCAGGGATTCAGTGATGGGCTCGTGCGCTTGCGTGTCGGATTGAACACGACTCTTTACCCGCTCGGTCAGTGCCGGCTGCATCCAGCTTTTGCCGTTGGCGAGGCTTTCTATGGCGTTGATCAGAGTGCTGAGGCTTACGTCTTTTTTCAGATACCCCTTGGCCCCGAGCTTGAGGCACTCGAGCACCAGTTCGTGCTCGTCAAAGGTGGTCAGCACCAGCGTGTTGTGTACCAGCTGCTGCTCGTTGGCGGCTTTGAGAAACTCCAGGCCGCTCATTACCGGCATGCGTATGTCCAGCAGCACAACATCCACCGGGCGGCTTTGCAGTTGCGCCAGGGCCTCCTTGCCATCGCGCGCCTCAGCGCACACTCGAATTCGGTGGTCCAGGTTCAGCAGACTTTTAATGCCCTCTCTGACAAGTGTTTGGTCGTCGACCAGCAGTACATCAATGGGCATCTAGGGCTCCTGAGGGATTGCGGCGCGCAGTTGAAAGCCTGTGCTTGAGGCGTTTACCGACAGAGTGCCTCCGAGGTGCTGGATTCGCTCGCGCATACCGATCAAGCCGTTGCCGGGAGTGATGGTGTCAGGTGCCTGGCCGTTGTCCCTGTATGCCCAGCTCAGCGTTTCGGCGTCGCCGGTGATACGGATGTGAATCTCATTGGCGCTGCTGTGGCGCCGGGCATTGGTGAGCGCTTCCTGAGTGCAGCGAAACAAGGTTTCGGCGATGGCCGGGCTATTGATCGATAACGCGTCGTCAATGGCAATGGTCACTTGTTCATCGCCCGGTTGTAACAGGCTTTCAATTGCGGACTTTAAATCAATGCGGCTGCTGCGCCGAATATCGTTGAGCGTAGAGCGGATGTCACTGAGCAACAAACTGGAAATATCGCGCGCCCGTTGCACGTGCGGGCGGGCGCTCTCGTCATCGGCATGGATGGCGACTTCCAGTTGCAAACTCAGCGCGGTGAGATGGTGGCCCACCTGATCGTGGAGCTCGCGCGAGATGTGCAGGCGCTCGTCCTGTTTGGCGGTCTCGCCGAGTAGATACTGAGTGGCCTGCAGCTCACGCAAGAGTCTGCGCGAGCGCTCCTTTTCTGCTTGCTCGGATTTCAACGCGTAGCTGATCACCAATATGGCCAGATTAAACAGAATGTAGAGTACCGCCGAGGCCATGGCATAGGGTATTTGATGGGCAAAGTGATCAATGAGTCCGTCGCAGAGGGTGGGCACTATTGCCAGCGCCAGGCACATGGGCAGGGAATAATGGTGCGCAGCGCGCCCGACCATCAGAATCATCAAAATGCTGACGAACGTCGATTCGTATAGCAGTATCAAGCCGCAAGTGGCGAGAAATGCGATGGCAAACAGCGGGTGTTGATACCGTTTGAGGCGGCTCAGGCGATGCCAGAAAAAATCCAATACCACATAGCCAATGATCAGCCCCAACAGGGCAACGACGGCGGGCAGAGGGACGGCCGCCGTCATCTTCAGCGTGTCAGGGCCGGTGGTCAGCATCAGGTAGGCCACCACCAGCGCCGTGGTAATCGCCAGGGCGAGCTCCAACTGTTGCAGGTGGCCTAACCGTGAGTGCGAATTTTTTGGTGTGTGCATGAGGTTAGTATGGGCCGTGTCGGGCGGGGCAGCATGTGCCATTTGTCACGGTTTATATCATGACATTTGCCACATGCGCCAGCCGAAGCCGGCCCCTACACTGGCTGCCCATGATGACGGGAGGTGAGCATGCGGCGGTGTTTATTGGCCATGGTGTTGGCGATGGCGTGTACCAGCGAGGCTGGTGAGTGGACGGTTGAGGCAGGGGCAGGCGGAGCGGCCTTGCAGACGCCGTGGAAGGGCGTGGACGTCGAGCTGACGCCACTGCCGTATATCAGCGCGCGCTATGGCCGCTGGGGTTTTGGTGTGGGGGAAGGATTGGTGCAGTACGATGTACTGCGCTCGCCTGTGCGCTTATCTCTCGGCCTTGGCTATCGCGATGAAACCTATCAGAGCGACTATGCACTGGTAGAGTATGACTCGGACGACCGGGTCTTTGCCGGCTACGATTCTCCCGATGGTGAAGTGACGGCTCATGTGCAGCTCGATTACAGCATTTTTCACCTGCGTTTGGTGCAGGACATTGAGGGTCAGTCCGATGGTGCCTCTGCCTTGCTGCGGGCGGATATTCCACTGTATCGGCACGGTTCTGGCTGGCAAGTGTCGGCTCGTGTTGGCGCTTACTGGATGGAAAGCGTCTACGCCACCGAGGTATTTGGCGTGACCGGCGACAATGTGAATCCGGCACTCGGCCGTTACCACTACACCCTGGATGACAGCCTCAATGCGATTGCCGGGGCTCAGTTGTACATTCCTCTTGGTCAGCGCCACTCGCTGCGCGGCTTTGCCCGCTACGAGCGCTTGGATAGCGCCATTGCCGACAGCCCGCTGGTGGGGAGAGCGTATCGCGCCCAACTAGGTCTTATCTTTGTAACGAGGTTTTAACCATGACAAAAATATCCGTCGACACGGTTGTTGTACTTTTGTGTCTGTTACTGCTGGTGCTGTTGGTGGGTTGCGGGGGCAATGACGACCCGGTGCTCAAAGAGCTTAATGACGATCTGGAAGTGGACATCGACGATTTTTCGGCGAGCCACTCATCTCTGTATCCGGGAGAGGAGCTTAAAGTAGAGTGGCGCACCTCGGGGGCGGTACTGTTTGATGCGCGTTTATACCTGAGCCAGGACCGGAACATCTCCGCCGACGACTGGCGCCTGCTGGACGAAGACTGCGGGGTTGAATACGCCGATCACTGCTACGCCAACCGCGAGGTGACCTTTCGCTGCCGGTACGAATCGGACAACAGTTTTAGCTGTCGCGAGGATGGCGATCTGTTGCAGTACAATGATCTGACCGATTACTTTCCGCAGCTGCCGTTTTCAGGCTACCTGATTTTGGAGCTGTGTGGCGACGAGAACTGTGAGCGGCGCGTGCACGGCCTAACGTTTGAGTAGCCTAAGCGCAAGGCGGCGAAGAGTCTGTATAAGGTGATAGTCGGCGTTTGGATTTTGCAAAACTTACAGAGCCTCTTGTGTGTTGTTTCCCATCGCCGTGTTGCACTGTGAGCGCAAAAACCCGTCGACATCCTCAAGTGTGGGCGCACGCCAGCGCAGCGGCCAGGCCGTGGCGGCAATCAGGCTAACGTGATCGACGCCCTCGTAGGTGTGCCGGGTGACGGCAACGCCCGCGTCTTTGAGTTTTTGCTCCAGAGACACAGCGGAGCGGGGCGTGACTGTGGTGTCATCGGCGCCGTGCAAGATGAGCGTGGGCGGGTTGTCCGCCGCGATGTGCTCTACCGTCAAGGCAGTGACTTGGCGCTCTTCGTCCTCACCGAAAATCTTGGTCCAGCGTGGTTTGTCCGTCGGTAAAAAGTAGTCGTGTGGGCCGGCGAGGCTGACGTAGGCGTCGATGGCACTTTTGTCCAGGCCCACCGCTTTAAGGTAATCGGGGTTGTAGCTGACAAGGCCGGCCATCATGGCGCCGGCCGAATGGCCCATCAGCACCAGCGGGCGGCTTTGAACACGCGACTGTACAGGCTCGCTCGCCACGGCTTGGGCGATGTCCTCGACAAACGCCGGGTAGCGCACCTCGGGGTAGAGGCGGTAGTCGGGTATCACCACTGTGTGGCCAAGCTTTGCCAGCGCTGCACCGACAAATCCGTACTGCTCTTTGCGGCCCTCTTCCCAGCTACCGCCGTAAACAAACACCACCAGGCATGCCTGCGCGCTTTGATTCTCTTCGGGCTGATAGATGTCCAGGGTTTGCCGAGCGTGCTCGCCGTAGGCGAGATTGGCGTGGGTACGGTAATGATCACTTCGGTTGAGCGTATTGAGCATGGAGGTACCTGAGCAGGCGCTTAGCAGGCTCACCGCAGCGGCAAGTGAGGCGGGCAGTAGTCCACGGCGGATGATATTTTTTACTCTCATAAGTTGTTTTTCCGTAATCTCAGTGTTGGGCTGGCGAGGACAGCGATGTTCGCTCGCCTGGGTTATGCAGGGTTTGCGCCAATGCCAGTGTATAGGTGCTTGCTCCCTAGCCGGATCAATCGTCTGCTGCGATAATGGGGAAAAACCAAAGAGATGCAATTTTGAAACTGTTGTTAGCCGATTCACAACACTCGCTCGGCGTAGCGCTCGAGCACGAGCTGGAGCGAGAGCCATTCAACCTGCTGCAGCCCGATGGCAAGTCGTTAGACTGGGCTGATGCTGGCGCCGTTAGCGCGTATGTGGCCGAGAAGCGTCCCGACCTGGTCATCAATAACCTCGGCTGGGGTGACAGTGCTGCGTCGGCCTATCAGACGCTGATCCCGCTGGCCGCGAAGCACTTGGCCCGTGCCTGTGCCGAGCGCCAGGTGCCGGTGATTCAGTTATCGAGCTATCGGGTGTTTGGTGATGACAACAAAAGCAAGCACAGCGAGCGGGACGAACCCGAGCCCAATAGCGATCTCGGCCGCGCTTTTCTGGCTGCCGAACAGGCGGTGCTCGGCGCGCAGGAGTGCTCGCTGGTATTGCGCACCAGCTGGGTGATTGGCAGCTACGGCGACAACTTGCTGACCCGGCTGCTCAGCGCTTTGCAGGACGGGCAGCCCTGGCATCTGAACAGTCGCCTGCGCGGCGCGCCCACTGCACTGTCCGATCTGGCGCGGGTTACTGTGGCGCTGGTTAAACAGATCAGTTGCGGCTCGGATTGCTGGGGTGTCTATCACTACTGCTCGGGCGATGCCTGCAGCGAAGTGGAGTTTGCCGAGCAGCTTGCCGAGATTCTGCGCCAGCAGGACTACCCCGTCGCCACTCCGCAGTGGCAGGTGGTGGACGAGACGGCCTCAGAGGTGCCTGTCAGTGCTGTGCTGAGTGCGCAGCGAATTCGCAATGATTTTGGTGTTCAGGCGCGCACTTGGCGGACCTATTTGCTGCCAATGATCAAGCAGTGGATGCACACCAATCAGGAATAATCAGGAGTAGTACAGCCCTGGGGTGAGCGGGGCCATCCCTGGCCGCAGGTATTACTGACGGTAGCGCTGGAACACCAAACAGGCGTTGGTGCCACCAAAACCGAAGCTGTTGGAGAGGATGCGTTCGAGTTTCACGCCGTCCTGGCGCTCGCGCACAATCGGCACGTCGGCCGCCTCTGCATCCAGCTCGTTGATGTTGGCCGAGGCGCAGATAAAGTCGTGTTCCATCATCAGCAATGAGTAAATGGCCTCCTGGACACCGGTAGCACCCAGCGAGTGGCCGGTGAGCGATTTAGTGGAGCTGATGGCCGGAATCTTATCAAAGGTGCTGCGAATAGCCTTGAGCTCGGCCAGATCACCCACGGGTGTGCTGGTGCCGTGCGAGTTGATGTAGTCAATCTCACCGTCCACGCTCGCCATGGCCTGGCGCATGCAGCGCTCGGCGCCTTCGCCGGAGGGGGCCACCATATCGTAGCCGTCCGAGGTGGCACCGTAGCCCACCAGTTCGCCGTAAATCTTGGCTCCGCGGGCTTTGGCGTGTTCCAGCTCTTCCAGAACCAGGCAACCGCCGCCGCCGGCGATGACAAAGCCATCGCGGGTGGCGTCGTAGGCGCGCGAAGCGGTTTCCGGCGCATCGTTGTACTTGGTGGACAGTGCCCCCATGGCGTCAAACAGACAGGTGAGCGACCAGTGCTCCTCTTCGCCGCCACCGGCAAATACCACGTCTTGTTTGCCCAGCTGGATCAGCTCCATGGCATTGCCAATGCAATGCGCGCTGGTGGCGCAGGCCGATGAAATCGAGTAGTTCACGCCCTTGATCTTAAACGGGGTGGCCAGACAAGCCGAGGTGGTGCTGCCCATGGTCTGGGTAACGCGGTAGGGTCCAATGCGCTTGAGGCCGCGCTCGCGCAGAATATCGGCCGCTTCTACCAGATTCTGGGAAGAGGCGCCGCCGGAGCCCATGATGATACCGGTGCGCTCGTTGGAGACTTGTTCCTCGCTCAGTCCCGAATCGCGAATAGCCTGGTCCATGGAGATGTAGGCAAAGGCCGCCGCATCGCCCATAAAGCGCAGGATTTTGCGATCGATGTGCTCTTTTAGGTCTATATCGACAGAGCCTGCCACCAGCGAGCGAAAGCCCAGCTCTTCATAGGCGGTTTGATATTTGATGCCAGAGCGGCCCTCGCGCAGTGCGTCGAGGACGGTGGCTTTATCATTACCGAGGCAGGATACGATGCCCATACCGGTAACTACAACGCGTTTCATAGGCTACCTCTTTGTATTGCTCAGCCTTGCACCCAGGCGGCAGTGCGTTTACTGCCCATTATGCCACACTCAAGTGTAGCGCCTGTTGCCTGCAGGTGTGTTTCGACCTTGGCTGGTGAGCTTAGTGCCCTGCAAAGCGGGTCCGCTTTGCCGTTATTATTAAAAGGAATCGGTGTTTGAAAACAGGCCTACCCGAAGATCCTTGGCAAAGTAGATGTCCTTTCCGTCCACCGAGACGCGCCCGTCGGCAATGCCCATAATCAGCTTGCGCTCAATCACTCGCTTGAGGTTGATGTGGTAGCTGATCTGTTTGGCTTTGGGCAGAATCTGGCCGGTGAATTTGACCTCACCGCAGCCGAGTGCGCGCCCGCGTCCTGGGTTGCCTTTCCAGGCCAGGAAAAAGCCCACCAGCTGCCACATGGCATCCAGTCCCAGGCAGCCGGGCATGACCGGGTCGCCGGGGAAGTGGCAATCAAAAAACCACAGGTCCGGGCTGATATCCAGCTCGGCGACAATTTCGCCCTTGTTGAACTCGCCCCCGGTTTCGCTGATATGGGCGATGCGGTCCAGCATCAGCATGTTGGGTACCGGCAATTGCGCATTACCCGGCCCAAACAGGCGGCCGTGGCCGCACTCAAGCAGCTCTTCCAGATTGTACGAGCTCTTTTGGACGAATGAAGTCATAGTCTCAACTCTGAGTATTGGTCATGATCGCGGCTAGACCGCAAAGGGGCACATTCTACCGTTTGCCGGGCTCTTGTCCAGTAGGGGCGCAGGTCAGTGGTCGCGGGCCAGGGCGAACTGGGCCACTTCGGCCATGGCGCTGCGGTAGGGGGTGTCGGGCAGCAGGGTCAGTTTTGCCAGCGCGCGGCTTACCGCCTCGCGCGCGGCGTTCAGGGTGTACTCCATGGCGCCGGTCTTCTCGACAATGGCTACAATCTCCTGCAGCTGGCTGGCATCACCCTGCTCGATGGCGTGGCGTATCAGGTCCCGCTCGTGGGGCTCGGCGCGGCTCATGGCATAAATCAGCGGCAGGGTGGGTTTGCCTTCGGCGAGGTCATCGCCGACGTTTTTGCCGAGGGTCTCGGCGTCGCCTTTGTAATCCAGGGCATCGTCCACCAGCTGGAAGGCCATGCCCACCTCCAGTCCGTACTCGCGCAGCTCGGCGCGCACAGTGGCATCGCCACCGGCCAGTACAGCGGCCACCTCACAGGCGGCGGCAAAGAGTACGGCGGTTTTTTTCCGGATCACATCCAGGTAGCCGGCCTCACTCAAGCTGGCGTCCTTGGCGTTGATCAGCTGTTGGACCTCGCCTTCGGCAATAACGTTGGTGGTGTTCGACAGTATCGCCATGACGTCCATATCGCCGATGGCCACCATCATCTGAAAGGAGCGCGAATAGAGAAAATCCCCCACCAGCACGCTCGGCGCATTGCCCCATTGGGCATTGGCGGTGGGCCGACCGCGGCGCAGGGTAGAGGTGTCTACCACGTCGTCGTGCAGCAGGGTGGCGGAGTGGATAAATTCAATAATGGCGGCCAGATCGAGATGCTGCTTGCCCTGGTAGCCCAGTGCGCGGGCGCTCAGCAGCACCAGCAACGGGCGCAGGCGCTTGCCACCGGCTTCAATCAAATAGTGGCCAATGTTCTCCACCAAGCCCACGTCCGAGTGCAGCTGGCGGATGATCAGGTCGTTGACCTCGGTGAAGTCGTCAGCAACGGTATTGTGAAAGGGCAGCATCTGGGCTTCCTGTGATCTGGGCAGAGCGCATCCTAGGCAGGGGGCCGCGGGCTGTCAAGCCACGCGGCCGTGACCCTTAATGGAGCTTGAGTTTGGGTTTCAGCCAGCGGTTAATGCTGCCCGACAGCATGAGCAGACCGGTCTTGATGTAGCCGTGCACGGCGATCTGATGCATCCGGTACAGGGAAATATACACCAGCCGCGCCAGTCGCCCCTCGATAAAAAAAGTGCCGCGGCTTAAATTGCCCATCAGGCTACCGACGGTGGAGTAGCTCGCCAAGGACACCAGCGAGCCGTGATCCTTGTAGCGAAACACTTTTTGTTTGCCGCCGTCGAGTTGGGCGATGATGTTGTGATAACAAATGTCGGCCATTTGATGGGCTGATTGGGCACGTGGCGGCACGCGATTGCCATCGGCCTGAACAAACTCGGCGCAGTCGCCCAGGGCGAAAATCGACGTCTCGTTTTTAACTTGCAGGTAGGCGTTGACCGGAATCTGGTTGATGCGGTTGGTGGTGATGCCGCCGATGTTTTTCAACGCATCCGGCACCTTGACGCCGGCGGCCCAGACCATCAGGTCGGCCTCAATTTTCTCGCCATCGCCGGTTTCCAGGCCATCGCTGTGAGCGGCCACGATGCGGGTATTGAGCTTGATCTTGACACCGAGTTTGGCCAGTTCACGGCTGGCGGAATTGGAAATGCGCTCGGGCAGAGCAGGGAGAATACGCGGCCCGGCCTCTACCAAGGTCACATTCAAGTGCTCGTTGTCGATGGCGTCAAAGCCGTAGGCGTGAAACTTGGCGACCGCGTGGTGCAGCTCGGCCGATAATTCCACGCCAGTGGCGCCGCCGCCGACGATCGCGATGTTGACCGAGTCGCGGGTGCCGGGCAGGCGCTGGATGCGCAAAAAGCGGCCGAGCAGCTTGTTGCGAAAACGGTGCGCCTGTTGCGGCGCATCGAGGAAGATGCAGTGATCCTTGACGCCGGGTGTATTAAAGTCGTTGGAAGCAGAACCAATGGCGATCACCAGAATGTCGTAGTCAATGCGGGTTTCCGGTAGCAGTTCCTGGCCATCTTCGTCCTTCATGGGCGCCAGCACGACCTGCTTATTTTGCCGGTCGATGTCGGTCATGGCGCCGATGCGAAAGTGAAAATGGTTGTCAAAGGCGTGCGCGCGATAACTGACCGCGTCGACCCCTTCGTCCATGGTGCCCACGGCAATCTCGTGCAGCAGGGGTTTCCAGACATGGGTGGTGTTTTTATCGATTAAGGTGATGTGGGCCTTGTCCTTGCGGCCGAGCTTGTTACCCAGTTTGGTGACCAGCTCCAGGCCGCCCGCACCGCCGCCAACGACTACGATTTTTTTCACTTGCGATCTTCTCCGGTTGCGCGAGGGATTGCCTCGCATGGACTTGTGGGCTTTTGGCCCGGTATTCGACGGCTTGCAGGGTGTCCGAGGTGGCGCGAGGGGTTGATCCGCACCAACTCACCTCAAACCGTCAGAGTGTTTTCCAGCACTGCTCTTTGGCGCTGGCGACAATGGCGTCGAGTACGCGCATGTTGGCCAGTGCGTCTTCCAGGGTTGTGGGTACGGGTTTGTTGTGCAGTATGGCATCGCAGAAGTGGTCCGCCATGGCGCGATAGTGATTGGCCGGGCCAATGGTGATGGCCTGGGTTGCGCCGTTTTGTTTGAGCGTAAGCCGCGTTTCAGTGTCGCCAATAGGGTTAAAGGGCACATGGATTCGCAGGCTGCCATTTTCGCCGACCGCCTCGACCCACTGGCCGCCCTCGGTTTTGGTGGAGCAGTTAAAGCTGGCACTGCCTTGCTCAAACACCATTAGAGCCTGGCTGATAGCGTCTACCTCGTAGCCGAGGAGGTTCATATGGCTGACGACCCGCAGCGGTTCGGCATCCAATAAAAAGCGTGCGAGAGAAATACCGTAGCAGCCAATATCCATCAGCGCGCCGCCGCCCATGGCGGCGCTGTTGCGGATGTTGTCGGCCTCGCGGTTGTTGTAGGCAAACTCGCACTGGATCGTTCGAATCGGGCCAATATCGGCGCACAGTTCGCGGGCCTTTTGCCACTGGGGGTGAAAGCGGTACATAAACGCTTCCATCACTTTCAGGTGAGCGTGCTCGCGTGCGGCCTGCAGCAGCTTTTCGGCATCGGCGCTGTCGAGCCCTACCGGCTTTTCCACCAATACATGTTTTCCAGCCTCCATTGCCTTGATAGACCAGGGCACATGCAGGTGGTTGGGCAGCGGGTTGTATATGGCGTCGATGTCCGGATCGGCCAGCAGCTGTTCATAGCTGCCGTAAGCTTTGGCAATGCCGAGCTTGGCAGCCTCGGCGTGCGCCTGCTCTTCGCGGCGCGAGGCGATGGCTACGACCTCACCCAGGGAGGAGGACTGTATGGCGGGAATCACATGGTTGCGGGCGATTTTGGCTGTGCTGAGCACCCCCCAGCGTATCTTTGACATAGACTCCTCTCGCGAACACGAATTGTCGCGCGCCATTATACGCTTTATTGACCGCTTTGTTCACAGTGCGCTGGGCAGCACCCCAGTCCAGCGCTTGAAGGCGCGGCGCAGGTTGCGACTGTCGTGGAAGTGAAGCCGCAGTGCGATTTCTTCCACATCCAGTTGCTTGCGCGTCAGCCACTCAATGGCCAGCTCTTTGCGCACGGTGTCGTAGCGCTGCTGGAAGTGGCTGCCGTGCTTTTTCAGCTTGCGCTTTAAGGTCGCCGGGCTCATTTGCAGTTCGTCAGCCACCAACTCCAGCGAGACGTGACCGGGCAGGCGCTTTCGAATGCACTGGTCGATAAAGGCAATAAATCCGAGCGCGGGCCGGCTGCCAAGAGTGCGCTCGCACTGTGCTCTGGCGATCATCGCCATGCTGGCACTGCCGCTGGGGCAGTTTGTACTGAGCAGCGCCCTGGGCAGACGCATGGCGGTGTAATGGCGGCCGGCTCTGACTCGGTTGCCCCAGTTGACCGCGTATTGTTCCGGGTGCTGGGCCTCATCCGGCAAAAAATACTCCCAGGGCAGGGATAATCCGCACAGCCTTCGGCACAGGGAGGTGACAGCGGTCATCATCATATGGCGCAGAAACGCGCTGTGGGCGCTCTCGGCGCAGCTCTCGTGCCAGTAAAGGTAGGCGAACTCACTGTCCAGTGAGAGGCGCGGTGTGAGCAGCGGTGTGAGAATAAAGCCATAAGCCTGCAGCGCTTGCAGTGCCTCCATCAGGTTGGGCGCCTGAGTGAGCGCCGTACCGGCCGGGCCAAAATTGCCGGGGTAGAGTCTGTGGCCGGCGAGAAAGGCGGTGTCGGCCGCAGGCAGCCACTTTTGGGTATTGCCGATCAGGGCCAGGCACTGCTGAGGCTTAATGGTGAGCTGGCCGCTGAGAAAGTCGTCCATAAAAATACCGGTGCCGCGCAGCAGCTTGTCCGGCTCAATATCGCGGCTACAGGCGAGGTCGATCAGCACTGCCGGAAATTCATGGGCGGCGATCACCGGCGAGTCGATGTCGTACCACAGGTTCATGGCAATCGGCCTCAGGCGGCTCGGGGCGCTTTGAGGTCTTTCGCCGCCAGCAGTCGCAAGGTGGCGCGCTCGATCAGGGCTTGAGCGCTGTCCTCGCTTTTGTCGGCCCCCGTGGCCATGCCGGTGCTGACGCTGTGGTAGACGGTTTCACCCTGGTTGGTCTTGTAGGCAAAGTGCTCGACCGCCCGTGTTAATTGTTCGGCAAGTTGACCGGCCAGCAACTCACCGGTGTTGGGCAAGACCACGGCAAAGCGGTCGCCGGCGTAGCGGCATAACAGGTCGCAGCGGCGCAGGTTCAGCAGAATCAGCTCACCCAGTTCACGAAGAAGGCGGTCGCCTTCGCGGTGGCCAAAGCGGCGGTTGGTCTGGTCGAAGTGATCGAGATCCAGCAGCAGCAGCGTCAGCGGCTGATGGTTGAGCTGGCACTGAGTCTGAAGCGCTTCCAGCTGCTGCTTGAGAAAGCGGGCATCCCCGAGGCCGGTAAGCGTGTCTTGCATGCGGTATTCGCGAAAGTCCTGCTCGCGTTTGCGTCGCTGCTCAGTAAACAGCAGCTGCTCTTTGTGCCAGTGGTAGAGGCCGACGGTGAGAACCACCAGCCCGAGGGGCATGAGCGTTGATTCAATACCGCCGCGCAAAAACAGGCCATCTTCAATGGCAATGACCTCATCCATTAAATCCTGAAAGGTGCCGACAAAGATCAGTGCCAGCCCGAGCGACAGCAGGTTAGTGACGCTTCCTGTTGGGCGGCTATTGAGTGTGAAAACCAGCCACAGCGCCGCCAACAGGCTCACCCCGCCCTCGCCGATGATGTCCAACCAATCGATACTGGCCCAGGGCTTGATGTCGCCTACCGCCAGGCTGAGGAGGATGGTGAGGTTCGTGGCCAGGGCGATGGCCAGTAATTTCCACTTATGCAGGCGAATCATGGGGCTTTCCCGCTCTTTAGCGTGTCTTGTCGATAGCGGGGTAGATAGCAGGCTTGTGTAACAGTTCTGTGACACAGCCGGGGGCAAATCAGCTCAGGCTATTTTTTTCTGCCAGCGCTCGTGAACGATCGGTGCCAGCGACAGGCCTGTTTTATCTGGCAATGAAGGGGGCCAATCGGCTCATTGGCGCCGTTAAACGGCGGTCTTGTTGGGCTCTAAGAGCCCAGTGTCACGGATCTGTCATTTTCACTTTTTACTGTCTGCCCCACTTGCCGTGCACGACACGGAACGCACTATGACTTTTTGGGGGATACCAACGTGAAGCCGACTCAACACCGTGCGCCTGCGTTTAAGCGCAATCTTTTACTCAGCGTCATCGCCGCTCTTACGGCGGGTCAGGCATGGGCTGATGGACAAATCAGTGGTCAGCTGACCGCGCAAGTGAGCGGTCTGCCTTTGCAGGGCAGCCGGGTACGAATTGAGGAGCTGAATGTCAGCACCGTCACCGCGCGCGATGGTCGCTACACCTTGCGCGGCATTGAACCCGGCCGCTACACCCTGAGTGTGAGCTATCTGGGCGTGCAGACACTGACCCGCCAGGTGGAGGTCAGTGACAACGAAACCCTGATCAGCAACTTTCAGATCAAGCCGGCAACCCCCGAGGCTGAATACGTTATCGTCATGGGCCAGGCCGGTAGCCTTAACAAGGCGCTGAATGTGCAGCGCTCTGCCGATAACGTGGTCAGCGCCGTATCGGCCGATGCGATCGGCCAATTGCCTGACACCAATGTATCCGAAGCGCTGCAGCGCCTGCCCGGTTTGTCCATTGAGCGCGACCAGGGTGAGGGCCGCTATGTGCGCGTTCGCGGCTTGGGGCCGGACTACAATGCCGTCACCGTTAACGGCGTGAACTTGCCCTCTCCGGACTCCGGGCGCCGCGCGGTAGCCCTGGATGTCATTCCCTCTGATTTGCTGGAGAGCCTGGTGGTCAGTAAAACCCTGACGGCCGACATGGATGCCAACTCACTGGGCGGGAGCATTGATATCCAGAGTCTGTCGGCGTTTGACCGAGACGGTATGTTCTACTCCTTTATCGCCGAGGGCAGCTACAACGAGCTCAGCGACAGCACTAGCCCCAAGCTGGCCCTGACGGCTTCCGACCAGTTCAGTATCGGTAGCGGGACCAACAATCTCGGTATTGCCGGCGGCATCAGTTGGTACGACCGTGAGTTTGGCTCCGACAACGTCGAGACCGGCGGCGGCTGGGATTTTGATGACGAGGGCACTTTGCTCGAAGAGTTAGAGCAGCGTGACTATCTCATTACCCGGGAGCGCTCTGGTGCGACCTTGAACTTTGACTACAAGCTGAGCGATAACACGCAATTGTACTGGCGCAACCTTTACAGTCGCTATACCGACTCTGAAGTACGCCTTGCCAATATCTTTGAGTTTGAAGAGGGTGTAGCGCCCGGTGAGGCCGGTGTGGCCGAAGTCGCCCGGGAGTTGAAAGACCGCGAGGAAACTCAGGAGATCTTCTCCACCGCGTTCGGCGGCAGCAGCCGTCTCAATAACTGGACCATTGACTACCGTGCTGCGTTGTCCGAATCGAGCGAGGATGAACCTCGCCATGTTAGCGGTGCTGTGTTTGAGGCCAGCGATGCGTTTGAAAGTGTCTCATTTACCGATACTCGTCAGCCCCATCTGAGCACCCCGGCGGCGTTTTTGTCGGTCGACAGCTACGAGATGGCCGAGGTGGAAAAAGCCGGATCAGGTACCAATGATGAAGAGCGGTCTTTCCAGCTGGATTTTACTCGCGACTTCTTTATCGCCCAGCACTCAGCGCAGCTGAAGTTTGGTGGTAAATACCGCAACCGCGAAAAAGACAATGATGTAGAAATTTGGGTCTACGAAGATTTTGATGAAAATGGCTTCAGCGACGATCAACTACTGATGAGCCACTATGCAGCGGACGCTCCGGATTACACCCTTGGCCAGTTCGGCCCGGGTATTGATACGGCGGCAGTGGCGAGCGCCCTGGCTGGCTTGAATGAGGAAGACTTCTACTCCGATGAAGACTCCACCATTGAAGACTTTGATGTGGAAGAGACTGTCTCCGCCGCTTATGTCATGGGGCGGGTGGATCTCAACAGTCTGCGCTTGATTGCCGGTGTGCGCTACGAAGACACGGAGTTTTCCTCCATGGGCACGCGTTTTGACGGTGATGAGTTCTCGCCTCTGGCCGTGGATAACCAGTACGACAATTGGTTCCCGTCAGTGCATGCGCGCTACACCCTTGGCGAAAACACTCAGCTGCGTGGTTCCTGGACCAACTCGCTGGTGCGACCCAACTTTGAGCAGTTGGCCCCCAATTTCGTGATTGACGATGAAGAGGCCGAGTTCGGCAACCCCTTGCTCGATCCGATGGAGTCGGAAAATTTTGATGTGGGCTTTGAACACTATATGGGTGTGGCAGGAGTCGTTTCGGTGTATGCCTTCTACAAGGACATCGACAACTTTATCTACCAAACGGACTTGGCTGGCACCGATCAGTACGGCGACTACGATGAAGCCATCACCTTTGCCAATGGCGATGCCGCCGAGGTCTCGGGCGTAGAGCTGGCGTTCTCCAAGCAGTTGGACTTTTTGCCGGCGCCGTTCAGTGGCTTTCTTGTCTCCGCCAATGCCACTTTTTCTGACTCTGAAGCAAACCTTAGTTACTACGACGCCGATGAGAGTAACTGGCTGAGCCGCGACAGCAAGCTGCCGAGCCAGTCGGACACCACTGGCAACCTGAGCCTTGGTTATGAATCTTCCAGTTTCAGTGTTCGCCTGGCGGCTAACTACAAATCGGAGTATCTGCTGGAAGTGCAGGATGTGACCGATGCCGACGCGGATGTGTATGTGGATGAGCAAACACAGCTGGATCTCTCGGCGCGTTACTATCTGACCGACGGCGTACAAGTGTATCTGGAAGCCCTCAACCTTACAGACGAGCCCTATTACGCTTACGTCAACGGCCGTGCCTACAATGCACAGTATGAAACCTACGGCTTGACGTTCAAACTGGGCCTGACGGTAACCAACTTCTAATAATACGCCAGAGGCGGTGCCAAGCACCGCAGTGCACTGAATGGAAACGATTATGTCGGTTAGAACAATAGCAGCGATTGTTGCCCTGGGGCTGGGTCAGAGCGCCTGCGCGGCCAATACAGTGGATTTTTCTGAGGCGCAAGCAGGGGCTGTGGCACTCGATGCGAATCATGCGCCCGGTCTTTGGGTGAGCGTTAACGCCTCGGGCGAGTTGCGCCTTGCCGGTGGTGAAGTCCTGGCGCAGCAGGTTGAGCTGGTGGATGCCCTGGCGCTGGAGCAAGGTTATCTGGTTGCCGCGACCGTGGGTCTTGAGGCCACCCCTAGCTTTTATCTTGTCAATCAAAAAGGCGCCAGTGGCCGGCAGGTTGCACGCTTACCGGTGCCCGGCTTTTTGCCCGAAGCGCTCTGTCTGGACCGCGATGCCAATGGCGATGTCTCGGCGTTTATTGTCGATGAGCGCGGCCGTGCCGAACACTGGCTGGTGTACAGCGAATCCCACACGGTGCAGCCTGCCCTGCTGCGCAGCTTGCCTATAGCGCCCAATACCTTGGCCTGCGCCAGTGACCACAACGGCCATTTGTATATGGCTGAAGAAGGTGTGGGTATCTGGCAGTACGAGGCCAGTGCGGAGCGTCCGCCGGGTCGCTCGGCCGTGGACATGGCCTCCCCCTTTGGTGCCTTGGATGGTGGCGCCGAAGCCATAGACACTCTGGGTGGCCATGTGGTCGCCGTCTCTGCAGACAAACAGGTTCGTCTCTATTCACCGGGCGCCGAGGGCTCATGGACCGCCAGGGTGCTGGGCCAGTGGCCGGAGCTCGGCGAGGCCGAGTCTTTGCAAGTGTGGTATGAACCCGACGGTCACCGCCTGCAGGCGATGGTGCGCGACGATGACAGTGGCCACATAATGCAGGGTGACTGGCCCCTGCCCGAGGCGGTGTCTTTTTCGTCGGCTGCAAACCACTCTGTTGCTCAGGTAAAGCCGAGCTTGCAGACCGAGCCTGTAGCGCGCTTTGGCGATGCGGCTGATGATCCTGCCATTTGGGTTCACCCCACAGTGCCAGAGCAGAGCCGCCTGCTGGGCACCGATAAAAAACATGGCTTGATGGTGTACGACCTTCAGGGTAAGCAGTTGCAGTTGTTGGCCAAAGGTCGCCTCAACAACGTGGATGTGCGCTATGGTTTTGATTTTGGCGATGGGCGCGATGACATCGCCGTAGCCAGCCAGCGCGATGACAATACCTTGTCGGTCTACCGGATTGATGCGGGCAGTGGGCAGGTGAGCCATTTGGTTGAACTACCCACCCAGCTCAGTGAAATTTACGGCTTGTGCCTGTATCAGGATCGAGCCGGCACCTACGCGATTGCCAACGGCAAGAGCGGGCGCTTTGAGCAGTACCTGCTGCAAGGCACCAAGGGGCAGGTAAGCGCTACTTTGTCCCGCACCTTTGCCGTTGGCTCGCAACCGGAGGGCTGTGTTGCCGACGATGCGCGCGGAACACTCTTTGTAGGTGAGGAGGATACGGGAGTCTGGACACTTTCCGCCCGGGCAGCCGATGCGCCCGAGATTACGCTGGTGAAAGCTGTGGACGCCGAGCTGGTGGCAGACGTTGAGGGATTGGCGCTCTACCCGGCCAGTGACAGCCGGTACCTGATTGTCTCCAGTCAGGGTGATGATACTTATCTGGTCTTGCAGTCGCAGGCACCTTACAAAGTGCTCGGTAAATTTGCCGTACGCAATAACCTGGCACTGGGCATAGACGCCATATCGGAAACCGACGGGCTTGAAGTCACCCATCGCTCTTTGGGCAAAGGCTTCGAGAGCGGGGCTTTCGTTGCCCAGGACGGTCACAATGTCATGCCCGAGCAACCCCAGAATTTTAAAATGGTGTCCTGGAAGGATATCGCCCGGGAGCTTGGCCTTGATGAGTAGACCCACCTCGCAAAACACACTGCAAACGACTTATGGGAGTGGCGATATTGACGATATCGCCATCAATCCCTCGACCAACCTCTCCCTCGGGGAGCTGGCCTGCTCACGGCGTCGAATCGTGACAGGTTCCATGGCTGCTTGCCTGGCGCTCGGCGCCGGGCCTTTTTTATTGTCTGGCTGCGCCACCCGGCGCGAGCCAATCTTTACCGATGCTCTGCGGCCGGCTATTGGTTTTCAGCCTGTGCCTGCCGCTCTGGGGCCGGACGTGGACGTTGTAACTGTGGCCGAGGGCTATACGGCGCGGCCTTTTTTCAGCTGGGGCGACCCTGTTGTAGAGGGTGCACCCAGCTGGCGCAGTGACGCTGGCGACGGCGCCGCGGAGCAAAGCCTGCAGGCCGGGCAGAACAACGACGGCATGCATTATTTTCCCTTTGCGGATGCGCCCAATGCCCACGGGCTTTTGGTGGTGAACCACGAGTACACCAACGATACCCTGCATACCTCCGGGCCGCAGGTGATGGAGGACAGCACCGGGGCGCGGCTGCGCCCTGAGTCACAAGTGCTCAAAGAGCAAGCGGCTCACGGTGTCAGTGTGATCGAAATCGCCAAAGATAAGCAGGGGCTCTGGCAGCGGGTCTATCCATCGGCTTACAACCGCCGGTTGACGGCCAATACCCCGATGGACATCAGTGGCCCGGCCGCCGGTGCGCAGGCCATGAAAACCGCACAGGACCCTACGGGTACCCGGGTGCTCGGCACTCTCAACAATTGCTCCATGGGGGTGACGCCCTGGGGCACGTATCTGATTTGCGAAGAAAACTGGAAAAACTATTTCGTTAATCGCGATGTTGGAGACTGGCAGGAGCGTCCCGCGCACCATCGTTACGGCATCGCCGCTGGAGTGCACAGCCACAAATACTATTGGGAGTCGGTGGATGAGCGTTTTGACGCAACGCCGAACGAGGCTCTGCCGCACGACGGCTTTGTCAACGAGCCCAACCGTTTTGGCTGGGTGGTGGAGTTTGACCCCTTCGACCCCACATCACAGCCGGTAAAGCGCACCGCCCTCGGTCGCTTGGTGCGCGAAGGCTGCACTTGTGTCTTGGCTGAAGACGGCACTATGGCGTTCTATTCAGGCGATGATACTCGCGGCGAGTATGTCTATAAGTTTGTTCCCAACGGCAAATACCACCCGGACGCGCCCGAAGCGAATCGCCGATTACTCGACAGCGGCAACGTGTATGTCGCGGTCTACCGCGCCGATGGTACGGGAGAATGGCGCCTGCTCGAGCAGGGTAAAAATGGTTTGACCGCCGACAAAGGATTTGCCAGCCAGGCGGATGTACTCATTAATTTGCGTGGCGCTGCTGATATCGTCGGCGCTACGCCCATGGACAGACCCGAATGGGTCGCCGTTCACCCGCAGACGACTGATGGCTATGTGACGCTCACCAATAATTCCGAGCGCGGCGCCGACCCCCGTCAGCCGGTGGATGCCGCCAATCCGCGGGCTGACAATGACCATGGCCAGATACTGCGCTGGCGCGAAAAAGACCGCAATCCCGCCGCGACCGAATTTTACTGGGAGCTTTTTTTATTGGCGGGCCCGGTGCTGCAGCGTCAGACGCAACCCGGGCAGTTCAAAGCGCTGGACGGCGACCGCTTCTCCTGCCCGGATGGGCTCTGGTTTGATGGCGACGGCCGGCTGTGGATTGCCACTGATTACGACGAGCAGGAGGCGCCCTATCTCAGCCAGGGCACCAACCAGTTGCTGTGTGCCGACCCGGTGACGCGCGAGGTCAAGCGCTTTATGACCGGCCCTGTGGGCGCGGAAATTACCGGTTTGACCGGCACTCCGGATGGCACGACCCTATGGTTTAACGTACAGCACCCGGGCTTGAGCTATCCTGCCAGCGACGGTAAATCCCGCCCGCGTTCCACTACCGTGGTGGTCACCAAGAATGACGGCGGTGTGATCGGGACCTAGCGCGCATAGCGCTTGAGCAGTGTGGGCAAGAGCGTGAGGTCTGCCAGGAGGGCGATGGACATGGCCAGACCCGATAGCAAGCCGAACTGAACGCTGGGGATAAAGTCGGAAAACAGCAGCAGGGAAAACCCCAGCACAATAATCAAGGTTGTGTACAACAGCGCATAGCCAACGCTTTGATGAGTGCGCCTTATGGCGCCCTCGCGGCCGGTTTCTTCGCGGTAGCGGTGCATGTAATGGATGGTGTCGTCGACCGCAATGCCCATGGCAATGGAGGCAATGGTCATGGTCATCAAATCGAGAGGAATGCCTGCCCAGCCCATAACACCCAGTACGGAAACCGTAGTGGCCACATTGGGCACAAGGCCAATCAGGGCCAGCCTGAACGAGCGGAAAATGGCCCAGAAGGCAAGGCCCAGAGCGATATACACCAGACCCAGCGACAGTATTTGTGAACGAAACAGCTTCTGCAGAATGTTCTGGTAGAGCATGAAAAGGCCCGTCAGCTGGTAGTCGCTTTCGGGAATGTCCAAGGCGTTCATGTCGGCTTTGAGCTCCTCAATCAGCGCCTGGCGATTGAGTCCTTCGGTGGTGTCCTGAATGCGCGTACTGACGCGGAACTGGTGGTGCTCATTGTTGTAGTAAGAACCCAACAAACTGTCGCGCAGGTCCTTGTCCAGTGTCCAGTAAACCGCGTTGATCTCGTACTCTGTTAATGGCTTGCCGGCGTTGATCTGTTTGGCGAGCTCGGTAAAGTTGACCACCGACAGAGTGTCACCACTGGCTTGGTAGTCGGTCAGGGCGGACTGTATCAACTGTAGCCGTTGAATTTGCTCAGCGGTAAAGTCCAGATCGGTGTTTTGTGGTTTAGTTGGGGAGTAGGTAATGTCCAGGGCTGTGGTGCCGCCGAACTGCTGATCGATAAAGCTCAGCTCTTTGTGTACTTGGGTTGACTCTTTGAAATAGTTGATAAAGCTGTTCTCAACCGACAGGCGGGCCAGGCCCAGTGCTAGCGCGACGACCAGGATCAAGCTGGTGGAGATAATCAGTTTGCCGCGCTTTTCCGCTGCCTGAGCGAGCGCTGCCATCACGCGTTGGCTGATGGCGGGTGTTTTTCCGGGCTTTTCCCGTTTGAAAAAAACCAGCAGTGCCGGAAACAACAGCAGGCTGGTGGTGATAGACACCGCCATGGCGATGATCATCATCCAGCCAAACGCCATGACGGGCTGGATGTCGGTCAATAACAAAGAGGCAAAGCCCACCGAGGTGGTGAGGCCGGCGTAGAGGCAGGGTTTGAACTTGCGAGCCAGGGTGGCGCTCAGCAGTTGCTTTTGGGTCCAGTCCTTTTCCTGGTCGCGGTACTCGCGGTACTGCACAATCAAGTGCACGACAATCGCGAGCGTGAGAATCAGTTGCAGGGCGACAAAGTTGGCCGAGATAACCGTAGCCTTGAAGCCCAGTGCGCCAAACAAGCCCAGCGTCATGACCACACTGCAGATACAGCAAGCGGCAGTGACGATGATCCAGCGTGGCCGCTTAAACAGAATCAACAGCAACAGAACAATCATCGCCGCAATGGCGCTGCCAAAAATCAGCAGGTCATTTTTGATGATGTTGATCAGCTGATAGCCCAGAGCGTGGGCGCCGCCGATGTACAAATTCGCCTCCGCCTGATAGGGAGCGATGATACGCCGGATCTCATCGATTTCGCGGTTGCGTGTTGCAGTCAGTTGTTTTTCGATGGGCTCTGCTTGTGCCTGGAGCGCTTCGAGTTGTGTCTTCTCCGCTTGAGAGAGCTCGCGCTCCAGCATTGTTTCCTGCAGGCGGGTAATGCCCTGCTGTATTTCCTCAAGTTCCGGGTGTGGCTTAAAGAGCAGTTGGATGCCCGTGGCACTCTGGTCGCGATTGATGACCAGATCCTCGTAGATGGGGTGGCCTTCAAAGGTCTCTGCCAGCTCCTCTGGGGTGAAGTTCTTTTCCGCGATCGTCCAGCTGTCGGCGGTGCCGGCACTGAGACCACCCTTGGCCAGGCTCAGAAGCGGAATATTCAAAATGGAGCGAACTGATTCCACTCGGTCGATGCGCTCGAATGCCTCGGTTAAGGCCTGTATGTCACTAAAACTCTTCTCAGACAATACTTGATGCTTTGTCGGCTCATAGGCCACCAACAGAAATTCCTGCGGAGCGAAGCGGGCGTCAGCTACACGCGTTTTCAGGTACAGTTCGTTGTTCTTGGTGAGCAAGGTGTCGGCAGAAGCATCGATGGTAAAACGCGTTGCCTGCCAGGCCAGCAGCGCGGTGATCACCCCAAAAATCAACAGGATCAGTTTGCTGTGGCGCACGGCCAGGGCGCTATTGTTCATCGGCGGCGCCCTGGTAGTCGGCATCGCGCATCACGCTTTGCAGATAGAGGTTGCGAAACAGTATGTAAGGATCATCGCTTTTCTCGCGCAGTGCTTCGTAGCGCTCGGCGTCGCTGGCGTAATCCTGGAGAAAATCAAACGTTTTCACACCGTATTTTTCCGGATTTTCCATCAGGTAGGTGATGGGGTTGAGGAAATAGTCGGTGATGGCGGACATGCCGTCGCGCAGATCGGAGGGACCGAAAAAGGGCAGCACCAGATAGACGCCGTAGCCCGCACCGTATTTCATCAGGGTGTCGTCAAAGTGGGCTTCGGCACGCTGGAGACCGAACCACGCGTCGGCGGGGTCGAAGAGCCCGGCCAGACCCAGGGTAGAATTAATCACAAAGCGGGCTAGGTTGCGACAGGCGAGGCGACCTTCGAGCTGCAGCACGTTGTTGACCAGGTAGATGGGCGTTTTCAGGTTGTAGAAAAAGTTGGTGACGCTGTTGCGCACCGGTAATGGCACTGCTTTGACGTAGCCGTTCGCCAGGGGGATGAGCGCGTAGCGGTAGACGGTATCATTGAAGGTGAACATGGCCCGGTTAAAGCCTATAAATGGGTCGTTGTAGTCCAGGTAGGACACCACCGTTGGCTCCACATCGGGTATGCCCTCGGGTGCGTCAATCACCTTTACGCCGTTATCTACCTCACTGGCCGGCACCTCCAGGGGCACATAGCGTCGGCCGACGTCTTCCTGGGGTTGGTTGACGCTGGCGCACCCCGACCCCAGAAGCAGCAGGAGGCAGAGGTAAAGCCAGTTGGTAATCCTTGGTACTGTTATCGATCCGCTGGCCATAGGGCTTATCCATTGTTGATATCCCTGTGCTAACAGCAAGTGGTATGCCACGCCAACCGGTGGCGTGTGTAGCGGGTTTTGGCGCTTCGCCGAGCTAAAGCCATGGCGGAAACTACATTGTCTTGTAACTTCTACGAAAGTTGGGCGTGGGTCGGTCAGCGGTCAGAAAAAAGGGCGGCAGCGCCGCCCAAGAGGGTGTCCAGGAGTGACAACGATTATTGAGAGGTGATTCAGTGCGCCTTAGCGACCTCCTGCTCTGAGCTGCGGTTGAGGATTTGGATGTCCACGCGCCGCTCCAGCGCGTAGGTTTCGTAGTCGCCGCTACTGGCCTGGGTGACCGAGGCGCCGTGGGCGTTGAGCTCAATGCGTGAGTCCTGCACCCCAGCGCTTACCAGCGCTTCGCGTACGGCGCGGGCACGGTATTGCGATAGCACATTGTTGTATTCGTCCGTGCCGCGAGGGTCGGCGTAACCGTCGAGCCGGACCACGAGCTCAGGGTTTTCCACCAGAAATTTCGCCAAGGTGTTCAGTGCCTGGCGATTTTGCGGCGTGAGGGTGTCCTCGCCGGTTTTGAACATCACCTGCAGCTCCAGCTGGTCGAGGGTGATGGTTTCAAATTCGCTGATGCTGGTGTGGGCGGCGTGCAACTGCCGGGTCACGTCTCTCAGCTCGGCTTGGGTGGTGTGAAATTGCTGCTCAAGCAGGCGTGCTTCTTCGTTGTTTTCCATTTGTTCACTGACGTAAATAGTGCCGACAAAAGCCGCCAGCATGCCCACCGGGCCGCCCACCAGAGCGCCGGTGAGAAGTCCGGCAGTGGCGACGCCAGCTTGTTTGGTTTCCAGGCTGGCGGCCTGGGTGATCTGTGGGTTGAAGGCTGTGGTGGCAATGATGGCAGAGGCCAAAATGGCTTTTTTCATGGTAGTGCTCCTGTAAAAACAGTGGGTTTGTCTGTGTCTTCAGGAGTTATTTAACCGCTGCAAAAGGGCAGGGCTGTGGCGCAATTAAGGCAAGTCAGCGAGCAATTGTGGTGAATAGTGGCGGGCGCAAGTCATGGCGCACAGTGGCGCCTGAGCTTAAAAAAACCGCCGCACCGTTGAGGGGAGTGCAGCGGTGAAAAAGCGGCAGCGCGTTGTGGAAGCGGTGCGCGGCCGCGAGCGCCGTGTGGAGTGATGGAGTGGAAGCCATCCGGCGCGTGGTGATGGGTATTACTGGTTGGCTACCAGCGGGGTAACGCTTGCGTCGTCGTCCTCTTCGAGCAGTGCCTCTGGTTTGCCTTTGCAGGCCTTGGCCAGTAGCTCACTCTTGCCTGCCAGCAGCAGGCCTATGGCCTCGCTGTGCTCTTCGCTGATGCCCTTGACCGAGCGCTCAATCAAATCGGTGATATTGGCAGCCAGCTCCAGCATTTTATCGTGGGCTTCTGCGGCTTTTTTGTCTTCAAACATCTTTCCATCCCGGTCACATTTCCAGACGGCGACTACAGCCATAATTAACCTCCATTGCAATATACTGTTTTTATGTACAGTATATTGGCTGTAGGGTGCTGTCAAGCAATAATGAAGGGGAGGCTAAGGCCCAGGCTCAGCAGTATCAGGGCCAGCTGCAGCCAGCGGCTGCGGCCGATCTGCCGCCAGGCCGCTGTTGGGGCGGGGCCTGTTCGTCGGCTGCCCAGACGCAGGGCACAGAGCCAGACGCCGCTGGCTGACAGAAGTGTCATGGCCATGCCCCAGATAAACCAGACGATTTTGCTGGTGTAGCCAGCAAAGGTCCCAAAGTGCAGCGGGTCGGCGGCCTCGGCAATGCGTTGATGCGCGGTCAACTGCTCCCCTTTGACTTGACCGACAATGCGTTGGCTGTGGGCATCCACGGCGATGGTGTTGGCCCGGTTGCGCACCAGCAGGGCAGTCGCCTGCCCCTGTAGCAGCAGTGGTTTCCCTTCGCTTAGGAGAATGTGTTTTAGCGCAAATTCCGGATTTTGCGCCAGCGCTTGGTCAATGGCTCGGGTAAGGGTGGGAGCGCCCCTCGGTTGGCTGGTGCTGGCGTATTCCGGCAAAAGACGAGAGGCTGGCGCTGCGGCGCCGCCCCAGCGTTCAATCAGATACCACAGGCCGGTGATGGCGATCAAGGCAATAAAAGGTAAGCTCCAAACGCCCAGTAAACGATGCAGGTCGCCCCACCAGCGCCGCGGCGTATCGCCGCCTTTGGGCGTTTTACGAAAGCCCCGCCACCATTTTTTGTAAATAGGAAATGCCGAGGCGAGGGACAGCAGCAGCGGAATGCTCAGTAGCCCGACAATGCTTAGCCCCCACTTGAGCGGCAACATCAAATGCCGGTGGGTTTGGCGCAGGAAACGGTGGGCGTTGAACCAAGGCGCCACTCCAATCACCTCGGCGGTGTAAGGGTTGAGATAAATCCGCTGTAACTCGCCCGCTGGGTCGCGGGCGATGGCTTCAGCCGCCATGAAACTCGGTAGTTCAAGGTTTAGAGAAGTGATCGTCCATTCGGGATTAGCGCGGTGAGCGGCGGCCAGCAGTTCTCCGGCCGGTCGGGCGCTGGCTGCTGGTTGTGGAGTAACCCTTAGCTCGGGTGTGAGCAGCCAGTCGATCTCGTAGGCGAAGACTGCCAGGGTGCCGGTCAGTGAGACAAAAAACATTAACAGGCTAAATTTTAATCCGGCCCAGCTGTGCAGGCGAAACCACCACTGTCGATTGGGTCTGGATGATTTCGCCATGCGAATCAGAACTCGCGACTGATGGTGGCGACCACGCGGCGCGGTTCACCGGGAAAGTGGCCGGTGCGGGTAATAAAGCCGCTCTCGGCATATTCCTCGTCGAACAGGTTGCTGACATTCAACTGAAATTTCCACTGCTCAATGGTGCTCTGCCAGCTGGCATCGAACACCGTGTAGGGTTTGACGTAGTCACCCTGAATGCCGATTTGGTCGTCTTTGTAATCCACCCCGAAGGCCAGCGCCGAGTTGATGGCCGGGAAGTCGTAGCGGGTCCAAAGCCCGAGCAGGTTGCGCGGCGTGTTGGCAAAGCGCTCGCCCGTGGCATTGGTGATGCCGCTGGTCGCTTCCAGCACCTGAGTGTCGTTGTAGGTGTAGTTCAAGGTCATGGTCCAGTGTCGCAGCAAGTCGGCGCTCAAATCCAGTTCCATACCGCGGCTGCGTACCTTGCCAATGGCAATCAGGTCGTCTATGCCGTCGCCTCCGACATCGCCGGCCGGATCGGCCTGCAGCACATTGCGCTTTTCAATCTCGTAAGCGGCGATGTTCAGCTGCGCGCGCCCGGACCAGAGGGTCAGCTTAGTGCCGATCTCGAGGCTTTCGCTCTCTTCCGGCTTGAAGGGGCCGCCTTTTTCCGTCTCCTGGTTGGAGACGCTCTGCGGTTCAAACCCCTCACTGTAACTGGCGTAAATATTCAGATTATCGGTGAAATGGTAGACCGTGCCCAGGCGGTAAGTGAGGGCGGTATCGCTGTCTTTTTCGATGCCGCTGTCACTGTCAAAATCGTTAAAGCGCACGCTGATAAGTGCGTCCCAAGCGCTGGATAGCCCGATAAGATCCTGCATATACAGGCCCGATTGGGTGAGCCCGGATTGCGAAGCGCTCTCCCAGTCGCGCTCGTCCAGGCCGTATTGCGCGCGCGACGTCTGGCCGTACACGGGGTTGTACAGACTCAGCGGTGGTACCAGGCCGCCGGATTCAACCGGGCTGCCGCGCTTGGCTTTAAAGTCGCTGTCTTGGTCGAAGATGTCCGCGCCCGTGAGCAATTGATGGCTGATGCCGCCAGTGTTGAACTCGTAAATCAGGTTAATGTAGGCGCTGGTGCCCTCGCTGTTGCGTACCTGGTCGCGAAACTGGCGACGCATCATGTCCTCTATACCGTCGCCGTTGGAATCGTAGAGTCCCTGAGGCTCATGGTAGTTTTGCTTTTCCTGGTTGTCGTAGTAGCGCAGGGCGACATCCAGCTTTAGTTGATCGTTAAAAGCGTGCTGTAAACGCGAGTAGAAAACGTCGGCATCCAGTGTCAGAAAGTCGGTGGGTTCATTGTGGTTCCAGGTCGGCTCTACCAAAAACTCGCCGTCTTCATCCACGGGCACACCGCGCAAGCGGTTGGCCCCGAGCGTCTGTTCCACAAACGAGTATTTCAGCTGCACGCTGGTATCCATACCCGGCTGCCAAATAAAGCCCAGGTCGCCCTGGTCGTTGTCGTTGGTGGTGTGTTTGCGAAACGGCTCTTCGGTCTCTTTGAGCATGGCGACGCGATAGCCAAAGTCGCTGTCGCCAAAAGCGCCCGTCGCCTCGACATTGACACCGGTTAACTCATAATCGCCCACTACGATTTGGGCTCGACCATAGTGCTCTAGGCTCGCTTGGCTAGTGGCGTAGTTGATCAGGCCGCCGGGGGCGCCAGCACCGTAAATGGCACCGCTGGGGCCTTTTAATACCTCCAGCCGGTCCACACCAAACAGCCGCGGCACGGTAAAACCCGCGTAGGGGTCGCCGCGCAGGCCGTCGTAGAGCACTTCGTCCTGGCGAAAACCGCGAAAGGTGATGCCCGAGTAGCTAAAGACGCTGACGCCACTGATGTCCCGGTAGAGGTCGCGGGCATCGCGAGCGCCCTGATCCTCCATCAGTTCGGCGTTGATGATTTGCACAGAGGCCGGTACCCGCGAGAGGTCGGCATTGATGCGGGTGGAGACCGATGACTCATCGGCGCGGTAAAGGGATTGCGCCCTCCCCGTGACGACCATGGTTTCCAGTGTTGCAGCCTCGTCTTCTTGAGCGCTGGCGGGCTGGGTGAGTCCCGAGGCAAGTGCGATGGCGAGAAACAGCGGTGACTTTTTCAGTTTAACGGGCAACTTCAGCATAACGGGCATCCACTTTACGAAATTTTTGCAAATGGTAAGTATTATCAGGTGCGTTTGCAATGGCGGCGCTGTTCAATGATGCCGGTGACGTGGATAATGGCGCTCTCGCTAGCGCCTCTGGATTAGAACCACGTGAGTCAGACACAGACCAACAAACCTCCGGCAAAACCCGGACTGCTGCGCTCCAGTAGCAAGGTGGGGGCGATGACCATGAGCTCACGGGTTCTGGGGTTGGTGCGCGATGTGGTTTTCGCGCACACCATCGGCGCCGGGGCGGCGGCGGATGTGTTCTTTGTCGCGTTTAAAATTCCCAATTTTATGCGCCGGCTGTTTGCCGAGGGGGCCTTTGCCCAGGCGTTTGTGCCGGTGCTGTCAGAGTATCGTCATCGCGGCCCCCACGCCGCCGTGCAGGCGCTGGTGGATCGCGTGGCCGGCGCCTTGGGGCTGGTGTTGTTATTGGTGACGACTCTGGCGATTGTCGGCGCGCCCCTGGTGGCGACGGTGTTCGCACCCGGCTTTCGGACCGACCCTGACCAGTTTGCCCTCGCCACCGAGATGATCCGAATTACCTTTCCCTATTTGTTGCTGATTTCCCTGACGGGTTTTGTCGGCGCTATTCTCAATTGTTACGACCGCTTTGCGGTCCCCGCCTTCACCCCCGTGCTCTTGAATGTGGCCCTGATTACCGCCGCACTGGTGGCGGCGCCGCTGTTCGACCCCCCGGTGCTGGGCCTGGCTTGGGGGGTACTGGCCGCAGGGGTGCTGCAGCTGCTGTTCCAGTTGCCTTTTTTGCGCCCGGTGCAACTGATGCCGGTCCCCAAGCTCGATTGGCGTGATCCCGGTGTCAGGCGCATTCTGGCGTTGATGGTGCCGGCGCTCTTTGGCGTGTCGGTCAGTCAAATCAACTTGATGTTGGATACGGTGATTGCCTCGCTTTTGCCGGACGGAAGCATCTCCTGGCTCTACTACTCAGAGCGTTTGTCAGAGCTGCCTCTGGGGGTGTTCGCGGTGGCCATCGCCACGGTGATTCTGCCCAACCTCTCGCGCCAGCACGCGGCTCGGGACCCCGAGAACTTTTCCCGCACCCTGGACTGGGCGCTCAGGCTGGTGTGCTTGATTGCCCTGCCGGCCACGGTGGCACTGGTGATTTTGGCAGAACCGATTTTGGTGTCGCTGTTTCAATACGGCGCCACCTCGCCCGCCGATACCGCTATGGCGGCTTTGAGCCTTAAGGCCTATGCGCTGGGACTGCTGGCTTTTATGCTTATCAAAATACTGGCACCGGGCTTTTTTGCCCGTCAGGATATGAAAACCCCGGTGCGTATTGGGGTGCTAGCCATGGTGGCAAACATGGTGCTCAACGTCGTCTTTGTGGTGCCGCTGCATCTGTACTATGGGATTGGGCATGTGGGGCTGGCGTTGGCGACCAGCAGCTCAGCCTGCCTGAACGCCTTTTTACTCTATCGCGGTTTGCGCCTGCGCCAGGCCTTTTTGCCTCAGCGCGGGTGGGGCCGCTTTGCGCTCCAGGTGCTGTTGGCCAATACGGCAATGGCGCTGGTTTTGCTTACGGCGGTCGAGTTCTGGCCCGACTGGGGACACTGGGAGGCTACCGGGCGCCTCTGGCGTCTCGCCTGTGTCTGCCTGGCAGGTCTTGGGGTGTATTTGCTGGCGGCCCTGGCCGCCGGCCTGCGGCCAGCGAGTTTGCGTCACAGCCCCTGAGGCTCTCGTCGTCTCGCACGCTAGCAGCCCGTGCTGTATACTCTCGCGTCTGATTTTTGACCCCCGGCAGGCCTTGATGCAACTGATACGCGGCTTACACAATCTGCGAGCTTCTCATCGCGGCTCGGTAGCCACGATCGGCACGTTTGACGGGGTGCACCTCGGGCATCAGGCCATACTGCGCCAGTTGGCCGAAGTGGCCGTCAGGCACGGGTTACCCTCGGTGGTGATTGTGTTTGAGCCCCAGCCCCATGAGTACTTCGCCCGGCACGAGGCTCCCGCGCGGCTCATGCGCCTGCGGGAAAAGTTGATTGCGCTGGAGCGTGCAGGCGTGGAGCGAGTTCTCTGCCTGCAGTTTAACGAGGCCTTTCGCCGCCTGAGCGCCGATGAATTTGTCTCGCAGGTGTTGCTGGACGGCTTGGGTATAAAACACCTGGTGGTGGGGGATGACTTTCGCTTTGGTTGCGACCGGCGCGGCGACTTTGCGCTGCTGCGGGCGATGGGTAAGCGCGAAGGCTTTGGGGTAACCGATACCTGCACCCTGACCATGCAGGGCGAGCGTATCAGCAGTACGCGGATTCGCGAGCTCTTGGCGGCGGGTGATTTTATCCGCGCCGAGGCCTGCCTCGGTCGACCGTTCACGGTCACCGGCCGTGTTGATCACGGCAGAAAGCTCGGCCGGGAGTTGGGTGTACCCACGGCCAATATTCGGCTTAAGCGCTTTCGCTCGCCTCTGGCCGGGGTGTTTGTAATCAGCGCCTTGGTGGCTGGCCGGCGCTATCACGGCGTTGCCAATGTTGGGGTAAAGCCGACCCTGGGCGGTGCCCAAGAGCCACTGCTGGAGGTCCACCTGTTTGATTTTGAGCGGGATATCTACGGCTGGCCCGTAGAGGTACACTTTCACGCCAAGCTGCGCGAAGAGCAACGGTTTGCATCGCTGGATGCGCTAAAAGCACAATTGCATGAGGATATTCGTCGGGGCCGCGGTTTTTTTGCTGCTCTGGACGCTAACACCGACCGGGTATTGACTAACGACCATGAGTGATTACAAAGCGACTTTGAATTTGCCCCACACGCCCTTCGCCATGAAGGCGAACTTGGCACAGCGTGAGCCCCAGATGCTAAAGGCCTGGGAAAAGGCGGGCTTGTATCAGCAGATTCGCGAGGCCCGCAAAGGCCGCGAATCTTATATCTTGCACGATGGCCCTCCTTACGCCAACGGCGATATTCATATTGGTCACGCGGTTAATAAAATTCTCAAGGACATTATTATTAAAAGCAAAACCTTGAGCGGTTTTGACGCCCCCTATGTGCCCGGCTGGGATTGCCACGGTCTGCCCATTGAGCACAATGTGGAGAAAAAGCACGGTAAGGCAGGCGTAAAGCTGGAAGTGAAAGCCTTCCGCGAGAAGTGTCGCGCCTATGCCGCGCGCCAGGTTGAAGGGCAAAAGAAAGACTTCATCCGCTTGGGCGTCTTAGGTGAGTGGGACAATCCCTACCTCACCATGGACTACAAATTCGAGGCCGATATTATTCGTGCCCTGGGCAAGATCGTCGAAAACGGTCATTTGCAACGCGGTTTCAAGCCGGTGTACTGGTCCGTGGTGGGTGGTTCGGCCCTGGCCGAAGCCGAGGTGGAGTATCAGGATAAAACCTCTTTCAGCATCGACGTAAAGTTTGCGTTTGTGGATCAGCATGCTGCCGCTGGCGCTTTTGATGAGCTGTCGGGCAGTGGCGATTTGGAGGTAGTGATCTGGACCACCACCCCCTGGACCTTGCCCTCCAACCAGGCGGTTAGCCTAAATGCCGAGCTGGACTACGTGGCCGTGCAGGTGGGTGATAGACGTTTGGTGGTGGCCGAGGGGCTGCTGGAGTCGGTGATGCAGCGCGCGGGTGTAGAAGACTACACCCCTGTGGGCCGCACCACGGGTGCCAAACTCGAACATCTGGTACTGCAGCACCCGTTTTACGAGCGCCGGGTGCCGGTGATTCTGGGTGATCACGTTACCTTGGATGCCGGTACCGGCTGTGTTCACACCGCTCCCGATCACGGTGCTGACGACTTCTCGGTCGGGCAAAAATACGGTATCGGCACACTGAATTACGTTGATGACAATGGCGTCTACCGCGACTTTGTTGAGGTGTTTGCCGGTGATCACGTTTATAAAGTGGACGAGAAAGTCATTGAGCTGCTCACCGAGAAAGGCGCGCTGTTTCATGCGGGCAAGCTGACACACAGTTTCCCCCATTGCTGGCGTACTAAGACGCCGCTGATTTTCCGGGCAACTCCCCAGTGGTTTGTCAGCATGAGCAAAAACGACTTGCGCGGTGAAGTCGCCAAATCGGTTGAGAGCGTTAACTGGGTGCCCGGCTGGGGTCGCGCGCGTATCGACGCCATGCTGGAGTCCAGTCCCGATTGGTGTATTTCCCGTCAGCGCACCTGGGGCGTGCCCATCGCGCTCTTTGTTCACACGCAAAGCGGCGAGCTTCATCCCCGCACAGCGGAACTGATTGAGCAGGTTGCACTCGCCGTGGAAAAAGGCGGAATGGATGCCTGGTACGAGCTGGATGCTACCTTATTGCTCGGCGATGAGGCCGGGGATTACGAAAAGGTCACCGACACTCTGGATGTGTGGTTTGATTCCGGGGTGACGCATCATGCGGTATTGCGACAGCGCGAAGGGTTACGCTACCCCGCCGATTTGTACCTGGAGGGCTCCGATCAACACCGGGGTTGGTTCCAGTCATCCCTCAAAACCGCCATGGCCATGCATGGCACGCCGCCCTATAAAACCGTTTTGACGCATGGTTTTACCGTGGACGCCGACGGACGCAAGATGTCCAAATCCATTGGCAACACGGTCTCGCCGCAGAAAGTGGCGAACGACCTGGGCGCCGATGTGCTGCGTCTGTGGGTGGCCGCAACGGATTTCAGCTCGGAGATGAGCGTTTCCGATGAGATTCTCAAGCGCGCGGCCGACTCTTATCGGCGCATCCGCAATACCGCCCGATTTATGCTCGCGAACCTGAATGGTTTTGATCCGGCGACGGATATCGTGGCTACTGAGCGAATGCTGGCGCTGGATCGCTGGGTGGTGCGTCGCGCGCAGGCGTTACAGCAAGAATTGATTGCCGCCTATGACGGCTTTCAGTTGCACCAGATTTACCAGAAGTTGCACAACTTCTGCGTTGTTGAGCTGGGTGGCTTTTATCTGGATATCATTAAAGATCGCCAGTACACCACCAAGGCCGATTCGCGGCCGCGATTGTCAGCGCAAACGGCGCTCTATTATTTGTCAGAGGCCTTTGTGCGCTGGATCGCGCCTATCCTGAGCTTTACCGCTGATGAAATGTGGCAGGAAGTGCCCGGCAAGCGAACCGGTAGTGTGTTCACTGCCGAGTGGTTTGACTTGCCGGCGCTGGCCGATGATACCCTAGGCGATGCTTTTTGGGAGCAGGTGGCTGAGGTGAAAACGGCGGTCAACCGCGTGATGGAGGCCAAACGTGGAGAAGGCGCTATCGGTGGCTCCCTGACCGCGGAGCTGACCTTGTACTGCGACGCTGAGCTTGCCGAAATGTTGAGTCAGTTGGGCGATGAGCTTCGCTTTATCCTTATCAGCTCGACGGCCGTTGTGGCCCCCTTGTCCGAAGCTCCAGCTGAGGCGGCAGGTACAGAAATTGAAGGATTGAGGGTTTTGGCTGTGAAATCGGCGCAGCCGAAGTGCGAGCGTTGCTGGCACCACCGCGCCGATGTCGGCGCGGTCGCAGCGCATCCAACCATTTGTCAGCGCTGCGTGGACAATATTGACGGCGCCGGCGAACTGCGCCACTACGTCTAGAGGTACCCTGTGAAACGATTGTTACACCCGTGGGTGTGGTATTTCTTGGCGCTGGTGGTCATCGTGCTCGATCAGTGGAGCAAGGTCGCTGCCGTGGCGCATTTGCAGTACGGCCAGCCGGTGGAAGTGACCTGGTTTTTCGATTTGACCTTATTGCACAACCACGGCGCCGCCTTTAGCTTTTTAAGCGATGCCGGTGGCTGGCAGCGCTGGTTCTTTACCGCCATTGCCGTGGGTATGAGCATCGCCATTAGTGTCTGGTTGTACCGCATCGGCCGCGAGCGCTGGCTGGAGTCTGCGGCGTTGGGCTTTGTCCTGGGGGGTGCGCTGGGCAACCTCTACGATCGGGTGACCCTCGGCTACGTGGTGGACTTTATTTCGGTGCACTATAAAGGCAGCTATTTTCCCGCCTTCAACCTGGCGGATTCGGCGATTTGCTTCGGCGCCTTTTTGATGATTGTGCATATGCTTTTCTTTCAGGATGAAAAAGACGGCGACTCCCGGGAGCGAAACAATGCGTGAGTTGACAGTTGGGCCGGGCACCACGGTGACCCTGCACTTTTCTCTATCGCTAACAGATGGCGAGCTGGTGGACTCTAACTTTGATGGCGCCCCCGCCACATTTACTGTGGGGGACGGGCAGATGCTCAAAGGGTTTGAGCAGGCACTGTTTGGTCTGCAGGAGGGTGCCAGCGAAGAGTTTGTGATACCGCCCGAAGCGGGTTTCGGGGCGCACAACCCTAATAACGTGCAGTTGGTTGAGCGCGAAGAGTTCGATCCGGGCATTGAGCTCAGCGAGGGGTTGATGCTGTCGTTCGCCGATGCCCAGAATACCGAGCTGCCCGGGGTTGTCGTGGACTTTAACGACGAGCAGGTAACCATTGATTTTAATCACCCGCTGGCCGGGCGTGATATCCTGTTTAAAGTGGCGATTGTGCAAATTGAGCCGGCGCAGGTGCACTGAGCACTGCCTTGTCGGCGAGACCCAAAGAGAGCGTTATGCAAATCAAACTGGCCAATCCCCGGGGCTTTTGTGCCGGGGTGGATCGAGCCATCGACATTGTTAACCGGGCGTTGGACGTTTTCGGTTCTCCCATCTATGTGCGCCACGAGGTCGTTCACAACCGCTATGTGGTGGATGGGTTGCGCGACCGAGGCGCCGTATTCGTTGAGGAGCTCAGCGAAGTCCCGGACGATGTCATTGTGATTTTCAGCGCACACGGGGTCTCCCAGGCGGTGCGCAACGAGGCTGAAAGACGCCATCTCAAGGTTTTTGATGCCACCTGTCCGCTGGTGACCAAAGTGCATATGGAGGTGACCCGCTACTCGCGCGAGGGGCGCGAGTGCATTCTCATAGGCCACGAGGGACACCCCGAGGTGGAAGGCACCATGGGGCAGTACGATGACAGCAACGGCGGGCGGATTTATCTGGTAGAGAGCGAGGCGGACGTTGCCACGCTTGAGGTGCGCGAGCCTTCGGAGTTGGCCTATGTGACCCAGACGACGCTCTCTATGGACGACACGGCCAGAATCATTGAAGCTCTGAGGGACAAGTTCCCCGATATCCAGGGGCCGCGCAAAGACGACATTTGTTACGCCACCACTAATCGTCAGGACGCCGTGCGCCAGTTGGCGCTTGAGTGCGACTTGGTGCTGGTGGTGGGTTCGCCCAACAGCTCAAACTCTAATCGCCTGCGCGAGCTGGCCGAGCGCTGCGGCGCCCAGGCTTATCTGGTGGATTCGCCGGAGCAAATACAAGAGGGCTGGTTGGCCGGTAAGCGCCAGGTTGGCATTACCGCGGGGGCGTCTGCACCGGAGACTCTGGTTCAGCAGGTGATTGAGCATTTGGTCAGCCGGGGCGCGCAGGGCTCAGAAGAGGTGGAGGGCATCCCCGAAAACGTCCGTTTCTCTCTCCCGAAAGAGTTACGTTGAGGTGGAGCACTCTTCGTTGTTGAGCTTCTCGGTTCTCAGTCTGCCTCCGCGCGAGAGCACCAGCGCAAAGCCAGGTCCTTCATCGGCGGGGCAGACCGTTAGCGTGCCCGCTTGAAAGGCGCCTTCGCGTTCACCGCTGGCCCAGCGGCTTTCCCCGGTTCCTAAGTACGAAATGTAGTCTTCAACCGGTCTATTGCCTTTTACTTCTATCGACTCATGCAGTTCGCCCTGTGTTTGGATTAGCCTCTCCTGCTCATCATACAATCCGTTGTGATTTTCATCATAAAAGATCTGCCACCCCCTTCTCCAGGTAGGATTGGCGAGCATGGTAACTCGCATGTTGGATTTCACGGCATAAGACCTAGCCGCTTGAGTTGCATTGAAAATACTCCAAGCGGCCGATTCAGTTCGCATATCTCTTACAAGTCGGTCAAATGCAGGCAAGGCAATAGCCATAAGAATAGCCGCAACAGCTATAGTAACGAGCAGCTCGAGGAGTGTGAATCCAGAGGGTTTTATGGGTGGCGTCCATTTCATTGTGCTAAGTCCGTTTACTCTTTGGCGAAGACCGTATGTCAGTCTTGGACAGCGCTTGTCCGTTCACTGTGGTAGCTTTAAGAGGCTAGTAATTGGTCAGAGTTTCGTCAAATCATAAATACAGGAGTGCCGCTAGTTGAATTCAGATGACCCTGGAAAAAACAAGGGCTTTACCTTGATTGAGCTTATGGTCACGCTAGTGGTCGCAGCAATATTCATGGCAATAGCTATGCCAAACTTTAGTACTCTCATTGTTAATGGCAGATCTGACGGACTGGGTGAGGAGTTGGCGGCTGTATTACAGGCCACTAGGGCAGAAGCGGTCAAGCGTGGGCGGCGGGTGAGCTTGTGTGCCAGCAATGCTGATGGAACGGGCTGCGCTGGGGACTGGGCGAACGGCTGGCTAATGTTTGTTGACAGTGCTGCGTCAGATGGAGCCGGAGCGACAGTACTTGGCGCGGCATCTGATGTGTTGAGGCATATCAATGATGTTGACGATCAAGCGGTGATTAGTGCGACCAACGATGGTAGTGCGGTCAGTTTTGTGCGTTATACCAGTTCAGGCCAGCTTGCCCGAATTGGTGGGTCGGCAAATACCGCTCCGGTGATTTTAAGTGCTTATGTCACCGGCTGCCAGGGTGAAAAAAGAAATCAAATTACAATTGGTGTGGCGGGTATGATGGATGTCGATAAAGAGGAATGCCCTTAATGAAAGTATGTGATGCTTGCTCTAAAGATCAATCCGGTGTGACTTTGATAGAAGTGATGGTGACCGTTCTAATATTGGCAACCGCACTGATGGCCCTAGCTGCACTCCAAACTAGAGCACTTCAATATAACAGCAGCGCGTATCTACGGTCTCAGGCCAACATTATTGCTTATGATGTGCTTGAACAAATGCGGACGGCTTCGACATATAACGCGCTGAGAAGTAACGGCGCTGTTGTTCAGCCTGATGTGGATGCTTTGGCTTCGCAACTTCCCGGTGGTACCGGTGCCGTTGAGTGTGTGGCGCGAGTGTGTACTGTCACCTTGACTTGGGACGAGCCGAATAAAAGTCAAGAGAGCGACGCTATGGAAAGAACATCATTTGCTTATGCTTCAAGGATCTAATAAATGAGAATGTTCCAGCAAAGAGGTCTGTCTCTGGTTGAATTGCTGATCTCAATCACTATTGGTTTGGTGTTGATGACGGGGATTGTGCAACTGTTTTTGTCCAGCAAAGAAGTTTTTACTACGCAGCAAGGGCTGTCTCGGTTGCAGGAAACTGGCCGTTTGGCGGTGGAGTTTATCAGTCGTGACCTGCGGCAAGCTGGGTATATGGGGTGCGCGCACCCCACTGATTGGAATGTCGGCACAACATTGAATAATGGCCATACATTCAATTCCTCCTTTGAGTTTGGCACACCTTTACAGGTTTATGATGCTCCTCCGCCCAATATTGCTCTGGCGCCGGCTCCAAAAGCTGGTACGCAGATTCTGGTTGCTTACACGGCAAACGATGACTCTGCTTCGGTTAGCCAGACAAACACGAGTGAATTGGTATTTATAGATTTAACCACACCTGCCGGTGAAGACTGCCCGAGCGGAATTTGTGCAAATGACATCGTTGTTGTTGCCGATTGTGATAAGGCGATGGTTTTTCAGGTTACTGGTTTCAACGAGGTGGGTGCGGAGGTCGAGCTGCAGCATCAGGCTGGTGCCGATCCTGGTAACGCGCGTACATCCTGGGGTGGGAATCCGGATAATTTAGTCGAGACATTTAGCGAGGGAGCTGAAGTTTTTAAAATAAATACCGTCGCATACTATGTGGCCGAAGATGCAGAGGGTAACCCCGGGCTGTATCAGAAAATCGGTGGTGACCCTTCGTTTGAATTGCTGCGTGGTGTCGAAAATCTGAACATTTCAGTAGGTGTAGATAACAACGCTGATCGCGCGGCAGACGAGTACATCGATCATGGCTCTGTCGGCGCCAACTGGAAGAACGTGGTTGCGTTGCGAGTAGAGGTGCTGGTGCGAACTCCAGAGGACAAGGCGACTAGCGAGAATCAGACTTATGAGTTTGCCGGAGCAGAGGTTACAGCTACTGATAATCGAATTCGGCAAGTGTTTACGACTACGATCGGTGTTAGAAGTAAGTTGCCGTGAAGGGGGCGCTATGAGAAGTCAAGTAATGCGATATCAGTATCAGAGTGGCGCAACAATAATCGTAGGCCTGATTATGGTGCTAATTATGACGGTTCTTGGGCTTTCGGCTATTAGGGGCAGTGGATTGCAGGAGCAGATGGCCGGTAATATGCGAGATCGACAACTGGCTTTTCAGGCGTCTGAGGCAGCTTTGCGAGAAGCGGAGTTCGCCTTAGAAGTGCCAGAGCCCCCCATTGGCGACCAGGCTGGTTTTCAAGAGTCTCTGGATCAGTCTAGCAGCCTCTTCTGGCAAGACTTCGATAACAACTGGGCCGCGCTGTCGGCTACCTATTCAGCGGATATTGATTATGTCAAAGAACGTCCACGCTATTTGGTTGAAGAGGTCAGGTTTTATTCCAGTGGAGTTGACGGCAATCCCGTAGATTTGGCTAGCCTACTCAACAAAGGTATGGAAGTTCGTTATCGAGTGACCTCGCACTCGACAGGCGGCTCCACTGATGCGAATGTTATTTTGCAATCCACTTACCGAAATTAAGCCATTTGTTTGCGAAAGCAACATGGAGTTATGAAAATGAACAAAACGAGTTTGATTAGAGCGCTGACCACGGCCAAACGTTCAGCGGTGGCGGTGGTGGCATCCATTGTTGCGCTCGGAAGTGCGCACTCGGTACACGCAATAAACCTTGCGCAGTCACCACTGTTTTTGGCTCGTCCTGTCACACCTATCGTTATGTTGAACATGTCAAATGATCATCAGCTGTTTTTTAAAGCCTATGATGACTATTCTGATCTTGATGGCGATGGTTTTCCTGATACCACATACAAAAATAGCTACGACTACTATGGGTACTTTGATAGCAATAAGTGTTATACCCATGACGGAGAAGTTTTTCGGCCTTCAGGTAATGCCAGTGGGCACTATTGCTCAGGGAAGTGGAGCGGTAATTTCCTTAACTGGGCCACTATGACGCGAGTCGATGCTGTGCGGAAAATTTTGTATGGCGGAAAGCGCTCAGAAAGTGGCGATACGGCGACATCAACTATTTTAGAGCGTGCCATGCTTCCTCAGGACGCTCATGCTTTTGCTAAGTATTATAACGGCAGCGATCTAAATCGCTTGACACCGTATTCGGTCACATCGGGTTTGTCTGCTACAGCGGATACTGGTATTACCATTTGTAACTCGACGAATCCAACAGGAACAGCGCGGGATCAAGAATCGCAGAATGTTACTTCTCCCCCAATGATGCATGTGGCCAGGGGTAATTACTCACTATGGGCTAGCAATGAGGGTTGGCAGTGTCGTTGGGGCACTGGAACTAACGATAATGATTCTGCTATTTCCGGTATTTATGCGTATAGCTCAAGCCCTGTTGCATCAACTAGACGCCTAAATGATCTGGAAGTACAGGTCGAGGTGTGTAACTCAAGTTACATGGACTTGGATAACAATGAAAACTGTAAAGGTTATTCTGAAGGATTAAAGCCAATAGGGCTGCTGCAAAGGTATGGAGAGGACGATACCATCCATTTCGGTTTGATGACAGGTTCATACAGTTTGAATAAGTCAGGTGGGGTCTTGCGGCGCAATGTCGGTAGTATCGCAGATGAGGTGAATGCGGACGGTACATTTAAAACCCCACCGGATGGAAGTTTGGGGGTTATAGGGACCTTGGATGCGCTGAGAATATCGCGCTACAGTTTCAGTTCCGGTCAGTACAACGCTACGGACAAGTGTCCTTGGGAGCTCGCCTACTTTAGTGACGGGGCTTGCTCTAACTGGGGTAACCCTCAGTCAGAGATTTATCTTGAATCGCTCCGTTATCTAGCAGGAAAAGGGCCGAACTTTGCAACTGACGATAGCACGAGAATCTCGGGGTTGGGCGAGGTCAACTGGGTGGACCCGATCAATAATGACAATTATTGTGCTCCTTTGGCTGTGTTGCAGTTTAATGCGTCTACTAGCTCCTACGACTCGGATCAGCTAACTGGCTTTGGCGACATCGCGAACGGAAAGTCGCTGAGTGCATTGACGGATTTTGTTGGTCAATCTGAAGGCATTCATGGAAACACCTATTTTGTGGGGGAGACTGGTGCGAATAAGGATCAGCTCTGTACTGCAAAAACAGTCTCGAAGTTATCTGAGGTCAAAGGTACATGCCCTGATGCACCACGATTGGGGGGAAGTTATCAAATTGCTGGTCTAGCGTATCATGCAAGGGTCAATGGAATTGGGGCTGACCGCGAAACCGTGCAAACCTTCGGTGTTGCTCTGGCCCCAGCTGTTCCGCGAGTTGATGTGCGAGTGCCAGGAAGCACCAATAGGACCATTAGCATCCAGCCAGCATGCAGAAATAGTACGCCCAATCCAGATGCTAACTGCGCCATCGTAGATTTCAAAATTATCGAACAGGACAATACGGGCTCTATTTATCGCGGAAAACTCTATGTGAACTGGGAGGATAGCGAACAGGGTGGTGACTTTGACCAAGATATGTGGGGCATTATTGAGTACAGGTTAGATAGTGAAGAGCTTGAAGTGACTACTCGTGTTATTGCGCAATCAACCCCTAATTCTATGGGCTTCGGGTATGTCGTTAGTGGTACAAATAAGGATGGTTTTCACGTCCATTCTGGCATTAATCACTTTGCTTATACTCACCCTGATCCGACCGCACTAAGCTGTAGTAGTACTGGTGCCAATCAATGCGACTGCCGCGATGGCTTTGGGCGTTGTAATAGCAGCTACTCTGCAGCTACGACGCAAGTATTTGGTGTTGAGTCTTCTGCTGCATCAGCTCTTCAGCAGCCTCTATATTACGCGGCTAAGTGGGGTGGTTTTGACACTCTTGATGAAGAAGGCAATGAGGTAAGTGTCCCTCCCGCTGGAGATCCGGAAACATACTTCTTTGCAACAGATCCTCGTGAGCTGGAAGCGTCTTTGTACAAAGCCGTAGAGGCATTTGCAGAGGGGGCAGGGTCAGCCACTGCGGTCGCCACAAATTCTACTCGCCTGGGTACGGATTCAATTGCTTACCAAGCTACCTTTAATACGACCAGTTGGACAGGGGATTTAATTGCTGCAGCTTTGGGGGAAGGCGGGCTGTCTGCTCCGCTGTGGTCGGCAGCAAGTCAGCTGCCAACACCTTCAAGTCGTAATATATGGACTCATAATGGGAGTGCGCCGGTAGAGTTCCAGTGGGGGAATTTGTCCCCAATCCAGCGAAATTTGTTGGGAGGGAGCGTTGCTAGTTCAGACCCTGCGTTAGAGCAAGACGGATTTGGTGAGAGTCGTGTGCAGTGGACAAGAGGCACAGATGTCCCCGGTTTTGCAGAGAGGGAAGCTGACAAGAAGCTTGGCGATATCGTTAACTCAAACCCTAAGTTTTCCGGCGCGCAAAACTATGGCTTTGGAATGTCTCAAGCAAATGGCGCATCCAGCTACGAGAGTTTTGTGGCGAGCAAAACTGAAAAAACAGTGTTTGTAGGGGCTAACGATGGAATGTTGCACGCATTCAATGCTGTAACAGGTAGAGAGCGTTTTGCTTACATACCTTCGAATGTCTATGAACAGCTTCGTCGGCGTACAGCTGCAAATTATGGCTCTTCTGTAAATCCGCATAAGTATTCTGTCGATGGCCAGATTTTTGTTGGCGATGCTTATTATGGCGGCCGCTGGAGAACAATTTTGGTGGGAACTATGGGCGCAGGTGCAAAAGGTATTTTCGCTCTGGATGTCACCAATCCGGGAAGTTTTAATGCTGGAGATGTTCTGTTTGAATACACAGAGGGAAACGCCCCCGAAATTGGCAACATAACGGGTACCCCGATTATTGCACCTATGCCTGATGGCAGTTGGGCAGTCGTGACGGGTAACGGCTACAACAGTCAAAGCGGTAGAGCTCAGCTCGTGATCATTCCGCTTGACGGCACTTATACTCCAAGATATATAGATACTGGCTTGGCGGGAGATAATGGCTTGAGTGAGCCCTCAATCTCGGTGGGTGGCGGCTTTCTATCCCGCTACGCTTATGCGGGAGACTTGAAAGGCAAACTCTACAAGTTTGATCTACAGAATATGTCAGTCAGCTATACGCTTTTTGAAACCGAGAGTGGCCAACCCATAACTTCAGCTCCAATTTTGGGTATAAACCCCTACCGCAAATTTAGTGATGGCCGGCCCGGCACTATGGTGTACTTTGGTACCGGTAGCTACTTAACCTTAGGAGATTTGAGTAACGTGGATTTGCAAAGCTTCTATGGTATTGCTGACACAGGGGGGGCGGTAGCACACTCTGCATTGTTTACGAAAGATATTGTTTCGGAGGGGGCGTCTGGTAGAGAGGTGTATCAAGGCGATGGCCCCTATGGAGATGAAATCGACTGGCAGACATATGCAGGGTGGTATTTGGATTTTGATACCGAAGAGGGAGAGAGGGTAATCGACAAGCCGATTCTGTCTTATGATCGTGTGATCTTCCCTACGGTTATTCCAACCGATAGCCCCTGTGATTTCGGCGGTCGCAGCTGGATTATGGCGTTAATTGGTGTTGGAGGGCTTTATTCCGCGTATTCTCCTTTCGATTCATCCGTTCCAGATGGCGGAAATGGTGGCGGCGAGTCTCCACCTGACGGTATCGAAAACGATACAATAGTGAAGTTGACTCCTCCCAGTGAAAATGGTGCCCCCTGTGGTGGTGGCGGGTTTATCATTCAGCAAAATAGTGATGGCACGGTCGAGTATATCTGTACCGGTGAGCCAGATGTCGTCGAGGGCCGCCAATCTTGGCGACAAATACAATGATGAGGCGGGATGGTATGAAACAGCATCAAGGGTTTTCGTTGGTTGAGCTGGTGATTGTAGTGGCAATTATTTCTCTTTTGGCAGTCATAGCATTGCCCGCGTACGTTGATCATGTGCGACGTGGAAATCGCACTGACGCTATGGCGTCGTTAACAAGTGCGGCGCATGAAATGCAGCGCTGTTATACATTGAATAACAGTTATGCTGACTGCCCCGCGTTGGGCTCTAGAGACTCAGATGAAGAGTTCTATAGTATTGAGATTGAGTTGTCGGATGGTGGTGCAGGTTATTTGGCGACCGCTACAGCTGTGAAGTCTCCACAAACGGGCGATACGGATTGTGCGAGTTTTACCTTGAACCATTTGGGGCAAAAAGGCGCCACACCTGACACGGAAGGGCGGTGTTGGTAGGTTACTCGACTTTAAAAGCTCGAGTTTGGTGTAATAATAAAGCCCGCAATTGGCGGGCTTTATTCTTTATCCAGACCTAATTTTTGAAGCCTATAGCGCAGGGATCGAAAGGTAACTCCCAGCTTTTTTGCCGCCTGGGTCTTGTTCCAACGGCAGGATTCCAGCGTCTTACAAAGTATTTCCCGCTCGATTTCTTCCAAGTACTCGTCGATAGAGCCGTGCTCCAGACAATTTTGGTAATAATCTACTTTTCCACCGCCTCCGACAGGAGAGCTTGGCGGGGGCTTAGGGGCGGAGTCGGGTAAGTGTAGATCTTCCGTCTGAATTGTGTCGTGCTCGCACAGAGTAAACGCTCGCTCGAGGATGTTCTCCAATTCGCGAACGTTTCCAGGAAAAGAGTAATTCTCAAGTGCACTTATAGCGTTGCCAGAAAGCGTTGGGGTGGGGGCCCCGGCAGAAGAGGCGATTTTTTCTAATAACTCACACGCCAAAGCCGAAATATCCTCTTTTCTGTGTCGTAGTGCCGGTACGTTTAACTGTATGACATTGAGCCGATAAAACAAATCTTGCCTGAAGTGACCACGAGACACCTCGTTCTCCAAGTTTTTATGGGTCGCGCATAGGACTCTGACGTCTGTAGCAGTTTCGCTCTCCGCACCTACAGGGCGTACTTTTTTTTCCTGAATTGCTCTTAGTAGTTTTACCTGCATGTCCAGCGGTAGGTCAGCCACTTCATCAAAGAAAAGTGTTCCTCCTTCGGCAGCTCTGAATAGACCGGCTTTGTCTTGATGGGCGCCAGTGAAGCTACCTTTTACGTGGCCGAAAAGTTCGCTTTCGAGTAATTCCCTCGGGATGGCGCCGCAGTTTACGGCAATAAAAGGTTTATTTGATCTTGGGCCCAAATTGTGGATGGACCTTGCTACCAGTTCCTTTCCTGCGCCCGATTCACCGCTAACGTAAACAGGTGCTTGTGATCGAGCCAGTTTTTGAATGCTGTTGACAAGCTGCTTCATTGCTCGAGATTCACCGGTCAACAATGGTTGTTTATCTTCCCTGTTCGTGGTTTCGAGCTCCGTCGCCCGCACGGCTGTATTCACTAATTTTCTAAGTGCAGTGAGGTCTACCGGCTTTGAAATAAAGTCGAAGGCTCCAGCTTTCATCGAGTCTATAGCGATATCGACATTGCCGTGAGCGGTAATGACGGCCACTGGCAGGCGGGGATGATGCAACTGAATATATTCTACAATCTCTAGTCCGTTGCCATCTGGCAGCTTCATATCGGTAAGGCAAATAGAGAAATCTCGTTCGGCGAGTAGGCGTTTTGCCTGGGCGACATTTTCTACACTAAAGGTTTCAATGTGCATACGTCCAAGTGTGATTTCGAGGAGCTCCCGGATATCAGGTTCGTCGTCGATCACTAACGCCGTCTTGCTTTCGCTCATTTTTGTACCTTATCTGGGTGGGCAAAGTGTAAAGTAAAGCAGCTCGCGCTCTCTTTGTCGCAGCGATAGGTGATAAATGCTTGGTTCGCTTCGCAGAGTTCCTTGCAAATGAAGAGCCCAAGGCCTGAGCCGCTATTTTCGGTGGTAAAGAAAGGTTCGAAAATATGCTTCTGGTTTTCGGGTGCGATTCCCGATCCGTTGTCAATAACTTTTAGGTAAGGTGTCTTTCTGGTGCTGTCGATGCCAAGTTCTATCTTAACAGGTGGACTATCGCTCGATTTTGCGTAGCGGAAAGCATTGTCAACCAAATTGTTGATAATTTGATGTAGCTGAGAAGGATCGAATTGAGCGAATATTGATGGGTGCGCAGAAGCTAGCAGAATGTCTAAGTCTTTATTGACGGGTTCGTTTAAAAAGTTCTTAACCCAATCGTTGAGTTCTATGGTCGAGGGGATCGTGGGACGTCTTCTTGATACCTGAAGAATGTTCTCAATGATTTGATTGACCCGCTTGGTGTGCGTGCTAATGATATCCGTTAAGCGGTAATCCGCTGCGCCAATGTCTGGCGATTCACTCAATAGTTGACTGGCATGAGAAATGGCGCTCAGAGGGTTTCTAATTTCGTGAGCTATACTGGCGGTCAATCGACCCAGAGACGCCAGCTTTAACTGTTGTGCCTGCTGGGCTATAGCTCGATTGTCTTCAATAAAAACTAAGGTGTCTTCTTCTTTTCCAAGTTCGAGGTTCGCGAGGCTGATCTTAAGCTCATTGGTCGGTCCCGTCTGCGTGTTTATAATCGTACTTCCTGCTTTGCTGTCTCGGGAATGGCGCCATTGTGATAATTGCTCATAAACAGCCGGGATGTCGCTTATGCTTAAAGAAAGGTTGTTGCCAACTTTGATGTTTAGTAACGATTGCGCCGCTTCATTAATCAGTTCAATGTCATCTTGTTGGTTTAACACAATGATTCCAGTGCGCATTCGCTCTACGATTAATCGAGCGAGTTTTTGCAGGTGTGCTACGTGTTCTGCTTGAGCCTGAAGCTCGGCAGTGCTGCGACGAATCTTTCCCGTGACATACTGAAAGGTTATTGCTGTGATAAAGATCAGGGCGCCCAGTGATCCGGCAACAAATAGAGACCTGGTGTCTATACCTGTCAGTGTATGGTGAACTACGCTCTCGCCAATTAGCGCGATAGTGGCCATTGCTGCCATAAATATCGCAAGTTGCGCGGGCAATAGCATGCCCGCAGTGGCGACGGACACGATCATCAAGTAGCCCAGGCCACTGGTCGCCCCGCCGCTGGCGAACATCATTAGGGTGATGGCACAAATATCAAAAAATATGGCAAAAAACCGCTGTCGTAGTGATGGGGTTTCACGCCGCCGCCAGAGCTTGACAAGACTCAGTAAGTTTGTGCCCGTATAACCCCAGCAGGTATAAAAAAAGAGTTTGCTATTTTCACTGCCCACCAAGTTTGTTAAGAGGCTACTTTCATGAATAAGCAGCAGCAGGCAGCCGAGCAGCACCCGGTAGTAGGTGTAGACTCGTAGCAGTTGATAGGGGTCGTAGCCCTGTTCGGTACTCTGGTGTCTGGATTTCATGCGCTTATGTTGTGGTTGATCGCAGTGGACGATCGGCAGCTCGCTGCGCCGTGTATATTATTGTACAGCATACGCCGGCTTTGCTTAATGCGGCGCTTTAACGGAAAATACGGCTGTTTTCACCGGTGCAATAGGAGTTTCGATGGGCAAGTTGGTTATCTGTATGGCTCAGGTCAACCTGTTAGTGGGCGATATCCCCGGCAATACCCGCCGAGTGCTGGAGGTGGCTCGTGAGGCTTTGAGCGAGCATAGTGCGGATGCCGTGGTCTTTCCGGAGCTGGCGCTTACGGGCTACCCTCCAGAAGACCTGCTGATGCGACCCAGCTTACAGCGACGTATTGACCGGGCTCTGGATGAGCTTCGCCAGGCCTGTCTTCCCTTGGCTATTGTGATCGGCTACCCCAAAGTGGTTAATGGCAGGGTGTTTAATATGGCCGGTGTGATTGATCAGGGAATATTGGTTGCGGAGTATGCCAAGCAGCACCTGCCGAATTATCAGGTCTTTGACGAGGTGCGGTATTTCGCCCCCGGCGCTGTCCCCTGTGTCTTTAACCTGAAAGGCGTGCCCACCGCTTTAAGTGTTTGCGAGGATATTTGGCAAGCTGGTCCCATGTCGCAGGCCCGGGAGGCGGGCGCCAAGTTGATGCTGAACCTGAATGCCTCCCCCTTTCATCAAGGCAAGGCCGCTGAGCGGGAGACGCTACTCGCCCGTCGCTGCACCGAAGGCGGCATGCCGATCATTTACACCAACTTGGTGGGGGGGCAGGACGAGCTGGTGTTTGATGGCGGCTCCATGGTGGCCAATGTGCGGGGAGAAATCTGCCAGAGAGCGCCTTGGTTCTCCGAGGCGCTCTTGCCATGTACCTTGATGATCGATGGTGATCAGCTGGAGGTTGAGCGGAAAAACTTGCCCGAGCCCTTATCTCGGCTGGATGCGGTCTATAAGGCGCTGGTGCTTGGTCTGCGTGACTACATCGAAAAAAACGGCTTTCGCGGTGTCGTCCTCGGGCTCTCCGGTGGCATTGATTCTGCGTTGACTCTGGCGATTGCGGTCGATGCCCTTGGCGCCGAGCGTGTCGAGGCGGTGATGATGCCGTTTCGCTATACCTCCGATTTGAGTAAAAACGACGCTGCTGAGCAGGCCAGACGCCTCAATGTGCGTTATCAGTCGATCAGTATTGAGCCTATGTACGAGGCGTTTATGGCGTCATTGTCGGCGGAGTTTGCTGGCCTCCCGGTGGACGCGACTGAGGAGAACCTCCAAGCGCGTTGCCGCGGTGTGTTGCTGATGGCGATTTCCAACAAGAAAGGTAGCTTGGTGCTGACAACGGGTAACAAAAGTGAGCTGGCGGTGGGTTACTCAACCCTCTATGGCGATATGGCGGGTGGCTTTGATGTGCTCAAGGATGTGCCGAAAACGCTGGTGTTTGCCCTGGCTCGCCACCGCAATGGGCGCTCAGCGGTGATTCCGGAGTCCGTGATTACCCGGCCCCCGTCTGCGGAGTTGGCTCCGGATCAAAAAGATGAAGACTCCTTACCACCTTACGATATTTTGGACCAAATTTTGGCGCTCTATGTCGAGCACGATTTCAGTGCCGACCAGATAGCCGCCGAGGGTTTTGACGAACAGGCGGTGCGCAAGGTTATCCGGCTTGTAGATATCAACGAGTATAAGCGCCGGCAGAGCCCCATAGGGCCGAGGATTACCACCCGTGGCTTTGGGCGGGACAGGCGCTATCCGATCACCTCCGGCTGGAAGCCCGGCGAATAACTAACAAAAAGGGGCCTAAAGGCCCCTTTTTCTTGGATCGGTAAAGGCGCTATTGTGTAGCGCGCGGTGCGTCCTGGTACTGGGGATCATAGACCCGGCGCGAGTCAAAGCCTCTGGGGTCGCGTTTATCAAACAAGCCAAATGTGGCTCTACTGACCCAGCTGCGCTCTTCGATGTCGCCGTGCTGATAGTTAAACTCCCCGCTGTTATCAAAGGCGGGATGATCCGGGTAGTTCAGCCGCAACACAGCGAGGTTGCGATCGGCCAGCTCATCCATGCCCAACAGGTGATAGCCTTGCACAATAACGGCTAGCGCGTCGGGCACAGCGGGTGTCTCCTGATAGTTTTCCAGCACATACTGGCCACGATTCACCGAGGCCAGGTAGGCGCCGCGCTTAAAGTAGTAATTGGCCACATGGATTTCATAACGTGCCAGCCGATTGCGCAGGTAGAGCATGCGTTTTTTGGCATCTTGCGCGTAGGGGCTCTCGGGGTAGCGGTTCAGCAGCTGGGTGAAATAGGCCAGGGATTCTCGGGCAGCGCCCGGGTCTCGTTGAGTCTGGTCGAGTGGGATAATCTTTGCGAGAAAGCTTTCGTCTTTGCTATAGGCTGCCAAGCCCTTCATATAGTAAGCGTAATCGACGTTGCGGTGCTGCGGGTGGAGCCGGATAAACCGGTCTGCCGAGGCCGTGGCCGCATCAGGGTCGCCAGAGCGATAATAGGCGTAAATCAGTTCCAGCTGCGCCTGTTCGGCGTATTTACCAAAGGGGAAATGCTCTTCCAGAAGTTGCAGCGAGCGAATGGCGCTCTCCCAATTGCTGCGATTGAGCTGGCTCTGAGCCCGCTCATACAGATCGGCCTCCGAGGTAAAATCCTGGCGCTCGCCATTGGATGAACAGCCGGCGGCCAGAGCCAAAAGGGCTCCGAATAGGAAAAAAACAACAGCTCGCATAGGGTTATAACTCACAATTCGTTATCATTTCGCCAAGCCCGCTATTTAAACACAGTCGGGGGCCAAGCCAAAGCGGCTCCCCGCGCCAGAAGAGAGATCGGTATGAGTCATACCATTACCCTTGCCGCACAGGTGCCCGCCGAGTATCGGGGGCGGCGCTTTGACCAGGTGGCGGCTAGCTTGTTCCCCGACTACTCACGCGAGCGGCTTAAGGAGTGGATCAAAGACGGGTGCTTGACCATAGATGGCGCTGGCGGCAAGCCCAAGGACAAACTCGTCGGCGGCGAGCAGCTTAACTTGCAGGCCCAGCTGACCTCCGACGATAGTTGGCAGGCAGAAGACATCGCACTGGATATTATCCATGAGGACGACCACATTCTGGTGATTAACAAACCCGCCGGCTTTGTAGTCCACCCAGCGGCGGGGAACTATTCGGGTACCCTCGTCAACGCGCTATTGCATCATCGCCCGGAGTTGGCGGCCCTGCCACGCGCTGGCATCGTTCACCGCCTGGATAAAGACACCACCGGCCTGATGGTGGTGGCAAAGACACTGCCGGCCCATCATAATTTGGTTGGTCAGCTGCAAGAGCGCAGCGTCAGTCGCGAGTATGAAGCAGTGGCTGTGGGCACATTTACCGGCGGTGGCAAGGTGGATGCCCCCATTGGTCGCCACCCCAAGCAACGCAAGCAAATGGCGGTATTGCCGGTAGGTGGGAAGGAAGCGATTACTCACTTCAGAGTACTGCGCCATTTTCGCCATCACACACACCTGCGACTCAAGCTGGAGACGGGCCGCACTCACCAAATTCGCGTCCATATGGCCCACATTCACCACCCGTTGGTGGGTGATCCGCTCTACAGTGGCCGCTTTCGCAAGCCCGCGGGTATCAGCGAGACTTTGGCAGCGACTCTGAGGGCGTTTTCCCGTCAGGCACTCCACGCTGCCAGTCTGGGGCTGCTCCATCCCGCCTCGGGTCAGTCTTTGAGCTGGCAGGTGCCGCTGCCGGAAGACATGACTCAGCTATTAACGGCTCTGGAGCAGGCGGATGAATAACCCGGACTCGATTTTGCTACCCGATTGGCCTGCCCCGGCCAGTGTCGGCGCCCTCTGCACCACCCGCATAGGCGGTTTCAGCGAGGCACCTTTTGCCAGCAACAATCTGGCCCTGCATGTGGGAGATAACCCCGAGCGCGTTGCGCGCAATCGACAGCAATTGGCGGACTTATGTGATTGGGGAACGACGCCTCAGTGGCTGGAGCAAATTCATGGCGTCAAGGTGGTGCGGGCCAAGTCCGATGGGCTGGTTCGCACCGCCGATGCTTGCTACACAGACGCCGCAAAACTTCCCTGCGCTGTACTGACGGCAGATTGTTTGCCGGTCTTGGTGTGTGATCTGGCCGGCAAAGAAGTGGCCGCGATCCATGCCGGCTGGCGCTCTCTCGCCCGAGGCATTTTGCCCCGAGCCATTGACCGATTTTCGGCCTCCGCATCCTCTCTAATGGCTTGGCTGGGGCCGGCCATAGGGCCGCAGCGGTTCGAGGTGGGTGTGGATGTGCTCGAGGCCTTTTTCAAACATGCCAAAAACGACAGTAACACCGACGCAATCGCCGCCGCCATGCGTCCGGCGAAACGGCCATTGCACTTCTACGCCGACCTCTACGCCCTTGCCCGAGCCTCGCTGAGCGCCTCCGGCGTTAGCCGCGTCTACGGAGGCGGTTGGTGCACTTACGAGGACCAGCAGCGCTTCTATTCCTACCGGCGAGACGGAAAAAATACCGGTCGCATGGCCAGTGTCATCTGGCGGCGCTGAGTAGGCTCTGCGCCAGCTTTCTATGGGCAGCGCTCGTTGGTGCTCGTCGCCTCAGTTTACTTGATTTCCCGCAAGCTGCCCCTATTACTTAAGCCATACACTGTTTACGGATACTCGGGGTTGTCCCGAATCGCGAGGAGCACAAAATGCGAATTGACCGTTTAACCAATCAGCTGCAACTGGCCTTGTCGGATGCCCAGTCGATGGCGGTGGGGCGAGATCACACCCAGTTGGAGCCGGTGCATGTGATGCTGGCACTCTTAGATCAGCAGGGCGGCACCGTCCAGCCCCTGCTGTCGCAAGCCGGTTTTGATGTAAAGGGCTTGCGCAATGAACTGAATAAGTCGCTGGATCGCCTGGCTCGCGTGCAAAACCCATCGGGTGATGTGCGTATGTCGCAAGATCTGGCGCGCCTGTTGAATCTCGCGGACCGCTACGCGCAAAAGGCTGGAGACAAGTTTGTCTCCAGTGAATCCCTGTTGTTGTCGGCCATGGCGGACAAAGACAGCGAACTCGGCAAGCTGTTGATGCAGTTTGGTAACACCGAACGCTTGAAGCAAGCGGTAGAAGCCGTGCGCGGCGGTGAGACTGTGAACGACGCCGATGCCGAAGGCAACCGCCAGGCTCTTGAGCGGTTTACGGTGGACCTGACCGCCAGGGCCGAGGCTGGCAAGCTCGACCCGGTCATTGGCCGGGACGACGAGATTCGGCGCACGGTCCAGGTGTTGCAGCGCCGCACCAAGAACAACCCGGTACTGATCGGTGAACCGGGCGTGGGTAAAACGGCCATCGTAGAGGGTTTGGCCCAGCGCATCGTCAACGGCGAGGTTCCCGAAGGGCTGAAAAACAAACGCCTTTTATCGCTGGATTTGGGGTCGCTGCTGGCCGGGGCTAAGTTTCGTGGGGACTTTGAGGAGCGTCTCAAATCCGTGCTCAATGAACTGGCTAAACAGGAGGGGCGCATCATCCTGTTTGTCGATGAGCTGCATACCATGGTCGGCGCCGGCAAGGCCGAAGGCGCCCTGGATGCGGGCAACATGTTAAAGCCTGCTCTGGCCCGCGGCGAGCTTCACTGCGTTGGGGCGACCACCTTGGACGAGTATCGCCAGTTTATCGAAAAAGACGCCGCGCTGGAGCGGCGGTTTCAAAAGGTTCTGGTGGATGAGCCTTCCGAAGCTGACACCATTGCCATTTTGCGCGGCCTGAAGGAGCGCTACGAGCTTCACCACGGTGTGGATATCACCGACTCGGCGATTATTGCGGCGGCAAAACTGTCGCAGCGTTACATCACCGACCGGCAACTGCCCGATAAAGCCATTGACTTGATCGATGAGGCGGCCAGCCGGATTCGTATGGAAATCGACTCCAAGCCGGAGGAGATGGACCGTCTCGAGCGCCGTTTGATTCAGCTGAAAATCGAGCGTGAGGCGGTTAAGAAAGACGAAGACGAGCCAAGCCGCAAGCGTTTGGAAAAAATTGAAACAGACATTGATGAGCTTGAGCGCAAGTATGCCGAGCTTGAGGAAATATGGCGCAGTGAGAAAGCTGCACTGCACGGCTCTCAGGAAATTAAAAGCAACCTTGAGCAGGCTCGCCTTGATCTCGATGCCGCCCGCCGCGCTGGTGATCTTGGACGTATGTCGGAGCTGCAGTACGGAATTATCCCCGACTTGGAAAAGCAGCTGGACATGGCCAGCCAGGTCGACATGATGGAAATGAAGCTGTTGCGCAACCGCGTTGGCGACGAAGAAATCGCCGAAGTGGTATCCAAATGGACGGGGATTCCCGTGGCCAAAATGCTTGAGGGTGAACGCGAAAAACTACTGCAAATGGAGTCGGCGCTGCACGCCCGGGTGATCGGCCAAGACGAAGCGGTCACCGCCGTTTCCAACGCTGTGCGTCGCTCGCGGGCGGGCCTGTCCGATGCCAATCGGCCTAACGGCTCCTTCCTGTTTTTGGGTCCTACGGGGGTGGGTAAAACAGAGCTTTGCAAAGCGCTGGCCGCCTTTTTGTTTGATACCGAAGACGCGATGGTACGCATCGATATGTCCGAGTTTATGGAGAAACACTCGGTTGCCCGGTTGATTGGTGCTCCGCCCGGTTATGTGGGGTATGAAGAGGGTGGCTACCTGACGGAAGCTGTTCGCCGTCGCCCCTATTCCGTACTATTGCTGGATGAAATCGAAAAGGCGCACCCGGATGTGTTCAATATTCTCCTGCAGGTGTTGGACGACGGGCGCCTGACCGATGGACAGGGCCGCACGGTGGATTTTCGCAACACGGTAGTGGTCATGACATCCAACCTTGGGTCGGATCGCATTCAGGACTTGGCGGAAGACAAGTCATTCGATACCGTGAGTTTTGACAGCGCTGGAGACTTGTCCGATTCCACCAATAATGAAAACCGCTATGCCGCTATGAAGGCGGCCGTCATGGAGGTGGTTAGCCAGCACTTTCGTCCAGAGTTTATTAACCGGGTGGACGAGGCGGTGGTGTTTCACCCGCTGGCGAAAAACCAAATTCGCGGCATCACCAATATCCAGATCGCTCAGCTGGCCAAGCGGTTGGCTGACAAGGAAATGGGCTTGGATCTCGGTGACGATGTTATGGACAAACTGGCAGAGGCAGGCTATGACCCGGTATACGGTGCCAGACCCCTCAAGCGGGCCATTCAGCAAGCCATTGAGAACCCTCTGGCTCAGGAAATATTGGCAGGCAAGTTCGCGCCGGGTGATGTGATAGAGGCAAGCTTGCAGGGCGAGAAAATCGTCTTCAAGCCCCGATCTGTCCATTGATGCTGCTTTCTGTGCGCGCTACCGGCCGGTAGCCTAGCTTGAACGCAAAAGGCCGCCAAGGGTTGGCGGCCTTCTTTAGTGGGTGCTGCAATAAGCGTTTAGCAGGACTCGTCAATCGCTTTTTGCGCATCTTCCAGGCGCTTGGCCTTTTCTTCTTCACTCAGGTAGCGGAAGCTGCCATCGTCAGTTGCCTCCCGCACGCGTCCGCCGCGCCCCAGAATTTCTTTGTTCTTGCGGGCCGCTTCGCAGCGCTCAGGGTCTTTGGTCGATGCCTCCTCCTCTGCGCTGGATTCATCCCGATCGGTTTGCTCTTGCTCCTCCGTGCCTGAGAGGTGGGAGTAGTCTACCGGTTCGCTGTGCCCGGTTTTGGGTTTGATCGCCGTGCTGTCAACGCCGTTGGGAGGGCGGGTGCCGTAGTGGGTGGTGCCGTCCTCGCCAACCCATTTGTACACAGTGTCCGCCGCTTGCATGGGCAGGCTGGTGGTCACAGCCAGTAACCCGGCAGCCAGTCCCGCGCGCCAATCGAGTTTACGCATGTTATTCATCCCATTTAATCGTCGTCAGGCCACTATAACGCTAATTGATGGCGCTGGCGAAGTTTGGCGCAGTATTTGTGATATCCATTCACCAACCAACCGCGAAAAGCTTGAAAAATAGTGCCAAATCTTGACTTTAGGGCGTATCTTGCGACAATACACGATCTCGCTAGATGGCTCGTAGATTTCGCCGACAACCTCGGCGCCTTATACTACGCCAGCAAGTCACCCGCTTGTTGAACCATCCGCACCGCGTAGGCGCATCCACCGATGCCGCCTGCCCAAGAGACCGCAATCGCTACAAGCGCGTAACTTGGGGAACCCTGAATATCAATCGCTCTGCTTATCCGGGCGCAACGGAATCGTTGCCTGCTCTGGTATAGTAGGGCGCAATCGATCAAGTCAAGCAGTAGTAAAAGGGGAAATGACGTGGAAATGCTATCAGGCGGCGATATGCTGATTCGCGCGCTGCGGGACGAAGGCGTTGAATACGTTTTCGGCTATCCCGGCGGCGCTGCGTTGCACATATACGACGCTATTTTCCGGCAAAAAGACGTAAAGCACATTTTGGTGCGTCATGAGCAGGCCGCGACTCACGCGGCGGATGCCTATTCGCGCGCGACCGGCCAGGTCGGTACGGTTCTTGTGACCTCCGGCCCCGGTGCCACCAATGCGGTCACCGGCATTGCCACCGCCTACATGGACTCCATCCCGATGGTGGTGATCTCTGGTCAGGTGGTCTCTGAGCGCATCGGCGAAGACGCCTTTCAGGAAACCGATATGGTCGGTATTTCGCGGCCGATTGTGAAGCACAGCTTTATGGTGCGCGATGCGCGGGATATTCCCGAGGTGGTGAAAAAGGCCTATTACATTGCGGCGACTGGCCGTCCGGGCCCCGTGGTGATCGACATTCCCAAGGATATCACCAGCCCGTTCGACACCTTTCCCTATGAATACCCGGAAAAGGTCAAAATTCGCTCCTATACGCCGGCGACCCGCGGCCATGCGGGCCAGATCAAGAAAGCGGTGCAGCTGCTGCTGGAGGCCAAGCGGCCGGTTATCTACGCCGGTGGCGGTGTGATTCAGGGCAATGGCTCTGAGCTGCTGACTGAGCTTGCGCGCAAACTCAATTACCCGGTGACCAACACCCTGATGGGCTTGGGGGCTTACCCGGGCTCGGATCGCCAGTTTTTAGGAATGTTGGGGATGCACGGCACCTACGAGGCCAATATGGCCATGCACCATGCCGATGCTATTCTGGCGATTGGTGCGCGCTTTGACGATCGCGTGACCAACGCGGTCAACAAGTTCTGCCCCAACGCCAAAATCATCCATGTGGATGTAGACCCCGCGTCCATTTCCAAAACAGTGACCGCGGACATTCCGATTGTTGGCGCGGTGGACAGTGTGTTGAGTGAAATGATGGCGCTGGTGCTCGAGGCCGATCAGAGCCCGGATGCTTCGGCCATCAAAAACTGGTGGGAGCAGATTGAGGAGTGGCGCGATGGTCACGGCCTTTATACGGCGCCGCGCTACAACACCTCGGGCGAAAAGATCATGCCTCAGGATGTGATCAAAGTGTTGCACGAGGTGACCAAGGGCGATGCTTATGTGACATCCGACGTGGGTCAGCACCAGATGTTTACCGCTCAGTACTATCTGTTCGACAAGCCGCGTCGCTGGATCAACTCAGGTGGCCTGGGCACCATGGGCTTTGGCTTGCCGGCGGCCATGGGTGCGCAAATGGCCGACCGGGACGCTGTTGTTGTCTGCGTGACTGGTGAGGGCAGCATACAAATGTGCATTCAGGAGCTGTCCACCTGCACCCAGTACCACCTGCCTATCAAAATCATTTGCCTGAACAATCAGGCGCTGGGCATGGTGAAGCAGTGGCAGGATATGCAGTACGACAGCCGCTACTCCGAGAGTTTGTATGAGGATTCGCTGCCGGACTTTGTGAAGTTGGCTGAGTCCTACGGACATGTTGGTATGCGGGTAACCAAGAAAGAAGAGCTCAAGGCTAAAATGGAGGAGTGCTTTGCGTTGAAAGACCGGGTGGTCTTTATGGATATTTATGTGGATAGCACAGAGCATGTGTACCCCATGCAGATTGCCGGCGCCTCCATGCGCGATATGTGGTTGAGTAAGACGGAGCGCACCTGACATGAGACGTATTATTTCAGTATTGATGGAAAATGCCCCGGGCTCGCTGTCCCGGGTGGTGGGCTTGTTTTCCCAGCGGGGGTATAACATCGAGTCCCTAACCGTGGCGCCGACAGAAGACGAAACTTTGTCTCGTCTAACGTTAACCACCATCGGCGACGACCACAAAATTGAGCAGATCACCAAGCATCTGAACAAGCTGATTGATGTGGTCAAGCTAGTGGATCTGACTGAGGGGGCTCACATCGAGCGCGAGGTTATGCTGATCAAGGTCAAGGCTGCCGGCGCTCAGCGGGCCGAGATTAAGCGTTGTGTGGATATCTTCCGCGGGCAGATAGTGGATGTTACGGCCAGCCTGTACATCATTCAGATTACCGGTACCAGCGACAAGCTCGACGCTTTCCTGCAGGCCGTGGGGGATGCTTCTATTCTGGAGGTGGTCCGCTCTGGCGTGTCGGGTATCGCGCGCGGTGAAAAAGTCCTTAGTTTGTAATCGTTTACCGGGGGCGCGAGTCGCCCCCGTCTTCTCCAACTTTACCCATTTCTTGCCTATTCCTCTCTAGCTCTGGCCTCTACAGGTTTTTGCTTGTGAAATAAATTTTATATTGAATTTTCTCTGGGTTTGAGCTACTGTTCGTGTAATCGGTTACAGTTTGGCGCAGCTTGCCTGGGTGCCGGTGTTATAAGCGATCACAAGACTGGTCGGAGACAATAAGAATAGTGGTTGGGTTGCTCCCAGATTCTGTAGCGGTGCGTGCCAGCGCGCCCCGAAGGCTTTCTCTGTCTCTCGGCGGTTCAAATATAAGCATAAAAACGTTCGAGGATTCATAAGATGATCAAGCGCAGTGCGTTTTCTCCCCGCAGAAGTGCCTTAGCTCTGGCTATAGGTTGTGTGCTGGGGAGTCCAGGTCTCATGGCCCAGCAGGCAGAGGATTCGGCCAGCGAAGAAACGACCTTGCTGGAAGAGGTTATTGTCCGTGGGGTGCGTCAGTCCCAAGCCAAGGCCATTGATATCAAACGGGATTCGGACCGTATTGTCGACTCGATTGTGGCAGAAGACATCGGTAAGTTGCCTGACTTAACCATCACCGACTCGCTGCAGCGGGTCACCGGGGTACAGATTAACCGCGAAGCCAATGAGGGCACCAGCCTCAATATCCGCGGCATGCCCCAGGTGCTCACGACCTTAAACGGCGAACAGTTCTTAAGTCCCTGGAGTATCACCGGCATCGGCGCCAATTACTCCGATATCCCCGCCGGCATGATCAGTGGTGTGGATGTTTACAAGTCCCAGTCGGCCTCTATGGTGGCCGGTGGTATTTCGGGCGTGGTGGATCTGAAGACTCTTTCGCCACTGGCTATGGAAGAGGGGGTTACCGCCAACCTCCGTGCTGAAGGGTCATTCGGTGATCGCTCCAAGGATGAAACCAAACCCGATGGCAGCACCGGAACCCGCGATCCTGATTACAACGTCAGCGGATTTTTTGGCTACAAATTTAATGACGATCTCGCGTTTAACGCCGGATTGTTCAGCTCCGAGTCCTACAACGCCAATTATTCAATGAACCATGATTCGCGGTTTGCCTTTCTGGATCGTCAGAATGGTACGCCCACAGACCCTCTGGACTTTGATGGCGATGGCGACCTAGTCAATGACTGGTATCTGGTACCGGAAACCTACGGTGCCTCAAGCAGCTTTGTAACGCGTGAGCGTGAGGGTGGCTCAGTCAGTATCGAGTGGCAATTGACCGATAACTTCCGCTTGCGCGGTGACGCCTTTTACACCGAAATGGAGCAGTACGACCGTGGTGTGAGGGTAGCGTTCAACGCGAAAAGTGCGGTCAGCTCTTATCAGGTGAATGGTACACCTGGCACTGAATCGGATCTTTACGATGCACTGGAAGACGGGTCCGTCTTTAATGAGGCAGGGCAGTTCTCCTACGTAGAGGAGGCCGGCCAGGCTCAAACCGTGACCATTCACAGCCTGCAAGTCGCGGACGTGTTGGCTCCTGATTTCACCACGACCTCCTCCAACAACATTAACCGAACGGCGGCACTAAACACCAATGTCCAGCTGGACTACACTAACCACGACAACCTGACGGTCACCGCCCGCTACATTTATGCCGAGGCCGAGAAACGTTATCGCCAGGCGTCCTTGCAGCAGGGCACGCCGGCTTGGGAATGGGTAGACGTTGATGGTATTCCGGGCAAAGATCCTATTGACCCTTACGCTGTAACGGTTGATTACACCGGCGATTATCCTTCTTTCAATTTTGATAAAGACGTTTCCGACGCTGATCTCCTTGGGCGCTACCAAGCGATCGCCACCGGCAACAACACAGAAGGTCTTCTTAATGTGGCGCGGGTAGACGCCAACTTCGAATTTGACAACGGCGGCTTTTTTGAATCCGTTGACTTCGGGGTGCGCTACGGTGTGCGCGAGGCAGATTACACTGAGTTCTTTTATGTGACGCCCACCCAGCGCTACGCAAACGACCAGCGGATTCCCATCGACAAGCGCAATCAGCTATACAGCGGCAACCGCATTTGGCAGCGCTATCCGGATTGGCGGCTGTTCAATTACGACGACGAGCCTGCTGAGTTGATAGAGGCCGGCCTGTACAACAATGGCTTTACGGCGGCAGACACCTCGGTGTTCACCGATTTCGGCCCCTTCTCTGGCTTTGAGGGAGGTGTGTCCTCCGTTGACCCGGCGCAGTGGGATTCGCCGCTGGAGTTTATGAACCGTCTCTACCCAGGCACCCGTACGGTCGAAGACCCTTCGTATGCTTACAACGTCGAGGAAGCCTCGGCTGAGGTCTTTGGCCAACTGAATTTCGGTTCTGAGAGCGGGTTATTCGGTATACCCTACAGCGGGAATGTCGGTTTAAAGGTGATGCAAACGGACCGGACGGTCGAGCGCAATACCGTTCCTGAAGTGCTGGATGTGTTTAACTCTATTGGTGCTGTGGATTATCAGAAGCTCGCCTTCGTTTACGATATTGAAACCAAGGAGCGGTCCTTCACCCAGTACCTGCCGTCTTTTAACCTGAATATGTTCCCATCCGAAGATGTGGTGGTTCGCTTTGCCGCGGCTCGTACCACCTCGCGCAACGACCTGCAGAATGTTGGTTCCGGTTTGTTTCTCTGGTACAGCCAGTGTGAAAAGACGGACGAGAATGGCGAACGGGTTCTGATCGTCGACAGTGCAGGTAACCTGGTGGGTGAAACCGTTACCTGTGTCGGCGGCGGTAGTGACAACGGCAACATTGATATTGATCCCTGGATTGCCGATGTCTATAACACGTCCGCCGAGTGGTACTTCGATGAAAACGCTATTGTCGGCCTGGGCCTTTTCTATATGGATGTGGACACCTCGGTGAGAAGCTTTCAGGAGCAGCGCAACTTCGTCGACGGCGATGGCATTGACCGTGGTAGGACGGGCAACGTCTGGGCCACCGAGAATGCCAGCGGTTCTTCACTTTACGGTGTGGAGTTCGGTTATCGTCAGCCCTTTACCTTCCTGCCGAGCTTCTTGAGCTCCACAGGTATCGAGTTTAACTACACCTATTCACAGAGCGAGTCAGACGAGAAAGACCTGGAAGGCAATACCCTGCCGCTTCAGTCAAACTCCGAGCATCAAAGCAACTTGATTCTCTGGTACGACCATGCCGGCTTCAACGCTCGTGTGGCCTACAACTGGCGCAGTGACGAGTACGTGCAGCCAGTCGGTTTAAGCCCAGGTGGCGAAGCGATCAACCTGGCGACTTGGGCTGAGCCCGCCGGGTATCTGGACCTATCCTTGAGCTACTGGATCAACGAGCATGTCAGCGTCTACCTCAACGGTACCAATCTGACCGCGACAGATCGCAGAAACTACGCTCAGTACGAGGATCAGCTGCAAAGCATCAATGTTCAAGAGCGCCGTTATGCGGCGGGCTTTACTCTGACCTTTTAAGGCCAGTTCTCAGCTACTCGCCTCCCGCGCGTGGCGCGGAGGCCAAAAGAATAATGACGGAGTTTGGATATGAACATTAAATTACTGCCATGGGTCATCGTGACCGGTGCTCTGACCTTAACCGCCTGTGGCGGCGGTGACGGACTTTTGGGTGAAGACCAGGATGTCGACATGATGTATCCGGAAGCGGGCGTTGAAGATCCGACCGATCGTCCCCGCCCGCCGGAAAACGAGCCAACCATGACCACCGAGCAACAATTTCTCGTGGATGTGGGCGGCTATCCGGTCTTTCTGCGTGGTGCGACTCTCAAGTACCATCTCGACCCCCCCCAGATGATTAATGCACTGGAGCCGATGGCCGCCACAGGCGCCAATGCGGTGCGCCTGATGATCGACAGCAATGTCACCGCCGATGAGCTGGATGGCGCCTTGAGCACGATTGCCAACCAAAACATGGTGGCGGTGGTCAGCTTGACCGATGACGGTAGCTCACTGCGCTGCCAGGAAGACCCCAATGCCATTATTGATGCTGTAAACACCCTGTGGCTGGATAAGTGGATCGCGGTCTTGGCACAAGATCGTTTTCAGGGGCGGGTGATCATTAACATTGCCGACGGCTGGGGTCCTATGGGTATTTTTAATGCCTCAAGCCTGGGTTATCAGGAATATGTGGATACCTACAAAGCACTGATCCGCCGCTTTCGTGAGGCGGGTTTTAAGCTGCCGCTGATGATTGACGGCGCCAACTGCGGCCAGGATTTTAATGCTTTCCTGGTTGGCCGGGGGAAAGAGCTCCTGTCGGCTGACAGTGAAAAGAACCTGATTTTTGCCGCTGACGGTGAAGGCCAGCGCTGGGACAACGCCGATAAAATCATCACCGCTAATACGTTGCTTGCGCAGGAGGGCGCCCCCTTTGTGATGAACGCCTTTGGTGGGTCCGGGACGGGTGATTTCCCCGTTGACCAGAGCGAGTTCATGGCGCAGGCCGTGGGCGATACCGCCCTGGTGGTGGATACCCCCTGGGCCAGCAGCGACGATGGAGTGGGTTACCTGAACGCCTTTGGTGAAGCGCTCGATTTAACCGGCGGCGCCACCTCCTTGGACGTGTTCATGGACCGGCGTTACCTGGAGTTTATGCGGGTTTCCCCGGGCAGTTCCAACTATGCACCTAACGGCACCACAGGTATTGCGATGTACCTAATGGATGCCGATGGCAACCGACTGCGTCTGGGTATGTCGCTGGCGCGCGAGCTGCGTGAAAATGTGTGGAACAAGTTGCGCTTTGATATTCCAGCTGAAATCGATCCGGCGAATTTAATGGATGGCGCCACCGGGTTCGATCAAACGGCTGTGACTCACGTCGGTGTGGAAATTCTTGCCAACGGCAAGGCGGATACCTCAGAAGGGGAAATCAAGTTTGACAATATGAACTTGTTCCCCGGTGTACCGCCCATGTTTACTTCGGAGTTCAATACGGATGGCGACACCGAACAATGGATGGCGAGCAACTCCGAACTGTCTGTGGCTAATGGTAGCCTTCAGGCGCTGCCCACTGGAAGTCAGGTGGACTTCAGTATGGCGGCCTGGAACGGCGATGCCATTGGTTTGATCGACTTTAGCAAAACGCTCAATGTGACCGTGCGTATGTTCCTTTCCGAGGAATACGCGAGTGATATCCCGAACATGTGGATGCAGGCTTTTGGGCAGTTTGGTGAAGGTTGGTCCTGGAATGCAGTGCCGGTGTCTAAGGCGCCTTTGGTCGCCGGGCAATGGTCTGAGCTTAAGTACACGGTAAATTTCAATGAAACCGTGCAGCCACCCTCTGACATTCATACCGCCCAAGCATTTGGCTTGCAAGTAGGTGGTATTTCTACGCCTAAGTCTGATCCTATTATGATCGACTCTATTGTCATCGAGGATCCATCGGCGCGGCCCACCAAAGTGGTGACCGACACCCAGTACAAAGCGACGTTCAGCAGCGGTACAGAGGGCTTTGTCAATGCTGGCTGGGACGGCGGCCAAGTTGAAGTGTCCAGTGTCGATGGTGAGCTGGTAGCAAGCGTTCCGGCCGGTGATGGCGGTGCGGTTAACAAGGCCGATGTTAACTCAGTGCAAGAGATTAACTTTGGTGGCAATTTAACGGTGAAGGCACGGTTGTTCCTTCCGGAATCGTTTTCTGGTACGGAGTTCTGGATGACCTTCTTCTTTCAAAGTGGTGGTTGGCAGCATTTCCCATTTGGTGAAGTCGATATGTCGGTCATTAACTACGGTCAGTGGAACGATCTGGAGTTTGAAATTACGGATGAAGATTACCCAGAAGGCTTCTCTCGCACCCTGTCGCCACAGATGTTTGGCTTCCAGTACGGTGGCACCATTGCCGGCGAGTTTAAGCTGGACGATATCGAGATTATCGGTGACAGCATCGTGGATGATCTGCAGCCGATTTACGAGCAGGGCTTCAATACCATGGGTTCCGTGGAGGATCTCTCCGTGGATTTCACCAACGGTGCTTTGGATGCCGGTAGTGCCTTGGCAGCCAAGTCTATGGGATTCCACGTGGTGCCCTTCGGTTGGACTGCAAGCACTTGGTACGATACGAGCGCCCTGACGATCACTGAGGATGTAGAGGGGGAAGTGCTGACCGAGCGCGGCGAGCAAATCGTCAATGGCCCCACTGGTATTACCGCGACTTCTCTGCCGGTGATGTTCGAGTAACCTGCAGCGGGCCCCTGTTCATCTGATTTGCAAACGGGTGAGCAGGGGTCCCAATCCCGTCAAGGCGCTTTGTCGGCAATTTGTTGCCAAAGTGCCGAGACAATCGGGCTTTTAAGCCTCCTTTCCAGTACGCATATCCCCGTCTCAAAGGGCCCCAGGTCTGGTTGGCCTTCAATCACCCTTACCTGCTCCTTGAGTGGACTGTTCTCCAACACGATCAAGGGAACCAAGCCCACACCAAACCCGAGGCTCACCATACTGACGATGGCTTCGTTACCTTTCACCTCGGCATAGATATTGGGGCTTATGCGTTCCTGCTGACACCATTGATTGAAGCGCTCTCGTGCCAATCCCTCTTCCGAGATAATCATGGGCCGGTGCTTCCAGAGCCGCTCTTGCTCGGGTGTGTTGCGGGAGTTGGCCGCACAGATAAAGACCAGTGGCGAGCGGGCGATGGGTTTAAAGTCCAGGCCGGCTGGCAGTTTCTCTGGCTTTGCGGCGATGGCAATATCCTCAAAGCCGCCGGTGATGCGCTCAATGGCCTGGGCGGGGTCGCCCGTATGAAGCTTGATGTTGATGCCCGGGTGGAGCGCACGAAATTCAGTGAGGATGTCGTAGAGAAAGCTATAGCTTGCGGTTACCGAGCAGTAAATGCTCAGCTGGCCTTTAAGTTGATCAGCTCCCGCCCACAGCGATTCCTGAAAGGTTTCCCATTGCTGTAACGTCTCGCGGGCAAATTGGAGAAATTGGTGGCCTTGGTCGGTCAGGGCCACCGAACGATTGTCGCGCTCCATCAAGCGGGCCCCGAGCTCCTCTTCCAGCTGCTTGAGGTTGCGGCTGATGGTGGAAGGGCTGACGTGACATGTAGCCGCCGCCCGGCCAAAGTGGCTTGTCTCAGCCAGAGCCGTAAAGAGTCTGAGTTTGTGGATATCCATGTGCTTGTTGCTAATTCTGCAATATAAGATTGCGAATATATCATTTTACGTAACGCTGCGCATTCACTACACTGCCCGGGATTTGTCACTCACCCCACTTTTAAGGAGTCTGCTATGCAGGTTTACTACGATAAAGATTGCGACCTATCCATCATCCAAGGCAAGAAAGTGGCCATTATTGGCTACGGCTCGCAAGGCCATGCCCACGCCTGCAACCTGAATGACTCGGGTGTGAATGTCACCGTAGGTCTGCGCAAGGGTTCTTCATCCGTTGCCAAGGCTGAGGCTCATGGCTTGAAAGTAGCTGAGGTCGCCGATGCGGTTGCCGGCGCCGAGGTAGTGATGCTGCTCACGCCGGATGAATTTCAGGCTCAGCTGTATAAAGAAGAGATCGAGCCAAACCTAAAAGAAGGCGCCACCTTGGCGTTTGCTCACGGTTTTGCCATTCACTACAACCAGATCGTTCCCCGCAAGGATCTGGACGTGATCATGGTTGCGCCCAAGGCCCCGGGTCATACCGTACGCTCCGAGTTTGTGAAAGGCGGCGGTATCCCCGATCTGATCGCTATCTTCCAGGACGCCTCCGGCAAAGCCAAAGACGTTGCTTTGTCTTACGCGTCAGGCGTAGGCGGTGGTCGCACCGGTATTATTGAGACTACCTTTAAAGACGAAACCGAAACCGATCTGTTCGGCGAGCAGGCTGTTCTGTGTGGTGGCGCGGTAGAGCTGGTAAAAATGGGCTTTGAAACCCTGACCGAGGCGGGTTACGCGCCAGAAATGGCTTACTTTGAGTGCTTGCACGAGCTCAAGCTGATTGTCGACTTGATGTATGAAGGCGGCATCGCCAACATGAACTACTCCATTTCTAACAATGCCGAGTATGGCGAGTATGTGACCGGCCCTGAAGTGATTAACGAAGAGTCACGCGCCGCTATGCGCAATGCGCTCAAGCGCATTCAAAACGGCGAATACGCGAAGATGTTTATTGCGGAGGGTGCCCATAACTACCCATCAATGACCGCAAATCGTCGCAATAACGCTGCGCACCCCATCGAGCAAGTGGGTGAAAAGCTGCGTGCGATGATGCCCTGGATTCAGGCGAACAAAATCGTTGATAAAGCAAAAAACTAAGGCGCGCCGCGGCCTTGGTGGAGGCGAAGCCTCTGACGACAAACCCCTGCCTGGCGCAGGGGTTTGTCGTTTTTGTGGTAGGCTAGTGTTCGGCCTTGGAGAAGACTCTGGCCCGAAAACTCACAGCTGCGGGATCGAATAGTATGAGTGATGACGCGGACAAGCGTTTGAATAAAGAAAGCGACGACAGTTTGTTGCCGTTTGACGAGCATGTCGAGGAGGTTCAGGAGGGCGGTAAAAAAGTCCGCCACAAAGGTGTCTACCTCTTGCCCAACTTATGCACAACAGCGGCGCTTTTCAGTGGTTTTTACGCCATTATTACGGCTACTCAGGGGCGCTTTGAAGTGGCCGCCATCGCCATCTTCGTCGCGATGGTGTTTGATGGTATGGACGGTCGGGTAGCGAGACTGACCAATACCTCCAGTGCTTTTGGCGAGCAGTACGACAGCTTGGCCGACATGGTGTCCTTTGGTTTGGCGCCAGCCTTAGTGATGTTTAACTGGGCGCTGGTGGATTTAGGCAAGGTGGGGTGGGCCGCGGCCTTTGGCTTTGTCGCCTGCGCCGCGCTTCGGCTAGCGCGCTTTAACACTCAGATTGGCACCGTGGATAAGGGGGAGTTTGTGGGCCTTGCAAGCCCCTCGGCAGCGGCTTTGATTGCCGCCACCGTCTGGTCAGGTCACGATACGGATATGTCGCTACCGCTCGCCGTGTTGGCGGCGTTAATTACGGTGATAGCCGCTCTGTTGATGGTCTCCAATGTGCGCTATACCAGTTTTAAAAACATCGACTTTCGGGGGCGGGTGCCTTTTGTCGCCATGCTGGTGGTGGTTCTGGTCTTCGTGATTGTCAGTATCGATCCTGCCAGAGTCTTGCTGGTGATGGCATTGCTTTACGCCTTCTCGGGGCCCGCTTGCTGGCTCTGGCAGAGAAAAGGAATCTTGGCGCCGAAGCTGGCGCGTCGCGCCCAGGTGGGTGAGGAGACAAAAGAGGACGCTTAGCATCTCTTCTGCCACGGGCAAAAGGCGGCGTAAGCCGCCTTTTTTGTGTGTTTTTCGCCCGCACTGGTTGCAATTTGACCGGCTTTGGCTAAATTTTTAATTTGCTCTCAAAAAGCCTTGCGCGGTTTAGATTGGTGCGTATAATGCGCCCTCCTCGACACCGGCGAGGTTGATTGAAGGCTTGCGAAGCGGGCGTTTGATCAGCGTTTTTGGAAGGTGTTTGAGGCTTGGTAAAAACTTTTTCAAAAAGGGGTTGC
>NZ_JAULRT010000002.1 GCF_030518215.1 Gilvimarinus algae
CCTGAACCTCGGGCAGAAGGCGGAAGCGAATGGCCTGACGGTCATACGGGTTGCCGACCCGGCGAATAAGGCTGCGCAAGATTGAAGAGAGGGGGTCGCGCTTGGCGCGGCCTTTTCGTCATGCACTCATAGTGCGTGCGATCGGTCACGCGTGATCGGCAGTCTGCGGCGGCCAGCACCGTTATCTCTCTACCCGGTCCGTCAGAGTGCGGCTCATCCGCATCGGTACGGGCTGGGGATGGTGCGCATGTCACGCGCATCGTCAGCAGAGCAAGACGCGAGGGGTCGAGACGTCGCACTTGAGGCTGAAGCCCTGCTCGACCCTCGGGTGGTGTCGCGGAACATCGCACCCACGCGGGCGGGCGTCA
>NZ_JAULRT010000008.1 GCF_030518215.1 Gilvimarinus algae
CCTCGATCGAGGCGGTGCTGCCCGAGTATCTGTGGCGCTTCCGTCCCTCGGGGCAGTACGCGGCGATCAAGGAATCGGCTAAGAACCTGCGCCACGGATAAGCGGCGACACATGAATTCAAAGGGGCGTGCCAGTGGCGCGCCCTTTTTACGTATAGGCGATCGTCAGCAGGATGATCCCCAGGATCACCCGATAGATCACGTAAGGCGTAAAGCTGACCGAGCGTAGCAGCCGCATCATCAAGCTCAGCGCCAGCAGGGCTGCGACAAAGGCGAATGCGGCCGCAATTGCACCATCCAGGGCAAGGGCGGTGTTCGCCTGGGCGATCACCTCGACCAAAAGCAGCGCGCCGCTGGCGAAAATCGTGGGGATCGACATCAGCATGGCCAGCTTGGCCGCATCATGTCT
>NZ_JAULRT010000027.1 GCF_030518215.1 Gilvimarinus algae
CCGTATTACCCTTTGTGGTTGTCATAATAGCCCTTACTTGCTAAATTCGGGCTTTGAAGCCCATTCGACTGTTCGAGTTTAAATCGGGTCGGAGAAGCATCCAGGCTTGTTAACGGTATCGAGTACCTGGCATGCATCGGATTACTTCTCCGGTAACTAGTTGCCGCTAGCTACGGGCTTCAATTTACCCGCCAACAGTCGCAAGGAACAGCGTTTCTATGAATATTCAACCATACAAGGCTATCAAATTGACGGCTTTTCCGTCGCTTGTTTTGTGGCTTAACGCTACGCTACCACAAAACAATCAACTCCAAAGCCGCAATTTATAGCGGCGTTAGGCAGTAAAACTGACGAGAGGTTGAGAAAGATGGCTCTGATTATCGGACGACTTACGATTGCATGGGCAACGGTGGTACTGTTCCTCATCTTTGGCGACTCGTGGCTTACTGATCTCAGCTCTACGCTACGTTCGTCTATGCTATTTGTTTGGCTTTTCGCTGTCATTCTGTGGTGTGCTTCTGGGGTCGTTAAGGAAGCAGACCACCTTGCCGAACTACTCGGTGAGCCCATCGGAACGCTCGTTCTCACACTCTCAATCGTGATAGTCGAAGTCGTACTGATTGCTGCTGTGGTGTTTGGCAGCGAGGCCGCGTCGACTCTTGGGCGCGACACGATGTTTGCAGTCCTTATGATCGTGCTGAACGGGGTCGTCGGTCTGGCCTTGCTCTTAGGTGGGTGGCGTCACCGCGAGCAAGCGTACAATCTCCAAGGGGCAGTAGCCTACCTCGCCGTTATCATTCCGCTGTCGGTGATTGCGCTCGTCCTGCCTAACTTCACGCAAGCAGAACCTGTAGGCAGTCTGACGACCACACAAGCAGCTTTCTTTTCCGTATTTACTATAGCGCTCTATGGCATTTTTCTGATGATCCAAACCGGACGCCACCGGCTGTTTTTTGTAGACTCCCTCAAAGAATGCGAAGTGGCAGACGACGGGAACACAAAAATCGAGAGGCATGGTTCGGCGGGTCGCGCGATCGGGGGGCATACGTGCTTACTTGTCCTTACGATGTTACCCATCGTGCTTTTGGCCAAGCAACTCGCCATGTTGATTGATCATGGCATTGTCGTGCTTGGTGCCCCTCCTGCACTGGGCGGGGTACTCATCGCCCTCATCATATTTACACCGGAGGCAATCGTTGCGCTGCGGGCTGCGCTCGATAATCAGCTGCAACAATCTATCAACTTGTGTCTCGGCGCATCCGCATCAACCATTGGTCTGACCGTGCCAGCGATTCTCGGCGTCGGTATCATAACTGGAAAAACGATGGTGCTCGGTCTCGACCCGGCTGGCATGACACTGCTTGCTCTTACGCTCCTACTCTGCTCGCTCACTTTCTCCGGACCTCGCACAACCGTACTAGAGGGGGCCGGGCACTTGGTCATCTTCCTTGTCTACATTGTTTTGATCTTCAGTCCCTGAGGCGACCGGGATTGCCTAATTGCAGTATTAAGTGGATGGACGAGAACTACATACTTCCCGGCGAGTTGATGCTGCTTTTCGCGGTTTGGTATTTTCCGCCACTGGCACTTTGCCTTTCGATCCAAGCTTGGCATTTTCGCCTATCTAGCTTGTGGCGCAAAGCTCGTCGAGATGTTCTGATTGCAATGTTCGGCACTGCCATAAGCTCAGTTATAATTGGCTTTCTAGCATTGCCTGTGCCGCTTCCTAGATGGCTGGGTGTGTCAGATAATCTTATAGTGTTACCTTTAGCTTTTCTAATTGTATTTGTAGTTGGCACTGGGTTTGGGGGTTGGGCACTTAGGCATGTGCGTATATCCACTTAACAAGTGCTTCTTGGCGCCTGCGCCTGGGGCTTCCGTTCCACTAACGCTACACTGCGGCCCCATAAGTAGGCGTCAAGCTACCAAGGAGTCTTTAGTGCGATACCTAATCATGGCCATGCGAACCCCCCGATTCCAGCAGTCGGTCGTTGATGCTCATAAGCAGTTTTTGGCCCAACTCAAAGCCGATGGTGTCCTCGAACTCGCAGGCCCGTTCACCGACAAGTCTGGTGGCGCATACATCGTTTCGGCTAGAGATCTAGAAGCGGCGCGGGCCATTGCATTGAGTGACCCGGTTCATACGAGTGGGTCATCCGAGGTATCGGTATACGAGTGGAATGCCGTCTAGTCGCCTAACAATAAAATTCTGTTGCCCCGTGGGCGTAGAGCACCTGCAAGCTTGCGCCCCCTATTTTGGCTCACACGTCAAGATGAGCACTTCCCCATTGGAGCGGAAAGCCCGATAAGACCCGACCGGCAATTAGAAATCTGGAATCCACCCCATGCCAAGTATCCGAGCAAAAGCTGTCTGTGTATTTCGCCACCAAGACACCACTTTACTTTGTGAGGGCTATGACCCCTTCAAAGATGAACACTACCTGACACCGATTGGCGGCGGCATCGAGTTTGGCGAGACCTCTGAGCAGGCGGCTCGACGTGAAATCCGGGAAGAGATCGGCACCGAGATTGATAACCTAACGCTATTGGGCGTACTTGAAAACCTGTTCACATTTGAGGGCAAAGCCGGGCACGAAATTGTTTTTGTTTATGAAGCCAGCTTCGCCGATGCGGCTTTTTATAGCAAAACTGACATCCAAGGTGTCGAGTCAAACGGTGCTGCATTTAAGCTGCGGTGGTTCAATCAGGCGCAAGTTAATAGCGGCGCCCTAAAGATTTGCCCGGCGGGGCTGGCCGATATAATGTGCGACGAGGCCACACAAACGCCCGCTCATTAAGATGAGTACCTGCAAGACCACCGCTTAACTCATTGATTTTATTGAACTGTCATAGCCGTTTCGCCTATATTTCGTGGGCGTGTCGTTTTGCCAGGCCCTTACTTCGGTAACACTGGGGCCACCTCAAGCAGCAAGGGTAGAGTCATGATTGTCAGAAAACTTCGCCTTAAAAAAGGTTGGTCACAGAGCCAGCTGGCCGAGATGACGGGGGTAACCACCCGCACCATTCAGCGGGTAGAACAAGGCCACCGTCCAAGTATGGAAACCTGCAAAGCTCTTGCTTCTGTGTTTGAGGTAGACCTATCTCTATTACAACCGGAGGACGAGCAGATGCAAGACGACACCGAATTAAAGCTGGATGAACAGCGCGTGCTCCTGTACGCCAAGCGCATGAAGGAGTTTTACGAGCACCTGATCACCTACCTGATTTTGGCGGCTGTGTTTCTCTTTATGTTCCACGGAGAGCCGGTGGTTTACATCGTCTTCGCGGGCCTGGGTGTCGGGCTGGTGGTGCATGGCCTGATCGCCTTTGAGGTCATCAGCTTTATGAGCCCAGGCTGGGAGCGGCGCCTTGCCGAGAAAAGGCTGGGGCGCAAGCTGTAAAACCTCACTAGATCAGCCAGTACCTCTCAAGCGGGAACGGGGCTTAGCCGCACGCCAGCTAAGCTCTGCCCAAACAACCTTAGAGTACCCAGCGGGGAGCCCATGCCGAATAATGCATCCATCACAACAACCCCACCCGACTCACCAACAGAAAGCCAGATCAAAGACGCCTGCATGGTCATTTTACTGACGGTGCTGCCGGTTACCCTGGTTCTTGAGGTCGTCATTATTCATGCGGTGATCTCTGCGAACACCTCCTCTGAGCTACCGCTCCGGCACGCTCAGTGTATGCGCCCACAGGTAGAGAGATATCTAAAGGACAGTTATTAGGCAACGTCAGCCGCTATTTCAAAATGGAATTATAGATAGAAAATTTTACAATGACTGGCATTGAATCAGTAACGCTGCCGAAGCTCGGCTTGAGCCACTTGGAGTTTTTGTGCGCCAATTCTCATCCTGACCAACCTGCTTAATTTTTATATCCAGCCCAGTGATCCATCAGTTTCGACCCGCGTACCTCCCACGGGCTCAGTACAAATATTGAGTTGTCTTCAGGTCTAGCTGCGCTCCGCGGCTGGCCATTTTTGGCTTTTTGGCTCTATTCACTTGGTGATTGCCAGTTAGCCGTCTTGTAAGGGAGTTTTACTATGAGAATACCCACCCTGGCGCCGCGGCAGGCGCTCAAGCATTTTCTTATCGTCGCAACAGCATTTGGCGTATCCGCCTGCGGCAGTGACAATGATGACACCCCCCTTCCAGACCCCGAGCCCACACCGGAAATATTGAGTTATGACGTGATGCTTGAGGGCAACCAGGAGGTGCCCATGGTAGAGACCGAGCAGTCGGCCATGGCTTCGGTTACTGTGAATGAAACCGACATGATGGTGATGGCCGAAATGGACCTGAGTGAGGTTGACGGCGTTACCTCGGCCCACATTCACAGCGGTGAGGTTGGTACCAATGGTCCCGTAGCGTTTGGTTTTTCAGACGCCGACGAAAATGGTGTATGGGAAATTGAAAATGAATCCATCACATCAGAACAGCACGAAGGTTTACTCTCAGGTCAGTGGTATATCAACGTGCACACCGACAGTTTTCCCGACGGTGAGTTACGCGGACAACTCCTCACCGACACCCAAAGCGTTCATGTCTTCACTTTATCCGGGAAACAGGAAGTGCCTGGCGTTGAAACCGATGCTCACGGCCAGGGTTATCTGTTGCACGACAGTGACGATGATGCGCTGACTCTTAATGTATGGACCTGGGATCTCACCGCGACCGCAGCCCATATTCATCATGCCGAGGCTGGCATAAATGGCGATGTCGTTGTGGGCCTGGAGGCAAGCACCGACACCGAAGGACTGTGGCAGTTACCGAGCGATGCTGTGCTCGGCTCGGATGCAATCACCGCTTTAGGCATGGCCAACTTGTACGTCAACGTACACACCGATGCCCATCCAGAAGGAGAAATCCGTGGACAGATACTGCCCGCGAATTACTCACTGGTGCTTTTTGATCTTTCTCCAGGACAAGAAGTGCCACGCATTGACTCCGAAGCCACCGGCTTGGGCTATGCGACCCTCAACACCGGCTCGGGGGGCTTGCGCCTCAACGCCTGGGCCATGAATATGGAGACATCAGCCGCCCATATCCACCAAGCCCCTATTGGTGAGAATGGAGATGTGGCAATTGGTCTTGAAGAGAGCATGGACCACGATGGACTTTGGCAAACGCCGGAGAATACCGCTTTGGACGCAGACACTCAGACCTTGCTGCTCTCCGGCGGCCACTATGTCAACATGCATTCGGAAAGCTTTCCAAATGGTGAAATCCGCGGTCAGATTACACCTGCCCCTTGGGATGTACTTGCCTTCTCTTTAAGTGGCTCTCAAGAAGTGCCAGCGTTAGACACCCAGGCGGAGGGCGATGGGTATGCCATGGTCAATACTGTTGCTGGCGATATTATGCTGGTTGTGCATACCCGCAACCTTGATACAGCCTCAGCGGCGCACATTCACGCTGGTATCGCTGGTAGCAATGGCGATGTCGTGGTGGGACTGGAGCAGGATGAAGGCAGCGTTTCAACCTGGCGACTACCAGCCGATACGTCTCTGGACATGGAGACCTTGGCGCAACTTTTGGATGCTGGGCACTACGTCAACGTGCACTCACCAGAAAACCCTGGTGGAGAAATTCGCGGGCAAATACTGACCCCCATGCACGTTATGTTTCCTCTGATGCTTTCCGGCGATCTCGAAGTACCTATGGTAGAGACTTCGGCATCGGGCCAAGGCGCTTTTACCCTGAATACTCACACCGAAAGTCTGCGCGGAGCATTCACAACAAGCGGCCTAACCAGCACAGCCGCCCATATTCACCAAGCACCAGCAGGTGAAAATGGTGATGTCGTGCTCGCACTTGACGCTACCGACGAGGGGTATATGGTGCCTGCGGATACCATGTTAACCGATGAGCTTGAAGCTATTATGTTGGATGGCGGGCATTATGTGAATGTTCATAGCGCCGCCTTTCCCAACGGTGAAATTCGCGACCAGATCGACCTGTAACAGAACGACCCAACCTGGGGGCGAATTTATCGCCCCCTTATCCTTTCCTGAAGAACCGTATTCAACCCATCCTAAAAAGCATCTTATCAGCCATTATCCAGCCTTTACGTGTTCTATAATTGTTAGACAGGACAGGCGGGTTACACGGAACTGAGTGACGTTCCCCTTTTAAGAGACTACGAGTAATAGAGCGATTGATATTTCGCGACTATATACGAGCAGACTTTCCAAAGATAAAAAAGCGAACATCATGCCTGAGCCCGATCCAGATAAAACCCTACCCTTTGCAACACCTCAAGCGCTGGCGCATTGAGGGAGTTGACAACAAGCTTCGAAAACTCAATGATGCGGAGGGACGCGCATTCTTCTGCAAGCTGAAAGCCGACTTTCCAGCAACTGGCGCCAGTGAAACGGATGCTTGATGTCAAGTGCCATGTCCAGAGCCTGCTTTCTTACGCAAGCCACTGCCGGGCAATAATCCACGACCCGCTGTCTGACCCGTTGCAGGGCGGAAAACTTTGGAGCCTCCATGACCAGTAAACCAAAAGCCGTTAAAGAGTACCTCTCTTCCAAGCCTAGAGAGGTACAACAAAGGCTAGAAGAGCTGCGTTCTTACTTGCAACTGGCTGATCCAAAAGCGAAAGAAGAGCTTAAATGGGGAAAACCGGCGTTTACAAACAACGGAATCCTTTACGTGTACGCGGGCCTAAAGAAACACATCAGTCTCCACCCCACACCGTCTGTGATAGCGGCTTTTCACGAAGATCTGAAAGGATACACCTGCTCAGAAAACACCATTCAGTTTCCATTGGACAAACCGATACCTAAAGCGCTTGTTATTAAGCTTGCCAAGTTTCGAGTATTTGAGAAACTCGAGAAAGGAATCGGCTGGAAGTGAGAAATCAAAGTTCATCGAAACCACTAAAAAAGCGCCACACAAATGTGGGGCATTCCATTCTCTCCGCAACGGACCCAATCAATAACATCAACCACCTTAGGGATAGCTATTAATGGATCTGCTATTTTTGCTTTTTGTATTTCCGCTGGCCATTCTCATCGGAGCCATTATTTTATCGTTAAAGTATTCGTTTTTAGGGGCCACCATATCATCGGTTATCGTCACTGTCTATTTCCATATTCTCGCGATGAAAATGAATGGCTATGGCAACCCGACAGGCTATAAAAGCAATATTAGCGTATTCGCTCAATTGCGGGACGACATGATCGTTCTATTGGTAAGCTTGGTACTTTTTAGCGCAATCGTTTTTATCAAAAAGCAGATAAAGTAAAGATAAGGGACACTGTCAGACAAACCACAGTTAGGAATTGATGTAATCGGGAACAGAAAGTGACAAATACCAGATCAACCTCCACACAAGGAACGATTCGTGGCCTGGAACGACCCGGCGATGACTTTCCGTTTCATGCCCATCAGACAGTGACTCTTTCTGTAAGTCAGTGGCTAATTGTTCTCGCGGCTGTGGGCGCAGGCTTTGCTTGCCTGACCGTTAACGTACCGGTTCTGACCGGTGATTTTGGGCTTCTCATTCGCACTTTGTTGTTTCCGCTGGTACCGCTCGTTACCCTGCGCGTGGTGGCGGGTCGCCACTGGCTGGGCTTGTTTCGCCGCGTGCGAGGCGCCGACGTGGGCTTGATGCTGGGGTTTGCGCTTTTGAATCTACTGGTCAGCTCTTTGGTAGGCTTACTGGTAATGAGTCTGTATGGCGCCGATTTGAACCTGGCCGTGCAGGCACTGGCCAGTCAGAGCACCGCAGAGAGAGAATGGTTTTTCCTGCGCAGCCTCCCCCAGCTTTTTGGCGAGGAAATCCTCACGGTTCTGCCCTTCCTGGCGGTTCTCTACGTCGCCCATGACCGGCTTAATTTCACCCGAACCCAGTCCGTCCTGCTCGCTTGGCTGATTTCTTCTGTTCTTTTTGGCCTGGTACACCTGCCGACGTATAACTGGAATCTGATCCAGTGCCTCCTCGTTATCGGTAGTGCGCGTCTGGTGCTGTCATTGGCCTACATTCGCACTAAAAATATATGGGTTTCTACGGGCGCACACATTATCAATGACTGGACCATCTTTGGCATCGTACTGTTGTCTTCGCCCTCTTAGGCCGTCTTCGGTCACAGGTGGCCGAAGCAGGATCTAGCAAATGGCAGTTAACACCACACATTCGGCGCCATTCTCCTCTACAACACTCCTAAGTGCCCCTTGATGGTGTATTCTGACCACCACTCATTATTAGAGTATTCGGTGAACAAAAAGCTCTTCTACTCTCGGTAAAGCACAGGGAAGCCCAATGAAAAAGCAGTCTGTTGTAACTACTTTACTACTTTCGGCCATGGCAATGGCCAACTCCAGCTATAGTCAGCAAAGTACCCTTCCTCTGACAGGCCCTTACCTTGGACAAAAATCACCGGGCGCAGTCCCCCAAGTGTTCGCGCCGGGCACAGTCTCCTCTGCAGGCTGGGAAACGGGGGGCGTATTCTCACCCGACCTCAAAGAGTTCTATTTCATTCGGAAAAACCAAGAAAGCAACCAGCAGGAGATTGTTGTAATAGAAAATGAAGGCAGCCGCTGGAACGAATCTGTTTTCTCTCCCAGAACAGGAACCCCTCTATTCTCTCCAGATGGAAACACCATGCATCTGGGCACACGTTATAGAACGCGCACAGCAGACGGCTGGTCTGAAATGGCTGAGCTGGACCCGCCACTGAACAACTATCCAATCATGCGTTTGACGGCCTCCTCGGAAAAAACCTATTTTTTTGATGAGTTTAAGCAGGATTTAACAGGCGACATTCGCTACTCAAAAATCGTCGATGGCAAGCATCAAGCCCCCCAATTGCTAGGCAGCCACATCAATAGCGGCAAGAGTTTTCACCCCTTTGTCGCACCTGACGAGTCTTATTTGATTTTCGATAGTAAGAGAAGCGGTGGCTATGGCGATTCCGATCTTTACATCAGCTACAAGCTAAAAAACGGATCATGGAGTAACCCAATTAATCTAGGCGAGAAAATTAATACGGAAGGCTGGGAAGCGGTAGCAAGCGTTACATCGGATGGAAAGTACATGATATTCAATAGAAACCCGACTCCAGGCAATCACGAGAATGTCGATATATTTTGGGTCAACGCGGACTTTATTCAGTCTCTTCGGCCAAAACCGTAATTGCCCACTGAACGCGACCGCCCTATAATTCTTTACCTAATAATCGCCGCCGGACCATTGTTAAGAGGGAATACCATGACCCACCAAGAAAAAGTAAAAGGCCCTGCGTCGTATTTCCCTGCCATAGAGAAAAAGTACGGCCACCCGATAGAACACTGGCTTGACCTACTTCAGCAACAAAGGGCCATGAAACATATGGAAATGGTGGCTTGGCTAAAGAATGAACATGAGCTCGGTCATGGTCATGCGAATGCTTTGGTCGCCCATTTTAGAAAGCAGGAGGGTCTGTAAGACAGACTCATGCCATAGACCATCGTTATGCCAGAGCCCGATCCAGATAAAACCCTACCCTTTGCAACACCTCAAGCGCTGGCGCGCTGGCTTGAAGCGCACCACGCCAGCGAAAGCGAGCTGTGGGTAAAGATTTACAAGAAACACTCCGGCACCGAGAGCGTGACCTGGGACGATGTGGTGATTGAAGCGCTGTGTTGGGGCTGGATAGACGGCGTTAAAAAGTCTATTGATGAACAGGCGTATTGCCAACGCATCACCCCCAGAAAAGCCCGTAGCAGCTGGTCAAAACGCAATAGAGACCACGCCGAGCGCTTGATCCGTGAGGGCCGAATGACCGACGCGGGTTTGACACACGTTCAGGCTGCCAAAGCGGACGGCCGATGGGACAACGCCTATAAGGCAAGCGAAATGACCGTGCCCGAGGATTTCATTAACGCACTAAAAAGCAGGCCCCAAGCCGAACAGTTTTTTAACACACTGAATAAAACCAACCGCTATACCATTGCGCATGGACTCACCAGTGCAAAAAGGGCTGACACCCGACAAAGGCGTTTTGATCATTTTATCGAAATGCTTGAGTGCGGTGAAAAGCCAGGTTAGCCCAATCAGCAGTGCATGAAGTGGCATGCAGGTGCCGCAGTTTCACTGCCGCCCTCCTTTAGCTAACAATACCCGTTTTAGGTACACTTGTGCGGGCTTTTCGACCCAGCGGTGTATCAGCCAGGCAGCGAGCAGCATAAACAACACCACAGCGGTAATCAGCACAGGCCCTGGCAGCAGTTCATGCCAGGCATTAAACATCATAAACCCAACATTCTCATGCAATAGGTACAAGGGGTACGTCAGCACGCCCAGATAATAAAACCTCGGGTCACGCAGCAAACCGGTTTTGCGCAGAGCGACGACGGATAAGAGCGCATAGAACGCCAAGGTGGCCCCGACGGTGACCCAGGCTTTAAACTCCACCTGGTAAAAGTCGGTGAGCATTTGCGCAAACACCTGGTTCTGGCGAATGCAAAAAATCACGCTGAGTACCATTAACACGCCATAGCCCCAGTGGAACCCCCGTTCGCGTATCAGGTACAGCACACAGCCACAGGCAAAGTAGCCCGCCCAATGTGGAAAGCCCGCGACAAAGGTCTCGACACTGCTCGCGAGCGAGGTGCTTAGCCCGATAATGGATGCCACCAGTACCACGCCACAAAACCAGGGCAGGTAGCGAACCCAGCGCAGCCACACCATGATAAGCACCAGGGCGTAGAACTTGAGCTCAATCCATAAGGTCCAGTAAACACCATCCACCAGCGGTACATCCAGCCCGCTCTGGAGCATAGTCAGATTGATCAGCACATCCGTCCAGGGGAGCTGAAAAGCCTCTTGCGCAAACACCACGGCTGCGCCTGCGGTTAGCAACACGCACAACCAGTAAGCTGGGTACAGGCGAATAAACCGCGAGAGGACAAATTGGCGTGGCTCGCCATCTTTGGCGCTAAGCAATATCACAAAGCCACTGATGATAAAAAAGAAATTGATCCCCAAGTACATGTACCTGCTGACCACCGCAAAGGCGTCGGCACGAGGCTCGGGGGAAAAATTCAAGGCCGAACCGACAAAGGTGTAGTGAAAGAGCATCACCAAAACCGCCGACACCAGTCGCAACAGATCTATTTCATAATAACGCGCGTTTGCCACCGTTCACACTCTTCCAAGTTAAACCGGCAGTGTAAGTGAACGTTATCAGTCATTGACAGTTAATATAGGTAAAACTTGCTTAACACTAACGCCGCGCCTTTCTGCCGCTGCCAAAAAACGACCTAACCTCGGAGATACCCTGACTTTCTGCAATCAGGTAATATTCATCCACCAACACCAAAAAATACTGTAACCCTGACAAGGCCCGCTGTATGACCCATGCCCGTTCACTCTGCCCCCTGATTTTTTCACTTTCACTGTTTGCCAGCGCGTCAATGCCCGCGGCGGCGGAGCAGTGGCAACCGCTGCTGGACGCCGAGCTCAGCCAATGGCGCACTTACCTGGGCTTTCCCAATCCCGGTACCGAGGTCAGCGGCTTGAAGCGCGCCGATACCGGGAAATATCTGGAGCCCGTCGGTTATGATCGTGATGAGTGGCAGGTCTTCAGCACCCGCACTGACAGTGGTGAACCGGTACTGCGCATTTCTGGTGAGATTTACGGCGGTATTTTTACCCACAAGAACTACGGCAATTATCACCTGCGCCTGCAAGTGAAATGGGGCGAGAAAAAATGGCCCCCGCGAGAAGAGCTGCCGCTGGATACCGGCATTTTGTACCACGGCACAGGCGAGCATGGCGTGGACTACTGGCGTGCCTGGCCACTGTCGCAGGAGTTTCAGATTGTCGAACAAGGTGTAGACGGGCTGACCGGTGACTGGTGGAAAATCGCCTACTCACAAATTAATATTCGCTGCGCCGCGGAAAACGACGATACCCCACACCGCTATTCCCCGACAGCGCCTCTGAAAACCTTTGGCGGCGACCAGGCCCCGATTACCTGCCGTGCGAGCCACGACAATGAAAAGCCCAGCGGTCAGTGGAACACGCTGGATTTGATTACCTACGAAGACAAAAGTCTGCACATTGTCAACGGCGAAGTCGTTATGGCACTGAGCGGCTCGGCTTACCCGAGCGACGAGGGCATTCAACCGCTGACGCAGGGGCAGATTGTCCTGCAAAGCGAAGCCGGTGAAGTCTTTTTTCGGCGAATTGAGTGGCAGCCGATTACCGGTATACCCGAGGCTTATCGCTCCTATTTTGAGCAGTAGACACTCATGCAGCTACGTGTAAAAGTAAGATGATTCATTACAGCACGGACAGCACACTGACACCCGACGCGTTTATCGATTTGCTCAAGCGCTCGACCCTGGCCGAGCGCCGGCCGATTGCGGACGCAGCATGCATTGCGGGCATGCTCACCAACAGTAACTTGTTGGTGAGTGCCTGGGACGGGGGTGTATTGGTGGGCGCGGCACGCTCGGTCACGGATTTTCACTACGCCTGCTACCTCTCCGACCTGGCCGTGGCGCAATCGCACCAGAGGCAAGGGATAGGCAAAGCGCTGATTGAACACACGCAAGCGAAGCTGCGAACTGGCTGCAAGCTGATTCTGATTGCAGCGCCCGCGGCAGACACTTATTACGAGCCACTGGGCTTTGAGCGCAACCCGCGGTGTTGGGTTAAATAGCCTGTCTGGTTTCTATATCATCACGCAGTTTTTGCACCACTCGCTGGAAAGAGCGCTTCCAGGCAAGGTTTCGGCCGACACGATCGTCCGCGGCGTAGGAGCTGGACTTTATTTCCAGGCCGTCTTCAATGACAGCCACCAGCTTACCGGTTTGTGACTCCACCAGTACCGCCTGAAACGTTAAGGTGCCTACGCCCAATCGGTTGCGCGACTCGCCCACGGTGTCCAGCGCATCTTCGCGGCGCATGGAGGTGGGCATAAAATCTTTCATCCGGAACTCAATGGCCAGAACATTAGGCCCCCCTCGCTGAGTGGCTTGCAGGACATCAGAGCGCTTGAAGGTTTTTTGAATGTAATCATCAAAAAACTGGCAGATTTCATCCATTTCTTCAAAGGTGGACTTTTCCCAGGAGGCTATATACTCGTTGTTGCCGGCGCCGGTGAGCGCCATACGATCAAAGGTCATGGGAAAGAAAACCGCCTGATCGTACTGGCTAAAATCGGCCGTGGTATCGTAAAAGAAGGTGGAGAATTCAGAATCCTGCCAAAGCGCAAAATTTTCTATTTTTGAGCTCGGCATGGTGGTTGCGACAGGCCCGCTGTCGGCGCTGCCCGTTCCGGCGGCTTCATTGGCAGTAGCGGCTGGCAGCCATAAGAGGGCAAGCAACACATTGCTGGCGAGAAACGCTGTAAGACGGTGTTTATGCGGTAAAACGTAAGCTGGGCGATACGACATGGGGCGGCTCCCGATGTTTTTAACACAGAAGCTTACCCCCTAAGTGCCGGGTTGACCAGCGGCCGCAGGCCGAGCCTGCGGCCTTGAGTCATTAGCTCTCGGACTCTTCCGGCGCGTCGGCCTGAATCAATTCGTTTACAGCTACCGTAATGCGCTGGCGCAGGGTTTCGCTCTCGTTGGCGGCGCGCGCAATCTGCTTGTACTCGTTCAGGCTCAGGCCAGTGTCGGTAATCGCCGATTGCATTTCATCCTGAGCTTGTTGTTGCAGCTGCTGGGACTTTTCCGCGTCTTGCGTTTGCTGCAGTTTGGCGCCGTATTGCTGGCTGAGGGTTTGCACCGCCACATAGGCATCGGCAAAGTTGTCCACCTGCTGATCGCTCACATCCATTTGCGGGGCGGCCTGCTCAGGCGCAGCGGGCATGGCTGGAGTTTGCGATTTTTGCTCTTGCGCGAGAACCGCGGTCGATGACAGGCTGGCGGCGACGAGCGTACACAACAAGGTTTGCTTTACAGCTTTCATACTAGACTCCTTAAGTCTCCAACAATGATCTTGAGACTAGCATTTACGCAGGAATCATGCCGGCCGCTAACTCCTTGATTTTATTGCGTGTTGAGCAATGCAAGTGGCTGTTATTGTAAATAACGCAGACGAGTCCCTATAAATCCTACACAAGGTGAGCAGCTACTTTTGCCCAAGTGTCTGTAGCATCCAGTGTAGGGCTCGCTGTTCATCCAACGGCTGGGAGAGCGATGCCATGGCCGCCTCGCAAACGGTCACGCCAATACGCTCGCGGCGCCAATCCATCAGCGCCTGTGCGTAATCGCGGGTAAACTCGGGGTGACCCTGAAAGGTCAACACACGATCGCCGATACGTGTCATGGCCACCGGACACCGCGCTGTGCTGGCCAGTATCTCGGTGCCCGGTGCGCAGTCAGTGACCTGATCTTGATGGCTTGAGAGCAAGTTGAACACCTCGCCCTCAGGCCCATAGTCAACGGCTGCACCGGTAAGGCGGTTAGCGTGCACGCCCACGCACCAGCCGCCGGCGGCCTTTTGTACCCGCCCGCCGAGCGCCTGGTGAATGATTTGATGGCCAAAGCAAATGCCGACCAAAGGCACGCCCAGCTCAACCAGATCGACGATATTCGCTTTCAACCGATCGATCCACGGGTCTGAGTCATAAGCGGCGCTTTGGCTACCGGTGATCAAGACCCCCGCGTAGCCTGCAAGCGATTCGGGGTAAACCTCGCGATTAACGTCAAAGCGGGCAAAGCGCAGAGCCGGGTTGATCGCCCCCAGGCTTTTGATAAACATATCCGGATACTGGCCATGTTCACGGGCCAGCGACTCGGCAATGGTATCGGTGTTGTAAATGGCGATGGGTTTCAAGGTTGTCTCCGCCGCTAAACGCGCTCTGTGATGAATCTTAACAAACCACGGGTTGGCCTGTGCGGCCCAGTGACTTATGCTCGCAGCAATTCCAATAAAAAAGGTAGTTGCCCATGCGCCCGTTTTTTCGTTTATCCGTTGGTGTAGCCTTACTCGGCCTCAGTGCCTTCAGCCATGTGTGTTTGGCGCAAGATCTCTGGAACGGCAAACGCGCCGCCGTGTCGCTGACCTACGATGACTCGCTGAATATTCATCTGGACAGTGTGGTGCCCGCGCTCAATAAGCACGGTTTTAGAGGCACGTTTTACGTCACCATTGCCCCCGAGCCTTTTGCCAAACGCCTGAACGAGTGGCGCGCCGTGGCTGAGCAAGGTCATGAGCTCGGCAATCACACGCTCTTCCACCCCTGCAACGGCCAGGGCCCGGGGCGCGAGTGGGTGAGCCCGGATCGCGACCTGTCCAGCTGGACAGTGGCGCGGATGAGTGCACACATTCAGGCCGCCAATACCACACTCGAGGCGCTGGACGGTAAAACCGAACGCACCCTAGCCTACCCCTGCGGTGATACAACCGCCGGCGGCGAGTCTTACATCGAGCAGATAAAACCCCTGTTCGTCGGCGCCCGTGGCGTGGTGATCGGTTACCCCACACCTGAGCAAGTCAACCGCTACAATATCGCCGCCCACATGATTCACGGCCAGAGCGGTGAGCAACTGACCGCTCTGGTGGACGAGGCCATAGAGCGCGGCGCCCTGGTGGTGTTCTTGTTCCACGGTGTCGGCGGCGAGCACAACCTCAATGTGAGCGCCGAGGCGCACAACCGGTTACTCGATTATCTGAGCACTCACGGTGACCAACTCTGGGTCGCGCCCATGGTGGACATCGCTCAGTTTCTGAAAGCTAAAGAGTAATCACCACATGGCCCTGCTTCAGGCCGGATTCCACATAGCGGTGGGCTTCGGCCAGCGCCTCCAGCGGCAGGACTTTATCGATGGCCGGGCTGATTTTCCCGGCGGCGATCAGCTCGTGCATTTGCGTTAAATGTTCGGGCCGGTAGTCCGCAAAACGCGTATGAATGGTTTGCGCCGAACGTTTGTTGCGCCGGCTGGCGGCTATCATGGCCGAGAGTGTAGGCGCGCCCAGTACATAACGCCCCTGCGGCGTCAGGGCAGACAAACGGTGCTCGCTGACGGCGCGGCCAATGACATCAATAATGACATCGTATCGATCTTGTTCCGCAGCGAAATCCGTTTGCCGATAATCGAGCACAACATCCGCACCCAAGCGGGTCAGCATGGGCAGCTTTTCAGCGCTGTCGACACAGGTGACCTCAGCGCCCCAGGCTTTAGCAATTTGCAGCGCGTAGGTACCAATGCTGCCGCCCGCGCCATTGATCAGCAGGCGATCGCCGGCCTTAAGGTCGGCCATCCGTAAAAAATGCAGGGCATTGAGCCCGCCGGTGGGAATCGTCGCCGCCTGCATGGCATCAAAGCCGGGCGGAATAGGCGCAATGGGATAGGTCTCGGGCAGACACAGGTACTCAGCGCAGGCGCCAAAGCGCATCAGGGTAGCGGCGTAGACTTTATCGCCGGGGGCAAAGCGGGTAACTGCCTCGCCCACCGCAACCACCTCACCCGCAAGCTCCTGGCCCTGGACCTTGCCAGCGCGCGGGCGGAAGACTCCCAAGTATAAACGCATGGCCCAGCGCAGGAACACCGGGAAGTCCATCCGCCGTGCCTCGCAATCGCCGGCGGTGACCGTGGTGGCCGCGACCTTGATTTTAATCTCGTTGGGTTTTGGCTCCGGCTCTGGCCGCTCTTGCAGTTCAAATGCATCGGGGCCGCCGTAAGCGGTCCATACCATTGCACGCATAACGCTTCCTTTTTTTTTGCGATCAGCGCACAAACAATACCTGATCGGTCACCAGTACATCCAGCATCAGGATGCGCGTGTCCGAGAGGGCAAGGGCGTAGGTTTTGCACATATCGCCACTGCGTATATCGCGGTACGCCTCGGAGACCACCAGCTGCTCCACCGGTAAATGGCGAATGCCGGTCAGGCGGGGAAAGTAGGGCCGGTGGCTCCAGTTGCTGCCGATAAAGGCAGGCTCGGTGTGCACGCTGCTGCCGGCCAGTTCAAAGTTGGGCGAGATCTGCGTGCCCTCGTAGTTGCACAGGTAAAAGCGCAGTATGCCCAGTTTTTGGAAGGCATGGGCCGACATGGTGTCGTGCACTTCATGCACGGCATCGGCGGCGTTGAGCCAGTCTTTTAAGGTGCGCAGTTGTTGCTCCACGGCCAGCTGATGGCGGTAGCCGCGCTCGTGAGTAGCCGCCTTACGGCTCAGGTAGCGCGCTTTTAACTGCTGGGTTTGCTCAGTGTAATGGCGCGAGCTATCGGGCTCGGGCTGGGCGGCATCATAGAGCCAGCCCTGCACCAGATCGGCGCCGCACTCGACGGCAAAATCAAACTCATCGTGGGTTTCGACCCCCTCACAGACAATCTGGCAGCCGGCGCGCATGGCCATGGAGGTAATGGCCAGGGCAATATCCGCCGCCGCGCCGCCGCGGGAGGCGGCTTTGAATAAGTCCATATCCAGCTTGATCAGGTCGGGCTCGAGGGCAATGATGCGGTCGACTTGCGAGGCGCCCGAGCCAAAATCGTCCACCGCTACCCGCAGGCCGTGGCGCTGATACTCTCGGGTCAAGCGCCGCAGGTTTTCCAGCTCGCCACTGCGCTCGGTGACCTCGATCACCACCTGGCGCGGATCGACACCCAACTCCTCGATCATGCGCAAAGTGGGGATGACGTTAATGTCCGACAACCGGTCCACCCACACGGGGGAAATATTCAGGGCAATAAACTGCCCGCTGTTTTGCGCCGCCACCGTCTGCAGTGCTTTTCGGCGCACGCTTCTGTCCACCGCAAGCACCCAGTCTTGCGGATAGGCATCGCCAAAAAACAACGCCGCGGCAGACTCTATCTCGCCATTTGCACCGAGCCTGCGCGCCAGCGACTCATGTCCGGCGACGCGGCCGCTCTCCAGTTCAACAATGGGCTGAAAACAGGGGAAATAACTGTCGATGGCGGGAAGCGCGTCCCGCTGGGGCTTAAAGGGCTTCATAGCAGCATGATCAAACTTCATGGATTCCACACAATGCCGACCCGCCTATGCCCAATAAGTGTGCAGTGCAAAGTCTCGCTGTTGAACAAGTGACAGACCCCAACGCAGGAAACGTACCAATAATTTATGCGCCAGACTCTGCAGCTTGCGGTACGCCAACGGCAAGCGCGCCCCACAATGGCGCAGCAGTGCGTGCAGGCGCCCTAAAACGGGCGCACCCAGAGTAAGCCGCTGCTGGCTATTGGCCCACGCTAACCAAAACTTTGCCAAAGTGGCGCGCCTCATCCAGACGCCTGAAAGCTTCAGCGGTATCGGCCAGAGGATACACATGATCCACCTGGACCTGCAGGCGCCCGGCCTGCACCTCGTTCAGCAAGCGTTCAATACCGCTATTGGGCTTGAGCGCAACAATGCGAAGATGCCGCTTGTGCCGCCAGCGATAAAAGGGGGACGCCACCAGCAGTGTTAGCAAATGCCTGATCTGGCCGCCGACCGTGACGTAGACTCCACCGTCTTTAAGCGCCCGAGCGTAAGCCGATGGCAGCCGATTGGTCTTTACGTCAAGCACCAGATCGTAGCGCTCTTCAAGGCGGGTAAAATCCTGAGTTTGATAATCAAGGACATGGTCGGCGCCCAGTGTCAGCAAACCATCGAGCTTGTTGGCACTGTCCACGGCCGTTACCCGTGCGCCCAGTTGCTTGGCCATTTGCACGGCAAAGCAGCCCACGCCGCCCCCGGCACCATTGATCAACATCGACTGACCCGGCAGCAGCCGACCGACATCAAAAAGCCCTTGCTGCGCCAGCAGCCCCGCCTGAGGCAGGGCTGCCGCTTGCACAGCACTGAGCGTGTCAGGCTTGACGGTTAATAGCGACTCACTCACGCAAACATACTCCGCCAAACCGCCCCAAGTGCCGCTGATGTCACCGACCAATGTTTCGCCCAGAGCGAATTGAGTCACGCCTTCGCCCAAAGCCTCGACGACACCGACCACATCAGAGCCGAGTATCTGCTTGTGCGGCTTGAACAGGCCAAACATCACTCTGTTGACAAAGGGCGTCCCCTTTAACGCTTGAAGATCCCAGTCGTTGAGTGCGACCGCCTGCACGCGCAGCAGCACTTGCCCAGGCTCTGGGACAGGTTTATCGCGCAGAGAGAGCTGCAGCTGCTCAGGACCGCCATAGCGGGTAAAGACCACTGCCTGCATCTGTCGCTCTCCTTAGGTCGTGAGCGGCGTCAATGAAGACGCGAGCCATTGGGTTTGTTGACGGCTGAACCACGCGCTAAGGTTCCACAGCGGCGCAGTTGCGCCCCTGTTGCTTGGCGCGGTAAAGCGCACGATCTACGCGCTCGAGCAGAGTATCCATGGTGTCGTCGGCTCTTACGCGGGTCACGCCAACGGAAATGGTCACCGGGCCCACCTCGGCAAAATCCTGCGCCTTGACCACGGCCCGGATACGCTCGGGAATGGTCTGCAAGGCCTGCCCCCCTGCATCGTCCAGCAACACCAAAAACTCCTCACCGCCCCAGCGAATCACCGCACTGTCATCGCGCAGGGTCTTGCGCACTCGCCGAGCCAGCTCCTGCAATACCCGGTCGCCCACCGGATGGCCGTGACGGTCGTTAATATCTTTAAAATGGTCAATATCAAACAGCACCACCATGCCCGCCTCGAGCCTGGAGAGAAACTGCTTGAGCAAGCGCATCCCCGCGTGGCGGTTGTACAGCTCGGTCAGGGCATCGTGCTCGGCCAGGCGCTGCATTTTTACATGGTCGTATTTCAGTCGTTCCAGTTGCTGGTTGGCCCGCTGGTAGAATGGCGCAATCACCAGCAGCAGCAAAAGCGCCGGGCCAAAGGTGAGTAGCATTTCTTTACCGCGCGGGGACCAGAGCTCCTCCGGGTGCAGCCAGAGGTAAGCCAGAATCGGCAGGCTGATCAGCCCCCAGGCCAGCAAAACCACCGCGAAGGCGCTGCGCGGTGGAAAGAGCACAATCACCAGCATGATCAATAAGAGCAGCAGGGAGGTGATGGGTGGAAAGATGGTTACCAAGGTGATGGCCGGGTCGCGGTAGGAGACAATGGTGTAGTGCCAGGCCGGGATGACCAGTGCCAGCACGCCCAGCGCCACCACCAAGCGCACGATGGACAGACTCCAGTTCGGGCGCAACAGTGCCGCCAGAGTCAAACCGGCAAAGGCGCAGGCCATGGCCGGTGGCAGGATCAAGTCCAGCCACTGCGGCTGTGGCTCCAACCGGTGCAGAATCGTCGCCAGGCTAGCGAGCAAGGTGACCGCGGCGAGCAGCCAGACAAGCGCTTGACGAAACCCCGGCTCACTGTTGTGCGAATAAAACATGGCGGTTAGGGCCTCGTGACACAGTCTTTGTTGGTGGCGCAGTATAAAACGCCTCTGGTCGGGTGTCTCACCCGCACGCCATATCCCAGGACTATCAATAAAGACGTAAAGATAGTACGAGCCTGTAAAGCGCGGCGGTTTTTCATCGCCTTGTCATACGCAAGCGAAAAATTCTGGCCAAAACCCAAAAAGCTGGACATTTAAGCCCATTTGGTATTGGCAATTGCCACCCCCCTCGCTGTACAATGCCGTCCAATTTTTGGCCTAGATTAACGAGTATCGAAATGACAGACCTTAGTTTATACAGAAACATCGGTATCTTCGCCCACGTTGACGCGGGTAAAACCACCACCACCGAGCGTATTCTCAAGCTCACCGGTAAAATCCATAAGCTGGGTGAAGTGCACGAGGGTGAGTCCACCACCGACTTCATGGAGCAGGAAGCTGAGCGTGGTATTACCATTCAGTCGGCGGCCGTTACCTGTGAGTGGAAAGGCCACCGCTTGAACGTGATCGACACCCCCGGACACGTTGACTTTACCGTTGAGGTATACCGCTCGCTGAAAGTACTGGATGGCGGTATCGGTGTTTTCTGTGGTTCTGGCGGTGTTGAGCCCCAGTCAGAAACCAACTGGCGCTATGCGAACGAGTCAGAAGTTGCCCGTGTGATCTTCGTGAACAAGTTGGACCGTATCGGTGCCGACTTCCTGAACGTTGTTGAGCAGATCAAGAAAGTCCTGGGCGCCAAGCCTCTGGTAATGACACTGCCCATCGGCCGCGAAGACACCTTCAAGGGTGTGGTTGACCTGTTGACTCAGCAAGCCTATGTGTGGGACGAAACCGGCCTGCCCGAAAACTACCGCATCGAAGACGTTCCGGAAGACATGAAAGACGATGTCGCCATGTACCGTGAGCAGCTGATCGAAACCGCCGTTGAGATGGATGACGACCTGATGATGTCTTACATGGATGGCGAAGAGCCTTCTGTTGAAGACCTCAAGCGCTGCATCCGTAAGGGTACTCGCGATCTGGAATTCTTCCCCACTTTCTGCGGCTCTGCGTTTAAAAACAAAGGCATGCAGCTGGTGCTGGACGCCGTTGTTGACTACCTGCCGGCCCCAACTGAAGTTGACCCGCAGGATCTGACCGACGAAGAAGGTAACCCGACCGGTGCAAAAGCCATCGTTAGTGCCGACGAGCCGCTGCGCGCTCTGGCGTTCAAGATCATGGATGACCGTTTCGGCGCCCTGACCTTCGTACGCATCTACTCTGGTAAACTGAACAAAGGCGACACCATCCTCAACTCCTTCACCGGCAAGACCGAGCGTGTGGGTCGTATGGTGGAGATGCAGGCCAACGAGCGTAACGAGCTGAGTCACGCCCAAGCCGGTGACATTATTGCCATCGTGGGTATGAAGAACGTACAGACCGGTCACACCCTGTGTGACCCCAAGCACCCCTGTACGCTGGAAGCCATGGTGTTCCCCGATCCGGTTATCTCCATCGCGGTTGCGCCGAAAGACAAAGGCTCTACCGAGAAAATGGGTATCGCCATCGGTAAAATGGTTGCTGAAGATCCCTCGTTCCGCGTAGAAACCGACGAAGATTCCGGTGAAACCATCCTGAAAGGTATGGGTGAGCTGCACCTGGATATTAAAGTGGACATCCTCAAGCGTACCTACGGTGTGGAAATGGTGGTTGGTCAGCCTCAGGTGGCTTACCGCGAAACCATCACTCAGGCGATTGAAGATTCTTACACCCACAAGAAGCAGTCCGGTGGTTCTGGTCAGTTCGGTAAAATCGACTACCGCATCAAGCCCGGTGAGCCAAACTCTGGCTTCAAATTTACCTCCACCGTTGTGGGCGGTAACGTGCCTAAGGAATTCTTCCCGGCCATCGAGAAGGGTTTTGCCGGCATGATGCAAAAAGGTCCGCTGGCGGGCTTCCCGGTGCTGGACGTTGAAGTTGAGCTGTTCGACGGTGCCTACCACGCGGTTGACTCCTCGGCCATCGCCTTCGAAATCGCCGCCAAAGGCGCTTTCCGTCAGTCTATGCCCAAGGCCGGCCCGCAAATGCTGGAGCCGATCATGAAGGTAGACGTGTTCACGCCGGACGATCACGTCGGTGACGTTATCGGTGACCTGAACCGTCGTCGCGGCATGATCAACGGTCAGGAACCAGGCGCAACCGGCATCCGCGTAAAAGCCGAGGTACCGCTGTCTGAAATGTTCGGTTACATCGGCCACCTGCGTACTATGACCTCTGGCCGCGGCCAGTTCTCCATGGAGTTCGCACACTACGCGCCCTGCCCGCAGAACGTGACCGAAGAAGTTATCGCCAAGGTCAAAGCGCGCGAAGCTGAAAAGTAAGCAGCGCCGCGCCCTTTAACGGCGTGTTCTAACAAAAAAGCCCCGCTGGAAACAGCGGGGCTTTTTTTACGTCTTTAAGTCACCAGGTCCGAAAACTAAACTCTTATTCCGGGAACACCTGGCTCCATTCTTTTTTCATATCCACCAGTAGCCAACCGCGCTGCTTGCTCTCATCCATGGCCTTATCCAACTTGCCAATGTGGGATGTGCGGTCGTAGGCCCACTCGCGCTCGGCATCGGTGTGGTGAACAATCACACCCAGTCTCGGCGTTTTATCCGCTTCACTGCGCGCGATGGTGGTGTACTGCAGCATCTGCATATCGCCATCGGAATTGCCCACCGCCATGATCGGGCGACGGCCAATGTACTGATAAATACCAACGGGTTTGCCGACTTTGTCATCCATCAATACCAATTTGGGCTCTTTCACGATGGTGGGCACGCCGTCTTTCATGTCAAAGCGGGCGCCGAGGGTAGTGCCCACGACTTGCTCGGGAGGAATGCCGTAGCTCTGTTCGGCAAAGACGCGGATAAAATCGATGCCGCCACCGGAGACGATAAAGGTTTTGAACCCATTGGCACGCAAGTAATCCAGCAATTCCAGCATGGGCTGATACACCATCTGCGTATAGTGCTTACCGGTGGTCGGGTGCCTGGCCGTTGCCAACCAGTCGCTCACCGCCTGGGCAAACACCTCTGCCTCGACATTAGCATGAGAGGCAACCAGCAGCTTTTCCAGCCCCTCCATGCCCGAGGCCATAACGCCTTTCATGTCGCCCTCAATGGCACTTTTGTAAGGCTCTGCCTTGCGCCAATCGGGGTTCTTGTCGGCCAGCGCTCGCACGCGTTCAACCGCGAACAGGCCCTGAAAATACACCGGCTGCTCAGCCCATAAGGTGCCGTCGTTATCAAAGGTGGCGATCCGCTCTGGCTCGGGCACGAAGGTAGCCGCACCGGGCTTGGTGACTTGGGTAACAAATTCAATAATCGCTTTTTTTGATGGCCCCTCCTTCCACGAAGGCAGCGGGTCCGAGGCCGCCTGGCTCAGCATCGACAGTGACACCAACCAAATCATCAACAGCGCTTGCGCGGGACGAACCAAAAAACCTTTCATACTACCTCTCCCGAAATATTCCGTTTTGCGTGGTAACGAGGGCGGCGGCCGATCCGCTGCCAAGGGTTTTCAGACGACGCACCGAAGCGCCGGCCCATCAGTATAGACCGACTGCTATATCAGGAGGACACGTGGCCCTGTGCCTAGTGATTTTTGGCGCGTGATGTGAGCTTTCCACCCAAATACCGCGCAAGCACCCTCAGCGCGGCATGGCTTTCGGCACCATCAGCGGGCGTTCTAGCCAGCGCTCGAAGCGCGGCTGAATCCGGTCCAGGTGCTCCGACCACCAGGCGGCGTTGAGCTCCAGTGCGCTTTCCATGTGCGCATTGGCCGTGGGCAGGCGCTCGCGCAGGCTTTCATCCAGCAACGCCATGGACGAGCGCCGCATGGGACCGTAGGGAATGTACCGGGCCTGAGCCGCGAGGCTCTGGGTGTTGGTGGCGTAGCGCACAAACTCAGCGGCCAGCTCGGTGTTGCGACCGTTTTTGAGCACACCCCACACGTCGTAGTACCACACTTGATGATCCCATAAAATGTCCAACGGCTCGCCGCGCTCAACGGCCGCTGCGATACGGCCGCTGTACACTGACGACATGGCCACCTGTCCGGTCTCCAGCAAACGCACGGCCTCCTGGCCGGTCTCCCACCAAACCAAATGCGGCTTTAACCGATCCAACACGGCAAAGGCCCGATTCAGCCCCTGCTCGGTTTGCAGTACCTGATACACCTGCTCGGTAGCGACGCCATCGGCGATCAGCGCCCACTCCAAATTCCCCTGCGGAGATTGGCGCAGCCCGCGCCGGCCCGGAAACTGGCTCAGGTCAAAAAAATCCTCCAGTGTTTTAGGCGGCTCACTAAAACTGCCGCGCCGATAACTCACCACGGTAGAGCCAACCACATTCCCCACGCCGCACTCGGTAGCGCGAAGATTGATAAAATCCTCCGATGCAGACGTGCCATCGGGCGCCGGTGGCAATTTGGCAAAATCGATTTTCTCGAGCAGGCCCTCGTTGCAAGCGCGAATGGCGTCAAACAGCTCCAAGTCCACCACGTCCCAAGTCACATTCCAGGCGCGCACCTGCTGGCGGATCTGATCGATACCGCCACTGTACTGAATGACATTGATACGGTGCCCGGTGCTCTGTTCGTAGGGCCGAATAAAGCCCAGCATCTGACTTTTCACGTAGGCGCCATCCCAGGAAACCACGTTTAACGAGTCCGCGCCTGCACTTAGCGTGCAAGCACTCATCAGCCCAAACAGCACCCCGCGTGTTGCGCGCATACGTCTCACCAGTAATAGCCTATGTTGATGTTGAAGCGGCCCTGCCAATCGTCTTCACCGCCACCGGCCAGCGAGCCCTGGCCAAAATAGGGCATGTTTTTCGCGAGAATATAATCGATGTAAGTGAACAGCGGGCCGGAGCCAATGGCGCAGCCGGTGGTGTTGATTTCGGAATCGGTCGCACCGGCGATGGACTTGTCCAGGCGCGAGTAATCGTTGTAGCAAGTGACACTGTCCAGCAGCGGCCAGGAAACGGGCAGGTTATAGGCCAAATTCGCCACCCATACACGAGCGTCGCTGTCGATGTCATAGCTGCCGGCAAAGGCGCCTACGCGCACCACAGAGTCGTCCACACCGGCTGGGTCGGCGGCGCTATAGCGATACTGGGCGCTCTGCAATTGCAGACTCCAGCGCCCGCACCGGTTATCCAAATGCGCGGCGCCCGCCCAGCGGTCGCCGCGCTCCTCGGACAGGGTGTTGTACATCTGCCCGGCCTCCACGGAGGCGCCAAGCTGCGTCTCGCAGGCGGTAGTCTCGCCGAAAGTATAAGCCAAACGCGCATTGAGCTGATTCACCTCCTCGTTCTGCTGCTCACCCACGCGCACCAGATCAAAGCCGTAACGATCGAGATTGGTCGCATCGTTAAACTCTTCGTTTTTAAAAAACGCAAAGTGCATTGACCAGGGGCCGCGCTCGCGCTGGTATTTGATGCCCATGTCGTAATCATCCGCCAGACCGACGTAGTAGGGCACGCCGGCCCAGGCGTTGTGCGAGGCGTAGGGAAGAATGCCAAACGGCACTTGAGTGATACCCAGCTGGAGTTGGCTGGCATCTTCAAACTCATAGCCGACCCAGCCGTGGTGGAGCACACTCATATAGGGATAAAAACGATACTCGGCCGAAATGAGTACATTATCTCGCTGGCCATCTACATTGAAACGAAACACATCCAGCCCGCTTTCACCGCGCTTGCCCACGGAGGCATCAGCATCTTCCTGATACAAGAGGTTAAAGCGCAGAGCACCGCCGACCTTGATGTCTCTTTTCGGCGACTCGCGCGACGCCTTTTTCTCGCTCACCTGCTCGCTGCCAATGGTTGCGGTATTCAGCAGCTGTTCTTTGATCGGGCGGCGCTGCTCCAACACTTCAATGCGCGCCTTAAGGGCCTCGATTTCGGCTTTTAACACCTCCGTGGACTCATCGGCAAAGCCGTTACCGGAAAGACCCAACGCCGCCGTCATAAACAGAGCCCTGGCTGGGCACAACCAGCGCATGAGACACCTCCCGTGTTATGTCTTTTGATCCGAGCCAGCCTGGTCCGGCCGCCCGTCATCCACGCCCGGCGCTTCTTCGGGTGGCTCGGGCGGGGTACTCAACAGATCATCATGCTCCTCCATCCGCCAGGGCAAGCTCGCCGTGGAGATGTGCAGAAAGTGCAGGTGCTTTTCAAACTGATCAAGAATATCGGTAATGATGTCCTGCTGGTCAAAGCCAAACACATCGTAGGACTGGCCGCCGCGGCGCAAAAACACCTCGGCCCTGTAGTAGTGGCGCTGATCCTCGTCACTGGAAGGCATTTGCGGATAAGCGTAATCGGGCAGCACATGCTCAAGCACGCGGATTTCATAGACAAAGTCCACATGCTCTTCCTTGAACACTTCAAGATAACGGCGGTTATTCTCGGTGTCCTCATGAACCTTTGCCTGCCAGCCCTCTTTTACCAGCTCACGCTCAACGCGAAACATCGCTTTGCGAACCGTGGTGTCCATAAATTCCTGCACTTGATCGCGGCTGGGAAAGTTCACCAGCCCGTGCAAGCGCTGGCGCCACAATCCCCGGCCGCTGGTACCGCTATAACGCTGATGAAGATCCGTTTTCAGGCTTTGCTGATGGTGCCCCTCGATGACCAGTGCCCGCCACATGCCAAAAGCAGACACAATCATAATCAGACTAAACGGCAGTGCGCTGGTAATGGTCATGGTCTGCAGCGCACCGAGACCGCCGGCCAAAAGCAAAGTGGCCGCAACCACGCCCTCGGCCGTTGCCCAAAACACTCTCTGCCATACGGGGGTATGCAAAGCTCCGCCCGAGGCCAGCGAATCAATCACCAATGAGCCCGAATCCGAGGAGGTGACAAAAAACGTAATGATTAACAAAACGGTAATAAACGAGACAATGGAGGTCAGCGGCAAAACCTCATAGAGTTTAAACAGGGCGATAGCCTGATTGCTTTGCACTTCGGCAATAAGCGCAGTGTAACCCTCATTCATGATTTCATTGAGCGCCGTGTCGCCAAACACCGAAAACCACAAAAAGGTAAACAGCGACGGCACCAGCATCACCCCCACCACAAACTCGCGAATGGTGCGGCCGCGACTGATCTTGGCAATAAACAAGCCGACAAAGGGCGCCCAGGCTATGGTCCAGCCAAAGATAAACAGCGTCCAGTTACCGATCCAATCGCTACGCGAATAGGCCTGCAAATTAAAGGTTCGCTCGACAATATGATTGAGATAGCTGCCGGTGTTTTGCAAAAACGTTTCCAGAATATGCACCGAGGGCCCCACCACAAAGACAAACAGCATGAGCGAGATCGCCAGTACCATATTGAGAATAGACAGGCGCTTAACCCCTTTGTCCATACCCGCCACCACGGAGAAAATCGCGAGCCCGGTAATCGCCATAATGCAAATGATTTGCACCGTGTGACTCACGGGGACCGCCGGCCACAGATAGTGAATACCCGCGTTGATTTGCGTGACCGACAAGCCCAAGGTGGTCGCGATACCAAACATGGTGCCGAGGATGGCAAACACATCCACAGCGTGGCCAATGGGCCCATAGATTTTATCGCCCACCAACGGGTAGAGCGCCGAGCGAATTGACAACGGCAAACCGTGACGAAAAGCAAAATACGCCAGCACCAGCCCCACAAGACCGTAGATCGCCCAGATATGAAAGCCCCAGTGAAAAAACGCGATTTGCATGGCTTGCTTGGCCGAGCCCACCGTTTGCGCCGCTCCTTCCGGTGGCGAAGCGTAGTGCAGCACCGGTTCGGCCACACCAAAAAACAAGAGCGCGATACCGTAGCCTGCGGAAAACAGCATGGCGAACCAGGCGGGAAAACTGTACTGCGGGTCGGCGTGGTCCGGTCCGAGTTTGATATTACCCCAGCGGGTCATGGCAACGCCGACAATAAACACCAGAAAAAACGCCACCGACAACATGTAGAACCAACCAAAGGTTTCGGTGATGTAGGTCAGCGTGACTTTAAAAGCGTTGCCAGCGAGATCGGGATTGGCAATGGTGCCAACCACCAGCAGCACCATAACCACAACAGCGGGAATAAAAACCGGAATCAGTACCGTGGAGCCGGATTTGCCGGTGGGCTCAGTCATAGATCCATCCTGGGGTCTGTTACTTTAGCACCAACACAGCCTAGCACCATCGAACCCGCATTGCACCCTGGCCTCTGCCAGTGACTGTGGGCATTGGGAAATGCGAGAGGGACGAATCAAAAATTCGCTCTATCGTTGACGTGACGCCTAATTCTTATGAAAGCGCCGCTTGTGCAGCAACTTATACACTGAGCAATACAGCTGCTGGCTCTGATCCGATTCGCTGTTCGCGCTCGCCCTCAGCGACATCAGCGTCTCTGAACTGTATTTAACCCAAGAATCACCAGTGCTAGGCGAATAAGCCCTGAGGTGAACCGCTCCATCAGGCAGGGGCGCCTTGCGCCATTAAAAAACTCAATCGCTCGTCCACCCGGCCCGGCGCAATATCCAGAATTTCTGCGGTTACCACCGTGTGCACGACAAAGGGATCTTGCGCCGTACGCGCCTGCAACGCTTCAAGAGAGGTATTGTGCGCGACAATGGCGCCACCTATACCCGGCCTCAGGCTGCCAGCCAGGAGAAACACCTCATCGGCAAAGCCCTCTTTTATCCACTCATTGTGAGCGGCCATATAATCGCCGGCTCGATCACGATTCTCGGAAAACCTCAGCAATATCACGAACATGATTCACTCCTTTTTCGTTGTTTATTCCTGCTGCGCAGCAAGCTGAGTAAGCCACTTGCACATACCGTCGATCTCTCGCTGCACAAACGCTTTATCGCGGTAGGCACTGGCCAGAGTCGCAACCCCCTGACTAAACGCCAGGACATGCATGGCAAGCTCGTCCGCTTTTTCAGGCGCCTTTTCCAAAGCGATAAACTGTGCCTTTAACCACTGGCGAAACAGCGTCAATACCTCACTCGCCTGCTTCTTCGCCGGATGATCGAGCTTGGAGAGCTCGGTTGTCAAAGTGCCCACAGGGCAACCATATAGACGAATCTTTGCCCAGTTGGTTGTCAGGATTTTTACAAAGCAGATGATGCGATCGAGCGGTGAGCTTGCCTGCTGCTCCCACTGGCGCAGCAGTAAGCGGGTATTGTCCAAGCGCCGCTCGATAACGGCTCTGAGGATGTCGTCTTTGCTTTTGTAGTGGTGATAGAAATTGCCGCGAGAGATCCCTACCGCTTCGGCAATGTCGCGAAATGAGGTGTGCTCATAGCCCTGCCGATAAAATAAATCATCCGCAGCCGCCACTATGCGCTGATCTGTTGCCTTGTCTGCCATATTCTCAACTTGGGACGACTGTCCTAATTTTTAGAAATATAGGACAACCGTCCTATACAGTCAAGCAGTTCGCGCACACTAAGAACACACTGCCTGGGGTAGCTACCGGGTCGTAAGCTTGCTTCAGCACACCCGTCTCATTGTGCAAGCCTTAAAGGCTACGGCGCTGCAAATCAAACAAATGCCGCTTTTGCTCGGTCAGCGCGAGAAACTTCTCCAGCTTGGCCGGCTTGTTGGGCCCCAGGCGGTATACGGCGGAGATCGTCAAGCCGTCGCTCACCCAGCCGGGTAGCACCTCGACAAGGCGGCCGCTGTGCAACTCATCGCGCACCACCAGCCAGGGCAGCTGGGCAATGCCCATGTCGCTGAGCAACACGTTTTTCAGGGCCTCCATATCCGCGCACTGGAACTGTTTGCGCATGGATACGGAGTAAGACGCTTCGCCGTTTTGCATGCTCCAGCTGGAAAAAGGCTTGTCAAACACTTGCAGGGAGAGATGAGCTGAGAGGTCTTCTGGCCGCGTCACCGGCGGGTGCTCGCTCAGATACGCCGGGGTCGCCACCATGACCCGGTTGGCAAAGCCCAGCGGTTTTTCAATCAGGTGGTCATCGCGATGGCCACCCATGCGAAACGCCAAATCCAGCCCTTCTTTGAAAAGGTCTTCGTAGTCGTAAGACAGCTTAAGCGACACCGACACCTCAGGCCATAGACGCAAGTATTCGGGGATTAACTCGCGCGCCAGGTAGCGCCCCAGAGCCGGCGGCGCTGCCAAACGCAGCTCGCCGCTCACCCGCGTTTGCATGCCCTGCACGTCGGACAATATCAGGGCCGCCTCCTCCAGCAAGCTAAGAGCACGGCTGTAGAGGATCTGACCGGCCTCGGTTAGGCGCACCACGCGTGAGGAGCGCTCAAGCAGCGAGACGCCCAGTGTTTGCTCAAGGCGTGAGACGGTTTTACTCACCACTGACTTGGGCTGCTGCAGCGCCTCGCCCGCCCGAGTAAAGCTTAAATGCTCGGCCGTGGCGACAAAAATGCGCAAGCTCTTCAAATCTATTGTTTCTAAATTCATAACATTCGGTTTCATCAATGGCGATTGTTGCCAACAAAAAAGATTTACATAATAGGCGTTCACGCCCCATCGCACTAGACAAAGGAGGAGTTATGATCAAAGCCTACGCCGCTCAAGGCGCCGGAGAAGCACTTGCGCCCTTTGAATACGACCCGGGCCCACTGGGCCGGGATGAAGTGGAAATCAATGTGGACTCCTGCGGCCTGTGCCACAGCGATATCAGCATGCTCGACAACGAATGGGGGTTTACCCAGTACCCCTTTGTCCCCGGTCACGAAGTGATAGGCACAATTGCCAAAGTGGGCTCTGACGTCGCCAACCTGAAGTCGGGTCAGCGCGTTGGGCTGGGCTGGCACAGCGGCTACTGCAATGACTGTCAGACGTGCAACTCTGGCGATCACAACCTCTGCGCCAGCGCTCAGCCGACCATCGCCGGACACCACGGAGGCTTCGCCGAAAAAGTGCGCGCTCAGGCAAAAGCCGTGGTGCCCCTACCCGAGGGGGTAAACCCCGACACAGCCGGCCCGCTGTTTTGCGGCGGCATCACCGTCTTCAATCCTCTGGTGCAGTTTGATGTGCCGCCCACCGCGAAAGTCGGTGTTATTGGGATTGGCGGGCTGGGGCATATGGCCGTCAAGTTTCTCAACGCCTGGGGCTGCGAAGTCACCGCTTTCACCTCCAGCGACAGCAAGAAAAAAGAGGCCTTGGAAATGGGCGCACACAAAGTGCTCAACTCTAAAAGCGCGGGCGAACTGGAGGCCGCGGCAGGCTACTTTGACCTGCTCCTCTCCACTGTAAACGTGAAGCTGGACTGGAACGCCTACCTCAACACGCTGGCGCCCAAAGGTCGCCTGCATTTTGTCGGCGCCACGCTCGAGCCTCTGGATATTGGCGCCTTCAGCCTGATCGGCGCTCAACGCTCAGTATCGGGCTCGCCCGTCGGAAGCCCGGCGACCATCAAAAAGATGCTCGACTTTGCCGCGCTTCATCGGATTGAGCCGACCACCGAGTACTTCGCCATGAGCGAGATCAATGAAGCGATTGCCAGGTTGCGCGATGGCAAAGCTCACTACCGCATTGTGCTGAAAAACTAAACCCGAAAGGCCGGCGGCTCGCACTGCGAGTCACTGGCCGCGAATCAGGCGCGCACGACTGTCTTAGTCGCGCTCCACTTTGATGGTGTCGGAGCGCACCCAGCCCCTGTCCTCCATACAGCCGTCGCGACCGGGAACGGAACCTGGATTCGCCGACTCACAGGCGGCAAAGTCGTCCTCGTAGCCCTCGCGCTCACCGTCTTTGATGTATCCGGGCTTGTAGTGAACACCCGAACAGGCCGCCAAGAGTATCGCCGCCACTGCCACACCGACCTTTTTCATAGAATCTCCTGTTACTGTGATTGAAAACCCGCGGGCCCGATGCCGAGCCCGAGACCCTTTAAAAGGTTGAAGTCATCGCCACCTGATAGTCAAAGGTGCTGAACTATTGCGGCGCAACAACACTGAACTCGCCCGCAGGCGCTGCCGGCTGCCAGGCGGCCATTCGCTCCAGTAGCCACTTCGGCGCATCCAAAGCAATATCATGCCCGGCGGTGTCGTGCACCACCAAAGCGGCCGACAAGTACTCGGCCAGGCGCACAGAGCACTGGTGGCTGACCATGCGGTCCGCTTTGCTGGTGGCCACCAACACCGGGCAGCGGGGTTTTTGCGTAAGCTGATAGCGACCCGCGGCCTTTAGCTGGCGCAATAGGTTTGCCTTGCTCACCGGCCGCTGGCTCTGGATCTCCTGCCACGCCCGTATCAAAGCTTCATCGTCACGGCGTATATTGCTCACCATGCGAACAATGCGCCGCTCGCAGCGAAGGGCGTCTTGATCGAACAAGCACACCAGTACCGTCTTCAAGCTGGCTACCTTTAGTCGCTGCCGGATCGGGCTCAAACGGCTACTGGCGTTAGCCAGCACCAACGCCTGAACACGCTCGGGCTCATGCACTGCCCAGTCGAGCGCGACCATACCACCCAGAGAAATGCCCAGCAGCGAAAAGGGCTCCCCGGCAGGCAGTTGCTGCATGAGCTGCTCCGCTGCCGCTTGGCGCAGCCCTTCAATGGACTCCGGCGAGCGCTCTCGATATAAGCGACCGCTGCCGGGCAGGTCCAGGCAGATTACCCGGGCGCCCAAGGTTTGCGCACAGCGCTCGGCAAAGTCGCCCCAGTGGGCGGCCTCGCGCCCGAGCCCCCTCAGCAGCACCCAACAGGGCCTGGAACTGTCCGTCATTGACCAATCTCCGATCGTCTTGTGCCATTGTCCATTTAAGCCGCCGCCGCGTATCAAGAAAGCTGTGCGGGTAACGCAGTGCCCTCATTGGCGCATTTTTAATAAATGCAGCTACACTGTGTTATAAGGGTAAGGCCTGCGAAGAGGCCCTCAACATCTCTACCGAGGTCTTATGCTGTCCAGCTTTTTCACCACCGAGCACGACCCTGCCTTGATTCTCAGTGGTGTCTACAATGGCAAGCTGGTGGCGCTGTCAATTTGCACGGCCATCTTTGCCAGCTATTTTACGGTCTATTTACTGGATCTCGCCCAGAAAACCCCTTTTGGCTCCTACCGCAAGGTGGCCAGGGTGACCGCGGCCGTGCTTATGTCCGGTGGCATTTGGAGCATGCACTTTATCGGTATGCTCGCCTTTTCCCTGTGCACACAGATCAGCTACGACCCCACTATAACCTTTTTATCCTTTCTGCCGGCGCTGCTGTCCTGCCTGTGCGCTATTTTTTTACTCTCGCACAAAGCCAACCTCATATCGCTGAGCCAGGCGGCCGTGCTGCTCGGCGCGGGCATAGGGACCATGCACTACAGCGGCATGGCGGCAATGGAGCTGGCGCCGCTGCTGCGCTATGACCCCGTGACCTTTGCGTTGTCGATTGTGGTCGCGGTCGGACTGTCGTTCGTCGGGCTTTTCTCTCGCTTTTATCTACCCCGTTTTATACCCGGGCTCTCTTACCAGCAGAGCCGGCTAATCTGCGCGCTGGTACTGGGGCTGGCAGTGTCGGGTATGCACTATATGGGTATGCTGGCCACACGTTTTATCAGTACGGGCAAAGCCGCTGCGGGGCAGGGCGTGGTCGACTCGGAGCTGTCTTTTATCGCCATCAGCGTTGCCTGCGCCACCGTGCTGCTGACCGCGATAGTAGCGGCTATCAATTGGCTGGTTCGCTACCGTTTGCTGCTCGCGGAAAAGTCGGCCAGCGAATCGCGAATGAGTGCCATATTGTCCACGGCCGTCGACGGGATTATCACCATTGACCACAGGGGGCGGATTCTCAGCGCCAACCGCTCGGCCGAGAAGATTCTGGGCTACACCGACGCCGAGCTCATTGGTCAGAGCGCCGGGCTTCTGACATCGGGGGGCAATGCTCAAGCGGCCCTTTGCCAAATCGATGACAGCCCCCCTGATCTGGCAGACTATATCGGCCGCAACCGCGAAGTGACAATCGCCGACAGGCAAGGGCGCAAGGTGTCCATTCGCCTCGGCCTGGGCAAGGTCCAACAGCCCACGCAAACACCGCTCTACGTCGCCTTTATTACTGACCTGACCGAGCAGAAAAAGCTGCAACAAAGCTTGCTCGAAAAAGAGCAGCAGTATCGCTCGCTGATGAACAACCTCCCTGGCGTTGCCTTTCGCTGCCAAATTAACGAGCAGTGGAGCATGATTTTCGCGAGCCCCAGCATTGCAGAGCTCACAGGCTTTGCCCTGGAGGATTTTCTCTCGCGCAAAATTGAAATGGGCGATCTGATTTGCAAAGACGATGAAGCCACCATTGAGGCCGCCATCGGCCAAGCGATTGCCAATAAAACATCCTACTCTCTGGAGTACCGCATCACCCACCGCAATGGGCATACCCTGTGGGTGCTTGATCAAGGTTGCTTTACGTTTGACGACGACGGACAACCCTTGTGGATTGACGGTGTCCTGATTGATATCACCGAGCGACATGAGTATGAAGAGCAATTGAAAATGGCCAAGACCGCCGCCGAGCAAGCCGCCCAGGCCAAGCAGGCTTTTCTTGCCAATATGAGCCATGAAATCCGAACACCGATGAACGCCATCATCGGTTTTAGCGAAATTTTAATGGAGAGCCCGCTGGAGAAAGATCAACAAAGCCACCTGGCCACCATCAACCACTCGGCGCGCTCGCTGATGCATCTTTTAAATGACATTCTCGATTCTGCCAAGCTGGAAAAAGGCAAACTCAGCATCGAGCCCGAGCACTTTGCTATTCGCGATTTGCTCGACACCCTTGTCTCCACTTTCTGGCTCAACGCCAAGCAAAAAGGCATTGATCTGCAGCTCGACATTGCGCCCGATGTAGCCGAAGTCTACTACGGCGATGCCAATCGCATTCGTCAGGTGTTGACCAACCTAATCGGCAATGCCGTGAAATTTACCGAGCGTGGATCCGTCATGGTGCGGGTGAACCAAACACACAATGACGAGCTGTATTTTGCCGTAGAAGATACGGGCATTGGTATTGAACAGGAGCGTATAGACGCTATCTTCCACCCCTTTGAGCAGGCCGATAACACCATGACCCGCCGCTTTGGCGGCACAGGCCTGGGCACCAGCATCAGTAAGCAACTGGTCGAACTCATGGGTGGCCAGCTGGCGGTCATCAGCGAGCCAGACAAAGGCAGTCGGTTTTTCTTTAGTCTGCCGCTGGCCAGGGGCGATGCCAGTCAGCTGCCTTCGGCGCCGACCGATCAACTCGTCCAGTTGCCACCGCTGAATATTTTGGTGGTCGATGACATTGAACAGAATCTCGAGCTTTTGTCACTGCTGCTATCGCGCCACAACCACCGGGTCATGACCGCCGCCAATGGGTTGGAAGCGCTGGCGATGTTCGCCAAGAACACCTTTGACGTAATTCTTATGGACATCCATATGCCCGAGTGTGACGGCATACTGGCAACCCAGCGCATACGCGAACGCGAAGCTCACACGGGGGCGGCGCGCACCCCCATTATTGCGCTCACCGCCAGCGTTCTGCAGCAAGACAAAATAACCGCGCAGCAGGCCGGCATGGACGGCTTTGCCACCAAGCCGGTCAACCCCAGTGAGCTCAACCGGGAAATCGCCAATGTGTTAGGGCTGGCAACCGATCACCCCAGTGCAACCGCACCCGGGCGCTCTCACACGGCCATTGATTTTACCCAGGGCGAACTGCTCTGGGGCAGCCGCGCCAAACAACTTGAGCAAATAAACGAGTTTTTTCACGCCCAGCTGGGCGCACTGAAAAGTCTCTGCGAGCCGCCTTACCCAGAGCCCCCAGAGGCGAAAGCACAACTACATGCACTCAAGGGCGTCAGCGGCAACCTCGGGTTAACTCGCCTGAGCCAACTGCTGGCGACGCTCGAAAGCACGCAGGACAAGGAGCTCTACCAACGCACTGCTCAACAAATACTGGACGAAACCGGCAACATACGCGCGCTACTGAATGACAACCGCCCAGAAGCAGCGGCACACGCAGAGCCAAGCGACAGCCTGCCCCCTGAAGCCCTTGCGCAAATAACCACGCAACTTCTGCAAAAAGCCGAAAGGGCCGAGGTGGACGAGACGCTGCTACATACCTTGCAAGCGCACAGCCCCGTGCAGATAGCCCCTTTGGTGGCGCAAGCCATCAAAGCCTTTGAAGAGTTCGAGTTCAGCGCGGCCAGTGAACAGCTGTCCGCTATACTGTCCGCAGTCAAGGCGTTGTCGACGGAGCCAGAGTGATTAGCCACACAGAGAAACCGCGTATTCTGGTGGTGGATGACGAACCCACCAACCTAAAAGTCATGCAGCGCGCGCTGGCGGAGCACTATCGCCTGTCTTTTGCCAAGTCGGGTCAGGCAGCTCTCGAACTGGTGGCACAGGAAGCACCCAAACTGATATTGCTGGATGTCATGATGCCGGGGATGAGCGGCATCGAGGTGTGTCAGGCACTGAAAAGCCAAGCGGACACGCGTCATATCCCGGTTATTTTTGTAACGGCCCTGAGCGATGATGACGACGAATTTGCCGGCTTCGCGGTCGGTGCTGTGGACTATATCACCAAGCCAATCAAACCGGCTCTGGTGCGCGCCCGCATCAACACTCACTTATCTTTAGTGCAAGCCGAGCAGTTAAAGCGCGCCCACGTGGACCTGGTGCACCGGCTTGGCAGCGCCGCCGAATACAAGGATACGGATACCGGCGAACACATCATCCGCATGAGCAAATACAGCAAGGCTCTGGCGCTCGCCTATGGGATTAACGAAGAGTATGCCGAGCTGATTCGCCAGGCGGCGCCCATGCACGATGTGGGCAAAATCGGCATCCCGGATGCGATACTGCTAAAACCCGGTCGGCTGACTGAAGCAGAGTTTACGCAAATCAAGGAACACACGACCATTGGCGGGAAAATTCTGGAGAACTCCGACTCGCCGCTGATTCAGCTGGCGCACCTGCTGGCTATGGAGCATCACGAAAAGTGGGACGGCAGCGGCTACCCACGAGGCCTGAAAGGCGAGGCCATTTCCATAGAGGCCCGCATTGTCGCCATTGCCGACGTATTTGACGCATTAACGTCCAAACGCCCCTACAAGGACCCCTGGCCGGAAGAGCAGGCTTTTGCCTGGATTGAAGAGCAAGCCGGCTCGCACTTTGACCCGACGCTGGCCGAATGCTTTGTGTCCATCAAGGAGTCGCTGCTGCAAATTAAGCGCAACCACAGCCGCTAACGGGCTTGGAGCTCGGTAATATGCCAGAGCTCTCCTGCTGGCCCCCACAGGTACACGACTCTCCCCCAAGGCTCGTTTTTGATGGGCTCGAACCTGAAATCGTGTCCCTCGATAGCGGCAACCGTGCGGTAGGCCTTTTCAATGTCCGGCACAATCAGTTGCAGCATCAGATTTTCGGCAAAGGCTTTGTCATAGTAACGCTGGAGGAAGAAGGTCGACTTGCCGAGTTCAAAAATGGACAAGTCATTGGAGGCTTTCGACATGCGAAAGCCCAAGGCCTGATAGAAAGCCTGTGAAGCCTCGTAGTTTTTACTCGGGATAAATACCCGAATATCGTCAACGTCCATCCTCGCTCCTTTATGAGCAGCTCCAGGTAAAAACCGGCAAACCACCTGCTAGGAAAGCAGTGTGATAACCTCTTGTACGGCCTGGGCATCGGCATCCGCGACTTTTTTCCCAAAGCCCATAAACCCGCCTTTTGGCTGGGCAATTTTCTCCGCCAGCTGCCGCAAGAATTCCAGATACTCGTCGCCATTGGCGTGCTGAAAATCCGATTGTAGCACCGACCTTGACTCAGCGATGTCCCGCTTAAGGTCCAAAGCCCCCTGCTCCATCAAGCTAAAGTAGTGCTCTGCATTGTTCACCGCCATCTGAATACAGGCTACCACTAACGGGTTTTTCGATTTAAGCCCCTCGCCCAGGGTGGCGACAAAAGCATCCATCTCCTTGGCATCGATCCTCCCGTCAGCGGCGGCAATTTTCTCAAAGATCGCAAAAGGTGCCCGGCACAGCGGCTGAATCAGCTCTTCTGTATCATTGCGTGCGCCCTCAGACAGGGTTATTCGGTAGTCCAGCTCGCCAGCCACTTTTACATTACCGTGCTCTTCATACTCGGGTGCCAGGGAGTATTGCTGAACAAAATTAAACGCTCTACCGGAAATACCGCAGCCCGCCTCGACGACAATAGAATCTCTTTTATGACCATCAAAGGTGGTAAAACCATCTTGGACGATGGCGTAGGCCACCAGGTCATCGGCCAGCTTATCGATAGCGGCCTGGGCCATAGACGAAACCTCGTCCGGTGCTTTTGTGGCGAAGCGCTTAATGCCGCTTTTTCCGTTTTTCGTCAGAAAAAGTGCAAAGGGGGTAAAGCTCTCCTTGGTTGTTTTCATACCTTCGGCGGCGAAGTCAATCGCCTGTAGGCCGGGGCCTGCTGACTCTCATTAAGTCCAGCCTGTTTCGGCTAAAAATTTGCCAATCAAGGCAAGAGGAGTGTTGTTTGGTGGTTCCAAATAAGCGACGACTAACGCAGAGTGGCGGATTTTTAGCCGTAACCCGAAGGGCTGGGGCCAGTTTTGCCACCAGCGTTGTTGCCGCTCTCTTATTTGGAACAACCAAACTTCGTTCACGGCGCCTAGCTGGAGACAAAACTGGCTTCCAGCAGGTGTATTTAATGAGAGTCAGCAGGCCCCACTTTCATACCTTGCTCGGACAGCAGCGCTTGCTCAGTCATAGTGATTCCTTTTCTCTTCGTCTCCCTTGAGGCGGCCTTTAGCAGCGCCGCCGCACCAAGGGCTCTCTATTTAACGTAAAACGGGAAATTGGCGTTACCCACCTTGCCCTTGCCATCGTAGGTGTAGGAGAAAATCCGGTAATCCCCCCGCTCTTTGGGAGCGGCGAACACCAGCTTACCGCCCGACTCTGAGATAATCTCCACAGGCAGTTCATCGGGTTTTTGCTCAAAAGCGCCGCCCTGGCTTCGGGTTTGCACCTCTTTCATCAGTACCCACTCATAGCGCAGCGGATCTGCGTCAGGTTCGGTCACCTCTACGGTCAGCTCGGCGCGCTCGCCCGGCTTGAGATAGACGTTTTGTTCGGCCCGCTGACCGTTCAGGGTAATGCTCATTGCCAGGGGCGCACGATTGTCGGGGTACTCGCCGGTCCAGTAACGGGCCAGCTCGTCGATGCGTGCATTGGGCTTGCCATCGGCGTTGAACATGCCGTACCAGGTCGGCGTGCGCTCTTGCTTCTGGCCCCACAAAAAGGCATAGGACCCGATCACCTGACCGGTAGGGTTGCCATCGAAGGCTGAGCGCATCCGCTCAGCTAAGGTTTTGGCCTTGATGCCGCTGGGCTCCTCAATCTCGCGACCCCACTCAGTGGCTGGTCGCTCCCAGTGCCCGATGGCGCCGTACTCGGTGACCATGTAGGGCTTGTCCACCCCCACCTGGCGGATGATTTCCGGCAGGTTAGCCACATCGGCATAGAGCTGAACGGAAATAAAGTCTACCTCTGGCGTGTATTTGAGAGCCGTTTGAATGTGATCCCGGGAGGCGCCGGCAAAGGTGTAAGTCACCGGGTGATGAGGGTCTTCGCGGTGGATGTACTCGATCATATCGTTGATGGCCACGTACACCTTGGGATTGACGTCTTTTAGTGAGCCGTCATCGTTGATAAGCAGGTTCGGCTCATTGGCGACCACCCAGGCGAGCAGATTGGGGTGATCCTTGTACTTTTGCACTGCCGCTTTGAAACGCTCAAACTGCTCGGCGACGGCCGCTTCGTCGTTGTAATCAAAGCCGTGCAGCTCTTTTTCGGTGTCAAAGCCCATGGCCACCATGATGTCGTGCTCCGCGGCCGCGGCCAGCACCTCATCGGCGTCGCGCGTACTCCAGGTGCGCACGCTGTTGCCGCCAATCTCCACTAACAGTGGGAAAGACTCGATGGACGAACCGCCCACCCCTTTGACGTCAAAGGGCTCGCCGTTGACCGTGAGCTGATACACGCCCTGGTGTTTAACGATGTCAACGTCTTGAGGGCCGGAGCCGGATTTGTCGGCCGCCTGGGCACAGACACTGGCGGACAGAAGTGCCGCAAAAGCGGTACGGAGAAAAGTGCAGTGGAGCATACATCTACCTCTATTGTTTTTTGCCATCAAAGCAGATTCAACAGAAGCACGCGCCCCACCTAGCCCGCAGAGATAAAGTGGGACGTTCAATTGCCGCCGGGGAAACCCGAACCTCGCCCACTTTAGAGCAGTCAGGCCCCGCCGGCGGGAATTTCGGGCTCGACCAGCTTGGCCATCAGCGCCAGGGACTCCTGCCAACCGAGGTAGCAGGCCTCGGGCGGGATCATATCCGGCACATTCTCCTGAGTAATGTGCACCTCGGTGCCGCAGGAAACAGCGGCGAGGCGCACCGTCAGGAGCATTTCACCGGGCAGCTGCTCATCGTCAAAACGGTCAGTCGAGCGAATCAGCTCGCCCGGTACCAATTCCAGGTAGCACCCGCCAAAGGTGTGACTTTGGCCGTTTGAGAAATTGGTGAAGGACATACGAAACCGGCCGCCTTCGCGGGCATCCAGCTCATGCACTGTAGCGGTAAACCCATTGGGCGGATTCCACTTGGCAATGGCAGCCGGTTCAAGAAACGCTCGGTAAACCCGCTCGGGCGGAGCCTGAAAGACGCGGTGTAGCTTGATGGTGTTGGGCACGGTGGCACCTCCTGTCTGTTAAGAGTCTTTCCCTATCATCGAACGGTGATCGAGCTTTTCGACATCGAAGCTACTAATTATCCTCCAAACGGGGAGCCCAAAACGCAAAAAGCCCCGCAGAGCGGGGCTTTTTGGCTAGGGCAGACTTCGCGAATTTACTTTTTCGCGCGCTTGCGCTCATTTTCAGTGAGCAGCTTTTTGCGCAGGCGAATCGACTCGGGGGTCACCTCCACCAGCTCATCGTCCTCAATAAACTCCAGCGCCTGCTCCAGGGTGTGCTGAATGGGCGGTGTGAGAGTCAGCGCTTCGTCCGTGCCGGCGGCGCGCACGTTGGTCAACTGCTTGGCCTTGGTGGGGTTAACCGCGAGGTCGTTGTCGCGCGAGTGAATACCAATGATCTGGCCTTCGTAAATATCCGCGCCATGACCCAGGAACAGGCGGCCGCGGTCCTGCAGGTTGTACAACGCATAGGCCAGGGTCTTGCCCTTGACCATGGACACCAGCACGCCGTTGTGGCGGCTGACCACTTCACCGGCCTTCACCGGACCATAGTGATCAAAAATGCTGGTCATAATGCCTGAGCCGGAGGTCATGGTCAGGAACTGACCGCGAAAACCGATCAGGCCGCGCGAGGGAATCAAAAACTCCAGCTTGATGCGGCCCTTGCCGTCCGGCTCCATGTTGGTCATTTCACCACGGCGCAGACCCAGCTCTTCCATAATGGCACCTTGATGCTGCTCTTCCACATCAATCACCACCTGCTCGTAGGGCTCGTGGATTTCGCCGTCCACTTCTTTCTGAATCACCTCGGGGCGGGACACGCCCAGCTCAAAGCCCTCGCGGCGCATGTTCTCGATCAGCACAGACAAGTGCAGCTCACCGCGGCCAGACACCACAAATTTGTCGGGGCTGTCGCCTTGCTTTACCCGCAGCGCCACATTGTGGATCAGCTCCTGATCCAGACGCTCCTTGATGTTGCGGCTGGTGACAAACTTGCCCTCTTTACCGGCAAAGGGCGAATCATTGACCTGGAAGGTCATGCTCACCGTGGGCTCGTCTACAGTCAGTGCGGGCAATGGCTCGACGTTGTCGGGGGCGCACAGGGTGTCGGAGATGTCCAGGCCATCAATACCGGTCAAGCAGACGATATCACCGGCGGTGGCGCGGTTGGTGTCGACACGCTCCAAACCGTGGTAGCCCATTACCTGCAGCACTTTGGCTTTTTTGGTACCTCCGGCGCGCTTGGCCACCACCACTTGTTGGTTAGGGGATAGACTACCGCGCTTAATGCGACCAATACCGATCACACCCACGTAGCTGTTGTAATCCAGCGCTGAAATCTGCATCTGGAAATCGCCGTCCACATCCACATTGGGCGCCTTGACGTGCTGGGTAATCATTTCAAACAGCGGGGTCATGTCGTCGGCCAACTGATCCGGCTCCGGGCCGGCCACACCATTGAGGGCCGAGGCGTAAATAATCGGAAAATCCAGCTGCTCGTCGGTGGCGCCCAGGCGGTCAAACAAATCAAACACCTGATCCACCACCCAATCGGGGCGCGCACCGGGACGGTCAACCTTGTTGATAACCACAATAGGGTTCAGCCCCTTTTCGAAGGCTTTTTGCGTCACAAAGCGGGTTTGCGGCATGGGGCCATCGACGGCATCCACCAACAGCAGCACCGAGTCGACCATGGACAGCACCCGCTCCACTTCACCGCCAAAGTCGGCGTGTCCGGGGGTATCCACGATGTTGATACGGTATTCATTCCAGCGGATGGCAGTGTTCTTCGCCAGAATGGTAATGCCGCGTTCACGCTCCTGGTCGTTGGAGTCCATGATGCGCTCGGCGCCTTCGTCGCGTCGATCGAGCGTGCCGGATTGGGACAAAAGCTTGTCCACCAGCGTGGTCTTGCCGTGGTCAACGTGGGCGATAATAGCGATATTACGCAGATTGGCGATGTCGGATTGGGTGGTCACAATGTGGTCTCAATGCGTTGGGAAATGGCGGCGGCGTCTGTTGGGGCCGCTGAAAAGGCGCGCATTATAACGATCTAGGGTGACGACAGGAATCAAAAAGATCAGTTTTTAGGCGTTTTTCCGCAAAACCTTTACAAACCGAAGTAATTGGTGGCCTCTTCACCGTCTGGCCCGATCTGTTCTTCGCTGTCGCCGGCGAACTGAAAGCGCTCGATCTTGCCGCTCTGAGCGTAGACAAAACAGCTGACAAAGAGCTCGCGGGTGGGGCCGACGCGGTCGGAGTCGGCGTAGATATCCGCCTCGATAAAGATCTTGAACAGCCCTTCTTCATCGTCGCGCCGGCTGCTGCGACTGTCCACATGCAGCACCCGGATGCGCCCTGAGAACTTGCGCTGCATATGCTCCTTGCAGACCAGCTGGGCGTCGGTCATGGTGGCGTGCTTGTAGTTGAGCCCAATGGCCTCGCCCATCTTCTGGCCAAACTCACCCATGGGCACACCGGTAAAGTAGAGGGTGGAGCCAATGGACAGAACAATAATGCCGGCGGCGATCAGAATAAAAACGATGAGCTGCCCCAGGGGCGTTTTCCGTGACATACAGCGGGTCTCTAGGGCCGGTAGACACCAATATTGGTGTGTCCATCATCCGCCAGGTGCGAGGCGTGCAACTGGCTCATAATGCCCTTATCACAATACAAAAAGTAGGACTTGTCGATATCCAATTGTGCCAGCGCCTTGTTCAACGTGTAAAAAGGGATTTTCAGTACAGGCGCATCGGCCAGGGCCAGCGGTTTTAACGACTCCTCATCCGGGTGACGGATATCAATCACCACAGCGCCCGGCGGCAACTGGTTAACCACCGTCAACTCGACAGAAGCGTCTACAGACTCGGCCAGCTCGCGCACATCGGCCACCCGGTACTCGGACACCGCCTGCTCCAGCACGGCAAAGTCAAACTTTTCCTCGGCCACCTGCACCTTGTCCATCCGCGCCCGGGTGGTCGGACGCACCGAAATCACCCCACAGTACTCTGGCATACTGGCGGCGAAGGTCTCGGTACCTATGACCCGAGAGATATCGATGATCTCGCCCTTGTCCATGGTGATCAGCGGACGCAGCACCAGAGTGTCGGTGACCCGGTCGATCACACTCAAATTCGGCAGCGTCTGGCTGGACACCTGGGCGACGCTCTCGCCAGTAACCAAAGCCGGTAACTTGAGGGTCTCGGCTACCTGGCTGGCGGCGCGCAGCATCATGCGCTTGAGCACCACCCCCATATAGGCGTTGTCGACGTGTTGCAGTATTTCGCTGACCACCCCTTCAAAGGGCACGGTAATAAACTTCACCGGGTGGGAGGCGCCGTACTTGTGCCAGAGAAAATAGGCCACTTCCTTCACGCCTAGCTCGTGCTGACGTCCGCCGAGATTAAAAAAGCAAAAGTGGGTGCGGATACCGCGCTTCATGGTGAGGTAGGTGGACACCGTGGAGTCAAAGCCACCGGAAATCAGCGACAGGACCGACTCCTGCGAGCCGAGCGGAAAACCACCGAGACCGGGGGTTTGGCTGGAGACCACAAACAGCCGCTCGCCCTTGATTTCCAGGCGCACGGTCACATCGGGTTTGCGCAGTTCAACACCGGCATTGTCCGTATGCTGGGCCAGGCCACCGCCCACGTAGCGTTCCACATCGTTGGAGCCAAACTCATGGGTGCCGTTGCGTTTGACGCGCACACAGAACGTCTTACCAGCCAGTTTGCCGCGCCAGCAACTGAGGGTATCCTCAAAAATCTGCTGCAGATCCCCCAGGGGAAACTCCAAAACCCGCAGAAAACTGCCAATCCCGGGCGTGTGAGCCAGCACCTCGGCCACCCGCGCCTCGCGCCGGGCCGCCTCTTGCGGCTCCAGGTCTCCGTCGTCGGCCCAGACTTCGACTTTCTCCCAATCGCGATCGACCTTGATGCCGGGCCCGATCTCGGCCACGAGCAGCCGCAAGTTGTCGCGCAGCTGCTTGATAAAGCGTTTGCGCACCGGCGGACTCTTGATAATTATTTCCGGGAAGACCTTGACGATGAAATGCATGAGAGCCTACTGTAAGCGCGCGGTAAAAGCGCGACATTATAATGCAAGGGCGGGGGCGAAACAAAAGATCGCCAAATGCGACTTGCACCATAATGAACCACTAATACGTGCATTCGCACCAATTTGGTTCGCGCCACTTCTGCGGGAGCTGAGCTTGTGAGTCGCAAACCTCGCCAAATCGAGCGGGGAGGCCACCTCAACTAATGGCACAGTTCTTGCCCTAACCCCGGGACACGAATGAGTCGCCCGGCTCAAACTCCTGCTTGAGCGCAGTAGGGTGCAAACACTGGCAGAGCCATGGCCCCGCCAGTCGGTTTAATTTTTAATGTTAACGTCCTTTGCCCGTAGGCTTTATAATCCCGAGCCCGCAGGCATTACAAATTGGAGGCATTCAATGTCTAAAACACTGGAACTGATCAAAGAACACGAAGCTCGCTGGGTTGATATGCGCTTTACCGATACCCGCGGTAAAGAACAGCACGTCACCATCCCGGTTTCCGCCTTGGACGACAGCTTTTTTGAAGAAGGCAAAATGTTCGATGGTTCTTCCATCAATGGCTGGAAAGGTATTAACGAGTCGGACATGATCCTCATGCCCGATGACGAAACCTCTGTTCTCGATCCGTTCTCTGAGGACTCTACCGTTATCATCCGCTGCAACATTGTGGAGCCTTCCACCATGCAGGGTTACGACCGCGACCCACGCTCTATCGGTCTGCGCGCTGAAGAGTACCTGAAGTCTACCGGTCTGGGTGACACCGCTCTGTTCGGCCCCGAGCCAGAATTCTTCGTCTTTGACAGTGTTCACTGGGCAAGCGAAATGGGCGGCGCCTTTTACAAAATCAAATCCGAAGAAGGCGCCTGGTCTTCCGGCGACACTTTCGAAGACGGTAACGCCGGCCACCGCCCACGCGTAAAAGGCGGTTACTTCCCCGTACCTCCGGTCGACTCTCTGGCTGACCTGCGCTCTGCCATGTGTAACGCCATGGAAGCCATGGGCCTGGAAATCGAAGTACACCACCACGAAGTGGCGACTGCCGGTCAGTGCGAAATTGGTGTTGGTGCCAACACCCTGACCAAAAAAGCCGACGAAGTGCAAATCCTCAAGTACTGCGTACACAACGTGGCCCACGCCTACGGCAAAACCGCGACCTTTATGCCCAAGCCGCTGATCGGCGATAACGGCTCTGGTATGCACGTTCACCAGTCTTTCTCTAAAGACGGTGTTAACCAGTTTGCCGGTGACGACTACGCTGGCCTGTCTGAAACTGCCCTGTTCTACATCGGCGGTATCATCAAGCACGCCCGCGCTCTGAACGCTTTCTGTAACGCCTCTACCAACTCCTACAAGCGTCTGGTACCTGGCTTTGAAGCCCCGGTTATGCTGGCCTACTCTGCGCGCAACCGCTCTGCGTCTATCCGCATTCCGTTTGTGACCAGCCCGAAAGCCAAGCGTATCGAGACCCGCTTCCCCGATCCGACCGCCAACCCCTACCTGTGCTTTGCAGCTCTGCTGATGGCCGGTATCGACGGCGTTCAGAACAAGATCCACCCAGGTGAAGCCGCCTCTAAAGACCTGTACGACCTACCGCCGGAAGAAGAAGCGCAAATTCCAACCGTTTGCTCAAGCCTGGAGCAGGCTCTGCAAGCACTGGAAGAAGACAACGACTTCCTGCAGGCCGGTGGCGTGTTCTCGAAAGACTTCATCGATTCTTACATCGCCCTGAAGCGCGAAGACATCCAGCGTCTGCAAATGACTCCACACCCTGTTGAGTTCGATATGTACTACAGCGTCTAAGTCAGAGCCGGCACCTTGTGCCAAAGCTCACAAAAGGGCCCGGTCAGCGATGACCGGGCCCTTTTTCTTTGTCGGTGAACGCGTTATCTTTAAGGCTCATTCGGCACTGACGGACCCCACCATGACCCGCACGCTCCTGCTACTGATTGCCTGTTTGAGTTTCGGCGCACGCGCCGAGGTGTATAAATCGGTCGACAAGTACGGCAATGTCACCTACACCGACGACCCGAGCAAGGCCGCCCGCAGTGGCGAGACAACCGAGAAGGTCCAGGTGCGCCCTACCAATCTGGTGCCGGGCGGTAAGCCCATCGATCTGACCGACGAGACGCAAGAGGAACCAGAGCAGGAGTACCCGGACTATCAGGTGCAGATCGTCAGCCCCACCAACGAGTACACGGTCACCGCGGGGCAGCGGGATCTGGTCATCGCCGTGAGCACCCAAGTGCCCTTGCAGGCGGGCCACCGCTTTGCGTATTACATGGACGGAGAACGGCTCAATACCACCACGCTCAACAATCACTCGATTCGTGAAATTTTCCGCGGTCAGCATACCCTAAGAGTCGATGTGGTCGATGCCGATGATCAAACCATCACCAGCAGCGAGAGCGTCACCGTGTTTGTGCACCGCCCGTCCATCAACTGACACCCGCAAGCCCCAGCCCCGCTCAACCAAAGGCGTGCAGCCTGCACGCCCTCAAACAACGCATAAGCACTAAAATTGTGCAAAAATAAATGTATTCGCGCTATGCATACGGCGAAAACGCCCATTTTTCGCGCCTTTTTGCGTTGGTTTGCTTATTGCATAGTGCACCTTCATAAACCACCGCACAGCGGCCCCTTGGAGTATTGAACGCCTGTGACACCCCGAGACATTCACAAGCCTCTGCTGGACAGCCTGAGCACGGCCATCATTTTGCTGGACAGCCACCTGCAGCTGTGCCACATGAACCCAGCGGCCGAGGCATTGCTCTCTATCAGTAATGAACGCTGTCAGGGGGAGCCCATTACCCACTTTTTCCACGAGTCCGCGGAAACTCCGGGTGAACTGCTGCACGCGGCCAACAACGCCAATCACTACACCAAGCGCCACGCCGAATGGCAGCTGCTCAACGGCGAGCAAATCACCGTGGACTACACGGTCACCCCTTTCACCGACAACGACGGCCTGGTCATTGAAATCCTGCCGATAGATCGCCTTTTGCGCATTTCCCGCGAGGAAATGCTCACCTCCTCTCAGGAGACAACGCGGGTATTGATTCGGGGCATGGCCCACGAGATCAAAAACCCGTTGGGCGGTATTCGCGGCGCGGCCCAGTTGCTGGCCCGCGAGCTACCCAACAACGACCTGCAAGAGTACACAGGCATCATCATCGATGAGGCCGACCGGCTGCGCAACCTGGTCGATCGCATGCTCGGCCCGAACCAGTTACCGGAAATGGGCAGCGTGAACATTCACGAGGTGCTCGAGCGTGTGGCCACCATGATCCGCGCCGAGAGCGACGATGGCGTGCGTATCGTGCGCGATTACGACCCGAGCATTCCCGACATTCACGGCGACAAGGAGCAGCTCATTCAGTCACTGCTGAATATTGCCCGCAACGCCATGCAGGCCATGACCGAGCAGGGCACCCCCAACCCGACGCTGACCCTGCGCACTCGGGTGCGACGCCAATACACCATTGGCCGCCAGCACCACCCGCTGGTGGTGCACATGGAGGTCATCGACAACGGTCCGGGCATACCCGAGGACATGATCAAACAAATTTTCTACCCCATGATTTCCGGCCGCGCCGAGGGCACGGGCCTGGGGCTGACTATTTCACAGCACTTGATTCACCAGCACAACGGCCTGATCGAGTGCCACAGTGAACCGGGAGAAACGCGCTTTGGGCTGTTTCTTCCCATGGAACCCACTTCGACTAACCCTACACCTGTGAGAAATCGCCATGCAGAAGTCTAATCGCGTATGGATTATTGATGACGACCGCTCAATCCGCTGGGTATTGGAGAAGGCGCTGCAGGGCGCCGGCATCGATACCCGCACCTTCGACACTGGCGATGCGGCGCTGCACCAGCTGTCACGCGAAGTGCCAGACGCTATTGTCAGTGACATTCGCATGCCGGGCGTCGACGGCCTGGGCCTGTTGTCCACGCTGCACACCAACCACCCCGAAGTGCCGGTGATCATCATGACCGCCCACTCGGATCTGGACAGCGCCGTGGCAGCCTATCAGGGCGGCGCTTTTGAATACCTGCCCAAGCCCTTTGATGTGGACGAGGCCGTCGCGGTTATGCAGCGCGCACTGGCCCACGCAGAGGAGCAAAAAAGCGAGCGGGTGCACACCAACACCGTCGAGATCGACACCGAGATCATTGGCGAAGCGCCGGCCATGCAGGAAGTTTTCCGAGCCATTGGCAGGCTGTCACAATCAAACATCACCGTACTGATCAACGGCGAATCCGGTACCGGTAAAGAGCTGGTCGCCCGCGCCCTGCACCGCCATAGCCCGCGGCGCAATGAGCCGTTTATTGCCCTGAACATGGCCGCCATTCCCAAGGACTTGATGGAATCCGAGCTGTTCGGTCACGAAAAGGGCGCCTTCACCGGCGCCGCCACCCAGCGCCAGGGCCGCTTTGAGCAAGCCAATGGCGGCACGCTGTTTCTGGATGAAATTGGCGATATGCCGGCCGAAACGCAAACCCGATTGCTGCGGGTACTGGCCGACGGCGAGTTCTACCGCGTGGGCGGCCACACCCCGGTGAAGGTGGACGTGCGCATCATTGCCGCCACCCACCAAGACCTGGAAAACCTGGTCACCGACAACCGCTTTCGCGAAGACCTGTTCCACCGCCTGAACGTGATTCGCATCCACATCCCCAAGCTCGCCAACCGCCGCGAGGACATACCCAAGCTGGCGCAGTTCTTTTTGCAAAAAGCCGCGGGCGAACTCAACGTGGACACCAAAATTTTGCTGTCGGAGACCGAGGACTTTCTCTGCAGCCTGCCCTGGCCCGGCAATGTGCGCCAGTTGGAAAACACTTGCCGCTGGATCACCGTGATGGCCTCAGGGCGCGAAGTGCACACCGAAGACCTGCCGCCCGAACTGATGGACAACAAAGAGGGCAACGCCCCCGCCGATGACTGGGAAAAGGCACTGCGCCACTGGGCCGATCAGGCACTCGCCCGCGGCCATCATCAGTTGCTGAGCGAGGCCGTGCCCACCTTTGAGCGCGCTCTCATTGAAACCGCGCTCAAGTACACCGCCGGGCGCAAGCGGGACGCGGCCAACCTACTCGGCTGGGGTCGCAACACCCTGACCCGCAAGCTCAAAGAACTGAACATGGCCGGCGGGGACGATCCGGCCTGATCACCACCTCCGGGGTGCACCGCGCCCCGGCTCGCTGCGCCAAAGGGCGCCGCCTCTGACGCCCAAGCCTGCACATGCTACCCTGAGCTAAAACGACGGGGGCCCTCAGAACGTGGAAGCACTGACCGAACAATTTGTCGCCTTTATGTGGGGCCTGCCGCTGATTCTGCTGTTGGTCGGCGGCGGCCTGTTTTTTCTTGTCTACAGCCGCGGCTTGCCCTACCGCCATTTTCGCCACGGGCTAAGCATCCTCACCGGCCGCTACGACAACCCCACCGATCAAGGTACCCTGAGTCATTTCCAGGCGCTCTCCACAGCGCTGTCCGGCACCCTTGGGCTCGGCAATATCGCCGGCGTGGCTCTGGCAATAGCGGCGGGTGGTCCCGGCGCCGTCTTCTGGATGTGGCTGACGGCCATTGTCGGCATCGCCACCAAATTTTTTACCGCCACCGCCGCGGTCATGTATCGCGGCCAGGATTCGCTCGGCCAGCTGCAGGGCGGCCCCATGTACGTGATTCGCGAAGGCCTGGGTAAAAAATGGCTGTGGCTCGCCTTTTTCTTCGCCTTCGCCGGCCTGTGCGGCACCCAACCGATTTTTCAGATTAATCAGCTGGTGGCCATGCTGCGGACCTCTCTGGCCTACCCCTTAGGGCTGGCTACTCAGGAGGCCCACTTCGCGTTTGATGTGAGCGTGGGCCTGATTAGTGCCGCTCTGGTTTTCTGTGTCATCAGCGGCAACTTACCGCGAATCGGCAAGGTAACCGCCAAGCTGGTGCCCGCCATGGTGCTGGGTTACCTGTTCATGACCGCGGGCGTCTTGCTCACCCACATCGGCGAGATTCCCACCGCTTTCGCCCTGATCTTCAACGATGCGTTTACCGGTCAGGCAATCGCCGGCGGCGCGCTGGGCAAGGTGATTCAGGTAGGCGTAAGCCGCGGCGCCTTCTCCAATGAGGCTGGCATAGGCACAGAGTCCATGGCCCACGGCGCCGCCAAGACCAACGCTCCGGTGCGCGAGGGCCTGGTGGCAATGTGCGGTCCGGTAATCGATACCCTTGTGGTCTGCACCTGTACCGCACTGGTGATCTTAATGACTGGCGTCTGGCAAAGCAGCGAAGCGGACGGCGTCGCCTTGACGGCCACTGCTTTTGCTTCAACCTACGGCAGCCTCGGGTCAGTGCTGCTCACCGTTATGGTGTTTTTCCTGAGCCTCAGCACCATCATGACGTTCTGGTACTACGGTGCCAAATGCCTTGGTTTTATGATCGGCGCCGAGCGCCAACATCACTACATCTGGCTCTACTGCCTGCTGATTGTGCTCGGTAGCATCGGCTCGGTCACCGCCATTTTTAATTTCCTGATCGGTATGTACGCCGCTATGGCCATACCGACCATGGTTTCGGCGCTGCTGCTGTCACCAAGGATTATGGCCGAAGCCCGCCGTTATCTAAACGACCTTAGGGAAAAGCCCTGACATGAAATTTTCCAAAGAAGAGAAAGACATACTGACACAAAAAATCCAGTGGTATTTTCGCGAGGAACTCGACCGAGATATCGGCAGTTTTGACGCACAGTTTTTACTGGATTTTTTCAGCGAGGAAATTGGCCCCTACTTTTACAATCGCGCGCTCTATGATGCGGCCGCACTACTGACCGACAGAATGGATTCTCTGACCGATGCGCTGTTTGAAATCGAAAAAGTGACGCAGTACAAACGGTGATTAAAATTCTTAGTGCCGACTACGGCAACCCTCAACACAGCCACGACATTCTTGCACTGCTGGACGCCTATGCGCGCGACCCTATGGGTGGCGGGAAACCGCTGACGGACTTTGCCCGCGCTCACCTGGTCGCCGGGCTGGCCAATCACGGCGGCATAAGCCTGCTCGCCTACCGCAATAACCAAGCCATCGGATTGCTCAACGGATTTGAAGGATTCTCCACCTTTTCCGGTAAACCGCTCATCAACATCCATGATCTGGCGGTGCTTAGGGAGCATCGCGGCCAGGGCGTTGGTCAAGCCCTGCTGAGCGCGATAGAAGCAATTGCCCGCGAACGCGGCTGCTGCAAGCTGACGCTCGAAGTATTGAGCGGCAATGCCGTCGCCGCCGGAGCCTATCAAAAATTTGGCTTTAGAGGTTATGAGCTCGACCCGAGCGCAGGCCGGGCCGAGTTTTGGGAGAAGAAACTTTTGTGAGAAAACAGGAGGCAGCTTTACCAGCCGCCTCCCGCGGGCTCGCTTATCAGAACCGCCAGTTGAGCTGCACACCCAGAATATCCACTGAGCTGTCAAACTCACCTGCCAGGGTCGCCTGAGTCCCCACCGGGGTGGTTTCGGTTTCGAGCAGCTCGGCATCGTCCACCATCAGATGGGCGTAGCTGACATCCAGAGACAGGGTTTGAGACAGGGGCCAGTGAAAGCCGGCAGCCAGCCAGGTACGGTCGGCGTCGGGAATGCGCGCACTGACGTGCTCGGGATTATCCTGCGGTGTCTCATCAAGTGCCACGCCGAAGCGCCAATTAAACTCACCGGGCGCGCCTAGAGTGGCGCCGAGTGCGTAGCGCATGGTGTCATCGTAGCGCAGATCGAGCTCGTCCACCGGCGCGCCGTTGTCGGATTTGACCACGCCAATGGCTTGGATGCTGCTCCAATTGGTTTGGGAGATATCCGCGTGAAGGGCAAAAGAAGGCGAAAGCCGCTGACTGATGCTCAAGGTCAGGGTATCGGGGAGCTCCACCTCCGCTTCAATGTCTCCCTCAAGCATGCTCAATGCGCCGGCGCAAAGGGTCCCGGTGGTGGGAGCAGGTGGTGCGCCTGTGGGATAACCGGCGCCCGGTGCGCAAGCGGCGTTGTACTCAAAACTCGCGTCACCCTCGAGCTTGTAGTCACCGCCCTGACGCCAGAGCAAACCTATGCTGGTGTTCTCCGAGGGGGTGAACAAGACACTGGCGTCGAGCAGAAAATCATCGTCGTCGCCTTTGATCTTCGCACTGCTGTCGGTCGCCGTATTCGGCGCCAGGCCAAGGCTTGAGTCCACCTGATTTTCCAAAGTGGCCTCAATGGTCTGGTAGTTCACGCCCAGGCCAATAGCGAAGGCATCGCTGATCGCCCAGGAGGTAGTGACATTAAAGTTCACCACCTCAAGCTCACTGTCGGTGGCAGAGTAGCGACCCACCCAGTCCTCATCAAACCGGCTCGCCAGGCCGAAAGGCGCGTTGATCCCCACACCCACCGCAAAACCGCCGGACAGGGGGATCACCGCATAGAGGTTGGGAATATAACCGTACTCCTCCGTGGAGCCGTCGGTGCCAGGGTAAGTGGAACCGTTGTCGGTAAAGGTGGCATCGGTGGCCACCACGTTCAGCCCACCTGTGAGGCTCAGCCCCTCAAGCTTACTCATGCCCGCCGGGTTAAAAAAGACCGTGGTGGCATCGGTGACGTCCGAGGCCGTGCCCGCAAAGGCCTTACCCAGCTGGGCCGGGCTTTGCTCAAGCAGTTGAAAAGACGCACCGTAAGACAGTCCCGACAGGGACGCCATGGCCGCAACCAGTGAAACTCTTTTAAAATTATTATGCATTGATCAATCCTCGTTTAGATACATCTGGACATAATTCGAAGATGCTCTAAGCGTAGCAGATACCCAGAAAAAGTCAGCCACAGGCAGCGACCCAGATCACAGTGCCACCTTTATTCGGGGTAGATCATTCCTTTGCCGCCGGCGGGGTCCAGGCCATGGGAACCAGCGGCTTGTCGGGTTGGGCCATAAAGTGTGGCGACATAATCTGCAAATCGGCACCGGCAAACTCATCCTGAATGTGTTGATGCAGCTCGGACAACACCGCCACCTGCGCCTCGGGGTCGTCGATGTGCACCAACAGGCGATACTCCACATACCAATCGCTCAGGGCGGTTTGCCGCACCTGGGGCTCAGGGGTTTCCCGCACCCCCTCGGTTTTTGCCGCCGCGCTCAACAGCAGGTGATGCACCTGGGGCCAAGGCGTGTCGTAACCAATGGTGACCGAAGTGGAGACGATCACCCCGTCGGGCTTGCTCAGGCGAGTATAGTTGGTACTGGTGGCGTTGAGCAGCACGGCGTTGGGAATGGTGATTTCTTCTTTTTTGATGGTTTTGATCTTGGTGGACAAGACTCCCACGGTGGTCACTGTGCCCTCGTACTCGCCGATGCGCACATACTCGCCCGGCTGAAACGCCCGGCTGTAAACGACAATGAGGCCGCCGAGCACCTGGCTGACAATCCCGGCCGAGCCCAGCGAAACAATCAAACCGATAAACACACTCACACCCTTGAAGGCCTCGGTGTCTGAGCCGGGTATATAGGGGTAGGCCACCACAATCGAGAAGAGCCACACCAGCACGACAATAATACGTCGGGTCGCTTTGGCGGTTTCCGGGTCAAACAGGGGGGAGCGCAGGCGCCCGCGCTCGATGCGCAAAAACAGATTGCGCACGATCTCACTGACCCCGGAGGCCATCCAGAAAATCAACACCACCATCACCAAGTCGGGAATGGAGTGCAAAATCGCCAGGCCAATGTCGGAGGCAATACCGACAATATAGTCTGTCAGGCGATGACCAAAGCCCTTGGTAAAGGGAAACTGACGCAGCACATAGGTCAGCCACAGATAACTGAACAGGGCGATAATGCCGAACAACAGCAGCCTGGCAATCCCCGTCAAGAGCATCATCACATAGGGCATCAACTGGATGCCGCCCACCTGAATCAAGCCGCCCGCAAGCTTGGGGTTGTGGTGGGCCTCCAACCAGCTGAGCAGCCGCTGCCGGCCGCGCTGGAGCAAAAACACCAACAACACAAAGCACGCCGTCGCCAGCGCCGAATAGAGCAGGCCAAACAGCAGCACCTTCGGTCGGGCCTGGGCGTCGCGGCGCTCAAGCCACTGGCGCAGGTTGTCCATCACCTGCTCAGCATAGGCCTCCAGGCCAACACCCATGGGCGCATCAACCGTCAAGAGCCCGATAATTCGCTCGTCGTTCACCATCACCCAGCCGCCGCGATACTGCTCTTCGATGACGGGCACAAACTCAATGCGATAGTGCGGCGCCACCGCAATAGCCCGCACCCGCTCCTGGGTATTGGCGACGCGGCTGACGGGAGAGAAATGCCGATAGGGCGCACGAAAGGTGGCGATCTCGATGCCCCACAAATTGAGGGGCGCCGGCTCAATCAGCGACAAGCCATCGGGATCTTCCTCACCCGGAGGCTCTGGTGTTTCCGTTGCCTGCGCCCAGAGAGTTGCACAAAAAAATACACACAGAAACAGAAACCAAGAAGCCACCCTTGCCATACAAAGGTTCCCTGAAGGTGAGATTCTCTGGAATATAGCACAGCCTGCTAGCGAATTTTGCGAGCTCTGATATAGCTAAACCACAAAAAGAAGAGGCTGCCGAGAAAAAAACCAATAAAGGTTACAACAATGGCCGCCATCTGCAGGTTATTTGGCGCGGTATCGACAATCGCTTGCGCCCCTTCACTCAGCCCAGCCGAAGCTGTCTTGGACTGTAAATCAAGCAAGAAACCCGAAACCACTTCTCCATTAACCCTGAGAATATTGACGACAAACAGGGTAAAACCAATGTACAACAAGCTGACGATAAGGGTCATCACCAAGTTGAGATAGCGCGCCCCCAGGTGCGACAGGGCGATGATGCCAAAAGACACACTGGCCCAGAACTGCATGACCTCCCAGGTTCGGTTCACGTATTCACTGGTCAGGTAGACGATTTCGTATTCTGTCATAGACGCTCCTTGCGGGTATTAGCCTTATTGTTTTGCGTATTATGGCACGCCTGACAACAATCGCCTGTTGAACTCACGGGCGCTGAGGTTCCGCTCATGATCGTCAAGCGTCAAGAAGGGTTAAGCCGTGTTTGCGCTGTCAAAAGCGGTTGGGTTTGATAGTAGACTGGCCTCTCTGATAACTCACTATGGAGAGCCGTCATGAGTGACACCTCACGTCGACAATTTCTCGCAGGCGCCGCAACCGTTGGCGCCGTCGCCTTCGCCGGAGGCGCCGGCGCCGCCCAGAGCAAGAAAACCATGCCCCCCTTACTGCACAATGTGTATTTCTGGCTGAAAAACCCGGACTCCGACACTGACCGGGACGCGTTGATTGCCGGGCTGAAAACCCTGGCCGCCATTCCCACAGTGCGCGAGATCAGTATTGGCGTGCCCGCCTCCACCGAAAAGCGCGAGGTGGTGGATAACTCCTATCAGGTGTCTGAGCTGCTGATGTTTGATGATGTCGAGGGGCAAAACGCCTATCAGGTGCACCCCATTCACAAAAAGTTTGTGGATGAATGCTCCCACCTGTGGGAAAAGGTCGTGGTCTACGACTCGATCGCGGTTTGACCCAGGCACCCGGCGGGTGCCACCCCAAACCAAAACGGCGCCTAGGGCGCCGTTTTGGTGACATCCATCGGGGTTTAGAGTGCCAGCGGCCAGCCAACGGCCAACACCGTCACAGTGGTTACCCCCACCAAAAGGCTCATGGGCAAGCCCGCCTTAATAAAGTCGGTAAAGCGATAGCCCCCGGGCCCATAGACCATGAGGTTGGTCTGATAGCCAAGCGGTGTGCTGAAACTGGCTGAGGCCGCCATCATCACCACCAGCATAAAAGGCTCTGGGTTCAGACTCGCCTTTTGCGTCATCTCCAGCACCACCGGCACCATCAAAATTGCAGCGGCATTGTTGGTGATGGATTCAGTCAGCATCCATACCGCCAGATAGGTCAGCACCAGAATCAGCAGCGGGTGCCCCATACCGATGGTCAACAACCCCTCGGCCAACCATTGAGCCACACCGGTTTTGTACATGGCGTTGCCCAGGGCAAAAGACGCGGCGATGGTCAGCAGCACTGTCGGGTCGAGGCTTTTTTGCGCCTGTTGGGCCGAGCAGCAGCCGGTAACCATCATGGCGGCCGCCCCCAGCAGGGCCGCATTAAGCATGGACAGCAGACCCAGCGCCGCCGACAGCACAATAGCGACCAGAATCATCCAGGAGAGATAGGCCCGCTGATGGCGCGGAGGCTCTGTGCCCAGGTCGCTGACGAGCAAAAAGTCCTTGTTGTACTTTTGCCGACTGACAAACGCGGGACGCGCTTCCAGTAACAGAGTGTCGCCGGGCTTGAGCTTGGTGGTGCCGAGATTTCCCGGTACCCGCTCACCATTGCGTGCTACAGCCAGCACCGCGGCGCCGTAGCGCTCGCGAAAGTGCGAGTCGCGCACGGTTTGGTTAATACAGTGGCTGTGGGGCGAGATCACAGCTTCCACCAGGCGCCGCTCGCGCCGCTCACTGGCCAGCGTCAGCTCGCCATCGGTCGAGGGCACGATGCCTTTAATGCGCAGCAGGTCGGAAATGGCCTCGGTATTGCCGGCAAACACCAGGCGGTCGCCCGCCTGCAACAGTTCCTCCGAGCTCACCGCTGGCACAATAGCGCCCTGGCGCTCAATCTCCACCAGATAAATGCGCTTGAGATTACGAAGGCCCGCTTCTTCTACCGTGCGCCCCACGAGCGGACCATCCGAGGCCACAGCGACCTCAAGCGTAAACTCGCGCAGGTTACCAAACAGGCCTTTCTCGCGCCGGTCCGGCAGGCTCTTGGGAAACACAAAGTACATAAACAGCATACCCACCACCACCACGGGCAAGCCCACGACGGTAATGGAGAACAGCGAAAAACCCGTATTGCCGGTGAGTTCTTGATACTGGCCGTTGACCACCAGATTGGTACTGGTGCCAATCAGGGTCAGAGTGCCACCAAGAATCGCGGCGTAACTGAGCGGAATCATCAACTTCGACGGCGCGACATCAATACGCTTCGCCCAAGAGCGCACCGCCGGAATCATGGTGGCGACCACAGGTGTGTTATTCAGGAAGGCGCTTAACAGTGCCACAGGAAAGGCAATGCGCATCTGCGCCAGGCGGGTAGAACGAGGGTTACCCAGTACATGGGTCACCAACAAATCCACGCCACCGGAGCCGTGAATACCCGCCGCCACCACAAACATGGCCGCCACGGTCAGTACGCCGTGATTGCTGAACCCGGCAAAGGCTTCATTCACCTCCAATACACCGGAGACACTGAGAATGACCAGGACGCCCATCATCACCAGGTGAGCCGCTATGCGCGTAAAAATCAGCACGGCGAGCGCGCCCACAGCCAGGCCCAGCGATAATAACCCCTGCCATTCCATGATATTCAGACCCACTTGTTGATAATAAGGCGGCGAGGATACCGGAAGTTGTCACAGGGGAAAAATAGTAATTTCTACTAGCGATATAACAGCCGGCTCTAAAAATCCTAGTTGCTTGGGTCTGTTCACACTATTTGCGTCCATCCAGCGGTTCATGCACCATGACGTGCATCTTTTCTGACAACCACAAATACGAGAGCGCAGGGCAACACATGAGCACACGATTCAACCTGGCCCTGGCCTCCTACGGCATGTCCGGCCGGATTTTCCACGCACCTTTTATTGAGCAGCACCCGGGCCTGGTGCTGCACAGTATTCTCGAGCGCAGCCAGTCGCTCGCGCGCGAGCGCTACCCTAATGCCAAGATCGTTAGAGACTTTGCGGCACTGCTTGAGGATCCGGCCATTGATGTCGTTGTGGTCAATACGCCCAACACCCTGCATTACCCCATGGCGCGCGCCGCCCTTGAAGCGGGTAAGCACGTTATTGTGGAAAAACCCTTCACCGTATCGGTGGATGAAGGCAAGGCACTGATCGAGCTGGCCGAGCAGCGGCAGCTTATGTTGTCGGTCTACCACAACCGGCGGCTGCAATCGGGGCACCTGACCGTTCGCCAGCTGCTGGAGCGCGGCGAGCTGGGCCAGCTCAATACCTTCGCCACCCACATTGATCGCTATCGCCCCGAACCGGGGCCCAAAAAATGGAAAGAAGACCCCAACCCGGGCGCAGGGCTGCTCTACGACCTGGGCTCTCACCTGCTGGACGAGGCGGCCATGTTGTTCGGCCTGCCCCTGGCCGTCACCGCCGATTTACGCTGCGAAAGGGAGCACGGCCAGGTGTGCGACTACTTCCAGCTGCGGCTGGATTATCCGCGCCACAAATGCCTGCTGAGCGCCAGCATGCTCGCGCGTGAACCCGGTCCCGCCTACCTATTGCACGGCGACAAAGCCTCCTATTTAAAAGCCGAGGGCGATATTCAGGAGTCTCTGCTCGCCGCCGGCGCCATCCCCGACACCGACCACTGGTGCCGTGAACAACCCCACCAGTGGGGCTTATTACACAGCGAGCAAGGGCGGAGTGCTTACCCCACCGTCGACGGCCGCTACCAAGACTTCTACGACAACATCTACCGCCACTTGAGTGCTGGACAGCCCCTGAAAGTCTTGGCCGATCAGGCGCTGGTTACCATCGGCCTGATTGAAATCGCCGAACACAGCGCCCGTGAAAAACGCACCATAGTGCTCGGCGGTAGCTGAGCCCAGTGCCCGTGATAAAGCCTGAGAAAAGCGGCTGATATACAATAGCCGGCAACAACAACCCTATACGAAAGAAGTGCAATGTCCTTGCCCCCACCCTCCGCGCAGTGCCTTATCGATTTTGATGGCGACCGAAACAATAACTTTACGCTCATCCGGCTTGTTCTTGCCTGGGCCGTACTCTACGGACACAGTTTCCCCATTCAGGGTGCCGAGGGATATACAGACCCTCTCAGATCCCTATTTCAGAACTCGACCTGGATTGGCGCTATCGCCGTGGAGGGCTTTTTTGCCATCAGTGGCTTTCTCGTAACAGCCAGCCTGCTCAAACGCGGCGCCATTGATTACGCAATTTCACGCGCACTGCGTATTTTTCCGGGGCTGGCGGTCTGCGTATTCGGGTGCGTATTTCTGCTCGGCCCTCTGGCAACCAATCTTTCGGCTAGCGAGTACTTCAGCCATGATAAAACCTACGACTACCTCAGCAACGCTCTGGCAGTTATGCGCATGCAATGGGACTTGCCTGGTGTATTTACCGAGAATACCCGCGACTCTATCAACGGCTCACTGTGGACGTTAACCGTAGAGGTACGCTGTTACTTGCTACTGATGATCGTCGGGCTCTTCGCGCTGCTCAAGTACCAGCCAATAGCCAGCATTTTCCTGCTGGCGCTGCTGTTGTTTTCAGTGGGTTTTTACAGCGACATCCCCTTAATCGGCTTCAACGAGCGCTGGGCCAGACCGGCCCTGTATTTTCTGGTAGGCGTGGCTTTCTATATTCACCGGCAATATATTGTCTTGCACTGGAAGCTGGCACTGGCATGCCTGGGCTTGTGCTTCTTTTCTTTTGGCGAAGACTGGTACAAGTTTGTATTTCCCGCATGCTTTGTCTACCTGATTTTCTACGCGGCCTACGCCGCCAAGCACATTGACTTGGACAGAACCATGGGGGATATTTCTTACGGCGTCTACATTTATGCTTGGCCCACCCAGCAAGTGGTAGCGAGTCTTCTGCCCGATGCATCCCCCTATACCAACACCCTTTTCGCAACTATAGTTACTGCCATTCTGGCCTGGCTTTCATGGAACTACATTGAAAAACCCGCCCTGTCACTGAAGCAACAGCTGTTGCGCTTGCGGCACAAAGGCAAGGTATTGCCAACCAGACCAGGTGTTGAGTCACCCTAAGACAAAATAAAAAAGCCGCCCAATGGGCGGCTTCACGACAGGAGCCAGGGTCTCTGGCAGTACCGATCCGTCAGTCGTTTTCGGGGTAGTTGACCACCGCGATGTAGTGCATATCCACCGCGTTTTCGCCGACAAAACCCGGAATGAAGCGGGATTTTTTCAAGGCGGTTTCGATCACTTTGGCATCGCGGCGGGCGCGGCCACTGGCCTCTACGGTGCGCACGCTTTCCACTTCGCCGTCGGCACTGACATCACCGACAATGCGCGCAAGGCGACCTTCATTGAAGAAAGGTTTGCCATTGCCGCTGGCACTGTAGGCACTGTACCAATCGGCCTGGTCGAGACGCTCTTGCGGTGCGATATAGTGAACGCCGTGTTCGCGCTGCAAGGTGCCGAGATTGGGCAACATCACCACATTGGGCTGCGAATCGTTGCGCGAGTAAACCACGCGGAAGGTCATGCGCACCGGAACAGCTTCACCGTCCACCTTGGCCGGGGAAAAGGCCAAGCCCTCAATGGCCCGCTGGGTTTGACCCTGCAGATCATCGTAAGCGGCTTTGTCAAAGCAGCTGACATTGCTGGCAACACCGCTGACGGCGATGTCAGCCTGGCAATAAACCGCTATAGTTCTTTTATCGGTGGCCATGGTTTCAGGGAGAACCACTTTTTGGCTGACTTGATCAACCGCATTGCCGAACTGGGCGGGTTGATACATGGAGCTCGCACTGCTGGAAAAAGGCAGTACCACTGCCAGAATCGCCAGTGAACCGAGCACTTTATTGGTTAGACGTGATTTCATGCTCAAATCCTCTCTCTACTGGGGTGAATCCCCGACATCAGATTAGCGATATTCAAATAGGCTTAAATAGCGCTGTTGTTATAAAGAATATCACCGGCCTAACCATATCAATGTGAAATTATTATTACAGGTTTGTCTTTTTTCGGTGTTTTTTCGAAAAAATCCCGATTTTTTTACCTGTATAGCGAAAAAAATCGGTCGAAAAGGGGGCGCGACGCACATTTTTTGAGCGTTTTGCAGGCATCTATAACAAAAAAATCTAAGTGGTGTGCGCCAGGGCAGCGCAGTGCGGGCAAAAAAAAGCCGCTGACAGGCAGCGGCTGTTCGCCATCCATGGCGTTATGGTGTTGCCTTTGGCACGTGAGGCTGGCTTTAGAAGGAGTACTTCAAGTCCAACCCGATTCCTGTGCCCTGCTCCTGCTTGAGGATAGTAACGGCCTCGCCGGCAGAGTTGACCTGCTCAAACTCGCGGTCCTGGCCGAGAATGTTGCTGAACTTCAGCTTCATGCTCAGAGTCTCGGTCGGATAGAAGGTATAGACCAAATCCAGCGAGTGGTAGGGCTGCTCGTAAGCGTCGTCGTGGCCATTGAGCACCGAGGCGTAGTAAACGCGATCGCCGAACACGTTGTACAGCAGCGATGCGGTGTGCATACCATCGGGTGAATCAAAGCCCAGCTGGGCGTTCATCACATACTCCGATTGACCGGTCATGCGGCGCTTAATGTTGGTAAAGCCCTGGCCATCGGGAGAGACAATCTCTGAGTCACTCAAGGTCAGGTTACCGGATACGAAAAAGCCAGCGCCTATGTCTTTCAAACCTTCAAACTCCAGGCCGTAGATTTCACCGGACACAGCGTTGTAGTAGGTCAGCAGGATATCGTCGTCCGAACCGGGCTGGCGGGCCTGCTCGATCGGGTTGGCAATATCTTTGTAGAACAGCGAGATGGTGAAGTTATCGCCGCCGGCGTAGAACCACTCGGTGCGCAGATCAAAGTGATCCAGCTCGGAGTAATCCAAGTTGGGGTTACCCACCACTCGAACATCCAGCTCCGGGTCCAGGTACTGAACGTCCGAGACTTCACGAAGGTCCGGGCGCACCACGGTCTGTGCAACCGAAGCACGCACCTGGAAGTCATCTGCGCCCATAAAGCCCTGGTTCATAAAGGTAACGGCCAAGGAGGGGTACCAGCCGTCGTCTTTAATAGCGTAGTTCTGATCTTCTTTGCTGAGCTCCTCGTTCAGATCTTCAATCGACTCGCCGGTGTAGTCGAGCAAATCCACAGGCAATACGGCCTGGCGGAAATCCTCGTAACGCACACCACCGGTGATACGCCACACGTAATCAATGTTCAGATCGAACATACCGTAGGCGGCATCGGTCATCTGGGCGGCAATGTAACTCTCTTTGCCCAGGCCGGGGTCCATAGTCAGATCAAAGTTGTTGTCCAGGCTGGCAAGATTCTCATCGGACAAGACCACACCCGGCGTGCCGGTCAGCACATCGCCAGACACACCCGGCGCGTTGATTGCCGCCGTGTAGCCGTAATAGGCGCGAGCCTTATCGCTGTAGTCGTAACCACCGGTAAAGGTCAGCAGGTTGTCGCCAAAGTTCAGCGGCAGCTCCACGTCCCAACCATAGCTTCTGACACTGTCTTCCAGTTGCAAAAAGCCGAAGGTCGTCATGTTGGTGGTCGAAAGCAAGCGCGTTGTAATCAGCTCACCGGTTTGCGGGTTAAGTCGGTTCGAGGCCTGGATATTGACCTCGTTAGGAATCGCCGTCTCAGCGGTGGAGTCGGAGTAATACCAGTCGACATTCACCTCATCCATGACATCGCCGAAGCGCAAATCAAAGGCGTGATCACCGGTGAGCTGCCCCACGGTGAGGCGGCGCTCTTCATAGCGCGTTTTGTAATCCAGCACCTGGCTGCCGTCGGCTTGGGTATTGTTGGCATCGAAGCCCTTGGAGATAGACGCCTGGTCTTCCACATTGGTGATGTAAAAGCCACTGGCCTCAATGGTGTGCCTCTCCTGAAAGCTGACACCCGCATTGATGGCGGCCAACTGACGCACTTCTTCAAAGGTCCGTTGAACGTCGGAGTTCACGGTGTCGGGGTTACCGATACCTTTTTTCTCCTGGTTCTTGTTGCGCCATTCGTGGTCGTAAGACAGGTTCGCAAGCGCCCCTACACGCCAATCATCTCCCAGGTACCAGGAATTACCCAGCGACAACTTGCCGCCGTAATCCGGATCCAGTGACTGAGGCGTGATCTCCACATCGCGATTGAGACTGAGCATCAAGTCGCGGTTGATTTGCTGCGCTTGTGCGCGCACCTCGGGAGAGACAGACTGCCCCTGGCCCACCATGGACTGGGCAATTTCGTTGGTGGTGATATTACCCTGATACAGGGTAATCGCACGGCTCAAGGCGTCGGGCACACCATTATCGATGTCGCCACCGGCGTAGAAAATGCCGTCGTCTTCATTGGCCGTATCCCAACCGGTGCCAATAGAGACATCAAATACCACATCATCGGGAATACCCTTGGTGCGGATATTGACGTTACCGCCACCAAAAGTGGCCGGCAGGTCGGGCGAGAAAGCCTTCTGCACTTTCAGGGTTTTAACGATGGAAGAGGGAAACAAATCCAGCGGCAAAACGTTGCGCGTCAGCTCCGGCGAAGGAACGGCGGCACCGTTTAACTGGGTGCTGGAATAGCGTTCACCGAGCGAGCGGACGTACACATACTGATCGTCCACGACGGTAAGGCCGGTAACACGACTAAGCGCCGAGGCCACATCGGCGTCCCCGGCACGGGAAATCTGGTCGAAGCCAAGAACATCAGCGGCAAAAGCCTGTTCCAGGCGCTCGTCAACAATAGAATCGGACGCGCTTTGCAGGCGACCAATGGTTAGTACCTCTTCAATTACCGGGGCCTGGATGGATGGCGGAGAACTTAAACCCGCATCGTCATCGTCGGACTGGGCAACGGCGCTCTGGCCGCTGAACATTGCCGCAGACGCCGCGATAATCGCCAGAGATAGCTGGCTTCGCTTGGTAGTCATTGTGCGCATTTTAGAAACCTTTTAAAGGCGGTTTTCCAAACGGTCTGGGTTGTTATCACCCGGTAAGCCAAACACTGAGTTTGCGGGTGACGTGTGAGCTCGGCAGAGCTCGGGGTCTATCGCAAAAGGCGCCCCGAAAGGCGCCTTGCAATACAGCTGGCGCAGGTGGATTAGTTATCCAGGCCTACAGTCCAACCGGCAACCCAGTCGTTATCGGCACTAACGGCACCGATGAAGTCAACAGCTTCAAAGAAGTTGCTGGTACCAGAGTCGCCCAGAGCAGGAGCCGCTGCAGCGTCAAAGGTGTTTTCCAGCATGGTCACGTCGTAGACAGGCACATTGATCGCGCCACCGTTGCCGTCGGTCATGCTGGCAGCAGTGATGTAAGCGCGCGGGTTGCTGTCCAGACCTTCGATCACAACCGCTGGCAGAGCACCAGTGGTGTTCTCGTCCAGGATCACATTGTTGGTGTTTTCACCTGAGGCCAGCCACGCGTTGATGTCGAAAGCACCATTGGCCGGATCAACACCCGCTTTGGTCGCTTCAGTACAGGCAATTACGTTGCTCTTGGCAACAGACCAGCCACCAACCGCCGCAGCGATGGTTTCCGGACCTTCAGAGTCGTCCAGCTCGAAGCACTCGTTAGAGCTCATGTCCGCAGTGTTGGCGGTTACGATAGAGTTGTACATTTCGAAGAACGCACCTTCGCGGAACAAAGGACCTTCGGAGTCACCTTTTGAGCTCGGGTCATCGCCCTGGCCTTCATCAACGTTTGAGGTGATGCAGGTCATGTTAGAGATACGACCTTTGGTAAAGGGGGCCAGATCATCGGCGCGACCTTCACCCGTGTTATCGGCTTCAACACAGCGGTTTGAACCAGAGGTGTGAGTCACCAGCGCGAACTGAATGTTACCGACCCAGCCTTCAGAGTAATCGATAGAGTCATCGCCCACGTTAACGGCAACGATGTTTTTCAGGTCAACCGCGCCACCGAACATTTCGAAGCCATCGTCCTGAGTGGTGTAAGTCTGTACATATTCAATGGTAGTGCCAGAGCCAACGGCGTTCAGAGTCAGGCCGTTCAACTCAGAACCGTCAACTACTTCAAAGCCGGCGTGCTTGATGACAACGTAGCGCAGGATACCGCTGCTCTCGGCGTTGTTGTTACCACCGTAAGTGGCCGGACGACCTTCGGCAGTGATGTGGCAGCTGTGAACATTGTTACCGGTGGCTTGACGCTGCTCATCGGTACACTTGTTGGTAATACCGTTACCGTTGATCTGTACACCGCCCCAAAGGCCGCGATCAGACTCAGTGCCAGCGCCGTCACGCAAATCCGCTACCGCAGAGAAGATGATTGGAGCCTCGGCAGTGCCTTCAGCGTTAATGGCAGAACCGCGAGCGATACGTACATAGTCGTTGGAGGTAGAGAAAGCAATCAAAGAACCGGCTTCAATGTTCAGAACCGGACCTTCACCTTCTTGCGGAATTTGAACGCCGGAAGCAGCGTCCGCAGAGTCAACATCTTCACCCACCCACAGGCTGTTTTCGAAGATGTGAATACCGCCGTTTTCCAGCGCGGGAATGTCCAGATCAACGGTCAGCGGGTTGGTGTCGCTTACGAAAGAGGCGCCGTAAGTACAGTTGCCATCGCTGAAGTTACCCTGACGGGTCTGGCCGTTTTCAGTGTAAGTCGCGCAAGGGTTGTCATCACCACTGTTGCCACCGCCACCGTTGTTGTTGGTGGTGTTATTGGTGGTGTTGTTTGAATCAATCACAGTGTTGGACGGGTTCAGTTCGATGTCACCGCCACCACAGGCAACCAGCATTGCAGCCAGGGCGTTTACGCTAATCAGGGTCTTGATCTTCATAAGTTCCAACTCTCCCAAAATGGATAGCTTGCAGAAAAAAACAGTAGCCACAGGTCCCACCTGTGGCCGGTAATTCGCAGCACTCGATGTGCTCAGTCCATGGCTGACTGAAAAGGCGCAACACAAAAAATGCCGGCCCAATTCGAGCTCAGTGCTCATGTGGCGCCTATGGTTGATGAGATTTATGAAGTTTGCGTGACAGCTTTATGAAGGTTTTATTTCAGCGGAACTTTTGAAGAATATTGGACTCGCAATCGTTGGCAGCAGCCGTATGCGGTTACTAACAAGACGGTTTTGTGAAGACTTGTAGAGGCGTAAAGCGTCAAGAGCGGCTGATCATCAGCCGCTCTTTTTGGTTAATTTGTGAACCAATGCCGGGTCCGGTTCGCAAACGCCACCAGGGACAACATCACCGGCACTTCCACCAGAACACCGACCACCGTCGCCAAGGCGGCGCCCGAGTGCAGGCCAAACAATGAAATGGCCACTGCCACTGCCAGCTCAAAAAAGTTGGATGTGGCGATCATGCAGGCCGGCGCTGCGACCTGATGGCGCAGCCTGAGACGAAGGGCGAGAAAATAGCTGAAGGCAAAAATACCGTAGGTCTGCAACAACAGCGGTATGGCAATCAGGACAATCGCCAGCGGCTGGGCCAGAATGCGCTCCGCCTGAAAGCCAAAGAGCAAGATCACCGTGGCCAGCAAACCGAGTATGGAAAAAGGTTTGCAGCCTGCCAGAAAGCGCCCGAGCGCAGTTCGATTACCGTGAAACACCAGATACCGGGTCAACACGCCAGCCACCAACGGCAGAACCACGTACAAGAGCGTGGCCGCCAGCAGGGTTTGCCAGGGTACGACAATGTCGGTTACGCCCAGCAACAACCCGGCGATGGGCGCAAACGCAAAAATCATAATCACATCATTAATGGACACCTGCACCAGGGTGTAATTGGCATCACCTCGGGTCAGCTGGCTCCAGACAAACACCATGGCCGTACAGGGCGCCACACCCAGCAGAATCATGCCCGCGATGTATGATTCAGCAGTTTCGGGCTCCACCCAGCCGGCAAACACGTATTTGAAAAACAACACCCCCAGGGCAGCCATGGTGAAAGGCTTGATCAACCAGTTGATCACCAGAGTCAGCAACAAACCCCGGGGGTTGCGTCCCACCTCGGCCATGGAGGAAAAGTCCACCTGCACCATCATTGGGTAGATCATCAGCCAGATAAGCACCGCCACCGGCAGGTTAACCCGCGCCCACTCAAGCCCGGCCACCAGGGTAAACAGCTCGGGGAACACACTGCCGAGCAAAACCCCGATGAGGATGGCCGCACCAACCCAGACGGATAACAATCGCTCAAAAGCCCCCATAAAGCCCCCTGTGTTAAATCGATGTTTGATTGACGCGCCGGCTCAACTCAGCCGCGCTTTCCACCCGCTCGGAGTAGCGGTCGACCAAATAGTCCTCACGTCCCTGAACCAGCACCGTAAATTTCATCAGCTCCTCCATCACATCCACAATGCGGTTGTAATAAGCCGAGGGCTTCATTCGCCCCGCCTCATCGAACTCCAGGAAAGCCTTGGGTACCGACGACTGATTGGGGGTGGTGAGCATACGCATCCAGCGGCCCAGCACCCGCAGTTGATTGACCACGTTAAAAGACTGGGAGCCACCACAGACCTGCATGACGGCCAGGGTTTTGCCCTGGGTCGGCCGCACCGCGCCGAGGCTGAGCGGTATCCAGTCAATTTGCGCTTTCATAATGCCGGTCATGGCGCCGTGACGCTCCGGTGAGCACCAGACCATACCGTCGCACCAGCTTGCCAGCTCACGCAACTCCACCACCTTGGGATGATCCGCCTCGGCGTCATCGGGCAGCGGTAAACCGGAGGGATTGAACACCCGGGTATCAGCCCCCAAGCGCTCGAGTATTCGCTGGGCCTCCTCCACCGCCAGGCGGCTAAAAGACCTCGGCCGCAGAGAGCCATACAACAAAAGAATGCGCGCCGTGCGGGCAACCGGATTGCCGAGTGCTGCGCTATCAATCGCCGGTAGCGCTTCGGGATTGAGGTTGGGTAGATCAGCCACGGTAGGGCTCCTGGTCCGCCACGCTGTTGGCCAGCGCCTGCAGAGCTTCACCCGACAGCTGCTCGGCGCCGGCGTTAAGCAGCGCGCGAATGCGCCGCTCCAGCACCTCCACCACAGCCCCAAAGCTGGCGTCGCTGTGCGAGGGGTCCGGCAGCCCCCAGTGCGCCTTTGCGGTGTTTCCCAGCCACAGTGGGCAAGCTTCGCCGGCAGCGCGGTCGCACACCGTAATCACCAGATCGGGAGAAAAATCTTCAAACTCATCCATGCCCTGGCTTTTTAGGCCATCAGTGGCAACCCCCTGAGCTTGCAAATACGCCAGCGTCAAAGGGTGCACACGCCCGGCCGGGGCGCTGCCCGCGCTGGCCGCCTCAATACGTCCCTCACCGAGACGGTTGGCCGTCACTTCCGCCAGCACACTGCGACAGGCGTTGTGGGTACAGACAAACAAGAGTTTAAGCATTCACTCACCATATCTGAAATTTCATATATACCTGGGCGCAAAAACCCGTCGAAAACCAACATCCCTAATCGCAGCAGAGCGCTCTGTCTTCTGCCGTGCGCCCCAGCCGGGCCATGGCCTCAGACAAATAGGCCTGATTGCCGGCGGAGGTCTGGGCCAAAACCGCAATCGCCCACACGGGCAGATGCGGGTTCAAACGGTAGTACACCCACTGCCCGCGGCGCCGGCCCTGTAGCAATCCGCACTCTCGCAGTTGCGCCAGATGCCTGGATACCTTGGGCTGGCTCTCACCAATGGCCGCCACCAGCTCGCAGACACACAGCTCGCCCGTCTGTTCCACCAACAGAACGCAGTGCAGACGGGTGTCGTCCGCCAGGCATTTGTAAAAGGTTACCGGATCCATTGCGCCCACCCTCAGAACAATATATATGAAATTTCATATACATAAAACATGCACCAAAGAATACCACTTCACGGCGGTTTGCACTTGCTTACACTAGCCCGATTGCTGCAACAGACGCCCACTCCCTACAATTGATGCGATAAATCCCATAATAAAGGCGAAGGACAAGATCATGATTAGACCCCTGCATTCTCTGAGGTTTCTGCCCGCACTGGCGCTGTTGCTGGCGTGGTGCACCCAGGCCAGCCCGCTGACGCAAAACCCCTCGGCCCGTGACGGCCTCAGCCTGGACGGGCAGTGGCACTATATCGTCGACCCCTACGAAAACGGCTACTACAACCACCGCTATCAGGAACACACCCACGGTTACTTTAAAAACGCCAAGATGCAGAACAAAAGTGACCTGATAGAGTACAACTTTGCCACCGCCGACACCCTGGATGTGCCCGGTGACTGGAACAGCCAGGCCGATGAGCTCTTTTTCTACGAGGGCACGGTCTGGTACCAGCGCGATTTTGCCCTGAACAAAGACCGCAACACCGAGTACCGGTTGCGTTTTGGCGCGGTCAATTACCACGCCATTGTCTATGTGAACGGCGAGAAAGTCGGCAGCCACGAGGGCGGTTTTACCCCCTTTGAGTTCGATGTCACCGAGCAGCTAAAAGACGGGACCAACTTTGTGGTGGTCAAAGTCGACAACGCCCGCGCCCGCGATCAGGTGCCCACGGTCAATACCGACTGGTGGAACTACGGCGGCATTACCCGCTCGGTCAAGCTCCTGGCGCTGCCCAAGCAGCACATTCGCGATTACAACCTTCATCTCGACCCAAGCGGTACTGGCATCAGTGGCTGGGTGGCGCTTAACGAGGGCGCAGCTAAGGTCAGCGTGCGCATCCCCGAGCTGGCGCTTGAAACGCGCCTTGAGGCCTCCGGCCAGCAGACGCCCTTTTCGTTTAAGGCTACCCCGGAGCTCTGGAGCCCGGACAACCCCAAGCTCTACAGCCTTGAGCTGGAGCACAAAGGCCAGGTCATCAAAGACCGCATAGGCTTTCGCACCATCGCCACCCGCGGCGAGGACATTCTGCTCAATGGCGAGCCCATTTACTTAAAAGGCATCAGCATTCACGAAGAGTCGGCGCTGCACGACGGGCGCGCCTGGAGCCAGGCAGACGCCCGCCAACTGCTCAGCATGGCCAAAGAGCTCGGCGTTAACTTTGTGCGTCTGGCCCATTACCCGCACAACGAACATATGGTCCGCATGGCCGACGAAATGGGGCTGCTGGTCTGGTCAGAAATTCCGGTGTACTGGACCGTCCTGTTTGAACGCGCGGACGTCTACGCCAAAGCCGAGCAGCAACTGACCGAGATGATCAGCCGCGACAAAAATCGCGCCTCAGTCATCCTCTGGTCCATGGCCAATGAAACGCCAAAGTCTGAAGCTCGTCTGCAATTTATCGGCAAGCTCGCCGACAAAGCCCGCGCCATGGACAGCACCCGGCTGATCACCGCCGCGCTCGACACCTCCAGCGAAACGGCCGAGGGCAAACACATCGACGACCCGCTTTCGGCCATGGTCGACGTGATCGGCATCAACACCTATTGCGGCTGGTACGCCCAGAAGCCTGCCGAGTGCGCCAAGCTTAAGTGGCATTCCGACTACAACAAGCCGGTCATCATCAGTGAGTTTGGCGCCGGTGCTCTGGCCGGCTACCACGCCGACAAAGACACCCGCTGGAGCGAGGACTATCAGGCCGATGTCTACCGCCACAACCTCAGCATGATCGACAAGATGAGCTTTGTGCGTGGCATGACGCCCTGGATACTCAAAGACTTCCGCTCGCCGCGCCGGCCCCTGGCAGACATTCAGGATTTCTGGAACCGCAAAGGTCTGGTATCGGACAAAGGCGTGAAAAAAGAAGCCTGGTCGGTGCTGAACCACTACTATCAGGACAAGTAACTAGCGGGCGAGCCTCGCCCGCTATAAGCGCCGATGAGCGGTGGGTGAGCCTTACTCTCTGGGTAAGCTCACCCCTTGCTCGGCGCCGTAGTCAGTCATTTTGTCGAAGGCGGCTTCTTTTTCCCGGTGCTCAGCGACGATGGCCTCGGCGATCTCATCGGCGTGGCGGGTGAGGGCTTCACAGCTTTCCATCGGCTCGAGTTTCAGCAGCCGAATATCGATTTTATTCGCTGCCTGAATGGCCACCACATAGTGGCCGATAAGATGGCGCTGCAGCACCTCGACATAATCGTTAAACGCCTGCTGCACCTCGGCGCTTTCACTGACCAGTTCAGGCAGCTGCATCAGCGAATCAAGATCCACTTTGACGTCCTTAATAGCGCAGCCGCTGTCGGTTGGCTGCGTCCACACCTGCCAGCGAATCGACCAGCGGTTAAAGCCGTGCAAGGTGCGCGATTCATGCTCAACCGGTGAGGCCTTATCCAGACTCTCGGCCAGGCTCAGCTCGGTCAACGCCGGGTCTTCGATCTCGTAGTAGTGGTAGTCGATGGTTTCATTGACCCCCGCCCACGCCGCGAGCGGGGCCGCCAGCAAAAGGGCACCGAACAACAGTCTGATTATCGTCATCCACACCTCAAAAAGCCTCTGATTTTTTGACATAAAACGCGCGCAGAAACACTCAAGAAACCGCACTGCCGGGTTTTTGGCGAGTCGCCAAAAACCACATAAAAGTTTCGCCTGGCGGTAACAAATCCGTCACACAAGCCACTTAGTTTTGTGGCCTCACTGAACGGAGGCCTGCTGTGAAAATATCCACTCGCTTGATGCTAGGCGCCATTGCACTGACCGCTGTGGCCGTTGTCGGTTCATCGGGTACCACGGGTGCGCTGGCACTGCGCGACAGCTCCGGCGCGATTGAACACACCCTCAAGAGCCAGTTCCACGCCACCGCCACCGCACGCGAGGCGGCGATCCGCTCGACACTCAACGGCTATCAGGATTTACTCGCTTCGCTCGCCCAGGGCCGGATGACCCAAGAGGCGCTCTACGGGTTTGTCCGCCCCTTTGACTCCTACCGCTACGAAGTGGGTATTACCGATAAAGACGCCCTGAGCGCAGAACTCACCGGCTGGTACCAAAACAACTTTGCCCCCGTTTACACCCGCAAAAGCGCAGGTGACCGCCCGTCGGTCACTCAGTGGCTGGAACAAATGAGCTATGAGGCCCAGCTGATTCAGCACTTTTACCTGCAGACCAACCCCGGCTGGCCGGACACATTGGCGTCTATGAGCGACCGTTCAGACGCGACCATTTACGGCCAGCAACACCGCAAGTATCACACAAGTTTCAACGACATTGTCCAGCGCTTTGGCTTTAGCGACCTGATGCTGATCGATCACCCGCGCAAGCGCGTCATCTACTCGGCCAGCAAGGGCCCGCAGCTCGGCACCTCCCTAACCCGGGGTCCGTTTAAGTCCTCGCAGTTGGCCCGCCTCGCCGAGGCGCTGGAGAAAAACCCCGACCGCTTTGCCCTCTCGGCCTTCGAGCCTGCCGAGTTCTCCTACGGGGAGCTGTCCCTGTTTATCGGCATCGGTGTGTACCACAGCGCCCACAGCCCCGACCGCCCGGTAGGCTATCTCGTGGCGCAGATTCCGGCGAGCCGCTTTACCCGTATTCTCTCCGGCGGCGGCCAGTGGCGAGAGATGGGGCTGGGGGACACCGGGGACGTTTATCTCACCTCACCGCAAGGCGTGCTGGTAACCGATCTGCGCGCACGCAGTGAAAACCCCACAGCCTTTTACCAGCAGCTGGAGGCGGCGGGCTACCAAAGCGAAACCCGAGAGATTCGCCGCAAGGAAAACGCGGCCGGCTGGCTGCGCCCGGACACCCAACCGGTGAGGGCCGCCCTTAACGGTGGCTCCGGCGCCGATATGGCCACCGACTATCTCGGCCGGGACGTCTACACCGCCTGGGAGCCTGTGAACATCGGCGGCGCCACCTACGCTCTGGTGGTGCAACAGGCCCCGGACGAAGTCTTTGCCGCGCTCAATCAGCTGCGCGGCAAAGTCGCCACCAGCATCGCGGTGGCCACGTTTGTGTTAATCGCCCTGGCCGCCGTCGCCGCCTTTTTCTTTTCCCGCTACCTGGCCGGCCCAATGGTGCGCCTGGCCGGCGAGATTCAAACCGCCGCGCAAACGCGCAACCTCGCCACCCATTTCAATGCCAGCCGCAGCGACGAGGTGGGCGATATCAGCCGCAGCCTCAACAAGCTTTTTGGGGTCTTGCGCGAAACCCTGGCCAGCGTTATCGAGGCCACGGAGCACTCGGCCAGCACCGCCGAGCAAAACGCCGCCACCAGCGCCAGCTGCCGGGCCGATGCTCAGCAGCAGCGCCGGGAAATGACGCAGGTGGACGACGCCATCACCCGCTTTGAAACCGCGCTGGAGGACATGCGCCGCCAGCTGGAAACCACCGCCGAGCAGATGCGCGATGCCAGTCAGGTGGCACGCACCGGCAAGCACCAGATGGGCGATGTGGTGGATCAGGTCAGCCGCCTGCAGGGCCAGATCACTCACTCGGGCGAAAGTATGCAAGCGCTCACTAGCGCGGCTGACGACATAGTCGCAGTGGTCGATACCATCAAAGGGGTGGCCGAGCAAACCAACCTGCTGGCGCTCAACGCCGCCATCGAGGCCGCCCGCGCCGGCGAGCACGGCCGCGGTTTCGCCGTAGTGGCCGATGAGGTGCGCCGCCTGTCTGCCAATACTCACGACGCCACCGGCGAAATCCAGCAGCTGATTGACCGGCTGCGCCAGACCGTCAGCTCCACCGCCTCGGGCCTGGTCACCGAACAGGAGAGCGCGGCCCAGTGCGTGGCTTTTTCCAGCGCAGCCCAGAGCTCACTGCAAAACATTCAGCACACGGTCCAGAGCATGGAGTCGGTAATTGCCGGCATCGCCGGCCTGTCCGCCGAGGAGTGCCAGCGCGCCCATCACAGCCGCGAATCCTTGGCCAAGGTACTGGCCACGGTAGAGCACACGGATGCCTCCATTGCCCGCCTGGCCGAGAGTGCCAATCAGCAGCGCGACCTCGCCCGCGACACACTGCAGGCAACCCGGCAAATCTCTCTGTAAACTGGTGGTTTGTGCTTCTACAGAGTGACACCATGCAGTACACCCTAAACGCCATAGCCATTGTCCGCTCCTGCTTTACCGACAAGTTCGGTATACCCCGCCAGAGCGGGCTGGCACCGGCGGCGCAGGCGGTGATCGAATTGCTTCCCCCCTACGACCACCCGGATGCCTTTACCGGGCTCGAGCAGTGCTCCCATCTGTGGGTGGAGTTTGTCTTCCACCGGTTTGCGCCGGGCGAATTTCGCCCCCGGGTCCGGCCGCCACGTCTCGGCGGCAACCGCAGCCTCGGTGTCTTCGCCACCCGCTCGCCCAACCGGCCCAACCGCCTTGGGCTGTCGGTGGTGAAACTCGATCGTATCGAGCAAACCCAGGGCGGCACCCGCCTGCACATCAGCGGCCACGACCTGCTCGACGGCACCCCGGTGCTGGATATCAAACCCTATGTGCCCTACGCCGATGCCGTGGCCAACGCCAGCAACCAGATTGCGCCCGAGCCGCCCCCGCGGCTGGCCGTGACCTTTGGCGACAAAGCCAGCGCCCAGTGCGAGCGAGAAAGCGCCCGCCTCGGCCAGCCACTGCGGCCATTGATCGAGCAACTGCTGGCTCAGGACCCGCGCCCGCAGTACCAGACACCCGACCCGGAGCGGCGCTACGCCATGACCCTGTTTGACGTGGACGTCGCTTGGCACTACCAACGCGACGAGACGGGCCACCGCATCGAGGTGGTGGCCGTTGAGCCGGCCGCATAAACCGCTTAACCGCCCCTCGCGTTAGGGTCTTAACCGTTCTACGCCAGCGCCCATTTGTGCTATCATCGCGCCCTTTTCCAGGGCCTGCTCGGCGAATCGGTTCCCGCGAACCTTTGCCGGCGCACTGCTTCAGATCGTGTGCACTCAGGCTCCACCCCCAATTCACTCCCGCTCGCTGAGGTCTGACCGACTATGGCCAAGAAGTCACTGGACAAAAGCAAGATCAAGTTCCTGCTGTTAGAGGGCGTGCACCAAAGCGCCATTGAAACCCTGCACGCCTCCGGCTACGAAAACATCGAGTACCTGAAAACGGCGCTGGCCGAAGACGAGCTGATCGAGAAAATTCAGGACGCGCACTTCGTCGGCCTGCGCTCGCGCACTCAACTGACCCGCCGCGTGTTTGAAAACGCGCCCAAGTTGATCGCCGCCGGCTGCTTTTGCATTGGCACCAACCAGGTAGATCTGCAGGCGGCTCAGGAGCACGGTGTGGCGGTGTTTAATGCCCCTTACTCCAATACCCGCTCGGTGGCCGAGCTGGTGGTGGCCGAGGCCATCTTGATGATGCGCGGCATCCCCGAGAAAAACATTGTCTGCCACAGAGGCGGCTGGCTGAAATCCGCCGCCGGCTCCTACGAGATTCGCGGCAAGACCCTGGGCCTGATCGGCTACGGCTCCATCGGCAGCCAAACCAGCGTGCTGGCCGAGTCGATGGGCATGAAGGTGAAATTCTACGACGTCGTCGCCAAGCTGCCGCTGGGTAACGCCTCGCAGGTGCGCTCGCTGGATGAGCTGCTGCAGAGCTCGGACATCGTCAGCCTGCACGTGCCCGAGACCGGCGCCACCAAGAATATGATTGGCGAGCGCGAACTGGGCCTGATGAAAAAAGGCGCCTACCTGATCAACGCCTCGCGCGGCACGGTGGTGGACATTGACGCCCTGGCCGCAGCAATCAAAAACAAACACATCGCCGGCGCCGCCATCGATGTCTTCCCGGTGGAACCCAAGGGCAACGACGACGAGTTTGTCAGCCCGCTGCGCGGTCTCGACAATGTCATCCTCACGCCGCATATCGGCGGCTCCACTCAGGAAGCCCAGGAAAACATCGGCGTGGAAGTCGCCGAAAAGCTGGTGCGCTACTCCGATAACGGCACCACCATTACCTCGGTCAACTTTCCCGAGGTGGCGCTGCCCGAGCACCCGGATGCCCATCGTCTGCTGCACGTACACGCCAATGTCCCCGGCGTGCTCTCGGCCATCAACCGGGTGTTTTCCGACAACAACATCAACATCTCGTCCCAGTACCTGCAAACCAACGACAAGGTGGGCTACGTGGTATTGGATGTGCACTCACCCTACAGCGAGACCGCACTGGAACAGCTGCGCAATATCGAAGGCACCATTCGCTGCCGCGTACTCTTCTGATAGAAATCGCCGCGCTGCCCAATACAGCGCGGCGACTTATTTTTCCAGCTCGTCCAGCGTCTGCGACAGGGCGCTGATCTCCCGGTCCACCGCACTACCCGCGCCATACAATAAGGCAAACCGCTGCTGGGCTTCGGTAATGGCGGCCTCGAAGACCACGCGCATGTCCTCGTCTATATCCAGTACGGTAACCAGTTGACGCATCTCGATAATCAGGTTGTCCACTACGCGCTTGGTTTCCTCGGTGTTGTAGGCGTACTGGATATCAATATTGGTCACCCCGGCGCGCACCCGCTCGGCCATTTGCACCACCTGGTGGTGATGCCCCTCCAGCCTCTCAATATCGGCTAGGTGATCCAACTGTAAATGCACCAGGCCGTGTATCACATCCAGCAAACGGATGAGTGTGTCCGCGTCGAGACCAAAAAACGCGTCTTTCGGTACAAACACCTGTAGGCAAACACTCGAATACTCGAGCCCGGTGTCCGCCTCCTGGCGCCACTCTCCCGAGGCAAGGCGGTGAAGCTGCTGCTTTACGACTGCATCGGCCCGTCCGGTGGTGTTGATAACGGCCGATTTGTCGCCATGACACTGGCGTAGGGCAAACTGGATATTGAGTTGTACCAAGGTGTCTCTGACCAGCGCCAGCACCTCGTTAAAACTGTGTTTTTCAATCACCGCCAGGGCAAAGCCAAGCAAGGTTGCGCTAAGAGAGTCAGGACTTTCTCCGTCGCCATCTGGCTGGTCATCGGTGCGGCTCTCGAGCTGGTCGTGCAAATACTGCACCTCGCTCTCCAGTGTGGCGATGCAGGCCTCGCACTCGCTGACCATGCGCTCAAGTTTTACGGTATCGCCCGCGCCCGGGTCGCGCTGTTCATCCACCATGGCCCGCTGCAGGCACTTGAGCTCGCGGCGCAAATCGACAATGGTATTGCGCTGCGCCTGATTGTTATCGCGCAGGGTGCGGATCATGGATAAACGCGTGTCCTGATCCTCAGGCGCTTTCAGCTGGCGGCGGTACTGCCCGAGTTTTTCGCGATACTCCTCAACGCCATCGTGCAGCTCCTGCAAATGCCCCATGAGTGGCTTTTTGTCTTGGTAAAACGCCTCGTGAGGCTCGCCTTTTACGTGCCTGTGCATGCGCTGCACCACCTGCTCGTGCGAGTCGTGAATGGCCGAGAGCTTGTTGAGGCCCGAGCGCTCAATAGCCTCACGGCTTTCAACAATTCTGGGGGCATCCAGTTGAGTCAGAAGGGTGCGGTATTTCTGTTGAAAGGTACGCAGTTTTTTAAGCTCCGCGCCGTAGTTTTCGTTTTTAGCCCGCAGCAGGACGTTGTCTTGCTCCACATGTTGCAGCGCGTGAATTCGCTGCTTCATCAACGCGCCGGTGTCCTGCTCCTGGGCTTTCACCGGCCGCATGTTCTGCAAAAGGGTGGTGACCAGCCCTGCCAGCGCCTTTTCCAGCAGCTGCCATTGGCGATGCGGGGTATCGGCGTGTTCGGCCTCGGCTTCGGCCTTGAGGTAGAGATAGCGAATGGAGGCAATGCGCGCACTGAAAGGGTCTTTGCCGTTAAAGTCGCCCAGAGTCTTGCCCGTACTTTTGCGATAGCGATCCAGCGCGTCTTGCTGCAGGGCGGCCCAGTCTATACCGGGGGCGGGGTCAGATTCGGGCGCGGTGGACTGCGTGGGTGTGGCGGAAACACCGCCGTTGCTGCGGCGTTTTTTCAAACGCACATAGGCGCGCATCAGCCGGCGGTAGCGTTTGCGAAAGCGCCAGGCGACCAACCCCAGCACACAGGTCACCACCAGCAACAGCGCCAACAGTTGCAGCAGAATAAACGCCAGTGTCGTTTGGTCTTGCATAGGCTATCCTCAACGTACCGCGAGTATAGCTCACAAGCGTCTTTAGCTCTCCAGCATAAAGGTAATCGGAAAGACAAATTCAAAGTGCTCGGCCGAAAGCGCGGCCGGCAGCGGCGGGTAGGGCGCGGCCTCTTCAACGGCGCGCTCGACGGCGTCGTTCAGCTGTTTGTACTCCGACTCCAGCAACGGGCGCATTTCCAGCAACTCGCCGGCCGCGTCGATCACCACCGCCATGCGCACACTGCCAGTCTGGCGCAGTTTCATGGCGCGGCGCGGGTAGTGGATGTGCTCATGGGTGAGCTTGACCAGTAAAGCGGTGTAATCCTGCAAAACCTCCAGCGACGCGGCGGAAAAATCCGGCAGGTCCTCCTCTTCTTCAACGCGCGCGGCGACCACCGCTGGCGCGAGGGCCAGCGACTTAGGTTCGGTGGCCAGCGGCTCGGGCGCAACCAGCTCGGGCGCCGGAGCCTGGCTGCTACGTTGCTCGGCCACTGGCGCGACTTGTTCGGGTTCGGCGGCAGCGACAGAGGCGGGCGTTGATTCAACCGGCTCAGCGGCTGGCGTTTGCGGCTCGGGCTCAGGCTCTGGCTCTGGCTCTGGCTCAGCCACGGTAACCGAAGCGCTCTGCGACGCCGACGCGACCTCTGAGTCAGCAGTATTCGCTATCTCTTTCTGCGTGTCGGGCGCAACCCACGCGGCAATGGCGGCCTCGCGCTCGGCGCTCGGGGCGATTTGTTCAAAGCGGGCCAGATCCTCTGGCTCGTACTGCCCCAGCAGCGCCGCTTTAAATTCGGTGCTCGGCGGCACGGCGCCCACCCAGGCGAGCAAAAGCAAATTAAAAAATTGCGGATCTTCAATGTTCGCCAGGGTCTGGCCATTGAGATAAACGCGCACGCCGCTGGCGTTGGTTTTTTCGCTGAGCGTCAGCACATCGCCCGGGCGCAGGCTGCCTTTAAACGCGTTAAAAAACACCGCGAGCGAGTCGGCGCTGGCGCGTTGCACTTGCGGGTTGGCGTTGATCGCGATGCTTTGCAAAAACAAACGCGAGAGCTTGCCTGCGGTCATGCGATCGGCGGTAAACTTGAGAACCAGTGCACGCGAGCCCGCTGCAGACAGCGCGGCCTGAGCCGTGCTGGCCATACCCGGCACATAGAGCGCCATTAAAAACGCCTCCCGGTCGAGCTCAACGTACGAGGCAACACCATTGGGCCCGGAGCTTGAAGACACCTCCTGGGCAAGGAGCGGTAATGAACACATCCACAACAGGGCGGCCAGAAAACATCGGCGGATCATAGCGGCGACAACTTCAATAAATGAATATCAGGGGCAGCGTATTATCAGAAACGGTTATTATCGTTTTATGACAACACACTTTGAAAAGTCGGCACCCGATGATCAGATTGATCGCCAGCCTGTGGCATCATGACAATCACATTCCGGCGAGCGGGTTTATTTATGCTGAAACAATGGACGCTGGCCCTGGCGCTGCTGCTGTGCACCGGCCAGGCTCTGGCCCAAGCCACCGCCAGCGGCGACCATGTCACCGTGCGCTGGCTGGCGCCCGAAGCGCTGGCAGCGAAAGAATCACAGCCACTGGGGTTTTACTTTGAGGTAGACCCCGAGTGGCATGTCTACTGGCGCAACGCCGGCGATTCGGGTGCCGCCCCGCGCTTTGATATGGCAGTGCAGGGCGCCGAGGCGGGCCCCATCCAGTGGCCCTATCCCCAGCGCCTGCCCATTGAGCACCTGACCAACCTCGGCTACGAAGGCAATGTCGCCTACCTGTTTAACCTCGCGCCCGAGGCGGGGGCTGAATCGGTAGAGCTGACGGTGGATCTCGAATGGCTGGTGTGCAAAGTCGATTGCATTCCAGGCTTTGGAAAGATGAACCTGAACCTGCCGGTTGAGCCCGAGGCGCGCTGGCAAGAAAGTGAGCGCGAGCGACTCAACACCTTTGCCGCGCGAGTACCGCGCAGCGCCGAGGCCAGCCCCTGGCAGGCGGCGAGTTTACTCACCGGCAGCAACAACGCCCTCTGGCTGCACCTGCAGGGCGAGGGCGATGCGCCGCAAGTGTTCCCGCTCGATGGCGCCCTGCTCGGCGCCGGTAAACCTGACATCGAGCCCGCCGAGGGCGGCTACCGCTACCGTTTCGAGCGCCAACCCGGCGCCGCTCTGCCCGCCACCACCGGCTTTGTCATCGCCCAGGGCGGCAGCGCCTGGGAGTTACCCGCCGTGGCGCTGGGCAGCCAGGCGCCCCAACAGGGGCAGGCGCAAGCACTGTGGCTACTGCTGCTCGCCGCCTTCGCTGGCGGCTTGATTCTCAACCTCATGCCCTGCGTCTTTCCCGTGCTCTCCATCAAGCTGTTCGGGCTGATCAACAGCGGCGCCAGCGGCGGGGCCCGCACACGCGAGGGCCTGCTCTACAGCAGTGGCGTGCTGGTGACATTTGCCGCCCTGGGCGCCTTGCTGCTGGCACTGCGCGCCGGCGGCGCGGCCATCGGCTGGGGCTTTCAGCTGCAATCGCCAGCGGTGGTACTGGCACTGATCGTATTGTTCTGGCTGATGGCGCTGGCGTTCAGCGGCGTGTTTGAATTCGGCCACAAGCTGATGAGCCTGGCGGGCAACGCCTCGGGCGGCTCTTTTGTCACAGGCGTGCTCGCCGTGTTTGTCGCCGCGCCCTGCACCGGCCCCTTTATGGGCGCCGCACTGGGTGCGGCAGCCATATTGCCCGCAGCCTCGGCCATGGCGATTTTCCTCGGTCTCGGCGCCGGCCTGGCGGCGCCCTTTTTGCTGCTGACCCTCTCGCCGGCACTGCTGAGCAGGCTGCCCAGGCCCGGCCCCTGGATGGACCGGCTGCGCCAGTTTTTTGCCTTCCCGCTTTACGCCACGGTGATCTGGCTGGCCTGGGTCCTGGGCAGGCTGCTGGGCGATAGCGGCTGGCTGATCGCCTGCGCCCTGGCCCTGTGGCTGACCTTTTGCCTCTGGCTCGGCGGCCAGAGCGGGCGCGCCTGGCGCTTTATCGGTACTGGCGCGGCTGCGGCCGGGCTGATTGCCGCCTTTGCCTACCTGCCCGCCGCGGGCGACGCAAACTCGGCCACCGCCGGGCAAAGCCTCTGGCAAGGGTACGATCGCGCGCGCATCGAGCGCGCGCTCGCCGAGCGGCGCCCGGTGTTTATCGACTACACCGCCGCCTGGTGCATTACCTGCCAGGTCAACAAAAAGCTGGTGCTCGATACTGCCCACACCAGTGAACTCTTCGCCAAACACAACGTATTGGCTATACGTGCGGACTGGACCCGTCACGACCCGGCCATCACCGAGGCGCTTGCCGAGCTGGGCCGCAACTCCGTGCCGGTCTACGCCTGGTACGCGCCGGGCACCGACACCCCTAAGCTCTTGCCCCAGTTGTTGCAAGAGCGCATGATGACCGAATTATTCCAACCCCCATCAGGAGATCAGTGATGAACATCCTCAAACAAGGTTTACTGGCCAGTGTGCTTTCTCTCCCGGCTCTGGCGTTTGCTGTAGCCACCCCCGGCGAAGCGGCACCTGAGTTTTCCGAAGTGGACGCCAAAGGCAAGATGCATTCACTGGCTGACTACAAAGGCGACTGGCTGGTGCTGGAATGGTTTAACAAAGATTGCCCCTATGTGCGCAAGCATTACGGCAGCGGCAATATGCAATCGCTGCAGGAAACCTACACCGGCAAAGACGTTAAGTGGCTCACTGTGATTTCCTCCGCCGAGGGCAAGCAGGGCTACCTGCAGCCAGTGGAAGCGCAAAACCAGGCGAAAATTCACAACCTCAACGCCAGCGCTCCCTTCCTGCTGGACCCGGACGGCGACATGGGCCGCGCCTACGGTGCGAAAACCACACCGCACATGTTTATCATCAACCCCGAGGGCGAGGTGGTCTACGCCGGCGCCATTGACGATAACTCATCGGCCAACCCCGATGTGATACCCGAGTCCAAAAACTACGTCGCCGCTGCCCTGGATGCCGCCATGGCCGGTAAGCCCGTCGAGGAGGCCTCCACCCAGGCCTACGGCTGCAGCGTTAAGTACTGAATAGCTTTTGACAGCCCCCTCAAGTGAGCCCGCTCGGCGGGCTCACTCGCCAATCACCTCTTTTTGTTGACGCTCTATGTCGCCACCTTCTATGTCTCTACGATCTATGTCGCTACCTTTTTCCCAGGCCTGTGAAAACAACAAAGCGCCAATTCTTGATGCGCTGAAAAGCGCGTTTTCCAGCCGCACCCGGGTGCTGGAAATCGGCTCGGGCACAGGTCAACACGCCGTGCACTTTGCCGAGCACTTGCCCCACCTGATTTGGCAAACCAGCGATCTCCAAGGTAATCACTCAGGCATCAACGGCTGGATCGACAGCGCACCGCAGGCGAACCTCCTGCGCCCGGTGGTGTTGGATTTGTCGGCACCCCAGTGGCCGGGCGAGTTCGACGCCGTGTTTTCGGCCAACACCGCACACATTGTCAGCTGGCCTTTGGTTGAAACCCTGTTTGCGCAAGTGGACGAGCACTTGCCCCACGGCGGCCTCTTCGCGCTCTACGGCCCGTTTAATCTCAACGGCCAATACACCAGCGAGAGCAACGCGGCCTTTGACCAAATGCTGCGCGAGCGCGACCCACTAAGCGGCATCCGGAATATTGAAGATTTACAAACCCTGGCGGCGCGGCACCAGCTACGCTTACAAGACGATTACCCCATGCCCGCCAACAATCGCCTGCTACTGTGGGTAAAAGACCGTTGAGAACCGTGTTCGGGGCGGGCTTTCAACGCCGCAGCGACAATACAAAAATTTTCTATAGCCTGCTAAGGAGTCACCCTGTGAACTACGACTATTCCATCACGTTTATCGGCACCTTTATCGCACTGGTTACCCTGTTCGTGCAGGCACTGGTCGCCGCCACCAGCAAAGCCAAACAACCCGGCGCGGTGCCCGGAAAGATCAGCGATTCGCTGTCCCACGATTCGTTTGTCTTTCGCGCCCACCGCACCTTTATGAACTCTCTGGAGAATATGCCGCTGTTTCTCGGCAGTGTATTTCTCGGCATGTTTGCCGGCGCTCACCCGCGCTGGCTCGGGATTTTTGTGGTGGTGTATGCACTCGCGCGCATTGTTCATATGGTGCTGTACTACGCCATAGCGACGGAGAAGAACCCAAGCCCGCGTAGTTACTTCTTTGGGATTGCGTTGTTGGCGCAGATTGGGATTTTGGGGTTGGTGGGCGCGACGTTAATTTAGCCCTCAATCGCCGGGCGGGCGAAGCGCTTTTCTGCTTGTCCAGAAAAGTGCTCAAAAGAGGACACCCTGTATAGTCCGCATACATAGGTAACACATGTGTCCATATACATGGGTTACACTTTTAGGCTCCAGTATGAGACGCTGCCATTGGTAACGTCTCTTACATCAAACTGCCCGAGCCGGTAAAAGCT
>NZ_JAULRT010000028.1 GCF_030518215.1 Gilvimarinus algae
GGAAATGGCTGATGTGGGCGCTAACAGGTCGCAGCAGGGGCCAGAATGCCGCGCCGTTCGACTCGGGGTATTGTTGTTTTTCAATGGGTTAGGTGGTGCGTGCAAGGGCGTTTTGCGCGCTTGACTCAGGCTCCGCTGCACCGTAGCACAGGGCCAACCGTCCAAAGGGGGTTTTGCGCGTGACCGATCCCGACCAGAAACGCGATCTAGAGCGTCTGGAAGCCCGGATCGAGGCTGCGAAAGTGGCCCAGTCCCCGAAACCCCGCGCGGACGAACACTATTCCATGGCCAATCAGGCTTGGCGGATGGTGATCGAGTTAGTTGCCGGTCTTGGGATCGGTTTTGGCATAGGATTTGGGCTGGACAGCCTGTTCGGGACCATCCCGA
>NZ_JAULRT010000010.1 GCF_030518215.1 Gilvimarinus algae
GTTTGCCAATGCTCGGGCTAAAAATGGCCATGCTACGCGTCACCGATCAAATCACCATTCAAGACTGGGAACTGACCGAACACTTTGTTCGGGCCAGCGGTCCCGGCGGGCAGAATGTAAACAAGGTCAGCACGGCCGTGGAATTGCGGTTCGAGGCGGCACGCTCGCCATCACTACCCGATCCGGTAAAGGCACGGCTGAAACGCCTGGCCGGACGCCGCTGGACCAAAGAAGGCGCACTGATCCTGCAATGCGACGAAACCCGCAGCCAGGCCCGCAACCGCGAGATCGTCCGCCAACG
>NZ_JAULRT010000029.1 GCF_030518215.1 Gilvimarinus algae
CTGTAGCGGGACATCGCCCAGCCATACAGACCGTAGTCGAGCATCTCCTGAATACCGGATGGGTACAGCACCGGTATCATCGCGTCCATGAACGCGTAGTCGCTCTGATGCGGCAGAGTAGAAGATTTGCTGGCGTGGTCATCACCGGCCACGGCCAGTACGCCGCCCACTGGCGAGGTACCAAAGGCATTGGCGTGTTTCAGCACATCGCCGGTGCGATCAACACCCGGGCCTTTGCCATACCAGAGGCCAAACACGCCATCGTAGCGTGCGCCTTCAAATACGTTGACCTGTTGTGAGCCCCAAACGGCGGTGGCTCCCAGGTCTTCGTTGACGCCGGGCTGAAAGGTAA
>NZ_JAULRT010000030.1 GCF_030518215.1 Gilvimarinus algae
ACGGCGCATAACTACCCGGCTCGTAAAGGTACAGGATGTTCTGCCCAGGCGTTTCCTCCCGCAGCATCCGCAAGCCTTGCCACAGAAAGCGCTTCTGTTCGACCTCGCCGTTGATCTCAGCCCGCTTGGCCACCCGCCGCCCAAGGCTGTCGTAACGGTACTCGCCTCGGCTTGCCAGCTTGCCATTGACCAACGTCTCTGCCCGCACCAGCCGGTTCTCGCAGTCGTAGCTGAAGCTTTGCAGCTTGCTATGCCCCGAGCGCTTCTCGATCAGGTTGCCCCACGGGTCGTAGCGGTACTCCTGATCCCGCCACTGTTTGATGCGGTTGTCCTTGACCTTGGCAAACTG
>NZ_JAULRT010000052.1 GCF_030518215.1 Gilvimarinus algae
TCGGCAATAAATGTAAGTTTCTGGTTCATAGGCGTTGTCTCTTTCCAAGGCATAGGCACCTCCACATGGCAGTGCCTATCAGTTTAAAAACTGTTACCTATGTATGTAGACAAAGGTGTAACCTATGAATGGGTACGTACAGCCCCGGAGCGCGGCCCTTCGGGTTCCTTCGCTCCAACCAATTTTAGCGGGCCGTATCGACAGGCCGTCCCTGGCCTGACGATACTTGCGCAAACGTCCTGTTTGCTTACCCCCTAAAATTGGTTTCCGCTCAGCTCGCACTCAAGGGCGAAGTTTTGGTGCCAGCGTTCAGCATATTCCTCACGAACAAGAGTAGAGAGTACTAAATGCTGGAATTTTCGTCAGAACGCCCAAACCCTGCTCAGGGTGGCTAACTGGCTGAAATTTCTTAAGTAAAGGTCTTGACAGTCCTCGGTCCCGAGCCTATCATGCGCACCTCTTTTGGGGCCTTAGCTCAGCTGGGAGAGCGCAACACTGGCAGTGTTGAGGTCAGCGGTTCGATCCCGCTAGGCTCCACCAAACATACAAAAAAGCCCCCTGCTCATACGAGCAGGGGGCTTTTTTGTATGTTCCGCTGATAGCTCAGCGGGAGCGAGGTTTAGCTCCGGTTCACTAATTTGCCGGGAGCAAATTAGCACGACGAAGTCGCCCGGAGGGTGGCGCACAGGGAGGTGCGCCATGCATCCCGCTAGGCTCGGTGGGCGTCGCCAGAGTGCCCATCGCCTATCGAAGTCCGATTATTCTTTTCTGTTTAGGTTAAGGTCCAGCCCCAAAATAGCTTTCTAAGCCAGCTTTCTATCGTAATTCCCGCCCTCTATCGCCGGGCGATGGCGAATGACTTCTTGTGGCGCGACAAGAAGTCATCAAGAAGCGCGCCCCGGCATCCTAGCCCTGCGGGTTCCCTCTCTCCAACCGATTTTAGCGGGCCGTATCGACGCGCCTTCCCTGGCGCGGCGACACTTGCGCACGCATCCTTGCGTGCTTACCCCTAAAATAGGTCTACGCTCGGCTGGCTGCAGGGGAAATCGGGTGCCAGATTCATATCCAGTACCAGGCTCAGCTCAAGAACTTGTCGCAGGATGACTCGCTAGTTTAGGTGTATGTCAGATATGGCATACGGCTACCTATGTCTAAGCACGAAGGCACGATTATGCGTGCCGATAAACGCAAAAAATTAGAGGCCGCTGGCTGGGTAGTTGATGATGCAAGTGATTTTCTCGGGTTAACACCCGAGGAGTCTGCTTATACTGAAATGAAAATAGGACTTGGTAATGCCTTAAGGGAGCGTCGAAAGAGTCAGCGAATAAGCCAGGTGGCGTTTTCAAAGCGAGTAAAGTCCAGTCAGTCCCGTGTTGCTAATATAGAGTCGGGTGATCCGAGCGTATCGATTGATGCATTGACTAAGTCGCTATTGGCTTTAGGGGTTTCCTCAGCGGAGTTGTCGCAGATCATTTGCAGTGCTGGTTCGAGAGCGGCTTGAAGTATGATAGTTAGAAAGTTGCTATTGGCTGGATGGTGTAAGCTGCTCATAATTGAGTAAACTGTCCCCAGAATTCAAGCCACCGATCGGCAAGTCTCTGTTATCGAATAATCTTGATCCAGCACCAAAGCTGCTGCGTCACGCTTAAATTCTGCCGAAAAGGATCGACGTTGTTTTTTCATTGAACACCTCGCTTAGGGTGGTATTTTACCACCTACATGGGTGTCCGGTTTTATTAGACCACTACAGAGGGCAATCTAAAAAAGGGGAGCGACTAACTGCCGCTCCCCGGTACTGCCTTTAACGTCGTGGCAGGCTGCGTAGGTGCTTCCTTACAGTCTCTTTGCCGCCCAGGCGGCGGCGAGTGTAGGTGCGAACCTTTACAGTCTTTCGACGATTTGTATGGTGCATAGCCCATACCCCTCTTTGGTGAGGAGAGGCCGAATTTGCGGTCCGTGTATTCCTGAAGTATACTCAGGTTGCTGTGTTCACGGTGCCAAGGGTTAAGCCTCGGTAACCTTGACAAGTTGTCTGCGTCGCAGGCCAGTTCGGGGGCTCTGCCAGGAGCCCTTCGAAACTGCTTTTGGCTACTACGCTAGCCTTAGTCTCTTCTCACGTAGATCACTCCTCGTCTTCCAGTTCGTAGTAACTGTTCAAAATAAATACGGCTGCTTTCACGGCTTTTCGCGCTTCGTTTTCTTCGAGTTCTGCCGGAAAGAATATGATGCCGTCTTCCATGCCTCGCAAAGGAACCGTAATTCGCTCCATGCCCTCAGGGATGTCTTCTTGGTGTCCTGCCGTGGGCTGCGGCTTGGTCGCATTCTCTGCCGCTTGCTTGGGCTTGTTGGCGGCCTTCCTTCTGCCGTTGCTGTTGCGGGTTGGCGTGGGCGCTTTGACGTACTGCGAAACCTCAATGTTTGCGTCTGAGCATGCCGATAGGAAGAAGGCCATGCACTTGGTGACCGTGCTGCCGCTTGCTCCAGCGAGTTTGATTTTCTCTACCACCTTGTCCGTGGTCGTGTTTTTTATATCGAAGTCGGGGTCCGAGAGAAAGTCGTACGTGCCTATCAGCACCTCATTCAACACTTCGCTGTAGTTGGTGTTAGGGTCAGTCAGCTGCTTCATCAGCTCGGTAGGAAGGTCATCGCTCACCACAAGCCCCATCGCCCGGAGCGAAGCAGCCATCGTGGCTTTCCCTGAATTGGAGCCGGGCAGTGTGCTCCTTGTGATGTGGGTGGGCATCCCATTTTCACGCAACCCATTGATAAAATTAAAGAAACTTCTATAGGTAACGTAAGGTGGGGGCGACTTTTTGTCTGTTTTCTCGGTTTGCATAGTCCCTCCCGCGGGGAGTGGTATTGGTAGTTTGGGGGATAGTACCACAATTATCTAACTTTACAAGCCTCTTATGCTAAATAAGCACAGAAATATATATAGCTTTATGTGTTTGTTTAAAATGTGCAACCATATGATATATAAACAATTATCGACATAATGGAAAACATTTAAGGAAACAATTACGTAATTATTATTTGAGAGGGAGTGCTGAAGTTAAAAAGGGGGAGGTGTTTCGAAATGGTAACGCCCAGTCCGTAAACCAGGTGTTTATGGGATGGCCTACGGGTTTTTTAGTGGGGCAGTCCCGCCCCGGTCAATAGTCGCAAGTCAGCAGCGTTCCCCGGCTGGGCTGCTACATCGTCACCCTGGCAGGCGAGCTGTACTCCGGCGGCTCCTTCCGCCGCAGCGAAGTTTCCGAGGTCGATAGAAGTTTCTCCGCATTTCGGCAGCCTAGGGGCGGCAGCAGGCGCGCTGGCCGCGTCGGCGGCTTCCACTATCAGAGCGTTCGTAGAGCCAAGTGTCAGGCCTTACAATTCACACCTCATATGGGGTAAGCAGAATGGCCGGTATCAGGTCTTGAATTGTGAATTCCGGGGTGAGTTCACCTAACTACCGGTCCTCGCCTAAAAAATGGGCAAACAACCCCTCAACCAGCGTATAAAGCCAACCGCACTGGCGCTGTCAGGCGCTTTGGATAGACATTTTTCACCGTCACGGTATGACACTGCTGAAACACGCTGAACTCGCTCACGGCTTTGGCTAAAGCGCTGATCACGGCTTCATCATCAAAGTCATAGGGTTCCAAATATAGTGACTTGATTTCGAGTTCACCGGTTTTGCGGTGTGCTTTGCAGTCCATGCGGCCGACGAATTGATCCCGGTACAGTAGTGGTAGGCAGAAGTAGCCGTATTTGCGTTTGGGTTCGGGTACGTAACATTCAATCTGGTAATCAAAATCAAATAGCGCCCGCAGGCGTTCGCGTTGGATAACGCTATTGTCAAACGGCGACAGGATACGCATGCGGTTGTTGACGCGCGGCAGGCGAGCGTCCAGTGCACCTGTTTTAAAAACATATTGCTCGCCATTGGGCAGAAAAACCTGTTCCAGCTCACCCGCAGCCAGACGTTGCTTCACCAGTGCTTTTACGGCATTGCGCAGCGGTGGGTTGCGCCTAAGGTAAGTGACACTTCGCAGCGATACCAGGCCGTGACTGCAGAGGTTCAGATCGAGCAGGTGTTCTGCGAATTCCTCTACGGTGGGGGCCGTGGTATTGATTCCGATGGGCAGCACCCGCTCGGTCAGGTCGTATGTCTTCTGGAAGTTCTGCCGGTCACAGACCATCAGGTCGCCCTGCATATACAGCTGCTCCAGCGCTTTCTTGGCGGGCTTCCAGTCCCACCAGCCCTTGGCTGTCTTGCCGGAGGATTCCAGGTCACGCGCACGCAAAGGCCCATCAGAGCGCACGCGCTCCAGTAACCTGCGCATTAGTTTTTTATCGGGGTTTTTATACCAGTGGGTCTGGCCGCCTTTGATGGCCTGCTTGTAAGGCAGGGAAAACCGATAGTTCTCTATCGGCAGAAACGCCGCCGCATGCGCCCAGTATTCAAAAACATCACCTTGCACCAACAACTGATGGGTCATATCCGGCTTAAAGCCGGGTACCCGTGAATGCAGCACATGATGATGGGCCCGCTCCACTACCGAGATGGTGTCTACCTGCACATAACCGATATGGCTGATCGCTTGGCGGGTTCCCTGAACGCCTTTGCCAAAGGGCGTGGATTGCAAAAGGCCCTGAGAGGACAGGGCCAGGCGGCGCAGAGCCGCGAGCTGCCTTTGGGTTTTAATGGTTGCATAAGGCATAAGTGTGATTTCGCGGATCAAATGGCGCTGTTTATAGATTGAAAAAACGGTCACAATATTACCTGACCGGCGTTTCACCTTCTACTGTCACTGCATCTTCCATGGCTGTATCTTCAGTTGACAGGTATATCAACTCAAAGGCGATAAGCATCAGAGTTTGGGTGTCAGGTCTTGAATCGTGAATTGGAGAAGTGAGGCAGATTTATTTTTACCCGCCAGTATGTGAAACTGTCGAAGAAGACGCTCCTCAACTAGAGTCCCCACAGGAACCCAGTCATGTCCACGGAAGCGACACTACCACCGCTTTATCCCCTGAAAGCCAGGTATTTCGTACTGATCTGGCTGTTACCCATCTTCTTTTTGCCCGGTCTTAACATTCTGTATGGGTGGATGGATCAGTATCCGCTGGAGTGGTACTGGTACGATATAGCCTTTTATCTCTACGTTTACGCTTTATTTGCAGTGTTGGGCGTTATCGGGTTTTTGTTGACGGGCTGTGGCGGTAGGGAGTTTGCTGCCAGGCCCCGAGCGGGTAGCTGGGCTGTTGGTTTGCAGCTAACGCTTCTCAGTTTCCTGTTCTCAACCATTGCCTATTTTGGAGTGTTTATTCCGTTGTCGTACTGGGCGCCTAGCCTGGTTGACTACTGGGTGTTGAGTGCCCCGCCGCTGGTTTACTATTCCGAGCTCGGTTATTACCCGGTTGTTGCGAATATATTGGGTTTGATCTGCCTGGCGATTTTACCGCCGTTGGTTGAGGAATGGGTTTTTCGGGGGGTGTTGCTCAGGCGCTGGAGCGAGAAGTACAGCCGCAAGAAGGCGATTTGGTGGTCATCCATACTGTTTGGGCTCATGCATACGGACCCCATTGGAGCGACGGCTTTTGGGGTGGTTATGTGTTGCCTGTATGTTTATTCGGGCAGCCTGTGGGTGCCAATTGTCTGCCATGCCCTGAATAACTTGGCGTGTTGGTTTCTGGAGTGGGGCTACATCGCTTACTACGGCCCCGAGTATCAGTACACGCTACAAGGACTTCAAGCTGATTGGCCCTGGATACCGCTAAGCTTATTGTTTCTCGTTGTTTTGTACCTTTTGTTTGATAAGCATAAACACCTCAGGGCGGTTTTACGTGTGGCGAAGTAGGGTGCTTTAGAAGTCGTGAGTTATGGGTGTTTATAGGGGGCTTGGGTCAGTTCTTGAGGCGTCAATTGAGCGCTGATTTTCTCGAAGAATGAATAAAACTTTCGCGGAAGATAAGGTGATAGGAAATGCTTCTAGTTCTATTTATTTGCGTTTTTTTAGTGCTGATCATCCTCAATATTGGGTGCTACGCTTCCGCTTTGGGGAAGCTCAAAAATTATAAGGATGCGACGATCGTCTATAAAAATCCATTCTGGTTTTTCCGCTTTGAGTTGTTTGATCTAAAAGACAAAAATTTCTGCTACCGATGCGCAACGATTCAAGGTCTACTGATTTTGGCTTTAGTTGCTTTCGGTGTCTTCATATAAAAAAGGTGACAGATTCATACCACTCAGAGGGTAGATTTAGCCCAGTCTTTTATGTCATTCCGGTCTTTACCTTTAATTAGGGGGTTGTCGAGGATGACTTGCACAGCAAACTCACAGTCTTCTGGTTGCCCCGCTTCCTTTGCTAGACCCAGCATATAAACGGCAGACATAAAATCCTGTTGTATGACCTTTTGTTTTAATGTTTTTATAGATTCGGCAATGTCGCAGTTCCGATCAAGCCAGGGAAGAAGCGTTTTGGTGATGGCATCTTCCAGCGTCTCTCCGACACTCCGGATATCGGAATGCTGGCCAATTCTCCACCATTGATCCCCGTTGTCGGCTAGCTCTCCGATTCTGGCGGATACCATAAAAGTGCTGTCGTTAGGAGGAATTTTTGGCGGCCCGATAAAGGCAAACCTTGGGATTTTTGTAATAGCGTTTATAACACTCGGAAAGTAGGTTCCTGCCTCGATAGTGAAATCCACTTTATCGACGCCGTTATTGTCGCCCACCACAATCTCAAGGGCCGAAATGCAGTTTCCATCTTGCCGCCAGAAAACCATGCCTTTTTTTCGAAAGTCAGATTTTTTTAGGCTCGGTTGTATATGATCTTTTATTAGTAGCTTCAGCTGGTTTTTCGCAGACACGTCAACCTCCTGCAGAAGTGGGTCGTGCTTGGTATGTCATTAAATGCCGGCCTTTTCTCATTGACTTGGGCGCATGATGCCTACACCAACAGATCCCGCAAAGCGAAAAGTAACTGCCCCCAGCTCTTCTTATAAAAGGTGGACCAGCTAACCAATACCTACAGCCCGCAGGTAGAAAGCCCTTTGCCGCCCCAGAGGCGGCAAAGGCAAGGCCAAAGCCAATCAATCCGTACAATAAGGCCCAATCAAAGTCCCCACAAAACCACCCGCTATGTTAGTGCTGAGATTGGTGGCATCCACGCCTTCGGCGAGGGTGTGTTGCTCACCGTTGACGGTGTAGTGTGCGCGCATTTGCCCGGCGTTGAACGCGAGTGTCAAGGTAACTTCTTCGGCGTTCGGCAGTGGTTGGGCCTTGATGACTTCGTCCTGCTCGGAGCCGGCCCGGCGGTAGAGGGCCACTTGCGGCTCGCCATCGCGTTGGGTGAGGCCGAGAAAGGTCATGTACTGATCGTTCTGCACCGCGGCGATGCCGGCCATTTCGCCCTCGGTGGTGGGGTTGAATGACACGGTGGTGGAGGCGGTGGCGATGTGGTGCTGTTGGCGCCGCCCGACAAAGGAGGGCACGGCATTGAGGTCACCGATGCCGCCGCGGCAGGCGAGGCTGAGTGCGCCGTCGACCACCTGGTAGAAGCGGTCCTCGGGGTCGCGAATGCCCATCCAGCTGACGGACAGGGCGTCGCCGTCAAAGCTGTCGGTGTAGCCAAAGTCGCCGGCCGTGGGCAGCGCTGGTGCGGGCTGTTCGGGTAGGGCCGGTTTTTCCATGGCAAAGGGGATGCGCTCGCCCTGGGGCAAGATGTAGGGCCAATCGTTTTCCCAGGTGACCGGTATGAGGAAGGTCTCGCGACCGATGTTGAACATGTCGTTGTCGTAGGGGCGGATGGCGAGGAAGGTGGCCCACCAGTCGCCGTTGGGGATCTGCACAAACTTGGCGTGACCGGCGGCGATGATCGGGTTGTCGCGCTCAAAGTCCAGGTCGCGCTGGGTCAGTATCGGGTTGTGATCCGCCGGTGTGTAAGGTCCCCAGACGTCGTCGGCGCGGAAGATGGTCTGCGAGTGCTGGATGCTGGTGCCGCCTTCGGCCGCGGTGATGTAGTAGTAGCCGTTGCGCTGGATGATGTGTGGCCCCTCGATCCACACAGGTTCTGTGGTGATATCCACACCGCCGTTGATCAGTTGTTTGCGCTCACCCACCATTTTCAGGTTTTTCCAGTCGAACTCCTGAATCCAGATGGCACGGTGGCCGTCGTAGCGGGGCTCTTCGTTGGGGGCGCCGTTGTTGAGAATATAGGCCTTGCCGCTGTCGTCCCAATGAATGGACGGGTCAATGCCCTCAAAGCCGAGCCAGTGGGGGGAGGACCAGGGGCCGGTGGGTTTGTCGGCGGTCATCACGAAGTTGCCCTTACAGTCCACGCAGGTAGACACCATGTAGTAGGTGCCCTCGTGGTAGGAGAGATCCGGCGCAAAGATGCCGCGCGAGACATTCAGGCCGGAGAAGTCGAACTGGTCGGGGCGATCAATGGCATTGGCGATTTGCGTCCAGTTGACCAAGTCTTTGGAGTGGTAAATGGGCAGGCCGGGAAAGTGGGTGAACGACGAGGTCACCACGTAGTAGTCGTCCCCCACGCGGGCGACGGTCGGGTCCGGGGCGTAGCCGGAGATAATCGGGTTGCGGAACTCGCCCTCGCCGACGGTCACCGTCTCCTGCGACTGCCCCTCATAGGTAAACTGGGTAAAGGCGGCGGTTTTTTCGGTGGTGGAGGACGTCTGGGCGGCGCTTTCGGCCGCCTTTTCGGTCGGAGCCGCAGTGGTTTGCGGTTGATCACCGGGTTGGTCGCAGCCGGCGAGGGTGGCAACCAGCGCCACGGCGGTGAGTGCGGTCATCTTTCTCATGTTATTGATCCTCAGTGTTCTGATTAGCGTTCTTCTCAGAGGTAGTTGTTCTCAGAGGTATTTGGAATATATTATGATAATTAGATATTGTACTTTTAACTATAACTAGTTTGGGCGCTTCACTCAAATCGACGCCGATGTGGTGGCTGGGCGTTTGGGAGTAGGCGGCCTTTTCCGATAAAAACCGTCAAGTGAAGGTTAGCAATGATTCAACGTATGGGTTTAGCCGCGGTGTTGTGGGCGCTGGCGGCATGTAGCAGCACAGTCGAGGGGCCAGCGCAAACCGGACCCTCAACACTGGCTCGCAACCCGCTGATCTGGGCGGATGTGCCTGACCCGGCGGTGATTCGGGTGGATGACACTTTCTACATGAGCAGTACCACCATGCATATGAATCCGGGTCTGCCGCTGATGGCTTCGCCCAACCTGGTGGATTGGACGCTTATCGGTTATGCCTATGACACCCTGGCCGACGGCAATGCCTCCACCTTGACCGGTGGCGAGCAGGCCTACGGTCGCGGGTCCTGGGCCAGCAGCCTGCGCTATCACCGGGGCCGCTTTTACGTGAGTACCTTTGCCAACCACACGGGTAAGACCTATATCTTTTCCAGCGAAGATATCGGCAGTGGCGAGTGGCAGCGTGCGGAAATTGACGAGCTGTTTCACGACGCCTCGCTGGTGTTTGATCAGGGGCGGGCTTTTCTCCTCTACGGCAACGACGATATTCACCTGGTTGAGCTGACGGCGGATGCCACTGCGCTCAAGCCGGGCGGCCTGCGCACGACGGTGATTGAAAAAGCCTCTTCCATTGCCGGCGAGGACTTCTGGGTGCCGGCCGAGGGCGCGCAGGTGATCAAGCGCAACGGCTACTACTACATCAACTTAATCAGCTGGCCGGCCAATGGCATGCGCACCCAGCTGGTTTATCGTGCGAAACAACTGACCGGGCCCTACGAGGGTAGAGTTGTGCTGCAGGACCGTGGCATTGCTCAGGGCGGCTTGATCGATACGCCCGAGGGCGACTGGTATGCCTTTTTGTTTCGGGATTTCGGGGCCGTGGGGCGCACTCCCTATCTGGTGCCGGTTCACTGGGAAGACGACTGGCCCATCTACGGCGTCGACGGCCAAGTGCCGGAGGTGCTGGGCATTGCCTCGAGCCAGCCGGGGTTGGGGAATCTTGTGGCGCCAGACGAGTTTGACTACCCCGAGGCGGGCTCTATGCCCACGGCAATTAAACTCGCCTGGCAATGGAATCACAACCCCGATGCCAGTGGCTGGTCAGTAACCGACCGGCCAGGCTACCTGAGCCTCACGAATCAACGCCTCGATAAGGGTTTATTGGATACCCGCAATACCCTGACGCAGCGTATGTTTGGCCCCGAGGCTCGGGCCACGGTGGCGCTGGATACCTCGCACTTGCTTGCGGGTGATGTCGCCGGGCTTGCGGCCCTGCAGGCGCACTACGGTTTTGTCGGCGTAGAAAAAAGTGAAACCGGTGCCTCGCTGATCATGGTAGCGGGCCAAGCGGAAGACGCCGAGGTGAACGAAACGGTGGCGGCGCGAGTTGCTTTGCCCCAATCAAGGGTCTATTTGCAAATTCGGGCCGACTTTAAAGACCAGCGCGATACCGCCACATTCTGGTACAGCCTGGATGGCTCGCATTGGCAGAGCATTGGCACCGAGCTGCAAATGAAATACACGCTGCCCCATTTTATGGGCTACCGATTTGCGCTGTTTAACTACGCCACCCAGACACCGGGCGGCCGCGCGGACTTTGATTTTTATCGGCTGGAGTAAAAATCCCGCGAATCCTTGAGCGTTAAATAGCGATGCTCGCTTATGACTGGTGGGTCGGCGCTACCTGGTTGGTGTGTCTGGGGCCCTTGACACACCCTATGTCATCGCTGACTCTGGCAGCCCCTTAGCGCCCGATTTCGCAACAGCCTGCTCTTATGAACAATCCAGTGCCCGTGCTCTATTCTTTCCGCCGCTGTCCCTACGCGATGCGCGCTCGTTTGGGCTTGCTATTCGCAGGCCTTTCGGTAGAGCTGCGAGAGGTGGTTTTAAAGCATAAGCCGCGCGACATGCTGGCGATCAGCCCCAAAGGTACAGTGCCAGTGTTGCAGCTGGCCGATGGGGCGGTGATTGACGAGAGCCGGGATATTCTGGTCTGGGCGTTAAAGCGCAGTGACCCCCAGGGGTTATTGGCGGGGGAGGTTTTGGATCAGGCGAATGCCTTGTTCGACCAGAATGACACCGAGTTTAAGCACTGGCTGGATCGCTACAAGTATAGTGATCGCCACCCGGAAATGGATCAGGCCGAGTACCGCGAGCGTGGCGAGGTGTTCTTGCAGGTGCTGGAGCGCTTGCTGTGCAAGAACCGGTATTTGCTGGGTGAGTCGACCAGTGTCGCCGACATCGGTGTCATGCCGTTTGTGCGCCAGTTTGCCCATGTGGATCGCGATGTGTTTTATCAGCTGCCCTACCCACGCTTGCAGCGGTGGCTCAAGGCGTGGCTGGAGCATCCGCTGTTTGTGCAAGCCATGGTCAAGTATTCGCCCTGGCAGGCAGGCGATAAACCGGTGGTGTTTCCGCTATAAATAGCTTTTAGGATTTTTGCTCCGCCTGCAAGGCTTCAATCTCCGCCCGAATCTTTTCCGCCTCTTCGGTCAGTAAGGAGTAAGTTTTAATGTCGCCGCCGCGCTGGGCGAGCATGGCCTTTTCCAGCTTGGCTTCATAGGTTTTTTGCAGCTTTTTTGTTGGATCTTTGCGAAAGAGAGACAGCATGGTCGAGCCTTTTGGATGAGTTTCCGCTTTATACGCGTAGAGCCGCTGTTTGGTTTTATCGGGGCAGATGCCAAGGCATTGATAGCAAAAAGCAGGGTTTGCCAAAATTATTCTTTCGGCAAACCCGTTTGCGAGGCTAGTCAAGGGCTAAATTACTGATGCCTGATTTCAGCCAGCACTGGGTTGTGTCGTGATCGCAGGTGTGGGTGATAAAACCGTCAAAGTCGTAGCGGTAGTAAAGCGTGTCGCCTGCGACGCGCAGCCCAGTAATGGCCGAGTTTCTCGCGGTGTCGAGCTTGATGATCGGTTGCACTTCGCCCTTATCGGTGACTTCATAGATCACACCGTAACCGTAGCTGGTTTGGCTGTTGGTGTCTGCCTGTCGGTAGCCGGATTCTCCGGCGATCAGCAGGCGACCGGTGTCGGTGAGCAGGGCGTCGCGCATGGCGTCTTCGTCGTGGACATGAAGCAATTGCGAGTGGAGGGTGGTGCCGGTAGTGGGATCGATGCGGGCGATATAGCCATCCCATTCGGTGGTGCCTCCGGCGGCACCTTCTTTTGTGTAGCGAGTGGAACCGGTCAGCAGCAGCTCATCGGCGCGCCAGAAGAGCTTGCCGAGATTTTCGCGGTGACCCTGCAAGCCGGCGATAAAGGTGTTTTCGAGCGCTCCAGTGGGACTCAGTATGGCGATGCCGACATCATAACCCTGGTTGTTGTCTTGCAGTTTCTCGTCAAAGTGGCTGTTGTAAATGGCCACATCCTGATCGTGCAACTCAAAGCCGACCGCGACTGTGCCGTCTTCACGAATGGCCATGTCGCTTTCGTTGGCCAGGCTTTCTGCCCAAAGCCAGGTGTAGGCCGGCATGACTTGTCGGCTCCAGGCGACGGTGAGGTCCTGATAGAGCCGGTAGACCTTAACGCCGTAGCTGTGGATTAACAAATAAGGGGTGCCTTGATGCACCCGCAGGCGGGCGAGGGAATTGGCGGTCAGTTGCGGCTTGCCGTTATGACTCAGGCTCTCCTCAGTGCGGCGTGTGGGAGCCTCATCACCTGCGATGTGGGTGTAAAAGAAAAGCTCTTCGGGCCTGGGAATGTCTTCCAGCCAGCGTTGATGGACGGGCTGGCCCGTTGTGTTCAGCGTGCTCAGGCGCAGCTCAAACCAGCTGCCAATGGCATTGGGTTGGGTGGATTCGCGCAAGACGGCCTCAAGCATTATCACGTGGCTGCTGTCGAGCATGGCGGTGTCGACAATCACCGTGCCCTCGGCGGGTTGGTATTGGAAAGCCAGTTGTGCATCAATGTGGCATTGCAGGCGCTGATTCCAGCCCGGCTGCCAGTCCAGTGTGGTGTAAAGCCTGACGGTATGCTCGTCTACTTGGCGTTGAACGTGACACCAAAATCCGGCCTCGGTTAGCTCCAGGTCAGTCACTTGAGATTGGTAGGCGTCGGTAAGCTCAATGTTGACGCGCTCGTCCGCCGCCGGCGGCGCAGTGGCGATATTGGTGAGATCATCGTTGTGCGGTGCCAGGGGCGTATCCCCCGATAACTCTGGCGGTGGATCGACGGGGTTGTCTGTGGCCGGCGGGGTGTGAGTGTCGGTGGTGTCACTGCCAGAGCCACAGCCGGCAAGCAGCACTGAAAATAAAAAAATGGCAGACAATAGAGCGGGTATAAACTGAATCGCGTTCAAGAGGGGTTCCTTGCAGAAAAAACAAGCAGATAAAGCCTATAAATAGAGCAGCGGACAACTTCGGTAGTGTAAACGTGGCGTTAGCGGCTAATCGTTAAAAAACGTTACAGCCTCTTAGGCGTCCGGGTGATTGTCCTTGGGCGGTGTATTTTTCTAGGCTGTTGCCGCGAGCGACAGTGCCAAATGTCACGATCTATGAGGTTTTTAGGGATGAATCGGGTTGGCTAGCGAGGTGCTGCTGTTATCTGCGCGAAATAGTGGAAAAACAGGCATGCCTTTTACATTTGCTGCTGCAAATACTCCCTCAGCAATTTTGTATTGCGCGTATTCGCTTTGAAAAACGCGTCGAATACATCGCCCGCTATCGGGATGAGGCCGCCGAGAAAGTCGATGGCCATATTGATCATAATGCGAACTTTTACGCGGCGGCTGGCGCCGGCGCGGTGGGCTTCAAGTAGCACGTAGCCCGATAGCAGCAGGCCCGCCAAGTCACCGACGACAGGCAGCAGGCCGAGCACGGCCTCTGTACCGATTCTAAAATTGGTAAACGGCACGGACAGGCTGCTGTCGGTGAAGCGGCTGAATTTATCAAGCCGCGCTAACCTGGCTTGCTGTTCGGCTCTGGAGGGTGTCGGCATCTGCGCTTTTCGCTCGGCGTTATTCCGTTTCGGCGCTGATATCCCGAAATGCCTGCACCAGCGTATCGGCCTCCTGGGCGCCGGAGATCAGGTATTTGCGGTTGACAATAAACGCCGGCACAGCGCTGACGCCTGCCTGTTGATAGGTGGTTTCGTCGTCCCGCACGGATTGGACATAGCGGTCGGATTCCAGCACCTTTTGCGCCTCGACCTGATCCAGCCCGACTTGCCGGACGCAGTTCAAGAGAACGCCGTGATCGGACACGTCCAGCGCCTTGCCGAAATAGGCGTCAAACAGGGCTTGCTTCATGGCCGTTGCCTGGCCTTGTTCCTCGGACCATTTGACCAGCCGGTGGGCATCGAAGGTGTTGCAGGTAGTGCGCTCCTGCATCTTTTCAAAGTTGACGCCGAGCTCTCTGGCGGTGTGTATCATCTGCTCTTGAGTAGCGCGCATTTCCTCTTCGGTGCGGCCGTACTTGCGGGCTAAGGCCGGCAGAATCGGCTCGCCTTCACCGGTGTGATCCGGGTTTAGTTCAAAGGCGTGCCACTGCAGGGTAAACTGGTAATCGGGCGTCAGCGCCTTCATGGCCTGTTCCAGCCGGGCGTAGCCAATGGCGCACCAAGGGCAGGCGATGTCGGAAACAAGGTCGATTTGAATCTTCTGCGTCATGGTTCAGTCGCTCAGTTTCAGGGTTGACTTGATCCACTTTACCACGTGATGCGTTTGACTTCTCAGACTAAAGTTTACAGCCGCAGACTGGATTGCGCGGTGGGGTTGTTGTTTTTAGCGATGCAAATTTTGTAACATTTGAAAGTTTGTCGATAAATGGAGGTTTACCCATGCAGCCGCGTTTTATTCACACTGTCTCCACGATCCACCGCCCTTTGGTGGATGGCGAGGCAGAAGTGGGCACCCGCTATGCTATGTGCCCAAGGGCTGATATTGCGCTGCTGGTAAACGGTGGGTCTGAGTTCCGGGTCTGCTCTTTTGACGGCATCAACGGCCACGCGGTCTTTGAGGGCAGCTGGTCAGAATTTCGCTCGAGTTTCGGCGATGAGTTTATCGATATCAGTATAGTCTCTGAAAATGGCGGCGACCCGGTGGCATCGGCCGTGCGTGTCGACAGCATATGTAAAGTGGTCATGCTGGAGAATGATGAGCACGCGACCCTGCATTTGATGGACGAGCTCGCCTGTTCGGGCATGTACGGCATATTGCCAGGCCGTCCGAGCCAGGTGCGTATTGATCCTCAGTCTTACCATCATATGGTAGAGGTGCTGGCGCAGTAGTGCGTCGCCCGCCCCCTCGGGGTTAGCCTTTAGCCTTCGTTGCCAGAGGGTTAAACAAAAACTTACACTCTCACCTAGGTATAGACTTGGAGCCCTGCGGCTCAGGGCATACACTTCGGCCTCAGTTTTCAGGATGTCGTTGTCTCTATGCTGCCTTCTCCCACACCTGTTCGCGAGTGGCACAATGTCGGGCGCGAGTGTTTCGAGTCCGACATTGCCCCGCTGTTTCAGCCAGCGGTGCTGCGCGGTTTCGTCGAGCACTGGCCGGCGGTTCGCGAGGGGCTGCGCTCGAACGACGCACTCTTCAATTACCTAAAGGGCTATGCGACTCAGCAACCGGTTAGGTTGTTTTTGGGAGCGCCGGAAATTCACGGCCGGTATTTTTACACGGAGGACATGCGCGGCTTCAATTTTGAAGAGCTTGAAGGTCCTTTTGCCGCGGCACTCGGCCAGTTTCAAGGTCTGATTGGTGCGCCCGATGCGCCATCCATTTATATGGGGGCCACCTCAATTCCCTCGGTGTTACCCGGCTTTGAAAAGGACAATCACCTGGAGGTTATCGGTGATGAGGTGCTGCCCAATATCTGGATTGGCGGCGCGGCGACCATCACCACGCACTTTGATACCTCTGATAATATCGCCTGCGCTTTGGCGGGCAAAAGGCGCTTTACGCTCTTTCCGCCGGAGCAGATTAGCAATCTCTATATCGGTCCGCTAGATCATACACCAGCCGGTCAGCCAGTGAGTATGGTATCGGTTAGCAACCCGGATTTAAGCCGTTACCCGCGCTTTGCGCAGGCGCTGGAGCAGGCCCAGGTGGCCGAGTTGGCGCCCGGCGATGCTTTGTATATTCCGCCCTTGTGGTGGCACAACGTCGACTCATTTGCGCCACTCAACGTGCTGGTGAACTACTGGTGGGAGCCGCTCACCGCGACCACAGGCTCGCCCTTTGATAGCTTGATACACAGCATTCTCGCCGTCAGTCATTTGCCGTTGAAACAGCGTCAGGCCTGGAGAGCGTTTTTCGATCACTATGTGTTTGGTGAAGCGGCGCCGGCCGAGCATCTTGCGCCCGAGCACAGGGGCATATTAGGCGAGCTTACTCCCGAAGTGGCCGAAGAGATAAAAACCTACCTCAAGCACGGGCTGCAAGCGGGCTTGCCACCCGAAAAATAGATACAATGGGACGCCTTTAGCTTCACACAAGAGTCACCACTCAAAGAACCCGCCCGCCCATAGTTGCGCGCGCAATACAAGCCACGTTGAGAGACGCTGTGGCCTTCGGTAGTATGGCGCGCTAAGCCAAACCTTAATACCCACGCAAACGAATCCATGCGCGCTAGAGTCCGGTTTTTATTCGCAGCCTGTGTATTGCTGCTGGCGGCGTCTTTTTTGGTTGTGTCGCTCCGGCAGGCTGACGACACTGCGAGCCTGCCGGAGGCGCCGGCTGAGACCACCTCTGCGCCTGTAAAACGTACACTGAAGCCTGTCCCCAGGGCGGGCGATACAACGCCGGAGGCGCCAGCTAACGCAAAAGAGCCGTTGATTGCCTATCTTGAACCCTCGGCAGATCCGGAAGATCAGTTGCTGCTCCTGGCCATACGGGGGCCGAGTGGCGCATCCGTAAGACAATTGCGTGAGCTTTTGGCTTACACTTCGCGGCGGGCTATGGTGCTCTATCTGATCGCCCAAGCCGAGCAGGACGGTCAGCCTCTGGCGACCGAGCAAGAGCTTGCAGCGTTAAAGGTCGCCGATCCCAATAACGCTTTGGTCGATGATCTACTGGCCGAGCGGGCCTATCGCAAAGGAAACGCCGAACAGGCGCTGCACCATCTGCAAAACGCTGCGGATGCCCCCGCGAACCGCTCTTATCTTGTGGAGACTTTGGAGATGCTGGGCAGTGCTTTGCTGCGCCGCAACGGCTATCTCACGGCAGGGGATTTCGCCGAAATCATGGGGTATGCCAGTGCTTACCCAATATCGCATTTACACGAGATTTCCCAGTTGTGTCGCGACAACTCCGGTGCCCGTGATTGGAGACAAACCTGCGCCGCGCGGGGAAAGGCGTTGGTTTCGCACGGCGAGACCCTGCTCGATACCGCAGTGGGTGCGGAACTGGCGGCAACTTACGCCGAGGGATGGGGCTCCGGGGAGCAGGGCTCGGAGAGTCAAGTGGCGCCGTGGACGCAGTACAGTCAGCAAGCACAGAGCACATTGCTCAACTTGGGGCAGCAACTCGAGGAGAAAATGAGCCGCTCAGGTGTGGTGCTCAACTCGCAAGACTGGCAGGGCTATATCGAGGTCTACAAAGAGCAGGGCGAAGTAGCGGCTTTGGCTTACTTGGTGAGTCTTTTTCCCTAGAGCGTATGCTTAGGGTGATCAGTCTTTTGAGGTTGAGCTGTACATAAAAGCGCTCGGGCGTTAATGGGTTCGGGGGCTAAGACTAGACGTTATTCGCCAACGTCTAACATCCATAGTCTTTCCCCTGTATGCTGGTACGGACCATTCCTGGTTAAACGGTATCCGAGGTCTTGCTCCATGTGGTTACGCGCTAGCTGTGCACTCAAATTTGATATCAGTGTGCCAACGCCGTTTATTTTGATGCTGCGTCCGCGCAGCGGTGCCCAGCAGTGGATTGCCCGGGAGGAATACAAGCTTGCTCCGAGCATTCACGTGCATGAATTTACCGATTTGTACGGCAACTTGTGTCAGCGACTGGTGGCGCCGCCGGGGCCGTTTTCGGTGCGCACGGTGGTTGAGGTGATGACTGCCGACTTGGTTGATGAGGCACCGGGTGCGCCGTTTATTGAGATTCAAAACCTTCCAGACTCGGTGCTGGGCTACTTGCTGCCGAGCCGCTACTGTGAGTCGGAGCAGTTTAGCCAGATGGCCTTGGAAATCACCGCCGGAATGCTTCTCGGCTATGACCAAGTCGCGGCCATTGAGACCTGGCTGCGAGAAACGATTCGCTACGAGCCGGGCAGTGGCGATTTGCCGGTATCGGCCGTGGGGGTTAACGCCAGGCAGGTTGGTGTGTGCCGGGATTTGTCTCACTTGGGGATCGCTCTGTGCCGCGCCCTGTGTATTCCCGCGAGATTGGTGGTGGGTTATCTGCACGGCCTTGAGCCTATGGACTTGCACGCCTGGTTTGAAGCCTATGTAGGCGGGCGCTGGTACACCTTTGATGCGACACAGCGCAGCGCCAAAGGTGGCTATGTGGCGATCGGCTACGGGCGCGACGCCACGGATGTGGCGGTTTACAACCAATTTGGCCCGCTGGCTTCTCTCCACACCCAGGTGGTGAATGTGGAGCGGTTCGAGCCGGACGAGCCATGATGACTTACCGGGCGGGGTAGCCCCGCCCGAGTGATGGCCCTTAGCCCACTTTCTCCAGTGCCTGATCAATGTCTGCGAGGATATCGTCGATATGCTCAATACCGACAGACAAGCGCACCAAATCTTCCGATACCCCCGCCGATTTCAGCTCTTGCTCGTTCAGTTGGCGGTGAGTGGTGGTGGCAGGATGACAGGCCAGGGATTTGGCGTCGCCGATGTTCACCAGCCGCAAAATCATCTGCAGCGCGTCGATAAACTGGGCCCCTGCGGCTTTTCCGCCTTCAATACCAAAACTGAGAATCCCCGAGGCTTTCCCTTGCGTAATCTTCTGGCTCAGCTCGCGGTAAGGGCTGTCTTCCAGGCCCGCGTAATTGACCCAGGTGACCTTGGGGTGAGCTTTAAGGTGTTTGGCGACGGCCAGGGCGTTGTCGCAGTGGCGCTCCATGCGCAGCCCCAGAGTTTCCAGCCCCTGCATGATTAAAAACGCACTGTGCGGCGCCAGCGCCGAGCCTGTGTTGCGCAGCGGCACGACGCGGCAGCGGCCGATGTAGGCGGCCTCGCCGAGCGCCTCGGTATAGACCACGTTGTGGTAGGAGGGATCGGGTTCGTTGAGCATGGGATAGCGGGCTTTATTGGCAACCCAGTCAAAGCTGCCTGAGTCGACAATAATGCCACCCACCGTGGTGCCGTGGCCGCCGATGTATTTGGTGAGTGAGTGCACAACAATATCGGCGCCGTACTCAAAGGGCTTACACAAAAAGGGCGTCGCCACGGTGTTGTCCACAATCAGCACGACGCCGTGCTTGTGAGCAATGTCTGCGAGTTTTTGCAGGTCGACAATATTGCCCGCCGGGTTGCCAATAGACTCGCAAAACACGGCCTTGGTGTTGTCGTCAATCAGGCTTTCCAGCTTGTCGTAATCGTCAAAAGACGCCATACGCACCTCAATGCCCTGGCGCGGAAAGCTGTGGGCAAACAGGTTGTAGGTGCCGCCGTAGAGCTGGCTGGTGCTGACGATGTTGTCACCCGCCTCGGCAATGCACTGAATGGCGTAGGTAATCGCTGCCATACCAGAGGCCAACGCGAGGGCGCCGATACCGCCTTCCATCGCGGCGATGCGCTCTTCGAGAACCGCATTGGTCGGGTTCATGATGCGGGTGTAGATGTTGCCCGCAACCTTCAGGTCAAACAGATCCGCCCCGTGCTGGGTGTCGTCAAAAGTGTAGGAGGTCGTTTGGTAAATAGGCGTGGTGGCTGCCTTGGTAGTGGGTTCTGACTCATAGCCGCAGTGCAGTGCCAGGGATTCCAGCTTCATCGTTTTCTCCGTTTCCTGTTATTGAGTGTGGCGAGGTGATCGAACGAATGTAGCACACATTTGGTGCGCGGCCTTGGGCTCAGACTAAGAGAATTTTTATTGTACTTTTTAAGGTTACATAATATTATAGATTATGTAATTATGAAAGTTACGTAATGGTAAGACCCGAGGGTACTGGATGTCTCATCACCATTTCGCGCAGCCCGAAGTACTTATTGATCGTCTTGAGCCGCCGGATCGCGATGCCTGGCAAAAGCCCGATGCAGTGATCCGGGCTTTAGGTTTGCCAGCCGACGCGGTAGTAGCAGAGTTGGGCGCCGGAACCGGGTATTTTGCCCTGCACCTCGCACAAGCTTTACCCGAAGGGAGGGTGCTGGCACTGGACTCCCAGCCGGCCATGGTGCGCTACCTAGCTGAGCGCGCCCGTGTGCAGGGGGTGTCGAATCTAGAGGCTCTGGTCATTGCCCATAAAGGTTTCGAGGAAGACATAGGGGCGGTGAATTTACTGCTATTGGTGGATGCTTACCACCATATACCGAACCGGGTCGAGTATTTTGGGCGCGTTGCCAGACGCCTGGCTTCTGGTACGCGACTGGCCGTGATTGACCGACGCCAGAGCGAAGACGATATTGCTGCCGGAAGACCGCGAGTGGTCGAGGCGGTGGTGATCGTGGAGCTGGCACAGGCGGGTTTTGGACTTTTACAGCGTTTTGACTTTTTGCCGCGTCAGTATTTTTTGGTGTTTGAACGTTTATAGAAGGCAGGAAACTATGAAAACCGACTCCCGATTGTCCGGCGTCTTGCATATTTTGCTGCATATGGCCGAGTTCGATGAGCCGCTGACCTCCGAGGCGTTGGCTCAGATGATGTGCACCAACCCCGTGGTGGTGCGGCGCCTTTTGGGGGCGCTGCGCAAAGAGGGGCTGGTGAGTTCTGAGAAAGGCCACGGCGGCGGTTGGCGGCTAGCAAAGGATTTGCGGAAGGTCAGCCTCTACGACGTCTACCGGGCTCTTGAGCACCCAAAGATTTTTGCCATCGGCAACCGTAATGAAACCTCCGGCTGCCTGGTGGAGCGGGCGGTGAACCACGTTATGGGCGAGAGCTTTGAAGCCGCAGAAGCCTTGCTGCTGCAGCGTTTTAAAGAAGTGAGCCTGGCGGATATGAGCGCCCACGTGCACGAGCATTGGGCGGAAAAGCCCGACTGTACAAAGGCGGGTCAATCTCATCAATAGCGGGAGAACGTTTATGTACGACGCGATAATCGTAGGTGGTAGTTACGCGGGCATGGCCGCAGCCATGCCTCTGGTGCGCGCCCGGCGCAAGGTGGCCATTATCGATGCGGGAGAGCGCCGCAATCGCTTTGCCAGCCACGCCCACGGCGTACTGGCGCTCGACGGCAAACCACCGGGGGAGATCGCCGGACAGGCAAAGGCCCAGTTGCTGGCCTACCCGACGCTGAGTTGGATTGAGGGTCGGGTGCAGATTGCGGCAAAGCAGGGGGAGCACTTTGTTGTCAGCACACAGGCGGGTGATCATTTAGAAGCACGACGGCTGGTGCTCGCCACAGGCGTACGTGATCAGCTGCCGCCGGTGCCGGGGCTTGCCGAGCGCTGGGGGAGCCTGGTCTTTCATTGTCCGTATTGCCATGGCTACGAACTTGGTGGCGGCAGGGTCGGTGTGCTGGCCAGTAGCGAGATGTCTCTGCATCAGGCGCTGATGCTGCCCGACTGGGGGCCTACCAGCTTGTTCCTCAATGGCGCTTTCGAGCCGGATGAGCAGCAGTTAATGCAATTAAACACGCGTGGCGTTGCGCTTGAGCGCCAGGCGGTTGTCCGCCTGGCCGGTCAACGTGAGGCGGTATTGACGCTGGCGGATGGTCGCGAAGAAACTCTGGCGGGATTGTTTGTTGCGCCGGTGATCGTTCAGAGCGGTGATATTGCCCGGCAGTTGGGCTGCGAGATTATTGAAGGCCCCATCGCCCCCGCTGTAGCGACCGATGAGATGAAGCAGACCAGCGTCACCAACGTTTTCGCCTGTGGTGATATGGCGAGGCCGGCAGGCAATGTCACCTTTGCGATGGCCGATGGTGCTACCGCAGGTTTGGGTGTCCACCGCTCATTAATGTTTGAAGGTTTGTCGGGGTAAACTTGGTCAAGTGCGTTTAATCAATTCACTTTTCATGTGATTAAAAAATCAAAAAACCTTTTGGGCTTTGCATTATTAAATAGTCAAAAAGACCAAAAGTTTTTGGGGTGGTTGATGCTTCGCTTAATGGTCATTTTGACCATTATAATTTCCTTATTTTGATTCAAAAATCACCCTAAAAACGGGTAAAAAAGCGCCGTTTTTGACACCGCTGTCACATAGGTAACCGGTTACATACATTTGCTTTCTCACCGTTTTTTGACCATGTTGCAGATAAACTCCAGAGACCATGCGGTCTGTGGGGCTGTTTGACCTCAAAGCAAGGGTGAGCGGCTGAATATTCGATTTCTTGTTAGCGATAACAGAAAAAAAATTGGAAAAAAGTTATATGCGCCTCTTTTAACCGTACTTTACTTTTATTTGTTGCTTGGTAGCGCTATCATTGGTTGATGATTTAACACCTGAAAAATTTTTAGCGCCCGTCAGGATTGGTTTAAAGTCCTTTTAAATCAGTCAATTATGAATTTTTTGGCGGCTGGGAGGGTGGGGCCTGATTCGCTGTTAAATCCGCTGCTGATGGGCTTATAAGTAAGGGCTATGCTCAATGAGCAGGTTATCCACAGATGGCAGGAGCTTAGCGTTATGGTTAACATTCCCAGTGTAACCGTTTACTTTTTGACGGCCCTGGATTTGACTATTGAATCGCATTTTGGCTTGCCGTACATTCCTGTGCTAATTCGCCGCAGGTCAGTAACCATTGCCCAAAAAACGTTGCGGTAAATCAGGGTTAAAAATTAGAAAAATTCACACAGCAATGTGAATAAAAAGAAATTCGTTTGCTTGTTGAAAGCGAATAACTTTCAGAGATTTTATTGCCGCTAGAAGGTAAAAAATTCTGAAAGGGTGTGACGGATTATTCTTCCTGACGATAATAAAAGGAGAGCTCCATGTATAGTAAATCCACGTTTAAGAAAAAGCTGATCGTGTCGGCTATTGCCTCGACCGCGCTCGCTGGTCTGAGTCAGACTTCTCTGGCTCAGGACGATGCGGCGTTGGAAGAGGTGGTCGTCACGGGTATCCGCGCGTCTCTCGATCGCGCCATGGATATCAAGCGTGACTCAACCGGTGTTGTCGATGCTATTTCGGCCGAAGACATCGGTAAAATGCCCGATGCCAACTTGGCAGAATCGCTACAGCGTATCGCCGGTGTGTCCATTACCCGTACCAACGGTGAAGGTGCCCGCGTAACTGTCCGCGGTATTGACCCATCTATGAATATGGTCACCCTAAATGGCCGTAATATGCCTTCTGTGACCAACGATGCCGGTGTTGGTGACCGCGCTAGCCGTGCCTTTGATTTCGCGGCTTTGGCGGCTGAAAGTGTAAGCGGGGCAGAAATCTATAAAACTGGCCGTGCCGACCTCTCAGGCGGTGGTTTGGGTGCTACTATCAACCTGAAGACATTGCGCCCTTTGGATGTGGGAGATATCAAGGCTACCGTTGGTGCTAAAGCGGTTCACGATACTACTATTGGCCGTGACGGCGATGGTCGCGAAGTTACCCCAGAGGTTTCTGGCGTTTTTAGCTGGGCAAATGACGAAGAAACCTTCGGTGTTGCACTGAGTGCCTCCTATCAGGAGCGCGACAATGTTCGCTCTAACGCGTTTGTAAACAACTGGCAAATGCGCCAGGTAAACGCCGATGGCAGCCTGCCGGGTATTGCAGACAGCGCCGTGATTACCAACCCGCTGTCTGCAGGTGACTATTACGCAACACCTACCGACTTACGTTTCGCTTTGGAAGACAATCACCGTGAACGTACCAACGGTCAGTTAACCATGCAGTTCCGCCCGGTTGATTCTCTGACTGCTACCGTTGACTACACCTATGCCGAATACGAGCTGGATCAAAGACGTTCACAGCAGTCAACCTGGTACAACGAAAGCGCCATTGACGCCTTGACTTTCGACAGCAACCAAGAAGTTCACACGCCTGTTATCTACTCAAACGCATACTCTGTCGGTGCCGGTAAGGACGTGTCTTTTGCTGCACAGGACTATAACGGTACCACTACCTCTGAATCTGTCGGTGTAAACCTTGAATGGAACGTTACCGATAACTTTAGCTTGGCGGTGGATTATCACGATTCGTCATCTAAGAACTACACCACTCAGACTGAGCTGGGCTTGAACGCGAACGTTGTGACTTCTGAGTACGCAGATTGGCGCAACGATTTGCCTGTTATGGGCATCACGTTTGATGACTCTCGTGAAGATAAGGGTAACAACAACGGTATTCTCGATGGCGGCGACATGAGCTCTGCTATGGGGTCTGCTCGTTGGGACAGCACAGATGCTAATATTGAGCAGCTGCGTTTGGATGGTGCTTTGGATCTGGGTGGTTTCGCGTTCTTCGAACAAGTTGATATCACCTTCGGTGTTGAAGATCGCAAAGATCGCAACCATACTTTGATGAACAACGGTGAGTCTCCTCGCATTACCATGGGCAACTGGGGGGGGGTTGATCCGGATACCTTTGGCCCAGATTGGTCGAGCTATTTCGTTCCTCGTGATTTTGGTGAAGGTTTCCCGAGCTTCAGCGAATCTACCGGTGATTCTCAATTCTTGGATTATGGTTTAGAAGTTCGTGACTTCGATACTGTGGTACAAAATATTGAGTGGGTTTACGCTCAAGGCCTGAGCGATCCAGATATTGCGGCAAACTTCAACAACTTCCCGAACGGTCGCATTATGCCTAATGGTGTCATTAATACTGACCGCACCATTACCGAAGAGGTTCAAGCGTACTACGTTCAGTTTGCCGGTGGTTTCGATATTGCGGGTATGGCCTCGAACATCGTAGTTGGCTTGCGTCAGGAAGAGACTGAGTTAACCTCAGAAGCTGTTACGCTGCTTCCGACCAACCAAAGCTGGGATGGCGATGATGACTGGTCATTGGTTTACACCGGCGGTGGTGAGGGTGTTGCCGTTGCTACAAATGAATACGACAATTTCTTGCCAAACGTTGATTTTGACATCGCGTTGACCGAAGACATCAAGCTGCGCGCGTCTTACAGCATCACTATTGCTCGTCCGTCGTACAACAATCTTCGTTCCAACATTAGCCTTGACAGTCAACTAAACAAGCAGGCCAGTGCGGGTAACCCAATGCTGACTCCTCTGGAGTCTGAGAATCTGGACTTGTCGGTTGAATGGTACTACGGCGATGCGAGCTATGTGTCTGCTGCGATATTCCAAAAAGAAGTGTCTGACTTCATTGGTACCACTGTAGATGATCTGCCAGCGTATAACCTGCGTGATATTCGCGAAGGGCCACGTTTTGATCAGGCCATTGCAGACATCAACGCCGCTCGTGCCAACGACGAGACAAACCGTGATGGAACCCTGTGGGATCCAAACAACCTGGCTCACCAGCACGACATGATGTTGATCAATGAAGGCTTGGACCCCAATAACGAGTCAACCGCTGTTCGCCCGGATAGCTCTGACCCGATTCAGTTGTGGGCTACTACCAACCCGAGCAACTTCCGCGATGACACCATTACCGGTGCGGAGCTGTCGCTGCAGCACTTCTTTGGCGAGTCTGGTTTCGGCGTTCAGGCTAACTACACATTTGTGGAGTCTGACCTGAACGTAGACAACACCAGTCAGGAAGAGCAGTTTGCCATGCTGGGTGTGAGTGACACGGCTAACTTGGCGTTGATCTACGATCAGGACCGCTTGCAGGCTCGTGTGACCTACAACTGGCGTGATTCTTACCTGACTAGCTTGGCGCAAGGTGGTAATAACGCACCTGGCTATGTAGCAGAGTACTCACAAATCGACTTCTCCATCAGCTACGATGTAACCGACAATGTTACTCTCTCCGCTGAAGGTCTGAATGTCACCGGTGAGGACTCGCGTCTGTACGGTCGCTCTGAGCGCCAGATGTTCAGCCTGGAAGACCTGGGTGCCCGCTACTCACTGGGTGCTCGTTACACCTTCTAACCTCGTGTTGGCAGGCTAGGGCCGGACAGGTGGGTTTTGTCTGGCTATGAGTTGAAAAGCCGCTGGAAACAGCGGCTTTTTTCATGGAGAATCCATCAGATAGAGTAATTCGGCAGTCTGATGATGATAAAAAATATTGTAGTTGTCGGCGGTGGCACCGCCGGCTGGTTGAGTGCGGGCCTGTTGGCCGCTGAGTACAGTGCGGGAGAGAGTCCGATTAAGGTGACTTTGATTGAGTCGCCCGATGTACGAACCATCGGTGTGGGTGAGGGCACCTGGCCGACCATGCGTTCGACGTTAAAGCGTATCGGCATTTCTGAAACTGCCTTTCTTACCCGCTGTAGCGCGTCGTTCAAGCAGGGCTCCAAATTTGTAGGTTGGCGCACCGGCGAGGCCGCGGACGCTTACTACCACCCGTTTAGCCTGCCCACGGGCTTTGGTGAGACGGATATGCACGAGCTGTGGCGCCAGTGCTACCCCGATAAAGCCTATGACCGGATTGCCGGCATACAGGCGGCGGTGTGCGAGCGTCAGCTGGCTCCCAAGCAAATCACCATGCCGGAGTACGCCGGCGCCCTGAATTACGGTTATCACCTGGATGCCGGCAAGTTCAGTGAGCTCTTGCGCGAGCATTGCACTGAGCGCCTCGGGGTTAGCCACATTCGCGATCATGTGGAGCAGATCATCAGTGCGGACAATGGCGATATCGCCAGGGTAAAAACGCGCGAGCATGGCGATCTGGTTGGCGATTTATTTATTGATTGCACCGGCACTCACAGCCTTTTATTGGGTGGGCACTATCAGGTGCCCTTTATCGACTGCAGCCGTTACTCGGCCAATGACCGGGCCTTGGCTGTGCAAGTGCCCTACGAGCAAGAGGACGCACCGATTGCCAGCGCCACCGTAGGCACGGCGCACTCGTCGGGTTGGAGTTGGGATATCGGCCTGTCATCCCGACGCGGGGTGGGCTATGTCTATTCCAGTGCGCATATCGATGACGACAGCGCCCACGCCGAGCTAGTGGCGCACCTGAGCCGCTCAGTGGATGCGTCTGTGATCAAAGACCTGAGCTTTCGCAGCCTCACCATCGAGGCAGGCCACCGTGATCGTTTTTGGGTGAATAACTGCGTCGCGGTGGGCATGTCGGCGGGCTTTATCGAGCCGCTTGAAGCCTCGGCTCTGGCGCTTGTTGAGCTTTCGGTTGCCATGATCCGCGATGAGCTGCCGCAGAGCCAGGCGGCCATGGCGATTACCGCCCGGCGTTTTAACGACATCTTCCGCTATCGTTGGCAGCGAATCCTGGAATTTCTCAAGCTGCACTATGTGCTGTCTGAGCGGCGTGACACGGCTTACTGGCGCGATATGACCGCGCGCGACACTGTGCCTCCGGGGCTTTTGGAGTACCTGGAATTGTGGCGTTATCGTGCACCCTACACGCGGGATTTTTTGCATACCGAAGAACTTTTCCCTGCGGCCAGCTATTTATATGTGCTCTACGGTATGGGTTTTACCGGAGAAGCCTGCGCACCGGTAAAGGCGTCTGTTGATTTAAGTAAGGCCCAGCAACTGTTCGAAGAAGACGAGCGCAAGCGACAAAAATACGAAAAAGCCATACCGACTAATCGTGAACTACTGAATGCGGTGGCGCGCTATGGCATGAAGAAAATTTAACTTATTGCGACTTTATATCAAGCTTACTTGGCGATAAGCGCAGACATTTAGGTGTAACGGAGAATGGAACAAGCGGTTAAAAAGGTGGTGATCGCCGGAGGTGGCACAGCGGGCTGGATGGCCGCCTGTGCACTGGTCTCGCAGTTGGGGCATTGTCTTGACATCACGCTGGTTGAATCGGAAGAGATTCCCACCGTCGGTGTGGGTGAGGCCACGATACCGACCATGCAAACCTTTCATTTGTTGTTGCAGTTGTCCGAACAGGAGTTTATGCGGGCGACGCATGCCACCTTTAAACTCGGGATTGAGTTTGAAAACTGGGGCGCTCTGGGCGACAAATATTTTCACTCTTTTGGCGAAACCGGTCGCGAGTTTTGGGCGGGGCAGTTCCAGCATTTTTGGCTGCGCTCGCGCAAAGAGGGCAGTGAGTATCAGTATGCCGATTATTCGGCCGAAGCGCAGGCTGCGAAGGCAGGGAAATTTGCCATCACCAAAAACCCGCGTCTGGGTTTTGCCTACCATCTGGATGCGGGGCTCTATGCAAAATACTTGCGTCAGGTGAGCGAGAGCCGCGGCGTCACGCGTATTGCCGGTACCATTCAACAGGTCGTTTTGCACGACAACGGCTTTATCAAGGCGTTGCGGCTGGCCGATGGGGCAGAGGTAGAAGGGGATTTGTTTATCGATTGCAGTGGTTTTCGTGGGCTCTTGATTGAGCAAGCGCTGCACACCGGTTACGAAGACTGGTCCCATTACTTTCTCTGTGATCGCGCAGTGGCGGTGCAAACGCGAAGCACCGGCGAGCCTTTGCCCTATACCCGGTCTATTGCGCATGAGGCAGGCTGGCAGTGGCGTATCCCCCTGCAACATCGTGTGGGTAACGGCTTGGTGTTTGCCAGCAAGTACATGAGCGACGATCAGGCCCAGGACCTGCTCCTGCGTAATGTGTCCGGCAGCACTTTAAACGAGCCGAGAGTAATCGGTTTCAAGCCGGGGCGGCGAAGAAAGAGCTGGAATAAAAACTGCGTCGCCCTGGGGCTGTCCAGTGGCTTTATTGAGCCACTGGAGTCCACCAGTATTCATCTCGTTTCGTCGGCCTTGGTGCGATTGATGCGTATGATTCCTTTCACTGGTTTTCATCAGGTGGATATTGATGAGTTTAACCGCCAGTCATCGGCTGAACTTGATAATCTTCGGGATTTCATCATTTTGCATTACAAGCAAACGGATCGTAATGACAGTGAGTTTTGGCGCTACTGCCGCTCAATGACCGTCCCTCAAACGTTGCAAACCCGCATGGATATCTACCGCGATTCCGGACGGATTTTCTGGTCTGCCGATGAGTTGTTCACCGTGAATTCCTGGAACCAGGTGATGCTTGGTCAGGGTTTGACCCCGCTACACTATCACCCGGCGACAGACAATATTCCGGCGGCGGACTTTGAGCGAGTGATGCAAGGCTACCACCAGACGGTGAAGCAGTTTGTCGAAAAAATGCCCAGCCACCAGGCGTTTATCGACAGCTATTGCAAGTCAGATTTGGTCTAGCCCGTTAAAAGTCCTTTCGTTCCCTTTTCTTACACGTAGGCAAGCGCCGAGCTCACAGGGTAGTGGTTGGTCGGTTTTTAGCCTGCCCGGTGCCGGCTCTTCCTTCTGTTATCGTTATCTGTTCAACAAACGCCTTCTTTGCGGATTATTTTTTTGTATTTCCTTTTTTCTTGTCTACTCTTATTTATAAGCTTTATCCGCTCATTGGCTCGTTTGGTTTACCTTTGACAGTGGCGCATGAATGTTGGCTTGCAGTGGCGCAAGAATGTAAAGCTGGATCAATAATAATGATAAGGAATGTGTATTTCCCCAAGGCGTGAGGACAGGATGCATCACTACTTTAAACTCCCGGTGCCCGACAAGCCTTTATTCCCAGGCCCCGATATCAAGGGCGGTTGGTGAATGCATTTAGAGTTTCGTTGGCGGCGTGTAAATCATTGTAAAAAAATTGTTGAATCCGTTTGCGCAATGACGTACATTGTTCCAGATAAAGTCAAATGGACTAAAAGATAAATGTGTGGCCATCGGACCACAGCGCTGAAGGTAATGCTCAATGCCTCAGGTAGTTTAAGAATCCAGCAAGGTTTGCCGAATCGGTTAAGAGCCGGTTGGGTCGCTGGCGCGTATCCGCTAAATGGGTGGCGAAACCATATTCCCAATGATAATAAAGGAGAGCCTCATGTATAAGAAAAGTAACTTTAAACGCAAGCTGATCGCATCGGCGGTGGCTTCCTGTGCGATGTCCGGGCTAGGTACCGTGGCGGTCGCACAGGAAGACGCCTCTATGCTGGAAGAGGTGGTGGTTACCGGTATCCGGGCCTCTCTGGATCGCGCGATGGACATCAAGCGCGACTCTGCCGGCGTGGTAGATGCGATCTCGGCAGAGGATATCGGTAAGTTCCCCGATTCCAACCTGGCCGAATCGCTTCAGCGTATTACCGGTGTGTCGATCGACCGTCGTAACGGTGAAGGTTATCAGGTAACGGTTCGCGGCTTTGGCCCGCAATTTAACCTGGTTACTGTTAATGGTCGCGCACTGCCCACCAGCCGTATCAATATCTCGAAAAGTGGTGGTGGTGGCGCAGCCGCCGACCGTGGCTTTGATATGAGTAATATTGCGGCCGAGGGTGTCTCTGGTGTTCAGGTGTATAAGACGGCACAGGCCTCCATCCCTACCGGTGGTATCGGTGCTACGGTCAACCTGGAGACCCGTCGTCCTTTTGATACCGAAGGCTTCACCGCCACTGTCGGTGCCAAGGCTCTGCACGACACCACTGTTCGTGTAGGCGATGACATCACCCCGGAATTCTCTACCTTCCTGAGCTGGTCTAACGACATGTTCGGTGCCTCGGTTGCCTTTACGCATCAAGAGCGTGACAGCGCCCAGACCGGTGTGTTCACCAACTCTTACTCTGCCTACTCTGGCGCCTGGACCGATGCCTCTTTCATTGAGAGCGTGCCTTACGTTTCCGGTGGTTCCGAGCCATCAATTGGCGCTGGTGATGTGGATGTGTTTAACCCGCCCACCGTTGGTCAACAAACCAACATCACTCAGGGTGTTCGCTACTACCACGAAGATCGCGAGCGTACCCGTGACAACGCTCAGGTGACTCTGCAGTTCCGTCCTATGGAAAACCTGACGGGTACTTTGGATTACACCCGTGCTGAGCAGGAAGTCAAAATCAACGGCTCCGAGTTGTCGTTCTGGTTTGGCGGCGGTACCTTCCCGACCACAGATGTTGAGTTTGATGGTCACCCAGAAGCCGCTGCACCGGTTTACCTTTGGGCCGAAAACCCGACGGGTGTGGTACGCGACCTGGGTATTACCCAAAATGGTGGCGGCTTCAACAACACACTCGAGTCGACCGGTATTAACATCGAGTTCAACGCCACCGACACACTGACCTTCACTTTGGATGCTCACCACTCAGAGTCTGAAAGTCTCCCGGCTGACGGCATGGTCGGTGGTTACTTCAATATTGGTCTTGGTGCACAGGGTGTATACGGCCAAGGTTACGATATGTCTGGCGACCTGCCTTTGCTGGTTGGCGTGTTTGAAGACGATCACCGCGACGGTTCCGGCGACTTCGGTTTGGTTGAAAATGAGCTGGATGTGGGCGATTTGGGTTCTACCGTTCGCCAGATCTGGAACCCGCGCACTACCAGTGAAATGGATCAGATCCGTCTGGACGGTGAGTGGGAATTCAGCGATCGGGGCTCTATCAACTTTGGTATCGAAAGCCGCAAAATGGAGTCTAGCCAGCTGAACTCTTTCAACCAGCAGGTGCTTGAAGGTAACTGGGGTGTGGGTACGCCCGGTGATGTTCCGCCCGAAATGATGGACAGACTGGATTACGCCGATCTGTTCGACGGTTACAGCACTACTCTGGACTCTGACGCACAGGCGTTCTTCGATCAGGCGGGTGTTGACGGCAACAATACCGGTGCCATGGCACAAGTCTTTACCACTGGCTGGATTGCTCACGACACGTCTGAGCTGGGTCGCTACCTCTCTTCTAATGTTGGCCTTGAGTGGGAACCCAACCCGGACAATAACGAAAACCGCACCATTGAAGAAGAAATCAATGCTGCCTACATCCAGGCTTCTTACCAGTTCGATATCGGCGATATGCCCTTGGATATCTTGGCTGGTATCCGTTATGAAGAAACTGATGTCACTTCGATTGGTCAGGTGGCAGGGTCTACCATTTTGTGGCAGGGCGACAACGACTTGACCACCCAAGCCGGTAGCGTAGCCTCAGCGCCGATTGAAATCGGTACTGGTTCTTACGACAATGTTCTGCCGAGCATTGCCTTGTCGTTGGGCGTGACCGAAGACGTAATTGTCCGTGCGGCTTACTCTGAAACCATTTCGCGCCCGTCTTACAACAACCTGCAGGCGGGTATCAACGGTGTTCAGGCGCCTAACGGCGGTCCGACCATTCTCGGTGCCATGGCAGGTACTGCGCAAAACGGTAACCCGGCTCTGGATCCACTGGAGTCCAACAACTACGACCTGTCTGTGGAGTGGTACTACGGCGATTCAAGTTACGCGTCTATCGGTTACTTCTATAAAGATGTACCGAACTTTGTGGGTACCTCGGTTACTCCAACGCCGCTTAACTCAGAAAATACGCTCAACCCGGTACTCGACCCCACCAACGGGCCGCGTGCACAGGCTGCGATTGACGAGTTGAACAGCCGCGGAATTCCAGTGAACCAACAAAGCTTGTTCCGCATGATTGCGTCCATGAACCTGGTGCCAGGTGCCTGTATCGAGGCCTACAACCAAGAGGGCGAAACAGCGGCCAACTCGGCTTCTTGTGGCGACCCCTATGACGCCTGGGAATATGAAGGCACTGCCGGTTGGGAAGACAACATCGACTTGGTGGCTGTCTCCGAAGGTGAGTACATGGATCCGACCTACACGGCAAACGTGAACTTCCCGGTCGGTAGCAAGTCTGCCACTCTGGATGGTTGGGAGCTTGCGGTTCAGCACTTCTTTGGCGAAAGCGGCTTCGGTGTTCAAGCCAACTACACCATTGTTGATGGTGACATCTCCTATGACATCACCGGCAGCCCGACGGCCAGTCAGTTTGCTTTGACCGGTTTGAGTGACTCCGCCAACCTGGTGTTGATTTACGAGAAAAATGACTGGTCTGGACGTCTGGCTTACAACTGGCGTGATAACTTCCTCTATAGCACGACAGACGCTGCCAACGAACCCGGTCATACCGAAGACTACTCGCAAATCGACCTGAACGTCAGTTACGCCATCAACGATAACTTTACGGTATCGTTTGAAGGTCTTAACTTGACGGAAGAAGATTCACGTAACTATGCTCGTACTGAACAGCAAGTGTTGCGTATGGATATTCTCGGGGCTCGTTATGCACTCTCGGCTCGCTACACCTTCTAAGCACACCGTTTAGAAAGAGTGTAGTATTATGAATGCCGCCCCTCGGGGCGGCATTTTTTATCTGCTTATTTACGCTATTGTGTCATTAAAATATAAAAACGACGCCTGACGAACGGCGTTGTCAATGGCTGGCGCTTCACGAGGTTTTAGGTTTTGATAGCTAAGAAAAAGCTGGTAATTGCCGGTGGCGGAACGTCGGGTTGGTTGGCGGCGGCAGCTCTCGGTAAACTCTTTGACCGCGTTTTTGAGGTTACTCTGATCGAGTCCGAGGAAATTGGTCGTATTGGGGTTGGCGAGGCAACGATACCGCCGCTGCGAACATTTCATCGACTGCTGGGTATCGATGAGCTGGATCTGATTACGTCGATTCAGGGCACCTACAAGTTGGGCATTGAGTTTATTAACTGGGCCCGTAAAGGCGACAACTACTTTCACTCCTTTGGAGTCACGGGTAAAGACTGCTGGGCTTGCGATTTTCAGCATTTTTGGGTGGCGGCAAAGCAAAAGGGCTTGGCCGATCAATTCGGGGTTTACTCGCCGGAATTAATGGCGGCTAGGGCCGGAAAAATGTGGGCTTATAAAGAGCACGGTCTAAACTTCGCCTATCATTTGGATGCGGGCCTTTACGCCAACTATCTAAAACAGCATGCCCTGAAACACGGCGTGAAGCGAGTAGAGGGTATTTTTGACAACGTCAATATTGATCCTGCCTCGGGTAACATTCGTTCCGTGACCATGCGCTCGGGGGAAGAGGTTGAGGGGGATTTATTTCTCGATTGCACCGGATTCTCGGCTCGCCTGATTGAGGGTGCACTCAATACCTCCTACCTTCCTTACGGCCATTATCTTCCGTGCGACTCGGCGGTTGCGGTGCAAACGGAAAAGGCTGGTCCGCCCCGACCATACACCCAGGCGATTGCCCACGATTTTGGTTGGCAGTGGCGCATACCCTTGCAACACCGGGTGGGGAATGGTCTTGTGTACTGCAGTCGCTATGTGTCCCACGAGCAGGCATTAGAAACGCTAATGGCAAATCTAGAAAGCAAGGCCATTACCGAACCGCGGGCGTTTTGTTACAAAACGGGCCGGCGCACAAAGGCCTGGAGTAAAAATTGTATTGCCGTAGGCTTGGCGGCGGGTTTTCTGGAGCCTGTGGAGTCGACCTCGATTCATCTAGCCATGTCCGCTATTTTGCGTTTGATGAAGCTGGTGCCCAATGGCACATTCGACGGTGCCGCCGTGGAGGAGTATAACCGCCAGTACTGTGAAGAAATGGACCGTGTCAGGAACTTTATTGTTTTACATTATCATGCGACTGAGCGGGACGACTCCGCTTTCTGGCGCTATTGTCGGGATATGGAGATTCCCGAGTCATTGGCACATCGTATTCGACTGTTCCGGGAAACCGGCGCTATGCCCTTGCAGGAAAAAGAACTGTTTCAGGTGGATTCCTGGACGCAGGTGTTGATCGGTCAGCGCATCGTTCCGCAGACTTACCATCCCATTGTCGATCAAATGCCTGATGAAGAGCTCAAGGCTTTTTTGCAGGCAATGGAAAACGAAGTGTCCCAGAAAGTGTCGAGGATGCCCTCGCATCAGGAGTTCATCGATCACTACTGCAAAGCGGAGATGATATGACAACTCAGGCATCTGCAGCGGCAGTTAAGCATCTGGTGATTTTAGGAGGTGGTTCTGCGGGCTGGATCACGGCGGGGGTGCTCGCTTCGGACCACAACTCCCATCAAGCCGATGGGTTAAAAGTGACGGTGATTGAGTCACCTAATGTTGCGCCTTTGGGTGTAGGAGAGGGGACCTGGCCCAGTATGCGCCTGACGCTCAAGCGCATGGGCGTATCTGAAACGGACTTTTTCCGCGAATGCGATGCCTCTTTCAAGCAGGGCATCAAATTTGTCGGCTGGGTGGACAACACTGAAGACGATTATTACTACCATCCGCTTGAGCTGCCGCGCGGTTTTAATCAGCTGGATTTAGTGTCTCCCTGGCTAAAAATCAAAGATCAGGTGTCTTTTGTCGGCGCGACCTGCGTACAAGGGCATTTGTGCGAACGCGGTCTTGCCCCCAAGCAATTGGAAACACCTGAATATGCTTCAGTTGCCAACTACGCCTATCATTTCAGCGCCGCAAAGCTGAGCCAGTTTCTAACACGACACTGCACGCAAAAGCTAGGAGTGACCCATGTGGTCGATGAAGTCACCCAGGTGGAGTCTGCCGAGAACGGTGATATTCAGGCGCTGATCACTTCCGGTGGTCAGCGTATTGAAGCTGACTTGTTTGTGGATTGTTCGGGTGCATCGGCCAAGCTGATTGGTCAGCACTTTGGCGTTGGCTACTGTTCGCAAAAGCATGTGATTTTTAATGATCGGGCCTTGGCCGCCCAGATCCCCTACGCATCGGAAGACAGTCCAATAGCCTCCCATACGGTCGCCACTGCCCGAAGCAATGGTTGGATATGGGACATTGGTTTGCCTTCTCGCCGTGGCGTGGGTTATGTCTTCGCCAGCGATTATATTGGTTCGGATAAGGTTTCTGTTGAATTGAAAGACTATATCGCCCTGTCGTTGGGGCGAGAGCGGGCAGAGCAAGTCGAGTTTCGTGAGCTGCGCTACGAGCCGGGCTTTAGAGAAAAGTTCTGGCATAAAAACTGTGTGGCCGTCGGCATGTCGGCCGGTTTTGTCGAGCCCCTAGAGGCGACTGCTCTAGTGATGATTGAGGCCTCTGCGCGGATGATCAGCGCAGAGTTGCCGGCAAGCCGCGAGGTAATGGGTATTGTGGAAAAGCGGTTCAACGAGCGCTTTGCTTATTATTGGCGCACTACCATCGACTTTCTCAAACTGCAGTATGTATTGACCCAGAGAACCGACACTGCTTATTGGCGCGACTGCGCCGACGAGGCGAGTGTGCCGGATACTCTTAAAGAGTACTTGCAACTTTGGAGCAGGCAGGTACCCAATCAGCATGATTTTCCGCTGGCAGAGGAAATGCTGCCAGCGGCAAGTTGGCAGTACATTCTCTACGGTATGCGCTTTGTTACCCAGGCGCGTGCAACCAGTCGCCGCTCAAGCAGCGATCAGGCATTTGCGCAAATCAGGACCGAGGTACAGCAGTTGGCAGAGCGCTACGCGCAGCATTTGCCGAAAAATCGCGACCTTATTCGTAACATTTGCAAGACTGGTTTGCGGCGTGAGTGATGAATCTTGATGAAAGCATTTTGTCGATTGCCCCCAATGTGAGCATTCAGTGTGGGCAAGCCGGCCTTGAGGGCGAGCCCTATATCCAGGTGGATAATTTCATCGAGGGGGCAGAGCGGCTAAAAGCCTATGCAGTAGAGCATGGCGCATTCGCACCGGCCGATAGTTATTACCCAGGCATTCGCGCGGCGGTACCTCTTATTTACACCGTGGCGCTGGCGAAAAATCTCAGCGGTTATATCTCGCGTTATTTCGGCTTTCACCCGAGGCACGTAAAAAAGGCGGTGTCGACTTTTTCTATTGTCACTCAGGCGCCGGAGTCGCTCAGCCTGTATCAGCGTCTGCCGCACTTTGATGCCCCCTCCAGGCTCAGCTTGGCCGCCATTCACTATCTGGGTGCAGACGAGGGCGGCGGCACAGCTCTTTACCGGCATCGCAACACGGGGTTTGAATATGTGGATGCCGAGCGCTACCAGCCCTACATGGCGGCGATACACCAACAGTTTGCCGACCCGCAGGGTTATCCACCCGGCTATATTCACGGCGACACAGATGCTTTTACTCAGATCCACGCGTTTGCAGCGCGTTTTAATCGCCTAGTGCTCTACCGCGGTTCCAGCCTTCACTCGGGTGTCTTGCCCCAAGACTACAGCTTCGATCCTGACCCTGCCACTGGCCGCCTGACCGTCACTACCTTTATTGAGTTTTCCGGCACTTAGCCATCTGGCTGACGCTATTTTAATTGTCCGATTTATCCGTTTGAGCGGTGTCTGCCGTTGCTTTTTTTGAGTGGGGGGGTGTGGTTAAATGGCACCACAATTCAATAATATCGACAAGCCGAGAGACAGTTGACGGAAATCAAGTATGACTAAGCATGTATTGCTCAATAATATTGCCCACAAAGACCTGAAAGTCATTACCCGCCACAGCCCCGATTACGGGGATAATATCAGCGCCGTATTGACCTTCCCGACTGAGTTTGCAGACGTGCAGCGCGAATATCCCATCTTGCTAAGAAAGGATGATACCACCGGGGATTTTCAGGCCGTCGCGCTGCTGGGGCTCGCGAAGAACGATAATCTTTTTCTGGAAGACGGGGGCTGGCAGGCCAGCTACGTACCAGCGATTATGGCGCGCGGCCCTTTTTTAATTGGCTTTCAGGAGCAAGAAGTCGAGGGTGAGGTCCGCCGCGAAGCGGTCATTCATGTGGATATGGACGATCCCCGGGTCAATGACACCGAGGGCGAAGCCGTCTTTCTGGAGCACGGGGGCAACTCGCCTTATCTCGAGCGCATAGTCACAGTGCTCAATGGCATTCACAGTGGCATGAGCTACGCAGCGGCTATGTACCAGGCGCTGGCGGAGTTTGAGTTGATTGAGCCGGTCAATCTGAATATTCAGGTCAGTCAAGACGAGCAGTACAGTCTGAGCAACTTCTACACAGTCAGCGATGAGAGGCTTGCTGCACTCGACGGCGACACTTTGGTGAAATTGAATCGCGCCGGCTTTCTGGAAGGGGCTTACCTGATCAAGGCCTCACTGACAAACATTAAAACGCTGATTGAGCTCAGACGTAAAAGGCTGGCGCAGCGGGCTTGATCTTCCGATATTAAGAGTCTAGTCATCATGACGTTAATACAAAAAAAGACCCGTGTGCTTGAGGGTGTGACGCCGCAGACCGTGCCCTACGAGGATCTTATGCGCGCCCAAGAGCCGGTCGTTTTAAAAGGGCTGGTGCAAGACTGGGGGCTGGTCAACGCGGCTCGAAAGTCACACCGCGAGGCTATGGCCTATCTCAAGTCTTTTTATAACGGCCGAACGGTGGGCTCCTACTGGGCCGGGCCGCAAGTTCAAGGTCGCTATGGATACAACGAGGCCTTTACCGGGTTTAATTTTGAGTCCCGGCGTGTGCCTTTGACCGAAATGCTCGACAGTATCGGCGAGCACATGGATGATGAGCGTCCGCCGTCGCGGTACGTGGGCTCGACGACTATAGACGCTTGCCTGCCGGGGTTTCGCGCCGAGAACGACTTACCGTTTACCCATCCGATGTTTGCCGAGAATACGCCGCTGGCGAGCATCTGGCTCGGCAATCCCTCGTTGATTTCAGCGCATTATGATGCGCCCAATAACATGGCCTGCTGCGTGGTGGGCAAGCGACGTTTTACCCTGTTTCCTCCCGAACAAATTGACAACCTCTACCCAGGGCCACTGGAGCCCACACCTGGTGGTCAGGCGATCAGCCTGGTGGATTTCTCCAATCCGGATTTTGAGCGCTTTCCCAAGTTCCGTCAGGCGATTGAAGTGGGGCAGGTGGCGGATATGGAGGCCGGCGATGCGCTTTTTTATCCCAGTATGTGGTGGCATCAGGTCGAGGGGCTGGATCGCTTTAACGTGATGATCAACTACTGGTGGAACACCTCACCGGCGTTTATGGGAACCCCCATGAATGTGCTCAAGCACGCTTTGCTCAGTCTGCGCGACAGACCGGAACACGAGCGCCGCGCCTGGCGCAGCGTCTTTGATTACTATGTGTTCGGCGATGTGGAAGCTTCACGTGAGCATATTCCGGAGCACGCCCGCGGTGAGTTGGCGCCTCTGGACGATGCGAGGGCCAGGCAACTGAGAGCCTGGCTGATCAACCGCCTGAATCGCTGATCAATAGGTCTATCGCGCGGCGCTGATAGGTGCAGAACACGGACGGTGTTATGACTTTCGAAAAACACGATCATTGCCAACTTCAGGTGGTCACGCTTGGGCGCGAGGGGGCCAAGCTGCTGGTGATTGATCAGTTTATTGATAAGCCCGACTCTCTGGTAGAGCAGGCCGCCGGTGCTCACTATGCGCCTGCAGGTATGGCTTATCCGGGCCTGCGCGCGGTGGCTCCGCGCGCCTATCAGGACTTTATCATGAGTCAGTTGGCTGGGCTGCTGCGCGAGCACTTTGATGCCTGTGTTCGCTCTTTTCGGCTGATGATGTGCCACTACTCGCTGGTAACCACACCGCCAGAGCAGCTGGTGCTGGCGCAGCGTATTCCTCATGTCGATACCCTGGGCCCCGATGGCTTTGCCACGGTCCACTATTTGTTTCAGCAGCCCTATGGCGGCACGGCTTTCTACCGTCACAAGGCGACGGGTTTTGAAACCTTGGATGAATCGCGCAAGGCGACGTACTTTCAGGCCCTGGAGGCTGAGAGTCGAGGCTCTGCCGCCCCCCCGCCCAGCTATATCAATGGCGATTCGCCGCAGTTTGAGCAAATCGAACGGCGCGAGGGCCTGTACAACCGGATATTGATTTACCGCGGAAACTCTCTTCATTCGGGTTGTATCGATAAGCGCTTTCTTCCCGATGCGGACCCACGTAGCGGTCGGCTGACCCTCAACAGCTTCGTGGCCGCCCTGCGTTAGCGCCCCTTTTTAACCTGCGTTGTCTCAAAAGTGCCACTAAATGGCGCATTAATCTTTTACAAGTGCAAATGTAATGGGTTACACTCGGCCGCCATTAAATAAGGTTTTATGATCCTTCCGGCCTTTAAATAATGCTTTAGAGATTTGTATCCGATTACAGTTTGGGTGTATGTGACCTCTATAGATGCTTGTGTTGGTCGATTTGCCCCACTTTCTGGCAGGAGGATCAAAGGGTGTATTGGCCCATAAATTCGCTTGCTTTGCAGGTGAAGGCCCGGCTGTCGCGACCATGCCCTTGGGCGGTGGCACGGGTTCAGCGCACTGGAATAGGTTTATTCCAACTCATAATAAAAGGAGAGCTCCATGAATAACAAAACAGGCTTTAGAAGAAAACTCATCGCTTCGGCTGTGGCTTCTTGCGCTCTGACGGGTGGTTACGCCCAGGCGCAGGAGCAGGCCATGCTGGAAGAGGTGGTGGTTCGCGGCGTTCGCGCTGCTCAGGAAACAGCGGTCAATATCAAGCGCGATGCCGATGCCGTGGTCGATGCGATATCGGCGGAGGATATCGGTAAGCTTCCGGATGCCACCATCTCTGACTCCCTGCAGCGCATTCCCGGTATTCAGATTCGCCGCTCCGCTGGTGAAGGGTCATCGGTGAACATTCGCGGCTTGCCCCAGGTCATTACCCAGCTCAACGGCGAACAATATCTGGGCGCCAACTCGGTAGTATCCACTCAGCCGAACTTTGGTGACATTCCTTCACAGCTCTTTAAGGGCGCGGATGTTTACAAATCGGCCATTGCTCGCCTGGGCAACACTGGTATTACCGGGACCATTGACCTGAAAACCTACCGCCCCTTTGACTTTGATGAGGGGCTGACCCTCGCGGGCGGCGTCGAAGCGCAGTATGGCACCGAAACCGAAAAAACCGACCCTTTTATCAACGGTCTGATCAACTGGCAGAATGAAGACGTGGGTTTTATGCTGGCCGCCAGCTACGCCAATGTGAATCTGTCCAACTCGTACAATGGTATTAACACTGGGTCTCCCGGCGACGCGGGTTGGACCAGTCGCTTTGCCGATACGGCGGTAGGGCAGGAGGATTTGGGGCGTCGCTATGTTGGCTCCCAGGGTTTCTCCGCCTGGAATCAGGTAACTGAGCGTGAGAGGTTGGGGGTTAATTCGTCCTTCCAGGCTGACCTCGGCGAGGGTTTTATTTTTACCGCCGACTGGTTTTACACCGATCAGGACGAGTACAACCGCAAAGTGGGAATGAGCGCGACCAACAAGTGGCAGGGTGATAACTGGTTTGTGCCCACCCAGGAGCGAGCGACAGGCACCACTATCGACGGCGGCGAATTCTACTCTTGGCAATCGGCAGAGCTTTCGCCGAAAAGGCTTAAGTCTTTTACCCAAAACGATGTGTTTGAGTCCTCATCCAACAACCTGAATCTGCAGCTCGATTACGACAACGGCGGCGCCTTTACCGGTAGCTTCCGCGCCGTAATGGGCGAGGCAGAGCGCAAGAAGCGTCACGGCTACAACGAGGGGGATCTGACCAATGGCACGACCACTGGCATTAACCCTTACACCTGGTCCATTAACGATGATCCAACCTCCGAAGGTTATGTAGCGCTGGATGATCGACGCCCACCGGGCTTTTTCCCGGCCAGCTACTGTGAGGCGGGTGATCTGGTGCTGGGTGATCAGGGCGGTTGCTTTAAAACCATCAATCCGCTGGGCTACAGTGAAAACCCGCAGATCACCTACGACACGACCACCGAGCACCCCACCTGGAGTGGCTTTGACCGGCCGCTGGCCGGTGGACTTGGCAGTGGCGCCACCATCGCCGACTACATGGCCAACCTCGATAGCTACAACGTCGGTGCCTTCTCCTCGGAGAACAATGAAAACTCCGAGGGCAGCCTGCAAGCCTTTAGCCTGAAAGGTAACTACCGTTTCGATGAGGGCTTTATCACCAGCGTGGACGTGGGCATTCGCTCCAGTCAGCGCACGGCGGAGTTCGAGCGCTATAACTTATTCTCGCCCTTCTATGAAAATGGCTGCGAGGCTCAGTGGAAGGCCACCGATGTTCAGCTGCACGCCGGCCCCTGCCAAGAAGGTGAAATGGTTACGGGCACACTCAACGGCTACGAGATTGAGGACAGCTTTGTCGGTTACACCGTTTTGCCGTACGTAGGGCTTAACGAGTACAACAACGCTATCTGGGTAACGGATTTTGGCCCTGTGAACGGCATTCCCGGCATGTGGGCGGTGGATCCGGCCGATTACGACGACCCCGAGGCCTTCCACAATCGTGTGTTTGGCTCGACCAGCAAGCACGTGATTCCCGGTAGCACCTTTGATGTGGATATGGACGAGCTGTCTTACTTTGCTCAGGCGAATTTCGAGGCCGGAGGCTTCCAAGGTAACTTGGGTGTGCGCGTGGTGGAAACCGAGCTGGTGGTCAAGCAAAACATCGCCGGCCCACAGAAAGATTACGGTAATACCAACGTGGACACCGGTGATCTGGTGACCCGCCGTGACTATACCGATGTGCTGCCGACGCTCAACCTTGGCTACTGGTTCAATGACTCGCTGGTACTGCGTTTTGCCTACGGTGAGAACATGGTGCCGCTGGATCTGAATCAGTACGGTGACGGCTTGACCCTGAACACCACCATCGACACCGAGGCCGGCAGCCCGACCCAGGGGCAGTTTATCGTCAGCGGCGGGTCTCTGGCGGGTAACCCCGGGCTGGACCCCTGGCGCTCCACCAACTACGACCTCTCGGTAGAGTGGTACACGGGCGCCGCCAGTGTCTTGAGCGCCGCGATATTCAAGGTGGAGATAGACAGCTTCACTGAATCCACCACGGTGCAAATGCCGCAGCCCGACGCAGACGGAGTCATCCGCCGCGAGGTGCCGATCACGACGTTGGTGCAGGGTGAGGGCGGTACTCTGGAAGGGGCAGAGCTGGCCGCGAAAATCGCTTTTGGCGACTTTATGGATGGCTTTATCGGTAACTTCGGTATCGACACTAACTACACCTACTCGCCCAGCGAGGGGTCGGGTGACGATATCTTCGGTGAGAAGAACCTCTTCCCCGATAACTCCGAGCACCAGTTCAACCTGACCACCTGGTACCAGGGCGATAAGTTCCAGGCTCGGATTGCCTACAACTACCGCAGTGAGCGCCTGGCGGCGCTCGGTGGCGGGGCCTGGGGTGCTCTAAACCTCTATCAGGAGGCGGCTGCCTACGTAGACGTGTCTGCCAGTTACGACATTACCGAGGCCATCACGCTCTACGCCTCCGGCTCCAATGTTACCGGCGAGTACGAAAACTACTACCTGGGCTTTGAAGATCAGTACGCCTTCCAGAACTACTACGAACCGCGCTACACCATGGGGGTACGCGCCCGCTTCTGATTCGCTTGTGTCGACTTTGACAACGCCCTCTACGGAGGGCGTTTTTTTGACTTCACCCCTTGGAATTTACCCGACTTACCCCTGAAAGGGCACCATGCTGCTATAATTGACAGCGCTAGCAGTGCCCCGCTTGCGCCCAGTGTTTTGCCCGGATCAATGGCCGAGAGCGGCACGCCCAAACACTGTTTGGATAAAAATAACCCAGTTTGGGGCAGCGATGATCAATTGTAAGAGTCCACTTTGTGCTATTTCAGGATGTGGGTCGCCTCGATGATATCAGTGAGCGTAAGCTCCGCCCGTGCGCGTGACCTTCCACGTACCAATAACGAGAGCTATAAGGAGCCGATATGGCGATAAAGTCACTCCAGCGCCTGACCATGACAGGCGCGATACTGGCGGCATTGACCGCGTGCCAGTCTTCAGAAAAGGCAGAAGACGCCTCCCAGGCCGAAGCCGCCTCCACGCCCCAGCCGAGTCAGGCCAGCGCCGTCGAGTGGCCGCGCATTGAGAGCGAGGTGGCAAAAGACCCCGCCGTAGAGGAGCGGGTAGAGCAGCTGCTGGCAAAAATGACCCTGGAAGAAAAAGTCGGCCAGATGATTCAGCCGGAAATTCGCCATCTGACGCCTGAAGACGTCACAAAATACCATATAGGCTCGGTCCTGAACGGCGGTGGCTCCTTCCCGAATGCTGATAAATACGCCAAGGTTGAAGACTGGCTTGCCCTGGCCGACGCTTATTACGAGGCCTCTGTGGATACCTCCGGTGGCCGCGCGGCCATTCCCATTATGTGGGGTACCGATGCCGTACACGGGGTGGGTAACGTGATTGGCGCCACCCTGTTTCCGCACAATATTGGTCTGGGCGCCACCCACAACCCCGAGCTTCTCAAGCAGATTGGCTGGGCCACGGCTCGTGAGCTTTCGGTGACCGGTATTGACTGGGACTTTTCGCCCACCGTGGCCGTCGCGCGCAATGAGCGCTGGGGCAGAACCTACGAGTCTTGGGCCGAGGGGCCGGAAATCGTCGGTGATTACGCCGGGGAAATGGTGCGCGGCCTGCAGGGCGAGCCCGGCAGTGACGAGTTTATGGGCGAGGGCCGTATTATCGCCACCGCCAAGCACTTTATCGGTGACGGCGGTACCAAAGACGGTATTGACCGCGGTGACACCACCGGTGATGAAGTTCACCTTCGCGATGTTCACGGCGCCGGCTACTTCACCGCTATTGAGGCGGGGGTGCAGGCGGTCATGGCTTCCTTTACCCGCTGGGATGGCATTCGCATGCACGGGCACAAGTATCTGCTGACCGATGTGTTGAAAGAGCAGATGGGCTTTGATGGCCTGGTCGTGGGAGACTGGAGTGGCCACAGCTTTGTGAAAGGCTGCACAGCTACCAATTGCCCCGCCTCGGTCAACGCTGGCCTGGATATTTTTATGGCGCCGGATCCCGACTGGAAAGAGCTCTTTGCCAATACGGTGCAAAACGTCAAAGATGGCGAGATCGCCATGAGCCGCATCGACGATGCCGTGCGCCGCATTTTGCGAGTTAAAGTGCGTGCGGGGCTGTTTGAAGCTGGCAAGCCATCGTCCCGTCCGCTCGCCGGTAAGGCGGAGCTTCTGGGCGCGCCAGAGCACCGAGAGATCGCCCGTCAGGCCGTGCGCGAGTCTCTGGTGATGCTGAAAAACACCGATGGTCTCTTGCCTTTATCGCGCGACATGAAGGTACTGGTTACCGGTGATGGCGCCGACAATATCGGTAAGCAAGCCGGCGGCTGGTCAATCTCCTGGCAGGGCACTGGCAACAAGAACTCGGATTTCCCGGGCGCCCAGTCTGTTTATGACGGCATCAAAGAAGCGGTTGAAGCCGGCGGTGGCAACACCGAGCTGAGCGAAGACGGCAGCTTTGCCAGCAAGCCGGATGTGGCCATTGTGGTCTTTGGTGAAGACCCCTACGCTGAAATGCAGGGCGATGTGCCGCACCTGGCCTACGGCCGCGGCGATACCAGCGACCTGGAAATGCTCAAATCCCTGCAGGAGCAGGACATTCCGGTCGTATCTTTGTTTATTACCGGCCGGCCGTTGTGGGTTAATCGTGAGCTGAACGCTTCCGACGCCTTTGTCGTGATCTGGCAGCCCGGCACCGAAGGTGGCGGTGTCGCCGATGTAATCTTCCGCAACAACGCCGGTGAAATCAACCACGACATGAGTGGCCAGCTTTCCTTCTCTTGGCCCAAGCGCCCGGATCAGGTGCCCCTGAATGTGGGTGATGAGGATTACGATCCGCTGTTTGCCTACGGCTTTGGTTTGACCTACGCCGATACCGACACCCTGGGTGACAACCTCTCTGAGGAAGGCTTGAAGAAAACCGAAACCAGCGATGTACTGACACTGTTTAACCGCCGACCTATCGATCCCTGGGGGATTGAAGTGGTGGGCGCCGAAAACGATCGCGTGGTCATGGACAGCAAGTCAGTCTCTACTTCTACCGTGACGGTGACCGCGGTGGATCGCAACGAGCAGGAAGACGCTCGCCAGGCGGTCTGGAATGGTAAGGGTCCGGGTCATGTGGCCTTGTTTGTCGATGAGCGTCAGGACTGGTCAGAATACCTCGCCGACCAGGCAGCCCTGATTTTTGACATCAAGGTGGACAAGGCGCCTACAGCAACAACGTATTTGCGTCTGGGCTGCGGCTCTTACTGCGCCTCCGATATTGAGATGACCGAGGGTATGCGTGAGCACCTCGATGGTACTGGCTGGCAGACGGTCTCCATCGACCTTAATTGCTTCCCCACTGCGGGCGCCAACTTTGGTTTGTCGCAACCGCAGGAAGAGTTTATTACCCAGGTGATTCGCCCCTTCACGATTTACACAGAGGGTGAACTGGATATGAGCTTTGCCAATGTCCGGCTGGAAAAACACAAAGCCGCCAGTGCTTTGGTGAACTGCCAGAATCAGTAAAGGTTATTGCGCTTTTTCTCCCTCATGGCCGCCTTCGGGCGGCCTTTTTTGTGCCTGGTGTTTGCAAGAGGTCAGTTTGTCGCGCCTTGCGGGCAGAGGCAGATTTGTTTGGCGTTATCGGCCGCTGCTACTCGTAGTTCCGAGCAGCGACAGACCCACTAGAAATTGTTAAAGGAAATGCGCGGCGCTCTTACCCAGCAGTGAACGAGGGTGCTCGACCTCCTCAGTCGGTCTCACCTCTGGAAATCGCAAAGTTATTCAGCAGTAGGTGGGAATCGTGAGCGGGGGCCCATTCTTGGGTATTGCCACCGTGAAAAGTGGAGACAAGAATTCCGCCAATTTTGCCTGCGGGTGTGTCCGCGAGTCGGTAGGTGATGTCTGACAGTGTCAGCACTTTTTCGCCATCAAACCAGACGTGCAGTTCGCCGTTTTCACGGCCGATATCGTTGACCACCACCCGTTGTTTCAGGCAATGCCATTGGCCTGGGACAAAGGATTTGCCCAGTGGCAAATCCTGCCCCCAGGTCTTATTCCCATAGCGGCCGTTGGGGGAGGGGGGTAGGTAGGCATAGATCACGGCCTTGCCCTGCTCGCGCCACATATAGCGCAACGTCCAGCCATTGCTGCCGTCGGGCTGCTGCCCGCCCGAGCGGCTCCAGGAATCCTCGCCGCCCATCAAGCCCGGCAATTTCCCCCCTTTGACAAAGTCGAAGCCCTCTTTGAATTTCAGGCAGTACTCCAGCGTCAGACCGGTGTAGAGTGTTCCCGCGCCCTGAAGGCGGGAGAAAACGATAGGAAACTGCACACCGCCTTCACGGGGGCCAACGGCGCCAGCGGGGTAGTCGATGTGCAGGGAGGTATCTGCGCCCGGGGCGTCAGCGGTGGTGACGGTTTTAACGGTTTCGCTCCTCGTTTCCCAAGGAGGATTGAACGTTTCGAGCCACTGGTGATCGCTAAAACCGAATTGTCTGATGACCTGACTGTCGTGAGCTTGGCTCCAGCAGGGGGCGCTGGCGGCAAACAGTAAAACCATAATGCATTTACGCATATTTGGCTCCAGAGTGGGGAAGATTAGCGCCAGTTGTCCCAGGCTTCCATGACTTTGGCGGAATAGCGGTAGCTGCCGTAACTGCCGTTGTAGCGTGCGAGGGCCTCCGCCAGGTGACCATCGGCCACATCGATGTAGTGTTTGAGGATAATGCAGCCGTAGCGCAAGTTGGTATCGATGTCAGTGAGGTTGTCCTCCGAGCGGCCGATTTCGCTTTTCCAAAAAGGCATAACTTGCATAACGCCTTGGGCGCCGACAGAGGAAATGGCAAAGCGATCAAAGTGGCTTTCCACTTCAATCACTGCCAATACCAGCTCAGGCTTGAGGCCGGCGGCCGTGGCTTCTCTGTGCACCGAGCGCAAGAATGACAAACGCTGATCCGGCGCTTTGATATAGCGCTTTAGCCGCCCGTCCATCAGCATAAGCCAGGCTTCGGCATCGAAGCGGTCGGTAAAGCTGTCGGCCTGCTCGACGTGGCTTTTCAGCAGGGTGCGAAGCTCGCTGTCCACCGGTTGCGGTAGCGGGCTAAGCATATTGGCGGACTCGGCGCCGGCGCCTGCACTGCACAGCAGCACCAGCGCCAAGATCGAGCTGGAGAGCCGATCAAAGGCCAAGCTTTTCTTGCAGTAACCGGCGAATATCGGAAACGGAAATATCCTGTTTTTCACTGTCGCGTCTGCCTTTGTACTCAACCGTGCCGGCGGCGAGCCCGCGCTCACCGATAACGATCCTATGGGGAATGCCCATCAAGTCGGTGTTGGCCAGCAGAACCCCGAGGCGGGCATTTTTCTCATCCATAAACAACACATCAATACCGGCCTGTGAGAACTCCTGGTGGAGCTCCTCGCACAGCTGGGCAACCTCTTCCGACTTGTGCATATTGATGGGCACAATCGCCAGTTGGAAGGGGGCAATGCTGTCGGGCCAGACAATACCATTCTCATCATAGTTTTGTTCAATGGCGGCCGCCACGACCCGGGTGACGCCGATACCGTAGCAACCCATGATCACAGTTTGCTCTTTGCCGTTCTCGTCCAGCACCTTGGCGCCCATCGCCTCGGAGTATTTGGTGCCGAGCTGGAAGATGTGACCCACTTCTATGCCGCGCTTGATTTCAAGTGTGCCCTGGCCGCAGGGGCTAGGATCCCCGGCGACGATATTGCGTATGTCGGCTGCTTCAGGCAGGGGTTGATCGCGCTCCCAGTTGGCGCCAGTCAGATGGTAGCCGTCTTTATTGGCACCGCAAACAAAGTCAGCCAGCGCCAGGGCGCTGTGATCGGCTATAGTGCGAATTGACAAACCAATGGGGCCGATCGAGCCGGGTCCGACGCCCAGCTCTTTGACAATTCGCTCTTCCGGCGCGAAGCTCAGCGGTGATGCCACGCCCGCCAGTTTTTCGGCCTTGATGTCGTTGAGCTCATGGTCACCGCGCAGCACCAGAGCAATCAAAGGCTGTGCGCCATTGTCGTTCGCCTCGCCGAGCACGATCAGTGTTTTTACTGTCGCGCTCGCTTCCACCTTGAGAAACTCAGCCACGTCGGCAATTGAGTGCTTGCCGGGTGTGGCTACTTCGCTCAGCGCTTGCTGGGCAGCGGGGCGCGCGGCCGTGGGCGGCAAAGCTTCGGCTTTTTCAATATTGGCCGCGTAATCGGAGCTGTCGCTAAAGGCGATGGCATCCTCACCACTGGCGGCCAGAACGTGGAACTCGTGAGAGAAAGCGCCGCCGATAGAGCCCGTATCGGCCAGCACTGGCCGGTAAGCGAGGCCGATGCGATCAAAAATACGGCAATAGGTGCCGTGCATCACATCGTAGGTCTCCTGCAGGCACTGCTGCGAAGTGTGAAACGAGTAGGCGTCTTTCATGACAAACTCGCGCGAGCGCATCACGCCGAAGCGCGGGCGAATCTCGTCGCGGAATTTGGTTTGTATCTGATAGAAGTTGGCCGGCAGTTGCTTGTAACTGTTGAGCTCGTTGCGCACCAGATCGGTAATCACTTCCTCGTGGGTCGGCCCAAGGCAGAAGTCGCGTTGATGCCGGTCATTGATGCGCAGAAGCTCGGGGCCATACTGCTCCCAGCGGCCGGAGTCCTGCCACAATTCGGCGGGCTGGACCACTGGCATCAGTACCTCTTGGGCGCCGGATTTGTCCATTTCCTCGCGGACAATGCGCTCGACCTTGCGCAGCACCTTTAGTCCCAGTGGGAGCCAGGTGTAGAGCCCGGAGGCCAGTTTGCGGATCATACCGGCGCGCAGCATCAACTGATGGCTGATGACTTCGGCATCGGCGGGGGTCTCTTTCAGGGTGGCTATTAAAAATCGGCTGGAGCGCATATGCTGTTTCTTAGTTACTATAATGAATGAGGATGACTATACCAGTCTGGACTGGCTATTCTACGCAGCTTGAGGGCCCGGGTACAGATCTGGCATATCGTTCAATAACTCCGCACCAGTGTCGCCGTGCGGGGTCACGCAAGGCCTAAAGGAGGCAGTTATGTTTTCACTGGATCAACGGCTGCGCGAAGACAGTTACGTGATAGGACGCTTTCCCCTGTCACTGTTGCTGCTCTCGCGGGACGCCAATTACCCGTGGTGTATCTTGGTGCCTGAGCGGGAGAACACCTATGAACTCTATCATTTGTCGGAGGAGGACCAGCAGCAGTTGATAGGCGAATCCAGCCGTCTGGCCGAGGTCATGGACAGTGTGTTTGATGCGGACAAGATGAACATTGCGACTCTGGGTAATGTAGTGCCGCAACTGCACTTGCACCATATCGCGCGCTATAAGGATGACCCGGCCTGGCCTGCGCCGATTTGGGGGGCGGTGCCCGCACGTGCCTACGAACCAGAACCGCTAAAAAGCCGGGTCGAAAAGCTGATGAACGCCCTGGCAGGGGAGGACTTTACCCCCTTGAACGATGCCAGCGAGCTTGTATCCTCAGCCGCTCCCAGGCCTAAAATTGACTGCTAGGCCGAATTGGTCTTGCCGAGCAGCTGAGTCTGACCAGGCATGAAAAAGCCCCGCGATGCGGGGCTTTTTCGTTTGCAAACTCTGTCAGGGCGAGTGTTACTGCGCCATTTCTTTGAGTTTTTTCAGTGGGCGGATTTTTACATTGATACTGGCAGGCTTGGCCTTGAACACAGTCTCTTCACCGGTGAACGGGTTGATGCCTTTGCGGGCTTTGGTCGCGGGCTTTTTGACTGTCTGAATTTTCATCAGGCCCGGCAACACGAACTCGCCACAGGCGCGTTTTTTGATGTGTGCTTCGATCACATCCGTCAGTTCGTCCAGTACGGCTTGTACCTGCTTTTTGCTCAGCTCGGTGCTCTCGGCGATCTGGTTCAGAATTTGGGTTTTGTTGTAGCGCTCACGAACAGCGGTCACTTTTTTAGCCGGTGCTGCTTTGGCAGCGGGGGTTTTGGCTGCGGCTTTTTTGGCGGGTGCTTTTTTTGCTGCTGCTTTTTTGGCGGCCATATCGCTTTCCTTTAAGTGGGTGGTTGAAAAGGTGAGGATTGACAGGTGCTCTTGCCCGCTTGTCTATCACCTATCCGCACGAGTCCAGTTACATGGCTTGACCATGGGCCCTTGGCGAATGGCCCTATATATAAAGGATAAAAATCAACGCAGCAAGGAAAAAGTGCGTCAAACTGCAGAAAAACCCTATTTTTTATCGGCTCAGAGAGAAATGTCCTGATTTAAGCGCATTACCTTGAGGTAGACAGCGGTCGAATGATTTTTAACCGGCAACCGATATGTCTTGCGAGACTCGCTGTCCTCAGAGCTGCCTGCCGACAGCTCCACCCATTGATCCAGGGGTATGCTGAGGTGAGTTTGCAGGCTATGGGCCCCACTGCTGCCTTGCTGATCAATAAACAGCCGCACGTCAACTTGCTGCTCTGAGGCGCCCACCACTTGCGCTACCAACCGTTGTTGCCTGCTCGTGTGCTCGGTCTGTTGAAAGCTGCCCCAGGGGCCAAATTGCCATTGAGTGATGTGCTCGCGCTGGCCAATACGCACCGGCATACCGCTGGAGGCGGTAACCTTAAAAACCTCTGGCGCAGATGACCCGGCCTGATAGCGCTTTATCGTGCCGTCGAACGTATTGGGCGGGTGTGTGTATTGAACCCATAGCTCGAACGATGGTACGGGCTGATCCAGAGTGTGAATTAGCGTTTGAATCTGCTGCAAGCTCTCTTTGGTGGTAAGTAGGATGATTCTGTTGTGATCCGTGCTGAGCGCCGCCGAGTCGGGTAACAGGGGCTTTATGACGCTGGCAATAGCCTCCGGCGAGCGATGCTCGAGGGTAATTATATGGCTTCGAAGAACGTCGCTGTCAGCGAATACCGCTGCTGTAAATAGAAGCAGCCCCAACCCCGTTAGGTTGCAATAGTGCACTAGGCGCTTAGGGCATGCTCTATCGGCTGCGCGCCTATAGATGGAGCGTGCGCAGGCCCGGATCTTCCTGAGCAAATTCCCAGACACGGTTAAACTCTTCGGTAAGTGATCTAACTTCGCTGGCTGCTGCATAGTTGGCAAACCCCTGATATACCCGGTCATCGTTTTTATACACCACGTGGTCGGTGTCGGCGCAGAGAAATGCCATGTGCGTATTGCTGGGTTCTACGGCGATTTTGCGCAGCTGTACCTTGCTCGACAGCCTCTGATGTAAGCGCGCGAGTAAATGCCCCTTTTCGATGAGCTCGTCTGTGTGGCGCACCAATATCCTTAGCTCGCTGCTTTTCGAGCGACGCGCAAACGCCGATAGCGCCTGAGTCAGTTCTTCGCGGTTGTAGAGGTAGGGGTCAAGACAATCGCTGAGCAGGGCAATCTTGCGTTTGGCCGATCTCACCACCGACAGCGTATGTGTGACAAAGTCATCTGGCGAGTCGAGTAAAATGAGTTGGTCGCTGGTTGCAGAAGGTCGGCTCATACTCTGTATCCTAATTCTGGACGTTTTCCCGCAATACCATGGTGCGATGCTCTATGCCTGCATCCATAAACACAGGGCCTGTGGCGGCAAAGCCCAGCTTTTCGTAAAAGGTAATAACTCCCAGCTGGGCGTGTAAAAAAACGAGTTTGTGAACATGCTCTTTCCGCGAGCACCAGTCTAGCATCGTCGTCATCAGTGCGGTTCCCACACCGAGTTTACGCCAGGGCCGCAACACGGCCACTCTGCCAATATGCAGAGCCATCGAGCCCTGCCAGGGTTCCTCGAGGATGCGGGCGCAGCCTACTACCAGCGGCGTTGCTTTGTCGGCGGGCTCAATTAGAAAGTGTCTGGCCGAGGAGTCTAGTCCGTCCCATTCCTCACTGACCTGGACGCCTTGCTCGCGAATAAAGACCGTTTCACGTATAGCGCACAGATCCGCTTTTGCCGATTTCCAATCCTTTGTATAACAGCGAAACTGGCCGTCACTGGTGCGCGTCATGATGCTACCCGGATAGTGTTAGAAAGGTATCACGGGAGCTTAGCGTTTTTGTCTGTCTCTGTCACAGCTTGAGCGCAATCAGCCGGCCATTGGCCGTGCCGAGATAAAGTTGGCCGCCGTGCGCCGCGAGGCTGAGAATACTGTCTAGTTCGCGCAGCAAGGTTTGTACCTGTTGGGTGGCCGCTTGGTGAGCGGGCACAGTGGTATCCAGGGCAGGATACTGTGGTTTGCCCGATGTCGTCGTGTAAGTGTGCAGGTTCCGGCGGCCGGCATCGGTCTGATAGAGTTTAACGGTGCTGCCATCGGCGTTGCTATGGCGAAAGACGCTGCCGGCCAGAGTAGCGAAATACAGGTATTGTCCATCGCTGAGCGGTTGAGCAAAAATCGGATAGTCAGCTTTTATCAGGCGCTCAATATTCCCGCTGTCTGTGTCCTGGCCAATTAAGGCGAGGCCATCGGACAGCCCATAGTAGACGTGATTGCCTTCAACCAGTGCCGCCGACCCTATCCAACTGCTTGCGTGTTTTGTGCTCCAGATCGGCGCGCCTGTCTGGCTGTTTATTTTGAAAAAGTACGTGCCTCGCCCGCCCACATAAACAGCGTTGTCGCGAGCGACAGGGTCCAGGTTGAAACCCCGCCAGCCGGTCCAGTTGGCATATTCGCCCTGCATGGGCGGGTTGGTAAATCGCCAGTTAATCTCTCCGGTTGTCTGATTCAGCCCGTAGAGCGTGTTGTCCCAGCTGCCCACTATCAGTGTTTCACCGGAGACGGCGGCTTTGGTGTGAGTGGCGCCCGTCGTCTGGCGCCAGAGCTCGATTCCCGACTCCAGATTAACCCCATAGGTGCCGTTCAGTGTCGAGTAGAAAACCCGTTGGTCGGACACCGTCGGTGCGGAGCGGTAAAACGCCCATGGGTCGGGAAAGTCGCCCATGCCCCAGCCCCGAGAATCGCCCCAGACAAGATAGGGGCCATCCTCGCTGGCATGGTGCCAAAGGATTTGTCCTTGCAGGTTTAGCGCCCTCAGGCCGTCATCACTGTGGACAAGAAGTTTGTCGCCAGCGCGCACGGCCTGGCTGTGGCCTGTTGCAGGCAGGCTGACACGCCATAGCTCTTGCCCCTTATGGGAAAGCGCAATCAGTTGCCGGTGGTTGACCAGATAAATACCTGTGTCGGTGATAAGTGGTGAGGCTGTCATCGGTGCTTCACCACTTATTTCCCAAAGCACTTTGGCTTGACACTCGGGGGTACTAAACAGCAAAGAAACCAGACAGGACAGTAGAGAAATCAAACAGGACAGTCGCATAACACTGCTCCGCAGTAAGTGAAGGATTGGCGATCAATACTCCGTTGCGAGGTCGTTTATGTCCTGAAACGTTGGATTAATAGTCCTTAAAAGTTATTAACCCTTGATGATTCAGTCGGTTACACGGTTCAGCTTGAGAGACTTAAGCAGGGCCTGAAATTTCGGGTGCGCGTGGAGCGGTTGATAGAGAGGGTCTGCCGCCAGCCACATCAGTTCGGGTTGGCGGGCAACAAGGGCACGATCCAACCAGGCGATGGCGGTGTCATAGTCACCGGTTTTCAGCGCATAGCGGGCATAGGAAAGCGGTGGTGTGTAGTGGCCGACATTCGCTTCTATTTGATTGTTCAGCAGCCATCGGTAAAGTGCGTCCAGCCCGCCGAGGGCAAACTGAGCGCGAGCCAGCTGTCCATGTTCGTGTGTGAGCGCAGAGCTGTCGAGCAGGGCATTGATGTGCGCGAACGCGTCCTTGTCGCGACCGAGATGGTCATATACTTTTACTGCAGAGAGGTGAAAATCGGCGTCCGCTGTGGTGTTAACGGAGGCTATTTTCTCAAGCTCACGCAGGGCGCGGGGAGCCTGATCGGCCATATAGTAAATCCACGCAGTCACTGGCTGTGAGTAGCCTTGCGGAGCGAGTTCAATATAGCGCTCCACAGAGGCGAGGCTGGCGCTGTACTCACCCATAGCCAGCTGGAATTGTGAGAAGAGCAAATGGGTTTCTGGATCCGTTGCATTCAACTCAATGGCGTGCTCAAAAGAGGCTTGCGCGCTCTGGTATTCCCAGTATTCAATAAAGTACAGCCAGCCCAATTGCCGATGTACTGGCGCGAAATCGGCGCGCAACTGCCGGGCTTTTTCCAGCAGGGCCCTGGCGCTATCGGTAAGCGTTTCGTCATCTGGTGTCTGTCTGGCCTGGGCTAGTTGCACGCGCGCAAGGCCCCATAGTGCTTCGGCGTACTCCGGCTGGAGGTCGAGTGCCCGGCGAAAGCGCTCCTCCGCCCGAGCGAGGTCAGAGCTCTCGCCCCTCGCCAGTAAATAGTGGGCCTGGCGATAGTAGTCCACCGCTGCGGGTGATGGCGCCATAGCCTCGGGAGGCTTTGGTTTGAGTGCCAGTAACAGAGCCGCGCCCAGCAGGCAGGCTATTAGCATTGCCGCGAGCGCACCGGCTCGCCAGTGGCGTCTTGCGGGCTTTGCCGAGCGCGCGGGCGACTGGATCAGGCAGTAGCCTTTGCCGGGCAGAGTCTTGATGTAGCGTGGTGATCTAGCGTTATCATCTAGCGCCTTGCGCAGGTGGCTGATGGCGACGGTGAGAACCTCCTCAGTGACAACTTTGTTGGCCCAGAGCTTGTCGAGCAGTTCGGCTTTGCTGATGGACTGTCCCGGCCGCTGTGCGAGATACACCAGCAGCTGCATGGGTGTGTGTTGTAACTGACGGGTGGTGTTCGCATTTGTCAGGGTGTTTCGGGTTGGACAGACCAGCCACTGACCCAGCGTAAAGTCTTCGGCATTGGGCATTGACGGATCCGGCATTGGTGGTGGTTGCTGACGCATCGTCCGAGTTGTCCGCCTGCTATTGATCGTCAAGCAGTAAGTCGTCTGCCTCTACCAGCGCCTGTTCACTCAACAGTTGGTACAGTAACTCAGTGTCTGCGGTATCGTTCGCGGTATCGAGCAGCGTCTGCCATGGCCATAGATTGTGCTGGCAGAGGCAAATGGCTAGCGCCTCGGAGCAGTCGTGGCCCTGGCCGTCGACATAGAGCCGGGTTCGTGTGGCGCCGCGGCGATAGCTAAAGCGCGAGGCCCTATTGGCCTCGATAAGGGGGTTCGTCTCTTGCAGTCTATGCTGCTGTAGTGCATCGAGCGTGTCGTTGGGTTGTTCCGTGCCAGAGTATTTGGGGCTTGTCATATAGCAGCCAAACCACTCGCCGATGGATTCGTCGTCCAGCTGGTGCAGAATAATGTTTTTCAAATTGGCAATGGTGCTGTCGGGAATTTGCCCGGCCGGCAGGGAAGGGTCGAGCAGTGTGTCCCGGTAGCGATGGTCGTTGGTTAGCCTGGAGGCGAGGTCCTGGCTAAGGTCCGACAGAATATCGGCGTGGCTCGGCGCGCGAAAGCCGATGGAGTATGTGATGCACTCGTCGTCCATAGCGCTACCCCAGTGGGCGACGCCCGGCGGGATATAAAGTATGTCGCCAGGCTTTGCAAGGTAGCTTTGCTTTTCTTCAAACTGGCTCAGGATCTTCAGGGCTGTCCCGTCGAGGGTGGGGCTCGTACTGTCGCAGTGCTGGCCAATCTGCCAGCGGCGGCACCCCGCGCCCTGCACAAGGAATACGTCGTAATAATCAAAGTGCGGTCCCACGCTGCCACCGGCAGGTGCGTAGCTCGCCATTACATCATCCAGCCGCCAGCTGGGAATAAAGCGAAAGCGTTGCAGCAACTGATGAATTTCCGGTACCCAGTGATCGACGGCCTGCACCAGCAGCGTCCAGTCGCGCTCGGGCAGACGCGAAAACCGCTGTTCGGTAAAAGGGCCGTGTTCGAGCTGCCAGGGGGCACTGGGTGAGTGCACTACCAGCCGCGATTCAATGTCTTCTTCCAGGGCGAGCCCGGCGAGGTCTTCAGGTGCGAGGGGCGAGACGAAACCCGGCAGCGCGGCCGGGAAAAAGCCCGACTTGCGCTGCCAGTAATCGCGCAGAAATGTCTCAACAGGCAGGTCGCCGAGGCGGGCTAGTATCGTCTCGCTCATCAATATCAGCGAATCGCCCGCGCCTGAGACTCCGCATTGCCCACATAGGAGCCCGGGGTCAGTTCACGAATGGTTTGCTTGGCGTGCTCGGGAATGTCGAGCGTTTCGACAAACTCCGCCAGAACGTCACGGGTGATGGCTTGGCCGCGGGTGAGCGCCTTGAGTTTTTCATAGGGCTCTGCCACAGCGTAGCGGCGCATAATCGTCTGAATGGGTTCGGCCAACACCTCCCAGGCGTTGTCGAGATCCTGCGCCAGACGCTCGCGGTTGATTTCCAACTTGCCGATACCCTTCAAAGTGGAGGCGTAGGCGATCAGACTGTAGCCAAAGCCTACGCCCATGTTCCGCAGCACGGTGGAGTCAGTCAGGTCACGTTGCCAGCGGGAGATCGGAAGCTTCTGTGCGAGGTGAGTAAACACGGCGTTGGCGATGCCCAGGTTGCCCTCGGAGTTTTCAAAGTCAATGGGATTGACCTTGTGTGGCATGGTGGAGGAACCCACCTCACCGGCGATGGTTTTTTGTTTGAAATAACCGAGGGAGATGTAGCCCCAGATGTCCCGATCAAAGTCGATTAAGATGGTGTTGAAGCGGGCAATGGCATCGAACAGCTCGGCAATATAGTCGTGCGGCTCGATTTGTGTGGTATAGGGGTTCCAGGTCAGCCCCACGCTGGTGACAAAGGCTTCGGCATTAGCTTGCCAATCAATATCTGGGTAGGCCGACAGGTGGGCGTTGTAGTTACCCACGGCACCGTTGATTTTGCCCAGCAGCTCAACACTCTCTATCTGCAAGATTTGGCGCCGCAGGCGAGCGACCACATTGGCCATCTCCTTGCCGACGGTGGTGGGGCTGGCGGTTTGGCCGTGCGTGCGCGAGAGCATGGGAGCATCAGCATGGTCATGGGCCAGGCGGGCGATGGCCTCGGCAATCTGGCGGGACTCTTCCAGCAAGACTGCACGGCCGCGCTTGAGCATGAGGGCGTGGGACAGGTTGTTGATGTCTTCACTGGTGCAGGCAAAGTGCACAAATTCAAGCACCGCTTCCAGCTCGCTGTTGCCGGCAAACTGCTTTTTCAAAAAATATTCCACGGCTTTGACGTCGTGGTTGGTGGTGCGCTCGATGTCTTTAATAGCCTGGGCGTCAGCTTCGCTAAAGCGCTCGATAATCTGGTCCAACTGCCGATGCGTTGCCTCGCTGAACGCGGGAACTTCTGCCACTCCCGTCATCTGACTAAGCTGCTGTAGCCAGCGCACCTCCACTTCCACGCGGCAGTGGATGAGGCCAAATTCGCTAAAAATAGGGCGCAGGGCGGTGGTTTTGCTGCCGTATCGTCCGTCGACGGGGGATACGGCGCTAAGAGCAGATAATTCCATGGGCGGTCTCGTGGTTTACAGGTTGTGAAATCGGGCCGCGGGGGCCGCTGGACAGGGGCGCTATGATACCCCAAAAATGCACCCTTTTCAGGCTTTTACCCGCTCTTGGCGCTATGTTCGCGCGCCGTGGTTCACAGGGGGATCTGGCGCAAAAGACGCTCGGTTTCAGCAAGCAGTTTTTTCCGGTGCAGCAAAATCTGCAGGCGGGAACCGCCCACCTGGCGCCAGAGTGTGGCTGAGCGTATCGCACCCAGCAGCAGTGCCCGCACTTGGTTGGCCACACGCTGTTGTTGCAGGTAGGCGGGGTCGCCGGCCACCTGGATACGGAAGCGAAACTGGCTGAGGGTGGCGCTGTAGATATCGGCGAGGTTGGCAATGACGTTCTCGTGGGTGGCGCCGAAATGCTCCGCCTGGTGGCTCGCCTGTTTCAGCCGGCTGGCGATCACCCCGAGCATGTCGCGGCGTTTGGCGAGCCGCCCCTGCAGGTGCAGAATCCCCGCGGCGTAGCGAACGGTATTGTTCTGTAGCTGTCGACTGGACATCAGCAGGTCCCGCAGGGTTTCGAGACCGAGACGCAGCGAGGCTAGCTCGCCATAGACACTCAGAGTGTCCGGCGGGTCCATCGCAAACAGACTGTTGATGCTGCAGCGGTAGGCGTCGCTCGGGATAAATCCGGTGCGGGCCAGCTGGTCCACCAGGGCGGAGGCCTGAAGAATACCAGCCGCTGCGAGGGTGACGTCTTGCCAGTTTTTTGCTCGAGCCAAAAGAGTGTGTCCAGTGTTGGTTAGCGGTTTTCGCTGGTTTCGATGACGCCGCCACCCAGGCAGGTCTCACCCTGGTAGAAAACGACGGACTGTCCGGGCGTCACGGCTCTTTGAGGTTGATCGAACAACACATGAAGCCGGTCATCCACCTGTGTCACCAAGCAGGCTTGATCACTCTGTCGGTAGCGGGTCTTGGCGGTGCAGCGCAGTGGATTGTCCGGCATGGCACCGTTGATCCAGTGCGCTTGGCCCGCCTGCAAAAAGTTGGTGTACAGTAGAGGATTTTCTGTGCCCTGGGCAACGCGCAGGACGTTGCGCTCGAGATCCTTCCCCACGACAAACCAGGGCTCGTCGCCAGCGCCCTGAACACCGCCAATACCCAGCCCCTGCCGCTGGCCAATGGTGTGATACATCAGGCCGCTGTGGGTGCCTATGACCCGGCCCGATTCGTCCTCAATGGCGCCGGGTTGGGCCGGTAGATATTGCTGCAAAAAGTCTTTAAAACGGCGCTCGCCGATAAAGCAGATGCCGGTGCTGTCTTTCTTGCTGTGGGTGGCCAGTCCGTGCTGCTCGGCGATACGGCGAACTTCGGGTTTTTCCATGTCGCCGATAGGAAAGAGCGTTTGGTGGAACTCGGACTCGGATACCGCGTGGAGGAAGTAACTTTGATCTTTGTTGTTGTCCTTGCCCCGCAGTAAATAAGTGTGGTCATCGCGATCGGCGCGGCGCACGTAGTGGCCTGTCGCGATCAGGTCGGCGCCGAGCACCTGAGCATACTCGAGAAAGACCTTGAACTTGATCTCGCGGTTACAGAGTATATCCGGATTGGGGGTGCGGCCGGCTTTATACTCGGCGAGAAAATGCTCAAACACATTGTCCCAGTACTCGGCAGCGAAATTGGCGGTATGCAGGGTAATGCCGAGCTTGTCACAGACTTTCTGCGCATCGGCCAGGTCTTCTTTTGCCGTGCAGTATTCGGTGCCGTCGTCCTCTTCCCAGTTCTTCATAAACAGGCCGGCCACGCGATAACCCTGCTGTTGCAGCAGCAGTGCGGAGACAGATGAGTCGACGCCGCCAGACATGCCGACGATTACGGTTTGTGGGTGTGCCATAGGGTTACAACGGTTGTGATTGCGGAGGTTGCAGGGGCGGCATTTTACCCCCGGCGCCCGGCGACCTCCAGAGGAAAGCGCCGGCCGGCAAGATAATCATCGACGATTTGCAGCACCATGGGGCTGCGAAGTAGCTCTCGGCGAGAGGCTATTTCGTCCCTATCAAGCCATATGGGGCCAATAATGCCCTGATCAAGGGGAAGCTCCGGTAGATGTGTCACAGCGTTGGCAATAAACGTGGTCCGTACATAGGTGATACCGTTTGCCGGCGCCGTGTAAAGATCAATGCCGACCACACCGGTCAGCTCAATCCGCCAGCCCGTTTCCTCAAGGGTTTCGCGTTTCGCCGCCTCTTCCAGGGTTTCATTCGCTTCCAGGTGGCCTGCGGGTTGGTTCAGCTGCTCGCAGCCGTCGATCATCTCGCGCACCAGCAAAAAGCGTCCGTCTTTTTCAACAAGACAGGCGACGGTGACGTGGGGGTTGAAGCTCAAAAGCGTGTTCTCCGCCGGGAGCGGCCGGCCGGTTTTGCCGGCGCCGGTAAATGGATCGTCTCTTCGCGCCACTGGCCCGGCGCGAGATCGCCCAGGTGCCAATCGCCGATGCTGACTCTTACCAGGCGTAACGTGGGGTGCCCGACAGCGGCGGTCATACGCCTGACCTGCCGGTTACGGCCTTCGGTCAAGGTGATAGCAAGCCAACGGGTTGGCAGGTGTTTGCGCTCGCGCACTGGGCTCGAACGGTTCCAAAGCTCGGGCTCGGCAAGAGCGTCTACCTTTGCTGGCCGAGTGGGGCCGTCGTTGAGCAAAACCCCCTCTCGCAGGCTTGCCAGCGCGCTGGTGGAGGGCTCGCCTTCGACTTGCACCCAATAGGTTTTGGGTAGTTTATTGCGCGGATGTGTAATACGCTGCTGTAAGGCGCCATCGTCAGTGAGTAGCAATAAGCCCTCGGAGTCCATGTCCAGGCGACCGGCAGCGTAAACGCCGTTTTGCGGCAGGTGATCGGCAAGGGTTGGCCGGCCCTCGGTGTCAGTAAACTGGCACAGCACACCGAAAGGCTTGTTGAAAAGTACCAGATTGGCCATACATTGATTAAGAGCGTGCAAAACAGGGCAGCCAGTGTAGCGCACCGGCCGGTATTTGCGAACCTTTCAAGGCAGGGAGTGCTACTGAGTGGTTTTGAGAGGCTCCGGCAGGGCTATATTGACGGCATGGAAGCCCTTGTCGCCCTTGGAGACTTCAAAGGTGACTGTCTGGCCCGCTTTGAGGGTTTTGTAGCCGTCCATGTCAATGGCGGAGTAGTGGGCAAAAAGGTCTTCAGTGCCTTCGTCCGGGAGGATGAAACCATAGCCTTTGGCATTGTTGAACCATTTGACGGTACCTGTAGGCATATTGTCATTCCTTCTTTTTATTACAGGCGCGGCAACGGTCAGGTTACGCGCAGTCGTTATTATTAGAGTCCGGTGCTGGCCTTCTGGAAGGCGCTGCCGGTAAGTCGAGCACCTCGAGGGTGCTGGCACGCTGGTCATGGCGAAATTTTGACCAGCAAGGATCTTTTTATCTGACCACCGGTGCCTTGTCAAGTTTCCGCCGCGGCCTCTGGCATGCGCGGGGGAGGGTGGTGTCCTGCCGGGTCGGGCTTATGAGGTACAATGGCCCGAGTAACGGCGACTATTTAAAGTGTCAGAATCTTGTTATGAGTATGGGAAAGTTTGAAAACTATCGACTAACATTACAGCAAGCCCGTTGTCATAAGTCAGACGATGAGGACGGCGGGTTTGATGAGGGTGTAGCGGTTCAGGAAGCGCCGCCACAGCTTAAGCGACCGTCCAGATATAAAGTGGTTATGTACAACGATGACTACACGCCCATGGAGTTTGTGGTGCATATACTGGAAGCGTTTTTTGGCATGAATCGTGAACAGGCAACTCATGTGATGCTGACTGTTCACACCCAGGGTAAGGCCGTCTGCGGCATTTACACCCGGGATGTCGCCGAAACCAAGGCGGCTCAGGTCAACCAGTTTGCGAAGGATAATGAGCATCCACTGTTGTGCGAAATCGAAGCGGTGGAAGGGGACGAGGACAGCGATTGAGTGGTAACACCGTCAGTGTATTGGCTGGTGAGTTTGGCTCCCTAGAGAGGTACCGTTGATGTTAAGTAAAGATCTTGAAGTCACCCTGAATATGGCATTCAAGGGCGCTCGCAGCAAACGGCATGAGTTCATGACCGTCGAGCACCTGCTATTGGCGCTGATTGACAATGAATCGGCGGCCATGGTGCTGCGTGCTTGCGGTGCGGATCTGGTGGTTTTGCGGCGCGAGTTGATCGAGTTTGTCGACTCGACCACGCCGCTTCTGCCGGAAAACGATGAGGAGCGTGAAACCCAACCGACACTCGGTTTTCAGCGGGTGCTGCAGCGTGCTGTGTTTCATGTGCAGTCATCCGGCAAACAAGAAGTGACCGGCGCCAATGTCTTGGTGGCGATTTTTAGCGAGCAGGAAAGCCAGGCGGTTTACTACCTGAAGCAGCAGAGTATCGCGCGTATCGATGTGGTGAATTACATCACCCACGGTATTCAGAAAGTGGCTGGTCATGAGCACGGCTCATCTGAAGACTCGGCGCAGGATCAGCACGATGAGGAGTCTCTGGGCGTCGAGCAAACCTCACAGAGTCCGCTGGAAAACTACGCGACAAACTTGAATGAGCTGGCCGCCGCAGGCCGTATCGACCCCTTGATCGGCCGGGATTTTGAGCTGGAGCGTGTTTCGCAAATTCTGTCGCGCCGGCGCAAGAACAACCCTCTACTCGTGGGTGAGTCCGGTGTGGGCAAAACCGCTATTGCCGAGGGGTTGGCGAAGCGTATTGTCGATGGTGATGTGCCGGAGGCTCTCGCTTCCAGCGTGGTTTATTCGCTGGATATGGGCGCGCTCCTGGCGGGCACCAAATACCGCGGTGATTTTGAAAAACGGTTTAAAGGTCTGTTGCACGAGTTGAAAAAGCAGCAGCACTCGATTTTGTTTATCGATGAAATCCACACCATTATTGGTGCCGGGGCCGCCTCCGGCGGGGTCATGGATGCCTCTAATCTGCTCAAACCGCTGTTGAGCTCCGGGCAGCTGCGCTGCATGGGGTCGACGACCTACCAGGAGTATCGCGGTATTTTTGAAAAAGATCGCGCGCTCTCGCGTCGCTTCCAGAAGGTGGACGTGGTGGAGCCGAGTGTCGATGAAACCTATCAGATCCTCAGGGGGCTGAAAAAGCACTTTGAAGATCACCATGGCTTGCGCTATACCGACCCGGCCCTCAAGGCGGCGGCAGAATTGTCAGAGCGCTATATTAATGACCGCTTTTTGCCGGACAAAGCCATTGACGTTATCGACGAGGCCGGTGCTTACCAGCAGCTGCAGCCGCCGAGCAAACGCAAGAAAACCGTGGGCGTCGGTGATGTTGAAGCTGTGGTTGCCAAGATTGCGAGAATTCCACCGAAAAGTGTGTCCTCCAACGATCTTGAACAGCTGCGCAAGCTCGATGACAACCTGAAAATGACCGTCTTCGGTCAGGATGAGGCGATCGATACCCTGTCAACCGCGATCAAACTGGCTCGGGCTGGCCTGCGTTCGGGCGATAAGCCGATTGGTTCATTCCTGTTTGCCGGGCCCACAGGCGTAGGTAAAACTGAGGTCAGCCGCCAGCTGGCCAAGTGCCTGGGTGTTGAGTTGATTCGCTTTGACATGTCGGAGTACATGGAGCGGCATACGGTATCGCGTTTGATCGGCGCACCACCCGGTTACGTTGGCTTCGATCAGGGTGGGTTGCTTACCGATGCGGTGACCAAAAGCCCGCACAGTGTAGTGCTGCTCGACGAAATAGAGAAAGCGCATCCGGATGTCTTTAACCTGTTGTTGCAGGTCATGGACCACGGCACTTTGACTGACAATAATGGCCGCAAAGCCGATTTTCGTAATGTGATTTTGATTATGACCACCAATGCCGGGGCGGAGGAGGTGAGCCGGGCTTCAATTGGTTTCACCAAACAAGACCACTCCACCGACGGCATGGAAGCGATCAAGAAAATGTTCACACCGGAGTTCCGCAACCGCCTGGACGCCACCGTGCAATTCGGTTCGCTGCCCTTGTCGGTGGTTGAGACCGTCGTGGACAAGTTCCTGACCGAACTGCAGACGCAGCTTGACGAGAAAAAAGTGACGCTGGAAGTGACTGAAGCGGCGCGCAAATGGTTGGCGCTGCACGGTTATGACGAGAAAATGGGCGCTCGCCCCATGGCCCGTCTGATCCAGGAAAAAGTGAAAAAACCACTGGCCGAGGCCGTGCTGTTTGGTGAGCTATCGAGCGGCGGCGTGGTCGCCGTGGATGTGGCTGACGACGAGGACGCCCTGGCGCTTGAGTTTGAAAGCAAGGAAATGGCGCACGCCTAAAGCTGAGCTGCTGTTTGATGTATCAAATCCCGGCCATGTGCCGGGATTTTTTTGCCGTTTAGTAGGCGTTTTTGATTTTCTCTATGCCAGGGGTGATGGCCCTAATCCATGCGGCGCGCGTGTCCGGGCAAAAGTAGGGGTCGTGTTTTTCCAGCGTCTGCAGCAGGGCGTCGAGCCAGTCGCTGTAATGGTGGGGCTGAATGTTGTAACCGCGACGCGAATGACTTTCTCCCAGAGCCTTGAGCTTGGTGTCGGGCAGGCCGCGGGCGTGAAGTACCAGTTGCATGATGCCGTTGCGAAGCAGGTGTCGCTGATTGCTCATGTCGGTTTTTTTGAACACCTGGCGAATGGCTTCTGATTTGGCCATAAAGCAATCGTAGAAATCCACGAAGAATGTGTCACGGTTGCAGCAGCGTCCATAGCTTTGAAACACAATATCTGGGTCACCCGGTCGCATCTCTCGTTCCAAAAAGTGCGAATACTAGCCCGAGCCGACCGAGCGCAGTTTGATGTGGATCAATTGTCGATGAGCGCCTGAAAATCAAGCGGCGCTAAACGCAAAAGCCCCGGCAAGGCCGGGGCTTTTGCGGGCGCGCTGAGCGCGAATAGCAGATTAACGGGCGCGATAGGTAATGCGACCTTTACTCAGGTCGTAGGGGGTCATCTCCACTTTTACCTTGTCGCCGGTGAGAATGCGGATGTAGTTTTTGCGCATTTTCCCGGAAATGTGTGCTGTCACCACATGGCCGTTTTCCAGCTTTACGCGGAAGGTGGTGTTCGGCAGTGTATCTATTACTTCACCTTCAAATTCGATATTGTCTTCTTTCGCCATTCGGCAGAGTCCTCAACTTGGCTTACATTCGTGCTGTTGGTGTGCGAAAAGGCGGCAATTGTGCCTGAAAAGTGCCGATTAGCCAAGGGCGAGGCCGATAAATGGTTAAAAAATCAGCGCTCAGGTACGTTTGGGAAGGAATTTACGGTTAATTGAGGCGAACCCAGCGCTTATTGACCAGCATCTCCAGCGGGCGGTACTGGGTTTTATAAGCCATCTTGCGACAGTGGCGAATCCAATAACCCAGGTACACATACTTCAGGCCCAGCGCATGGGCTTTTTCTATCTGCGCCAATATGGCGTAGGCTCCGAGGCTGCGCTTGCTCTGGCTGTCGTCGAAGAAGGTATAGACCGCTGACAGGCCATCGTTGAGCTGGTCGCACACCGCAACACCCACCAGTTGACCTTTTAGGCGATACTCGATGTAGCGGGTGGCACCCCATTCGGGACTGAGAAAGGTCTCGAATTGCTCCCGCGTGGGTGGGTACATGTCCCCGTCGCTGTGACGCGCATGGATATAGTCGGCGTAGAGCTGGTAGTGTTCGTCGGTGAAGATGTTGTCCACCAGTGCGATATCCAGATCGCTGTTGCGTTTGATGCAGCGCTTTTGACTGCGGCTGGGGCGAAATAGTTGGACGGGTATTCGACAGGAAATGCAGGCCTGACAACTGGCGCAGTGCGGGCGATAAAGGTGGCCGCCGCTGCGCCTAAAGCCCAGCTGGGACAGCTCGCTGTAAAGCGCCTGGTCGATGCGCGCCGCCGGGTCGATGAATACCGTGGTGGCTTCTTCACCTGCCAGATAGCTGCAGGGATGGGGGGCGGTGGCAAAGAGTTTTAAACTGGATAAGTCGCTCATACAGACCTCCGCCGGTTGCTACTGCTTACTACTCTAGTGGATTTATATGGCTTTGTCTGCCCCATAGGGTCGAGGGTACTGCAACTGCGCCCGCGCAGGCCACGCAGAGCGGCCGTCGGCACGGGCAAGGCACTCCAGGTGTTGGCGAAACGCTTCGCGTGGCATTTCCCTTGCGCCCATACGGAACAAATGGCCGCTGGCCACCTGACAGTCAATCAGCTTGAAGCCCCATCGCTCGAGATTCTGGCCCAGAGCGGCGAAAGCGATTTTCGAGGCGTTGTCTTTTCTCGAGAACATGGATTCGCCGAAAAAGACCTGTCCGAGCGCCAGGCCATAGAGCCCGCCGACCAGCTCGGTGCCCTCCCAGACTTCCACCGAGTGTGCGACTCCGAGGCGGTGGAGGTCGCAGTAGGCGGTGCGCATCTCAGAGGTGATCCAGGTGCCGCCGTCGACACGCCGCGGTGCGGCGCAGGCGTCTATTACCCGGTTAAAGGCCTGATCACAGCTCAGTCTATACGGGCGCTTGGCCATAAATTTTGCCAGAGAGCGGGAAATATGAATCTCGTTGGGAGCAATGACCGTGCGCGGGTCCGGGCTCCACCAGAGAATGGGTTGGTCGCACTCGTACCAGGGGAAAATGCCGCGGCAGTAGGCGTTGATCAGCCGCTCGGGGTGCAGATCGCCGCCACCGGCGAGCAGGCCGTCAGGTTCGTCGAGCGCGGTGTCGATGGGCGGGAACACCGATCGGTCGGGGCCCAGCCAGGGCAGTTGGATCATGGACGCTCCCAAGCCAGTGGTAAGTGCCAATAAAAACGGCGGCTCGCGGCCGCCGTTGACTATTGTACCCCATTGCCTTGCGCTGAACGGGGTGAGCGCGAGTGCGCGATCAGTCGTCCAGAAATTTCTCGGCGTCCAGGGCCGCCATACAGCCGAAACCGGCGGACGTGATGGCTTGGCGATAGACGTGGTCTGACACATCCCCTGCGGCGTAAACGCCCTCGACGCTGGTTGCAGTTGCCTTGCCTTCCAGGCCGCTCTTGATTTTGATGTAGCCGTCCTGCATGTCCAGCTGACCGGCAAAAATGTCGGTATTGGGCTTGTGACCGATGGCGATAAACACACCGGCAACATCGATCTCTGTCTGAGTGCCGGCTTCCAGATCGTTGAGTCTCAGGCCAGTCACGCCACTGTTATCGCCCAGCACTTCGTCCAGCGTGTGGTTCCACAGGATTTTGATGTTCTCTTTGGCAAACAGCTTATCCTGCAGAATCTTCTCCGAGCGGAGGGAGTCACGTCGATGGATCAGAGTCACTTCGCTGGCAATGTTGGATAAATACAGTGCCTCTTCCACCGCGGTATTGCCGCCCCCGACCACGGCCACTTTCTGGTCGCGGTAGAAAAAGCCGTCACAGGTGGCGCAGGCGCTCACGCCGCGGCCCATGAAGGCTTCTTCCGAGGCCAGCCCCAGATACTGTGCCGAGGCACCGGTGGCAATGATCAAGGCGTCGCAGGTATAAGTCTCTGTGCCCTTCAGGGTGAAGGGGCGCTTGGACAGGTCGGCCTCGTTAATGTGGTCGAACACCACCTGAGTGTCAAAACGTTCGGCGTGTTGCTGCATTTGCACCATCAGATCCGGCCCCTGCAGATCCGGTACGCCACCTGGCCAGTTTTCCACTTCAGTGGTGGTGGTCAATTGACCGCCTTGCTGCATGCCGGTGATCACAACGGGTTTGAGGTTGGCGCGGGCTGCGTAGATGGCAGCGGTATAGCCGGCCGGGCCGGAGCCCAAAATGATCAAACGGTGATGCTTTGCTTCACTCATTGTCTGTGGTCCTTGTTGGGATGAGGTAGGTCTGAATTGGCGTCAATCATAAGGGAATCAACCAGTGCGGGCAAAATTGTAGTCTTCAATGCACGGGATTGGTAATTTTTATCAGGCTGGTGGATGATATAGCTTGTTTGTGGGTAAGTCGCTGCGATTCGCCCGCCCGATGAATTACAATAGCCGGTCGGCAGAGCCCTTGAGCATAAAACGACGCCAGAGTTAATGGAGCTGAAACCGTTTGAGTAAAAAAGAAATAAAGCCATCGCCCGGCGCCAAAGTGGTCGAGAGCACGATGATGATTCGTATCCTGCGCGAGGGCGCCCTGATTGGCTTGGTGGCGGCCTGCGGCCTGATTTTATTGACCCTCATCAGTTACGATGCCGGCGACCCGGGGTGGTCGCGCACGGGGGAGAACACCCGTGTACAGAACGCCGGCGGCCCGGCAGGGGCCTGGCTGGCGGATGTGTTTTTCTCCCTGTTCGGCTACTTGGCCTTTCTCTTCCCGTTGATGCTTGGCTATCGTGCCTGGCTTATTTTCCGCGACCGTTCACACCCACCGGAGTTTGATGCTCTGTTGCTGGGGCTGCGCACCATAGGGTTGGTTTTAGTGATGGTGGCCGGGACCGGCCTGGCCGTGCTGCACATTGGTGGGCGCGAGTCTTCCCTGCCATTTTCTGACGGGGGCTACCTGGGCTTGTCGGTGGCCGAGGCCGTTGCCAGCGCTTTCAGCCATACCGGTGGAACCTTGCTTCTGTTGGCCATCTTTTTCTTTGGGTTGACCATCTTTACCGACTTGTCTTGGCTCGGACTGATGGATCGGATTGGCCTCGCGGTGCTGACGCTTTGGCGGCGTTCCGGAGAGGGTTTCATCCGCTGGCGCGCCTCGCGGGCGCAAAAGCGTGAGAGCGACAAGCAGCAGCGCGAGCGCCAGGTGGCCATAGAGACCCGTAAAAAAGTCGAGGCGAAGCGGGTGCCACCGACCATCACTGAGCCGGTTAAAAAGCCGGTGGCGAGCAAGCGCGTACAGCAGGAACGTCAGCCGTCGCTGTTTGACAAAGACGATACCCCTATAGGCGCTCTTCCCGCGATCAGCTTGCTGGACCCGCCGGACAAACACAGCGACAAGGCGTTTTCCAAAGAGTCGCTGGAGGCCATGTCCAAGCTGTTGGAGCTCAAGCTGAAAGATTTTGGCATTGAGATCGAGGTGACCTCGGTACAGCCGGGGCCCGTGGTGACGCGTTTTGAAATCAAACCGGCGCCCGGGGTGAAGGCGAGCCGCATTACCAACTTGGCAAAGGACTTGGCCCGCTCTCTGGCGGTGATCAGCGTGCGTGTGGTTGAGGTGATTCCCGGTAAATCGGTCATGGGTATTGAAATACCCAACGAGCACCGCGAGATGGTGCGCCTGAGTGAGGTGCTCGCCTCCGAGCCCTACGAGAGCGCTAAGTCCAGATTGACCATGGCCCTCGGGCACAATATCGCCGGTGAGCCGGTCATCGCCGATCTGGCGCGCATGCCGCACCTGCTGGTGGCCGGCACCACCGGCTCGGGTAAATCGGTGGGGGTGAACGTCATGCTGCTGTCGCTGCTGTACAAATCGGCGCCTAAGGATGTTCGTCTGATACTGGTGGATCCGAAGATGCTGGAGCTGTCGGTCTATGAGGGGATTCCGCACCTGCTTACCCCGGTGATCACCGACATGAACGATGCAGCCAATGGCCTGCGCTGGTGCGTGGGGGAAATGGAGCGACGCTACAAGCTGATGGCCGCCATGGGCGTGCGTAACCTGGCGGGTTTTAACCGCAAGGTGGAAGAAGCGGAAAAACAAGGCACACCGCTGACCGATCCGCTGTTTAAGCCCGATGAGCATTACGAGCCCGGTAGCGAGGAGGCGACGCCGCCCAACCTGGAAACCCTGCCGGCGATTGTCGTGGTAATCGATGAATTCGCCGACATGATGATGATTGTCGGTAAAAAAGTGGAACAATTGATTGCTCGCATTGCTCAAAAGGCGAGGGCAGCGGGCATTCATCTGATTTTGGCTACGCAGCGGCCATCGGTGGATGTGATCACGGGGTTGATCAAAGCCAATGTGCCAACGCGTATGGCGTTTCAGGTGTCCTCCAAAATTGACTCGCGCACCATCCTCGACCAGGGCGGTGCCGAGCAACTGCTGGGCCACGGCGACATGCTCTACCTGCCCCCCGGAACCAGCGTGCCCGAGCGTGTACACGGCGCCTTTGTGGACGATCACGAGGTGCATAAAGTTGTCGCGGATTGGAAAAAGCGCGGTGAACCCGATTATCTGGAAGGCGTGGTCGATGACAGCACCAACAGTATTCCTGTGCCCGGCTTGCCGGGAGGCGAGGGCGACAGCAGCGATGAAAGTGATTCGCTCTACGACGAAGCTGTGGCCTTTGTGATCGACTCTCGCAAAGCCTCTATTTCCGCCGTGCAGCGCAAACTGCGCATTGGCTATAACCGGGCGGCGCGTCTGATTGAAACCATGGAGGCGGCGGGTGTGGTTTCCTCCGCTGGCCATAACGGCAACCGGGAAGTTCTGGTGCCCAAGTCCTGATGGAGTGTGTATGACATTCAGAAAAATCCTGGCAAGCCTTGTGATGTTTTGCTGGCTGCCGGCGAGCCTGGCGCAAAGTGCCGGGGAGGAATTGACCAGCCGACTGGCGAACCTGGTGAGCCTGCAGGGGACATTTACGCAAGTGTTATTGGACGATGCCGGCAGGGAAATGGAGCGCAGTAGTGGTCGCTTTGTGATGCAAAAGCCCGGGCGCTTTTATTGGGAGACGCTGGAGCCATTCCCTCAGCAGTTGATTTCCAACGGCCAAACCATTTGGCTTTACGATCCCGATTTAATGCAAGTGACGGTGCGTCAGCTCGATGAGCAGCTTGAAAAAACACCGGCCCTTCTGTTGAGCCGCGACCCGAAGGCATTGACGACGGCCTACGATGTCAGCAAGGTGAAAGAGCAGGTTTACACCCTGACGCCGACCGAGAGCGAGCCCTTGTTTGTCTCTCTCACCATGACCTTTTCGGATACTGGCATCAGTGAAGTGTCGGTTGAGGATGGTCTGGGGCAGCGCACGGTCTTTTCCCTGACCGATACCCGCGTGAATCTGCCAGTGGATGAGAGCCTGTTTCACTTTAACGCTCCCGAGGGCGTGGATGTGCTGATCGACTGATATGAAGGACCTGTTTTCCGCAGAGCCCGTTCACCAGCCTCTGGCGGCGCGTATGCGCCCGCGCACACTGGATGATTACATCGGTCAAACCCATATTCTCGGGCCCGGCAAACCCTTGCGTGAGGCGGTGGATAAAGGACAGCTCCACTCTATGATTCTCTGGGGGCCGCCAGGGGTTGGCAAGACCTCCCTGGCGCGGCTGTTTGCCGAGCGCGCCGACGCTCGTTTCGAGACCCTCTCGGCGGTATTGTCCGGGGTCAAAGACATTCGCGCCGCCGTCCAGGTGGCGCAACAGGAGCGGCAGATGCGCGGGCGGCAAACGATTTTGTTTGTCGATGAGGTGCACCGTTTCAACAAGTCCCAGCAGGATGCGTTTTTGCCCTACGTGGAAGACGGCACCTTTGTGTTTATCGGCGCGACCACCGAAAACCCGTCCTTTGAGCTCAATAACGCGCTCTTGTCGCGCTGCCGTGTCTACGTGCTTCGGCCACTGGAGCAGGCTCAGGTGATTGCGGTTGTTCAGCAGGCGCTGACCGATTCCGAGCGGGGGCTCGGGCAGCAGCGGATACGCCTGGAAGAGGACAGTCTGACGCTGCTGACTAATGCCGCCGACGGCGATGCCCGCAAGTCCCTTAACTTGCTGGAAATCGCTGCCGACCTGGCCCCCGAGCGCGATGGCGTCAAGACCATAACCGAGACCGTGCTGGCCGAGGTGCTGGGCGGGGATGTCCGCCGTTTCGATAAGGGCGGCGACCTCTTTTACGAGCAGATTTCGGCCATGCACAAGGCTGTGCGTGGCTCCTCGCCCGATGGCGCGCTCTACTGGCTGGCGCGTATGCTCGACGGCGGTTGCGACCCCCTCTATATCGCCCGCCGGGTGGTTCGTATGGCCAGCGAAGATATCGGTAACGCCGATCCCCGGGGCTTACCGCTGGCGCTCGCTGCCTGGGATACTCAAGAGCGTCTTGGCAGCCCTGAGGGCGAGTTGGCCATTGCGCAGGCGATTACCTATCTGGCCTGCGCTGCGAAAAGCAACGCCGTGTATAATGCATTTAATCAAGCCATGAGCGATGTGCGTGCCGACCCAGGCTACGAGGTGCCTATGCATCTTCGAAACGCGCCCACCAGCCTGATGAAATCCATGGAATATGGCGCGCAATACCGGTATGCGCACGATGAACCTGGCGCCTATGCCGCGGGAGAAAACTATTTGCCGCAGGCGATTGCCGAGCGCCGCTATTATCAGCCCGTCGATCGCGGTCTGGAGCAGAAGATCGCTGACAAGCTCAGGCACCTGCGCTCGCTGGATGCGGCGAGTGAGTTCAAACGCTACCAGAAGGACTGACTATGCAGTGGCTGTTTGTCGCCGCCGGCGGCGCGCTGGGGGCTATGGCGAGATTCTTTATTACCGTCCATCTGTACCCGGTTACGGGGAATAAGTTTCCACTTGGCACTTTGGTGGTGAATCTGCTCGGCTGCGCCGCTGTGGCCGTTTTCTATGTGCTGATCGTCGAAAAAGCGCTGCTGGCACCTTACTGGCGCCATCTTATTGTCACCGGCTTTCTCGGCGCGTTGACCACTTTTTCCACCTTTTCTCTAGACGCGCTGCTGCTGTGGCAAAACGGCCTGCACAGTGTGGCGTTTTTTTACGTGCTCGCGAACCTTGTTGGCTGCCTGCTGGTAGTCTGCGGCTCGTGGTATTTGGTCAACTTTGTGTTATCTTAACCGCCCTTTAAAATCCGCCATTCAACCGTAAAAAGTCATTGATATGCTAGATCCCAAATTGATTCGCGCCAACCTCGAAGAGGTTGCCCAAGGGCTCGCCAAGCGAGGGTTTACCTTGGATGTAGAGCTGCTGCGTTCGCTCGAAGAGGAGCGCAAGGCCATCCAAATCAAAACGGAAAACCTCCAGTCAGAGCGCAATAGCCGCTCCAAAAACATTGGCAAGGCGAAAGCCGCCGGCGAGGACATTGCGCCTCTGATGTCACAGGTGGAGCAGCTCAAACAGGATCTGGCGGCCGCTGAGGCCGAGCTGCACCTTGTGCAGCAAAATCTCGATGACTACCTCAGCGGGGTGCCCAATATCCCCGCCGCTGAGGTGCCAGAGGGGGCCAGCGAAGACGACAACGTCGAGGTTAGGCGCTGGGGCAAGCCCCGCGAGTTCGACTTTGAAGTTAAGGATCATGTGGACCTCGGAGCCGAGCTCTCGGGGCTGGACTTTGACACGGCCAGCAAGATCACCGGTGCGCGTTTTGCCGTGATGAAAGGCGGTATTGCCAGGTTGCACCGTGCCCTGATTCAGTTGATGCTGGACACGCATCTCGCTGAGCACGGTTACGAAGAGGTCAATGTGCCTTATATCGTCAACGCGGACTCACTCTTTGGCACCGGGCAGCTGCCCAAGTTTGAAGAAGATTTGTTCAAGCTCAACGACGAGCGCGGCTTTTATCTGATTCCGACCGCCGAAGTTCCCGTGACCAACTTATTGCGCGATACCCTGCTCGATAAAGAGGCGACGCTGCCACTCAAGTTTGTCGCGCACACGCCCTGTTTCCGCTCAGAGGCCGGCAGCCACGGCCGCGATACGCGCGGCATGATTCGCCAGCACCAGTTTGAGAAGGTCGAGCTGGTACAGTTTGTTAAACCGGAGCAATCGGATGAGGCTCTTGAGGCTCTGACCGGTCACGCCGAGGCGATATTGCAAAAGCTGGGTTTGCCCTATCGTACTGTGATTCTCTGCGGTGGCGACATTGGGTTTTCTTCGGCGAAGACCTACGATATCGAGGTTTGGGTCCCGTCGCAGAACAAGTACCGCGAAATCTCCTCTTGCTCCAATTTCCGCGATTTTCAGGCGCGTCGCCTGAAAGCGCGCTATCGTGACCCGGAGACCGGCAAGCCCGCGCTCCTGCACACCCTCAATGGTTCTGGCCTGGCTATTGGCCGCACCTTACTCGCCGTGCTGGAAAACTATCAGCAGGCCGATGGCAGTGTATTGGTGCCCGAGGCGCTGCAGCCCTACATGGGTGGCCTGACCCGGATCGGCGGCTAGTCGCTATGGAGTATTTCCCTTTCTTTATGCGCTTGCGCGGCCAGCGGGTGCTGCTGGTGGGAGGAGGGGATATTGCCACACGCAAGGCGCGCCTGCTGCAAAAAGCCGGTGCCGTCCTGCAGGTGGTTACCGTGCACGTCGATCCCGAGCTGCGCGATTTGGTGGAGGCCTCAGGTGGTCAAGTGTCGCTGCGCGAGTACTGCGTCGAGGATCTCGACGGCGTGGTGCTGGCGGTTGCCGCCACCGACTCTGCCAGTGTCAATCAGCAAATCTCAGAGCAAGCCCGCCAGCGCTCTCTGCCGGTCAATGTGGTGGATAGCCCTGAACTGTGTACGGTGATTACCCCTGCGATTGTCGACCGCTCGCCTCTGGTGATTGCCATTTCCAGTGGTGGCGAGGCACCGGTACTGGCGCGGATGGTCAGGGCCAAGCTCGAGCGTCTCTTGCCTCTGAGTTATGGTCGCCTGGCCGGTTTGGCCAGCCGCTTTCGCGAAGCAGTGAAAGGCAAATTCGCGACGGGCGATGAGCGCCGGCGTTTTTGGGAAAAGGTGCTTGAGGGCCCCGTAGCCGAACAGGTCTACGCTGGCAATGACCAGCGCGCCGACCAGTTGCTGGAAGAGCAGCTGGCTATGGAGTCTGATGACATACGCACGGGCGAAGTCTACTTGGTCGGTGGCGGCCCGGGTGATCCGGAGTTGTTGACGTTAAAAGCGCTCAGGCTTATGCAACAGGCCGAAGTCGTGCTCTACGATCGCCTGGTCTCGTCTCAAGTACTGGAGCTGGTCAGGCGCGATGCCGACCGGATTTATGTGGGCAAGCGTCGCAGTGAGCACAGTATGCAGCAGCCTGCGATCAATCAGTTACTCGTTGATCTGGCTCGTCAGGGCAAGCGGGTACTGCGCCTGAAAGGCGGCGACCCGTTTATCTTTGGCCGAGGCGGTGAAGAAATAGAACTTCTTGCTGAACACCGGATTCCCTTTCAGGTAGTACCGGGTATTACCGCCGCCTCCGGTTGCGCTGCCTATGCCGGTATTCCCCTGACACACCGAGACTGTGCCCAGTCAGTGCGGTTTATCACCGGCCACCTGAAAAACGACAACCCCAATCTTAGCTGGCCAGAATTGGCACTGCCGGGTCAGACTCTGGTGTTTTATATGGGGCTGCTCGGCCTTGAGCAAATCGCTCACGAACTGGTGGCCAACGGGCGCGATGCAGCCACTCCCGTCGCTTTGGTGGAAAAGGGGACAACCGCTGAGCAGCGGGTAATTGTCAGTGATCTTGCCGGTATTTCCGTTAAAGTTGCCGAGAGCGATGTCAAGGGTCCTACCTTGATCATCGTCGGTGAAGTGGTGGCGCTGCGCCACAAGCTGGACTGGTTTACCCCTCAATAGTGGTACAAAGTGTGTACCTTTTGGCAAATTTGATGGTCAAAGGTCAATGATTGACCGGCGCGGCCGATAGTCTTAAGCAAGTACAGTCACTCAAAGGGTTTACTATGGTCTATCTCGGGCCAATCACCCGCCTGATTCCAGTCTCTAAGCCCAAGCCAAGTACGGGTTATGAGCCGGATCGGGATCTGGTGATCGACAAACAGCTCCCTGAGCATCGCCCTCCCGTGGTGGAGAGGCGTCGCGGTGACCGCCGTCGCCGCGACCGCGACCCTGTACTCGATTCGCGCTCCGGTAAAGACCGGCGCCGCAATCACCGCCCCAATATCGATATTGAGGTGTAACGGCAGCCCTCCCAGATTCTCTGTACACTGTTGCCAACCTTGGCCTAACTGACTTGTAACGGAGAGATCAATGAATCATTACGACCTGCTGGTTATCGGTGCTGGCTCCGGCGGGGTGCGCGCCAGCAGAATCGCTGCCGGCCTCGGCGCCCGCGTCGCCGTGGCGGAAGAGCGAGCCCTGGGTGGCACCTGTGTCAATCTTGGCTGCGTGCCGAAAAAACTGTTCGTCTACGGCTCGCAGTTCAGCGAACAATTCGCCCACGCCGCTGGTTACGGCTGGCAGTTAGAGGGCGCGAGTTTCGACTGGGCGCAACTGCGCGATAACAAGACCCGTGAGATCGAGCGTTTAAACGGCGTCTATGATCGATTGCTCACTGATGCCGGCGTCGAGCTGCTGCGCGGCCATGCACGGATTCTCGGCCCTCAGGAGGTCGAGGTCGGTGATAAACGCTACCGCGCGGATAAAATTCTAATCGCCGTGGGAGGCTGGCCCTTTGTCCCGGATTTTCCCGGGCGTGAGCATGTGATCAGCTCCAATGAGGTGTTTTATCTGGATGAGCTGCCCAGGGCCATGGTAATCGTCGGTGGTGGCTATATCGCCTGTGAATTTGCCAGCATCTTTAATGGCCTTGGAGTGCAGACTCATTTGCTCTACCGCCGGGACTTGTTTTTGCGCGGCTTTGACAAAGACGTTCGCGAGCTTATGGCGCAGCAGATGGCCGCCAAAGGCGTGCACTTGCATTTTAATACGGATGTCGAGCGCGTTGAGCGCCAGGCGGATGCCGAGCTCGCGGTACACACGGATACCGGCGAGACACTTCGTGTGGGGCAGGTCATGTACGCCACCGGGCGCAAGCCTTTGCTGGATAATCTCGGGCTGGAAAATACCCGGGTAGAACTCAACAAGCAGGGCGCCATCGAGGTCGATGACGATTTTCGTACCGCTGAACCCTCGATCTATGCGATTGGCGATGCCGTTGGCCGCAAAGAGTTGACACCGGTGGCGCTGGCAGAGGGGATGGTACTGGCGCGTCGCCTCTATGGCGCCGACCAGTTCAGAGAAGGCGAGTTGGCCGTCAACTATCAGAACATCCCGACGGCGGTGTTCACCCAGCCCAATATTGCCACCGTGGGACTGAGCGAAGAGGAGGCGGGCAAAGAGGGGTGGGATGTCAACGTGTACAAAGCACAGTTCACGCCTTTGCCCCTGACATTGACCGACAGCGACGAAAAGGTCATGGTGAAGCTCATTGTCGATAAAGCCAGCGACCGGGTGCTGGGTTGCCATATGGTCGGTCAGGACGCGGGTGAGATTATTCAGGGGCTGGCAGTGGCGATGACCGCTGGCGCCACCAAGGCTGATTTTGACCGGACCATTGGCATTCATCCCACGGTGGCCGAGGAGTTTGTCACCTTGAGAACGCCAGTGACCAGCGCTGGCTCGTCATAAAGTCGCAATATTCAACGATAAGAATGACTCCCCATGAGAGGCTTGCGGGCGTTGACAACACTTGCGATACTCTGCGGCGGATTGATAAGTCCGACTACTTTACGAAAGGAGATCACTATGGCTTCGCGTTCCATGCGTTTGGCGGCCGGTTTCGGCGCCGTGGTTTTATCATTGGCAGGCTTTCAGGCAGAGGCTCGTGACGACGGACTGATGCTGCCGGTTGAGGACGTGCTTACCGAGTACGCGGACCGGCTCGACAGCGATGTGAAGTTTTACTTTGGCAAGCAGTCTTATCCAACGCCGTCGAAAAAGCTCGGTGAGTATGTGACCAACAAGAAAACCAATGCGTTTAACAAGTCCGACGAAGAGGCCTGCCGCTGGGTCATGCTGTCAGCTCTGTTGCAACTGCAGGAGAGGGCGCAGTCCGAAGGTGGGAACGCCGTTGTCGATATTCGCAGCTACTACAAAAAAAATGAGGTGAGCAGTGAGACCGAGTATGAGTGCCACGCCGGAAACATTATGGCGGGCGTTGCTCTGATCGGCCGTGTGGTGAAAATTGACTGATCCCGCTGGGCCAATCCCAAAAAAAGCGCTCTCAGGAGCGCTTTTTTTATGGCCGTCTTTTCCATTGTGCCAGCGCTCTGCCTTGTTGTGGGGCGGGAGAAAAATAATGCACCGCCTGTTCTGCTTGCATAAGGTGCGCGACCGCTGCGTTACTTTGAGGCGATTTACGCGTCCTTGTGAATAAAATGGTGCGCCTGTCGGCACCCCGTTCCAGTTCGGTCGTTACTGCTCTGCTTTTGTGTAATTTTTTTCTTGCTCTGTTAACTCTTTGTTTCGGCTGCGTTTATTTAATTTCTTAGCAACCTGTTTGTGCGGTGGCATATGCCTTGCTCTGGGGCCTCTAGCGGCGGTGAGCTCGCAAAGCATGACAAAAGCCACGCACAAAAAATGCTCACAGTTGTTCGATAAATGACAGAGGCCCAAACAAGGGCACGGCGGGAAGAAAACACCGACCAATACAAGAGCTAGGAGACGAACAATGAAACAACGACTGATTGGCCTGACGGGGGCATTGGGGTTAGCGAGCAGCCTGGGAGCGTTCGCCAATACAGAGGCGGCCAGCGTGAAAGAGGCGCTGGTGGACGCGGACATTAAACTTAATCTTCGTTTGCGCTACGAGGACGTCAGTTGGGATGGGCTGGAGGATTCGGATGCCTTAACTTTGCGCACGCGCTTGAGCTACACATCGGGGGACTACGAAGGTTTTGGAGTCATGCTCGAAATGGATGATGTGCAGGCCATTACCGATGCGGATTATCGCACGGCGCCAAATGACCCAATGAATCCCGGTACCGCCGTGATTCCAGACCCGGAAGGAACCGAGGTCAATCAGGCCTATCTGTCCTATCGCGGCTTCGGCTCATCCACTTTGAAATACGGTCGCCAGCGTATCTTACTGGACAACCAACGCTTTGTGGGAGGTGTGGGCTGGCGTCAGAACGAGCAGACCTACGACTCCTTTTCGCTGACCAATACAGCCTTGGATAATACCACCGTGTTTTACGCCTACTTGTACAACGTCAACCGAATTTTCGGCGAGGACAACCCGATTGGTGATCATAAACACGAGTCTCACCTGCTGAACCTGAACTATGCGGGTTGGCAGGCAGGCAGCTTATCCGCTTACGCATATCTGCTCGACAATCAGTCCGCGGCGGCTCTTTCCAGCGATACTTATGGTGCTCGCTGGGCCGGAAAAATTGGCGAGTCTGCGACCTATACCTTAGAGTACGCGCGCCAATCGGACGCTGCCGATAATCCGGTTTCCTACGACGCTGATTACCTGCTGGCAGAAGCCGGTATGGCCTTGGGGCCGATAAACGTGGGCGCGGGCTACGAGCTTCTTGGTTCGGACGAGGGCAAGGCGGGCTTTACCACCTCTTTAGCCACCCTGCATAAATTTCAGGGTTGGACCGATCGCTTTTTGACAACGCCGGCGGCGGGTGTGGAGGATATCTACTTAAGTGCAGCGGGAGCTTTGGCCGGGGTCAAATTGTTTGCCGCTTATCACCAGCTCGCGTCTGATTACGGCAGTGTCGATTATGGGCAGGAATTGGATGTGTCGGCGGCCAAGGCCTTTGGCCCGGTGACGGTGTTGGTGAAGTATGCCGATTACCAAGCCGATGACTTTGGTTCAGATACTCAGAAATTTTGGGTTATGCTCAACGCCACCTTCTGAGGTGGCGTCAGGCTAAACAACGAAAGCTGGCCAGTGTTCGTCAAGTGGATGATTCACCGGATGTCTTCTGCCATTGGCCCGGCGCTTTTGCCGCCGGGTTATTCACAACCAGTTTCACGTTCAACGCCGCTCTTTGCTCTCTGTCGGCTCGTCGGGGGGTAGCTCCAACTCCAGGCTTTCATCCGTTGCCGGTTTGCCGGGCCTTACCGAGTGCCAAAATCCAGTGTGATTGAGTTGCCGCCAAGCCCACGGCAGCCAGCGGGTCAGGGCAAAGGCCAGCCACAGAGACCACAGCAGCATGGTCAACCGATAGCTCCACATGGGTAGGCTAACTACCCATGCAGTGGGCAGGGCGCCCGTTGCGCGATCGCTGTACCAGATCAGTTGATGTGCGTGGGAGCCGTTACCGGTGACCAGCATTTCCGGCTGCGCCAGCAGGCCGTGGGGTATGGTGCTGGCAGTGGCCGCCAGGGCCAGTAAACCAAACACCATAAGCCCGATTTGCAGGGGGTTGAAGTAAGCGCCCAGACGGACAGCGCTTGTGCGTCCGCGCAGGGTCATGGCGATAAACCAACTGGCCAGTAGCATCAGCACAAAGGCGTTGAAGGTGATTACGCCGAGGCTCAACACAATCCACTCCCAGGTTCTGAGAGGCGTCAGCTGAGTGCGCGCGAGTCCGACGGCGAGTATCAATACAACAATCAGCACGCCCCACAGCAATACGGCCGGCCCGATCTGCGGACCGCCCGTAGCGAGTACCCAACGGTCTTGAGGTAGGTTGAGTTGCACTGTGTTGTTGGCGGCCGGGTAACCAAGTGCAACCGGTTCCGAGCGTGTCAAAGCCGTGAGCGTCGACGGTGCGCGCCAATTCAGGGTCAGGGACTGAGTGTTTGCATTGATGGGAACGCGAATAGCGCCCGAGGTCTTCCCCGGCGGCAGTTCCCGACCGTCAATCGAGAGTGCTGTCAGCTCGGCGGCCTCGGGCAAGGTAAATTCAAACTGCCCGCCCTGATGGGTTTCAATACCGAGGGTGAGGGTCGTGGTTTGCTGGCGCTCTCCCAGGTGTTGAAGCAGCTCGCTGCGCGTGATGACCAGTGTATCGCCGGGCAGAGCGGCGGGGCGGGAAACTTCGATACGCAACTCATCGCCTGGGCGTGGCAGCCATCGTACCTGTTGAGCGGAGACCACCTTAGTGGCAGCAGACTCGGTGCTCAGGTGCCATACGGGTGAAGCTTGCAATGACCAGACAGAGTAGTAGCGGGCGTCGGCTTCGGGCGCGCTCAAGGTGAGTGACGAAACCTCATCCAGGCTCGACTGCCAACTGAAACTCGACGCCTGTGGCGCCAGGTACACCGGCAGAGCCCGGTCGCTGTATTTGAGGTCGGTGAGCGGCGTTTCACCGGGCAGCAGGGTGATGGCGACACTGAGGCTTTGGTCGGTGGGTGCAAGGCGGACAACCCGGGTGGTCATGGTCCAGTCGAGACCAAAATTCAAGTGTCGTTCTACTCGTACCAGCGGTTGAATATCGCTCGGTGGCAGTTGAGTCTCGGTCTTGGCGCCCGCTTGTGCGCCCTCACGGTTCAATTGCAGGTGCTGCTTTTCGCTGGTGCGGCTCGTCAGGCGCCAGCCCTGCAGCTGGGTTTCGATATTGTGCGCGGGTAAGGCGAAATTCAAATCTACCTGTTGCAGCGGCTCGACAGATGCTTCGAGCTCCAGTGTGTGTCGGCCGGCAGGCAGGGCCAGAAGGAGCTCTCCGCCCTCGCTACGCCCAAGTATCGCGGCTTTGCCATTCAGGCGCACCTGATGCGGCCACCATTGATTTTGCTGCGCGGGCAGGGGCAGAGCGACAAACTGCTCTGCGTGCAGCTCCAGTGTCAGCGCCAGCCGTTGATGATCGACGCGCAGGGCGGCACTCGCGATGGCAGCGCACTCGGGCAGGCAAGGTGCAGGGCGCAAGAGGCGCTGTTCCAGCTCGCTCAGCAGGCTCTGGTCGATCAGCACTTGGGCCTGTACCGATTTGTCCGGCATACAGAGCGCAGCCAGTACCAGAGCCGCCACGCCCGGCAGGCGCCTGCGAGCCTGCGACGGCAGCGGTGCGCGCTTGAGCAGCAGCATACCGAGCAACACAGGGCCAAGAATAGCGAGCAGATGGCCGATACGATCGAGCAGCGGGCCCACGAGAATCAGCCGTGTGCTCTGCGAAGGGTCGACCGGTCCACTCCAGCTCAACTGTGCCCGGTTCCAGTGCCAGTCCATGGGGGCTGGGCCCGCCTGAACTTTTTGCTCCGGGTCGTAATCGGTGTTGACTCTGGCCGGTGCGGGGGCATTTACCTTAGCGTTCGACATGCTTCTCCTTACCTCTGCATCCGCTTCGTACTCCGGCATGCTGATATCGCTGATGCGTAAGCTTTCAGCTTCGCCCCCCGATTTTTTCTCGTACTGTTGCGTGTTGTAGTGCTCAAGCTGGGGGTAGACGGCGAGCCGCGCCTGGTCGGTGATATAAGGCAGCAGAATCAGGGCGAGGATGGCGAAGCTCGCCAGGGTGTAATACTCCAGCCACTGGCGCCAGCGCTCGGAGACGAAGCGCCCCAGCGCCAGGCAAACACCCAGATTGAGCCATATCAGAAGAGGTGCGTTGGTCCGCTGATAGATAAGCACAATCACCGCCAGGGCGAACAAGCCGAGTAGCGGTGAACCGGCGCGTCCCAGGGTGACGGCAATCAGCAAAATCAAAAAAATATCCCAGAGGTTGAAGGCATCGAGCCAGACGCCGGATAAGGTGTCGGCGCCCGTGGCCGCCAGCAGGGACCAGCCTGGCGGCAAATGTACCCAGGTGTCTAGGCTCTGAAAGCTGGTCTGCCAGCCCGACGCTGGCAAGTGTGCCGAGCGCTCAAGTCTCGCCCTTGCCAGCAAGTCGAGCTCGCTGCTGCGAAGCTCAATGCCGGCTGCCTCGGCGCCGGGTAGGCGCGTGACCACCAGCGGACTCCCCTGGTTACTGGCACTGCCGAGCTCCACTTGTGGATGCGTTGTTAGCCTGGCGTGAGGGCCGAGCTCGCCCCTCGCTCTGTCTTCAACCGTGAAAGCCTCGCCGGAGAAGTCCAGCCAGAGGTGTTTGGTCAGGGTGAGTGAGTGGCTTTTATCCCCCGTGACCCGGTGTAACTCGCGAACGCTCAGCTGAGTATCCGGCGTGAGCAGATAAGCCGGGTGACCCTGCCACTGCCCGGGCATTTGTGTCTGAGCCGGATCAATGGCTGCCGCTCCGGTGAGCTCGACGCTGCGCAATTGCGGCGCACTGACAAAGCTCCAGATTTCCTGCTCGGGCCAATCTGTGCTCGAGCGGGTGAAGCCCAGCGCCGCCGGCGGTGCCAGGGTGTACGCGTGGCTGGTGACTTGCCAGCGGCCGGGGCGTAGCAGAACGCGCAAATTGCCGGCTGTGTCCATCCGTGCGGGCAGGGGGCTTTCAAGCGAGCGCAGCTGGAAACCCGCGGGCAAAGTGTTCGGCAAGGTGATTTCGCGCTCCTGCCCGCTCACATGGAGGTCAATAGAAGTTGTCAATTCGAAGGGGGTGCCGTCACTGGCCAGTCGGAACACCTTGATGTCCAGGCTCTGCGGGCTTTGCGTGTTGGTGCTGCGCGGGGTTTGTTGCAGCACCAGGCGGCCGTTCTCGAGCTTGACCGGAATCTGTGAGCCTGTCACGTCGGTGGGAGTGATCAAGGCCGTATCCGTGGGTATGGCGAGGGTGCGCGGGGCGGCTGCCCAGGTAAATTCGCCGCGAATGAGATGTTGGCCAACGGGCAACAGTATCCGGGGTTGTCCGTGGGCGCGGGTTACGGTCACAGGTTTGCCGTTTGCGGTGACCTTGTCGGGCCAGTGCTGATCGTCGCCCGGCAGCGTCAGGTGGCTCTCACGGTAGAGGCTCGCCTCGAGAATGAACTGCGCGCCCTTATCGTTCAGCGAGAGTGCCAGCGAGCTTGGCCAGTGGCAGAGCCGTGTGGCGTCTGCGCGCTGGGGGCAGTCCAGCTCCGGGTGCTGGGAGAGAACCCAGGGGCGCCAGTTGTCTAATTCGGGAGGGGTGTAGGTCTCGCCAGCGCGGGCGGCCAAGTTCAGGCAGAGAAGAGCCAGACACAGAAATTGCATGAATGTGCGTGGGGCCATAAGTGCGTCCTGTCACCAATTTGAGCCGCTACCATAGCACAGCGGGCGAGAAATCCGGGTAATAAAAAAAGGCCCCGAAGGGCCTTTGGGGGCGAGCTGGCTGGCGTTTTATGCCGGGTAGTCGCGCTTGGTGTAGCCTGTGTAGAGCTGGCGTGGGCGCCCGATCTTGTAGGGCTTGCTGACCATTTCGTCCCAGTGGGCGTACCAGCCAACCGCGCGGCCGGTAGCGAAAATCACAGTGAACATCTCTGTGGGGATGCCCATGGCTTTCATAATGATGCCGGAGTAAAAGTCCACGTTGGGGTAGAGCTTTTTCTCGATAAAGTACTCGTCTTCCAGGGCGATTTTTTCCAGCTTTTTGGCAATGGCCAGCAGCGGGTCGTTTTCCAAACCGAGCTCTGACAGCACTTCATCGGCGGCTTGCTTCATGACCTTGGCGCGCGGGTCGAAGTTCTTGTAGACGCGGTGACCAAAACCCATCAGGCGGAAGGGGTCCGACTTGTCTTTGGCCTTGGCGACATAGGTGTCAATGTTGTCGACGGAGCCAATTTCTTCGAGCATATTTAACACCGCTTCATTGGCACCGCCATGGGCTGGGCCCCAAAGGGTGGAGATGCCGGCGGCGATGGCTGCGAAGGGGTTGGTGCCCGAAGAGCCCGACAGGCGCACGGTGGAAGTAGAGGCGTTTTGCTCGTGATCGGCGTGCAGAAGGAAAATGCGGTCCATGGCTTTGGCCAGTACCGGGCTGACCTTGTCGTCGACCGACTTGCCGAAGGTCATGTTCAGGTAGTTGGCGGCGTAGTCCAGCGCTGTGTTGGGCTCGACCGTGTCTTCGCCTTTCAGGTGCTTGTAGGTCATGGCCGCCAAGGTGGGCATCTGACCGATCAAGCGGTAGGCGGTCTTTTCACGATCTGCTTCTTTAGTAATATCGATCTCTTCGTGATAAACCGCGGCCAGTGCGGCCACTGCGCTGCACATAACCGCCATGGGGTGAGCGTCTTTGGCAAAGCTTTGAATCAGGTTGGCAACGGAGGGGGCAACGAAGGAGTTATCTTTTACGGCTTGGACAAACTGTTGTTTTTGTTCGGCGTTGGGCAGTTCGCCCTTCAGAAGCAGATAACAGGTTTCCAGGTAATCGGAGTGCTCTGCCAGCTGGTCAATAGGGTAGCCGCGGTGCAGCAAAACGCCCTTGCCACCGTCGATAAAGGTGATTTGAGACTCACATGAGGCGGTGGACATAAAGCCCGGATCGTAAGTAAAAAAACCGTTTTTGGTCAGGCTGGTGACATCAATAACGTTTGGACCTACGGCGCTTTCATAAATCGGCAGCTCTACCGACGTGTCCTGGCCGTCGACCGTTAAACGTGCTTTTTTGTCAGTCATTACGGACTCCTGTAGTTACTTGTCGAGCTCGGCGAGCGATTGGCCGAACTAAAAAATCAGTGACGCACAACCGAATGATTCCCGACCCGAGGGTAGCAGGAGGTTGGTCAGCACACTTTAGTAAGGGTTGGGGGCGAGTTGGCGGCGCTTGGCCTGTCCGGTGACTCACTCACCACAGGTGTTGCTGCGGCTCTACAGAGCTCTTGCTGTTGGCCTGCCCGCCGATAAAAGGTCATTCGAGGGCCGGCGGGCGCTATTGTGGCTCCTGTTTATTACATCATTCAGGCAACACTTTCCGCGACAGTGGCGAGCGACCCCACCTTGCCGTCAGGAGGCGGCATTATAGATGAGATTCCACCGCGAGGCATAGCTTTGACATCCAATAGGCGATTTTTTGCGTAGATTTCGGTGCGCTAGGGGTTGCTTTGAACGGTCTGCGCTTGATCTTGGTGCGCGGCCGTCGTCCGAAGTGGGGCGCGAGCGTGAAAATGCACATTGCTGGCGCACTTGTAGGGTGCGAATTGCCGGTAAAATGGTGGGGAAGTGCTTGGAAAATCAGCAAAAAACCAAACTTGGGCGGCTGGGTTTTTATTTGTGTTTCACCGGTCAAATCCCTATAATACGCCGCGACTTGCAGGATGCGACTGGGAAAGAATCCGCTGTGCACTTTTTTGGCGCGCCTGGCGCCTGTTTCGGCACTACGTTCTTCCCTCGCGGGTATCCCCCAGACGCTGATTCTTCAAACCGGCCCCTCCGGGCTCAAAGGTGATTAGCTACCGTGAACAAAAAAAGACCTGTCAATCTCGAGCTTTCAACCATCAAGTTTCCGATAACCGCACTGGTTTCCATTACTCACCGGATTTCCGGCGTGTTTTTGTTTGCCGGGGTGGCGGTGTTGCTGTGGATGCTCGATTCCAGCCTGCGCTCCGAGGAAGGCTTTGCTGCCGTCCAGGATGCGCTGTCACATCCCGTTTGTAAATTCATCCTCTGGGCGGTGCTTGCCGGCCTGGCGTATCACTCAGCCATGGGGGTGCGTCACCTGATCATGGACTGTGGTGTGGGTGAGAGCTACGAGGGCGGTCGCCTGGGTGCCAAGCTGGCGCTGGTGGCGGCGGTTGTATTGATTGTGTTGGCAGGAGTCTGGGTATGGTAACAGCAATTACAAATTTGGGTCGCAGTGGTCTCTACGATTGGCTGATTCAGCGCCTCAGCGCTGTGGCCATGACCGCTTACGTGGTTTTTCTGGTCATTTATCTGGTGGCCAATCCCGAGCTGAGTTTCGAGCAGTGGCGGACGCTGTTTGATCAGTTGTGGATGCGGGTGTTTAGCCTGATCACACTGATTTCTATTCTCGCGCACGCCTGGATCGGCCTCTGGGCTGTCCTGACCGACTACATTACTCCCATGACGCTCGGTGGCAAGGCCACCGCGGTTCGCGTGTTTGTCCAGGTTGTGCTGGGCATAGTGGCGATCACCTATGCCGTCTGGGGTTTCGAAATTCTCTGGGGGCTTTGATTCATGGCTAATATGCGTACGATTTCATTTGACGGTATCGTCATTGGCGGCGGCGGAGCCGGCATGCGCGCTGCGCTGCAGCTAGCGCAATCTGGCTACAAAACGGCTGTGATTACCAAGGTCTTTCCGACCCGCTCGCACACCGTGTCTGCCCAGGGCGGCATTACCTGTGCGATCGCCAGTGCGGATCCCCAGGACGACTGGCGCTGGCACATGTATGACACGGTCAAAGGCTCCGATTATATCGGCGATCAGAGTGCTATTGAATACATGTGCTCTGTGGGGCCCGAGGCGGTGTTTGAGCTCGAGCACATGGGGCTGCCTTTCTCGCGTACCGACAACGGTCGCATCTATCAGCGCCCGTTTGGCGGCCAGTCGAAGGACTTCGGTCGAGGCGGTCAGGCCGCGCGTACCTGTGCGGCGGCTGACCGCACCGGTCACGCCTTGCTGCACACCCTTTATCAGCAAAATGTTCAGAACAACACCGTGTTTTTGAACGAGTGGTTTGCGGTTGATCTGGTAAAAAACCAGGACGGTGCCGTGGTTGGTGTTATCGCCATTAACATTGAAGACGGCGAAGTGGTCTTCGTTAAATCCAAGGCGACCGTCTTCGCCACAGGTGGCGCCGGGCGCATTTACGCCTCGACCACCAATGCCCATATCAATACCGGTGACGGTATCGGCATGGCGCTTCGCGCTGGCTTTCCGGTGCAAGACATTGAAATGTGGCAGTTCCACCCCACCGGTATTTATGGTGCCGGCACTCTAGTGACTGAAGGTTGTCGCGGTGAGGGCGGCTACCTGATCAATAAAGACGGCGAGCGCTTCATGGAGCGCTATGCGCCCAACGCCAAAGATCTGGCGGGCCGCGACGTGGTGGCGCGCTCAATGGTGCTCGAAATTCTAGAAGGACGCGGCTGCGGTGAAAACGGCGATCACGTTTACCTCAAGCTCGATCATTTGGGCGAGGAAACCCTGAACGCCAAGTTGCCGGGTATTTTGGAGCTGTCGCGCACCTTTGCCCACGCCGACCCGGTCAAGGAACCTATCCCGGTTGTGCCGACTTGTCACTATATGATGGGCGGAATCCCCACCAATATCAGCGGCCAGGCTCTGACTCAGGACGCCGACGGCAACGATCAGATCATTCCGGGTTTCTATGCCTGTGGTGAGGCGGCGTGCGTATCCGTGCACGGCGCCAACCGTCTTGGCGGTAATTCGCTGTTGGATCTGGTGGTGTTCGGCCGCGCTGCCGGCCTGTACATCGAAAAGAGCCTGCGTGAGGGCATTGATCTGCGTGAGCCGAGCGAGTCCGATATCGAAGCGGCGATGGCGCGCCTGGATCGTCTCAATAACTCTCAGGGCGGTGAGTCCACGCCGGCGTTGCGCACCGAGCTGCAGAATGTCATGCAGAATCACTTTGGTGTGTTCCGCAAAGGCGAATTTATGGAAGAGGGCATCAAGAAGCTGGCCGACCTGCGTGAGCGCATTGCCAATGTGACTCTGGCGGATAAAAGCAACGCCTTTAACACCGCACGGATCGAGGCGCTGGAGCTGCAAAACTTGCTGGAAGTGGCCGAAGCCACCGCCATCGCGGCCGAGGAGCGCAAGGAATCTCGCGGCGCGCACGCCCGCGAGGATTTCCAGGAGCGTGACGACGAGAACTGGCTGTGTCACTCCATGTTTTTCCCGGCTGACAAGCGCGTGGGCAAGCGCAGCGTGAATTTTGCGCCTAAGTCCATGGACGCCTTCGAGCCCAAGGCTCGCACTTACTAACGGGGTGGGTAGATTATGTTGAAAGTTGAAGTGTATCGCTATAACCCGGAGTCCGACTCCGCGCCCTACATGAAGACCTACGAGTTCGACGCTCAGGGTAAAGACTTGATGGTGCTGGATGTCATGGAGCAGCTCAAGGCGCAGGATCCGAGCCTGACCTATCGGCGCTCTTGCCGCGAAGGCGTTTGCGGCTCAGACGGCGTGAATATCAATGGTAAGAACGGCCTGGCCTGTATTACGCCCTTATCCGAATGCGTCAAGGGTAACAAGCTGGTGTTGAGACCCTTGCCGGGTCTGCCTGTGATTCGCGATCTGGTTGTGGATATGTCGCAATTCTACGAGCAATACAAGAAAATTGAGCCCTATTTGCAAAACGACAGTCCCGCACCGGCCATTGAGCGGTTACAATCCCCAGAGGACCGCGCCAAGCTCGACGGCCTCTATGAGTGTATACTTTGCGCCTGTTGTTCGACCAGTTGCCCGTCTTTCTGGTGGAATCCGGATAAATTTATCGGTCCGGCGGGTCTGCTGCAGGCCTATCGGTTTTTGGTGGACAGCCGTGACGAGGCCACCGAGGCGCGCTTGTCCAAGCTGGATGACCCCTTCAGCGTATTCCGCTGTCACGGCATCCAAAACTGTGTGGCGGTGTGCCCCAAGGGTTTGAACCCGACCCGGGCCATCGGTCACATCCGGTCGATGTTGCTGCGCAGCGCAACCTAGCCGGATACTTTATGCGCAACGAGTAACACAAATGCGCTGCCTGGGGGCTTAGCCGCCTGCAGCGCATTTGCGTATGTGCCAGACTCTGAATTGGCACACTAAGCGGCGCCTCCGGCCACAAGCTGGACGCGTTATTGGAAGCTAACTGCTAGTCATAGCAGGGGAGCCCAGGTTATCGCCCGGGCAGGTCCGCAAGTGAAGAGTCGCCTGCGGGTGAATCCCCAAAAATAGGTGGGTGGAATGCAAGACAGCCTTATGGAGCAGCTTTGGAGTACGTCCCATATTTCCGGTGGGAATGCTTCATATGTGGAAGATCTCTACGACATTTATTTACACGATCCCAATGGCGTGCCCGAGCAGTGGCGCGACTACTTCGACCAATTGCCCCGCATTGAAGGGGTCGTTTCCCAGGATACACCGCACTCGGTCATTCGCGAGCAATTCGCCCAGCTCGCCAAAACCCGTTCCAGTGCAGCCTCGCCGACCCTGGCCTCGTCCATTTCTCTCGAGCACGAGCGTAAACAGGTTAAGGTACTGCAGCTGATCAGCTCCTACCGCTTTCGGGGGCATCAAAAGGCGCAGCTTGACCCTCTGGGTCTGATGCAGCGCGAGCATGTGCCGGATCTTGACCTTGCCTACCACGGCCTGACCTCGGCGGATATGGACACAGTCTTCCAGACAGGTCCGCTGTTTATCGGCCGCGAGGAAGCCCCGCTCAAAGATATTATCGCCGCTCTGGAGCAGACCTACTGTGGTCATGTGGGCCCAGAGATCATGCACATTACCAATCTCGCAGAAAAGCAGTGGTTGCAGCAGCGTCTTGAGAGTGTTCGCTCCAAGCCGACCTTTAGCGCCGAGCAGCGTCTTGCCGTGCTCGAGCGATTGACCGCTGCCGAGGGGCTGGAGCGCCACCTGGACAGCAAATACCCGGGTACCAAGCGTTTTGGTTTGGAAGGCGGTGAAAGTTTTATTCCTCTGGTGGACGCGCTGGTCAAACGCGCGGGCTCCTATGGTGCCAAAGAAATCGTACTGGGGATGGCGCACCGCGGTCGACTCAATACCCTCGTGAACGTTTTCGGTAAAAGCCCGGCCGAGCTGTTCGGTGAGTTTGAAGGCAAGCGGCTTGTCGATACCTCCGGTGACGTGAAGTATCACCAGGGCTTCTCATCCAACGTCATGACCCCCGGTGGTGAGATTCACATGGCCATGGCGTTTAACCCGTCGCACCTGGAGATTGTCTCTCCGGTGGTAGAAGGCTCAGTGCGTGCGCGTCAGGATCGTCGCGACGACGCTGTGGGTCACAAAGTGGTGCCGATTGTCGTGCACGGGGATGCCGCTTTCGCCGGTCAGGGCGTGGTCATGGAAACCTTCCAGATGTCCCAGACCCGCGCCTATCGCACCGGCGGCACCTTGCATCTGGTGATCAACAACCAGGTGGGCTTTACCACGAGCTTCCGCGAAGACGCCCGCTCGACCGAGTATTGCACTGACGTCGCGAAGATGATTGAGGCCCCGATCCTCCACGTGAATGCCGATGATCCGGATGCCGTCCTGTTCGTTGCCCAGTTGGCGATGGACTACCGCCATGAATTCAGAAAAGACGTGGTGATCGATCTTGTCTGTTATCGTCGGCGCGGACATAACGAGGCCGATGACCCCTCATCGACCCAACCCTTGATGTACCAGGCTATTCGCAAGCAAAAGTCAGTGCGTACCCTCTACTCCGATTTGCTCGTGAGTGCCGGTCTGCTGACAGGCGAAGAATCAGACAAAATGATGGACGACTATCGCGCGGCCCTCGATCGCGGTGAGAGCGTGGCCAGCGGTCTGGTCACTGAGCCGGATAAGTCGTTGTTCGTGGACTGGTCGCCCTATATCGGCCACGACTGGCAGACGCCTGCCGAGACGGGTTTTGACCTCAAAGCGCTGCAGGCTGTGGCTCACAAAATGTGTGATGTTCCCGACGGTATCGTTTTGCAGCGTCAGGTCTCTAAAATTTACGAAGATCGTCGCAAGATGGCCGGCGGTGCTTTGCCGATTAACTGGGGTTTCGCCGAAACTCTGGCTTACGCCACCTTGCTGGAGCAGGGCTTTCAGGTGCGCATGACTGGTCAGGATGTGGGGCGGGGTACTTTCTCTCACCGCCACGCGGTCTTGCACAGCCAAAAAGACGGTAAGCGCTACACGCCGCTGGCCAACATGAAAGAGGACCAGCCGGCGTTCGATCTGTACGACTCCTATCTCTCGGAAGAGGCGGTACTGGCCTTCGAATACGGCTATGCCACCACCACGCCCAACGCGCTGGTGATCTGGGAAGCACAGTTCGGCGACTTCGCCAATGGCGCCCAGGTGGTGATCGACCAGTTTATCACCAGTGGCGAGCACAAATGGGGCCGTCTTTGCGGACTGACCATGCTCTTGCCTCACGGTTATGAAGGGCAGGGACCGGAGCACTCTTCGGCGCGCCTCGAGCGCTTTATGCAGCTGTGTGCGGAGCACAACATCCAGGTGTGCATCCCCACCACGCCGGCGCAGGTGTTCCATATGCTGCGCCGCCAGGCGATCCGGCCCATGCGCCGTCCGCTGGTAGTGATGAGTCCCAAGTGGATTCTGCGTCACCCGCTGGCGACTTCCAGCCTGGAGGATCTGGCACACGGCAGCTTCCAGAATGTGATCGGCGAGCAGGATCTGGACCCGTCCAAGGTCAAGCGAGCGGTGCTCTGCTCCGGCAAGGTGTACTACCATCTGCTGGAAGAGCGTAACAAGCGCGAACAGGATGATGTGGCTCTGATTCGCCTCGAGCAGCTCTACCCCTTCCCGGAGGAGGAGCTCAAGGCCGCGCTCGCGCCCTACGCGAATGTCAAAGACATTATGTGGTGTCAGGAAGAGCCCATGAATCAGGGCGCCTGGTACGCCAGCCAGCATCACATGCGCAGAGTGGTCTACGACCTGAACCCCAACCTGTATCTGGGCTATGTGGGGCGTGACCCCTCGGCAGCGCCTGCCGCTGGCTACGCCTCGGTGCACCTTGAAGAACAGAAGCGCTTTGTTAACGAAGCGTTGAGTGTATAAGCACGTAACTCGCAAAAGAGAACGCTAGCGACAGCTAAGGAAACGTAATGAGCACTGATATCAAAGCCCCTACATTCCCCGAGTCCGTGCAGGACGGGACCGTTGCCACCTGGCATAAGCAGCCGGGAGAAGCTTGTTCACGGGATGAGCTGATTGTGGACATTGAAACCGACAAGGTGGTACTGGAAGTGGTAGCGCCTGCCGACGGCACCTTGAGCGAGATCATCAAGGGCGAAGGCGACACGGTATTGTCCAACGAAGTGATTGCCAAGTTTGAAGAGGGCGCTGCCGGCTCTGCCAAGTCAGACAGCAAGCCCGCGGCAGACGAGGGCAAAGCAGAAGACAAGAGTGCCGAGACTAAGTCCGAGGACAGCGGCGAGTCCTCGGATAAGCTGTTGAGCCCGGCCGCGCGTAAAATGGCCGATGAGAACAACATTGACCCCGCCTCGGTTGCCGGTACCGGTAAAGATGGTCGGGTCACCAAAGAAGACGTTCTCAACCATCTGAAATCCAGCGAGAGCAAGCCCGCCGACAAGCCGGCCCAGTCGAGCAGTCAGGCCGCCGCAGCACCGGCGCCAATGGCCGCGGGTGAACGCGTCGAGAAGCGCGTGCCCATGACTCGTTTGCGCAAGCGCATTGCCGAGCGTCTGCTGGAGGCCACCAGCACCACTGCCATGCTAACGACATTTAATGAAGTTAACATGGGCCCGGTGATGGAGCTGCGTAAGCAGTACAAAGATCAGTTCGAGAAAGTGCACAACGGCACCCGTTTGGGCTTTATGGGCTTTTTTGTCAAAGCGGCTACCGAGGCGCTAAAACGCTTCCCGGCGGTTAACGCTTCTCTCGATGGCGACGATGTGGTCTATCACGGCTACCAGGACATCGGCGTTGCGGTATCGACCGATAAAGGTCTGGTGGTGCCCGTGCTGCGCAACAGCGAGAAAATGAGCATTGCCGAAGTGGAGTCCACCATTCGCGACTTCGGTCTTCGTGCTCGCGACGGCAAGCTGTCCATCGATGAGATGACTGGCGGTACCTTCACCATCACCAATGGTGGGGTGTTTGGCTCGCTGCTGTCCACGCCGATTCTTAACCTGCCGCAGACAGCCATTTTGGGCATGCACAAGATTCAGGAGCGCCCCATGGCCGTCAATGGCAAAGTGGAAATCCAGCCGATGATGTACCTGGCCCTGTCCTACGATCACCGTCTGATCGACGGCAAGGAGGCGGTACAGTTTCTCGTGGCAATTAAAGAGCTGCTGGAAGATCCTGCGCGTATCCTGCTGGAGATCTAAGCGGCTTGCCAGCCCGGGGGGCTTACCGGCCGCCCGGAAAATTGATTTGCCGGAACACCAGAGCCGGCTAGGCGATAACATTTGGGAATGAGACTATGTCTGACAAATACGATGTGATTGTGATTGGTTCCGGTCCGGCCGGATATGTGGCCGCGATTCGTTGCGCGCAGCTGGGCCTGAAAACAGCCTGTATTGAAAAGTGGAAAGATAAAAGTGGCAAGGGCATTAACGGTGGTACTTGCTTAAATACCGGTTGTATTCCATCCAAAGCGCTGTTGGACAGCTCACAGAAATTTCATTACGCCGAAGTTGGTTTTGCTGGACACGGTATCAGCACAGGCAAGCTGCAAATTGATGTACCGGCCATGATTAAGCGCAAAGAGGCCGTGGTAAAGCAAATGTCCGGCGGCGTTGCCGGCCTGTTTCAATCCAATAAGGTAAAAAGCCTCTACGGTACGGGTAAGTTGCTCGCCGGTAAGAAAGTCGAGTTTACCGATAACGACGGTAAAACCAGCACACTTGAGGCTGACAATGTCATTCTTGCCTCGGGTTCAGTTCCCGTCAATATCGGCGTGGCTCCGGTTGATAACGAGGTAATCGTAGATTCTACTGGCGCCCTCGAATTTCAGGCTGTGCCCGAGCGTCTGGGTGTGATTGGCGCCGGCGTTATCGGTCTGGAGTTGGGTAGCGTTTGGGGACGTCTGGGTGCAAAGGTTGTTCTGCTTGAGGCTATGGATAATTTCCTGGCCATGATGGACCAGCAAATTGCCAAAGAGGCGCACAAGATTTTCACTAAGCAGGACCTGGACATTCGCCTGAGCTGTCGTGTCACCGGCACCGAGGTGAAAAGCAAGGGTAAAAAGAAAGAAGTTGAAGTCACTTACACCGATAAAGACGGCAATGAGCAGAAGGAAACCTTTGATAAGCTGATTGTTTGCGTTGGCCGCAAGCCCTACACCGAGGGTCTGTTGGCAGAGGACAGTGGGGTAAACCTGGACGAGCGCGGTTTTATTTATGTCAACGATCTGTGCTCGACCGATGCGCCCGGCGTGTGGGCGGTCGGCGATGTGGTCCGCGGCCCCATGCTGGCACATAAGGGTTCGGAAGAGGGCGTGATGGTCGCTGAGCGCATTGCCGGGCAAAAGCCGTTGGTCAATTACGACATTATTCCCAATGTTATCTATACTCATCCGGAAGTGGCCTCTGTGGGCAAAACCGAGGAGCAGCTCAAGGCCGAAGGTGAAGACTACGAAGTCGGTACCTTCCCGTTTATGGCCGTTGGGCGCGCGGTGGCCTCAGACGAGGCAGAGGGTATGGTTAAAATCATTGCACACGCAAAGACCGATCGCGTTTTGGGTGCCCATATTGTCGGGCCTTCAGCGTCGGATCTCGTACAGCAAGTGGCAATTGCTATGGAATTTGGCTCAAGTGCAGAGGACATCGGTATGACCGTGTTTGGTCACCCGACCTTCTCCGAAGCAGTCAAAGAAGCGGCTTTGGCAGTGGGCGGTCACGCCATTCACATGCCCAACCGCAAGCGCAAAAAATAATTATTCCAAAAATGATGAAGCGCAAAGACGCCGGCAGCCTGAGCTGCACGGCCTCTTTGTGACTGTCGGGTTTTGAGCCACAGTGCCTGGCGGTCGGGAAGAAATCAGGGGTGGGTCCTGGTGAGCGCGCAGAATAAGCGGTACGTCGCGCCGGCCTGCTGTCGTTTTTTTAAATCACGTTAACAAAACGGAAAAGCATCATGAATTTGCATGAGTACCAAGGCAAACAACTGTTTGCGCAATACGGTTTGCCCGTCTCTAAAGGCGTTGCAGCCCAGACTTCTGCTGAAGCAGTTGCCGCCGCTGACACCATTGGTGGCGGTGAGTTTGTCGTTAAGGCGCAAGTACACGCCGGTGGCCGCGGTAAAGCAGGCGGCGTCAAGTTGGTGAAATCCAAAGGTGAAATCGAAGCCTTTGCCAAGCAGTGGTTGGGCAAAAACCTAGTGACTTACCAGACAGACGAGAAGGGCCAGCCGGTCAGCCGTATTTTGGTTGAATCCTGCACCGACATCGACCAGGAGTTGTACCTGGGTGCGGTGGTCGATCGCTCCAGTCGCCGCATTGTATTTATGGCTTCCACCGAGGGTGGGGTAGAGATTGAGAAAGTCGCCGAGGAAACCCCGGAGAAAATTCTCAAGGCCACGATTGATCCGCTGGTAGGCCCACAGCCCTATCAGGGTCGTGACCTGGCATTCAAGCTCGGCCTCGAAGGCAAGCAAATCAAGCAATTTGTCGAGATCTTTATGGGCCTTGGCAAAATGTTCAAGGAAAAAGATCTGGCGCTGGTGGAAATTAACCCTCTGGTTATTACTCCGGCCGGTGACCTGCATTGCCTGGACGCCAAAGTCGGTGTGGACAGCAACGCTCTGTATCGCCACCCCGATCTGCGTGAAATGCATGACCCCAGTCAGGAAGACGAGCGCGAAGCGCACGCTGCTCAGTGGGAGCTCAACTATGTGGCGCTCGATGGCAACATCGGTTGCATGGTCAACGGCGCAGGTCTGGCCATGGGCACCATGGATATTGTTAAACTGCATGGCGGTCAGCCTGCCAACTTCCTGGATGTAGGCGGCGGTGCGACCAAAGAGCGCGTGGTGGAAGCGTTTAAAATCATTCTCTCCGACGACAATGTCAAAGCTGTTTTGATCAACATCTTTGGCGGTATCGTCCGCTGTGACCTGATCGCCGAGGGCGTTATCGGTGCGGTAGAAGAAGTGGGCGTAAAAGTACCGGTAGTGGTACGCCTTGAAGGTAACAATGCTGAGCTGGGCGCTAAAGTGCTGGCGGACAGCGGTTTGAACATCATTGCTGCAACCAGTCTGACTGACGCTGCCGAGCAAGTGGTGAAAGCAGCGGAGGGTAAATAAATGAGCGTATTGATCAATAAAGACACCAAGGTTATTTGCCAGGGCTTTACCGGTTCACAAGGCACCTTCCACTCAGAGCAGGCCATCGCTTATGGCACCAAAATGGTTGGCGGTGTAACGCCGGGCAAGGGTGGTCAGACTCACCTGGGCTTGCCGGTGTTTAATACCGTGGCTGAGGCTGTGGCTGAAACCGGCGCTGAAGCGTCAGTGATCTATGTGCCCGCACCATTTTGTAAAGACTCTATCCTGGAAGCGGCCAATGCCGGCATCAAGCTGATTGTCTGCATTACCGAAGGCGTGCCCACCATGGATATGCTGGATTGCAAAGTGAAGTGTGATGAGCTGGGTGTGCGCTTGATTGGCCCCAACTGTCCTGGTGTGATCACTCCCGGTGAGTGCAAAATCGGCATTATGCCCGGTCATATTCACAAGCCTGGAAAGGTGGGTATTGTGTCTCGCTCCGGGACCTTGACTTATGAAGCGGTGAAGCAAACCACGGATTGCGGTTTTGGCCAGTCTACCTGTGTCGGTATTGGCGGCGACCCGATTCCGGGTTCTAACTTTATCGATATCTTGAAATTGTTCCAGGAAGACCCGCAAACCGAAGCAATTGTCATGATTGGTGAGATCGGCGGTAGTGCTGAAGAAGAAGCCGCTGCCTTTATCAAAGAAAAAGTCACTAAGCCGGTTGTGTCTTACATCGCTGGTGTGACCGCGCCTCCTGGCAAGCGCATGGGCCATGCCGGGGCCATCATCTCTGGTGGTAAAGGCACTGCCGATGAGAAGTTCGCGGCTCTGGAAGACGCCGGTGTTAAAACCGTGCGCAGCCTCGCTGGTATTGGCGATGCCCTGAAAGAGTTGACCGGCTGGTAAGATCAGGCGGAAAAAGGGCGGCTTATGGCCGCCCTTTTTGCATCGAGAAAGACCTCTTGGCGTTTGGGTAGCACTTGTAAAAACGCTTTTCTTTTGCGGGAAAATGTGGGACATTGCGCGACTTTTAACGGGCGCGACCCGCGCCATCTTTCTGACAAGGAGTTGAGCGATTGAACGATTCCGAAGCACAGAATTGGTCAGCCAGACAATCCTCCGAACTCTACGGTGTTGAAGAGTGGGGTGGGGGCTACTTCGGTGTCAATGCCGACGGAAATGTAGAGGTACGCGCTCCCGGCAACGGAGATCGTGTAGCTGTTGCGCTCACTGACATTATTGACGGGCTGCAACAGCGCGGCCTGGATATGCCGGTGTTGCTGCGCATTGAAAATCTGGTGGACAGCCGGATTACCATCTTGAATGAATCTTTCGCCGAAGCGATTAAAACCACCGGCTATCAGGGCCAGTATCGCGGCGCTTTTCCTATCAAAGTCAACCAGCAAAGCCATATCGTGGAAGAAATTGCGCGTTTTGGCGAGCGTTACAATCATGGGCTGGAGGCCGGTAGTAAGGCCGAGCTCATGATTGCCATGTCGGTGCTGCAAAATCGCGAGAGTCTGATCGTCTGTAATGGCTACAAGGACGAAGAGTTTATCGATCTCGGATTACAGGCGCGCAAACTCGGCTTTAAGTGCATTTTTGTGCTCGAGACGCTTGCCGAAGTCAGACTGGTAATTGAGCGCAGTCGTGCCCACAAGGTCGACCCGATTATCGGTGTTAGACTCAAATTGTCCACCAAAGTGGAAGGGCACTGGGCCGAGGACAGCGGCGATCGCAGCCTCTTTGGACTCACCACCAATCAGCTAGTTGAGATTATCGATGAGCTTCGTGAGGCCGAGCTTTTGCACTGCCTCGAGCTGCTTCATTTTCACCTGGGCTCACAGATTCCTAATATTCGCAGCATTCGCGCCGGTGTGCTTGAGGCGTGTCGCTATTACATTGAGATGGTCGCCGAAGGCGCGCCGCTCAGGTACATCGATCTCGGTGGCGGCTTAGCCATTGACTATGATGGCACCAGCAGTGTCAGCGGGCACAGCCGTAACTATTCGGTGCAGGAGTACTGTGTCGACGTGGTCGAAGCACTGGCGCAGCAGCTTAATGCCCACAATCTGCCGCACCCAACCATTGTTACAGAGTCCGGTAGGGCGACGGTGGCGCACACCTCGGTGCTGCTCTTTAACGTGTTGGACGTCGGCCACTTCGAGCCCGGCCCGGTGCCCAGCGACCTGCCGGAAAACATGCATGAGCAGATCTCGAATCTGTGGTACACGCTCAAGGCCATTAACGTCGATAAACTGCAAGAGAGTTATAACGACGTTATTTACTACCGGGATCAGGTCCGTGACTGCTTCTTCCGCGGTGAAGTGAACTTGCGCGATCGTGCCTTTGCCGAAAATTTGTGTTTGGCCGGCTTGCAGCAAATCGTTGCTCTACTGCCGAAAATGAAGCGAATTCCTCCGGAGCTCGAAGAGCTGCCAGAACAGTTGGCTGATATCTATTACGGTAATTTCAGCGTGTTTCAATCGTTGCCGGACTCCTGGGCCATTAATCAAGTCTTTCCGGTGATGCCGATCCATCGCCTGAATGAAAAGCCCAGTCGGCAGGCAACCATTGCGGATTTGACCTGTGATTGCGACGGCAAACTCGACAGTTTCGCAGGCCCGGAAGGTGAGACCAAGACCCTCTCTCTTCACTCCATTAAAGAAGGCGAGGAGTATTATCTGGGCGTCTTTTTGGTTGGCGCCTATCAGGAAACGCTCGGTGATCTGCACAACCTGTTTGGCGATACTAATGTGGCCAGTGTGCGCATCAACGCCGATGGCACCCTCGATTTTGTGCACGAGCTTCACGGCGACAGCATCGCCGATGTGCTGAGTTATGTGGAGTATGACCCACAGTCGATGTTTCGCCAGTTTCGCATGGCGGCTGAGCAGGCGGTGCGCGATGGTCGCATCAGTGTGTCAGAGCGCCAGAGCATGCTGGCGGCGTATTCTGAAAGTCTGCGCGGCTATACCTATTTCGAACGCTAGTCTCGCAACGGTAAAAGGAGAGGCAATATGGCAAAAGTGATGATAATCGGTGCCGGTGGCGTGGGCGGCGTTGTGGCCCACAAGTGCGCACAGCTGCCAGAGGTGTTTAGCGAGATTGTGCTGGCCAGTCGTACAGAGTCAAAGTGCAAGGCCATTGCCGCGCAGCTGCCAAGGCCGGTCACCACTGCCCAGGTTGATGCGGATAACGTGGCCGAAACCGTTGCGTTGTTGAAAAAGCACCAGCCGGATCTGGTCATCAACGTGGCTTTGCCCTATCAGGATCTTGCCATTATGGACGCCTGCCTCGAGGCGGGCGTTGATTACCTGGATACCGCGAACTACGAGCCGCCGGATGAGGCCAAGTTTGAGTACAAGTGGCAGTGGGCCTATCAGGACAAGTTCCAACAGGCCGGGCGCATGGCACTACTCGGCTCGGGGTTTGATCCGGGGGTGACCAATGTCTACACCGCCTACCTAAAAAAGCATTATCTCGATGAAATTCACTATTTGGATATCATCGATTGTAACGCGGGTGATCACGGCCAGCCCTTTGCCACGAATTTTAATCCGGAGATCAATATCCGTGAGGTAACGGCCAAGGGGCGCTTTTGGCAGGATGGCGACTGGCGCGAGACTGAACCGCTGGAGGAAAACCGATCTTTTGATTTTCCGGCCGGTATTGGCCCTAAGCAGATATACCTGATGTACCACGAGGAGCTTGAGTCCATCACCAAGCACCTGCCGGAAATCAAGCGCGCTCGATTTTGGATGACCTTTTCCGATAACTACCTCAAGCACCTCGAAGTCTTGGGTAATATCGGTATGACTTCCATTGAACCTGTCACTTTTGAGGGCAAGGAAATTATTCCCTTGCAGTTTTTGAAAGCGCTGCTGCCTGACCCGGCCAGCCTCGGTCCCCTGACCAAGGGCAAAACCTGCATTGGCTGCGTTGCCACGGGTGTAAAGAACGGCGAAAAGAAAACGTTTTATATTTACAACATCTGTGATCATGAGGCCTGTTACGCCGAGGTTCAGTCGCAGGCAATTTCCTACACCACCGGTGTGCCAGCGATGATTGGTGCGAAGATGATGCTGGAGAAGAAGTGGGCCCGAGCGGGTGTATGGAACATGGAGCAGCTGGATCCGGACCCATTTATGGATGATTTAAACCAGTACGGATTGCCTTGGGAAGTGGTAGAAATTTCCCAGCCCACGGGCATGGAAGACTGACTCCCCACGATATGAAGCCCGTCAGCGACGGGCTTTTTTCTAGCAGGCAGCAAAAAGAGATTCGGCATGCAAAAACGCCAGTACTTTCATCAGTTTGACCCCACACGAGTACCTTCTCCTTGCTTTGTGGTCGACAGAGCGGCGGTGGAAGATAATTTAAAAATCCTCAATCGGGTGGGGCGGGAAAGTGGCGCCAAGGTGCTGGCCGCCTTAAAAGCGTTCAGCTGCTGGTCCCTGGGGGACTTATTTAATCAATATCTATGGGGCAGTTGCGCCAGTGGCGTCAACGAGGCCCGGCTGGCGCGGGAGTACTACGGTGGCGAGGTGCACACCTATTCCGCTGCCTACAAGGACGCCGATTTGCTGCAGGTGGTGGAGCTGTCAGATCATGTGTTGTTCAACTCCCTGTCCCAGTGGCAGCGCTTTAAGGACAAGTGTTTGGCGGCTAAGGAGTGCCGTCCCGGGTTGGAGTTTGGTTTGAGAATCAACCCCGAGCACTCCGAGGGCGAGGTTGAGCTCTATGACCCCTGCGCGCCCAAGTCGCGTATGGGGGTTCCGCGCAGCCAGTTTGGCGATACCTTGCCCGAGGGCATTACCGGTTTGCATTTTCACACCCTCTGCGAACAAGATGTGCCGCCGCTAAAGCGCACCATCGCTGCAGTGGAAGAAAAGTTTGGGGCGTTTTTACCGCAACTGACTTGGGTTAACTTTGGCGGTGGTCATCACATCAGCCGGGAAGACTATCAGGTCGATGAGTTGATCGCTCTGCTCAAGGCGTTTTCCGAAAAATACCAACTACAGGTTTATATCGAGCCAGGAGAAGCCACGGCCCTGCGCAGTGGTGTTTTGGTCGCCGAGGTACTGGACACCTTTGTCAGTACTGTACCTCAGGCCATTCTCGATACCTCGGCTACTTGCCATATGCCCGATACCCTGGAGATGCCTTACCGGGCGGATATTCTCGGCGCTGGCTTGGCGAATGAATTGGCCCATACCTACCGCCTGGGGGGCATGACCTGCCTGGCGGGGGATGTGATTGGCGATTACAGCTTTGCCCATCCCCTCGAGGTGGGGCAGCGATTGGTGTTTGAAGATATGGCGCACTACACCATGGTAAAAACCACGACGTTTAACGGTATTAATTTGCCGTCGATAGCGCTGTGGGACTCACGCACGGATCAGCTTGAGGTGATTCGCGATTTTGGCTATGAGGATTTCAAAACGCGCCTGTCGTAAGGGCCTTTACCCTCGCCTGCAGGGCGGGGATCACCTCGGCCTCAAACCACGGGTTGATCTTTAGCCAGCGATTGTTGCGGCCGCTTGGATGGGGCAGGGGCACCAGTTCCGGCCAGAATTCCCGCCAGCGTGCGACTCTTTGCGTCAAAGTGCGGTCTGAGCCTGGTAAGTGCCAGGCCTGTGCGTATTGGCCGATGACCAGAGTTAGCTCTACCTGCGTCAATTGCGCCAGCAACTGTGCCCGCCATTGGGGCGCACATTCTGGGCGCGGCGGGAGATCGCCGCTTTTACCTGTACCGGGATAGCAAAAGCCCATGGGCACCAGAGCGAAGAGTGCCGGATTATAAAAGGCCTCACGATCGACGCCCAGCCAGCGCCTGAGCCTGTCGCCACTCGGGTCGTCAAAGGGCTTTCCGGAGTCATGGGCCAGTTTGCCGGGCGCTTGTGCGGCTATTAAAATGCGTGCACCAGCCTCTGCCTGCAGCACGGGTCGCGGCGGCAGGGGCAGCGCCTCGCGGCACAATGTGCATTGGCGAATCTCGTTCATCAGCGCTCGCGCACTCACTGCAACCTCTCTGTCATCATTTCACTCCCACCTAGCCGTATAATGTCTTAGACACGCTAATAAGGATTGGTTTTGACGTCACATTTGATTGCTATTATCGGCGCGTCCGGCTCGGGGAAAACCACTTTGTCGCGCTACCTGTGTCAGGCGCTCGGCGAGCGCACAGGCGAGACGATTAACTGCATCAGCCAGGATGTTTACTACCGAGATTACACCCACCTGAGCGCCGCGGAGCGCGGGCGTGTCAATTTCGATCATCCGGACAGTTTTGACTTTGCCGCCCTGGCCGGGGATCTGTCAAGGCTCGCTGCTGGCGAGGCGGTGTGCGTGCCCGAGTATGACTATGTCACTCACAGGCCGCGGGCTCGGGCTCGGCATGTGGCCAGCGGGGGCGTGTTGCTGGTCGAGGGCATCCTACTGTTACATGATCCGCGTGTGCGGGAGTTGTTCTCTACGACCATTTATCTCGATCTACCCCTGGCGCTATGCTTTGAGCGGCGCCTTGAACGAGATGTGCGCGAGCGGGGTAGAAGCGCCGAATCCGTTCGGCGCCAGTTTAGTGAGAATGTGGTGCCTATGTTTGAGCGCTACCTTGCACCGCAGCGCCAACACGCCCAGTGGGTACTCGACAATAATGACGCACCGTCGGCTTTGGTCGATGCGCTTGTGACGAGGTTGGCTAAATGCAAGGTTTGATCGCGCTGGTGGGAATGAGTGTTTTGCTCGGCATCGCTGTGCTTATGAGCGAGAACCGTCGAGCCATCAACTGGCGTACGGTGGTGATCGCTTTTGCCTGTCAATTGGGTTTGGGTGCCCTGGTGCTTTACTCCTCTATAGGTCGCCAGGCGTTGGCGCGGGTTTCTGAGGTGATCTACGGCGTTATCCGCTATGGCCAGGAGGGTATCGCGTTTATGTTTGGCGAGTTGGCCAGTGACAAGCTCGGGTTTATCTTCGCCTTTAATGTGCTGCCGATTGTGATCTTCTTTTCCTCTTTCGTGGCTGTGCTCTACTACCTGGGAATCATGCAGTGGATTATCCGGATTTTAGGCGGTGCGCTGCGCGCCTTGTTGGGCACCAGCCGTGCAGAATCCATGTCGGCAACGGCGAATATTTTTGTCGGTCACACAGAGGCGCCTATGGTGATTAAGCCGTTTATTCCCACCATGACGCGCTCAGAGCTGTTTGCCGTTATGGTCGGTGGCCTGGCCACGGTCGCGGGCTCGGTGCTGGCCGGCTACGTCGGCCTGGGCGTTGAGCTTAAGTATCTGTTAGCGGCCAGTTTTATGGCCGCCCCCGGCGGTTTCCTGATGGCCAAGCTTATGGTGCCGGAAACGGATAAGCCGCGCGAGGATAGCGTTCAGACCGGCTCGGCGGATCTCGGTTACAGCAATGTGTTTGATGCCGCAGCGGTGGGCGCCACCAATGGCCTTAAAATGGCTGCCAACATAGGTGCCATGCTCATCGCATTTATTAGCCTTATTGCCTTGGTAAATGGGCTGCTCTCGATTCTCGGTGGCTGGATCGGGCTAGAAGCGCTCAGTTTGCAGTGGCTGCTGGGCGCCTTGTTCCAGCCTCTGGCTTTTTTACTGGGGGTTCCCTGGGAGGAGAGTCGGATAGCGGGCAGCCTGATTGGCCAAAAACTGGTGCTCAATGAGTTTGTGGCTTTTGTGGATCTGGCCGAGCAGCGCCACGCTCTGTCCGATAGCGCCATTGCTATCGTGTCTTTTGCTCTGTGCGGGTTTGCCAACTTTGGCTCTTTGGCTGTCCTGCTGGGCGGCTTTGCCACTCTGGCGCCCAATCGGCGCGCCGAGGTCGCGCAAATGGGCTTAAAGGCCGTGTTTGCGGGTTTCTTCGCCAATATGATGAGCGCCGCCATCGCCGGGCTCTTTCTCTCTTTAACCTGATTATCCCCCCAACTGGCCTCTCTGTTATGTGAATGTTAACGATCACATTAACGTTGACATTGCCCATCTTCGTTGTTAACGTTAACGATAACGCAATAGCGTCGCCCGGTCACAGGTGTTTAGCCAGACCCTGATCGGGAGGAGCGACTTCCCTTAGTGCCGTGACCGCGGCTTCCTGGGGTGGCCGGATCCAAAGTCCCTTAAACCTAATAGCTTGTCAGGACGATGAGGAGAGCTCGCCGACACTCAGGTGGTTGGCGACGTCGGGCAAGCACCAACATAACATTGGGGTACAAAAATAATGAGTCAGACAAGCGTAAAACGAACCGTTTTATCGACCTCCATCGCTGCTGTGCTCGGCACCCTCCCTATGGGAACGGTGCTGGCTCAGGACGACATGGACATGCTGGAAGAAGTGGTGGTGACCGGTATCCGTGCGTCGCTGGACCGCGCTATGGATATCAAGCGCGATGCCTCCGGCGTTGTGGACGCCATTTCCGCCGAGGATATCGGCAAGTTTCCCGATACCAATCTGGCTGAGTCGCTGCAGCGGATTACCGGTGTCTCCATTGACCGACAGAACAATGAGGGTTCACGCGTGACCGTCCGTGGCTTTGGGCCGGATTACAACATGGTCACCTTGAATGGTCGTCAGATGCCCACTGCCAACCAGAACGCCACCTCGGCCAGTAGCTCACGCTCGTTTGACTTTGCCAACCTGGCGGCAGAGTCGGTGGCGGGTGTTGAAGTATACAAAACCGGTAAAGCCAGCCTGATAACGGGCGGAATTGGCTCGGTCATCAACATCAAAACAGCGCGTCCCTTTCAGCTGGACGGCATGCACTCAAGCATCGGTGTCAAAGCGGTTGCCGATCAAACCAATCGTCGTGGTGATGATGTCACTCCCGAGCTATCCGGCATTTACAGCAACACGTTTGCCGATGACACCATCGGTGTTGCTCTGAGTGCCAGCTATCAGGAGCGCGACAGCGCGCTTGATTCGGGCAACGTTTCCTCCGGCTGGAATACTTTGCGGGTGGGGGAAAACGATCCGCTCTCTGCCAGCTATCCTGTACAGGCTGGCGATCTGATGTCGACGCCACAAAACTTCCTGTACCGCACCGACGACATTGAGCGCGAGCGCATTAACGGTCAGCTGACCTTACAGTGGCGCCCGGTTGATTCGCTGACTGCGACCGTGGATTACACCTACGCCGAACTGGACGTGGAAGTGCGCCGCCAGGAGCTCTCTGCCTGGTTTGGGGGCGGTTTCAATACTCAGGGTGGCAGCACCTTGTTCACCGGCGACGAAGCCGATGGTGTCGTGACGCCTTCGGTGCTAGTGGCTACCGATTGCTGTGATGTGGGTTTGGGCGTCGGCAGCTGGGGCACCGTCAATGAGACTAACTCCGCTGGCATGAATCTCAAGTGGGACGCTACCGATAAGCTAAGCCTTACGCTGGACTACCATAACTCCGAAGCTGAGGCGCGCAACAAAGACGCCCGCGGCAGCGACAACATCGTTACGGCGACCGGGTTTACCCGAACAGTGACGAGCGTGGACTTCAGGCAAGATATGCCGGTCATGTCCGTCGAGATGGAAGACGGTGAGCTGACTGCATCCGACATTATTTCTACCGGCACCAGCCACAGAAACAGTTACATGAAATCCGAAGTCGAGCAATTGCAGCTCAGTGGCAGCTATGACTTCGATGCCAGCTTCGTTAAGAGTGTCGACTTCGGTGTGGCCACCACTGAAATCAACAACCGTACCGCCTTTAGTCTGAATCAGGGCGGCAACTGGGGTGGTGTTGGCTATACGGATATTGGTGGCGGCTGGAACGCTGGTGCCGGTGACGGTGACGACAACTTTGAAGATAGTGCCTTTGATTTTCGCCCGCTTGGCAGCGCTTTTGACTCCGTCGACAGTGGTGGTGTTTACGGTCAATACGTTGTGGTTGACTACGATCAGTTTTCCGGTGACTTGGCGCGTTTCTACGAGGAAAACTCCAACGGCGAGGGCGCTGGCGGCAACGTGTTCACTCATTGTGATCCGGGCACCTTGTGCATTAATCCCGAGTACTCAGTGGATAACCGCATGACCGAGGAGCAAAGTTCAGCGTATGTGCAGGCCAATATGGAGTGGGCTCTGGGCAGCATGCTGGCGCAGTTGTCGGTTGGTGTTCGCTATGAGGAAACCGACATTACTGCGTCGACTTTGTTACCGAACTACACTGATGGTGTATGGCGCACACCGAACGAGTTGTTGCTCTTGTCCGACGGTGGTGTTTTCCGTACCGGAGAAGGTGCCTACGAGAACCTTCTGCCGAATGTGGATTTTCGTATAAATCTCACCGAGGACCTGGTGCTTCGGGCCTCTTACAGTGAAACCATTTCACGACCTTCTTATGCAAACCTGCAGGGTGCGGCTGTGCCCGACAGCTCTCAGGCGCGCACTTTCGATAACAGCACGGCGACAGGCGGCAATCCCGACCTGGATCCGTTCGAGTCAAAAAACATCGATCTGTCGGCCGAGTGGTACTACGCCGAGGGCAGCTATATTTCTATCGGCTACTACGCCAAGGATGTCGAAAACTTTATCGGTACTAGTCTGGATGCCGAGATACTCTTCCCGGATATTCTCAATCCGGCCACCGGGCCGCGTTACGATGAAGCCGCGGGCGCCGCTTCTGCGGACAACTTTGGGCAGGATGTGCGCGACTACTATGTCGCTCAGGGCTGGATTGACGGAACCACCGGCGAGCTTCTCGGCGATACCAGCAGCTACGACCCTTTGGTGTACACCATTCGTGTGCCGGTCAATGAAAAAGAGGCCTCCATCGATGGCTTTGAGTTTGCCATCCAGCACATGTTTTGGGACAGTGGCTTTGGAGGCATTGCCAACCTGACAACCGTAGACGGTGATATTGGTTACGATAATACCCTGATCGGTGAAAACCAGTTCGCCCTGCTGGGGCTTAGCGATTCGGCCAACCTGGTGTTCTTCTACGACAAGAACGGTTTGCAGGCGCGTCTTGCTTACAACTGGCGCGATGATTTCCTCAGCGGGACCGGGCAGGGAAATGGTCAGTTGGAGCCTGCTTACACCGAAGCTTACGGGCAGTTGGATGTGAGCGTCAGCTACGATATCACCGAGAACCTCAATGTATTCGTTGAAGGCATCAACATTGCCGAGGAGGATATTCGAGTTCACGGACGCTCGGAGAACAGCTTGCTGTTCTATGGCGAGCAGGAAGCCCGCTATGCGCTCGGTGCTCGCTACAGCTTCTAATTGGCTGATGGTCTAGGCTTAAAAGCAGCCACTGGTGAAGTGGCTGCTTTTTTTTTCAAAGTGGTGACAAATGAACGCAATCAATAAAGTTGTGATACTCGGCGGTGGCACCGCGGGTTGGATGGCTGCCGCGGCTCTGGCAAAAGTACTTGGGCATCTTACGGTGGAACTGGTGGAGTCTGAGCAGATCGGCACGGTGGGTGTCGGTGAGGCGACCATCCCAACACTCCTGTTTTTTAATCGCTTGCTGGGGATCGATGAAGTTGATCTGCTGCGCGAAACTCAGGCGACCTTCAAACTCGGTATTGCCTTCGAAAACTGGCGCCGACCAGGCAGTGATTACTTTCACGGGTTTGGCTCTACCGGCAAGGATTTTTGGGCCGCTGGCTTTCACAATTTTTGGCGCCGGGGGATTGAGGAGGGCATGGCCTGCAGCTTTGGTGATTATTGCCTGGAAGTGCAGGCGGCTAGAGCTGGACGCTTTTCTCATGAGGGGGGCATTAATTATGCCTATCATATTGATGCGTCGCGCTACGGCCAGTACCTGTGCAAACTGGCTCAGCGCAATGGGGTAAAACGCACAGAGGGTAGGGTCACCCGGGTTGAGCAGCAACCGCAGACCGGTGACATTGTGGCCCTTGAACTGGCCGACGGTAGCCGTGTGCAGGGGGATTTGTTTATTGACTGCAGCGGTTTCAGGGGGTTGCTGATTGAGCAAACGCTGGCTTGCGGTTATGAGGATTGGTCGCACTGGCTGCCCTGTGATCGCGCGGTAGCCATCGCCAGCGACGTCCTGCCCGACGCGCCTCCCTACACCCGGGCCATTGCCCACGACAGCGGTTGGCGCTGGCAAATTCCTCTGCGCGAGCGCACGGGCAATGGTCTTGTCTATGCCTCGCATCACTTGAGTGATGACGAGGCAGCCGCCCGCTTGTTGAGTGAGTTGGACGGCGAGGCTCACGGTGAACCGCGCTATATCCGCTTTACCACGGGGCGGCGCCGGCAACAGTGGTACAAAAACTGTGTCGCAATTGGCCTGTCAGCGGGCTTTATCGAGCCCCTTGAGTCCACCAGTATTCATTTGATTCAGCAAAATATTCTGAAGCTGATCAAGCTGTTCCCAAGCGACGTGATTCTGTCTCAGGATAGGGACGAATTTAATCGTCATGCTGACTTTGACTATGAGCAGATACTCGATTTTATCGTTTTGCATTACCATTTAACCGAGCGTGACGATTCGGCTTTCTGGCGCCATTGTGCCTCTATGGAGGTGCCGGCCAGTCTGCATGAGCGCATTGCGCTGTTTGCTGAATCCGGACGCTTTTTTGTTCGCAACAATGAGCTTTTCGTGGACTCCTGGTTTCAGGTTATGATTGGGCAGGGGCTGGTGCCCAAGCGTTATCATCGGGTGGTGGCGCAAATGCCTGTGCCTGAGCTGGAGCAGTTTCTGTCATCAATCCGCCGCACCATCAATGCCAAGGTCGAGGCCATGCCTGCCCACAGTTTTTACCTTGAGCGGCTGCTTGCAAAGGCGCAGAGGAGTCGCACCTCCATATCCAGCTACCGCTGAGCCCCACTTTCTTTCGCAATCAGGGCGCTTGCAAGAGCGCCTGTTTCAGTTATAATTATCGTTATTTCAGAAATTACTGAAAATTAAGAAGGCATATGTCACCACTTGTAGAGTCATTTGTCCGCCACTTTGGTGAGATGGGCAGTCGATGGGGTATTAATCGCACCGTAGGGCAAATGTATGCCTACATTGTCTTGGCCGATGAGCCGGTCAACGCCGATGAATTGGCTGCCGAGCTGAGGGTCTCACGCTCGAACGTGAGTATGGGCTTAAAAGAGCTGCAAAGCTGGAACCTGGTGCGGCTAAAGCATATTCCAGGCGATCGCAAAGACTATTTTGTTGCGCCGGAAGATGTCTGGGAAATTGCCTCTACGTTGATCAACGAGAGGCGCAAGCGCGAGATAGACCCTACACTGACAGTCATGCGCGAGCTGCTGATGGACACGCCCAGCTCGGCGGCCGATCGGCATGCACAAAACCGCATCAAAGAAATGTATCAACTGATTGAAATGCTGACCCAGTGGAGCGCCGAAATGCAGAAGCTGAGCCCCAAGCAAATATCGCGTATGCTCAAGCTCGGCGCTGGGGTCAGCAAATTGTTGGGCTAGGGGGGGTGGTACTGCCGGCCTGCGGGGTTTTTTTTGTGAGTTCCAACGTTTTGGGCGAGAGGTAGTCATGCCAGACGTATTTATGCTGTCGCGTATTCAGTTTGCGGCCAACATTACCTTCCATATTCTGTTTCCCACGATCACTATCGCCCTGTGCTGGTTGCTGCTGTTCTTCAAGTTGCGTCACAACAAGACGGGTAACCAAGCTTGGTTGGACGCCTATCGCTTTTGGGTAAAGGTATTCGCGCTGAGTTTTGCGCTTGGCGTGGTCAGTGGCATCACCATGTCTTTCCAGTTTGGTACCAACTGGCCGGGGTATATGGAAACCGTGGGCAATATTGCCGGGCCCTTATTGGGTTACGAGGTACTGACGGCGTTTTTCCTTGAGGCAACTTTTCTCGGCATTATGCTTTATGGTAGCGGGCGGGTGTCAAACAGGCTGCATACCATTGCCACGGCGCTGGTGGCCGTGGGTACGTCGCTATCGGCTTTCTGGATTTTGTCACTCAACAGTTGGATGCAGACGCCAGCGGGTTTTGAAATGCGCGACGGTGTTGCTTACCCGGTGAACTGGTGGGCCATCATTTTCAACCCCTCAATGCCTTATCGTGTGACACACATGCTGTTGGCCTCGGGGCTGACGGCCTCCTTCTTTGTCGCCGGTATCTCTGCTTACCGTCTGCTCAAAGGTGATCTCTCCGATGAGGTTCGTGTCAGTTTGAAAACGGGTGTTTACCTGGCAGCGCTGCTCATTCCCCTGCAAATTTTTGCGGGAGACCTGCACGGGCTTAACACCTTTAAGCATCAACCGGCCAAGGTGGCGGCCATGGAGGGGGTATGGGAAACTGAGGCTGGTGCGCCTTTGCAGCTGTTCGCTCTGCCAAACAGTGAAACCCGCCGCAACGATTATTCGCTGTCCATACCGCGAGGCGCAAGCTGGATTCTGACGCACTCGCCGGATGGAGAAATTCGCGGCCTGAACGAGTTTGAGGGCGAGCATCCGCCAGTGGCCCCGGTGTTTTGGGCATTTCGGGTAATGGTCGGTATTGGGTTACTGATGTTGCTGGTGTCTTGGAGTTGCAGTTGGCAAGTGTGGCGACGGGGACAGCCGGGCGCGCTGTGGCTCAAAGCACTAGTGATGATGACTTTTTCCGGTTGGTTGGCGACCGTGGCCGGCTGGTACGTCACAGAGATCGGGCGTCAGCCGTTTATGGTCTACGGCCTGGTGAAAACCGCGGATCTGGTAACCGACACGGCCAGCGGCAATGTGTTGTTTACTGCCGTCACTTACGTGACGGTGTATCTGGTGCTGATTGTCGCTTTCTTGCATACACTCTTTTACCTGGCCCGCAAGGCCGTCCCGAAAGCGGCTGAGCCCGCCAATGCCAAACTGACAGGAGTGACGTCATGACTGGTGAAGCTTATTGGTTGCCCGTCATCTTTATTCTGCTGATGGGCCTGGCGATTTTAATCTATGCGGTATTGGACGGTTTTGACCTGGGGGTCGGCATTTTAATGCCCATGGACAATCCTGAGGCGCGCCATCTCATGATCGCCTCAATCGGTCCGTTTTGGGACGCCAACGAGACCTGGCTGGTACTGGCGGTGGGACTACTGTTAATCGCCTTTCCTTCGGCGCACTCCCAGGTGCTTGGCTACCTTTACCTGCCGGCGTTCTTTTTGCTCTTGGGGTTGATATTACGAGGCGTGGCCTTTGATTTCAGGGCCAAGGCTCATGCAGCGTTTCAGCAGCGTTGGGATCTGTGTTTTAAATCCGGCTCTGTCATCGCCGCCCTGTCCCAGGGGTATATGTTGGGTATCTATGTGACGGGTTTTGAAGGCGGCTGGTTATCAGTGGCCTTTGGTCTGCTCAGCGCCGTTTGTGTGACTGCTGCCTATGCGTTTATCGGCGCCTGTTGGTTGGTGCGCAAAACCGAAGGCGAGCTGCAGCTGTGGGCGGCCAAGCGCGCGAAGCTGACAGCCGTATGGATGATGATCGGTATTGCCAGCGTTAGCCTCGTCAACCCTATGATGAGTCCTGAGGTATTTGATAAGTGGTTCACTTTGCCCCAGGCATTTTTGCTCTTGTTAATCCCGTTTATCTGCGCGGTATTGTTTACCGTGTTTTTTATCTACCTGGCCCAGTTTCCCTATAAGGGTGATTTCGGCTCCTGGGTGCCTTTCGCCTGCGCCGTGGGTATTTTTGTGTTGTGCTTTCAGGCCTTGGCCTACAGCTATTTCCCTTACGTGGTGCCGGGGCAAGTTACCGTTTGGGAGGCGGCGAGTGCACCGGAATCGCTCAAGTTTATTCTGTACGGGGCCCTGGTGGTCTTGCCAGCCATTGTGATTTACACCGTGTTTGTCTATCGGGTTTTTGGCGGTAAAGCGCAATCGTTAAGTTACGATTGACAGGCGGGGGGCTCGCTTACCGGACAGGCCATCGACTGGATATTGCAACGCAAATTGTCACTCAGTCATGGTAGCATTAGCCCTGCCGGTGAGAGCGCAGCACTAAAGGAGCACACATGGCCGCCAAAAAAAACGCTAATAAAACCTCAGTAAAAAAGCAATCGGTGGCAACACCAGCGGACAAGCACCTCCATGAGCTGCACGGGATATACTTGCCCAAGGCGCAGCACAAGGAGATTCGGCGCTTCAAGCGACTCTATGACGAACCCTCGTTGCATGGCACCAAAGTATGGCGCTCCAGCGCGGTGCTGATGGACTATTTACTGGAAAACCCCATTCGCAAAAAGGCCCGGGTGATGGAAATCGGCTGCGGGTGGGGTGGTTTAAGTTGCTTTATGGCCAGTCATTTTGACTCGCGCGTCACCGCGCTCGATGCCGACGCCGCACTCGAACCCTATGTGGAGTTCGTTAAATCGCTGAACGGCATTAAGAGAGTGGAGTTCGTTACCAAGCGCTTTGAAAAAATCGGTAAAAAAGATCTTGCGGGCGTTCACACACTCATCGGCAGTGAAATTTGTTTTTGGGATGAAATGACCAAACCGCTGTTTAACCTCATTAAGCGAGCGCGGGATGCAGGAGTGAAAAACATCCTGATCGCCGACCCGGGGCGCACGCCTTTTCTCAATTTGGTCGATAGGTGTGAGGCTGCTTTTGACGGCGAAATGCTGGGCCACACCATCAAAAAGCCCTGGAAAACCGAGAAATTTATTCTGCGAGTCACGGGCAAATAGTCGCTCCTGCGGGTGGAAGGCGAGCCTCGACTGCATGCCAGCTCGCCGGGATTTCATCCGTCACCCTGCCAAAAACGTCTGAGCCTTAGGCGGCTGCGCCGACCCGCGATTGCTCGATGCTTTCGGGGACCTCGCGCAACAAGCTCTCGCGCAGACGGCTCGCTTGGCGTTCACTCTCAAGATCCACCATGATCAGAATCTGCCCAGCATCGATGGCCTTTTGAAAATTTTCATAGTCGGTGTTGGGGATGCTCACACCCACCATGGTGCTGGCCCAGGTGCCAAAAGCGGCGCCGCCCGCGGAAAATCCAGCCAGGGCGCCGGCTGCGCTCAAGGCGCTGCCACCAATGGCCAAGCCTGCCGGACCAAAAGCCACTACGCCAATGCCCGCCAGCAGGCCGACACCGGCACCGGTAATACTGCCTCTTTTCGCCGCGTTGATGACGTCGGACTCGTGAGTCAAGTCGGCCTCGGGCAGCTCTTCCAGCTCAACGTCAGAGCGAGCCACCAGGTTGATTTGGGCTTCAGTGATCTCACGCTGCCGCAGAGCTTCAACCAGCTCTCTTGCGTCTTGGGTATCTGAGGCGATTAGAAATAGCGGTGTTGTACTCATGGTGTTTCACCTCCTAAGTGAAGTTATCCATTCGTACTTGGGGTTGCATAAGGCGTACCGGCTGAAATCGCCTATTCACAGGTAATTTCGCGCTTTACTTGGAGTATTGTTGTAAAAGTTACATAAAAATCGCGGTTTAACGGCGCCGCGCTGCGTTTGTGGCTGGCAAAATATTTGCAGTGCTCTGTGTGAAACATGCGGCTGCACACCAGCAAGCCGCACACTGCAGGGCGGCAGCGACAGCCGCAAGTGAGGGCACTATGTACAGAACACAGGAAAAAGTAGCCACAAGTTTTTTGGTGGATGATGCGAACGATTTGATCGCTTCGCATCATGATCTTATCGCCAGTTACCGCGATGCGCTGGAAAAAGCTCGCTCGGATCAACTTGGGCGGTTGTTTCAGGCGTTATTGGAAGATCATCGCGCAGACATCACGCGCCTGAGCGCTGTGGTGAACGAGCACGGCGGCGAGCCAACCGAGAAACCCGATGCTGGCCAGCTGACGGCGAGGTTGCGGGTCATCTTCGGTAACTTGCTGAGCGAAGCGGGCATGGTGCGCGCCATGCTCACGGGCGAGAACAAGCTGTTGCAGGAGTACACACGCGCCATTCGCAATTTGGTGGACAGCCGGGGTCTGGCGGCGGCACTGGAGGCGAACCGCCTGGCGACGCAAACCCGAATCGCCCGCTTGGAAGTGGCCATTGGTATGGACTGAAACGCCCGCTGACGGTTTAGCAGAGCGCGCTATTCGACGAGCCCACACCCAAGGCAATGAGCATAGACCTGCCGGGGCGCGAAGTCCCACAGCTTGGCAGACGGCAGATACTTGCCAAGCGCTTGCCATTGACCAAGAACATCGGGCATGGGCAGTGTGACTCCGACCCCCGCCAGCTGTTGCAGCAGCTGCTCGGTTGGGGTGAGCGGTGGTGAGATTTCACGAATCTCCCAGCCATCCAGTTCGGCGTACTGCGCGGCGGCCGCAAGTGCATCCTCCAGTGTGCCGAGCTTATCCACCAGCCCCAGTTCGGCGGCGCGTGCGCCACTCCAGACACGGCCCTGGCCAATGCGGTCTACCTGTTCCAGGGTCAGCCCGCGCGATTCCGCCACGGTAGACAAAAAACGCTGGTAGATGCTGTCTACACTCAACTGCATGACACGCGCGGCGTCTTCGGTAAGTGGGCGAGTGGGGTTGAGTGCGCCAGCGAGCGGCGTGGTGCTCACTCCGTCTGAGTGGATGCCGAGCTTTTTCAGGGACTCCTCCAGCGTCGGTATCAGACTGAACACACCTATTGACCCAGTGATGGTTGTAGGTAGCGCCCAAATTTCATCGGCGGCAGTAGCGATCCAGTAACCGCCGGAGGCGGCGACACTGCCCATGCTGACGATCACCGGAATACCGGCGTCGCGAGTGGTGACGATTTCCGCCCGAATCACTTCCGAGGCAAAGGCGCTGCCGCCGGGGCTGTCGATACGAATCACCAGGGCTTTGATGCTGCTGTCATCGCGCACCTGGCGCAGCAGCTGAATCAAGGTGTCGCTGCCCACGGTCGCGGGCGGTTGTTCGCCCTCGTAGATGGGCCCAGTGGCATTGATTAAACCCACGTAGGATTTTCCGGGCAGTGGTAAATGCTTTTCATGGCCGAGATAGCGATACCAGTCGACGGACTGAAAGCTGTCGGCCTGCTTGTCGTACCCGAACAGTTCGATCAGCTCAGCGCGGGTTTGTTGACGGCTGGCAACCTTGTCCACCAAGCCCGCGTTGAGTGCCATCTGGGCGGCGTCACCTCGCGCCTCGGCCAGTGCTCTATCGCTGTTGGCAATCAGATCGTTAACGGCGCCTACAGGCAGGGATCTCAGTGCCTCAACGCGACTGGTGTAGTGGTCCCACAAGCTGTTCAGCCACTGACTGTTGTGCTGACGCGAGGCGTCTGACATGTCGTTGCGGGTAAACGGTTCAACGGCGTCTTTGAACTTGCCCGCGCGGAAAATATGAAAGTTGATGCCCAGCTTGTCGATGGCTTCTTTGAGGTAGAGGCGGTGACTGGCGTAGCCGGTCAGCAGTACATGCCCCATGTCGTGCAGATAAATGGTGTCAGCGTAGCTTGCCAGGTAGTACTGGTCCTGCATGTACTCGTCGCCGAGTGCGATAATCGGCTTGCCTGCTTGTTTGAAGTTTTCCAGCGCCTGACCAACCTCGCGCAGTTTGCTGATGCCTCCGCCGGTCAGCTCGTTCAAATCCAGCACCAAATGCGTCACCCGGTCATCCTTTGCTCCTCGGTTGATGGCGTGGACCAAATCGCGCACCAAAGTTTCGCCGTGGCGGCTGTCATTGCCGGCAAGCGCAGCCAGCGGATCGACAGGCTGGCGTTGGTCGACCAGTTGGCCGTGGGGCGTCAGGTGCAGGGCAAAACGCTCGGGCAGCACGTCGGTTTCGCGCTGTCCGAGCGCGACAACCACAATGACGATGATCAGAATAAACAGCAAATTAGCGAGGGTCCGGCGCAGCCAGGTAATGCCGCTCCACAGGGCCGAGAAAAACCCCAGCACCGGGCCTTTGCGCTTGTCGTTACTCACGTATAGGTATCCTTTCGGTCAGTGTTGGGTGATTGAAGCATTCTGATCACGCGCCAGGCGCGCGTGCTGACACCAGCGGCTCGCCATCATCGCCGTGCAAAAAAGCACTACCGAGAGGGTGACACCCAGATAATCGGTCCAGTGGCTTTGCGGGCCCATGGCGGCTACGACCAGTGCGGTAAAATAAAAGAGCACGACAAAACATAGCCAGCTGTAGGTTCGGTGGTGATCGCGCCATATGCCCGGCAAGAACAGCGCCAAAGGCAGGGTTTGCACAGCGAGTCTCACCCAGCTACCAGTGGCCTCGGTGAGGTTGGCCCAGCAAAACAGAACGCAGAGCGCGATAATGGCAAAAGCGCTCAGTGCACGGGCTCTGTGGTAGCGGCGCTCCAGTGGGACGATGTCGTCGGTGGTGTACTGCGGCGTTTTCAAGAGCTACCCCATTAATTTTTTTGCCAACAGGGCAATGCGTTTGCCCTGCGCCTGGCACAATTGCTTTTCGATGTCATCCGGCCCCTGAGCGGCGCTGTCGTCACTCGCCCAGTGTGTGGCGCCATAGGGCGTACCGCCCGTGCGGGTGAGGTTGAGCCCCGCTTCGCTGTAGGGAATGCCGCTGATGAGCATGCCCTGATGCAGCAGCGGCAGCATCATGCTCAGCAAGGTGGTTTCCTGGCCCCCATGCAAGCTCCCGGTGCTGCTGAAAACACCGGCCGGTTTGCCGATCAGGTCACCACCCAGCCAGAGGTCGCTGGTGGTGTCGAGAAAGTACTTCAGGGGAGCGGCCATATTGCCAAAACGGGTGGGGCTGCCCAGCATTAGGGCGGCGCAGTGGCGTAAATCGTCTTTGGTGCAATAGACGGCGCCGCTGTCGGGCACCGCTGACAGGCTGGACTCGGTATCCGGTGAGACCGGCGCTACGGTTCTCAGCCGGGCTTCGATGTCGCCCGCCTGCTCGACACCCCGCGCAATTTCCTGCGCCAGGGCCTGGGTGGTGCCGGTGCGGCTGTAATAGAGCACCAGCACATAGGGTAGGGGTGGGTTCACAGCAGCTCCAGTACGTTTTCCGGGGGGCGGCCCACACGGGCGCTCTTTGAGGTGATGACAATAGGACGTTCTATCAGCTTGGGATGGTTGCACATAAGCTCTATCAGGGCCTCTTCAGACAGCTCTCTGTCCAACTCCAGCTCGCTGTAGAGCGGCTCACCTCGGCGCAGTAGCTGCCGTGCGGTCATGTTGAGCTTTTGCAGTATGGCCTTGAGTTCGCCGGTGGTGGGGGGCGTATCGAGATATTTGATGATCTCTGGTTCAATGCCCCGCTCATGCAGCAGCGCCAGCGCCTGGCGCGACTTGGAACAGCGGGGATTGTGATAAATCTGCATGCAGTACTTCCTGAATCAATTGGGCAAAACGCCCCGATTATAGCGGCACGGGTGGGTTAAGCGCACCCCGCGCAACGATATTGATACTGGCGCCATTGTTAAAAACCGTTTATTGTCTTGGAGTTGGCCCGGCCGCCTTGTCTATAATGGCCCTAATTGACTTTACGTACGGATTTCAGCCAGTTCATGAGTACACCGCTGTTAATTTGTGATGACTCGAAAATGGCGCGCAATCAGGTGGCGCGCGCGCTTCCGGATACCTGGGAAGTGGACATCAGCTTTGCCAGCAATGGCGTGGAGGCCCTGGACGCCATCCGCGCAGGGCGGGGTGAAATGGTGTTTCTCGATCTGACCATGCCGGAAATGGACGGTTATCATGTCCTCGAAACCATTCAGCGCGAGCAACTCAAAAGCGTCGTGATCGTGATTTCCGGCGACATCCAGCCCGATGCCCGCGAGCGGGTGACCAGTCTAGGTGCCATCGACTTTATTCAAAAACCCATCAATGCCGAAAAATTGCAGGAAACCCTGCGCAAATTCGGCCTTATCTGATTGCTAAGCTTGCCTTATGCGCCTGTCCCGCTTTGGTGAAACCTTAAGCGCCGGATCGGGTATTGTCTCGTTGATGGATGACCTTGGGTCTGCGCTGCGTGACAACCCGGACATGTTGTTTCTCGGTGGAGGCAACCCCGCACGGATTCCCGCCGTCGAGGCCGCGCTCAGGCAGGCCCTGACTGACGTGCTCGCCGAGCCGGAGCGCGCTTGGCAGATGCTCGGGGTCTACCAGTCGCCGGCGGGTGATCTGGCGCTGCGCACCGAGCTGGCCGCTCATCTCGCGCGAGAATATGACTGGCCTTTGCGGGCGAGCAATATCGCGTTTGCCAATGGCAGTCAGTCGGCATTTTTTGTGCTTTTCAATCTTTTGGCCGGGGAGATGGCAGAGGGCGGCCAGAGGCATATCCAGTTGCCACTGGTGCCCGAGTATTTGGGTTATTCCGAGCTCGGTCTCGGCGGGGACTTCTACCGTGCTACCCGGCCGGAGATAGAATTGCTCGGCGAGCACTTTTTCAAATATCACGTCGATCTCGAGCGCTTCGCCATAGCGCCCGACTGCGGCGCTCTGTGTGTTTCGCGCCCCACAAACCCGACCGGCAATGTGATCACCGATGATGAACTTGCCGCACTCGATGCCCGCGCCCGGGACGCTGGCGTGCCCCTGATTATCGATGGTGCCTATGGCCTACCGTTTCCCGGAATAGTGTTTACTCAGGCGCGGTCTCATTGGAACGACAATACGGTTTTGGTGCTCAGCCTCTCCAAACTCGGCTTGCCCGGCGTGCGCACTGCCATTGTGATTGCCAGCGAGCCTTTGATCCAGACGTTTGCCCAGGCCAATACCGTGCTCAGCCTCGCCGCCGGCAATGTCGGCCCGGCGATCGCAGGCCAATTGTTGGCCAGCGAACAGCTGCTGGCGCTCGGGAGGCAGAAGGTGGCGCCTTTTTACCAGGCTCGCTGCCAGGAGACCCTGGCACTGATTGAGCGTACCCTGGCGGGTTTGCCCTACCGGATTCACCAGCCGGAAGGCGCGATTTTTCTCTGGCTTTGGTTTCAGGGCTTGCCCATCTCCAGTGAGGCCCTCTATCAGCGGCTCAAGGCGCGGGGCGTGTTGATGATTGCCGGGGAGCACTTTTTCCCCGGTTTGGATGCGCCCTGGGATCATCGCTACGAGTGTTTGCGTATCAGCTACGCACAGAGCACTGAGGTCATCGCCAGCGCACTTTCAGTGCTGGCCGATGAGCTCGCGCGTGCTTACGCGGGCGGCTGAACGCGGCTCAAGCGGTACCAGGGGCGGGCGCTGTCGTGGATGCCGGCCAGGTGTTCCTGCTTGCGCTCGGGGGTGTCAAAGAAAAAATAGTCTTCATTGGGGTGCCGGTGAATCCAGCGTTTGATTTCGTTGGCGCTGACGCACTCAAGCTTGGGGACACCCAGCTTGCGCTCGGCGTTATAGCTTTGATTCCAGTGCACCAGGATTTGATGGCGCGCCCGGCGGAGCGCGTCTTCGGGGTTAAGCGCGGCAACGCGGCGCGCCGTTAAAAAACCGATGACGGGTTGCTCCCCCAGATTGTCAAAGTAAATGCCGGTTCCGCAAAGCACAATGTCAAAGTAGCGGCTCATAGCGTGTGGTGGCGCTCCTGTCAGGCTCCCAGTAGACGGGCAAAGTGCTTGCGCACTCGCACATTATCGAGGCCGGCGATACTACTGGAAAACCCGAACCAGACATAGAGCCCAGCCAAGTTTTTAAACATGGGGGGCAAATACGTTGGCCCAGCGATGTGTCCCTCCTGATAGTGCTGATAGAGCACAGGGATGTCCTCCAGGGTCAGCTTGCCGAGATAGAGCATGGGAATGATCTCGGGTGTGCCGCAGACGATGGCGCTGCGAATAAAACTGACGTTTTCGACAAAGCCTTTGACGTAGCTGATGTCTTTGGTGAAAGCCGCACCCCCTGTGAGTGGGGCGCCACGAAAGACTCTCTGTGCCACTCGGTAGCTGTCCAGTTCGCTGTCGCCGCGCTCGCGAAAGTAGCGGTAGACCTCGATAAAATCCGCGCCCTGTTCGGCCATATCCACCGCCACCACCCGGTCACTGACTTTTTGCGCCCGGCGCGGAAAAGAGCTGAACGTCAGGGTTTCCATCAGTACCGCCATGCCTTCCTGTATGGCGGTGATGCGCGGCGAGCCGACACTTAACCAGGTGGCCCAGGGTTGCGAGCGACCGTTGAGTGTTGTGCCAATGTGCACCCAACCTTCGTGCACTTCGAGGACGTTCAAATCCTGAGCGGTGAACAGGGCGCGGCTGTTCACTTTGATGCAGTCGCCCCCGGCCGCGGCGTCGGAGACGATGTCGTCGCTCAGCTCAACCCGCACCTTGCCGGGGCCGAAGTACTCGTCCATGCGGTTGGTTAAATAGTGCACGGCGTGCTCGGCGTCCAGGGTTCTGCCGCCCGGCGGCAGCAGGTGGTCGGCGGTAGGCAGGCTAAAGACCTGGCACAAATCCTGGCCGAGCTCCAGCAGGGTTTTGTTGTCGCCGGCAATGGTATTGGCCGGTGAGCCGTAAAGTTGGCGGCTGTAGCTGCCAAAGTCGAGGGTGCCCCGGCAGCCGAGCATGGCCAGCACCTGACGGTACTGTTCGGCGGTGTTACGCAAAATACCGCCGAGCGCGTCTGATGGGCCAAGCTGCCGGTTAATTTCCCCGACCAATTGCGAGAAAGCTTCCGCCAGCCGGTGGCGGTCGAAGGGCAGGGGCATGTGCTCGTAGTAATCCCGGTTCACCGCCGGTAATCGCTTGCCGTCGCTTTCAAGAAAAGCTTCCTGTACGCCGGCGGGCCACTTGATGGCATCGAGAATGCGAATGGGGCGTTGCAGGGCGACCAGCTGATCTGACAGGGTCTTAACGCGTTCCAGGTAAGCTTGGGTTTGTGAATTGGGCATGGCTCGGCACTCGCCTGACTGCTGACACGGAATGCCGGGAATCTCCGGCTGCTACTCGGTGGCAGTGTAGCTGCGCGGGCGCCGCCTGTCTGCAGTCTGAGTCGCTTTTCATCCCAGCGCTCTTGCGGCATAGTAGGCGCCATGGCTTATATCGCACTCGTGCGTCTGCATGAACTCTACGATGGCTACCGTCAGCTTGTTCGGCTCGGTGGGCGCGAGCTGCTTTTGCTGCAAGAACAGGGGCGGGTCTATCTGCTGGCCAATCAGTGTCCCCATCGCCAGGCGCCTCTCAGCCGGGCCAGCGTGGCCGGCGATTTACTGCGCTGCCCGGCGCACGGTATCGAGTTTTCTCTCGGCTCGGGGCGGGCGTTGAATGCCCCCGATTGCCCCGGTCTGACTTTTTATCCCCTAGTCTATGAGGGCAACACGCTAGGCATTGAGCAGCCCTAGGTGACATTTGCCCTGCCGGTGTTTGCTCACTTCCGCCGCCGCACGCGTATTGGCCAGTTTGCGGGTCTTTATGCGGTTTCTCAGCGGCCGCCACTGAGGTATAATTGCGCCCTTTTTTAGCAGCCAGGCATGTCTGGATGCGTTGTTTGTCGGTAGGTTTACTGTGGAGATAAAGCTATGCCTATCTATGAATACCGTTGTGAGGCCTGTGGCCATGAGCTGGAAGCATTGCAAAAACTCAGCGATGCGCCCCTGACTGATTGTCCTGCCTGCCAGGATTCGGCTCTGGTAAAGAAGATTTCGGCAGCCGGTTTCCGCCTTAAGGGCGGTGGCTGGTACGAGACCGATTTTAAGGCGGGCAGTAAGAAGAACATTGCCGGGGACGGCCCGGCCAAGGCCGATGCTGGCAAGAAGACAGAATCCACACCGGCAGCGCCGGCCAGTTAACCCGGGCTCTGCCCAAACAGCAAAACAGACGGGAATAGAATTATGCGCAGTGATTACTGTGGCGCTCTGAATGCCTCTTATATCGACCGTGAAGTCACCCTCTGCGGTTGGGTCGATCGTCGCCGCGACCACGGTGGGGTGATTTTTATCGATCTGCGTGACCGCGGGGGTATTGTCCAGGTGGTGTTCGATCCGGACGCCAAGGAGAACTTTGCCCTGGCGGATAAGGTCCGTGGCGAGTACGTTCTCAAAGTGACCGGTAAAGTGCGTGCCCGTGATGCCGCTACCGTCAACCCGAATATGGCCACCGGCGAGATTGAAGTCTACGGCACGGCGCTTGAGATTCTTAACGAGGCCGAGACCATTCCTTTCCCGCTGTCCGAGCACTCCAGCGTCGGTGAGGATGTGCGGCTTAAGTACCGTTATCTGGACCTGCGCCGCGCCGACATGCAGAAAAGCCTGCAGTTTCGCTCTAAGGTGACCATTGCTATTCGCAACTACCTGGATGAAAACGGTTTTCTCGACATTGAGACGCCGATTCTCACCCGCGCCACCCCCGAGGGAGCCCGCGATTACCTGGTGCCTTCTCGCACCCATGAAAACAAGTTCTTTGCGCTGCCCCAGTCGCCTCAGCTGTTTAAGCAGTTGCTTATGGTCTCGGGTTTTGATCGCTATTACCAGATTGCCAAGTGTTTTCGCGATGAAGACTTGCGCGCTGATCGTCAGCCCGAATTTACCCAGATCGATATTGAAACCTCGTTTATGGACGAGCAGGGCATCATGTCGATTACCGAGGGTATGATTAAAAAGCTGTTTAATGATTTGCTGCAGGTGGATCTGGGCGAATTCCCGCGGATGGATTACGCCACTGCCATGGCCAAGTACGGCTCGGACAAGCCTGATTTGCGGATTCCGCTGGAACTGGTGGACGTTAAGGACTTGATGGGCGAGGTGGAGTTCAAGGTGTTCTCCGGTCCGGCGCAAGACCCCAAAGGCCGTGTGACGGCCCTGAAAGTGCCTGGCGGCAATGATAAGCTGACCCGCAAGCAGATCGACGATTACACCAAGTTCGTCGGTATCTACGGTGCCAAGGGTCTGGCTTACATCAAAGTCAACGACGTGACCGATGTGGAAGAAGGGTTGCAGTCACCGATCGTGAAGTTTCTGCCCAATACCGTGCGCAAAGCCATTCTTGAGCGCCTGGAAGCGGTCAATGGCGATTTGATTTTCTTCGGTGCGGATAACGCCACTGTGGTCAGCGAGGCGCTGGGTGCGCTGCGCTGCAAGCTCGGCGAAGATCTCAACCTGTACACCTGTGAGTGGGCGCCCCTGTGGGTAGTGGACTTCCCTATGTTTGAGCAAGGCGACGACGGCTCGCTTCAGGCGCTGCACCATCCGTTTACTGCGCCATCGTGCTCGCCGCAGGAGTTGCGTGATAATCCAGCCACGGCCCTGTCGCGCGCCTACGATATGGTGCTCAACGGTACAGAGCTTGGCGGTGGATCTGTTCGTATCCATGATCAGTCTATGCAGCAGGCCGTTTTTGATCTCTTGGGTATTGGCAGTGAAGAGCAGCGCGAGAAATTCGGTTTCTTGCTCGACGCACTGAAATACGGTGCCCCACCGCACGGCGGCCTGGCCTTTGGTCTGGACCGGTTGATTATGCTGATGACCGGTGCCAGCTCAATTCGCGATGTGATTGCCTTCCCGAAAACGCAAAGCGCCGCCTGTGTAATGACCGACGCACCGGGCGCTGTGGATGCGGCCCAGCTGCGCGAGTTGCACATCCGCTTGCGTCAGAAAGAACAGAAAGAGAAAGCCGAGTAGTCCTTATCGGGCAAAACGGCCGGGCTTGCCCGGCCGTTTTCGTTTGTGCGAGACAATAGCGGAGTCGATTATGGCTGGCCACAGTAAATGGGCAAACATTAAGCACCGCAAAGCGGCGCAGGACGCCAAGCGCGGCAAAGTGTTTGGCAAGATCATCCGCGAGCTTACGGTCGCCGCCAAAGGCGGCGATAACCCGGATGACAACCCGCGCCTGCGCGCGGCGATCGACAAGGCGCTAGGCGCTAACATGAAAAAAGACACCATCGATAAAGCGGTTGCCCGCGGTGCGGGCAACGCCGAAGGTGAAAGCTACGAGGAGTGCACCTACGAAGGTTACGGCGTCGGCGGCGTCGCCGTGCTTGTCGAGTGCATGACGGACAATAAAAACCGCACCGTCGCCGAGGTGCGCCACGCGTTCAGTAAGCGCGGTGGCAACCTTGGCACCGACGGCTCCGTGGCCTATTTGTTCTCCCGCATCGGCCAGTTGATGTTTGCCGCGGACATCAAAGAAGATACGCTGCTTGAGGCGGCGCTGGAAGCCGGTGCCGAGGAATTGATCACCCACAGCGACGGCAGCAAAGAGATTGAAACGGCCTTTGAAGACTACTATGAGGTAAAGCAGTCGCTTATTGAGGCGGGCTTTACTCCTGAGTCCGCCCAGGTCACCATGAAGCCGGCCACCACCGTTGAGCTCGATCTTGAAGGGGCTGAGAAAATCATGGCCCTGGTGGATATGCTGGAGGACCTGGACGATGTGCAGAACGTCTACAGCAATGCGGACATTCCCGATGAAGTGCTGGAGCAGCTTGGCCAATAAGCTTCCCTTTGCTCGTCGGGCTTTTCCTGCGACACTGGAGTCTTCCAGATTGAGAGTTTGTCTGCCATGGCACTAGTAATGGGTATTGACCCGGGCTCGCGCAAAACAGGCTTTGGTATTGTCAATGCTATGGGTGCGCGCGTTGAGTATGTGACCAGCGGGGTGATCCGCATTCCCGAACTGCCCTTTCCCGATCGTCTGAAGCTTATTTTCGACAGCGTCACTGAGCTGATTGAGCAGTATCGCCCGCAGGAGTTCGCCATCGAACAAGTGTTTATGGCCAAGAGCGCCGGCTCGGCGCTCAAGCTTGGGCAGGCGAGGGGGGCGGCGATTGTCGCGGCGGTGAACCAGAATCTCCCCGTAGCAGAGTATGAGGCGCGCAAAGTTAAGCAGGCCATTACCGGCACGGGTGCGGCCGATAAGCGTCAAGTGCAGCACATGGTAAAGACCTTGCTCGCGCTACCGGGTGACCCGCAGGAGGACGCCGCCGATGCCTTGGCCATTGCCCTGTGCCATGTAAACTCTCAGCAACATTTGTTAAAACTCGCCCGGGCGCGAAGCTTTCGCCGTGGGCGTGTGGTATAAAGGGCCATTGGTTTAAGGCATATATCACCGAAACATGATTGGACGATTGCGCGGCACACTGCTGGAAAAACAAGCCCCCTTTTTACTGTTGGATGTGCAGGGGGTGGGCTACGAATTGCAGGCGCCCATGACCACCTTTTACGCACTGCCCGACATCGAGCAGGACGTTACCCTTTTTACCCACTTAGCCGTCAGTGAAACCGCCCACCAGTTGTTCGGTTTTGCCCGGCGCTCGGATCGGGATTTGTTTCGCACCCTCATCAAGGTCAACGGTGTCGGCCCGAAAATGGCGGTGGCCATCTTGTCGGGAATGGACGCCAGCGATGTGGCGCGCTGCGTGCACGAGGATAATGTCTCAGCGCTGGTCAAGGTGCCCGGGGTGGGTAAAAAAACCGCCGAGCGGCTGGTGATTGAACTGCGCGATAAACTGGCGCCGACTCAGGCACCGACGGACCTGCTCAATCCGGCTCAGCCGACACCGCCGCCGGCGGCGCAGGAGGACGAGGCGGAGAGTGCGCTGATTGCCCTGGGTTACAAGCCTACAGAGGCGAGCCGCATGGTGGCCCAGGCGGCCAAGCAGCAGCCCGGGGCCAGCGCACAGGAGTTGATCCGTCTCGCGCTGAAAAAGATAGCGGGTTAAGCCATGATTGAAACGGATCGATTAATCACACCGGAACCGGCGGGGCGTGAGGAGCAGCTCGACCGCGCGATCCGCCCCAAGTCGCTGGCCGAATATGTCGGCCAGCCTGCCGTGTGCGAGCAGATGGAGATTTTTATCCAGGCGGCTCGGCATCGGCAGGAAGCTCTGGACCACACTTTGGTGTTTGGTCCGCCGGGCCTCGGCAAGACCACTTTGGCGAACATCATCGCTCAGGAAATGGGGGTGGCGCTCAAGAGCACCTCGGGGCCGGTGTTGGAAAAAGCCGGCGACCTGGCGGCCCTGATGACCAATCTCGAGCCCGGCGATGTTCTGTTCATCGATGAAATTCACCGTCTGAGCCCTGTGGTGGAAGAAATTCTCTACCCGGCGATGGAAGATTTTCAGCTGGACATTGTCATTGGTGAAGGCCCGGCGGCACGCTCGATCAAGCTGGATTTGCCGCCCTTTACCCTGGTAGGTGCGACGACCCGGGCGGGCCTGCTGACCTCGCCGCTGCGCGATCGCTTCGGCATTGTCCAGCGCCTTGAGTTTTACAACATCGCCGATTTGACGCACATTGTCAGCCGCTCCGCTCGCCTTCTGGGGGTGGAAATGGACGAGCAGGGCGCCCGTGAGATCGCCAAGCGCTCGCGGGGTACACCGCGAATTGCCAACCGCTTGCTGCGCCGGGTGCGCGATTTTGCCCAGATAAAGGCCGACGGCCGGGTCAGCTCAGAGGTGGCCGATCGCGCCCTGAATATGCTCAACGTCGATGTGCGCGGTCTCGACCATATGGACAGGCGCCTGCTGGTGGCCATGATGGATAACTTTACCGGTGGCCCGGTGGGTATCGACTCTCTGGCCGCCGCCATCAGCGAGGAGCGTGGCACCATCGAGGATGTCATTGAACCCTACTTGATCCAGCAGGGCTTTATTTCTCGCACGCCCCGCGGCCGGGTTTTGACGGCACTGGCCTACGAGCACTTTGGCGCGGTCTTGCCCGAGCGGCTTAGGGATCCCTCGTGAGCGCAGAGACCTTTGCGCTGCCCGTTCGCGTTTATATCGAGGACACCGACGCCGGCGGCATTGTCTACTACGTCAATTACCTCAAGTTTATGGAGCGCTCGCGCACAGAATTTTTGCGCCAATACGGTTATGATAAGCCGGCAATTCTGGATGATGGCCAGTTGTTGGTGGTTCACAGCGCGCAGGTGTCTTATAAAAAGCCCGCCCGGCTGGACGATCTGCTCCGGGTCACAACGGAAGTTCACGCTCTGGCACGTACCAACGTGGTGTTTTGTCAGAGAGTGTTGCGGGGGAACGAATTGCTCTGCGAGGGTCTAATCCGCGTAGCCTGTGTTCTGCCCGACACCATGAAACCCTGTGCCATGCCCGCAGCGATGCGCGAGCAACTGGCCGATTGCACAATCACTGACAAGAGTTGAGTCTCTATGCCGAATGAACACTCTCTATCGATTTGGGGGCTGATTGCCAACGCCAGCCTTCTGGTACAGCTGGTGATGGCCATTTTGTTTTTGGCATCGGTGGTCTCCTGGGTGATGATCATCCAGCGGGGCATTTACCAGCGTCAGGCCCGGGCCAAGTTTCTCGCCTTTGAGAAGCAGTTTTGGTCGGGTATTGATCTGAATCAGCTGTACCGCCAGAGCAACGGCAAGACCGGCAAGCACGCCGTCGACGGCGTAGAGAATATTTTTCGTGCGGGCTTCAAAGAGTTCATGCGCCTGCGCTCGCAAAGCAGCGCCGACTCCGACGCGGTCATGGAAGGCTGTCAGCGCGCCATGCGCGTCGCTCTGGCCCGCGAAGAGGAAAAGCTCGAGGCAAATCTGCCATTTCTCGCCAGTGTGGCTTCGGTCAGTCCCTATATCGGTCTGTTTGGCACCGTCTGGGGCATTATGAACTCCTTCCGCGGCCTGGCGAATGTTCACCAGGCCACGTTGGCGACAGTGGCGCCCGGGATTTCCGAAGCACTGGTGGCCACGGCCATGGGGCTGTTTGCCGCCATTCCGGCCGTTCTCGCCTACAACCGCTACTCGGCCAGAGCCGAGGCCATGGAAAATCATTACCAGACGTTTGCCGAAGAGTTTTCGGCCATTTTGCACCGTCAGGTGCACAGTAAGCAGGTATCGTCCTGATCGCTCGCGACTTAAGCAGGTAACGCAATGGCAGCTTTTGGCCCCAAGATCAAGAAAAAGCCCATGGCAGAGATCAACGTCGTGCCCTATATCGACGTGATGTTGGTTTTACTCGTGGTCTTTATGGTGACTGCGCCCATGTTGATGCAGGGTGTGCAGGTGGATTTGCCCCAGGCGCCCTCGGCGCCCATTGACAATAAAGAAGACGAGCCGCTGATTGTCAGTGTGAATAAGAGTGGCCAGTACTACATAGAGCTCGGTGGCGAACCCAAGCAAAGCAAGCCGTTAGAGCAGATCACCGCGATGGTGAGCAAGGTGCTCGGCGAGAAGCCCGAGACGCCTGTGTTGGTGTGGGGCGATCGCGATGTCAGCTACGGTGTGGTGGTCGGTTTAATGACCGAGCTGCAAAATGCGGGCGCACCCTCGGTGGGGCTGGTAACAGACCCACCGAAATAAGGTCATCGATGCATTTATGAACTGGCGCAGTCTCTACACCGCCCCGATTATTATCAGTGTCAGCTTGCACACTCTGTTGGTGCTGGCGGTCACTATTGGCTGGGAGTCCACCTCCGACCCGGAGCCTCGGGTGTTCAAGCCGCGCTACGTGGAGGCGACCCTTGTCGAGCTCAAGGCGCAGGATACTCAGGAGCCGGCGCAGCAGAAAACCAACGTCATTGATTTGACCAAAAAGCGTGAGCTGGAAGCCCAGCGCGCCGCCGCCGAAAAGAAGGCCCGCGAGGAGGCCGCCCGCAAGCAACAGCGCGCCGAGCAGGAGCGCAAAGCGCGAGAGGCGGAGAAAAAACGCGAAGCTGAGCGCAAAAAGCAGCAGCAACTGGAGGCAGAGCGGCGCGCCGAGGAGGCCGCACGGCAGCAGGCCGAACGCGAGCGCCAGGAGCGGGTCGCCCAGCAGCGTCTGGAAGAGGCCATGCGCAAAGAGGAGCAGCAGCGTCAAGCCGAGCTGGCAGCGGCCCAGACCCAGAGCTATGTCAATATGATTTCGTCGCGCATTGAGCAAAACTGGAGTCGCCCGCCGTCGGCGCGGCGTGGCATGCAGGTGGAGCTGCTGATACAGTTGGTGCCCACCGGGCAGGTGGTCAATGTGACTGTTGTCAAAAGCAGTGGTAATGCCGCCTTTGATCGCTCGGCAGAGCAGGCGGTGCGCCGCGTCGATCGATTTACCGAGCTGCAGCAGATGCCGCCGGAGCTGTTTGAGAGAAATTTTCGTCAACTGAAACTGGTGTTTAATCCCAAGGATTTGCGATTGTGAGAAAACTAGTAGCCCTGTTGTTGTGCTGTTTTGTGTCGGTAGCCCACGCTCAGCTGACCATTGAAATTACCCAAGGGGTGGATAACCCAACCCGCATTGCCGTCGTGCCCATGGGCTGGAACGGCTCCACGCCGCTGCCCGAGGATGTCAGTGCGATTATCGCTGCCAACCTCCAGCGCAGCGGCCAGTTTGACCCGGTAGCGCGTACCAGCATGCTGTCCTTTCCGAGTAAGGACTCGGATGTGTTCTATCGGGATTGGCGCATTATGGGCACAGAGTTTCTCCTGATCGGTGATATCGAGGAGCGCGGTGGTCGCTACTATGTGACCTATCATTTGTATGATGTGCTTGGACAGCGCAAAGTAATCAGTGCCGGCCAGGTCGATGGCGGTGCCGGCCAGTTGCGCGATGTGGCCCATCATATATCCGACAAGGTCTACGAGAAAATCACGGGCATTCCCGGCGCTTTCGCCACCCAGATCCTTTACGTCGAGGCGTTTCAGAACACCGGCACTCAGGATCGTTTCCGCCTGATGTTGTCCGACGCCGATGGCGCCCGCCCGCGCATGTTGCTGGAATCGGATCAGCCACTGCTGTCGCCGACCTGGTCGCCGGATGGTCGCCAGGTGGCCTATGTTTCTTTTGAAACCACCCGGCCTGCGATTTTTCTGCAGAGCCTCGCGACGGGGCAGCGCGAGCAGCTGACGGACTTTACCGGTTTGAACGGCGCGCCGGCCTTCTCGCCGGACGGTCGGCAGATGGCTATGGTGCTGTCCAAAGATGGCAACCCGGAGATCTATACCCTGGATTTGCGCACGCGTCAGTTCACCCGGATTACCAACCACTACGCTATTGATACCGAGCCCAGCTGGACAGCCGATGGCAAAGGCGTGGTTTTTACCTCAAATCGCGGGGGCAAGCCACAAATTTATAAAGTGACACTTGCCAGCGGGCGGGTGGAACGCTTAACCTTTGAGGGCGAGTACAACGCTCGCGGGCGAGTCTCTCTGGACGGCAAAACCCTGGTGATGGTGCATCAACGCGATGGCGTGTTCCACATCGCGGCACAGGATCTCACAACGGGGACTTTGCGTATTCTCACAGAGACAAACCTTGATGAATCGCCTACTATAGCGCCTAATGGAGCTATGTTGCTGTACGCGACACGGTTTGGGGGAAAGGGTATACTGGCCGCGGTCTCACTCGATGCGGGCACCAAGTATCGTTTACCATCCAAGCAGGGAGATGTGAGAGAACCTGCTTGGTCGCCATTTTTTAATTAAAGTTGCAGTTTGCTCAAAAAATCAACAACTTGATCGGAGTTAATCATGATTACTAAAGCAATGAAACAGGGTCTGAGTTTTGTGTTCGTCATGGCGTTCCTCGCGGGCTGTTCCAGCACTGACACCAAAACCGATTCAGATGCTGATGCAGGTGCCAACGGTGGTGTCAACACCGGCACTGCGAATGGTGGTTCTCTCGGTTCCAGCGATGGTTCTGAAGAGGGTATGGAAGAGCTGGAGACTGTGATTTACTTCGACTTCGATCAGGCCGTTCTCTTGCCGGAAGCGCGTTCACTGCTGCTGGCCCACGCCGAACAACTGCGTGGCACCAACACCTCTGTTCGCCTGGAAGGCCACGCCGATGAGCGCGGTTCACGCGAGTACAACATGGCTCTGGGTGAGCGTCGTGCCAACGCCGTTCGCGACTTCCTGGTGCTGCAAGGCGTAAACCGTTCTAATCTGGAAGTGATCAGCTACGGTGAAGAGCGTCCGCTGGCGCTGGGCAGCGGCGAGTCCTCCTGGAGCAAGAACCGTCGCGTAGAAATCGACTACTAATAAGAGTTTAGGGATGAATAAACCCCTGATGTTGGCGGCCGCAATTGCGGCCGCTTTCACAAGCAGTGTCCAGGCTCAGGTGCAGGTGATTGATTCCTCACCTCAGGCGGCTCGCCCTTCGGCGAATGCTGGCCAGAGCCCGAATGCTAATCAACAGGCAGAGCTTTTTTACCAGTTGCAGACCCTGCAGCAGGAAGTGATGAATCTGCGTGGCATGGTCGAAGAGCAGGCCTTTGAAATCAAGCGTCTGAAGCAGCAGCGGCTCGATGATTATCTGGATCTCGATCGTCGCGTCAGCGCTTTGACCACTGGTGGTTCCTTCAGCTCAGCGCCTGCTTATTCCCTACCACCCGCCGGCACCGAACCCGATTTATCCGCGCAGAGCACCCCCGTGACCGCACCCAGTGCAACTGACACGGCCCCTCAAGTGCCTCTGGCTGCCGATGGTCGCAGCGAGGCGGATGTCTATGGCGCTGCCTACGACTTGCTCAAGCAGCGACAGGTGGATGCTTCGATTGCCGCGTTTAAAGACCACCTGGCCCGTTTCCCCAGAGGCGAGTACGCCGGTAACAGCTATTACTGGTTGGGAGAGATCTATTTGCTGAAAAACGACTTGCCCGCTGCGCAGCAGTGGTTTGGCGACCTTTTGGCAGAGTTCCCGGATAATCGCAAGGTGCCTGATGCGCAGTTTAAACTGGGTAAGGTGTACCACCTGCAGGGGAATGACGCTCGTGCCAAAGAGCTCTTGAGTATCGTCGCCTCCAGCAATGCCGACGCCTCACGTCTCGCTGATCAGTACCTGAAAGAAAACTTCTGAGCCCTGGCGCTTTGCGGATCGGCCGACGGCTCGATAGGTGATAAGCGCCAACGCCTGCTTCTTGCGTTTTGAACGCTCCTTTGCCCAGCCCAAGTCTCCGGCGGCTGTGGGGTTAAGCGTTTGGGTGGCGTCTTCGTATTTTGGGCCTAAAAAAAAGGCCCACACTGTGGACCCTGTTGTTGAACGTTTCCCTATCCGTTTGAGAGTATCGACCCATCCCCTTGGCCGGGCATCCTGCCAGAGTGTCCCTAAACCCCTGTCGTGGTTGTTTCGGCGCTCCTGTCCGACGTGACTGTCCTCTGTCTTCCCTGGTGCTTGTTGCTTTGTTCCTGGCCACTCCGTGGCAGAGACATCCTGTGAACCTTCCTGGCCCTTAGTCATCCGTGTAACGTCCCTGTGATGCTTAGTATCCGTTAAGTGTAAGGAAACGAAAAGGCGTCATTGGCGCGACTTCTTGTGCGACATATCCTACACACAAGGGTAAGGCGCCAACGCAGGGTTAGTGAATAATCCGGTAGCAAGGGGTATAGCGACTTCCCGGCAGCTTCATGCGGCCCTGATCGCGGAAGGCGCTGAGCAGCTCGTCCACTGGCTGCATAATGCTCGGCTCACCGCAAATTTCGAACAGTCCGTCGCGCTCGATGGCTCTGATGCCCTCGTCTTTCACATTACCTGCCACTATGCCGGAGAAGGCGCGGCGCAAATTCGCCGCCAGATGGTGACGCGGCAGCTCGTGGTTGATCACCAGGTTGCGCATATTCTCATGAGTGGGGGCAAAGGGCTGCTGGAAGTCAGGGGAGACTTTCAGCTGCCAGTTAAAATAGTAGGCGTCATCGGTCCGCTTGCGGAAAGCTCTGACCTCGGCAATACCCTTGGTCATGGCCAGGGCTACGGCTTCGGGGTCGTCCATAATAATCTGGTAGCGCTTCTGTGCCTCCGCACCCAATGTAACCCCAATGAACTGGTCAATTTGGCGAAAATAATCGGCTGCCGAGGCAGGGCCGGTAAACACAAGCGGGAAGGGCAGCTCGGCATTATCCGGGTGCAGCAAAATGCCCAGCAAATAGAGTATTTCTTCAGCCGTGCCCGCTCCGCCCGGGAAAACCACAATGCCGTGGCCTGCGCGGACGAAGGCCTCCAGGCGCTTTTCGATGTCGGGCATAATGGCCAATTCATTGACGATGGGATTGGGCGCCTCGGCGGCGATAATACCGGGCTCTGTAATACCAATGTAGCGCCTGACCCCCAGGCGCTGTTTCGCGTGGCCGATAGTGGCGCCTTTCATTGGGCCTTTCATGGCGCCCGGGCCGCAGCCGGTACAGATGTCCAGCCCTCTAAGGCCCATCTGATAACCGACTTTTTTGGTGTAGTCGTACTCACCCATGCTGATCGAGTGGCCTCCCCAGCAGACGACAATATTCGGATCGATTTTCGGGCGTATGATGTCGGCATTGCGCAGCATATGGAACACCACGTCGGTGGTGGTTTCCGGGCTCAGGGTGTCGAGGCCGGCCGTCAGGCGTTTTTCGCCGCTGGCAAAAATAACATCACGTAGCACGGCGAACAGGTGTTCACTGATGCCGCGAATCATTTGCCCATCAACAAAAGCACTGGCGGGTGCGCCCTTGACGTCCAGTTTAATGCCTCGCTCTTCCTGAATAATTCGAATGGCGAAATCCGGGTAGCGTTCGAGCAGCTCCTTGCCGTCGTCGAGTGAGTTTCCGCAATTGAGCACTGCCAGCGCGCAGCTGCGAAACAACTTGTAGAGGCCACTTTGACTGGCATCGAGAAGTTTGGCGACCTCGGTTTTTGACAGGATGTTCAGCTGGTTCTGGGGTGAAATAACCGCGTCTATGGTGTGGTAACTGCCGGCTTCATGATGGGTGTGTTGATAGGGTTGCTGACTCTGTGCCATAAGCTTCTCTTACTGCGACTGAAACATACTTTGAGTGTAACGCAATAGCTTGTTGTTCTGTGTGTCAATTTTGCCATGAGTGCTGCATCAATGTGGTGCGATATTTTCCGCTTGGGAGCATGATGCCCTTTTGTGGTGCCTTCGTGAGCGCCGGCTATGGCCAGGTTTGACCAAGGGGGGCAGGAAATAAGGGGCTTTATGCCACCTGACCCTTGGCACGCTTCTTGTTCTCTAACTGGATAAACCAAACAAAATATGCGCCTTTTCGGGGCGCTTTTGAGCCCCGAATGCCAAGCCTAATGCCAAAGAGCCAGCCGTTGTACGATACAGAATCCGTGCCCCCAGGCACAGCTGCCTCCGAGGTGGCGCTCTCTACCAAGCCCGATACCCGAGCTGTGCAGATCGCTCGGCGCTGGCCAGCCCGACTCCATCTTGAGTTTGCCCACAGGGGCGGGCGCAGCTGCGTGACCCGCGCGCGTCATCACGGGCCTTTGCGAATACAGCGGCCGTTTTACCCGGAGGGTGACCTGGCCCATGTGTACCTGCTGCATCCCCCGGGGGGCTTGGTGGTTGGGGACGAGCTCCAGATTGACTTATGTGCCAACAAGGGCTCGCGCACCCTGGTGACCACCCCATCGGCGGGCAAGGTCTATTCCCTGTTGGGGCTCAAGCACAGCGACCAAACCACAGCCCAGTGCCAGAGGGTGGATCTGTCGCTCGATGACGACAGTCTGCTTGAGTGGCTGCCTCAGGAAACGATTGTCTTTGATGGTGCCAACGCGCGCCTGACCACTCGTGTCGAGGCACACGGCAGTGCTCGTTTTTGCCTGTGGGATATCGTCTGCCTCGGGCGGCCAGCCAGTGGCGAGCGCTTTTCTCAGGGACAGGTATGGCAAACCCTCGAGGTGACAATTGATGGGCAGCCGCGCCTGATTGAAAGAAACCGCATCGCTGGTGGCGACGCCATGATGAGCGCACCTTGGGGACTGCAGGGGTGCGGCAGCTTTGGCACCTTGGTTGCCAGTGTCGAGCAATCGCGCGATGCGGTGGATGACCTGCTGCAAATGCTCGCTGAGCGCTACCCTGGGGGTTCGCCTCAGTGGGGCATTACCCAGAAGCAGGGGTTGTTTATTGCCCGTTATCTTGGCCAGAGTGCGGCGCAGTGTCGTCAAGGTTTTAGCGATATTTGGTCCCGGATTCGACCGGCACTGTGTGCTCGAGAGGCGGTTTGGCCAAGAATTTGGAACACTTAAGAATAGGGGGAGCAAGGTGGAATTAAGCCCGAGAGATAAGGATAAGTTGCTGTTGTTTACCGCCGCTTTGCTGGCAGAAAGGCGCAAAGCGCGCGGTGTCAAACTCAATTACCCCGAATCGGTGGCTCTTATCAGCGCCGAAATTATGGAGGGCGCGCGCGATGGTAGAACCGTGGCCGAGCTGATGGATTATGGCCGGCAGATCCTCCGGCGTGAGGATGTGATGGACGGCATCGCCGAGATGTTACACGAGGTTCAGGTGGAAGCGACCTTTCCGGATGGCACCAAACTGGTGACTGTCCATAACCCTATTGTCTAGGAGGCAGCCGTGATTCCAGGAGAATACGACATTAAAGCCGGTGAGCATGTGCTCAACGCCGGGCGTGAAGTGGTGCAGATCACAGTCGCCAACACCGGTGACCGGCCGGTGCAAGTCGGTTCCCACTATCACTTCTACGAAGCTAACCCGGCGCTTCGATTTGACCGCGCCCGCGCCCGCGGTTTTCGCCTGAACATTGCAGCCGGTACAGCGGTGCGCTTTGAGCCCGGCCAAGAGAGAGAAGTTGAGTTGGTGGAACTGTCAGGCAAGAAAACCGTATACGGTTTTCGTGGCGATGTCATGGGGGAGTTATAAGATGGCGGTCATCGACAGAAGCGCTTACGCCGACATGTTCGGCCCCACCACCGGCGACAAAGTGCGCCTGGCGGATACATCGCTTTGGCTGGAGGTGGAGAAGGACTACACCATTTATGGCGAAGAGGTGAAATTCGGCGGCGGTAAAGTGATTCGTGACGGTATGGGTCAGTCTCAGGCCAGTTGCGCCGACACCCCCGACACCGTTATCACCAATGCGTTGATTCTCGACTACTGGGGCGTGATCAAGGCCGATGTGGCGCTCAAAAACGGTCGCATCGCTGCCATCGGCAAAGCGGGCAATCCCGATATCCAACCGGGTGTGGAGATAATGATTGGTCCCGGCACGGAAGTGATCGCCGGTGAAGGCCAGATACTGACCGCCGGCGGCATAGACGCACATATACACTTTATCTGCCCACAGCAGATAGAAGAGGCGTTAATGAGCGGTATCACCACCATGATTGGTGGCGGAACCGGCCCGGCCACTGGCACCAATGCGACGACCTGTACCCCCGGTCCCTGGCATCTGGCACGCATGCTTCAGGCGGCTGAGAGTTTTCCGATGAATCTCGGTTTTCTCGGCAAGGGCAACGCCAGTTTGCCGCTGGCGCTCGAGGAGCAAATTGCCGCCGGTGCGCTCGGACTAAAACTGCACGAGGACTGGGGCACAACCCCTGCCTCGATCAACAACTGTTTGAATGTCGCAGAAAAGTACGACGTACAGGTGGCGATTCACACCGACACGCTGAATGAATCGGGTTTTGTCGAAGACACCATTGCCGCCTTTGATGGGCGCACCATCCACACTTATCACACCGAGGGCGCGGGCGGTGGTCACGCGCCGGATATCATCAAGGCGTGCGGTTTGCCCAATGTCCTGCCCTCGTCGACCAATCCGACCCGACCCTACACGGTCAATACCATCGATGAGCACCTGGACATGTTGATGGTCTGCCATCACCTGGATCCGAACATTCCCGAAGATGTCGCTTTTGCCGACTCGCGTATCCGCAAAGAAACCATTGCGGCAGAGGACATTCTGCACGACCTGGGTGCCTTCTCCATGATAAGTTCCGATTCCCAGGCCATGGGGCGGGTAGGAGAAGTCATATGCCGCACCTGGCAGACCGCTCACAAAATGCGCGAACAGCGCGGTACCTTGGAGTGGGAAACCTCCAGTGCCGATAACTTCCGGGCCAAAAGGTATCTGGCAAAGTACACCATCAACCCGGCCATTGCCCACGGCATTGCCCACGAGGTCGGCTCAATTGAGGTCGGCAAGCTGGCGGACCTGGTGCTCTGGAAACCGGCGTTTTTTGGGATTAAGCCCTCGCTGATAATCAAAGGCGGTGCCATTGCCGCCGCACCTATGGGCGACCCGAACGCCTCGATTCCAACGCCACAGCCTGTGCATTACCGCCCCATGTTTGGTGCTTACGGGAAGTCCTGTACGGCGACGTCGGTCAGCTTTGTCAGCCAGGCCTCGATAGAGGCCGGAATACGTGGCTCGCTTGAATTGGAGCGGCGTTTGGTGGGGGTAGCAGGGTGCCGCAAGGTGACCAAAGCGAGCATGGTGCTCAACGACTATCAGCCGCACATGGAGGTCGATCCGCAAACCTATGAGGTGCGTGCGGACGGCCAGTTGTTGACCTGCGAGCCGGCGCATGTGCTGCCGCTCGCGCAACGATACAGCTTGTTTTAACGAGGCGGAATTATGCTTGAAGCGTTTAGCGTCAGTGTCAGCGATAACCCCGTGGCGAGCGCCGAAGTGGCACTGACTTTTGAAGAGCGGCAAAAAAGCCGCTACCGAACTCAAACGGCCTGCGGTCAGCTACTCGGGTGGTTTGTTGAGCGCGGGCATGTGCTCGCTGACGGCGAAGTTCTCGAGTGCGCCGATGGCACCCGGGTTAAAGTCATAGCCGCCGCCGAGACCTTGAGTTCGGTCACTTGTGAGGATCGGTTGCTGCTGGCGCGTGCCGCTTACCATCTGGGCAATCGGCATGTGCCTTTGCAAATCGGGGAAAACTTTTTGCGCTATCAGCACGACCATGTGCTCGACGCGATGATAGTAGGACTGGGCCTGCCCGTAGAAGTCGCGCGGCTGCCGTTCCATCCGGAAAACGGCGCTTACCACGGCGCAGGCCATGGGCATTCGCATCACCATCATCACGAGGCGCACGGCTGATGAACCAGCCCCTGCTGCACTTGCTGCATCTGGTGAGTCCGGCGTTGCCGGTGGGCGCTTATGCCTATTCTCAGGGGTTGGAGTATGCCGTTGACAGTGGTTGGTTGGCCGATGAAACCGCGTTGCAAGACTGGTTGAACCAGCTGATGTGCCGCTCGCTGGCGCAACTGGACGTGCCGGTTCTGCGCCGCCTTGTTCTAGCCTGGCAAGTTGGAGATCTCGAGGCGGTTAACCACTGGAACGACTACTTGCGGGCCAGTCGTGAAACCGCTGAATTGCTGCTTGAAGACGAGCAGATGGGCATGGCGCTGAATCGTCTGCTCGGCGCGCTCGGACTGGCACTGGCCGAGCGCCAGGGCTACCGAGCGACACCGGGGTTTGCGTGTCAGTTCGCGCTGGCGGGCACCCACTGGAGCATAGGCGTCGATGAGTTAAGCTACGGGTTTGTCTGGAGTTGGCTGGAAAACCAAGTCGCGGCCGCCACCAAAATTGTGCCACTGGGCCAGACCCAGGCGCAGCAGTTATTGGTGAGCTTGATGCCGGCGGTTGAGCAGACCTGTGCGCTCGCGGCGCAAGTGTCGGATGAGGATTTGGGCATTAGCTTGCCTGGACTGGCTATGGCGTCGAGCTTGCACGAAAGACAGTACACACGTTTATTTCGATCATAACAAATTGTGAGAGTGTGATTATGAAAAAACCTCCATTGCGTTTAGGTATTGGCGGGCCCGTGGGCTCGGGGAAAACCGCGTTGGTAAAGACCCTCTGCGCGCATCTAAAAGACAAATACAATATCGCAGTGATTACCAACGACATCTATACCCGTGAAGACGCCGAGTTTCTTCAAAGGCATCAGGCGCTGGATGACGATCGCATCATTGGTGTTGAAACCGGCGGCTGTCCTCACACCGCGATTCGTGAAGATGCCTCAATGAACCTATCGGCGGTTGCCGAACTGCAGGAGCGTCATCCGGGTTTGGATGTGATTTTGATTGAAAGCGGTGGGGACAACCTGGCGGCGACCTTCAGCCCGGAGTTATCTGACTTGACCCTTTACGTCATAGACGTTTCCGCCGGTGACAAGATTCCCCGTAAAGGCGGCCCGGGTATTACCAAATCGGATCTGTTGATTATCAATAAAATCGATCTCGCCACTTTGGTGGGGGCTGACCTGAATGTGATGGATCGAGACGCGCGCAAAATGCGAGGGGAGAAGCCCTTTCAGTTTACCAATCTCAAAGACGAAACCGGTGTGGCTGAGGTCATCGCCTTTATCGAGCAAGCGGGCATGTTGACCCGAGCTGCCTAAATTTTCAGGAGAGAACTATGAAAACCGTATTACGAATCTTGCTGTCCATCGTTGTTTTAGCCGCTAGCGCTTTGGCCACTGCCCACCCGCACCACGACGGCCATGTTTCCGATCATCTGCATTTCTCCGTGGGGAGTTTTGCTTTGGTCGCTTTTGTTTTGCTGGCGTATTGGTTGGTATCGCGGCATTTGCGCGGGCGGTCAAATGGCAGCCGGCGCAAATCCGATGATCGATAAGCAGTCATTCAATTGAAAGTGTGAATCAACTCCGAAGCAGCCAACAGGTAAGCGCCAGTGCCATACAACTGGGTATCACTGGCGAGTACTTGATCGGGCGCATTCCCCACTTGTTGTACCCACCCTAGGCGGCCTTCAGGGCTGACCTTAGCATTAACCGCACGCCAGCCCTTCTCAACAGTAGGGAGAAAATCGTCTTGGGGCAGTAGCTGCCGGTTTATGCCCCAGGCGAGGCCGAAGAGAATAAAGCTACTGCCACTGGTTTCGGCCAACGGCTGATGGGCATAGTCCATCAACGAGCTCGCCCAGAGGCCGGTGTCGGCCTGCAAGTCTTTAAAGGCATAGGCCATTTTACGAAACTGTTCTATCAGCTCGCCCCACTGCGGGTGGTTCTCTGGCATTTGTTCCAGCAGCAGAGGCAAACCCGCGAATACCCAACCATTGCCGCGGCTCCAGAATACTTTGTTGCCATACGCCGATTTTCTGTCAAAGAAACGACTGTCCCGATAGTAAAGATGATCATCAGGATCAAACAGGTAGTCAGTGGTGGCTTTGAACTCGCGCAAGGCGTAGTCGAGGTAGCGCTCCTCACCGGTAATGCGAGACAGAGCTGCCCAGGCCGGCGGTGCCATAAAGAGAGCGTCGGACCAGCACCAGCGCTTTTGGCAGGTGCCTTCGGCGGTACCGGTTTCGTCGCGTATAAACTCCAGAGAGTCCTCGTGGTTAGCGGCGATGATCTTGTCAAAGGCGCTTTGCGTTGGTGTGATATCGGCTGCCGGTGTGTCGTCCGCCAGCGCTAAGTAAACTTGCGCAAAGGCCTGATCATCTGCGTGCCAGGGCAGGGGGCCGAGTTGCCAGCGATTGGCTTTTGCCTTGTCTATCAGTGCCTGTCTGAAGACTGGGTTTTGCGTGGCCTCGTACCAGCGGTTGAGACCGATATAGAACGCCGCCTGGACCCAGCCGGTCGGAGCCTCAGTATGATCAACAAAGGTTCTTATGTAGTCAAAGTTATCCATATGATCCAGTTGCCACTGGGCCACCTGATCGGCTTTATGTTGGATACTTTCGGCGTTGGGAGCTTGCGTGGTGGTACAGGCGATCACCAGCAAAAGAGCAATCAAGCTGACTGAGAGAGCTTTCATGGCATTCATTCTCTTCGTTATTATTGTGATGTCTTGGTGTGGTGCTTTATTGTGCCCGAGCCGGTTTGAAACCGGCTCGGGCAGCGTTTACTTGACGAGCGCGTCGATGGCCGCAATTTCCTGATCACTGAACTCAAGGGCGTCGAGTGCCGCGACCGAGTCTTCAATTTGCTCGACACGGCTGGCACCGATAATGGCGCTGGTGACGGTTTTGTTATGCAGCACCCAGGCCAGTGCCATTTGCGCGAGCGATTGACCGCGTTTTTCAGCAATGGCGTTCAGCGCGCGAATTTTTTCTACCCTCTCCTGAGTGATGTCGCTCTCTTTCAGGTAGATCTGATCGCCGCGTGCGGCTCTGGAGTTGGCCGGGACGCCGCCGAGGTACTTATTGGTCAGCATGCCCTGAGCCAGCGGCGAAAAGACAATCGCGCCCACGCCCTCATCGTCGAGAACATCGGTCAGGCCGTCTTCGATCCAGCGGTCGAACAGATTATAGCGCGGCTGGTGTATCAGCAGCGGTGTACCAAGACTTTTCAAAATGGCGGCCGCTTCACGGGTTTGTTCGGGTGTGTAGCTGGAAATGCCGGCGTAGAGCGCACGCCCTGAACGGACGATATAATCCAGCGCCCCCATGGTTTCTTCCAGCGGCGTCTCTGGATCAAAGCAGTGAGAGTAGAAAATATCAAAGTACTCTACGCCGCAGCGTTTCAGGCTTTGATCACAACTGGCCACCAGATATTTGCGCGAACCACCGATACCATAGGGACCGGGCCACATGTCGTAGCCGGCCTTGCTGGAGATGATCAGCTCGTCCCGATAGCGGTTCAGCCCCTCGCTCATCACCTGGCCAAAAGTGGATTCGGCCGAGCCGTAGTTGGGTCCATAGTTGTTGGCGAGGTCGAAGTGGTTGATGCCGAGATCAAAAGCGCGATGCATCATCTGCCGTGCATTGGCCAGAGAGTCCACCGCCCCAAAATTTTGCCACTGGCCGAGCGAGAGCCTGGGCAGGCGCAGACCGCTTTTGCCACAGCGCTTATAGGGCATGCGCTCATAGCGTTTGGGGTCTGCGAGATAGAGCGGATTGGGGTCGTGAGTGATCATGTGCAGTCTCTTTCAGTAGCGTATTATCGATGTGGCGATAGTTTACGAAAAAGCCGGCCTGAGGCGGCCGGCGCTGACGATTCTTAACAGTGTGGCGCTTCAGGCACTGAACAGGTCATCGATGGATAGGTAGCGCTCCCCGGTATCGTAGCTGAATACCAGCACGCGGCTACCCGGTGCGAATTCCGCCTCTCGCTGTTTAACGGCGGCCAGACTGGCGCCGGAGGAAATGCCGACAAAAATCGCTTCTTTGCGCGCGCACTGGCGCGCCATCTCGAAGCTGTCTTCTTCGCTTACGGCGATGGTCCCATCGAGGGTGGTCTTATCGAGTATTTCCGGCACAAAGCCTGCGCCAATGCCCTGTAAACGGTGCAGCCCTTTTTCCTTGCCCGCGATCACCTGGGATTTCTCCGGCTCGACCGCGTAGGTTTTCAGGCTGGGAAACGCCTTTTTCAGCACCTCGCTGCAACCGGTAATGTGACCGCCGGTGCCCACACCGGTAATCAAGTAATCGAGCCCCTCGGGAAAGTCATCAAGAATTTCCTTGGCGGTGGTATCGCGGTGGATCTTGACATTGGCGGGGTTGGTAAACTGTTGCGGCATCCAGCTGTTTGGGTAATCATCGCGCAGTTCGGTGGCTTTGGCGATCGCCCCGCCCATACCCTGTTCCTTGGGGGTTAGCACCAGCTCGGCACCCAGGGCTTTCATAATTTTGCGCCGCTCGATTGACATAGATTCTGGCATGGTAAGGATCAGCCGATAACCCCGTGAGGCGGCTACCATGGCCAGGCCGATACCGGTATTGCCGCTGGTCGGCTCGATAATGACGCTGTCCTTTTTCAGCAAACCACGCTCTTCGGCGTCTTCGATCATGGCCAAGGCAATCCGGTCTTTGATGCTGGCGCCGGGGTTGAAGCGTTCGGCTTTCATCCAGACCTCAATGTCGGGCCTAAACAAATGATTAATGCGGATATGGGGGGTATTGCCGATGGTGTCGAGAATGCTGTTGACCTTCATTGTTCTGCTCCTTACGCCAAAATATGCCTGAACCCGGGCTGATGCCCCTGGAGTCCGCTAAAGGGTGGAATGCTCGCCCGCCTTGGCGGGCGATGGCTGACCATTCTATCTGAGCCGCCGCCGCGGCAGAAGGGCGCTGCCAAGGTGAGTCTAGCGCAGCAAAGGGGTATCGAGCGTCTTCGGTGCCCGGCCGATCAGGGCTTCGACGATGTCAGTCAATTCTTCCAGGTTGACCCGCTTTTCTTTCATCATGGCTCGGGTGGCATCGTCCAGCGACTTGCGATTTTCGGTCGCCGCTTTGATTTCGTCATCGAGCTCGTCAAACAGTAAGGCGGCCCTGGCGGTGCGCTCACCGCTGGATGATTTGCCGCGCAGTGACTTCACATCCTTGCTCCAGTCCGTTAGCCAGTCGACCACCAGTTGGCGACGCTCGTCCGTCAGGCCGCCGGCGCGGTGCAAGATGGCGTAAGAGTAATACTCGGCCAGACCCTCGGTGATCCAGTCGTCCTCGCCCTCGTCAGTGATGCCGGTGATGGTGTGAAAGAGCTCGTGCAAGAGGGTGCTGGTGCCATTTTCACTGACCATAGGCCGGTCGGCATGGACAAACAGGGAGTTGGGGCCGGACAGGCCGCCACGCCACATGGGGTCACCGGCACCGACGATCAGGATTTTTTCCGGCGTCTCGCCGACCACTTCGCGGATGGTGGGCCAGTTGAGCAGGATAAAACTGAGAACATCCAAACGCTTCACGGCGTTGCCAAGCGGTGCACTAACAGCGATATGGGTATCGGGGAGACGCTCGCGCCGGGTGCCGAGCTTGCCGGCAATCATCCAGCCGGTGGGCCGGTCAAAGCGTCTCTCGGGGTCATCTACGGTAAAGCTGCTGTCCTCGTTTTTGTGCCAGCCGCTGTTGGCGGTGCGCCAGTCGTCGGGCAGGGTAAACGTCAGCCTGGCCTTGCTTTGGGCGCCCTTGAGGGTCACAACACTGGCCGGAGGTACCAGGTCGTCTCCACGGAAAATGGCAAAGTCTTTCTCCCGCAGAGCGTCGTAGCCACCGTCGTCGCGTTTGTGCGCTATGGTGACGTCCAGGCTAAAGCGGGCGTCTTTTTCCGGCGGCTGCCAAAGGGCGCGCCCGTCTTCAACCGATAGCTTGCCGTTGGCCTCGATATTTTGATGGAAATCCTTGTCCAGATTAAAGTCCATTTCCTTGATGAGGCTGGCGTCCGGGATGCTGATCGTGACGTGAGCGAACTCTTCACTGTCGGCCAGGTTGACGTGGTAGTGCAGGTCATAGTACTCGTCGCTGGCCTCGGCGGTCAGAGTAAAAAGGGCCAGTAGCAGGTAAAAAGGAAAACACAGGCGGGGGAGGGCGGCGTGCAATCGCGTCATAAAATATTCCAACTCTTTGTTTAAAAAAAGAAAAATTTCTCTCAAATAATTTGTCTTTTACCGTTCTCACTTCGATACCCGCTAACGCAAAGAGTTTGCCAGAAATTTCAAAGCGCTGGCCGGGAATACAGGGCACTTGCCGTTGGGTGGAGGCTACCCTAGTATGCACCACTTTTGTGCGCATATTGAGAGGCGGGCTTAATGGGGCGATTATGGGCATTGCTGGGTGTGGAATCCAACACGACCAGCCATAGGGAAAAACTGATTTCCGGGCTTGGCGCGTTTTGTGGCATTGGCTGCGTGTGGTTCGTATCATCGGCGCTGCTCGGACCAGCCGGCTCGGTGTTAATGCTCGCCTCCATGGGCGCCTCGGCGGTGCTGCTGTTCGCCGTTCCCCACGGCACCTTGTCTCAGCCGTGGCCCGTGCTGGGTGGGCATCTGTTATCGGCGGCGGTGGGCGTGAGCTGTCAGTGGTACTTGGGTCAATTCTTTTGGGCGCCCGCCCTTGCCGTAGGCCTGGCAGTGACTGCCATGTGCTATTTTCGCTGTATCCATCCCCCCGGTGGCGCCACGGCGCTGGCGGCTGTCATTGGCGGGCCGGAGGTTCACGCCCTGGGCTTCGGCTATATATTGGTGCCGGTCGCTTTGAACGTTGTGGCGATTTTTATCGCTGCAGCGGTGTTTAATAACCTGTTTTACTGGCGACGCTATCCGGTGTCCCTGATGCGCGCGTCCAAGCCGGCGGCCTCCGCCCCCAGCCTGACTCACGAAGACTTTGCCGCGGCTATGCACTCTTTGGATACCTATGTGGACGTTAGCTCCGAGGAGCTGGCGCAGATTTTCGACCGTGCCTGGGCGCATGCTCAGGAAGTTCGCTCTGATTCTCTGACATTGACAAAGGGTTGCTATTACAGCAATGGCGAGCTGGGCGATCGATGGTGCGTGCGCCAGATATTCGATGCCGATAACAACCTTTCCGACGATAGGGCGCGCCTTATTTACCGCAATGTTGCGGGCGCCAGCGATGAGCAGACGGTAATGTGCACGGTGCAGGCTTTTCGCCAATGGGCCCGCTTTCGGGTCGACCATAAAAACGGCCGCTGGGTAAGGGTGACTGATCGCTAGTGGTGAGTTCGATAGCGAAGGCAGGACAGCGCCTACGGTAGTCAGATAAAAAAAGGGGCCGCAAATGCGGCCCAATGGGGGAGGGTGATGTAACCGCGAGTGCGGCTGTCATCGAAGGGAAGAAAAAGGGGCCAGGGTATGGCCCAACGAGGGTGATACGAAACTACTGTGAGGATCACTCCATGTCCCGGGCTGCAAACCCGGCAGAGACGGTTGCGCCAGAGACAAGGCGGGAGAGGGGCGGTCAGCGCTGTTGGCGGTGTTCACTAAAGTGTTCATACCCTTGCCTCTGGTTGTGGGTGACGAGAGCTTGATCTCGCCGCCCGCTCATTTGCTTCAGACTTGTCTGGCTTATAGCGATGACCGTGCCAGAATAAGAAAAATCAATAAAAACAATTAGTTACATGGTTTTAACGATATCTCCCGGGCCGTTGATTGGCCTGCCGTGGCCCTTTTTACAGGGACGATTTGTAGCTATTGCAAAAGGCGGGTAAAAAAGCGGCGGGCCAGGCCCGCCGAAATATTCAGCCCCTAGAGGCAGAGGAGAGGATCAAGGGGTGATAGGCAAGCATTCATTAATTTTGCCGCTGCCGGCGTAAAGGGTGACGTGGGCTTTTACCTCGGAGGCAGGCATGGCGGTGTACTCGTAAGCCGGTGTGTAGCTGACGGTGGATTCGAGGTCCGTGCCTGGGCCGGCGATGATGTCGCCGCCGCTGGGGTTGCTCCAGCTGATATTGGTGTAGAGGTTACCGGCCAGATCCCAGTAGCCCACTTCGCTGGAGTAAAAACTGACAATGGGGTTTTGCACGTTTTCAAATACAGTGCCCTCTACGCGGATGGTCGCGCCCATGCGCGAATTGACAGCGGTAGAAGAAACGTCTTTATAGACATTATTGAGAATGTGCGCCTCGCCAAAACGAAACAGCGGCATACGCGAACTGGCGTTTTCCCAGTAGTTGGCGTAGAAGGTGATACGCCTATGCGCATCATCGGTGTCACTGCTGCCCCACAGCGATGTTTTCCAGCTGTCGTGCAGGTAGTTGTAGGAGATGGTCACATTGTCCACGTTGCGTTTTCCGCTGACCAGCTCGTCGTAGTAGTCCTTGTCGGAATCCAGCGTGTTGTAAATCTCGTTGTGATCAATCCAAATGTTGCTCGCGGGGCCTTCGAGGCTGATGCCGTCTTTTTCTCCGGTGTCTACAAAGCGGATGGTCAGATTGCGGATGACGATGTTGCTGGCATCCTTGACCTTGATACCGATGCCGTCCAGCAGAGCGTTGTTGTCAACGCCGATAATAGACACATCGGCCATGTCGGTGACTTCAAACTTGTCTGTGCCCGAATTCTCTGGCGTGAGGGTGCCGTCGACAAAAATAGTGAGCGGGTCGCTGCCTTTGCCCGCCAGCGCCTGTACCAGCTCGGCACCTGTACTGACCGTCACCGTATCACCGCCGCTGCCGCCTGTGGTGCCGTCGCCCAGGCTGGCAAAGCCGACCACGGTGTTCATGGCATCGCAGTGCGACAGCTCAGAGCTGCTCGAACTGGATTGACTGGAGGCCGCAGATGAGCTTGAAGAGCTGACACTACTGGACGAGCTGCGATCACTGGAAGAGCCGCCGTTTGAGCTCGAGCCCGTGGGCCCGCCACCGCCGCCGCAGGCACCGAGCAAGGTGCTCAGCACCAGAGCACTGGAAAGAGATACTGCTTTCATGAATGGATTCTCAATCTGTTGCCGTTCCCGTGGCATGAAATAAAGCGGCGGGGGTAAGCCCCCGCCGCTGCGTCGTTTTACGGCGCGATCTCTTCGATCATGATGTTGTCGAATTCGATCGTCACTGTATTTTCACCGGGTGCGGCGTAGAGGCCCACATACCAGCTGTCACTGTCCGGTGTGGCATTGAAGTCCGTGGTGCTGTTGGCCTGTTCAAAGGTCACGCCGTCTTTTGAGTAGTAACGCTTAAGGCGCTTGTTGTCACCGTCATCATAGATTTCGATGCGCACATAGTCACCGACTTCGAGCTCGCTGATGTTGGAGCGTGAGCGGCTGCCGTCGGGCTTCATCTGCGCGCGTGAACCAATCAACTCAGCCGGGTCGCCGTCCACATAAAAACCGGCATCGGCCCAACCCGAAAGCTCGGCGTAGTCTCCCACCGGTGTCATGTCTTCCATGATCATGATGCCAAAGCGGTAGGCGTTACCCGCGCCCACATCGGCGCCAGTGATGTTGGAGATTTGCGCGGTAAACATAAAGTCGCTCATCTCCACCATTTGCCCGGCAAAGAACAGGTTGTGGTTGGAGGAGGACAGGTTGCCGCCGCTGGCCGTCAGGGTGACTGACATGTCGGTGTTTTCGGTTATTTCACCACTCGGGGCAATGTCCGCTTCGCCGGCGAGGTTGAGGGTGTAGGGTGCCCAGGCAGCGCCTGAACCATCCTCAATGTACTCGATGGTAAAGTCTTCAATGGTCAGGTTGCCAACGCGGCTATCGGCCCGAAGCTGTAAGAAAGAGCTGTTGGTACCGATTTCTGGTTCGAGTACCAGCTCGTGCGGGAAGGAGGCAATGTCATCCGGCGTCAGTTCCACATGCTTGGAATCGCCGCCGTGAATGGAGTTGCCGGAGCTTGTGGTGTTGTTGTCGATGTACAGCTGGAATTTACCCGGATCGGCCGGATCGGCACTGGTAAAATCGCTGATGGTAAGGCGGATGCGGTAGGGAATCGACAGGTCGATATCGCCGGACGGCTGTACACCCTCGGCGCTGGCCACACCGGTATCGCCGATGGTAAAGCGCGCGTTATTCAGGCTCAAGGCGCCATTTTCAATGGTAATTCGGCTACTGCCGCTGGTCACCTTGTAGAAAGGGTCTGTGCGATCAGAGGAAATCGACAGGAAGTCGGCCTCGTCATTTTCACCAAAGAAAGTTTCCGCGTCGTCGGAAAAATCCAGAGTCAGCGGCAAGCCGGTGAAAGGTGTACCTTCATTGGGCTCGACCGGGGCATTGTTGTCGTCGCCGCCGGTGATGGGGTTGACGAACTTATAATTGGAATCTTTGCCGGCGCAATCGGGTTGCGGGTTGTTGCCGATATCGCTTTGGTACTCTATGACCAGGTCGTCAAATACCGCCCAGCCGCCACTGGAAACGCGCATGGCGATAAAGGAGTTTTCGGTGCCGACCAACTCTGGCTTGGAGGCCACCAGGGCACCACCGCTTTGCAAGGTGGTATCGCCGGGAATGTTAATCTCAACACGTTGACCGGGCACCAGGGTGTTGACGGGCTGGTTAAAAATGCGCGAGCCGACGTTGCCGCCGCCGTGGATGGAGCTGGCTTCGCTGGTGGTATTGTTGTCGACGTAAATTTGAAAGTCACTGGAGCTGGCGGTGTCGGGCACGGCCACCACACAGAAAGAAATTCGGTAGTCTTGGGACAAGTCCAGCTCGCCCCAGCTCAGCCCCTCATCGATGCCATCGCCGGGGGTCGAGTCTTTACGCGCAATAGCGACATCACCGGCGAGCGGCGATACGGTTTGGGCAAGGGTAAAGCGCGCATCGCCCAAGCGCATTTTTTGGTCGGCATCGGCAGTGATCCAGTTGCCGCCCTCTGCGTCGACGCTGCCATCTTCCATAAACACGCCGGCCATGGAGAAATAGAAATTGTCTTCGCCCTCTTCGGCCTCGCTGGCCAGGCTCTTGTATGCCGCCGTAAAAAAGCTTTCGGTATCACTTGCGCCAAAGTCTTCAACAACGGGGAGTGGCGTATTGGTGATGCTGGGCAGGTCGCCGCCACCATCTCCGCCGCCATCGCCCCCGCCATCACCCGGATCGGGGTTTTCAATATTGATAATGATGTCGGGCGAGCTGGAATCGGGCTCGCTGCCGCAACCTGCAAGTATCGAGCTGGTAATGATCAATGAGCTCAGAAGTCCTAGCTTGTTCATAACAGTTACCTTCATTATTGTGAGTCGTGGCCGGCGCCCGGCGCCGGATGATAGTTGCCTGTTCGCTTACATGAATTTGATGTTGACGCCCATTTGATAAGAGGTGCCATAGTCTTCCGATTCAAACAGCATGTTGCCCCGTGAGTAGCCATTGCCGTCGAAGTACTTGAAGCTCTTGTCTTCGGTTAGGTTGATCGCATCCAGGTAAAACTTGATGTTGTCGGTGAGCTGGTAAGTGGCTTTAAAGTCGAGGCCAAAGGTATCGTCGTGGTAGATGTCGGCCCAGGTGGCGCAGTTCTCCGGTAGGCCAGAGGCCATGTCGGCGTCTTTGTCCGCTTGCGAGCAGGAGCCGATGCGCTCGAGTACTTCGCTGCGGTAGTTACCGATAAAACGCAGGGAGAAATCGTTATTTTCCCAGCCGAGCGTGAGGTTGACAGTGGTGTCGGCCTGGTCGGGTAGCTGGATTTCATCGGTGCGGATGGTCTCACCGACATTGGCGGTACTGTCGATCAGTGTCATATTGCTCTGAACAAAGAAGCCCATAGGGAAGTACTGGGAGTACGACAGCTCGACCCCATAAACCTGCGCGTCTTCACCGTTGGTGGTCAGGTTTACATCGTTGTAGACCTGACCCGGCGGGAAGTAGAACTCCTGTACCTGATCGACGGGAATGCGTACCGGCATATCCTCAAACGAGCTCTGAATGCCGGAGACGTCGACGATAAAGTCGGAAATGTCTTTGTAGAAGAACGCAGCCTGAACATAGAGGTTTTCACTGGCGTACCAGGACACCGAGGTGTCAAAGTTCACTGACTTCATGGCCGTCAGCGTCGGATTGCCCAGGTTGATCACATTGTCGGGGCTGACGTAAAAGTTCTGGCTGGTGGCAGATAGGTCTTCTAAGGACTGCGCACCAATATCGGTGGGCGCGTCGCTGCACTCGCCGTAGTAAAGACTATCTTCAATGTCATTACAGACGATGACGCGGCCAGAGAATTCGGCAAAGGCGCGGGCTTCATTGAACGACGGTCGGGTGAAACTGGTCCACAGGGCAGCGCGCACCAACACATCCTCTCGTGGCTCATAGCGATAGTGGAGGCTCGGGAAGAAATCGTCGTATTTGCTGCTGGCGCCTTCCATGGGTACGGCAATGTCGAGAACGGTTGCCTCGTTGGCCACTTCAAAGCGGTCGTTGCGAATGGACAGGTTACCCGTCGAGGTAAATTCGGTTTGCTCCCAGCGCACACCGGCGATCAAGCTGGAGTTTTCACTGAGCTGAAATTCACCCATAAAGTAGGCGGCGGCCGTGTCTTCCGAGAGAGTGTAGTCGTCGGTCACGCTGTCCTGACCGGTGCGTAGCGGGTCACTGTATTTGGCAATCGGAGTGGTGACGGCCAAGAGGTGCTCGGCGTCGTCCAGGGTAATAAAGTCGTGCTGGATGTCGGGGTGTGCAGGGGTGAAGGTCGCAAAGTCGCCCAGGCGCGCGCCGGCGAGCTGCAGGCACTCCTCGTCACCCTCACAGCCGTTGGTGTAGTCCCCGGGTATGACACTCCAGCGGTCTTTGTTGCGATCGCGCGAGCGCTGCTTGGCAGTAGCGCCGAACTTGATGTAATTAATAAAGTCGCTGTCAGCGAAATCTTTTTGCAGGTTCAGGCTGATCTGATCGATGGTGTCTTCGCGGAAGCTGTCCTCAATAAAGATATTGTCGTAGAGTAAATTTTCTTGTAGCCGCTGCCCGTCCTGGTAACCGTTGAGGCCGCCATAACCGCCCGATTGTGGCAGGCTGCTGGAGCCGGTGAGCGCTTCCAGTACATCCGGGGCGACCACTTCACCGCGAATGTAGCCTGGACCTGCGACGCCCAGCATGGGCAGGTCGCGGGCGCGGAACTGGACTCGTCGGCCGTTGGGTTTGGTCCACTCGCCGAGCGAATAGGCGTAGGTGTAATCCACCATCCAGCCATCGCCAAAGTGATTCTCACCGCCGATTGAAAACGCTGTGGTTTCCGAGGTGCCGTCCTGAATAAAAAACTGCTGTTGCAGGTCGGTATCCACCAGGCCAAACAGACCAGAATTCTGATCGGTGTAGACGATATCGCCGGAGCCGGCCTGGCCAAAGCGATAGTACTCGCGCAGGGCCGTGTCCAGATCGTCGTATTTGGTGTAGCTGAATTTGGCGAAGTACTCGCTGTCCTCGTTGGGGCGATAGCCCAGATCCAGTGAGCCGGTGGTGCGGGTGCGCTCGGCGTCTTCCTGGCGGGCCTCGTAGCGGAAGGGGATCAAAATCGTATCCCCCTGATAGTCTTCGGGCAGGGTGGAGACGTCCGGCGTTACGTAGCGCGGTAGAGAATCGGAGTGGTGCTGTACTTGATAGACCACGGTAGAGCGATCTTCATACGACAGTGAGTAGCCGACGCCGATGGTGTCGTCGGCAAAAAGATGTGTGCCGTTCAATGTCAGCTTGGGGTTGAGCTCTTCTTTGTAGGACTGATAGTTACCCTGCACCTTGAGCTGCAGGCTGTCCTGTTTGCGATCAAACGCTGAGAGTGTGTTGACATTGACGGTGCCGCCAATGGAGTTGAGATCCATATCCGGCGTCAGAGCCTTGATTACTTCAATGGAGCTGAGAATATCGGCTGGCAGGGCGTCCAGTGCGAAGGCGCGGCTGTCCTCACCGGCGGAGGCCAGTTCGTTACCGTTCATACTTACGGTGACAAAACCGGGCCCCAGACCACGCACAGTGACAAAGCGGCCCTCGCCCTCACTTTTTTGCAGGGTCACACCGGGCAGTCGTTGCAGGGACTCGGCAACGTTCTGATCGGCAAAGTTACCCACGTCGTCTGTGGCGATGATTGAGCTGAAGGCGTCTTTATCGCGCTCGCGCTCGCGGGCGTTGAGTTCGGCCTGTCGCACGCCCTGAACGACAATTTCCTCTAAGGATTCGTCTTGCGGGTTCTCGGCGGGGGCGGACTCCTGCGCATGCAGCGAGCCCGCCGATACCATGGCAATCATCAGGGGGAGCAGGCGGTACTTCGGCATGGTTGTTCTCCGTTGTTATACGTTATTTAGAAAACACTGGTTTGGTATTACCAATTTATAGTCGATACTTACACATTAGCGCGCCAATTTCAATAACTGGTTATACCATCTTGGGGTTTGGTCATACCTTGTCCATAGCTAAGAGCGTTTACGGAGGCTTAGTTCAAGGCTGTGAGTATGCTAAGACAGCACTTAACAGTTTGAATTTATTGAGGTTTTCGATTTTTTTGGGGGACGCTTTGTCGCTTGCGACGGGTCGTGCGAGAATGGGCAAATGCCGCCACCGCTGCGCTAAGTGCGAGCGGTGCGGCTGGCTGGCCAGGAGTGTTTTTCTGGTCAGGCAATGTCGATGCGGGGGTCCAGGTAGACGTCCTGAATGGCGTGCAGCAGGGCCACGCCCTCGGCAAAAGGCTTTTGAAACGCCTTGCGCCCGGAGATCAGGCCCATGCCGCCGGCTCTTTTATTGATGACAGCGGTGCGCACCGCTTCGGTGAGGTCGTCTTGGCCGGAGGCGCCGCCGGAGTTGATCAGTCCAATCCGGCCGAGATAACAGTTGGCGACCTGATAGCGAGTCAGCTCGATGGGATGATCCGTGGTCAGTTCGCTGTAAATTCTCGGGTGCGTCTTGCCAACGGAGATTGCATTGAAGCCACCGTTGGTCTCCGGCATCTTCTGCTTAATGATGTCTGCTTCAATGGTCACACCCAGATAGTTCGCTTGCCCAGAGAGATCCGCTGACAAGTGATGGTCTTTATCGTCTTGGCTGAATGCGGTATTGCGTAAATAACACCAGAGTATGGTGACCATTCCCAGCCGGTGGGCTTCGGCAAAAGCCTCCGAGATTTCCTGCAGCTGGCGTCTCGAGGTATCGGAGCCAAAGTATACTGTTGCGCCTATCCCCGCTGCCCCCATGTCGTAGGCCTGGCGCACGCTGGCGAACAGCCTCTGATCGTGCTCGGCGGGGTAGACCAGCGCATCGTTGTGATTGATTTTGACGATAAACGGAATCTTGTGGGCGTAGCGCCGCGCCACGGCGCCCAGCGTACCGAGTGTGGAGGCCACAGCGTTGCAGCCGCCGTCAATGGCCAGGCGCACAATGTTTTCCGGATCAAAGTAAATGGGGTTGGGGGCAAAGCTGGCACCCGCGGAGTGCTCCACTCCCTGGTCGACGGGCAGAATAGACAGGTAACCTGTGCCTGCCAGGCGGCCGGCATCGAGCATCTGCTGATAGCTGCGCAGCACCTGTATGGGTCTGTCGCTGGCGCTGAATATCCGGTCAATATAATCGGGCCCGGGTGTGATCAGGCTCTCTTTGGGGAAACCCTTGCAGCGGTGGGTGAGCAGGTCCTCGGCCTGCTCCCCCAGTATGGCGTGTACATCAGTCATTCGTGGTGTTCCTTTGTCAGGCGAAGCTCGCCGTTATTAACCAGGGCTCTCAGGCCGGCTCGGAGGCCGGTTGTATGCATTTTTTGCCGAAGTACTCTGGCAGCTTGCGCTCGACCAGTCGGTTGCGGCATTTTTTATAATCGGGCAGTCCGGCGCGGTAGGGCGGGTAGGCCTCGCCGGCAATCAATGGAGCAAAATAGTCGCGTCCGGCCTGGGTGACGCTGAAGCCATCCTTGCTCATATAGTGGCGCGGCATGTTTTTCTCGCCGCCGACCACTTGGGAGATGTGCACCGGCTCTATGCGCCATTGGTAGGGAACTGACTGGGTGCGGATAATCGCCGGCATGACCGCTTGCAAACCTTTAATCGCGTATTCCACGGCGGCCTTACCCACGGCATAAGCCTGATCCATGTCGGTCTGCGAGGCGATATGCCGAGCGGCTCTTTGCAGATAGTCGCAGACACTCCAGTGGCACTTATAGTGAAAAGCCGTTTTGATGTCGTCAACCAGGCGCGGCGCCACACCGCCCAGTTGGCCGTGACCAAAGGCGTCAACGGTGTCTATGTAGGATAAATAGTGACCCTGCTGATCGCGCAGCCCCTCGGCGGTTACCACAACGCAAAAACCTTTGTGGGCGACCACCTCTTTAACTTTTTCCAGAAACGCCACTTTGTCGTAGGCAATCTCGGGGATCAGGATAATATCGGGGCCCAGGCCCCGCTCGTCGCACGCCAATGACGAAGCGGCGGCGATCCAGCCGTTTTGCCGGCCCATAACCTCCATGACAAACACCTTGGTGGACGTCTGATGCATGGAGGCCACGTCAAAAGACGCCTCGAGCGCCGAAATAGCGACGTATTTGGCCGCCGAGCCAAAGCCCGGGCAGCAGTCAGTCATGGGCAGGTTGTTGTCGATGGTTTTGGGTATGCCGATGCAGGTAAGGTCGTAGCCGACCAGCTCGGCGGCATGGGCGATTTTTCGGGTGGTGTCCTGTGAATCGCCGCCGCCGTTGTAAAAAAAATAGCGGATGTCATGCGCCTGAAATACCTCAATCAAGCGCTGGTACTCGTCGTGCTCGGCGCTGGGGTTTTGCAGTTTGTGGCGACAAGAGCCAAAGGCTGCGCCAGGAGTGTGAATGAGCCCCGCCAGGGTTTCCTCGGACTCCTCGGTAATATCGACCAGGTTTTCCTGCAGAGCGCCGATAATGCCGTTGCGACCGACAAACACCTTTTCTATAACGCGGGGTTGCGCGCGCACCGCCTCAATAACGGCGGCAGCGGTCGCGTTAATGGTCGCGGTAACGCCCCCGGATTGGCCGTAGAATGCGTTCGCCATGGTGCTCCTCCTCATCGACATGAGGCGGTATTTAAGCACTAATTGGACTTACCGGGCAACAATAATTGGTATTCCAAATATAGCAAAATCTTGTTTAATTTGGTTGGCCAATTTTGACACCGCTGTCATTGAATCGCTGATGGGGGCCCTCGGTGCAATGATCGGGCGGCTCTGGCCGTTACCTTTCTGGGTTTTCCGTCTTCGGTTATCGGTCAAGCCAATTTAAAATATGGCTGTTTGTTAGAACGAGCGAGCGACAACGAGCCCGCCCCAAAGTAGGCTTCTGTCGCCTCTGCCGGTTTTGATTTCCGAGGTGTGGCCACGCAGGACATAGCTCAGTCGGTAGCCGTTATTAAACGCGAGGGTGTAGCCCAGCCAGGCTTCTATCAAGCCATGATTCAGTTCGTCCGCCTGGTAGCTGACGGCACTGTCCCTGAATTGCCCTTGCAAAAAGGCATTGTAGGCGCGCGCCTTAACTGCAATGCCGCCCCAGAGATAGTGCTCAGAGACTGCTAGGCCCTCGGCGTTAACAACGGATTTTTCGCCATAGCTGGTCAGTTCCGGGTCGAACGACCACCAGTCGGAGCGTATCTGCCCGGCGCGAAAACTCAGCGCATAGCTTGCTTCAGTGAGGTAGCCCACCGAGCCTTGCACTGTGCTTTTGAGTTCCAGGTGCTCGCTCGCGCCGATCAGCTTTTGATGGGCCAGTGTGTATTTCGCTGTCGGCTCGCCGCCATCCGATATCTGGTTGTGCCAGCCTCTGGCCTCTGAGCTGTCAATCCAGTCGTGCACAGTATTCTGCGCACTGCCAACCACGTCCAGCCCTAGGATGCCGATGCTCAAACCGCTCTGCCAGCTTTCGTTGTTGGCGTGGTTGACGGTTTCGGTGTAGCTTGCCATATACACCAGGCTGGCGTAAGGGCGGTCGTCGGCTATGGGCTCGGCAAGTTCAATGTCGTCGGGTGTGAACCCGTAAACGCCGAACTCCAGGCTGTGCCGGGTGGCGCCAGCGCCTTTTAGTCTTGGCAGTAGCTTGGTGGTGAGAGTGTCGTTCAGCCAGTGCTCCAGAGGTTGCGGGCTCAACCAGGCATCGCGGGCAGCGGGTCCGGTGTAGGTGAGGTTCAGGCCATAGGTGTAATCTTTATCGTTGGCGCCGCCGGCCAGTACATCGTTCTCAAAGGCTAGGGCGACACTCGACGTGTCCGAGTAGGGGCGCTGCTCGGCTGTTGCCGCCAGCGAATCTGTGGCGCCGCCGTTTGCGCCTGAGGCCCCCGTTATTGGGCTGAGCGCCGCCGCCAGAGCCAATAACATTAATAGATATTTCATTTACTTCTCCAAAAAAAGACCGGTCGGTATGTTGTCGGTCGAAGGCGGCCGAAAACCCTGGGGCGAGCCAGTCTCGATTGTTGGTTAGAATATTGTTTTGTCGGAGGTTTACCTAAGGCTTATCAGGTAAATAGCAAGAGCTATGGGCAGATTGGCGAGGCTAGCCTGCCTATCCCTCTGATAACCTCTGCAAGCACTATAATACCGATCGGTCTGTATGATCAAGACGCTTATGTTATAAGAGCGTTAGGAAAGGTAATGAGTGGCAGCATGGCCTGCCCAAAAGCGGCAGGCTGGGATGAAGGGGCGGGTTTTTCAGTGAGCCAGCGGGTGACGAAAGACGGTGGTGGCGTGCTCGTAGAGTTCCAGGTCCAGCCGGTTGCGCTCGGTCAATTGGCGGTAGAGCACCGGTCCCAGCTCTGCCGCTATAGCCCCGATTCGGGCATCGATATCGCCTCCTATCGCCTGGCTGACATTTTCCCGCCGGTGAGTCACTTTGAGTTGGGGAAACGCGGCGATAAGATAAAAATGCATGCGGGTGAGCGATTGCTCGAATGCCTCAACCAGGCCAAAAAACGCCAGTGACTCTATAAAACGACAGGCCCTTAACAGGTACTCTTGCTCGTTGCCGGGTGGAGTGGGGTCGGGGCCACTTCTCGACTGGTTGGCCAGTCGGCAAGCCTGAAAGTTAGTGATGACGCCTCCGTTGGCATCACTCAGGCGTTCGCTGACATACTCGGCAAAGGGTCTTTCCGGCTGCCTGAGTCCTTGCTGTTTACCCCACTCGAACAGGTACGCAGATTTGGCCCGCACAATGGGGTGGCGCAAAAACACAATGGGAAACACGCGCACCTGTTCTTCCAGCGGCAGAGGCGGAGCGAGGTCGTGCGATGAAATGGCGAGCAGCTCAGGTCTTGCGTGAATGGTTTTGGACATCTGTTGCGCCGAAATAGTGTGACCTACCGGGCTATCTATATTTGTCCAGCGCTCGCCAAAGGAATCTTGCAGGATCGCGTCAATGGATGAGCCGGCGTTTTTAAACAGGTGGTAGTGCAGAATAACGGATCGCATAAAGGGTTCGCTTGTTTGTGGCTGGCGCTATTGTGCCATCACAGGCTCTGCTGTGCACCTGTATGCGATCGCGTTACCCGCGTTTGGTGGGGTAAGGGCGCGGCCAGTTTCTGTTCGATTACGGAAATGTCACGTCAGCTTAAATTGCGGCTCAGGCAAAGGTGTTTTCCCGCACGATTTCTTTTAGAGGCAGTTGTCCGGGTTTCGGCCAGGGTGCTTCTGTGGCTTTGCCGATGGCCACCATCGGACCCATGACAAAACCCTCTGGCAGGTTGATCAGTTGCGCGACGCCGTCCAGGTCGTAGCCCATCATCGGGCAGGATTGATAGCCCATGGCTTCGGCAGCCAGCATAAGTGTCTGGGCGGCAAGACCGACAGAGCGATGTGCCTCGTCCCGTTCGATCCACGGCCGGCCTTCAAAATAGGGGGCAATCATGCCTACCAGCTGTTCGCGGATGCCCTCGGGTGTGTTGGCAAAGTAGCGTTCCGGCTGTTTTTGCCAGGCTTTGGTGTCAGCGGTAAACAGTATCAACAACGAGGCATCGGTGATTTGCGTCTGTTGGTATCCGTAGGTATCGCGTATGGTTTTACGCAGTGCCGGGTCTCTCAGTACCACAAGTCGCCAGTGTTGCAGGTTGTAGCAACTGGGTGATTGCACCGTTGCGTCCAGCAACTGCTGTTCGTGAGCCGCAGGTATGGGGTAGTGCGGATCAAAGTGCTTGGCAGAGCGGCGTGCGTAAATCGCGTCCAGAGTGTTCACGGATTGTCTCCTTATAAACTGAGGCTGGTGATGGAAAACTGTTCGCTAAAGCCGAGGCTCTTATAAAGGGGTAGCCCCATGCCGGAAGCTTGTAGCGTGATCATGGTGTCGCGTGACTGCATGGCCTGATGTATCACAAAGTGCATGAGGCGGCGGGCTAAACCCTGGCCACGAAAGGCCGGGGTAACCCCCAGTGAATGCACCCCTAAAACGCTCCCCGTGCGGTATAAAACGACAGTGCCTGCGGGTTCGCCCTCTATCCGCGCCAGTTGAATGCGCGCCTGGGGGTCGGCGCTCAGCCGCTTGATGGGTTGGATTTGTATAGGGTAGCCAAAGGCCTCGGCGCAGGTGCGGGTCCAGATGGCGATCTCTTCGTCGCTCATGGCGGTGGACATGTCCAGCGAGGGCTCCGGGGGTGGCGGATACAGCTGTGTGGTCTTGGCGTACATGGCCCGCTGCTCAAGTGCGATGCCAAGCCCGGCGTCAAGCAGTGTGGCGAGCAGGTGCTGCCCATCAGCGCTATCGCTGCGCCAGAGCGGGAAGAGCCAGCCTGGCCCCATGCGCTCCATGGCTGAGAGAATCCAGGCCGCCTCTGGCAGTTGCTCGGTAAGGTCAAGCCATATTCTGCGAGGCCAGTGCGTGGATTGTCGTGCGGGCGGGCTAGTGCCGGGTGAAGTCTCGGCGCCCAGCGCCTGCCAGTAGGTAAATAGGTTGTGCAGGTTTGCCTTGTCAGGAGAGGACATATCAATGCTCACTGTTGATTAATACTACACCGCTGATCAGCGCCGCCACACCCATTAATTTGGGGAAGTTGACGGGTTTTTGCGGTACGTCAAACCAGCCGAAGTGGCCGCAAAGCACTGCCACCAACAGTTGTCCGGACAGTGCGAAAGAAATCATGGCCCCCAGGCCCATGCGGGGGATCAGATAATAGAACATGGAGATAGCCAGGGCGCTTAACAGTCCGCCGGTAAACCACAAATAGACCGGCACGGTTTTCACGGTATTGATGCTCGGGTAATCCCGCACGGTAAAAACAACGGCGAGGGCGGTCACAACCACCGCGCTGAAAAATGCGCAAACCGATGCCAGCATGGGGCTTTTCAGCGCGCTGCCGAGCTGGGCGTTCATGGCCATTTGCACCGCTATGGTGGTACCGGCTAAAAAGGCGAGAAGTGCAAAAATGTTCATGGGGCCAGTCTAGGGGCTGGAACCATGGGCGTCATTTACATAGGTTGATAGCCGGGCTATTTAGGTGTTGTTTCCGGCCAATGGCCCTCGCCCAGCGTTTTTCGGACTCTGCTGAGCTGGGTCGGGGTAATGCCCAGGTGGGAGGCAATCAAATACTGCGGCAGTCGCTCGCTCAGGTGGGGGAATTGCTCAATAAACCGCAGGTAGCGGGTACGGGCATCCTGCTGCACAATCTCTAACTCTCTGGCGTCTTTGTGCAGTAGCCAGTTTTTCTCCAGGTAAGCAATCTGATATTGCATCAGATCGGCCTGTGTCATTAGGATGCGGCGAAACGCCGCGTGATTGATTTCCACAAGCACGCAATCTTCCACGGCAGTGACGCTGTAGCGCGAGGGTTCACCGGTGAGCAGCGCCGTCATGCAGCCGACAAAACTGTTTTCGGCAAAAAAGTTTTTATTGTACTCAGCGCCGCTGGCATCGCTGGTAAACAGGCGCATTAAGCCCTGGAAAACAAAGCTGAAGCTCGCCGGGTGGCTGCCACTTTGATAAAGACACTCGTGCTTTTGTAAATGGCGCAGGCGCAGGGCCGGTTCGAGCAACTCCCAGGTTGAATCGCTAATGGCGTAGTAGTTTGCCATACAGCGGCGCATAGCGGTTACAGGGAGCAGGTTTGTGTTCACCCTAACAAGGTTCCCATTTTAACGTGAGCAACACCGCTTTTATAGAAGCGATCACTTTCCACCTCAAGGCCAAAGCGGCGATAAAAGCCGATGGCCGTCTCTCTGGCGTCACACCAAAAATACCGGTAACCGCGGGTGGTGAGCTCTTCCATAATGTGCCCGAGTAGTACCGTCCCCACGCCCTTGCCTTGATGCTCCTTCGCCGTGGCAAATTTTCTCAAGCGGGCGGAGCTGTCCTGCGTGAACACGCTGGCAACGCCAAGCAGATGATCGGCGCAAAAGGCGCCGTAGTGATCGGCCGTTTCATCGCCCTCAAGCTGGCAATGTTCGGCGGGCTTTTGCGGCCACAGCACCTGTTGTCGCAGCGCCATGGTGCTCTGCCAGTCAATCGGTTGAATGCGTATTGACGCTGCGTCGAAAGGCTCTGGGTGCATTGAGTCAGTCCTCGGGTAGGGGCGGGTGAACCTGTGTCCGGCGGTGGCCGCCGGACACAGATTGCGGACACATTGCCGATTGTATCGCTTTTTCGATTCTACTGAAAATCCATAAAAATCAACATCCTACCAATTATGGGCGAGCTTGGCACAGAGGTTGTAATAGGCAGTGCTAAAGCCCGCCTGCAAGCCTTACGCAATAGGGCGCTTTGGCAGCAAGGGTGCGTCACTGGAGCGTCGGGAGTTGAATTTATGAATGCCTTTATCACGGATACCTCGGCGCAGGATGTCCATCGTCCTGCGCGCAAGGCACGCAAGCGCCTGCAGATTGCCGGGGTCGGTGTCGGTGTAATGGTGGCCATCTATGCGCTGGTAAGCTTTACCGCTGCCCTGAGCGCAGATCGGTTTATCCCGCGCGAGGAGCTTCGCTTCGCGCCTGTTGAGCGCGGCGAACTGACCCGCGAAGTCGCCGCTCAGGGGCGGGTCGTAGTGGCCAACAGCCCGACTTTGTTTAGTCCGGAACAGGGTTATGTGAACTTACAGGTAAAAGCAGGCGATGTAGTGCAAAAAGGCCAGTTGCTGGCCAAGGTGAAAAGCCCCGAGCTCGGTGAACTGCTGGCACGGGAGCAATCTGAACTGACACGTATGCAGGTGGCTTTGGCGCAGCAGGCTGTGGAGGCCAGGCAACAGCAAACCCAGCGCGAGCAAGCGGTAGCACTCGCGAAAGTTGAGCTGCAGGCCAGTGAGAGGGAAAAACGGCGCGCCGAGCGCTCGCGCAGTCTGCACTTGATCAGTGAGTTTGACTACGAGGAAGTGGTCGACAACCTCGAGCGCGCACGCCTCGAGCATCAGCAGGCGCTGCAGAACCTGACCTTGTCCGAGGATTCCCAGACCTTCTACCGTCAGTCCCTTGCGCTGCAGGTCGAAAGTCAGCAGCTGGTCATCAAGGCGCTGGAGCGGCGTGTCGAGGCTTTGACTATCAGCTCGCCGGTCGATGGCATGGTGGGCAACGTGGAAGTGAATGAAAGTCAGGCTGTCGCCGCCAATCAGGCGCTGATCAGTGTGGTCGATCTAACCGCCTTTGAAATTGAAGCCTCAGTGGCAGAGGGGCTCGCGGGAGATATTGCTCCGGGCATGGATGCCGAAGTGGCGCTCACCGGTCAGGCCTACCCGGGTGTGGTCAAGGCTGTGTCGCCGGAGGTGGTTCGCGGTGAGGTGGTGGTCCGTATTGGTTTTGTCGGGCAACGCCCGGAGAGTTTGAGGCAAAACCAGCGCCTCAGTGCCCGTATTTTACTAGAGCAGATTCCCGATACCTTGATGGTTCAGCGCGGTCCCTTTTTCGACGGCTTTCAGGGGTATGTGTTTAAAGTGGTGGACGAGCGAGCCGTGCGGGTTGCTGCAGCCACGGGCGCACGCAGCCTGCGATCCATCGAGATCACCGATGGTCTCGCCGTCGGTGATACGATAATCGTCTCCGAAATACCGGTAGATGGTGAAGTTCAGCAGATACGCTTAACGCATTGACAATAACGAACAGGAGAAAACGCCATGCTAGCCATGCAATCGGTTAAGAAAATTTATCGCACGGACATGATTGAAACCCATGCCCTGCGCGATTTCAGTCTGCAGGTTGAGCCCGGTGAATTTGTCGCCGTGACCGGTCCATCGGGCTCTGGGAAAACGACGTTTTTGAGTATCGCGGGGCTTTTGGAAAGTTTTGACGCAGGTCGTTATACGCTCGATGGGCAAGATGTGAGCGCGCTGAGCGATGCTGAGCGCTCAAGGCTGCGCAATGAAAAAATCGGATTTATTTTTCAGGGGTTTAATCTGATTCCTGACTTAAACTTATTTGACAATGTGGATGTGCCCCTGCGCTATCGAGGACTGGCCGCGCGCGATCGTCGCCAGCGCATCGAGCGGGCGCTGGAACAGGTGGGGCTGGCCTCACGCGCGAAGCACTTGCCCTCCCAGTTGTCCGGGGGGCAACAGCAGCGGGTGGCCATTGCTCGTGCGCTAGCGGGCCGCCCTGCGTTTTTACTGGCAGATGAGCCCACCGGCAATCTGGATTCGCTGATGGCCCGGCAGGTCATGGATATGCTCGGCGAGATCAACGCTCAGGGAATGACCATTGTGATGGTGACCCATGACCCTGACCTGGCGCGTCGGGCGAGCCGCAATATTCAGATTGTCGACGGTCAGGTGACGGACTTTAGCTTGTACGAGCCGGCGCCCGCTGTGCAGCTGGTGGAGGTGTGAGGATGGTGTCTTATTATCTGCGCCTGGCCTGGCTGAGTGTGAAGAAAACACCGGTGTTGTCCGCACTGATGGTATTGGCGATTGCCATGGGGATTGCCGCTTGCCTTACAACCTTGACCTTATATCAGGTGGTTTCAAGTAACCCGCTTGCCGATAAAAACGCGGTGACCTTTGCCGTGCAGTTGGACAGTTGGGATCCAAACGAAGATTATTGGGCGGTCAACGGGGTGCCCGAGCAGCTGACCTACCAGGATGCCAAAGCGATTTATCGTACGGGCAATGCCGATCAAACCGTGTTGACCTCACGGATCGGGGTGACCGTAGAGGCAACCGATGCCTCTACGCCGCCCAAGGTAGAAGATGCCCGCCTGGCAACGCGTGATTTTTTCTCTGTGTTTGACGTGCCCTTTCGGTACGGTGGCCCCTGGAGTGCGACGGCCGATGCTCATGGCGAGCAGCAGGTGGTGATTTCAACCGCGCTTCAGCATCACTTTTTTGCCGGCGAATACCCGGTTGGTAAAAGCGTGATGGTTGAGGGAGAGGTCTACACCATTGTTGGCGTAATGGATGAACGCTGGACCATGACACCTTCGGTATACGATTTGAACACTGGCGCCTTTAAGGAGCCGCCTCAGTTATTCTTGCCGTTTTTCAACGTCGAGCGACGCCCCTTTGCCAGCTGGGGCAATGTTGTTGGGTGGAAAAACGAAGATGTGCGTTCGCACCAGGACTTTTTGGCGACGGAAATGGCGTGGGTGCAAACTTGGGTGTCGCTGAATACGCCAGAGGCCCGAGCTGAGTTTGAACAGTTTTTGGTGAACTATATCCACAACGAAAAGCAAAAAGGCCGCTTTGAACGACCGCTCAAGTATTACCTGAATACGCCCGAGCAGTGGTTGTCTATTAACGGTGTTGTCAGTCGCGACAACCGTATTCTGGTGTATTTGTCGCTGGCTTTTCTCGCTGTTTGTCTGGTGAATGCTGTGGTGCTTTTACTCGCCAAATTTTTGCGCAAAGCGCCCGAAGCTGGGTTGCGACGCGCCTTGGGGGCAAGCCGCGCGGCGGTGTTTGTTCAGCATTTGGCGGAGGCGGCGGTAATCGGTGCGCTCGGCAGCGCGCTCGGCCTATTGTTGTCTTGGTTTGGTCTGGTGGGGGTAAGAAGTCTTTATAGCCATTATCAGGAGGTCGCGGTGATGAGCGGCTTTACCGTTATCGCGGCCTTGGTGTTCGCCTTGGTGAGCGCCCTGGTGAGCGGCGCTTTACCGGCGTGGCAAGTGTCAAGGTCGCAACCGGCCCGCTATCTCAAAGCCCAATAACAAGAGAAGAAAATTATGATTTTGGATACAGCACCTATTCTAAAAAGTCTATGGCGCAGTAAGGTTGGGCCGCTGTTGATTATCGCGCAGCTGGCCCTGAGCATTGCCATTATCAGTAACGCCGTATTTTTCCTCCAGGGCAGGGTGGATAAGATTCAGCGTGAGACGGGCGCGGATTCGCAGGCGCTGGCCCAAGTCTGGGTTAAAGAGCGACCGGGTGAGCTGCTGCGCCAAGAGATCATCGAGCGTGACCTGGAAAATTTGCGTGCACTGAGTGGGGTGAGAAACGCCGCCGCTATCGGTCAAAGCGTACCTTTTTCCCACTCCGGGGGGAGTTCGGGTTTCTCGCGGTTGCCGGAAGGCGACCCCAAGCGGGTCAGCAAGCCGGCGGCAACCATGCCCGCCGATCATGCGGCAGTGGCCACGCTGGGCCTCACTCTGGTGGAGGGGCGTTCCTTTTTTCCTGAGGAGATAGACTACTACCCGCGCAATCAGCGCCCGGGCACAGCCAGTGCGATTATCACTGAGTCTCTGGCGGAGTTTCTATTTGAGGGGCAAAGCCCCGTGGGGCAGACCGTCTTTCTCGCCGGTGCGGTTCCGCTGACGGTGGTGGGTGTGGTCGAGGATTTTCTCGGCTACTTCCCGGCCACTGACTTTGCCTACGATAATGTGTTGATCAGTGCCATTGAGCTGTCGGAGAAGGTGAACTATGTGGTGCAGGGGGAAGACCCGGCCGGGCTTTTGCCCGGGGTGAGGCAAGCCTTGCAAAACACGGATGCGCGGCGCATCGTAAAAGACGAGCGGACCATGGCCTCGATGATACGCGTGCACTACAGCGATGACTACGCCATGGTTATTTTGCTGTTGTTAGTGATGGTGCTGTTGGTATTTGTCAATACGCTTGGAGTTGTGGGTATTACCACTTTCTGGGTCAATCAGCGTCGCCGGCAGGTCGGCATTCGGCGGGCATTGGGCGCGACACGCTTGGCGATCCTCAGGTACTTCTTAGTGGAAAACGTTATTCTGGTTACTCTGGCTACCTTTGTTGGGGCCTGTCTTGCGCTGATGGCCGGGCACTACTTTACCGCTCACCATGCTATGGCTGCCTTGCCCTGGTGGTACGCGCCCTTTGCCGGCGGTGTGATGTTAATAATGACCCAGGCTGCCGCCTGGTGGCCTTCGCAGAGAGCGGCGCGAGTGCCAGCAAGAGAGGCCATAGCGGGCTGAGGATTTATTGTGCAACGCGTATTAGTGATTGATGATAACCCCGATGTCGGCAAAGCGCTGCAGGTGCTGCTTCGCCTCCACGATATCGACAGCCTGTTTGTTCTAACGCCACAAGCGGGGATGGATGCTCTGCAGCGCGACCCCGATATCGCGCTGGTGATTCAGGATATGAACTTCAGCGAAGACACCACCTCGGGGGCTGAAGGCCGGGAGCTTTTTCATTCGATTCGTCAGCTGCGTCCGGAATTGCCGGTGGTGCTGCTTACCGCCTGGACTCAGCTTGAGGTGGCGGTAGAGCTGGTGAAGCAGGGCGCGGCGGATTACCTCGCCAAGCCTTGGGATGACGTGAAGTTGCTGGCAAACGTGCAGAATTTACTGGAGCTGCAGGCGCTCAGGCAGGCTCAGGCGCGCCAGCGCAGTGCCAGAATTCACTCGCGCGAAACCCTCGCGGCCCATGCCGATCTGTGTGGTCTCGTCTACCAAAGTGACGCCATGCAGGCGCTTGTCACTCTGGCTGTTAAAATCGCCAACACGGATGTGCCTGTGCTGATCACCGGCCCCAATGGTGCAGGCAAGGAGAAAGTCGCGCAGATCGTCCAACGCAATTCCCGGCGACGTCACCAAGCCTTTGTCTGCGTGAACCTTGGGGCTCTGCCAGGTGATCTGCTGGAAGCAGAGCTCTTCGGTGCCGACCCCGGCGCCTATACTGGTTTGAATAAAACGCGCATTGGCCGGTTTGAGGCGGCCGACGGTGGGACGCTTTTTCTCGATGAATTGGCTAACCTATCGGCTGAGGGGCAGGCAAAACTGTTGCGCGTTTTGCAGTGCGGTGAGTTTCAGCGCCTGGGCTCCAGCGAAACCCGGCGGGTGGATGTTAGAGTCATCAGTGCCACCAATGCCGACTTACAGGGCGCTGTCTTCGCTGGTCGTTTTCGCGAGGATCTCTACTACCGGCTCAATGTTATCGAGCTGGCGGTGCCGCCTTTGAGTGAGCGGCGCGAGGATGTTCTGCCGCTGTTGCATCACTTTCTCGGTACTGCGGGCGAGATTGAGCCAGCTTGTGTGCGGGCGCTGCAAGCTTACGAGTGGCCCGGCAATATACGCCAGCTTGAGAATGCCTGTAAAAGAGCGAGCATACTGCGCGCCCAGGGCGATTTTTGTTTGGCGCACTTTGGCATCGACGTGGCCGCCTCAGCGCCGCGGGGACGACCGGTCGTCGAGCCGAGCCGACAAATGATTGAACAGGCTCTCGCGGCTAACGCCTGGGTAATTGCCAAGGCTGCGCGCCAGTTGGGTTTGTCCCGCCAGGCGCTCTACCGTCGTATGGAGCAGTACGATATCGATGCATGGTAATTGGCGTTTTGACACATTGCGACTTCGGCTGTTTGTGGTGGTGGCCGTATCTTTGTTGCTGGCGCTGGCGGCGATGGCCTTGGTGTGGACTCTCAGTAACAGTCTGTTGCTGGCGCTTTTGCTTGGATCGGCGCTCGGTCTGTTACTCGCTTTTGTGTCTGTCGGGGGATTGTCGGCACGACTGAAGCGCGGCCTCGTCGGGCTGGATCATGGATTATTGAACGCGTTGGATACCGACTATAGCGCGAGCATCGGTACCTGCGGTGTTACCGAGATCGATCAAATTGCCAGCCGCTACAACGCCCTGGTCGATACGCTGCGCCGCGAGCGGCAAACGGTTTATCAGCGCGAACTTTTACTCGATACCGTGATAGAGCACTCCGCCATATGCGTGCTGATAGCCGATCAGAACGATCGGGTTATTTTTTCCAATCATTTGGCGCGCCAGTGGCTCAGCGCCGGCTCGGCGATCAATGGCCTGTTGTTGCATGAGGCTCTGGCGCGGGTGCCGAGCTTGAGCCAGGCCATTGCCCAGCGGCAAAATGGCATTGTTTCGCTCGCGCCAGATGCCAGTGCACTCTTTCATCTCAGTTGTGGCAGCTTTGTGCTCAATGCCAGTCGGCACACTTTGGTAATGTTGCGAGAAATGACCCATGTGCTTAACCGGCAGGAGGCCAGTGCCTGGAAGAAAGTCATTCGTGTCATCAGCCACGAGCTGAACAATTCACTCGCCCCCATATCCTCGCTGGCCCATTCGGGCCATCTGATGTTGCAAAAGCGGCAATACGACTCCCTGCCGGAGGTGTTTGTAACTCTGGTGGAAAGGTCCCGGTATCTGGCCGAATTCGTCGGCCGCTACGCGGCAATCGCCAAGCTCCCAGCGCCCAATAAATCTGCCGTGGAGTGGCCGCTTTTTTATCAAAGCCTAAGAGACGGTTACCCTTTTGCCTTGCAAGGGCCACTGCCGTCAGCGCCCGGCTATTTTGATCGTGCTCAAATCCATCAGGTGTTACAAAACCTTTTGAAAAACGCTCAGGAGTCGGGCTCAGCCACCGAGCACATTGAGCTTGAGGTCTACTCGGGAGCTGATGCCTGTCGGTTGAGTGTTCGCGATCGGGGTAGTGGTATGAGCAGTGCTCAGCTGGAACAGGCGCTGCTGCCTTTTTACTCTACTAAGCCCGGTGGCTCGGGCACCGGCTTGTCCTTATGCCGAGAAATCGTCGAGGCCAACGGCGGTACTCTAACCCTCAACAACCGTGAAGAGGGCGGGCTGTCGGTGGTGGTGTATTTGCCGCCTGCGCCGAGAGCCTGAACTTTTAGCCTGACAGCTAAGATGCTCGTCCTGAGCCTCTTAATTGTCGCCCGGTAAAATCTGCGAAATTTGCGAAATCCCTTGATTTTACAGGGCTCGCGCTCGCCTTCGCATCCTGCGCCGCTATTAACCCGACAAGCATAATGGCCGGACTAATAGCTCTAGCTGTGCAGCATGCGTGGGGTTGTGCTTGCTCTCATTGCATGATATCGTACTAGTACATGAATACAGAAGAGAAGCACCTACAAGATCTGATCGCCTATCTGCTTAAGGCTGATAGCCCTACCAGCTTGCGCCGCGTGCTGGAAGGGCTGCTTACGCCAGCAGAGTTGCACGCTATTTCGCAGAGGCTTCAGATAACCCGAATGCTCAAAGCCGGTTTTTCGCAAAGAGAAGTGGCCAAGAAGCTCGGGGTAGGTATTGCCACTGTGACTCGCGGATCGCGCGCTCTCCAGGCTGGCAAGTTACAAGATCTCTAGCTTTGCGTACCCATAGGCCGATTTATGACCAAGCCCGATAAGATTTCCATTCCTCGCAAGCCAAGCTATGTGACTTTGGCGACCGAGTGCGATTTTTTTGAGTTGTTTAAAAAAATTGAAAAGCACTACAGCACCTGCTTTTTTCTCGAGTCTCTGGGAGAGGAGAGTCATATCTCCCGCTACTCGCTGATAGGCTTTGACCCGGTACAGATTTTCTCCGCCCGGGATAAGGCGCTGACCATTACCGAGCGCGATGGTACTGCCCACAGTTACCCAAGCGACAACCCTTACTATTTGCTGCGCGATATTGTTCCGCAGGATATTATTTCCCGCGGTTACGCTGGCGGGCTTACCGGCTATATCGGCTACGACTGTATGAACTACTTCGAGCCGACCATGAATATCCAGTCGAGTCAATACTTTGATGCTTTCAAGTTTGGACTGTACAAAGACGGCTTGATTCTCGACAAGATGACTAACGAGATTTTCTATTTCTTTTATGACGAGAATCGCGAGGCGCTGGTAAAGGATCTCATCGCTCAACCCTATGGCGGAGATGGTGAGCTGGCAATTGTCCCGCTGGGGGACACCATGAGTCGCGACGGCCATGCAGCAGCGGTGGAAAAAGTTAAAAAAGACATTATTGACGGCAAGGTGTTTCAGTGTGAGGTCGGCTTTAAAACCTTGTTCAAGGTTCATGGAGACACCGTGCGGGTGTATGAAGCCATGCGCGAAGTGAACCCCTCGCCGCAGATGTACTACATCAAGTTTGGCGATGAGAAAATCATAGGTGCCAGCCCGGAGCTGCTGTTTCGACTGCGCCAGGGTGAAATGGAAACCTACCCGCTGGCCGGCACCACCACTCGTGGCGCCACTGAAGCGGAAGATAAAATGCTCGCTCGCACCCTGCTCAACGATCCCAAGGAGATTGCCGAGCACAATATGATTGTGGACTTGCACCGCAATGATATTGGCCGGGTCGCCCAGTTTGGTACGGTCAAGGTGCGCAGCCTGATGGATATCAAGCGCTTTAGCCATGTGCAGCACATATCCAGTGAGATTGTCGGCATTATGGCGGATTCGGAGGATATGTTCTCTGCTCTGGCGAGTAACTTCCCTGCGGGGACGCTTACCGGGGCTCCAAAAATTGAAGCCATGAAGATCATTGATGATCTCGAGCCCGATGGCAGGGGCCCCTATGGCGGCGCGGTTGGGCACTTTTCCTTCAATGGGGATTGTACTTTTGCCATTCCCATTCGTACCCTGTTTGTCAATGGTGAGCACGGTTATGTGCAAACCTGCGGCGGCAATGTCTATGACTCAAACGCCGCCGATGAGTATCAGGAAATTCAACGTAAATTTGCCGGCACCAAAAAGGTGTTGGATCGTTTCAAGCCGGCGTAAGGAGTGTGGCAGTGAAGGTTTTAATTATCGATAACTACGACTCCTTTACCTATAACCTCTATCAGTACATGGGTGAAATTCTGACCGCGGAGAAGGCCCGGGGACAGATGGGGGACTTCACCATTGTGGTGAAACGCAACAACCAGATTACCCTGGACGACATCAAGGTTATGGCGCCGGATCGTATTATCATTTCACCCGGCCCTGGCTCGCCAGACGACAAAGCCTACTTCGGGGTGTGTGCCGAGGTGATTCTGGAGCTTGGTAAATTCATTCCCTTACTCGGGGTTTGTCTGGGTATGCAAGGCATTACCCATGTTTTCGGCGGCAAAGTGGTCAAGGCGGGGCTGCCGGTTCATGGCAAAACCAGTCCGATCTATCACGACAATCAAGGTGTATTTGCCAATGTGCCGCAATCGCTGGATATTATGCGTTACCACTCGCTGGTGGCGGACCCCTTGAGCCTGCCCGAGTGCCTGGAGCTGACGGCCGTGGTGGCTGAGCCGGGCATCCGGGATTTGGCTGACGCCCTTGAGAGCGGTGCGCCTATGGAGATTATGGGCGTTCGCCACAAACAGTACCCGATTGAGGGGATCCAGTTTCACCCCGAGTCTTTTGCCACTGAAGGCGGCAAGGACTTGCTGCGCAATTTTTTGTTTTCTTAGCGGAGAAACGGTTAGTGCCGCAAGGCATCGATTGGTTTGTTATGGTCGCTTCTTGGGGCTGCGATGGGTAGAGGGTCATTCTTCGAGCGGCTCGTATAAAATTCAGCGATGGCCTTTGCCGCGGTTTTTATCCTGTGGTCTCAGTGTTTTTTTAGCGCCTCGACCAAAGGCTGAAAAATGTTGTGACAAGAAGGTGCTTTTGTGCTCCCCCGGTCAGTAGTGGTTGGCTGGGTGGCTGTGTTATCCCTGGCGCCTGCACAATCGAGAATGAGAGAGACACCATGACCTCCATAAAAACGTGCTACGACGCCCATGAAGGCGTGTATAAACGCGCTAAACAGAGGGGGGCGGAGCCCCCGTGGGGCATTGCAGATGAAAATCGCGAGTTTATCGAGCATTGCCGAGAGCACCTGCGGTGGCGCGATGCACAGGGTTTGCTTTCAGAGCGTGTATTGGAGTTAGGGTGCGGAACGGGGGTGAACTTGTTGGCGATCTATCGTCCGGGAATGCGTATTACAGGAGTCGATATCAGCGCAACAGCGATCCAGTGGGCCATTGAGGCGGCAGAAACGTCTGGTGTTCCAGCGTGCTACAGAACGGGCAATGTGCTCGATGCGAGCTTCGTAGAGGAAGGTGCGTACGATCTTGTGCTCGATGGACACTGCTGGCACTGCATCATTGGTGAGAGGGATAGAGAGTCATTTCTGGCTAACGCCTACCGGGCTCTAAAGTCCGGAGGGTCACTGGTGATGGAAACGATGGTGGCACCTGTTTGCTATGCTATAAAGCCCTATGCTGATGAGCAGGGGAGGGTCGTTCATAACGGTATTGCGGCCCGGCAAATTCTGCCTTTAGAAGAGATTCTCGCGTCTCTCAATCGGCGCGGCTTTGAAGGGCTGTCGCACCGCCTCATGTCCGGCGTTGACGCTCAGGATCAGACCTCCGCTATCATCGAGGCAATTAAACGGTAGAGGTCTTCGTCTTGGCAAATAGGTAACAGTGGCGGAGTGAGTCCGCCACTTGTGGTTGCTAGAGCTTAGTAAACGCCGCGAATATGGATAGCCACTTCTTTTTGATAAAACTCCCGCAGCTCATCGTGCAGTGATTGCGGCAGGGTTTCCAGCTCGCTTACTTTGGCGTTTTCCAACACCTGTTCGGGCCGGCTGGCGCCGGGGATAATGGTGGTAACGGCCGGGTGGTCGAGTATCCAGCGCATGGCCATTTGCGCTGTGGTGTAGCCTTCCGGTGTCATGGCCTTGATGGACGCCGCCAGTTGCACGCCTTTTTCGAAGGGGATTCCGGCAAAGGTTTCACCGACGTTGAAGGCCGCTCCGTCTTTGTTGAAATTTCTGTGATCGCATTTGTCAAACTCGGTGCCGGCGCTGAACTTGCCGCTCAGCAAGCCGCTGGCCAGTGGCAGGCGGGCGATGATGCCGATGTCTTTTTCATCAGCGAGGGGAAGCAGTTCGTCCACCAGCTTTTGACGGAAAATATTGAAAATGACTTGCAGTGAGCTCAGGTCGTCCTGCTCGGCGCAGATCAGCGCTTCTTCAACGGTCTCAACACTGGCACCAAAAAAGCGAATGTGCTTTTCCTGCTGCACGGTGCGCAGCCAGTCAAAGATTTCACCGCGCTGCATGACCTCGGTGGGAATGCAGTGCAGCTGGATCAGGTCAATGCTATCGGTTTGCAGTCGGTCTTGGGCGCGTTTTAGGCTGTCGCGCAGATCTGTGAGTGAGTAGCCGTCGGGGTAGCTGCCGCCGCCGCGGCCGTATTTGGTGGCGATAAGGGGCTTGGGAGAAGTTTTGCTCAGGTGCTCACCGACAAAGCGCTCGCTGGCGCCATCGCCGTAGACATCGGCGGTATCAAAAAAGTTAATGCCGGCGTCAAGGGCGGCTGCAAAAATGCCGTCAATAGCGCTGTTGTCGATGGGTCCGAAGTCGCCGCCGAGCTGCCAACAGCCGAGGCCAACCTCGCTGATTTTGAATCCGGTGTTACCGAGGGTACGGGTTTTCATGGGTTCTCCTATTGCGTAAGTCGCTGCTCTATGTCAGCTGGTTCAAGTGGCGTAATGCTAGCAGAACCCCTGCCGGATATCAGTCCGTTAACATTCCTTGATCAACTGCGAGCCCGCTTGCCGGAAGTGCGTTGTTGCGCTTGTATGGTGCTCGTGCTACATTTTGGTCTCGACTGCTACATTTGTAGTAACATGGTTTCATTGGTCGCAGGAGGTGTCGTGAAAAAGTTATGCGTGACGGTGTTGTTATGTATGTGTGGGGGCTGGGTGCTTGCGGATGCGGTGCCTTACAGCATCGACAGGACTTTTACCCATACCATTGAGTCCAGTATTAATGGTAAGCAATATGAGCTGTACGTTAGGGTGCCGAGGTCCTACGCCAGCTCGGATAAGCGTTATCCCTTGGCCGTATTGAATGACACCGGCTGGGCATTTCCAACGGTTTGTGGGGTTCTGCAGCTGCTTACCGTGAAAGATATGCAGGAAATTGTCGCCGTCGGCATATCTTATTCAGCTGGGGATGCCGGTGGTACCAGCCGAACCCGGGATTACACACCTACCTTTGCGCCTGATGAAACGTCGTTTCACTCGTTGGAAGCCAAGCAGGTGTCCGGCAGAGCGGTTGATTACATCGCTTTTATTGAAAAAGATGTACTGCCCTTTTTGGTCAGTCACTATCGTTTGGATATGGACAATAAAGCGCTCATTGGGCACTCATTTGGTGGGCTTTTGGGGGCTTATATTTTGCTTACCAAGCCTTCTCTTTTTGAGCATTATATCGTTGGTAGTCCGTCGCTTTGGTATGACGATAAAGTCATGTTCGATTTAGAGCGTGAGTATGCAAAAAAGACTAACGTGATGCCGGGCAATGTTTATATGTATGTGGGCGAAAAGGAAAATACTAAAGTGCACACTATGGTGGATGACCTTAAAAACTACGAGCGTCAATTGCGCCAGCGTCAATATCAAGGGTTGTCGCTGAGTGTCGATGTTGTTCCGGGTGCATCACATCACAGTGCATTTCCCCACTTGTTAACGGATGCGTTACCCAAAGTTTTTCCGCTGAACTGATTCGCTGGAGCTGACCATGAAGTTTTTATTGTTATTGCTGCTGGGGTTATTAAGCCATACCGTTCAGGCTGGAAGAATAGCAATCAGTTTCGATGATTCCCCCACCGAGGACAGCCACTATCTGCAAGGCGAGCAGCGCACAGAACAGCTAATACAGGCGCTAAAGCAGGCGGGTGTTGAGCAGGCTATATTTTTTGCCAATACGGTGCGTGTGGATGAGGCTGGTGAGCGGCGGTTGCGTGCACTTGCCGAGTCCGGGCACCTGATCGCTAACCACAGCCACAGTCATCAATCGGCGGGTAAACTGTCGGTGGATGAGTATATGGTAGAGGTTGAGACTGCCCACCAGGTGTTGAGTAAGCTGCCAGGTTTTGCGCCGTTTCATCGTTTTCCTTATCTAAACCGAGGTGAGGATGCCAGTAAAATCGTGCAATTGAACCATCGCCTGGGTGAAATGGGGTATAAAGATGGCTATGTAACGGTAGATAATTACGATTTTTATATTAGCCATTTGTTTGATAAGGCAGTTGCCGCCAAGCAGCCGGTTGATATGGAAAAGTTGGAGGCTTTGTACGTCGAAACGCTGTGGCAGGCAATACAGTTTTATGATGGCTTGGCGCTGGAGTATCTAGGGCGTTCCCCCAACCACGTATTGCTTCTTCACGAGAATGACGCGGCCGCTTTGTTTGTCGAAGCATTAATTGACAAAATACGTGCGGAGGGCTGGGAGATAATTCCAGCAATGCAGGCGTATAATGACCCTATGGCTGATTGGTTCGATCCACAGGGTTCGCATGGGCAGGGAAGAGTCGCAGCAATAGCCCATCAAAAAGGTGCTTCACAGGAGCGTATTCGCCACAGTATGGAAAGTACCACCAGGCTGGATCAGGCCTTTGCGAAAACCCTTAAAGAAAGTCAGTCATTACCTTAGTCGGGAGTGTGTGTGAACGAATTGCCAGAGTTGTCTAAATCAGAACACGATGTATTGAATGTGTTGTGGGCGCAAGGTGAGATGAGCGTAAGAGAGGTTCATGACCTTCTTGCGGCAGATGGCGCCCGTGCTTACACCACTACCAAAACGGTGATGGACCGCATGTTGCAAAAGCAACTGTTGGAACGCGACAGTTTTCATGGCGTCTTTTTGTATCGTGCGGCGATTAATCGGCCGCGTGGACTTGCGAGGCTTGTACACAACTTTGCCAAGCGTGTTTTGGAAGTCGATAACGTCTCGGTTGTGTCATTGTTTTCGGGCTCAAAAAAAATATCAAAAGCAGAGCTGTCTGAGCTGGAAGATTTGCTGCAGAAGTTAGATGACGAAGAGGGTGCACCCCAATGACAGCATTGGCTGAGTTTTTGGCGGGCCTTACCTCGGATTTATTATTGCAGTGGCAAGTGGCCTCTATTTGGTTTGTCATTTTATGTCCGGTTGCATTTGTTGCTCAGCGGCGCTTGCCTGGCTTGGCGGCAGGGCTGTGCTGGTTGGTGCTGCTGCGCGCACTGGTGCCTGTCGGTGTCGTGCCTGCGCTCTGGTGGAGCTGGCATGATACGACGGCGCACTGGTCAGTTTTGCCGCCGTTGTCACCAATAGCCGCTCCTTTAGGTTTTGACGGTCCGGGGGCAAGTGTTCAGCAGTGGTTGGCGATTGCAATGGGGTTGTTTTTGTTTCTTGCTTGGCTGTTGGCATCCATATTTTTGTTTTGGCAGTATCAACGCGAGCGTTACCGCCTGCACAGAGTCGCCTATAAGTCTTTGGATTGTTCGTCGGTCTGGGTGGCTGAAACATTTGCGCAGCTAAAAACTAAGTTGAACGTTAAAAGCGCGCGCTTGGTTGTGACGGACACTGCCGATTACGCCTATACCATTGGCAGCTATCGACCAGTGGTGGTGTTGCCTGCCTCTATGCTGAATATTCAAGCCGGTTTGGTGGAGGCCGTGCTGGCCCATGAATTGACGCACGTTAAACGGCGCGATGATTTTAAACTGCTCTGTCTCAACTATATGCGCATAGCCTGTTGTTATTTTCCGCCGCTATGGTTTTGTGCGCGCTTGATTGTGCAGTGCAATGAAAAGCAGTGCGATAGGGCCGTTATCTGGCAGTCCGGCATTGATAGAAAACGTTATGCCCGCAGCTTATTTGCTGCGGCGCAATTGCAGGCGCTGGGCTCTTCTGCGGTGATGCAGTTGTCGCCCGGTCAATTGCTGGCGGAGCGTGTGCAATCAATCTATGAGCCTGGGGCGTTAACCGTGCGCAGTGTTTGGCCGGTAAGAGTGTTTATTGCCACGGTATTATTTACGCTTTTTCCCGCGCATGCAGGAATGGCTGGCAGCTCTTCAGTTGTGGGGTTGATCAGTCCGGTGCCAAATGCCCGGCTGTCGTCCGGGTATGGCGAGCGTTCGAACCCGTTTGTAGCGGGCGAGGTCGGCTTTCATCACGGTGTCGACCTAGCGGCGCCGCAAGGTCAGCCAGTGCTGTCCGCGGGTACCGGGCGGGTCATTGAGGTCGGTTACAACGATGCCAGGGGGCATTATGTTGTGGTTGGGCATGCGGCTGGCTTAGCGGCCAGTTACTCGCACTTACTGGATACCGCGGTAGAGCTGGGCGATACGGTGCTGCAGGGGCAGCGTCTGGGGGCGGTTGGGGAGTCAGGCCGCGCAACAGGGCCCCATCTGCATTTTGAGCTAGTTCAGGCCGGACAAGCAGTAAACCCGGCAGATTACATAAACTTCGGTCGCAGCGACGGTTAGCGAATTACTCTGTCAGGCAGTTGGGGTCAAATTCATAGCCGCCTGCTAACCATTCGCACACCTCCTTGGCGATCGGGGCTCGGTTCTGCCATGAGCGATAGATTTCCATAAGGTCGAGCTTTTCGGTCTCGCTCATATCGCTAAGCTTTACACGAGCAAAGTTTGGCGCATCCGTTGCGAGCTGGGCCGCTAGCTGCTGCGGGTACAGGTCATTAAAAATTTCTGCTGTGGCGGCCTCACGGGCATAATGTTTCTGAGTAACCGCACGCCCCAATCCCGCCAGGGCGGGAAACGATGCAGCAAACTGATTCATCGGGTTGGCGGCGATGCCGCTTATCAGGTTGGTAATCTGGGCGCGATCGTCCTCTGGTGCCGCCAAATACAAATGCTGTGACCGCACGGCGCCGTCATTAACGGGGTAGTTGTCCCATAAAAAGGGTTGGCGGCCCAGTAAGTCTGTGACTTCCAGTAAATGATCGCGAGGGTAGTGCTCGCTGCATACCTTAGGACCGGTCCAGAACACATCGATAGTTGGGTCCAGCTGGCGCCCTAAGTCTTGCAGATAGTTTGCCGGCGCTTTGCCGAAGACTTTTTCCAGTACCGGATCGGTTGAGTAGTAAGTCGGGCAGAGAATGATCTTGCGGGCGTTGCTCAGCTCGGCCGAACGGCAGGCCAATTGAGCCTGCCGTTCGGCCAGTTGCGGCATGTCGCCACGCATGTCATCAAACAGCAGGGCCAGGTAATCCAGATTGAGCTTGTTGAGCTCGCGAATTTTTCGGTCCAGCGCCTGTGTCTCTGCCTCGCCGGTAGCGCTGCACAAATCGAGCGGGCTGAGGCCTACGCCAAAGTCGATGTGGTGATCAGAGTAGGTGGCGCGGGTTTGCTTCAGCTCTTGCCATTCTTGCGGCGGATGGTTGCTGCGCCATTGGCTGCGCAAATAGCGGTCGGCTTTGGGGGCATAGAGGTAAAAGGTGAGCCGATTGTCGCCGAGGAACGCCGCCAGCTCGCGCCGCTCCTGCCAGCGCCAGGTGCGGCCAAAAAAACCTTCAATAACGCCGGCTGGAAGTGTGTTGTGAGTATTCATGGAGGCCATCATATAGTACTTGCTCGCTGTGGCGATAGTGGACCGCCTGAGGCGCGTGTTTTTGCTACCTCAAGTTAGCTTTTTCAATATTATCAACGACCTGCGTTTGTATGATGGGTGAGTGTGGATAGCCTTGCGTCGTCTTGTCAGATTGACACAAAGGGGCTGTGTGCCTATGATAGCCGCCTTTTTGCACCGCACTGCATCTGTGTTGCGTCTCCTTGCTTTTGCCACGGTTTCGAGCGTTTGAGCGCACCACATTGGCGCGCCTACCTGACTGGCGTGGTTGCGGGCGGTGTATGACTTAAACCAGTACTGTAGAAGGATGCGGAGTAACTCATGCCCAGCCGTACCGAATTGACTGCCTGGCAGACCCTCCAGGCGCATGCGAGCGAGATGAGCAAGCGTCACATGAGTGACCTGTTCGACGAAGATGACCTTCGATTTGCCAAGTTTTCCCTCCAATCGCCCAACATTCTGCTCGATTACTCCAAAAACCTGATCACCGAAGACACCCGTACCAAGCTGCTGGATCTGGCTGAGGCCTGTGAGGTCGACAGCTACCGCGACAAGATGTTTGCCGGTGAGAAAATCAACCGCACCGAAGATCGGGCGGTGCTTCACGTTGCCCTGCGCGACCAGTCGGGTGAGCCGCTGGAAGTCGATGGCGAAGATGTACGCTCGCAAGTCAAGCACGAGCTGGAGCGTATCAAGTCTCTGGTGTCCCAGGTGCGCGGCGGTGACTGGCGCGGTTACACCGGTAAGGAAATGACCGATATCGTCAGTATCGGTATTGGCGGCTCCAACCTTGGTCCGCTGATGGTGACTGAGGCACTGTCTGCCTACAGCGATGGCCAGCTCAATGTTCACTATGTATCCAATGTAGATGGCTTTCAGATTGCCGACACCCTGCGCGATCTGGACCCTGAGACCACGCTGTTTGTCGTAGCCTCGAAGACCTTCACCACTCTTGAGACTATGACCAACGCGAGCTCCGCCGAGGCCTGGTTTTTGGATAAAGCCAAAGACAAGAGCTTTATCAACCGCCACTTTATCGCTGTGTCTTCCAACCGCGCCAAGGCCATGGAGTTTGGCGTGGCCGAAGAAAACATCTTCGATATGTGGGACTGGGTAGGCGGGCGTTTCTCTCTCTGGTCGGCGATAGGCCTGCCCATTGCCTTGAACCTTGGCTTTGAAGTGTTCCAGGAGCTGCTCGAAGGCGCCTTCGAGATGGATCAGCACTTCCGCACAGCGCCGCTGGCGAAAAATGCGCCGGTGATGCTGGCTTTGATGGGGATCTGGAACAACAACTTCCTCGGCCGCAAGGCTCATGCGCTCTTACCTTATGACCAGTGCCTGCACCGCTTGCCAGCTTATATGCAGCAGGCCGAGATGGAGAGTAACGGTAAAAGTGTTAACTGGGCGGGTGAGCGTATCGATTACTCCAGTGTCCCATTGATTTGGGGCGAGGTGGGTATCAACGGCCAGCACGCTTTCTATCAGTGCCTGCACCAGGGCACCCAAATTGTGCCGGCTGATTTTATCGGGTCGGTCGAGCCCTCGCTGGCAGTAAAAGGTCACCACGATGCCCTGATGGCCAACTTTTTCGCTCAGTCCGAGGCACTGATGCGCGGTATTAACGCCGAGCAGGTGCGCGAGGAGCTGGCCGCCAAGGGTATGAGTGAGGAGCGGATTGAAGAAATCGTGCCGCACAAGGTGCACGAGGGTAATCGCCCGTCCAATACCCTATTGATGCAAAAAGTCGATGCCCGCTCGCTGGGTTCGTTGATTGCTCTCTATGAGCATAAAATCTTCGTGCAGGGCATTATCTGGCAGGTGCACTCCTTCGATCAGTGGGGTGTGGAGCTGGGCAAGGTGCTGGCCAAGGGGATTCAGGACGAACTGGCGCCCGACGCCGAGCTGGACGCCAAGCATGATGCCTCAACCCGCAATCTGATAGAATATTACAAGAACGCCCGGCCCTAAGGCCGGCTGGCCCCGCATGGCGGGTGCCAACAGGGGCTTAGCGCCCACCGGACGATACCGCGGCCCTGGCCGGGCCGGGGTGTCGTTTTGTTGTTTTTAAGACGATTTACTACAGAGCGCTAAAGCGCCGGGCCTCACAAGAGCATATCTGCCGGGTGGCCAGCCACGTACGCCGTGGATGAGAAGAGAGTGACACATTACAGCCACACAAGCGGCTTACAGTGGGCAAGCCCACCAGCCGTCGTCTGTATTTCTGAGCATACTGGATCAGTGGTAACGAAATGACCGATAGCAAGATCGCTGCAATTACCGACCGAATTATCGAAAAAAGCCGCGCGACGCGCGAGGCTTACCTGGCCAAAGTCGAGCGCGGACGCTCCAATGGCCCGGCGCGTAAGCGCCTGTCCTGCGGCAACCTGGCGCACGGCTTCGCCGCTTGCGGCGCCTCCGACAAGGAGGCCTTGGCCGAGGGCGACGCGCCCAATTTGGGCATCGTCTCGGCCTACAATGAAATGTTGTCGGCGCACGAGCCTTACCACACCTACCCGGACCTGATTAAAAAAGCGGCACATTCCGTTGGCATGACCGCTCAGTTTGCCGGCGGCGTACCCGCCATGTGCGATGGTGTGACCCAGGGGCGCGATGGCATGGACCTGTCGCTGTTTTCCCGCGATGTGATCGCCATGGCCACGGCCATTGCGCTATCGCACGATATGTTCGACGGCGCCATGTGCCTGGGTATTTGCGACAAGATTGTCCCCGGTTTGACCATTGGCGCGCTGTCGTTTGGCCAGTTGCCCATTATCTTTATCCCCGCCGGCCCCATGACCCCAGGCCTGCCCAACGCCGAGAAAGTGCGCGTACGCCAGCTGTTTGCCGAGGGCAAGGTCGGTCGTAAGGAGCTGCTTGAGGCCGAGAGTGCCTCCTACCACAGTGCCGGTACTTGCACTTTCTACGGCACGGCTAACTCCAACCAGATGCTGATGGAGATTATGGGGCTGCACCTGCCGGGCAGTTCTTTTATCAATCCCGGCACGCCGCTGCGCGATGCCCTGACCGAAGCTGCCGTTAAACAGCTGGCAAGCATTACCAGCCACGGCAATTACACGCCCATGGCCGAAGTGGTGGATGAGAAATCGGTGGTCAACGGAATGGTCGGCCTGCTGGCCACCGGCGGTTCTACCAACCATGCCATTCACTTGATGGCGATGGCTCGTGCAGCCGGAGTGGTAGTGGATTGGCAGGACTTGTCTGACCTCTCAGACGCAGTGCCTTTGATGTGCCGGATTTACCCCAACGGTCTTGCCGACATCAACCGCTTTCAGGCGGTGGGCGGCATGGGCTTTTTGATGCGAGAGCTGCGCGATGCCGGCATTTTGCACGATGACGTCAAAACCGTAATGGGCAGTGGCGGTCTTGAGCCTTACACCAAAGAGCCCTTCCTGGATAACGACAAGCTGGTATGGCGCGACGCCCCTAAAGAGAGCCTGGACGATGGCGTGCTGCGTCCTGCCAAGTGTGCGTTCAGCGCTACAGGGGGCATGAAGCTTCTCACTGGCAACCTCGGTCGCTGCGTGATCAAAGTTTCTGCCGTGAAACCTGAATATCGCAAGGTCAAGGCCCCGGCGATCGTTTTCCACACGCAGGAAGACCTCCAAAAAGCGTTTAAGGCCGGCGAGCTGGATAAGGATTTTGTCGCGGTGGTGCGCTTTCAGGGCCCCAAAGCCTGTGGCATGCCCGAACTGCACAAACTGACGCCGCCGCTCGGTGTGTTGCAAGATCGCGGCTTTAAAGTGGCGCTGGTGACCGATGGTCGCATGTCGGGCGCTTCGGGCAAGATACCTGCAGCCATTCACCTGACGCCCGAAGCACTGGACAAGGGGCCGATCGGCCTGGTGCGCGATGGCGATATCGTCGAGGTGGACGCCGACAATGGGGTGTTGCAACTGCACGTGGATGACGCAGAGCTCAAGGCGCGTGAGCACGCCGAGTTTGACCTCTCACCCAGCCACGAGGGCATGGGTCGAGAGCTGTTCGCGCCACTGCGCCAGACCGTTGGGTCGGCGGAAGAGGGCGCTACCGTATTTCGCTGGTAAGTGCGGTTATAACGAATTACAAACGAGTGGGATTTATTAATGCAGAAGCCATTTGATTTTGTCATTTTTGGGGGCGCGGGCGATCTGGCATTGCGCAAGCTGATTCCGGCTTGGTACCGCGCCTACCGCGAGGGCCAAATGCCCAAGGGTTCGCGTATCTTCGGTACCGTTCGTAAAACCGAGCAGGCCGAGAATTACCTGGAGATTGTTCGCGAGGCGGCCTACGGCTACCTGCGTGATGACGAAATTGACAACGCCACCTGGAAAGAGTTTGAAGCCTGCCTGCACGGCGTGTTCATCAATATCACCGAGTTAGACGACCACTGGGCGGCATTGGCAAAAACTCTGGACGAGGGTAACGAAGAGCGCATTTTTTACATGGCGACACCGCCAGCGGTTTTCTCTCAGTGCTGTAAGAACATTCACGACTCGGGCATGATCAGCCCCAGCTCGCGAGTGGTTGTCGAAAAGCCTCTCGGTTACGACGCCAAATCGGCCGAAGCTATCAACGCTGAAATTGCCCAGTACTTTGAAGAAAATGCGATCTTCCGCATCGATCACTATCTGGGTAAAGAGACTGTGCAAAACCTGCTGGCGCTGCGCTTTACCAACTGTATCTTTGAACACCTCTGGGATTCGAAATCCATCGATCACGTTGAGATCAGTATTTCAGAGACTGTGGGTCTAGAGGGTCGCGCCAGCTTTTACGACGATGCCGGTGCGCTGCGCGACATGGTGCAGAACCATTTGATGCAGCTGCTGTGCTTGGTGGCCATGGAGCCACCGAGCAAACTCAACGCCGATAGCATCCGCACCGAAAAGCTTAAAGTGCTCGACGCTTTGCGCCCGCTGGTGGGCGACGATGTCGCACGCAACACGGTGCGCGGTCAGTACGTGGCCGGCGAAGTGGGCGGTAAGCAGGTGCCCGGATACCTGGATGAGTTGGGCAAAGACAGTAACACGGAAACCTTTGTGGCTATTCGTGCACACATTGATAACTGGCGTTGGTCCAATGTGCCGTTTTATCTGCGCACCGGTAAGCGCTTAAAGCAGCGCTGCGCCGAGATCATCATCCAGTACAAGACGGTGACTCACCATATCTATCCCGAGTCGGCCGGTAATATGATTCCTAATCGCTTGGTGATTCAGCTGCAACCCGATGAGCGGGTGCAGATGATCGTGACTTCCAACAACCTGGAAAAGCACGAAGCCGAATTGGTGCCAAGTGTGTTGAGTTTGAATCTAACGGACAAGTACGAAAAGTTTTATTCGGATGCCTACAAGCGCCTGATGCTCGATTCGGCCGCCAACAACCCTGCGCTGTTTATTCATCGCAACGAGGTCGACGCTGCCTGGCAGTGGATTGATCCCATTATCGAAGCCTGGCAGCGCCCGGAAAACAAGCCTCAGCCGTATCCGGCCGGTAGCTGGGGACCCAAGGCCTCGGAAGATTTGCTCAAGTGCGATGGCCGCAACTGGTTTAACGTCGGTGAAAATATTACGGAGGAGAGCTGATGTCCATCGAAGAGCGTTTTTTTGATTCGCGCGAGCAGATGATTGATGCGGTCTTTGAGCACAGCATTGAAGCGTTGCGTGAGGCCATTGAAACCCGTGAGGCGGCCAGCTTTTTGGTCTCTGGGGGTAGCTCTCCGGCGCCTATTTACAAGCGCCTTTCTGAAGCCGAGCTGGATTGGGACAAAATCAAAGTGGCTCTGGTGGACGAGCGTTGGGTGGACTTTGACCACGACAAAAGCAACGAAGCGTTTATTGTAAAGACGCTGCTGCAAAACAACGCGGCCAACGCCAAGCTGATCGGCATGAAAAATACTTCAGCCACTGCCTCTTATGGACTGGCTCAGTGTGAAGCGGCCTACCACACATTGGCGTCACCCTTCGATGTCACGGTGTTGGGTATGGGGCCGGACGGTCACACAGCCTCGCTGTTTCCCCACGCCAAAGGGTTGACCGAAGCGCTTGAAACCAAAAATTTGTGCAGTGCCATCAGCGCTATCAAAAGCGAAGTGACGGGCGATTGTACAGAGCGGATGACGCTGTCTTTGGCGGGCATTGTCAACTCGCGGCACTTACTGCTGCTGATTTCCGGTGATGAGAAGCTGGCCACTTATCGCGAGGCTCTGGCCGGAGACGATGTGGCCGAAATGCCGGTGCGTGCGGTGCTGAAACAGCATGACGTGCCGGTCACTGTGTATTGGGCTCCTTGAGAGCAAAACCCTACAGACTGCGAGGACGATTAAGTGGGTCTAGGTATAGATGAAATTGTAAAAGTCGCACCGGTAGTGCCGGTGATGGTAATTGACAGTCTGGAAGACGCCGTTCCTCTGGCGCAGGCGCTCTACAACGGTGGCCTCAAGGTACTTGAAATTACCCTGCGCACGCCGGTCGCTCTGGATGCCATCAAAGCCATGGTCGAGGCTCTGCCCGAGGATGCGGTGATCGGTTCCGGTACCGTGATTACCCCGAAGGATCTGGAAAACTCGGTAGCCGCTGGCGCGAAGTTTATGGTTAGCCCGGGCACCACCCCGGAGTTGATTGAAGCGGCCAAGCAGTGTCCCGTGCCGCTCCTGCCTGGTATTGCAACCCCGTCCGAAGCGATGAATTTGCTCGCTCACGGCTTTACCCATATGAAATTCTTCCCGGCGGAAGCGGCGGGCGGCGTGAATATGGTCAAGTCGATTGGCGGGCCTTTGCCGCAGATTACCTTTTGCCCGACCGGCGGTATTAACCTGGACAAAGCACCTACCTACCTGGCGCTGCCGAACGTGGCTTGCGTCGGTGGTACCTGGATGGCACCGAAAAACCTGATTGCGGAGAAAAAGTGGGACGAGATTGAAACCCTTGCACGCCAGGCGGCCAGTCTCGAGCGTTAATTCGAGACACTTCGGCCCGGGTGTCGCTGCCTCTGTGGATGGCACCCTAACTTTATTGAATTGATGAACTGCCCGTGGGCAGCGAAAATTTACAGGAGAGAAACACATGACGATTAAAGTAGCGATTAACGGTTACGGACGCATTGGCCGCAATGTGCTGCGCGCACTCTATGAATCCGGCTATCGTGACCGCATCCAAGTGGTCGCGGTAAACGACTTGGGTGATGCCAACCTGAACGCCCACCTGACCAAGTACGATTCGGTGCACGGGCGTTTCCCGGGCGAGGTATCCGTTAATGGCGACAAGATGATTGTCAACGGCGACGAAATCCTGATTACCGCCGAGCGCAACCCGGCCGATCTGCCATGGGGCAAATTGGGTGTGGATGTGGTCTACGAGTGCACTGGTATTTTCACCAGTCGCGAGAAAGCCAAGTCGCACCTGGAAGCCGGCGCCAAGAAAGTGATTATTTCTGCCCCGGGCACCGACGTGGATGCGACCGTGGTCTATGGTGTGAACCACGACACCCTGAAAGCGTCCGACGAAATTATCTCTAACGCCTCGTGCACCACTAACTGCTTGGCGCCAGTGGCGAAGGTTTTGAACGATAAGTTCGGTATTGAGCAGGGCTCAATGACTACTATCCACGCTTACACCAACGATCAACACCTGAGTGATGTTTTCCACAAAGACATTTATCGTGCTCGCTCGGCGACCCAGTCCATGATCCCTACCTCTACTGGTGCCGCCCGTGCGGTTGGTCTGGTGCTGCCGGAGCTGAACGGCAAGCTGGATGGCATGTCGGTGCGTGTGCCGACCATCAACGTTTCTCTGGTGGATCTGAACGTCTTGCTTCAGCAGGACGTCACGGTCGAGCAAATCAACGATGCCATGAAAGAAGCCGCCGAAAAAGACATGCCAGGCGTTCTCGTGTACAACGACGAGCCGCTGGTGTCTATCGACTTCAACCACAACCCGGCTTCATCCAACTTTGACTCCAAGCAGACCAAAGTGATGGGCAGCCGCTGGGTGAAAATCATGTCCTGGTATGACAACGAGTGGGGTTTCTCCAACCGTATGCTGGACAACACCATCGCACTGATGAACGCCAAGTAAGAGAGAAGGTTATGTTACGCCGTACCAAAATCGTCAGTACGCTGGGCCCGGCATCCGAGTCGGAAGAGGTTCTGGAAAAGCTGATTCTCGCGGGCGTTAATGTCGTCCGCCTGAATTTTTCCCACGGCTCACCGGAAGATCACAAAAACCGCGCAGAGGCCGTGCGCCGTATCGCCGCCAAGCACAACCGCTATGTGGCGGTGCTGGGTGACTTGCAGGGGCCGAAAATCCGCATCGCCCGTTTCGCTAATGGTCCGATTCGCCTGAACATCGGCGACAAGTTCATTCTCGATGCGGCACTTGACCGCGACGCCGGCAACGCCGAGCGTGTGGGAATCGACTACAAAGAGCTGCCGGGTGACTGCAAACCGGGCGACAAGCTGTTGCTGGATGATGGCCGCGTTGTTTTGGACGTGGACAAAATTGACGGCACTCAAGTGCACTGCACCACCAGTGTTGCCGGTCCTTTGTCGAACAATAAGGGCATCAACCGCCAAGGCGGCGGCTTGACGGCACCAGCGCTGACCGAGAAAGACTTTGCGGACATCAAAACAGCGGCTGAAATCGATGTTGATTATCTGGCTGTGTCTTTTCCGCGCAGCGCCGCTGATATGAACACCGCGCGCAAGCTGTTGCAAGAAGCCGGCGGTAAGGCGGGGCTGGTATCAAAAATCGAACGCGCCGAAGCGGTGGCCGATGACGAGACCCTCGACTCCATTATCGAGGCCAGTGACGCTGTTATGGTGGCGCGTGGTGATCTGGGTGTGGAAATCGGTGACGAAGAACTGATCGGTGTGCAAAAGCGCATCATCAGCCGCGCCCGCGCTCAGAACAAAGTGGTGATTACGGCGACTCAGATGATGGAGTCGATGATCAACTCACCTATGCCGACCCGCGCCGAAGTCTTTGACGTCGCCAACGCGGTGCTCGACGGCACCGATGCGGTTATGCTCTCAGCCGAAACGGCGGCCGGTAATTTTCCGGTGGAGACAGTGCTGGCCATGGCGCGCGTGATTGTCGGCGCCGAAAAGCACCCTCAAGCGAGCTACGACACCTACCGGGTGGATGAAGAGTTTGGCTCTATCGACCAGTCCATCGCCCTGGCCACCATGTATACCGCCAACCATGTGAAAGGCGCCAAGGCGATTATCGCCTTGACCGAGTCGGGCACGACGCCGCGTCTGATGTCGCGGGTGGGGTCCTCCCTGCCGATCTTTGCCTTTTCGCGCCACATCGATACCCAGCGCCGCGTGGCTCTGTATCGCGGTGTGCAGCCCGTGCCTTTTGACACTCATGCGGTGCCCTGTCAGGAAGACTACACTCGCGCCATTGATATTTTGAAAGACAAGGGCGTGCTGGTGGAAGGTGACCTGGTCATTCTGACCGCTGGCGATAGCAACCAGCTCGGCGGCACCAATACCATGAAGGTGCTACGTGTTGGCGATTAAACTATGATCACCATAGTTTTAAAACGGCAGCTTCGGCTGCCGTTTTTTTATATGATGTGGCAACGGATTTGGACGAGAGGCTGTTATGAGGCGTTTGGCGTTGTGTTTTCTGCTCTGGTGTGTGGCGGGTTCGGTCGGGGCGAGTGAATCTCTGTTGCTGGAGCTGGACGGTGGCTGGCAGCAGGGCGGTATTGTGCGCGGCAAGGCGGTGCCCGGCAGCGAGGTGCGCTTTAACGGTAAAAACATCGCTATCGGTCCCAAAGGCGAATTTGTGGTTGGTCTTGGGCGCGATGCCGAGCCGACGGCTACATTGGCAATTCGCTATCAAGGGCAATCCTGGGAAAACGTCTACGATATCGCCCGGCGCGATTACCGGATTCAGCGCATAGAGGGCGTGCCGCAGAAAACGGTGACGCCCTCACAGGAGCAGCGTGAGCGCGCCCGCAAAGAGGCGGAGAAGGTCTGGTTGGCGCGTCAAACCGAGCGCGAGGCTACGGACTTTATGCAGGCCTTTAAATGGCCGTTAATCGGCCCCATCACAGGGGTGTATGGATCGCAGCGCGTCTATAACGGCGAGCCGCGCGCACCGCATTATGGCGTAGACATTGCCGCTCCCACGGGCACGCGGGTCGTTGCCCCGGCAGCTGGCGTGGTGACACTAGCCGAGCCCGACTTGTTCTACTCCGGTGGCACGCTGATTATCGACCATGGTCACGGACTCTCGTCCACGTTTATCCACCTGTCTAAGCTTTTTGTGGCTGTGGGTGATGAGGTCGGCCAGGGAGACGCGATTGCCGAGGTCGGCGCCACCGGACGGGCGACAGGTCCGCATCTGGACTGGCGAATGAATTGGCTGGATGAGCGAGTGGACCCCACGGTGCTGGTAGGCCCGATGCCCAGTGCGCAATAAGCCGGCAGCACAGAGACACGGGGGCGCAGGCGGTGTAATATAGCGCCCCTTAACCGGGCTTGAGGCCCGGGCCAATCTGAGGTTACAGAGGAATGATTGACAAAAAGTTGCTCAGCATACTGGTTTGCCCCGTGAGTAAAGGCGAGCTTGAGTACGACCGCGAGGCTTCCGAGCTGGTGTGTTGGGAGAGCGGTCTGGCCTACCCAGTACGTGACGGTATTCCCGTGATGCTGGAATCCGAAGCCCGGACGCTGAGCGATGAAGAAAAGCAGGCGCACAAACATCAATAACTCCCGCCTTTGCACCTCAAGCAACCGATCGTATTAGACTGACCAACGGAAACACTATGAAGAGCGCTGAAATTCGCGATGCCTTTTTAAACTACTTTGCGTCCAAGGGCCACAGCATTGTTCCTTCCAGCTCGCTGGTACCGGGCAATGACCCGACCTTGCTGTTCACCAATGCCGGCATGAACCAGTTCAAGGACGTGTTTTTGGGCGGCGAGCAGCGCGATTACAGCCGGGCGACCAGTTCGCAGCGTTGCGTCCGTGCCGGTGGTAAGCATAACGATTTGGAAAACGTCGGTTACACCGCCCGTCACCACACCTTTTTTGAAATGCTGGGCAACTTCAGCTTTGGCGATTATTTCAAGCGCGATGCCATCGCCTTTGCCTGGGAGTTTCTCACCGGCGTACTCAAGCTGCCCCCGGAGCGCCTGTGGATCACCGTCCACGTCTCGGACGACGAGGCAGCGGATATCTGGCTGAAGGAAGTCGGTGTCAGCGCCGAGCGTTTCTCCCGCCTGGACGAAGACAACTTCTGGCAGATGGGTGATACCGGCCCCTGTGGCCCCAGTTCCGAGATATTTTACGATCACGGCACCGATGTGCCCGGTGGCCCGCCCGGCAGTGAAAACGACGATCTCGATCGTTATATCGAAATCTGGAATCTGGTGTTTATGCAGTACGAGCGCCAGAGCAGCGGCGAGTTGAAACCTTTGCCCAACCCCTCCATCGATACCGGAATGGGGTTGGAGCGCATTGCCGCCGTCATGCAGGGCGTACATACCAACTATGAAATCGACTTATTCCAGCACCTGCTGAAAGCCGCGGCGGCGGCTACCGGTGCTTCGGATCTTGAAAACAAGTCCCTGCGCGTGATTGCCGATCACATCCGCTCCAGCGCTTTTTTGATCAGCGACGGTGTTCTGCCTTCCAATGAAGGGCGCGGTTACGTGCTGCGCCGCATTATCCGCCGCGCCATTCGCCACGGTCATCAGTTGGGTCAGAGTCAGGCATTCTTTCACACTTTGGTGGCAGCGCTGGCCGAAGTCATGGGCGATGCTTACCCGGAGCTTAAAGAGCGCCAGAGTCAAATTGCCAAGGTGCTGCTCGCCGAAGAGGAGCAGTTTGCCAAGACCCTCGACAAAGGCATGGCGGTGCTTGAAGAGGCCCTTGGCGCACTGAGCGGCCGTCAAATTCCCGGTGAAGTTGTCTTTACCCTTTACGATACCTATGGTTTTCCGGTTGATCTCACAGCGGATATCGCTCGCGAGCGCGAGCTGACCATTGACCACTCAGGCTATGAGGCGGCGATGGAAGCCCAGCGCCAGCGCGCGCGTGCGGCCGGTAATTTTAAAGTCGATTACACCCAGGCGGCGCTGGATGTGCCCGCTACGGTTTTCAGCGGCTACACTGAGCTGAATGCGGACAGCCAGGTACTCGCCATCTTGCGCGACGGCGCCGTTGTGACTGAGCTGTCAGAGGGCGATGACGCTGCCTTGGTGCTGGATCGCACGGCGTTTTACGCCGAATCCGGTGGTCAGGTGGGCGACAGCGGTTACCTGGAGGCTGATGGTGTGCGCTTTGAGGTGCGCGACTGTATTAAACAAGGCGCGCACTTTCTCCATATCGGCCGGGTACTGCACGGTAAGGTGAGCCAGGGCGACCGTTTGAGTGGCCAGGTGGATGCCGGTGTGCGTGGAGCCACGGCGCTCAACCACTCTGCGACGCACTTGCTGCACGCGGCGCTGCGTCAAGTGTTGGGCGAGCATGTCACGCAGAAAGGCTCGCTGGTGGACTCCGAGCGGCTGCGGTTTGATTTTTCCCACTTTGAAGCCGTCACGGCCGAGGAGCTCAAGCGCATTGAAAGCATGGTCAACGATCAAATCTTAGCCAACACAGAAGTCACCACCGAGCTGTGTGATATGGAGACTGCCAAGGCCAGAGGCGCTATGGCGCTGTTTGGCGAAAAGTATGGCGAACAAGTCCGCGTGCTGAGCATGGGTACCGATCGTTTCTCGGTCGAGCTTTGTGGCGGCACTCACGTCAAGCGCACTGGTGATATCGGCTTAATGCGCATTGTCAGTGAGTCGGGCATTGCGTCTGGCGTGCGCCGGATTGAGGCCATCACCGGCAGGTCGGCGCTGGCGGCGTTTGACACCGCTGAGCAGCGCCTCGGGCGCGCGGCGGCGCTGATCAAGGCGAGCCCTGACTCGCTCGTGGACAAGCTCGAGCAGTTGGTGGGCCAAAACCGCAAGCTGGAAAAGGAGCTGGCCGCTCTGAAGACCAAGTTGGCCAGCGCCGGCAGCCGCGACCTGGTGGCTGAGGCTGTAGAGGTTTCCGGTATCAAGGTGCTGGCCGTCAAGCTCGAAGGGGCCGATGCCAAGTCACTGCGCGATAGCGCCGATCAACTGAAAAACAAGCTGGGTACTGCCGTTGTGCTCTTGGCTGCCGAGGACGAGGGTAAGGTCGCTCTGGTCGCCGGGGTGACCAAAGACGCTACCGCCCGGATTAAGGCCGGCGAGCTCATGCGATACGTGGCCGAGCAGGTCGGCGGTAAGGGCGGTGGCCGGCCGGATATGGCGCAGGGTGGTGGCAGCGACGTGGCGGCTATCGACGCTGCGCTTGCCAGCGTAGTGCCTTGGGTCAAGGAAAACCTTGGATAAGTTTGCTTAAAGTCGGTTTGACTGTAAAAAAGTGTTTGAACAGGCAACAAACTGATTAACATTTGTCTTAGTTTGGTGTTTAATTGCCGCCTTTTTGCGATCATGCAGATAAATGCGTCAATTTCACGGGAAATGTGAGGAATAGGCCGGGAATGAGCTTATTGGTACAGAAATACGGTGGCACCTCTGTAGGAACCATCGAGCGCATTGAAGCGGTAGCTGAGAAAGTTGCCGGGTTTAGGGCCCAAGGACACGATATGGTCGTGGTAGTGTCCGCCATGAGCGGTGAAACCAACCGCCTGATTGCCCTGGCCAAGGACATTCAGGAAACGCCCGACCCGAGAGAGATGGATGTGCTCGTCTCCACCGGCGAGCAGGTGACCATCGCCCTGTTGTGCATGGCGCTGAAAAAGCGCGGTTGCGATGCGCGCTCTTATACTGGCTCCCAGGTGCGTATTCTCACCGATAGTGCCCACACCAAGGCCCGGATTCAGGAGATTGATGAGGCGAATATGCGCGCTGATCTCAATGCCGGCCGTGTTGTGGTGGTCGCGGGTTTCCAGGGTGTGGATGACAGTGGCAATATCACCACGCTGGGCCGCGGTGGCTCCGATACCACCGGGGTTGCCCTGGCGGCGGCGCTCAAGGCCGATGAATGTCAGATCTACACCGATGTGGATGGCGTATACACCACCGATCCGAGGGTGGTAGAAAAGGCCCGCCGGCTTGAGAAAATCACCTTTGAGGAAATGCTGGAAATGGCCAGCCTGGGTTCCAAGGTGTTGCAGATTCGCTCTGTGGAGTTTGCCGGCAAATACAATGTACCGCTGCGGGTGTTGTCCAGCTTTAAGGACGGCCCCGGCACTTTGATTACCCTCGACGAGGAAGATAGCACTATGGAACAGCCCGTTGTCTCCGGGATCGCTTTTAACCGCGATGAGGCCAAGATTACTCTGGCCGGTATTCCCGACACCCCAGGAATTGCCTCTAAAATTCTGGCACCGGTGGGTAAGGCGAATATTGAGGTGGATGTTATCGTACAGAACGTCGGCGCGGATAATACGACGGATCTGACCTTTACCGTCAATCGCGGTGATATGAAAAAAGCTGTGGATTTGCTCGCTGGCGTTGCCCAGGAGATCGGCGCGCGCGAGGTGATCAGTGACGATGGCATTGCCAAGGTATCTATTGTTGGCGTGGGCATGCGTTCACACGCGGGTGTGGCCTCTACCATGTTTACGGCGCTGGCCGAAGAGGGTATTAACATTCAGATGATCACCACCTCGGAGATTAAAATCTCGGTAATCATCAGCGAGAAGTATTTAGAGTTGGCTGTGCGAACCTTGCACAGCGCATTCGGCTTGGACGCCGAATCTGCACAGGCTTGATCACTGAGTCACTTTGCGGCTCACTGTGCGCGAGAAAACGGATGATCCGGGTTTGAAAAAATCCGTAAAATTTTATGGGGGCAATTCCCCGTTTTGCGAAAAATGAGCAATACTGAGAGTGTCAGCACTTGAGACCTGCGACAGGCAGGCAGTTGTGATTTCGCATCAGGGGGGCGTTTAGCGGCAGTGGATACGGGAATCACGGCCGCGTAGCTACAGGATGGATTTAAGGAGATTGTTATGTTGATTTTGACTCGCCGTATTGGCGAAACCCTTATGGTTGGTGATGAAGTCACCGTGACCGTGCTCGGAGTGAAAGGCAATCAGGTACGTATTGGCGTTAATGCGCCAAAAGATATCGCCGTTCACCGTGAAGAGATTTACCAGCGCATTCAGCGTGAAAAGCAAAACCAGGAAGAAGATCTCGGTTAACGGGATAGAGACTGGACAAACGGCAACCTTGAGTTGCCGTTTTTTTATGCAGCTTGGTGAAGCTCTCACCAAGTGCCGCAAAAAACCGAGGGCTTAAACGCTTAAGCCTTTGAATTTCTGCCAAATATGGTATGATGCCGCCCCAGTTGACGAGACGCCCACGGGCCTGTCGCTGAGACACATTGCAACGGAGAAGTGGCCGAGTGGCCGAAGGCGCTCCCCTGCTAAGGGAGTATACCTAACGGTATCGAGGGTTCGAATCCCTCCTTCTCCGCCATACATTGAAAGCCGCCAAGGGTTATTGCACCTCTGGCGGTTTTTTTATGCACAGAAGGTTGGCAGGAGGCGTTCGGCCGCTCTTGTGCCTCCTGCAGTCGCGGCATTTGTGCATCCGTGCACATCAAACCCGATAGAGGGTCGACAAAACGCCGGGAGCGTTTTGCACCGAGCGCAGCGAGCCCGAAGGCGGGTACATGGATGTGGCCGGTTACTAACGCCAGGAGCGTTTTGCATCGAGCTCAGCGAGCCCGAAGGGCTGGGCGCATGGGCGCGCCCATGTGAATCCCTCCTTCTCCGCCATACATCGAAAACCGCCAAGGGTATTGCACCTCTGGCGGTTTTTTTACGCACACAAGGCTGGCAGGAGGCGTTCGGCCGATCTTGTGCCTCCTGCAGTTGAGCATTTTTGCATATCAAACCCGATATAGAACCGCGAAAGCGCCAGGAGCGTCTTGAGCAGAGTGTTGCGAGCTCGAAGGGCTGGGCTGGAGACGATCAAGGTTTACCGCTTCGATACACTTTTAAGCGGGTAAAATCCGATAGCTTGGCTCACAGGTAAAAATTTATTTTAAATATAAAATTAATTGCGGTACAGTGGGTGGCGTCAGAATAATAACTCAGGAGTATCCCGTGTCCATTTACCGTTTAACCCTTTTGACTGGCTTGCTGTTAGCTCTTTGTGCCTGCGGCTCCAGTGGTGGTGGCCCTTCAAAGTCATCCGCGCCCGGAGTTTTCAGTAGCAGTGAAGCCGTGGTGTCCTCCTCTTCCAGTGAGTCTTCCGTCTCTCAATCGAGTCTTGTTTCATCCAGCTCCAGTGCTGTCTCAATGGCGGGCATGAGCAGCGTCGAGCTGACCCGGGAGATGGGTGTGGGCTGGAATCTTGGCAACACCTTGGAGGCCTTAGGCAGCGAGACTGCCTGGGGCAACCCCATCACCACCCCAGAGCTGTTGCAGGCGGTGAAAGCGGCGGGCTTCGACACCGTTCGTATTCCTGTGGCCTGGAGTCGGTTCAGCGATGAAGCCAGCTTCTCCATTGAGCCGGCCTGGATGGAACGTGTGCATGAGGTGGTGACCTATGCGCTGGACGCAGAGCTCTACGTGATGCTGAATATTCACTGGGATGGTGGCTGGATGCAGCCCACCTACGCCGAACAGGACTATGTGCGCGGGCGATTGGCGGTCATGTGGCAGCAGATTGCCGAGCGTTTCTCCGCTTTTGGTTCGGCGCTGCTCTTTGCCTGTACCAATGAGGTCTTGGTGGAGGGGGATTATGGAACTCCCACCGAAGAGTACTACACCGTGCAAAATGGTTTTAACCAAGTTTGTGTAGACACCATCAGAGCCACCGGAGGCAATAACACCGAGCGGTTTGTGGTGGTGCAGGGCTTTAATACCAACATCGATCACACCCTGAATTTCTTTGAGATGCCCGAGGATCCGGCTGACGATAAGCTTCTGGTAGAAGTGCACTATTACGACCCCTACAACTTTACCCTGAACCCCGACAGCCAGGTGACGCAGTGGGGCGACAGAGCTGAAGATGCCTCACTGAGCGAACCCTGGGCCAATGAGACCCATGTGGATGCGCAGTTTGGCAGAATGAAGTCGCGCTTCGTCGATCAGGGGGTGGGCGTTATTCTCGGCGAGTACGGGGCCATGAGCCGATTTCAGGTGCCCTGGCACGAGGCCTACCGGGTTTACTGGAACCAGTATGTGACAGCCTCGGCGGTGACTCATGGATTAGTGCCCGTCTACTGGGACGCAGGTTACACGGGTGACGGCGGCAGTGGTTTGTTTAATCGTGCTACGGGTGAGGTGGTCTACCCGGCGATTGTTGAGGCCATTACCCGCGCATTGCAAGCGCGCTAATTGGGGTGAAGTTTGTTGCGCAGCGTTTTCCAAACGCTGCGCAACAAAGCACTGCACTGGTGTTTATCCGGCGCCTTGGCCCTGGCCCCCAGGAGAACGCACTCGCTTTTTCAGCCATCGCTTTAGATGCGGTGCCAAGGGCTTTTCAATAAAACGGTAAACGAAAACCGCCATTAGCAACATTCCCGCCAGGGTTCCCCAGAGCAATAACTCGTGGTCAACCTTGTCACTCATGTAGGTGAGCCAGAGATAGCCGATGTATTGGTGGAGTAAATAGAGCGGGTAGGTGAGTACACCCAGATAGAGAAATGACTTGCGTCTTAATGGATTGTTTTTCGCAAACACAATGACGCAGAAAAATGCAAAAAACAGCAGGTTAGAACCAGCCAAAACCCAAGGGTTAAACGGTTCTGAAAACCAGCCGGCCATAATCTTGCCGAAAACCGCTGCTTGCAGAAGCACGAAAATCAACGATAGCCCAAGCAATAGACGGTAGTAGGGCAAAAAGCCATCGCGGTGGATGAGATAAAAGGTACAACCGCAGGCAAAGTAACCCCACCAGTGAGGAAAAGCGTAAATAAACATATTGCCGAAGCGATCAAACTGCTCGGCGTAAGGGGTCGATAAGGCGGCGATGGAGGCAATCAAAGTGACCAGCAGCAAATGGGCAATGTGCTTAAGCCAGCCCAACAAACACAGCAGCCAGATAACCGCGTAGAACTTCAACTCCAGCCAGAGCGTCCAATAGGCCGTATCAATGTGGTCATAGCCGAGGCCGATGTGGGCCATGGTGAGATTGGCAAAAAATTGATCCAGCGCCACAGTGATGCCCGGCTGGTTGAAGACGATAATGGCAATACTGGTCGCCACCACGCAGAACCAGTAGGCGGGCATGAGTCGCACAACGCGGGAAATAAAAAAAGCGCCCGGCTGCCGGTCGCGCGCGCTCATCAAAATGACAAAGCCGCTGATAATAAAAAAGAAGTTGATGCCAACGTAGAGGTAGTGCCCCCAGTCGATATAGCGGTGAAATTCCAGAGGCGGTGTCATGTCGTCGCGCTTACTGACGTAGATATAGTGGAATAGCACCACCATTACGGCGGAGAGAAACCGCAACAGGTCTATTTCGTAAAAGCGAATGGAGGTTTTGTGGGTTGCTGACACGGTTTTGCCTCAAGGATGTTATTGGCCAACATTCTAGGGCGGTCCCGTCTCAGACGGCGTAATGATAGGAAAGTCTGGGTAAAGGATTACTTAACGTCTTTTACACTCTAAGGCCTCGCTCTGCGAGGCCTTAGAGTCCTCAAGGTTTATTTTTCCGGCTCATAACCGAGCACCGGGCTCAGCCAGCGCTCAAGATCGGCCAGTGGCATGGCTTTGCGCTCTGCCAGTGATTGCACCTGATCCTTCTCGACCTTGCCGATAGCGAAGTACTCCGATTCAGGGTGCGAGAAGTACCAGCCGGAGACAGCGGCTGTGGGATACATGGCGAAGTGTTCGGTGAGTGTGATGCCGATGTTTTTCTCAGCGTCCAGCAGTGTGAACAAGGTGCCTTTTTCTGTGTGATCCGGACAGGCGGGGTAGCCGGGTGCCGGGCGAATGCCCCTATAGCGTTCGCGGATCAGGTCCTCGTTATCGAGTTGTTCGCCCTGGTCGTAGCCCCAGAACTCCTTGCGCACGCGCCGGTGCATATGTTCAGCCAGCGATTCGGCCAGCCGGTCAGCGAGAGCCTTCACCATAATGGCGTTGTAGTCGTCACCTTTGGCCTCGTATTTTTTGGCCAGCTCTTCGGCGCCGATGCCAGCGGTGACGGCAAAGCCGCCGATGTAGTCCTGCTTGCCGCTGTCGCTGGGGGCAACAAAGTCGGCCAGGGAAAAGTTGGGCTTGCGGTTGCCGGGCTTTTGCTGTTGCTGGCGCAAGTGGTGCAGGCGCGCCAGCTCTTTGCCATCTTCGCTATAAACGGCAATGTCGTCGTGATTGACGGTATTGGCGGGCCAAAAGCCAATTACGGCGCGTGCCTGAATCAACTTTTCATCAATCAGCTTGTTGAGCATAGACTGGGCATCGTCAAACAGGCTGCGCGCCGCCTCACCAACCACCTCGTCCTCGAGAATGCGCGGGTATTTACCGGCCAGATCCCAGCTGATAAAAAACGGCGTCCAGTCGATGGTGTCAAGCAAATCCCTTAAGGGGTAATCGTTAAACACTTTGATGCCGGTAAAGCTCGGTGCCGGTGGGTCGTAGTTGTCCCAGTCGCCTTTAAAGCCGTGCTCAATCGCCGCCTGGTAGCTGCGCAGGGTGCCACGAGGTTTGCGGTTGGCATTGCGTACGCGCACTGCCTCGTATTCCTCTTTGATATCCGCGACGTACTTGTCCCGCGCCGTGTCCGACAGCAGTGTCGAACACACACCAACTGCGCGCGAGGCATCGGCAACATAGACCGCCTGATTGATGTTCAGTACCGGATCAATCTTGACCGCGGTGTGTGCCTTGGAGGTGGTGGCGCCGCCGATAAGAAGCGGCTTGTTGATGCCCTGGCGCTCCATTTCACGGGCAACACTGACCATTTCATCCAGTGACGGGGTGATCAGGCCTGACAGGCCGATGATATCGCAGTTTTCCTCCACCGCGGTCTGCAGGATTTTTTCACCGGGCACCATTACGCCCAGGTCCACCACTTCAAAGTTGTTGCACTGCAAGACAACACCGACAATGTTCTTACCAATGTCGTGCACATCGCCTTTGACAGTCGCCATGAGTATTTTGCCGTTAGGCTTGGCGCCCTCGACTTTTTCTGCCTCGATGTAGGGCTGCAAATAGGCCACCGACTGTTTCATTACCCGCGCGGATTTCACCACTTGCGGCAGAAACATTTTGCCCGCACCAAACAAGTCGCCAACGACGTTCATGCCGTCCATCAGTGGTCCTTCGATCACATCCAGAGGCTTCTCTGCCTGCTGTCGGGCCTGCTCGGTGTCCTCGACAATATAGGCGGAGATACCTTTGACCAGTGAGTGCTCAATACGCTTTTTGACATCCCAGCTGCGCCACTCCAGGTCTTCTTTTTTGACCGAGTCGCTGCCGCCTTCGCGGTATTTTTCGGCAATATCGAGCAGCGCTTCGGTGGCACCATCGCTGCGGTTAAGAATGACGTCTTCTACTTTTTGGCGCAGCTCTTGCGGTAAGTCGTCGTACACGGCCAGCTGGCTGGCGTTGACGATCCCCATACTCATGCCCGCTTTAATGGCGTGGTATAAAAAGACCGAGTGGATGGCTTCGCGCACCGGGTTGTTGCCGCGAAAGGAAAACGACACATTGGAAACGCCGCCGGATATGCCGGCGTGCGGCAGGTTCTCGCGAATCCACGCCGTGGCCTCAATAAAGTCAACGGCGTAGTTGTTGTGCTCTTCAATGCCGGTGGCCACGGCAAAGATATTGGGATCAAAAATAATGTCTTCCGGTGGAAAGCCAAGTTTGTCGACCAGCACCCGGTAAGAGCGCTCGCAGATTTCTTTTTTGCGGGCGGCGGTATCCGCCTGTCCGGTTTCGTCGAACGCCATCACCACCACGGCGGCGCCGTAGCGCATGCAAAGGCGGGCTTTTTCAATAAACTCGTCTTCGCCTTCTTTGAGGCTGATGGAATTGACCACGCCCTTGCCCTGGATGCATTTCAGTCCAGCTTCAATGACCTCCCACTTGGACGAGTCCACCATAATTGGCAAGCGCGCTATATCCGGTTCACCGGCGATCAGGTTTAAAAAGCGGGTCATGGCAGCGGTGGCATCGAGCATGCCCTCGTCCATGTTGATATCGATAATCTGGGCGCCGCCTTCGACTTGCTCCAGCGCCACCTCCAGCGCCGTGTCGTAGTCCTCTTCGACGATCAGGCGCTTAAAGCGAGCTGAGCCGGTGACATTACAGCGCTCCCCGACGTTGACGAACAGCGAGTCGCGGGTGATGTTAAAAGGCTCCAAGCCAGCGAGCCGGCAGGCGGGTTCAATCTCGGGTATGACGCGTGGTGCATGCGGGGCGACTGTCTCGGCAATGGCCTGTATGTGATCGGGGCGGGTGCCGCAGCAACCGCCAATAATATTGAGAAACCCGGAGCTGGCGAACTCATCAATAATCGCCTGCATTTCTTCGGGCTCTTGATCGTACTCGCCAAATTCGTTGGGCAGCCCCGCATTGGGGTGGGCCGAGACGTAGCAATTGGCGATGCGCGACAGCTCTTGCACATACTGGCGCAGTTCCTTCGCACCCAGGGCGCAGTTTAGGCCGATAGACAGTGGCTTGGCGTGGGCCAGCGAATTATAGAAAGCTTCGGTGGTTTGCCCGGAGAGGGTGCGCCCCGAGGCGTCGGTAATGGTGCCGGAGATCATAATCGGCAGTTCAAAGCCCAGCTCGCTGAAGACCTCTTGCACCGCAAATATGGCCGCCTTGGCGTTTAGGGTATCAAAGATGGTCTCGATCAAAATCAGGTCCGAGCCGCCTTCGATCAGCGCTTTGGTAGCTTCGATATAATTTTCAACCAACTGATCAAAGGTCACGTTACGCGCGCCCGGATCGTTCACATCCGGAGAGATGGAGCAGGTGCGCGAGGTCGGGCCGAGTACGCCGGTGACATAGCGGGGTTTGTCCGGTGTGGCGGCGGTGAGCTCGTCGGCGACCTCGCGGGCGATGCGTGCGCCTTGCAGGTTCAGCTCATAGGCGAGCTCCTCCATGCCGTAATCGGCCATGGAAATGCGCGTGGAGTTAAAGGTATTGGTCTCGATAATGTCCGCGCCGGCTTCCAGATAGTCCCGGTGGATTTGCTTCATCAGCTCGGGTTGGGTGATGTTAAGCAGGTCGTTGTTGCCCTTGACGTCGCGGTGGTAGTCGGCAAAGCGCTTGCCGCGGTATTCGGCCTCACTGAGTTTGTGGCTCTGGATCATGGTGCCCATGCCGCCGTCGAGCACGACGATGCGCTCGGTGAGGGTTTGTTTTAACTGGGCAATACGTTGGTCGCGATTCAATGCGCTCATGCGGGGAAAACCTGTTGTCTCGGGGTTGGGCGAATCAAAGCCCGCGATTTTACCAGTAATCGCGGGCCGGGGCCTGCCGGATTGACCACTAGGGCCTGTATGCACTCAGTGTGCCCGGGCTCCAGAGGGTTAAGCCGGGGTAATGCTCATCTCGGCGTGGCGCTCTTCGCCTGGGGCCAGGCGCCAGCTGTCGCCCAGGCAGGCGCCGCGCTCGACACATACATACCCTGTGTGATGGCCGGGGCCGATATCGGCAATCTTGCGGGCGAGCTGATCGCCGGTGTTCCAGACCACCACACTCGGGCAGTTGTCGCCTGTTACGCGCAGGCGGCGGCCGGCATCAATGGTCACGGGCAGTTGAATGTCTTCAAACACCCGGTCGACCTCGCCCGAGAAGGTGATGGGGCCACTTTGGGTAAAATAGCGCCCGCCCCGGACTTTATCGGCGTACTCGCGTCCATCCAGTCCCTCGACCCGCACGCCGGCAATGTCGCTAACGGCGAAATAGGTGTGCATCACCCAGCTGGCGTCAAAGGTCTCCTCACTGCGGTTGTGGAGGTGCAGGCTGAGTGTCGGGGTCAGGCCCAGCGTCAGTACCAGCGTAGCGCTGAAGTCGTGCTCAAATAGCAAGTCGGCGTTGTGGGTATACTCAAAGCTGAGATGACAAAGTTGATGGTCATCCAGCCGGGCGCCGGTCAAATGCCAGTCGCGGGTGCGAGCAATGCCGTGGTTGGGGCGGCTCTTGTCGCTGGGGTGGGGGCCAAACCAGGGCAGGCACAGGGGAATACCGCCGCGCAGGCTCGCCCCCTCGCTGAATTGGCAATTGGGGCTGACCCACAGCAGCTCCTCGCCCCCGGTGGGCTTGAAGCTCAACAGTTGGGCGCCGTTGAAGGCAATCAGCGCTTCGCACAGGGGTGTGCTGACAGCCAGCAATGGCAGTCCGCTGCCCGGGTGGTCCGCAAAGCGGCTCTGGCTGTCGGTCAGTGAGAGAAATTCGTGTTCGGCTAACAGTCTTTGCAGCGATGGGTTGTGGCGGCTCATAATCAATACGTCGGCTAAAAGGCGCGTATTTTAGCAAAAATGGCGCTTGCGGTTCAGTTTATGGCCCACTCGCAGTATGATGCGCGCCCGGAAAGACAAGCGAGAGGTCAGTGTGTCGCAAGCAGCAGTTACCGTCGGTCAGCGTTACGTCAGTGATACCGAGCCCGAACTGGGGCTGGGAGTGGTGCTTCAGATAGACGGTGGGGCCGTGGATATCGGTTTCCCCGCAGCGGGGCAGAGGCGCACCTATTCTTTGAGCGAAGCGCCGCTGAGCCGGGTGCGCTACACACCGGGCGAGCGAATCAAGCATCAGGACGGCCAGGCTGTGGTGGTGGCCGAGGTGATCGAGCAGGGCGGTTGCCTGCTCTACCAAACCCTCACCGAGGACGGTCAGGCGCGGGCTATTCCGGAGTTTGAGCTGGACAGCTTCGTGCAGTTTAGCAAGCCTCGGGAGAGGCTCTTTGCGGGTCAAATCGATAAAAGCAACCATTTCTCTCTGCGTTACCACAGTCGCGTCCTGCGCCACCGGGTAGAGGCTGAATCCACCTTTGGCCTGGGCGGTGCACGGGTGTCGCTCTTGCCTCATCAACTATACATCGCCTCGCAAGTGGCAAGTCGCTACGCCCCGCGGGTCTTGCTGGCCGATGAGGTGGGGCTCGGAAAGACCATTGAGGCGGGCCTGATACTGCACCGCCAACTGCTGACCGGGCGCAGCAAGCGCGCTCTGGTACTGGTGCCCGACTCACTACTGCACCAGTGGCTGGTGGAAATGCTGCGGCGCTTTAATCTCGCCTTTACCCTGCTCGATGAAGAGCGTTGCCTCTCGCTTGAGGGCAGAGATGTCGACGGCGAAGAACCGGAACTCTCGCCGGAGGGTGCCGAGCCGGCGGAGGGTGAGATCAACCCGTTCGAAAGTGCGCAATTGGTGCTCTGCTCGCAGAGCTTTATCGCCGGCAGCGAGCGGCGTTTGCAGCAGGCGCTGGCGGCCGATTGGGATTTGTTGTTGGTGGACGAGGCTCACCATTTGCTCTGGAGCGCCGAGGGCGCGAGTGCCGAATACCTGGCTGTTGAGCAATTGGCGCGGCGCGCGCGAGGGCTCTTGCTGCTCACGGCCACACCGGAACAATTGGGTCTTGAAAGCCACTTTGCCCGTCTGCGCCTGCTCGATCCCGACCGCTACTACGACCTGGCCGCGTTTATCGCTGAACAGAAAAGCTATCAGCCCTTGAGTGAGCTGGTTGAGCAATTGCTTGAGCGGCGCCCCGTCAGTCCCGAGGAAATGGCAGAACTGCCAGAGAATGTGACCGGTGAGCTGGCGCAGTTTTTGGACGCGCAGAGCATTGAGCGGGCTGCCTGCCAGGCGCGCGATACTTCATTGCAGGGGGCGATTGACGATCTGATCGACATATTGCTCGACCGCCATGGCACCGGTAGAGTTCTGCTGCGCAATACCCGGCACGGGGTCGCAGGTTTCCCCGAGCGTGAGCTGCACCGGTACGAAATTCCCATCAGCGATGAGGACGCCGAGGCGCTCGCGGCTGAGCCGCTGCGTGTGCAGCTGCACCCCGAAGCTTTTTGGCAAACAAAAGGGGATTGGTGGCTTCACGACCCTCGAGTGCTCTGGCTCAGGGATCTGGTGAAAGAAAAGCGTGGCCAGAAGATTCTGGTGATCTGCGCCGACGGCGACACTGCGCAATCGCTCGAGCTCTATCTGCGCCTTCGCCATGGCGTCGCCTGTGCGGTCTTTCACGAGGGCATGAATCTGATCGCCCGCGACCGCGCGGCGGCTTATTTCGCCGACAGCGAAGAGGGCGCCCAGGTACTCATTGCCTCGGAAATCGGCAGCGAGGGGCGCAACTTCCAGTTTGCCCAAGATCTGGTGCTCTTTGACCTGCCTCTCAACCCGGATTTGTTGGAGCAGCGTATTGGCCGGCTGGATCGCATTGGCCAGGCGGGGCGCATTCACCTTCATGTGCCCACCTACTGGGCGAGCAGGGCTAGCGCCCAGGAAAAGCTCGCGCGCTGGTACCATGAAGGGGTAAATGCTTTCGAGCACACCTGCGCCATTGGCCATGCCGCCTACGTCGAGTTTGAAGATCGGTTGCTTGAGGCTCTAAGCGCCGATGAAGACGAGCCCATGGACGTCTTGATCGAGCGCACCGCGGCGTATGCGCAAACGCTCAACGCCGAGCTGCAGGCCGGGCGGGATAAACTGCTGGAGCTGAACTCCTGCCGCCCCGGTAAGGCCGAGGCTATTGTTGATAAGCTGGCCACTCAGGACAACGACAGTGAGCTGCCCGAGTATTTGATGCGCGCGCTGGACAGTTTTAATGTGGACTATGAGCGGCACAGCGAAAACAGTTGGGTGCTGCACCCCGGCGAGCACATGCGCGTGGATCCCTATCCGGGGTTACCCGAGTCTGGCCTGACGGTAACCTTTGACCGCGAGCAGGCACTGTCGCGCGATGACATGAGCTTTTTAACCTGGGAGCACCCTTTGGTGCGCGGCACTTTGGAGCTCATTGCCGATACCGAGTTTGGCAACACAGCGGTGGCAACGCTTAAATTGCCGCCGCTTAAGCCGGGCACTCTGATGGTGGAAACGGTTTTCTGTCTCTACAGTCCGGCCCCGGCGCACCTGCAACTGGGCCGCTACATAACGCAACCGGTTATGCGCGTGCTGCTCGATACTCAGGGCAAGGATTTTGCGGCGGTGCTCAGTCCGGATAAACTCGATAAACTCTTGCAAAAAGTGCCCCGTGCCAGCGCCCAAGAGTTGGTCCGGCACAGCCGTGAACAGCTGGTCTCTATGCTCGATGCCGCCGAAGCCAAAATTGCGCCGCTCAAGCTCGAGCAGATTGCCAGCGCGCAGCGCAATCTCGAACAGGATATCGGCCGTGAAGTGGAGCGTTTGCGCGATCTCGCTCGGGTAAACCCGAATATTCGCGACGAGGAAATTGAGCATCTCGAGCAGCGCCTGGCGCAGAGCGTTGAGCATTTGCAGCACGCGAGCCTCAAGCTCGATGCGGTACGGGTGATTATCGCCGTGTAACACTCACCGGTTTACGCCGCCAAAATCCGGTGGCGTAAGCCGGTGACCCACTGCTTTTCTTATACAGAGGAACGACATGTACATTTTCTCGGCCGATGCGACTGCCCGTAAAGACATTGACGAAGACGTTAAGCAGGGGCAGACGGTCCCGTTTATTGTCTACATCCATTTTGCCGACTTATTCGGCGCCGAGCAGCTGTGCAAGATTTATTTGATGCGCGCCGGTTTTACCGACATAAAAATCCACAACCGCAAAGCGGTTGCCGCGTCACTGCTGCAGGACGAGCGTGTGGTCGCCGCCGACAAGGCGCTGAGCGAGGCCGTCGAGGGCGGCTATCACATCCAAATGTTTGACGATTTTTAAAACTCCCTCACACCCGGCAGTACGGAAAGTCCAGGCTGCCGTCTTGCGCTGATCGCCCCCCCGACTTGATTTTTCCCGCTCGCACACGCTATAAACGCAGGTGCTTCGCGCTGTTTTTGCCCAGGCAGTGCCAAATTAAAATAGACACAACGACTATAAGGGATGCTTATGTCGGCCTCGACGATCAAGGCCGGGCGTGTGCTGCAGGAAAAATGGGCGCTCCCCTGGTTAAGCAAAAGTAGCGATCTTTACCCCTGGATACTGGCCATCATATTGGTCAATTTTCTCCTGATTAACGGTGCGCCCCACGGCGGTGACATCGGCTATTGGAAAAGCTGGGTGCGGCAACTACAGCTTGGCGGGTACCTGGCCTTTGAGGGAGACTACCCTCCGGTTTACATCCACTGGTTGTATCTTGTGGGTAAGATTTATTCGGCGCTCAGCATCGCCGTTGAGCCCAACAGCTTTTTAAAATTCCTCGCTCAAGTACCGGTGCTGACTTGCCATTGCTTGTTGGCTGTGATCACGGCCCGCTGGGCAGAGCACTGTCAGCTAAGCCGTGAACATGCCCAAAGAGCCATGGCCTTGGTGTGCTTTAACCCCGCTTTGTTGGTTGATGGCCCGCTGTGGGGCCAAGTGGACATTCTGCCGACGACCTTTGTCGTGGTGGCGCTGTTTTTCGCGCTGGTTAAACGCCGCATGGATATCGCGGTGCCGCTGTTTGTATTGTCTCTGCTGACCAAGTTTCAGATGATCGCCTTTGCGCCTGTGTTTGGTGTGCTGGCTCTGCGGCAATTTAAGCTGTCATTGCTGGGTGCACTCTATTCGCTGGTGGTTGTTCTGCTGGCGTTTTTACCTTTTCTTGTGGTGGGCAAAGCGGTAGATGCCTTTACCAACGCTTATATTCACACGCTCGGCTCCTACCCCAAGGCCACGTTTAACGGCGCCAATCTGTGGTTTCTGCTGGCGGGCAATATGGCACCGGATGACCTCAATATCTTTACCGGTGAGGCTGGTGGTTTCTGGGTGGTAAAACACACAGGAATGCTGGCGTTTGCCCTGGTGTGCCTGCTGGTCTTTGCCACCGGAGTCTACCGCCAGTGGCGCTGCGCCGCAGGCGAAAGCCCAGTCGCCGAGCGCTCGGCAGAGGCACTTTTGTACGCACTGGTGTGTGCCTCGGCGTTTTTTGTGATCTTGCCGGCCATGCACGAGCGCTACATGATGCCTGCTGTGGTCATTGCTATGTTCTACGGCTTGTTGGTGCCCTGGGGTTTTTACCTTGCGCTGGTGCTGGCTTTGGTCTCTTCGCTCAACATGATGTTGGTATTCGGTGTCAGCGGCCCATTTCTATGGCAGTCGCTGGCGGCCATGTCGGTGCTGATACTGCTGGTATTGATGCTGGTGGTATTTCTCGGTCAGGCGCGGGTCAGCCGCGGTTTTCACCGGCTGGTAGACTCTCTGCGCCGACCGATCGTTGCCATTGTGGTGGCGGCCCTGCTGCTCTGGGGCTTTGCCTACTATCTGCATCAGTCGTATCGGGTGCTGTTTCCCGAGTTGCAGGAAGGGCAAAAGCTTTTGCGCCAATTTCCGATTCTCGATACTCGCCAGTCTCACGGCGTCATGCGCATTAATAGCAGTTTCGATGGCAATATTCTCTCGGTGGCTGGTACGCGTTATCGCGAGGGTATTGGTGTGCACGCCGACTCGGTGATTGTTTTTGATCTCGATGGCAAGGCCGCTCGCCTGAGTATCATGGCGGGGGTGGATGATGAGGTCGGTGCCGCCGAGGTGGAATTCAGCATCCGAGAGGGCGCGGACATACTCTGGCAGTCGGGCCCGGTGTTTGGTTACGAGAGAGAGCCGGTCCGTGCCGATATCGATGTGAGCGGCGTGGATGAGCTGAGTCTGGTAGTCAGCGCCCGGGGAACGGACAGCTGGGACCATGCCGACTGGATCAATCCGGTGATTACCCTGGCCGAATAGGCGGCGGCGAAACGTCCGGCAGCGGGCGTTACCGCTTGCTATAGCGCCCCGTTAGCCTGCAAAATCTCGCCATAACAATACAGGCAGGGATTTTTATGCAGATTCAAGACGCGGTTGTCGAGGCCGCCCAGCTGCCGCCACTGTTGTCAGAGCCGTGGCGGCCCATTGACCCCTCTTACCAATCCGTATTGCGCATTGTGGTGTGTCTGGTGGCTTTGCTGCCATTGGCAGCTTGTGTGGCGGTGGTGTTGTTCGAGCTCGAAGGGCTGGTACTGCCCGCAAAGCTCTTGGCGGCACTTATTCTGCTTTTGGTGGTGTTCTTGCTGTTGGTGTGGGTGCCGCGCCGTGTGGCGCATACGCAGTACCTTTTGCGTGAGCTGGATGTGCACAAGAGCACGGGCTATTGGTGGCACGCCACGGTTTCGGCGGGCCATAATCGTATTCAACACATCGAAGTCACCCAGGGCCCTCTGGAGCGAGTTTACGGATTGAGCAAACTGGTCCTCTACACCGCAGGCGGCGGTCAATCGGATATCAAGATCCCGGGCTTGCCCAGTGAGACGGCCAAGCGACTGAAGAACTACCTGACCGACCGAATCACCAGCGAGGCGGCGACCGACGATGACGGCGAGTAACTGGCAGCGTGTCTCGCCGGTGGCGACCGTCTACTTCGCCCTGAAAGGCATTCCTCATCTGGTGAACCTCTGGCCTCTATTGATTCCGGCGTTGGCCGGCGGCGAAGCTTTTCGCAGCGTGCTACTCGTTTACGCAGTGCCTGTTCTGTTGTTGCTGGTGCTGGTGGGGACTTTTTTGCAGTATTGGTTTTTTTCCTACCGAATTGAAGACGGGCGTCTGCAATTGCGCTCGGGGGTGCTCAACCGCAAGCGTTTGACGCTGGATTTTGAGCGCGTGCAGCAGGCGGATATCGCACATCCGTTTTACTTCCGCCCGTTTAACTTAGCCACGCTTGGGCTGGAAAGCGCGGGCTCAGCGCAACAAGAGGTGGATATACCGGGCATTTCTGTCGCCACCGCCGAGAGTCTGCGCCAGCGAGTGCTTGAGGTTCAGGCGCACAAGCAAGACGATGCAAGCGCCCAGGTGTCACCCGCCGGGGCCGATTACCGGCTGGCGTTGTCCACTGGCGATATTGCCCGCTATGGCTTGATGCAAAACACTCTGCTGTACCTGGCGCCCCTGGCCGCTCCCTTTGGCCAGCAGTTGGGGCCGTTGCTTGAGTCCAGTGTGGCTTCGCTGGAACATTCACCAATCTACAGCCTGTTTCTCTGGCTCAGCGATCAGGTGGCGGTTTCTGTTGCTGTGGTTATGGCTGTATTTGCGGTCATCGTCGGCAGCGGGGTACTTTTCGGTCTTTCGGTGCTGTTGGCGCTGGTGCGCTACTGGGGCTATGAGTTAACCCGCGTGGGCGATCGCTTTCAGTATCGCGCTGGTTTGACCACTGTGCGCACACGTGGTTTTAGAGAACATAAGTTGCAAAAGGTGACTATTGTCCAGGGTGTTATTGCCCGGCTGCTAAGCCGGCACACCGTACATATCAGTAAGGCCGGTGGCCTTGTGGCGCAGCAGGGAATGCCAGCGCAGCAGCGCTTTATCATTCCCGTGCTGGACTTGCTCAATCTGGTGCTGCTGCGAGGTGAGCTCAACCTCAGCCGCGCGCAGTGGCAGCCTGTACATGCGGTCTTTTGGCTGTGGCCGTTGATTCTGTGGGCCGTTTTTTTGCTAGCAATGTGTCTGGTTGCTATGTGGTGGCTCAGTGGGTGGGTGTGGCTTTCGCTGTCGCTCTTACCCCTGTTGTATTTGATCGGTCGCAGGCGCTGGCACTGTATGGGATATTTTGTCGATGAGCGATGGCTGGCCGTGCGTACGGGTTTTATTGGTTTTAGCGAGCAGTGGCTGCCGAGCGCAAAGATTCAGAAAATTGAAGTGAGTCAATCGCCGCTGCTTCGGTCTTTGGGGCTTGCCCACGTGCGGGTGTGGAGCGCCGATGGGGCGGTTACGGTGCCCTGTATTGCGAAAGCGCGTGCCGACGAGCTGCGCGATCAACTCTTGGCGGATGTAGTGACCTATGAATTGCCTTGGTTGTAAGCAAAAAAAACGCCGGGAAATCCCGGCGTTTTTCAATTAACGCCTGGCGGCTTTAGCGTGCGGCAAATTTTTTCTTTTTGGCCTTGGGTTTTTGATGCGCTTTGCTGCGCACCGGTCCCCGGTCTTCACTGAGCGATAATACCTGTCCGCGCACATGAATACCGGCGATTTTCTGTGCCAGTGGCGCCGGCATATCGTTGGGCAGATCCAAGGTGGTAAAACTGTCAAACAGTTTTATCTGGCCGATAAACCGGCTTTTTAGTCCGGCCTCATTGGCAATGGCGCCGACGATATCACCGGGACGCGCGCCGTGATTGCGGCCCACTTCAATACGGTAGCGCTTCATGCCCTCCTCGGGCCCGCGATTGGTCCGCGGGTTGCGCTCTTTGCGCTCGCGCGGTTCAGAGGCGAACTCGGGCTTAAGGTCGGTGAGCTTGACCTGCAGCGGGCGATCTTTTTGCAGCAGATAAGCCAGGGCCATGGCAATTTGCTCTGGCTCGGCATCGTGCTCACGGCAATAATTTCCCAGCAGCTCATCAAAGAAGCTCAGGTCCTGATCGCTTTGCAATACCTCGGTGACGCCCTGCAAAAACTGATCAACCCGCGCGGCGGTGACGGCATCGCCGCTCGGCAGCTTCATCGGTTCAATACGCTGGCCGGTGGCCTTTTCGATGGCGTAGAGCAGACGTTTTTCCCGCGGTGCGACAAACAAAATGGCTTTGCCCGAGCGGCCGGCACGGCCAGTGCGGCCGATGCGGTGTACATAGGCTTCACTGTCGTAGGGGATATCGTAATTGATCACATGGCTGACACGCTCAACGTCAATGCCGCGGGCGGCGACGTCGGTGGCAATGAGGATGTCCAGTGACTTGTTTTTCAACCGCTCGATGGTGCGCTCGCGCAGCGCTTGGTTCATGTCGCCGTTAATGGCCGCGGCACTGTAGCCGCGCGCTTCGAGTTTTTCGGCGAGCTCGACAGTGGCGGTTTTGGTACGCACAAACATAATGATACCGTCGAAAGGCTCGACTTCGAGAATACGGGTGAGAGCATCGAGCTTATTGGCGCCGCTGGCCATCCAGTAGACTTGTTCAATGTTGGCGCCTGTGCTGCTTTCGCGGGTAATCCTGATCTCTTCAGGTTCGCGCAGATAGGTGCTGGCCACGCGGCGAATTTCTTTGGGCATGGTGGCAGAGAAGAGGGCAGTCTGACGGTTTTTGGGTGTGTGTTCCAAAATCCAGGATACGTCGTCAATAAAGCCCATACGGAGCATCTCATCGGCTTCATCCAACACCAGGTTCGTCAGGTGAGACAAGTCCAGGCTGCCGCGGCGCAGGTGATCCATAACGCGGCCGGGGGTGCCAACCACTACCTGAGCGCCGCGCTTGAGCTGACGCAGTTGTCCGCGCATGTCTTGGCCGCCGTAAATCGGCAGTACATGGAAGCCGGGCATTTCACTGGCGTAGCGTTGGAAGGCCTCGGCCACCTGAATAGCAAGCTCGCGGGTGGGGGCAAGCACCAGAATCTGTGTGTTCTGGCTGCGGGTATCGACTTGCGAGAGCATTGGCAGGGCAAAGGCAGCGGTTTTACCCGTGCCGGTTTGCGCCAGGCCCACAATATCTTTGCCCGCCAGCAGCGCCGGAATAGCCTGAGCCTGGATGGGCGAAGGCGTTTCATAGCCAACTTTGGCGATGGCTTTTAATACCGGCTCTGACAGTGCAAGGTCGGTAAAGGTAATCGAATCTGACAAAATTTCTGAAGACATGGTATTTCCAATAATGGCGCCGCAGTGCGCCGGAACAAATGTGGCGGGAGCAAACGGGCTCCGCCGTGAGTCGGAGATTGACTCGGGCAGTCACCGGCCAGAGGCCGGGCAGGCTGTGCAAGCAGCCGGGTGCAACAACACACATAACCACAGGTGCAAACGCGGGTGGTTATTCGTCGAGAGGTAAGGTCGCTAAAGCAGAAGAAAACAGCTTGGGGCGATACACCTGCAAGGTATACACACTGGAGACTTTCTCCATTCAGTATGACCCCAGGTATTTGCGCGGAGAAGCCCGTCAATGACGGCTTGTGACTTGAGGTTTCACTGATGGCGCGGAGTATAAGTCATTGCTCACAGTTTGACCAGCGATTTTTTTACGGTCGTGTTACTCTCTTGCCAGTTTAGATCGAGAAGCCCTGAATGAGCACGGATACATCACAACGTCATCTTTCCACCACCGCGCTGGCTCGCGCTATCGGTAAAGACAGCAAGGAACTGTTTATTCTGCTGGCCAATAGCCGCTGGATTGTGAAGGTGGACAATCAGTGGCACCTGACGGAAAAAGGCCGGTTTGAAGGTGGCACTTACGCCAATCACCCCAAGTACGGTGAGTATATTGTCTGGCCCGAATCCCTGCGCCATCACCCGGTGATGGGGTTATTGCCCGAGGCACCTTTAAGCGCTCGCAATCTTGCGCAAAAGTCGGGCTTGCCGGCGCGACTGGTCAATCTTTTACTGGCTGAGCGCGGCTGGATTAAACGGCATGTGCACGGCTGGCTGCTCACCGAGGCGGGCAGGGCATTGGGCGGTCAGCAGCACGAGAGTGAGACCACGGCCATTCCCTATGTGAGCTGGCCTGAGACACTGCTGGACAACCCGACGTGGCAGCGGGGGGTGTCTGCCCTTGGCCCGGCCGCGAGTGGAACCCTCGATGGTCATATACTGAGCGATGGTCCGCTCAGATTCATCGACAATTGGCTCTATGTGGCGGGCCTGACCCACGCTATTGGCCACGAGCTTATGCTCGGTGGTGCAGCCGGGGGCCAGGTCAAGGTGGACTTTTACCTGCCCGGGCCCGGGGTGGCCATTGTCTACTGGCCGGAGCAGCCGGCGCCCGGCAAGCTTGCCGATACGCTCGAGGTGCGCGAGAAACTCAAGTCAGCGCACTGCCCGGTGATTGAACTTGAGCACGGGCATCTGGATAATCTGGACGAACATCTCGCAAAAGCGTTGATGAAATTATCCATCGCAGTCTACTAAGGAGCGGCTATGGCCAGTGTATTCAGTAAAATTATCGCCGGTGAACTGCCGGGCCACTTCGTTTGGCAAGACGATACCGCGGTGGCCATTATGACGATTGCCCCGCTTAAAGCAGGGCATGTATTGGTCATTCCCCGAGCCGAAGTGGATCACTGGTACGATTTGCCCCCCGAGACCATGGCGCATTTGAGTACCCTGAGCCAAAAGGTGGCCAAGGCCATGCAGCGCGCGTTTCCCGCGACCCGGGTGGCCGTGATTATTGCCGGGTTGGAAGTGCCGCATACGCACCTGCATTTGGTTCCCATGGACGACATGGGCGAGCTGGATTTTGCCAAAGCCCGCGAGGCCAGCGCCGAAGAGCTCGCCGCCAACGCCGAGAAAATTCGCCAGCACTTATAGCGGGCGCTGGCTGTCCCGCCAAATCAGCCCATTCAGGCCGTAAAAGAGCACCATGGCCAGAGCAAAGTACCACTCCACTAGGTTGTGCAGCTCATACTTGTTGTCAGGCTGGCTGATGGTGATGGCCAGCGAGGCCAGCCCCAGCAGCCACTGCGCTATAACGCAGGCCCACTGGGTTCTCACCCAGCGCCACTGCCCGGAGCTGAGTTGCGCGCGCTGACGCTTCAGGGCCGCCAGCGCCAGGAGTTGCCCCAAAAGTCCAAAGGCAAAGTAAAACGTAATGCCAAAACGGCGCATAAAGCGGTAGACATCGCCCTCTGAGCCGAGGAAGTTAGCGTAGAGCGCCAGTGCGAAAGCCGAGATGACGGCGAGAATAGCAAGGCTCAGGTAACGGTGCTCGGTGCCCGCCAGCTCATTCAGCCAGCGCCGGTGCAGGAGCCAGTAGCCCGCGAGCAGAGGCGTCAGTGGTAGCATCAGGCCACGAAACCAGAAAAGAGAATCACCCTCGCGAACGGCGCGGCTGATGGAGGTGCAGCCTTCCCAGAAGGGGAAACACACCGGCGCTTGCGCCTGCCACAGAGCAATGCCGTAGCCCCCACCGACGGCCAATAGAGGCACCAAAGTGTTGAGCCAGGCGAGCAGTTGGCGCATAGTGGCCTCCTTCAGTCGTGCCAACCCTGCCAAAAACTTGCCAGGGCGAAGCCCAGAAACAACACAAACGCCAGCCGATGCACCCAGGTCATGGGGATTTTGGTCAGCAGCCAGCGCCCCGCAAACACTACCGGCACATTCGCCAGCAGCATACCCAGTGTCGTACCTATAATGACCATTAGCGTCGCCGAGGCGTAGTGCGCCGCCAGCACCACGGTGGCCACTTGAGTTTTGTCCCCCAGTTCGGCGAGGAAAAACAGTACGCAGGTGGCGCCGAAGGCTCCGAGGCTGGCAAAGCGCCCGGGGTTATCATCCTCTTTGTCGGGGATCAGGGTCCACACCGCCACGGCCAGGAAGCTTAGACCAATCAGCCAGGGCAGCAGATTCGGGGCTATCCACTGGCCGAGCCACTGGCCGAGCCAGGCCGACAAGGCGTGGTTGACGACAGTTGCCAGCAAAATGCCGGCGCAAATGGTGACTGGGCGACCGTAGCGGCCCACCAATAGCAGCGCCAGCAACTGGGTTTTATCGCCAATCTCGGCGATAGCGACGGCGAGGGTTGAACTCAGCAATGCTTCCATCATGCGCCCGTCAGTAAGGCGTGTACTGGCGCTCGCCGCCGTAGGGCAGCTCCGGCAGGCTTTCGGCTATAAGCTCCAGCGCCTCGACATAGACTTTTTTGACGTCGGGCTTGAGCCCGGCAGCCATACGCCGCGAGAGCATGGTGACAGGAAAAAGGCACTCGTTGACGGACGCGGCGCACAGCGCCCGTGAGCGGCCGAGTTTATCCTCGTAGACTTTCCACTCCAACTCCGGCTCGGCCACGATCATGGCGTCGCCCAGCACCACGCCCAGCGCCTGCAGCGCCAAGGTGTCGCTGGCGCCAATAAGCTCGCGATCCACGATTCTCTGCAGAGTACTCAAGTCGGTCTTGTCGCCGCGAAGCGGTGTGCCCAGCTGCTCTTTGGTCAGACGGTCGACACGGGCGCGCTGGTTGGAGAGAAAACTCTCGTCCGTCCAACTTAAATCGGTGATGGTGACAGTGGCGCTCGGTTCCTGGGCCAGGGTGCTCGCCGAGCAGAACACCAGCAGGGCGATCAGTGCTTTAAACGTTGCGTTCACGGTTAACCTCATCTTTTACGCTTTGGGCGCCGGTGAGGGCGCGGGGCTGTTCTTCATCGTCTATCAGAGTCACAGGCTCAGGGTGAAGTTCACTCAAAGGTGCCGAGAGCCCCGAGGCCATGACCACATGCACATGATCGCGCTTGAGTTTGCGCGGTTCTGTCACACCGCAGGCATGGGCAATCAGTCCCACGCCGTAGGTCATATTGCGTTGGTAGTGGGCCACGCGGGTGGCCTTGTCGGCCGGCACCAGCCCGCGTTGCAGCTTGGGGTCGTGAGTGGTCACGCCCGTGGGGCAGGTGTTCTTGTGGCACTGCATGGCCTGAATGCAGCCGAGGGCAAACATAAAGCCGCGGGCGCTCACGGTAAAGTCCGCGCCGCACGCCAGTGCCCAGGCCACTTTTGAGGGGGTCACCAGTTTGCCCGAGGCAATCAACCGGATGCGACCTTTTAGCCCCGCCTGAGTCAGTAAGTCGCTGACCCACGGCAGGCTTTCTTTTAACGGCAGACCGACGTAATCCATCAGCGGCTGCGGTGCGGCGCCTGTGCCACCATCGCAGCTGTCGAGAGTAATAAAATCCGGTGCCCGGTCGATGCCGCGCTGCTTGATGGCCCCCACCAGATCCACCAGCCACTGTTTGTCACCCAGAACGGCCTTGAAGCCCACGGGCTTGCCGGTAATCTCACGGATGTGCTCAATCATATCGAGCAAGTCATCCACCGAGCGAATATCCGGGTGACCGTTGGGGCTGATGGAGGCGTGGCCTTCTGCAATGCCCCGTATCTGCGCAATCTCGGCAGAGACTTTCTCACCGGGCAGGATACCGCCTTTGCCTGGTTTGGCGCCCTGGCTCAGCTTGATTTCGAACATGCGTACCTGCTCGTGAGCGGCCAGATCCCGCAGTCTGTCGTCACTCAAGTGCCCCTCGGCGTTGCGCACACCGTATTTGGCCGTGCCTATTTGAAACACGATGTCGCAGCCGCCCTCCAAATGGTAGGGCGAGAGACCGCCCTCGCCGGTGTTAAGCCAGCAACCGGCTTTAGCGGCGCCGGCGGAGAGCGCCTGTATGGCCGGCCGTGACAGGGCGCCGTAGCTCATGCCGCTGATATTGAAAACAGCGCTGGTGGTATAGGGGGTGCGACAGTAGGGGCCTATAGTGACGTCCGAGGGCAGGGCTGCATCTTTCTCTAGGGTGGGAAAGGCCGAATTGAGAAACAGGACCGTCCCTGTGGGCGAGAGGTCGCGGGTGGAACCAAAGCCGATGTTGGCGTCGACGTTTTTGGCCGAGCGGTAGACCCAGGAGCGCTCGGCGCGGTTAAAAGGCATTTCCTCGCGATCCATGGCAAAAAAATACTGCCGAAAAAACTCACCGAGATGTTCAAATAAGTAGCGAAAGCGGCCGATCACCGGATAGTTACGGCGTATGGTGTGGGTGCTTTGGTTCACATCCACAATGTAGAGCACGATCACTGTGATGACAGCGGCCAATATCAGGCCGATAAAAATCATCTCAACCACGCTCAGAATACTGAGCGCCCAGGGAGTCTCTTGCATAGTAGTGCTACCGGTAGTGCAGTCTGTCTGGTCGCGCTATGATAGGGCTTTTAGGGTGCCTACGGCAAAAGCAATTACAGCGAAATGGAGGTGAATATGGGTTGGTTTACCCGATTGATGGTGTTGTTACTGGTATTGGCAGCCATTGCCGGAGGTGCGGCGCTCTACTGGGGCTATGCGCAGCAGCAGGTGTTGACGGTACGCGTGGCGACATTGGAAAAAGAGCTGGCGAGTGTGAAGAGCGAGTTGGCCAGCACCAAGAGCAAACTGCAAGCGATGGAGCAGGATTCGGTGGGCACCATGGTCAAGCGGGCCAATGAGGTCATCGTCAAGGGGTGGGACGCCATTGTCGACTCGGTAGAAAGTGAACTGTCCCGGGCGCGCGATGCTCTGCAGCATCTTGATCAATCTTCATCCAGTGACGGCGTCGCCCCTGACCCTGCCGAGGGCAACTCGTCATCGAGTAACTCAATTGAAGACCAAGAGCCGGCGATTCAACCGTAAACAACAAGGAGCGAGATGTGAAAGCATTAAAAATTGTATTGATTGTGCTGTTGGTGATTGTGCTGCTCATCGGTGGCGGTATTTTTCTGCTGGTGAAAAACCTCGATGGACTGGTCGCCAGGGTTATTGAAAGTGTCGGTACCGAGGTGCTGCAAACCGAAGTCAGCCTCGATTCGGTGAATTTTGAGTTGGACAAGGGGCGGGGAGAGTTGCACGGGTTAAGCATCGCCAATTACCCAGGCTTCGAGCAGCCGACCCTTTTTAAGCTCAATCAGATCGCGTTACAAATTGAACCTAGCTCGGTCAACAGCCAGGTGGTAGTCATTGATGAAATTCTGGTGGATGGCGCTCACTTGACCGTTGAACACACGGGCGTGGCCAAGACGAACATCCAGACGCTGATCGATACGGTCAAACGAGGCTCGACGCAAACCAGCGAAAGTAAAAATTCTACGCAAGAGCCGCGTTTTATGGTTGAAAAACTGAGCTTCACTGACATTTCCATGGATGTGATTTCTCCCCAACTGGAAAATCGTACGGTGACCTTGCAAGACATTCAGCGTGAGAATCTGGGCACGCGCGAGCAAGGCCTTACCGGTCCGGAACTGGTCGAGGCGGTTATTCAACCGATTATCGATAGAGCCAAAGCCGAACTGGAAGGCGAAGTCCGCGCTCGAGCGACCGAAGAGGCGTTAAAAGCCATCGATAAGAACTTGTCAGAAGAGGACAAGGAAAAGCTAAATCAGTACAAAGATCTGCTCAAGCAGCAGTAAGCCAAGCTCCATGGGCAAAAAGAACCGGGCCTGGCAACAGGCCCTTTTTTTTAGGCCTGTTTAGTCTTGCCACTGATACCTTAGCCCCAGTAAAAAGCGGCGTCCGTTTTCGTAAAACCCCTGGGGAATGCCGCTGGCGCTGCGGATGTAAATAATTTCGTTGTTTAAATTGATGGCCTCTAGCGACACACTCAACTCGTTGCTCAGGTACCAGTGCAGGCTGCCATCGAGCTGCGAGTAGGCGGCTGTTTTACTCTGACTGCCGGCGATAACTTCACCGTAAGAGCTCGAGCGGTAGTTGTAGGACAGACGCGCATCCACACGGGCGTTTTCGTAATAGACCGAGGCGTTAAATTGGTCCCGCGAGTTGCCCGGTAGTTTGATGGCCGTTAGCCCCTCAGGGGAGGGAACATGAGCGTCGGTATAGGTGTAATTGGATTGAACCCCAAAGCCCCAAGCGATGTCCTGTTGCCAGCGCAGCTCAATACCACTGATGCTGGCGCCATAACTGTTGCGGTTGGTGGTGATGTTTAAGGTTCGTCCGTCGATTTGACGCGTCTCGGTGGTGGGGTAAACAAAGCTGGTGATGTCTTTATAAAATGCGGTAATCGCAAGCATTGAGGTGGGGGAAGGGTACCACTCAACGCCGATATCAGCCTGATTGGCCTGGTAGGGATTAAGCTCGGGATTGCCCGCCAAGCCCGAGCCACTGGTCGGGTCAACGATCAGCCCCGGGGCGATGTCCTCGTAGTTCGGTCGTGCCATGACCTCGGCAAGGGAGGCGCGAACAATGGTCGACTCGCCCACTTGGTAGCGCAGGTTGATACTGGGTAAAAGGTGCCGGTAGCGCCGCTGGTACTCAACCAGCTGCTCGCCCAGGTATCCGCTGGACGCCTGTTCAGTGGCCACCGCTCTGACGCCCGCGTCAATGTGTAGGGGGCCAAATTCAAAGGCACCTTGCACATAGGCGGCCAGTGAGTCTTCCTCTATGCGGTAGTAGGCACTCGGGTCATTGCGATAGGCGAGTAGGCCCGTCTGGTACGCCGGTTGTATCACCTCTTGCAACAGGCGGGCATCGGTGCGTGCGTATTGACGCACATTGCTGACCTCCGGTACCTCGGGCAAGAGCAAGGGCGTTAACTCGTGGGAGACTGCGGCAAGGGAGGTGGATGAGAGCGACTGCCAGCGCGGATGGTTGGTGTCGATTTCACCGAGGATACGCGTGTTGACCACCCCGTGATCGCGCCGTTTGAGGCCCGCTTTGAGTCTGCTCATCCATGGGGCGGCAGGGTGGTACTCAATGTCAATTTGCCCGTAGGTTTCACTGTTTTCCATGGCCCGTATCCAATCGCGCGAGTCGGCTGAAAAGCTGCTCATGGCGCTTGCGCTTTTGGGGTCGAGGTCGAGGTAGTTTACCTCGACTCTATCGGGGCTAAGTGCGAAGGCAAAACGGGTGTTGCCGGCAAAGCGATAGAGGTAATCATGGTCTGTGCCACCGGTGGACTCGGTATGGCCCAGCTGCCAGTGGAGCTGCCACCGTTCGTCCGTGTAATAGGTTTCCCAGTCGCTGACCCGGGTGTCGATATACCCCTGTCGATAGATGGCATCGAGCAGCGCGCCGGTGCTGTCGGCGTTGCTGAGCAGGCCGCCGGTAAGGTTGAGGTAGCCGTCCTCGCTCGTCTGAAAAACCGGGTTTGTTACGGTGGCGGGAGGCGTTTCACGCAGCTTGAGCCCACCGGGGGCAAACAAATAATTGTGATTGACGCTGGCGATATCCATTTGCGAACGGAAAATATTCAGCACACTGTTCCAGTGGTCATCGGGTGCCCATTGCAGGGTGAGATTCCCGGTGTTGTGCGAGCGATCCTGCTCCAGCAAGGCGGTGCCGCCGCCCCAAATGGCGTAGACATTCTGGGTAATCTCGCCTTTGGGTTCGGTGATGGTGTAGAGAGTGTCATTGGCGAAGGTTTCCTGGCCATCGCGCCGGCTGCGTCGATTTTGTACATTGAAACTGGCGAGTACGCCAAAGGTGTCGTCGGTGTTGCTCCAGCTTCCGAGGGCGGACGCCTGAGGGTCCCAGTGGGCAGACAGTTCGCTGTATTGCTGTTCAAGCTGCACGCTGATGAGCTGGTCGGCCACAGACAGGGGTTGACGGGTCCTGACAATAACGGTTCCGCCGATGCTGCCCTCATCAATGTCCGCTCTCGGGGTTTTGTGCACTTCTATGGATTGCACCAGTTGCGAGGCGAGGGTGGAGTAATTAAACCCGCGGCTCAGGTTGTCATTGGCCCACCAGTAGCTGGAGGCGACGTGTTGACCATTGAGCAGTGTGCGGTTGATGTCTTTATCGGTGCCGCGAATATTGACGTCGCGTCCTTCTCCCCACAGTCGGTCAACGGAGACACCAGCGACGCGCTGCAGCGAGTCGGCGACGTTGCGATCGGGGAATTTACCAATATCGTTGGAGGTGATGACATCGATCACATTGGGCGCCTGGCGCTTTTCGGTAAGGCTCAACCTCAGTGAGTTGCGGATGCCAGTCACGTAGGTTTCTTCCACGGCCATGCTGTGCGGGGTATTGGGGAGTACTGGCTCGGGGGTCAGGCTGGCGTACTGTTCTTGTTCGGGGGAGTGAATAACCAGGGCATTATTGCCGCTGAAGGTGAAGCGTAGTTCGCTGCCCGCCAGCAGCCGCATTAAAGCTTGCTCGTGGCTGAAACTGCCGTGCAGGGGTTGGGTGGTGATATCAGGCAGGATGTCGGAGCGATAGAAAATTTGCATGCCCGATTGATCGGCGTAGCGCTTGAGCGCATCGGCCAGTGGCAGTGCGGGTATGTCAAAGTGCTGGCTCTGCGCCATTTTATTGTGGGCGTGATCGTGCTCGCCAGCAACGGATGAATCGGCTATACCCAGGCACGCCAGCAGGACGCTGAAACAGATGGCAAGCAGGCGTTGCCCGGGCATTGCACGTGGCAGAGCGCTTTGCAGAGCGTCGGAAACTGGCATTATCGAAATCGGGTATTCGCTCGTAGGCATGGAAACATGCGCTATTTTCCGCAAAAATACAAGACATAGGGCGTAAAGCCCGGCTTGTGGTAGCTTTGACTAAGAGCGCTTGTGGGTCTGGTAAAAAAAATCGTAAAAAGTGTCGGGGAAAGGATCGCATTGGCGTTATAGGCTATGGCGTAGTGTTTTTATTGATCGTGGGCCGGAGCAAAACAAACGATGGCAGTACCCAGAGTCAATCTCAGGTTGGTGGACTCCAACCGTGAAGCGGATCTGCTCAGCCTGAGTCAGCGCGAGTATGTCGAGCAGCTCTACGGTCGTTACCGTGGGGATTTGCACGGCTACATCGCTCGGCTCTTGCCGTCGGGGGCCGGTGATATTGAGAGTATTTTGCAGGAGACCTATGTGCGCTTGTTGCGTCAGGACAGCCTGGACAAACTCAGCGACAACGCCCGTGCCTATATATACACCACGGCCACTAATCTGGTTCGCGACAGCGTGCGTCGCCACGTAAGACAAAAGGGTGATTGGCATGAGCCGCTGGATGAAACTGCGCACCCGGTGGATGAGCACTCACCGCAACACGGTGCTCAGTGGCAGCAATCGCTTGAGCGCATACGGATGGCGCTTGCCGCGTTAAAACCTGTGACACGCGATGTGTTTATTCTGAGCCGCTTTCACGAGTACAGTTACCCCGAGATTGCCGAGCGGTTATCGCTGAGTACGCGCAGTATTGAACGACATATGAGCAAGGCCTTGAGCCATTTACGCAAGACACTGGATGATCTGTTATGACGCACGAGGGTGCTGACAAAAAACCCATTGCCGATACAGCGGCTGACTGGTTTGCCCGCCGCCGTGGTGCTCGGCTGTCCGCCTCCGAGGAGCGCGCCTTCGAGCAGTGGCTGGCCGCGAGTCAGGAGCACACCCTTGCCTATGCCCAGTGTGAACTGGCTTGGGAGCTGAGCGCCGCCGTGCCTGAGCCGGCGCTGTCGCGCTCGCTCACGGCGAGTGCCAGTCCTGCAAAAAGCCGCTATCGCGCACTCTCGCCCTGGCGCATGGGCGGGGCGGTGGCGGCGAGTGCGCTCCTGGTTTCGGCCCTGTTGCTCAGCCGCTCTCCCGATTTGTCAGATCATTATCAAACCGAGATTGGTGAGCAACGGGTTGTTCACTTGGAAGATGGCTCATCGGTGATGCTCAACACCAACTCGGCTCTTCAGGTTCGTTATTCGCGCACCGAGCGCCACTTGCAGCTGACCCGCGGGGAGGCATTTTTTACCGTGGCGAAAAATCTGGACAGACCCTTTGTGGTTGAGGTGTCCGGTAGCGAAGTCAGGGCTCTGGGAACGGCGTTTAATATCGAAAAAGGTGTTACCGACATTGAGGTGGCTGTCACCCGGGGTCTGGTGGAAGTGGCCGCACCGGCCCGCTTTTGGCAACCTGAGATCAGTACACGTCTCGAGCCCGGGCAAGGTGTTCACTGGCGGGCGGATGATCAACAAGCGCTCAAACCGCAAGCTGTGAACCTCGAGCGGGTCACCGCCTGGCAGGCGAGCAAACTCTATTTTGAGGGCGAGCGCCTCGCCGATGCTTTGGCCGAGTACAACCGCTACACTCGTCGTCAATTTGTGTTGGTGGATGACGATCTCGCCGATGAGCGCATCAGTGGCGTGTTCAATCTGGGGGATGACGAAGCGCTCACCTTCGCTCTGGAAAAGAGCCTGGGCGCGCGCGTGGTGGCCACCGAGAATCGGGTGTTGATACTCGCCGACCACTAAACGTTTTTTCTTTTCTTGTCTTAGCTCGGCTAGCCTCGGCTGCTGAGACGGCCCCGTCTCTACGATAAACGAGTCAAGCCCCTGCTAATGCTATGGGGGGGGTGCGGCCAATAAAAAAGGCGCCCGGAGGCGCCAAAACAAGAGGACGTTTCCGGCCGTGGCCGGTTAGGCTATGCAAGGCGCCTCCCTGCGCCAGGGTGTACTCCTCTTAAAAGTTGTAGCGGGCGCCGAGACTGTAACGTGGGCCGTTTTCGTAAAAACCCACCGGTAAGCCGTCTGAGGTGCGCTGGTAAATGATCTCGTTGGTGATGTTCACCGCCGTGGCAAACAGCGTGAAGTTGTCTGAGACCGTCCAGTTGGCGGTGGCATCCCACTGATCGTACTCATCCGTTGCCAGTTGCGAGCCAGAGGTCAGACCGCCGTAAGATTCGGAGCGCATGTTATAGGACACCCGTAGACTGACGGTGTCATTTTCATAGTACACAGAGGCGTTGAACTGATCCTTCGAATTGCCGGGCAGCTCCAGCTGAGTGCCGTCTTCGTTGGCTGGTACGTCGGCGTCCGTCCAGGTGTAGTTGGCGAGAAAACCAAAGCCCATGCCCAGGTCCTGCTGGTACTGCAGCTCTATCCCCTGAATGTCCGCTCCGTTCGGGGCGTTGTAGGGGCGGGTGACATTGATGGTCTCGCCGTCGATCTGCTCCGGTTGGGTGTCGGTAAAGACAAAGGTGGAGAGTTCCTTATTAAAATAAGTCGCCGCCAGTAGACTCAGATCGGTAAAGTACCACTCGGCACCAAACTCAAACTGATCGGCCATGATCGGATCGAGGTTGGGGTTACCCGCGGTGGCGGTACCGCTGGTGGCGTTGATCACAATGTTGGAACTCAGGTTCTGGAAGGTCGGCCGCGCCATGGCACGGGAAGCGGCGGCGCGCAACAAGAGGTTGTCCGACAGATCGTAAATCAGGTTAAGACTCGGTAGGGTGTCGGTGTAACTGCGGCTTACTGAACCGAGATCGCCGTCGATGTAAGCGTTGGAGGTTTGATCGGTTTGCACCAAACGCACACCGAGATTGCCGCGTAACTTGCCCGCCTCAAAATCGGCCTGGGCGTAGGCGGCTGAAATTTCCTCGTTGATTTTGTAGTAGGCGCGCTGATCTTCTGAGTAGGTCATGGCGCCGGCGTCGAGGATCGAGTCGATTTTCTGTTGCGCCAGATCAATGTCCAGAAACGCGTACTGGGTCAGTGAGCCCGACGTGGCCGCCTCGCCATGTAACTCGGGGCTGGGTCCCGAGGATACGTCGGCAAGCGTAATGGCGTTGAGCGCCGCTACCTGATCGGCAATGTCGGGGTTGCTGACGTTGACGCCGCCCACACTGCGGTTGTTTTCAATGGAGTGGTCGCGGAACTTGGCGCCGACTTTCAGTGCATTGATAAAGCCCCAGTCCACGTTGAATTCCAGATCGGCCTGGGCGTAGGTTTCATCGTCTTCCATAATTCGCACCCAATCGCGCAGGTTGGCAGCGTTCAGATTGAGCGCGCTGCCGTCCAGCGGGTCTACGTCCGGAAAGCTGAATTCATTGGTGTTGGGACCAAAGTTCAACACCTCGCGGCTATAGCCCTCAAACCAATAGTTGCGATCTTTGGTGCTGCCACCTTCGGCGCTGGTCTGGCCAGCTTGCAGGTGCAAAACCCAGTCGTTACCCGCGTATTCGGCGTCAATATCAAAAACTTCGGATTCCACATAGGCGTCGCGCACAATGGGTTCGTCGGCAACGCCAATGCTGTCGGGGTTTTCAATGGTGCCGCCTACCAGAGCCCGGCGGCCATCGCTGGTGGGAATAAAGACCGGATCAGTGACCACATCGCCATTGGGAATTTTGTAGCCGCCCACCACAAACAGATAGTTTTGGTTGGAGTTGTCCATATCCATGTCGGATTTGACGTAGTTGACGGCAATGTCCCAGGCGTCGATGGGGCGAAATTGCAGGGTCAGATTAGCGGTGTCGCGCTCGCGGTCCTGATTGAAAATGGCTGAGCCGCCACCCCAGGGCACGTAGACATCGTCATAGGTTTCGCCGTTTTGATCGGTGATGGTGTACAGATCGTTGGTGGGGAAGACCTCCAGGCCATCGCGGCGCATGGTGCGCGTCTGGCTGTTAAAAGAGGCGAGAACACCAAAGGTTTCCGAATCGTTCTTCCAGCTGACCAGTCCCGATACCTGAGGGTCCCACTCGTCGGGCAGGTCACTGTATACGCCTTCTACCGAGGCGTTGATGGTCAGTGGGTCGAGGTCCATGGGGCGGCGGGTGCGCACGTTCACCATGCCGCCAATGCTGCCTTCATCGTGGCGCGCTTCGGGGCTTTTGTAGACCTCCAGCGAAGAGACCAACTCAGAGGCCAAAATGGAATAGTTAAAACCGCGGCTCGGATTATCGTTGGCCCACCAGTAAGCCGAGGCCACGTTCTGGCCGTTCATCAGTGTGCGGTTCAAAGTGCTGTCGGTACCGCGGACAAAAATGTCGCGGCCTTCACCCCAGATTCGATCCACAGATACACCGGGAATGCGCTGCAGAGAATCGGCGACGTTTTTATCCGGGAATTTACCGATGTCTTCCGAGCTGATCGCATCGACAATGGATGTGGCATCGCGCTTCACATCCAGCGATTGGGCAAGGGCGCCGCGAATGCCGGTGACCGTGACCTCTTCAATGGCCTCAGCGCTACCTTGCGCAGCGGTATTACCCGCCAGCAACGGCAGGCCAATCGATAGTGCAAAAACAGTGTTGGCAAGCGGCTTTTTGCGCGCCTGCAGTGGCAAACCTCTGGGGTGTTTCATCGTTTACTCCTCGTTATTTTGTTATGGCACGTCGGTTTGATAACCGCGTTAGGGAGTAAACGCCGAGGGGGCAAAAACCCCGACACATTTTTGATAGGGTCGGCTTCTATACCGGGGTCTAACATCTCACCGGCTTGATGCAGCTTGGCGCGGGGCGCTTTATCGGATACCCTTTTTTGAATGTTCCGCGAGTGGCTATACCTATGTGGCGTTCACTGCTCATTTTTCTGGTGACTTTGCTCGCCATTGGTTGTGCGCCGGAGCCGGGCGTCGGACCCACTGCCTCGGCCGATGCCTCTGTTCGTAAGCTGCAACATGCCTATGAGCACCGGCAAAGCGATCTGCAGGTTGAAGGGCAGGGTGTGGTCTCTCGTATCCTGCCAGACGACACCAAGGGATCAAAACATCAGCGCTTTATCCTGATGCTCAGCAGTGGTCAGACCTTACTGGTGGCGCACAATATCGACCTTGCGCCTCGCCTGGAGGGACTGAGCGAAGGCGATGTGGTGGGCTTTTTCGGTGAGTACGAGTGGAACGACAAAGGTGGAGTGATTCACTGGACACATCACGATCCGGCAGGCAGGCATGTCGATGGTTGGCTGCGTTATCGTGAGCGGCGCTACCAATGATCTGATTCGAGTTTGTCCCTAACTCGATAGAAACACCAGTGGCAAATTGGCGCCTGCGATTCCGGTGCTGGCCATTATCACCGACAGAGCGACCAACACAGCGATGACCAAAAAATACAGTGCTGTGCAGACACTCATGCCGTAGGTGTTCATGGGTCTTTGGCGTTTGTACTCCTGCGACCCATTGGCCAGAAGATCCACGGCGCCGAGGATGCCAAAAAATACCAGCAAATGCAGACCAAAAGCGAAGGCGGCGGCCACCAGCGTCGCACTCAGGAAGAGCATCATCTTATGCCCGAGCTTGCCGGGTTTGCTGTAGGCGATGGCTTTGATCGCCTGGCCACCATCGAGTGGCACAATAGGCAGCAGGTTGAAAATATTGAGCAGTAAGCTGATGGCGGTAAAAATTGCCAGTGTTTGGTGCTCTGTCATCAGCCAGGCGAGCCAACCTGCGACGGCGCCCAGGCTGCCAACCACCGGGCCTGCCATGGAAATCTTGTAGTCCTGCCAGCGAGTCTTGGCCTGCTCGCTCACCGCAACCCCACCAAGAAACGGAATCAAGTAAATACCTTTAACTTTCATCCCGCACTGGCGCATGGCCAATACATGGCCAAACTCGTGAATAAACAGGGCGGCGATGATGCAGATTGCAACCTCCAGATTAAACAGCCACGCCCAGCCCGCCAGGGCTGTGCCGGCCAATGCTGCCTTGAGTGCGCCCGCGCTTTTGATCAACTTGAAAGCGAGGCCGATGAGCGCAATGCTGTGGCCCTTCGCCTTGTTGGCGATCCGGGTGTCGGTGGGATCGCGCTCCTGGGGGGAACGGCTTAACCCGGCGCTGATGGTATAGCCTCCCTGATAAAGGGTATCGGTGTCGCTGGCGAGCCGAAAATTGCAGCGCTTGGCATTGCCGTCGAGCGAGTAGTGCAGGGTCACCGAGCCCTGAGCGGGCAGGGTAAACGCATGCACGCCCTGCCAGTTGTGATGGTAGTTAAGCGAGACCACCTTGCCGTTGAGGCGCAATTGCTCCAGGCCGCTGTCATCGCGCAGCAGTTGTAGGCGCTGCCCCTCAAAGGTGAGGTCAAGGAGCGTGTTCATGGTGGCCGGTTTCCGGGTAAAGGGGCGCAGGCCCGGCTTGTTTGGCGTCGCGTTTGTTCACTCTCAAAGCCTGAATCATTGGCAACAGCTGGCCGGGATCAAAGGCGCTATTTTTACCGCCGTAGATGGCCGTGTCCAGCGCTTGTAATTGCTCGTTCACGGCCGCTGAATCTGCCAGGCGCGCCAATTCATCCAGCGAGCGCACTGGTCGTTGCCAGTGGCGACTTGCCCAGTGGAGCAATTGCTGGCGTAGCTTTGGAAGGTTCTTGTCGGCCGCCGCTCTTTTCACGGCTTTCCATTCGCCCTGATCGCTGCTTTTTTTCTCCTGTTTTCGGGGGGAGCTCCGCTTGGGAGAAAAAAAGTAGAGCCCGGCAAACACCAATAAGAGTAAGGCTGTGACGCTCTGGCTGATGATCAGCCAAAGTGGGATGTAGGGCGTTGCCAAAATGCTCCCTGTGCCCGCCAGCGAACCGGGTTGCTCTGGCTCGGTAGCCGTGGGCACTGAGCGGGCATTGGCAGGCATAGTGGCTTTGACGGTCAAACCGGGCAGGCGTGCGGTTTCATAGTCGCCGGTGGCGGTGTTAAACCAGCGCAGGGTGATCGGTGGCAGTTCGGAGGTGCCTGCGGCATTGGGCACCATTGCCAGGGTTTCTGTGCGCGTGCTGACGATGCCCTTGTTACTGCGCTGCTCGTTGGTCTGCGCTTTGTCTTTGTAAGAGCTGAAACCGGGCAGCTCGGCAAACTCAATGGGCGGCAGCTGCGTTGGCAAAAGGCCATCGGCTTCAATGGTGACGCGGCGGGTCACCGGCTCGCCGGCGACCAGAGACTCAGGGTCGTGACTAAAGTGCTGTGTCAATTTGACATTGCGAGCCGGCAACCAGGTATCGCCGCCATGGTTCTCGGGTATGGGCTTGACCTCAATGCTCAAACTGTCGCTTCTGCCGCGGCGCACGGGGCCATTGCCAAAGCTGAGTAACGAGCGGTTGTTGGTGCGCAGCTGCACCGCATACTCCAGCGGTGGCAGGGTCAAAGTGCCGCTTTTTTGCGGGTAGAGGGCAAAGGTTACCTCGTAGACTAGGTGTTGGGTGCCGTTGATCTCGGTGATGTATTCGTCTTCGCTCACCGCCTCTATAAAAGCGCCATCAAGATCAAAGTTGCCGAGCTCCTTGCCGCTCCAATTGTATTTTGAAAACAGTTTGGCGGTGATCAGCACCTGCTCTTGCACATAGACAGAATCCCTGGATGCACTCAGCGACAAAAACAGCTCGGCGTCTGCGTCAGCGGGAGATGAGGGCGGGTCAGTGACCTCGATGGTCACCGGCTCTGACATGGCCCCGTCCGTTTGAAAAGAAGGAATCGTCAGCTGACCTCGGCGCTTGGGCGAGAGCACCAAATCCCAGATCAAGTAAGACTCGGTTTCCCAGTTCACTGTGTAGGATTCGGTGCGGCGGGAAATATTGAGAATTTCAAAATCGCCCTGAAGCACTGAAAAGTCTGGGTCGGTCGCGTTTTGACGGCCATTTTTGAGCTTCACGGAAAGGTTGAGCTGATCGTTGATGCTCAGGCGCTCGCGGCCGGGCTCGGCGGTCAGTGTCGCGGCGCCAGCAATACTCGCCGCCAAAAGCCAACCAAGGGCGAGAAGAAGCGCGAGAGTGTGCGGGAGATATCGTGTTTGTCTAGCCATGGGTATTACCAGCGTTGTTCGCTATTGCCGATGTCGTCTAACTGCTGCAGGCGCGAGTTCATGCGCTCCTGGCGTTTTAACTGATATTCGTACTGAAATTTGTTGCGCAACAGGCCCGAGGGGTCGTCGGGAATCTGCCGCAGCCACTGCTCCTGTGCTTGTTGCTTTTCTTGCTCCTCAGCGCTGAGCGGCTGTGCTTGAGCCTGAGCCTGTTCGTCAGTCTCGCCTTGTGAGCTGGCCGATGAAGCACTGGTCTCGGCGTTCTCCTGCGGCTCGGGTTCGCGCTGATCCTGGTCGCCGCCAGCAGAGCTTGACTGACTTGAAGATTGGCCCTGGCCCTGTTGTGGCTCCGGGTTTTGCGGCGCGGTTTGTTGCTGCCCGCTCTGGCCATCGGCTGATGAGCTCTGCTGCTGATCCTGAAGCTCTTCCTCGCTGGAGGGCGAGCTCTGTTGGTCCTGTTGATCTTGCTGTTGTTGCTGGTTTTTCTCGCCCTGTTGATCCTGCTGGTCTTGCGAGTGTTGTTGATTGTTCTGTTGCTGCTCTTTCAGTTGTTCCAGCTGCGCTTTGTTGGCAGCGGCGTCGGCCATCTGCGGGTCGAGTTCCAGCGCACGATCGTAGGCGGCTATGGCGTCATCCAGATTGCCGGTGTGGGCGAGGGCGTTGCCGCGATTGTAGTGGGCATCGGCGGTATCCAGCTTGGCAAACTGCTCCGCAGCGGTTTGGTAGTCGCCAGCGCGATAGGCCGCCGTAGCTCTCCAGGCCGGGTCTTCAAACAGCTCGGCGGCTTCAGTAGGCCGGTTTTGCTCCATGGCGCGGGCGCCGCGCTGGTCGGGGGTCAGCAGCCAGCTTGGCAGGCTTTGCGCCTGCACCGGCGGGGGCATAAATCCCACCATGGGCACGAGTACAAGCGCCAGCAGAACGCCGCGGCGAAAGGCGTAGAGCAGCGCAGGCAAGAGTAAAATCGCGAGCCAGGGGCCGCGGTCGACCCACACATCCATACGGTTGTCGGCCAGAGTGTGCTCAGAGCCCAGGCGCGACACAGGTCGCATCAGGTGGTCGATGTCCCGCGTATCAAAGGTGCTGGTGATGTAGCGCCCACCACTGCCTTGCGCCAGCTGCTGCAGGGTGGCGCTGCCAAGCTCAGTGGTGATGACGTTTTGCTGCGCATCGCGTAAGAAGCCGCCGCTGCCTGAGCGAATGGGCACGGGCTGATCGCTGCCAATCCCGAGGATAGAGAGGCGGTAGGGTGAGCTGTCCAGCAGCTTCCGCACCCTGGTGACCGCGTTGTCGGTGACGCCATCGGTGACCAGCAAAATCCGCCCATTGGCGAAACCGGCGTCGCTAAGCATGGTGATGGCCCGCTCGATGCCGGCTTCGGTGCGGCTGCCGGGTACGGGCATAACCCCCGGCGACAGCACGGGCAGCAGGGCGTTAATGGTGTCGGTGTCGGCGGTCAGGGGTGTCACCACATGGGCATCGTCGCCGTAGACCACGAGGGCCGTGTCGCCCTCATCGCGTCGCTTTAACAGCTCGGCAATTTTCAATCGCGCCCGCACCATGCGGCTGGGTTTGACGTCGTCGCTGATCATGGAAGGGGACAGGTCCAGTACAATCACCATGGCATCTGTCTGGCGGTGTACCTGGCTCGGCGCGCGCTCCCAGGTGGGCCCGGCGAGGGCCAACACCGTCAGAATCCAGCAGGTAAAGAGGGCGACAACACCGGCTCGTGAGCGCCTGGCGGCGGTCTTATCGGCCAGTGGCGCCAGTAACTCCGGCGCAATCAGTGAGCTCCAGCCACTTGAACGCTTATGGGAAAACCACAAAGCCAGGGCAATGAGCGCCAGGGGAAGCAGTGTAATCAGGGCCCAGGGGCGCAGCAGGTGGAAGTCGGTAAAAAATGTCATACAGACCTCCTGCTAGCGGGGCGGCCAAGCCGGATGCGGCTCGCGGCCAACAGGGTACAAAGCAACAGGGCCAGGCCCAGCGGCCAATAGAAAAGGCGATTGAGCGGGCGTATGGTCCTGTCCTCCAGCTCTACCGGTTCCAGAGCGTCCAGCTGCTTGTGCACCGCCACCAACTCTTCTGTGGACTCCGCGCGGAAAAAAGCGCCGCCGGTGATCTCGGCGATCTGCGCCAGTGTTTCAGTGTCCAGGTCCGCCGAGGCGCTCTGGCGATTAAAACCGTTGATGATCTCGGTGGAGCCAAAGCCAATGGTGTAAACCTTAACCCCCATGTCGCGCGCGATTCTGGCCGCTTCCAGAGGGTCGGTATTGCCGGCGGTATTGGCGCCGTCGCTCAAAAGAATAATGCGGCGGCTAGTCTCGGGTCGCTCGCGCAGCCGCTTGATGGCCAGGCCCAGGGCGTCGCCGATGGCCGTGGCGCGACCGGCAAAACCGATTTGCGCCTCTTGCAAAAGTTGGTTGACGGTTTCGGTATCGTGCGTCAGGGGTGCCTGCAGATAGGCCTGGTCGGCAAACAGAATCAGCCCGAGCCGGTCGCCTTCACGGCGTTGGACAAAATCGCCGACCACGGCTTTGACGGCATCCAGCCGGTTGATGGGCGCTGTATTTTGAAACTGCATGGCCAAAATCCCCTCCGGCAGCATGTCCTCGCGGCGCATACTCACCGAGATATCCACTGCCAGCATCATATCGCGGCCGCTGTAGGGTAAGGATTCGGGCTCACCCACCCAGCGCGGGTCGGCCCCCGCGGTAACCGTCAGCGCCCACATTGCCCAGAGCGCCAGGGTTTGCGCAGCTCGCCGTGGGCCGCTCTTGCCCGTTTGACCGAGTTGTGACGCCGATTCAAAAAAAGGCACCTGTACTGCTTGCTGCCGCTGCGGCTGAGGTTTGACCCAGCGCATCAGCAGCGGCAGTGGCAGAAGCACCAAGAGCCAAGGCAGACCGAACTCAAACACGGCTTGCCTCCTGTCCAGCGGTCTGGTTGATGGCGGGCGCTGTGCGGCGGTGCTGCCCAAGCCAGCGTTGGGTCAGCTCCAGCAGTGCCTGGCGCTCAATGTCGGGGCGGGGGCGGTAGCTGTTCATACCGAGTGCGCTCCCCGGGCCTTGAGAGAAGGCCTGGCCGCCGTCGAGGCTGGCGTCGAGAAAACGCAGCCAGCGCTCGCCGTAGAGGGTCGCACAGTCGGCCCCGTAGGCGTGAATCGCCGTGCGTTTGAGCAAATCGTTAATGGCGCGCGCCAGCGCTTTGTTGTCTTCGATGCTCGCCAGTGTGCCCAACTCGCTCTTTGCCAGGGCCCGGTAGCGGTTGCGCTGACGCCGCCGCAGCCACAAGTAGAGCAGGGCGGCCAAGCTCAACATGAGCAGAGCAATCAACAGCCACCACAGAGGTGCCATGGGCCACCAGCCGATGGCTTCGGGGGTGTGGATGTCGCGCAGATTGGCCAGCGGGTTGGACGGGTTCATTGCCGTCCTCCGCGGCGGGCGCCGCCAAAGCGTTGGCGCAGCAGCTGGGTGTGGCTATCTGCAGTGGACAGGGCGAGCCGCTCAAGCCCCAGGCGCTGAGCGCGCGCTTGCAGCTGTGCCAGATGCTCTGCGGCGCGGGCCTCATAGGCCCGCTGGAACTGGGTATCCTGCGCCGGCAGCTGCACGCGAGAGGCGCCGTCGGTAATGGTGAGCGGCCCGTGGGCGCGCAGTTGCTGCTCCAGTGGGTCACTCAGGTGAATCAGGGTAATGTCCAGATGGCGCTGCAGATGAAACAGCTGCTTTTCCGCCTCGTCGTCCAGGTCGTGCAGGTCGCTAATGATAAAAACGGCGGCGCCCGGGGTGGCAATGCGCCGCAAGTCTTTGCAAATTTGCGCCAGGGAAAGGCCGCCAGTACTGGCAATGGGAGATTGCAGTGCGTGATTGTAGCTTTCCAGGAATTGCAGCAGTTGCAGGACGCTGTGCTTACTGCGTTTGGGGCGGGCGTCGCGAAAATCGCTGTCACCGAACACCAGCGTGCCCACTCGGTCGCCACTGTGCAGGGCGGCCCAGCCAAGCAGCGCGCCAATGTGGCAGGCCAGGGTGGACTTAAAGCAGTTCACGCTGCCGAAGAACATGGGCGACCTCTGGTCGCAGACGATGTAAACCGGCCGCTCGCGCTCCTCGCTGTAGAGTTTGGTGTGGGGCGTTTGGGTGCGCGCGGTGACCCGCCAGTCGATGGAGCGAATGTCGTCACCGGCCTGGTAGAGCCGCACCTCTTCGAAGTCCACACCGCGGCCGCGAAAGCGGGTTCGAAAGCGCCCGCTCTGAACGCTCTGCGCCGGTCTCGGGGAAAAGAGCTTAAGGTCCCGCGCGGCAAAGCGCTCGCGCAGCAGCTCGGACATGGCGCAGTAAGGGCCGCGTGCGGCGGTATCGGCTCGGGTACTACTCATCAGGCAATGGGCACGGATTTCAGCAGCAAGTCGATGACCTGGTCGCGGGTGTGGCCCGCGGCCTCGGCTTCAAAGCTCAGGATCAGGCGGTGGCGCAGACAATCGTGTACCACAGCGGCGACGTCGTCGGGGCTGACAAAGTCCTTGCCGGCGAGCCAGGCGTGGGCGCGGGCGCAGCGCTCAAGGGCAATGGTGCCGCGGGGGCTGGCGCCGTATTCCAGCAGGCCGGCCAGCTCTTGGCTATAGCTGGCCGGGCGGCGGGTGGCGTTGATCAGCTGCACGATGTACTCTTCCACCGCCTCACTCATGTGCAGGGCCAGGATTTCCTGCCGCGCCTGCATAATGGCGTCTTGGCTCAGTGGGCTGGGAGCCGAAGGCGCCTGATGGCTGGCCTCGGCGCGCACCAGCGCGAGAATTTTGCGCTCGGCGGCCACGTCCGGGTAGTCCACATTCACATGCATTAAAAAGCGGTCTAACTGGGCCTCGGGTAAGGGGTAGGTGCCCTCTTGTTCAATGGGGTTTTGCGTGGCCATCACCATAAACAGTGGCGGCAGGGGGTAGGTTTTGTTGCCGACACTGACTTGTCGCTCGGCCATGGCCTCTAGCAGTGCCGATTGCACCTTGGCAGGTGCGCGGTTGATTTCATCGGCCAGTACCAAATTGTGAAAAATCGGGCCCGCCTGAAATTCAAAAGTACCCTGCTCGGGGCGAAAAATATCCGTGCCGGTCACATCGGCCGGTAGCAGGTCGGGGGTAAACTGGATTCGGTTGTAGTCTCCCTCAATCGCGTCGGCCAGGGTTTTAATCGCTTTGGTTTTTGCCAGGCCGGGTGCACCCTCGACCAGCAGGTGGCCGTCGGCCAGCAGGGCGATTAACAGTCTCTGGACGAGATGTTCTTGACCAATGATCTGACTGCTGAGCCAGTCAGTAAGCGTAGAGAGGTGCTGCTGTGGCTGCATTGCAATAACCTTTGCTGATGTTGTGTCCGGTTTTAGGCGCAATATGACAATGGCATGTGGTGCCAGTTCCGCAAATTTCAACGTCTTGCGGGAAAATCATCTAGGCTTAGGACACCACTGCCGGTGGTGTGAGAAGGTTTTACACGCATTTATCTACGGAGTCGATCTCTATGGAACACGCTGACAACTGGGCATTTGATGTGGAGGCCGTTGCCAAACGGGTCAGTGAGCCTTTGCCCGCTCGCGAGCAGGCAGGTTGTGCAGAATTTGTACGGTTGTTTTTTCACCATTATCCCACGGGTGATATGAAAGGTCGCGCGCGCTGCGATATCGATGCCTCCCTGCACTGGTTGTGGAAGATGCTGAATGCTGGGGGCGATCTGCCCCGGGTCGAGGTGTTTAACCCCGAGGCGGAAAAGCTCTGGCAGCTGCCCCATACGCTTGTGGTTGTTCACCAAAAGGACATGCCTTTTCTGGTGGACTCGGTGCGCATGGAGCTGACCGCGCGCAACATCCCCATCCACAGTATTAAAAGTACGCCTTTTTGCGCAGAGCGGGTCGGCGGAGAGCTAGTCGGTGTTGCCAGCGCGCAGACTCGCGAGGCGCCAGCCGAGGCGCTTATCTACCTGGAGGTGGGCCGGATCAGCGATCCGCTGCTGCTGCGTGAACTCACCGCGTCCATTGAGCAGGTGCTCGCCGATGTCAGCAAAGTAGTCGAGAATTTTGCGCCTTTGAAATCGCAGGTTCTGGCTGTCGCCGACGCGCTCGATCCGGTAAAAGAGGATAACCGCTTACAAGATGTCAGCCAGACACAAGCGTTTCTGCGCTGGCTCGCCGATGACCATTTTACCTTCCTGGCCTACGCCGAGTTTGATTTGCAAGAGCGTGACGGGCGCCAGGTATTGGTGGAAAACCGAAGTGCCCGGCTTGGACTGTTTGACGACGCCAGTAAAACCAAAACCAAGACTTTGGATGATGCCCATCCGGGGGTTGCCCGCTTTTATCTCTCGCCCAGTGCCATTGCTTTTTCTAAGTCGCCGCAGCGATCGCGGGTCCATCGCAACGCCTATCCGGACTATGTGGTGATAAAACGCTATGACAGTGACGGCAAAGTCTGTGGAGAGGCGCGCTTTCTCGGGCTCTATACATCGAGTGTCTACAGTATTTCTCCCAATCGTATTCCGCTGCTGCAGGATAAAGTCCGACAGATTTACGAGCGTATTGGCTTGAATGTCTGGAGTCACGAAGGCAAGGCGCTCGAGCAAGTGATTGAAACCTTTCCCCGCGATGAACTCTTCCAGTCGAGCGCGGCCGAGCTGTATGACACTCTGCAGGGTGTGCTATCGATCAGCGAGCGCTACCAGGTGAGACTCTTTGTGCACCGTGATCGCTTTGGCAAATTTGTCAGTTGCCTGGTGTATGTGCCGCGCGATTTATTCTCTACTCGGGTTCGGCTCAAAATTCAAAAACACATTGCCGCCACCGTGGGAGCCTGTGATGAAGAGTTTAATACTTTTTTTTCCGAGTCGGTGCTGGCCCGGGTGCATCTGGTCTTTCGCATTCCCAAGGGCAAGGTGCTCGATGTTGATGAACAGCAGCTGGAGCGGGAAGTAGCCGATTTGGCGCGCTCCTGGGAGGACAAGCTGTTCGAGCATCTCAAGAACGAAGGCGATGAAGAGCGGGCGCGGGGGTTGCTTAAACGTTACGCCGATGCCTTTAGTCAGGCCTATCAGGAGGCCTATCGGGCGCCGGCGGCCAGCCGCGATATCGCCATCATTGAACGTATGGGTATCGACGATCAGCTGGCGATGGACATAGTGCCGAGCGATGTAGACGGCTTGGTACGACTGAAACTTTTCTACCGACGCGAACCCCTGGCTCTGTCGGATGTCATTCCGGTGCTGGAGAATTTCGGTTTGCGGGTGGTATCCGAGCACCCCTACCCACTGCGTCTGAGTGACAACGGGGTGATCTGGCTGCACGATTTTTCTCTCGCCCCGCAGCTATCGGTTGAGGTGGATATCAACGCATCGGCGGATAAGCTCAAGACGGCCTTCTGGTCGGTGTGGCAGGGCAAGGCGGAGAACGACGCGTTCAACAAGTTGGTGCTGGCGGCATCGCTCGACTGGCAACGAGTCAATATGTTGCGTGTGTACGCCGCCTATATGCGCCAGACGCTGTTTCACTACGCTCATGACTACATCGCTCAAGCTCTCGTGAATCAAGTGTCTTTGGCCGGCAAACTGTGCGAGTACTTTCGGATCAAATTCGATCCGGAGGAAACGGCTGATACGCAACAGGCACTGGAGGCTCTTGCCAGTGAAATCAGCGAGGCTCTCGAGTCTGTGCCGGATCTCAGCGAAGATCGCATCGTGCGTCACTATTTGGCTCTGATGCAAGCCACGGTGCGCTGCAATTTTTATCAGTCGCGTGGGCGGGATTATCTCGCGCTAAAACTCAGACCGCGCGAGTTGGCCGATGTGCCCGAACCCAAGCCGCTTTACGAAATTTTTGTCTACTCGGCGAGGTTTGAAGGCGTTCACCTGCGCGGGAGCAAGGTGGCGCGCGGGGGGCTGCGCTGGTCCGATCGGCTGCAGGACTATCGCACCGAGGTGCTGGGCCTGGTAAAAGCTCAGCAGGTGAAAAACGCGGTGATTGTTCCCAGCGGCGCCAAAGGTGGTTTTGTTTGCAAGGCCGCAGCTGGCCTTGATCGCGATGCCCGGCAAGAAGAAGGCGTTGCCTGCTATCGGCAGTTTATCAGTGCGCTACTGGATTTGACCGACAATCTCGTTGATGGCGAGGTGGTCGCACCAGAGCAGTTGGTACGTCACGATGATGACGATCCCTATTTGGTCGTGGCAGCCGACAAGGGCACGGCGAGCTTTTCCGATATCGCCAATGACATTGCCCAGCAGGCGGATTTCTGGTTGGGCGACGCTTTCGCTTCAGGTGGGAGTCAGGGCTATGACCACAAGGCCATGGGGATCACCGCCAAGGGGGGCTGGGTCTGTGTCCAGCGCCACTTTAAAGAGCGCGGCGTGGATATTCAAAGCGAGTCTATTAGCGTGCTCGGCATTGGTGATATGGGCGGAGATGTGTTTGGCAATGGCATGTTGTTGTCCCGCGCTATCAAGCTGACAGCGGCCTTTAACCACATGCATATTTTTATCGATCCGAACCCCGACCCAGAGGTGGGTTTTGCCGAGCGCGAGCGTCTGTTTAATCTACCGCGCAGTCAGTGGACCGATTACCAGAGCGATCTTATCAGCGACGGTGGCGGTATTTTTGAGCGTTCGGCAAAATCCATCAAAATTACTGCTCCCATGAAAGACCGGTTTGGACTCACTGAGGACAAGTTGACTCCCACGCAATTGATTCATCAGCTGCTGCGGGCGCCGGTGGATTTGATTTGGAATGGTGGAATTGGCACCTATGTCAAATCCGCCGATGAGTCTCACGCTCAGGTGGGCGACAAAGCCAACGACGGCCTGCGGGTTGACGGGCGCGACTTGCGCTGCAAGGTGTTTGGCGAAGGCGGTAATCTCGGCATGACACAGCGGGGGCGGGTGGAGTTCTGTCGCGCCGGCGGCGCTTGTAACACCGATTTTATCGACAATTCTGCCGGTGTCGATTGCTCGGATCATGAGGTCAATATCAAAATTGCTCTCGCTGAGCTGGTGAAAGCCGGGCAACTCGGCGAAGACGAGCGCAATCAGCTGCTCAAGGAAATGACCGAGGAAGTCGCCACCGATGTCTTGCAAAACAACTATCGCCAGGCGCAGGCCATTAGCCTGATGCAAAGTGATGCGGTGAGCCGCAGCGCTGAGTTGCGACGTTTTATCACCTCCCTGGAGTCCCAAGGGCGGCTCAATCGTTCGCTAGAATTTCTACCTGGCGACGAGGATCTGGCTGAGCGTCACGCCGCTGGCGAAGGCTTAACCCGTCCGGAGCTGGCGGTGCTTATGGCCTATGCCAAAGTGGGTCTGAAGGAGGATCTCGCCACAGAGGTTATCAGCCAAGACCCGAGCATCGCTCCTTTGTGTGAGCGCGCGTTCCCAGCGACGCTTCAATCGCGCTATCGCGAGACACTACACCGCCACCAGTTACGCGAAGAGATCATCGCTACGCAGCTGACCAACGAAATCGTCAACTATCTCGGGGCCACTTTTGTCCAGCGCATGCAGGATGCCACAGGCGTCAGTGCCGCTGCAGTTGCCAGAGCCTACTTGGTCGCCAGGCGCACGAGTGAGCTGGACACTCTGTGGCGCAAAGTGGAAACGCTCGACTTTGAAGTGGATGCGAATGTCCAGCAACGCTTGATGAAACAATTGATGCGGCGCATGCGGCGCAACACTCGCTGGTTTTTGCGCAACCGCCGCGGCGAAATGAACATTGGCCAGCAGTGTGACGTGTTTCAACCCCGATTGGCTAGGGTCCATGATTTGATACTCGAGCGGCTCGATGACAGTGCCCGTGAGAACTGGCAAAAACGTATTGACGCCTTTGTGAACGACGGGGTGCCCGAGTCTTTGGCAACGGCGATAGTCTCCCCTGGCTATCTCTACTCGGGCCTTGGTATTGTGGATGTTGTTCACTCAAGTGGGGCATCGGAGGAGCAGGTTGCAGAGCTCTACATGGCGCTGGTCTCGCGTTTGCGACTGGATGGCTTTGCGCAGCAATTATCGGAGGCGCGGGTCGAAACTTATTGGCAGGCGATGGCCCGCGAGGCCTACATGGATGATCTCGAATCACAAGTGCGCAGTATAACCGCCACCTTGGTGTCGGCGCTTGGCGAGCAGGGTGTGGAATCCGTGGTATCGCAATGGGCCGAACGTCATGCTCTGATGCTCGGGCGTTGGAACACTATGGTGACCCACGCCCAATCTGCGGCGTCTACTGACTACGCCATGTTCGCGGTGGCGCTGCGGGAACTGCTGGATCTGTCGCAGGTCTCCCGACATAGGGAAGTTGAACAGCAAGAGGTTTCCAAATGAGTATTGAACTGAAAGATGCAAATCTGTTTCGCCAGCGCTGTTACCTCGATGGCGAGTGGGTTGAATCAAGTGCAGGTAAGACGATTGATGTGCTCAACCCGGCCGATGAGCGATTGATTGGTCAGGTTCCCGAGCTTGAGCGTGAGCAAGTGATTCACGCGCTTGAGCGGGCACAGGCGGGCTTTGAGGCTTGGCGCAAAGCTGGCATTATAGAGCGCTCGGCGTGCCTGCGCCGCTGGTACGAGTTAATGCAAGAGCACAAAGAGGACCTCGCCCGGATTATGACGGCGGAGCAGGGCAAACCCATCGCCGAGTCGCGGGGCGAAATCGATTACGCATCGTCTTATATCGAGTGGTTTGCCGAAGAGGCCAAGCGCGGTTATGGCGAGCTGATCCCGCCAGCCAAGCCACAGCAGCGTATTCTCGTGACTCCCGAGCCTGTGGGAGTAGCGGTGGCGATTACACCTTGGAATTTTCCGGCGGCGATGATTACCCGCAAGGCCGCCGCTGCCTTGGCGGCGGGTTGTTCCATGGTGGTAAAGCCCTCGGGCCTGACGCCTTTCAGCGCCCTCGCTATGGCCGAGTTGGCCGATAGGGCCGGCTTCCCCAAAGGGGTATTTTCGGTGGTGACCGGCGCCTCGTCGATGATTGGCGAGGTGTTCACAGGCTCCACCATCGTCAAGAAGCTCAGCTTTACCGGCTCGACGGCAGTGGGTCGCAAGTTAATGGAGCTTAGTGCGCCGCGCTTACACACCTTGTCCCTGGAGTTGGGCGGCAACGCGCCGTTTCTGGTTTTTGATGACGCCGATTTGGATCTGGCGGTTAAGGGCGCCGTTGCTGCCAAGTTTCGCAACACCGGGCAAACGTGTATTTGCCCCAACCGCTTTTTGGTACAGGACTCGGTGCACGAAGCATTTGTTGGAAAATTAAAAGAGGCCTTGGCCGAGCTCAAGGTAGGCGATGGCTTCGATGAGCAGGTACAGCAGACCTCGCTGATCAATCAAAAGGCAGTGGAAAAGGTTCAGCGTCACTACGATGACGCCCTCGCCAAGGGCGCCAAGAGTGTACTCGGTGAGCGGCCCGGCGCCCTCGCGCGCAATCGCGTGGCGCCGATCATTCTCACCGGCGTGACAACCGATATGCAGCTCTGGCAAGAAGAGACCTTCGGCCCGCTGGCGCCAGTGATGGCGTTTGGCTCAGAGGAGGAGGGTATCGCCCTGGCCAACGACACGCCCTTTGGCCTGGCAGCTTACTTTTACTCGCGCGGTGTCGATCGCTGCTGGCGCGTGGGAGAGGCGCTCAAGTCCGGCATGGTGGGCGTCAACGAAGGTGGTATTTCCAATGCGATGGCGCCTTTCGGCGGTGTGGATCAGTCCGGCTTTGGCCGTGAGGGTGCCCGCCAGGGCCTGGCGGAGTACCAGCAGCTGAAGTACCTGTGCTATGGCCGCGCCGAATAATGCCGTCATTTTGAATCTGACCATTAGCGCGGAAAAGCTCGAGCGCTGGTATGAGGGCAGTGCCAGAGAGGTACTGGCTTATTCGGTGGATGGCAGAAAGATTCGTTTTCCGGTGTCGATTCTCAGGCCCTTTGTCACCCACAGTGGTATACGTGGCCGTTTTCAGATTGTTTTCGATGGAGACAACCGCTTTAAAAGCATTCACAGAATCGACTAAGCCGGCTTTTTTAAGTATCCTTGCGGCCATTTCACGCCAGAGAGATGCCCCATGTACACCACCGCGCGCAAGCTGCTGTTCAAGCTCGATCCCGAAACGTCTCACGAGTTGAGCCTCGACTGCCTGGGCGCAGCAGAGCGCTTGGGCATTCTCTCGCTCATGAGCAAGAAAGTCCCGGAAAACCCAGTAGAGATCATGGGGCTGCGTTTTCCCAACCCGGTAGGGCTGGCGGCGGGATTAGACAAGAACGGCGATTATTATAACGCCCTGGGCCGGCTCGGCTTTGGCTTTGTGGAAATCGGCACCATCACGCCCTTGCCACAACCTGGCAACCCCAAGCCGCGACTGTTTCGCCTGCCAGAGCAGGGCGCGATCATCAACCGGATGGGCTTTAACAATAAAGGCGTTGAGCACCTGTTGGCGCAGGTGAAAAATCGCCGCTATAAAGGTGTGCTCGGAATCAATATCGGCAAAAATGCCAAGACGCCTGTGGAGAATGCCCTGAGTGATTACCGGATTTGTCTGCGTAGGGTCTATGCCCACGCTGACTATATTACGGTAAACGTGTCATCGCCCAATACACCGGGTCTGCGCAACCTGCAGTTTGGCGAGAGCCTGAAAGCACTGCTCGGGGGAATCAAGCGCGAGCAGCGTAAACTCGCCGATGAGCAGGAGCGTTACGTGCCCATAGCGGTAAAAATTGCGCCGGATATGAGTGAGGCAGAGATTATCTCCGTGGCAGAGACGCTGCTTGATCTTGAGCTTGACGGAGTCATCGCTACCAATACCACCATTGGCCGTGAGGGTGTGGAGTCGGACCCTCAGCACGGTGAGGCGGGCGGCCTGAGCGGTGTACCGGTGCGCGATAAAAGTACCCAGGTGATTAAAACCCTAGCCTCGGTGTTGCAAGGGCGGCTGCCGATTATAGGAGTGGGCGGCATTGATAGCGGTGAGGCGGCCGCCGAAAAAATCGCCGCTGGCGCTAGCCTGGTGCAGGTGTATTCTGGGTTTATTTATCGGGGGCCGGCCCTGATCAACGAATGCGCCGCGGCCATTGCCCGTCAACAGGGGCAGAGCGAGGGGGCATAAAAAAGCCCGCTTGCGCGGGCTGGATCTGCGAGTAGCAGATCGTGCGGTGGTAAATCCTAACGAATTGTCAAAGTCTGTTGTGCTATTGACGCATACCTCCGTGAGCTAAATTGCTGAGCTTTTGCACCTGTGCCATCCGATTGAGACCGTCCCACTGATCGGTGCGCGCTTCGCGCCAGCCACTCATCCATTGCTGTCGGGCCTGGCCAGACTCATGGGGGCAGAGACTTCTGGATCGCCCGTCAATACCGGCCTGGTAGCCTTTACCGAATGCTCGTTCAATATGATCACGTTTTTGGCGTTTCATGCTTAGCAATACCTCTGTTTGTCGTTAAGATGACAGCCGGGGTTTGCAAGACCAAACCTATGAGGGCCGTCGATGTCGTCGCTGAGATTGCGTAAAGCCAAATGCCTCCCTGTTGATGGGTTAGCGATTCAGAGTCTGGCCAATTTCGGACACAAGCGTACCGCGATGCCGAGTAGGTACGAAGGCATCTGGCGGCCTAAGGGCCGGACACTGTGATTGGATTACCCGCTGCGATGGCCGGACCTTGGCCGGCGCGCTGACTATTTTCAGCAGCGGGAGAGTCAGTACACCAAAATGTAATGGCTGTGTGAACGAATTTATTCTTATAGGGAATTGGCCTGATAGATCACTAAGGACTTAAAAGTGAACGAAACGCGATCATCCGCTCGCAAACGCGCGCAGTGCCTGGGATCTGGGCCTTAGATAAAAAACCGAAGCAGAGAGACTATGTCAGAGACAACGTCAGAGACAACACAATTTTTTGCCACCTGCCCCAAGGGCCTCGAAGGCCTGCTTCTGAGTGAGCTTGAGGCTCTGGGAGGGCTTGGCTGCCGCGAAACCGTGGCAGGGGTCTATTTCAGCGGGGATTTGGCCATGGCCTACCGCGCCTGTCTCTGGTCGCGTCTTGCCAATAAAGTGCTGCTGCCTGTCGCCAGCGGCGCCGTGCGCGACGCTGACGAGCTTTATCAGCTGGTGAGAGGGGTCGATTGGTCTGGGCATCTGGCACCTGAGGGAACGCTCTTGGTGGATTTCAGTGGCCAGAGTCCCGGCATCCGCAATACGCAGTTTGGCGCCGTCAAGGTCAAGGACGCTATCGTGGATCATTTGCGCGAGCGGTTTGGCACGCGTCCGTCGGTGTCGAAAACATCGCCGGACTTGAGAGTAAACGCTCGTCTGAGCCGTGGTAAAGCGGTGATCAGTCTCGATTTGTGTGGTGAGAGCCTGCACAGACGTGGCTATCGTAAGCAGCAAGGGGAAGCGCCGCTCAAAGAGAATCTGGCGGCCGCGATTTTGCTGCGTGCGGGGTGGTGCAGTGGTGCTACAGAGACGGCCCTGATCGATCCGATGTGTGGCTCGGGTACCTTCTTGATCGAGGCGGCCCTGATGGCGGCCGATATTGCGCCCGGTCTAATGCGCCCAACCTTTGCCTTTGAGAAATGGCTGGCCCATCGCAGCGATCTGTGGGAGGCACTCCAAAAAGAAGCTCGCGAGCGCAAGGCACGCGGTCTGGAGCAAGCGTCCCTGCCTGAGATTCGCGGCTATGATGCCAACCTCAAAGTCATCCGGGCGGCGGAAGAGAATATTGAGCGCGCGGGACTGGACGATTGGCTCAGGGTCAGTCGCAAAGAGCTGCGCGAGTTCAAGCGCCCGACCCATTCGAATCTGGACACTGGCCTGGTGGTCACTAACCCTCCCTATGGTGAGCGGCTGGGCGAGATCGAAGCGATGAAAATTCTTTACGCGCACCTCGGCGAACGGCTGCGGGAAGAGTTTAGCGGCTGGCGCGCGGCGGTGTTTACCGGCAACCCTGAGCTTGGCAAACAGATGGGACTGCGGGCCGGGAAAAAATACAAGTTGTTTAACGGCGCCATTGCCAGCGAGCTCTTGCTGTTCGAAGTGCAGCCGGAGAAGTTTGTTCAGGCTCGCCCGCAAAGCTCGAGCCCTGGGGATGAGCCCGCCGAGCGCCCGACCAAAGTTCTGAGTGACGGGGCACAAATGCTGGTAAACCGTTTGCAGAAAAATGCCAAGAAGCTCAAGCCTTTTCTCAAACGCACCCATGCCAACTGCTATCGGCTCTACGATGCGGACATGCCGGAGTACGCCTGTGCTGTGGACGTGTACCACGGTAAGCTGCCTGGCTCTGATCAGCGGCGCACAATGGTGCACGTGCAGGAATACCAACCGCCGCGTTCGGTGGATGAGAATAGGGCGGCTGAGCGCTTTGCCGAGATTGAAGCGGCTGTGCCGGTTGCATTGATGGTGGATGAGACCGAGGTCAGTTACAAACAGCGCCGGCGCAATCGCGGCAGCAGTCAGTACGAAAAACTTGATGGCGCTCGCGATGAGATGCTCGAGGTGCACGAAGGCCAGGCGCGTTTGCTGGTGAATCTCTGGCAGTATCTGGATACCGGCTTGTTTCTCGATCACCGGCCACTGCGCTTGCAGATAGCTCAACTGGCCAAGGGCAAGCGTTTTCTAAACCTGTTTTGCTACACCGCCGCTGCCAGCGTGCAAGCGGCTGTGGGAGGCTCGAGGTTTACCTTGAGTGTGGATATGTCGCAGACCTACCTCAATTGGGCAAGGCGCAATCTGGCGCTGAACGGTTTGTCTGAATCGCGCAATCGCCTTGAGCAGGCCGACTGCATGCAGTGGCTCGCCAAGGCGGATCAAAAGTTTGATTTGATTTTGCTCGACCCGCCGAGCTTTTCCAACTCCAAGCGGATGGACGATGTTCTGGATGTTCAGCGCGACCATGTGTTTTTAATCGATAGCGCCATGCGCTTGCTCGAGAGCGAGGGCGTCCTGTTTTTCTCCAACAACCTGCGCAGTTTCAAACTCGATGAGCAGGCGCTGACCTCCTACGAGATCCGCAACATTACCCAGAGCACTATTGATGAGGATTTTTCCCGCAACGGCAAGATACATCACTGCTGGGAAATTCGTCACAGGGCTGGTAAGGGCGGATGATCAAGCGGCTGCTTAACGTTCTTTGGAAACGCAACCCGGTAACCCGGGTGGTTTACGCACGGGCCGAAAAAGAATTAAAACTGATTGCACTGAGTTTGATACTGGTATTGCTGTGCGCTTTGCCCTTGATGATCAATATGACCTTTTCGCTGATTGAGCCAACACCGCCGGCTCTGGTGTATTTGTTTGCCGGCGGGGCCGTGTTGGCGCATCTGGGTTTTTTGGTGGGTTTGAGCCTGCTGATCTACAAGAACTTGTTTCGCTGAATGGCCGCTTCAAGGTTAGTTACTCCTCGCCCAAAAAACCACCCGATTGATGCGCCCAGAGTTGGGCGTAGAGTCCGCCGCTGGCTATGAGCTCACTGTGACTGCCTTGCTCGACGATGCGACCGGCGTCCATGACCACCAACCGGTCCAGCGCGGCGATGGTGGACAGGCGGTGTGCAATCGCAATCACGGTTTTGTTGGTCATGAGTGCGGAGAGATTGTGTTGAATCACTGCTTCGACTTCCGAGTCCAGCGCCGAGGTGGCTTCATCCATAATCAGAATGGGTGCGTCTTTGAGCAGCACCCGGGCGATGGCAATGCGCTGGCGCTGGCCACCTGAGAGCTTAACGCCGCGCTCGCCCACGTGCGCGTCGTAACCGGTGCGCCCCTTACTGTCTTGCAGCGTCAGAATAAAGTCGTGCGCTTGTGCCTGCTTGGCTGCCGCCACCATTTGCGCCTCGGTGGCATTTGGCCGACCGTAGAGTAAGTTATCGCGTATGGAGCGATGCAGCAACGAGGTGTCCTGGGTGATCATGCCGATGTTCTGGCGCAGGCTTTGTTGCGTTACCGAATTGACCGCTTGCCCGTCGATGTTCAGAGAGCCCTGCTGTATATCGTAAAATCGCAGCAACAGATTTACCAGAGTTGACTTGCCGGCGCCTGAGCGTCCCACAACGCCAATTTTTTCGCCGGGCTTGACGTTCAGGGTGAAGTCTCTGATGACGTCTTCGTTATTGCCGTAGTGAAAACTCACGTGTTCAAAATCAATGCGGCCCTGGCTGACTTGCAGGGCGGCGGCCCCCTCGGCGTCGGTTACCGTCAGCGGCTTGGACAGGGTGCGTGCGCCGTCGTGCGCGGTGCCGATATTTTCAAAAAGCGCCGAGATTTCCCACATGATCCATTGGGACATGCCGTTGATCCGCAGCACCATGGCCAGGGCGGCGGCTATGGCGCCGGTGCTGATGGCGGCCTGTGACCATAGCACGATGCCGAGCACGCCCAGAGAAAAGATCAGCACTGAATTCAGCGTCCAGACGCAGGTGCTGAGCACGGTTACCAAACGCATTTGCGGGTGCACGGTTTGCAAAAAATCATCCATAGCCTCGCGGGCATAGGCGGATTCGCGTCCGGCGTGCGAGAACAACTTGACTGTGTGAATGTTGGTATAGGTATCGACAATCCGGCCGGTCATCTCCGCTCGGGCGTCGGCCTGGCGAGTGGATATTTGCCGCAACCTCGGCAAAAAATAACTCAGCAGCGCCACATAACCGGCCAACCATAACACCATGGGAATGGCAAGGCGCCAGTCCAGCGCCGCCATAAGCAACACCATACTGCCAAAATACACACAGATGTATACGGCAACGTCCAACAGTTTCATGACGGTCTCGCGCACGGCGAGAGAGGTTTGCATCAGCCTTGTGGCCAAACGGCCGGAAAATTCATCCTGAAAAAAATTCACACTCTGTTGCAACAAATAGCGATGGGCCTTCCAGCGAATGGCCATGGGGAAGTTGCCGAGCATGGTTTGATGGATAAGCAAGGCGTGCACAAGAATGATCAGCGGTAAACCAATCAGTAGCGTTACCCCGATGATCGCTAGTGGGGTGCCGTAATCCTGCCAGAGCGTTTCCGGGGTGGTGCTGTTGAGCCAATCCACAAGACTGCCGAGCGCGCCAAACAGCGACACCTCAATCAATGCAATCGTCGCCGAAATGGCGGCCATAGCCAGCAGGTAGCGCTTGGCACCGCGGGTATAGTGCCAACAAAAGGCAAAGAGCGTCGCCGGCGGCGGACCGACGGGGGCCTCGGGAAAGGGTTTGAGGAGCCGTTCGAAAAATGAAAACATAGGGCTTTAACTTCCTGGCGGGGCCGGATATGCTGGCGGGCGATTGTAACAAATGCACATGTGAAGTTGTGTTATACCCATGAGAAAAGGTTTACTGGTTTACGCGGCAGGCAGTTTAGGGGCTTTGGTCAGCTCATTGGCGCTGTGGCTTGCCGGGCGTTATGGCTTGGTTCAGGTGCTCGATGTCAGCCTTGCGCCCGGCTTGTCGGCTGCCTGGCTCTATCCGCGGCTGGTGTGGGGCGGTCTCTGGGGCTTTTTGTTTTTGCTCCCCGTGTTTGGTAGCCGCTGGGTCTGGAAAGCCCTGGTGCTGGCATGGGTTCCAACCCTGGTACAGTTGTTTGTCATTTACCCCTATACCACCGGCTACGGGGTGGCCGGTCTGGAATTGGGAATGCTCACCCCTGTGGTTGTCTACGGCATCTATGTTATATGGGCGCAGGTGACGGCGTTAACGTTGCGGCTTGCGTAAATTCAAGCAGCCTGGGGCTGCTCTTTTGGGAGAATAGAATGAAAGGTGTAACTCGAATTCTGTGTCGGTCTCTGGCCACCTTAGTTATGTTGGTGCTGACCTCAGCGGCGCTCGCCGATGTGACGCTGAATGAAAAAGCGCTGGATAACTGGCTGGCCACTACCAAGGATTTTATGCCGATGCAGGAAGTGTTTGAATCCATCAGTAAGGATTCGGCCATTGCCAGCCAGTACACCGAAGAGGAGTTCAAGGCCCTGAGCTTGGAGAAGCAGGACGAGTTGCTTGATGACATGCTCAAAGAACAAAACGCCTACGACAAAGTTTACAAGGTTCTCAACCAGCACGACTGGGGCAGCGCCGGCGATTACATGCGGGTAAGTTCACGCCTGGGTATGGCCATAGGGGCCCATATGCGCGATTTGATGATGCAGAGCTTGCCTCCCGAGCAACAACAGATGATGCGGGAAATGGCCGGTGAAGTGGACGCTGAACCGGAAGATGTGGCACTGGTTTCCCAGCATTGGGAGAAAATCTCGTCGTTTATGGCCGAGAATATGGACACCAGCGATATGCCCATGCCCTGAGAAACTTAGCGATTTGCAAAATTAAAAACTACTAAAAAAGGCGCTCGATGAGCGCCTTTTTCGTGGGGCTAACCTGCCAGCTGGCCGGCACGGTAGTCGTTAATGGCCTGCTCGATCTCCTCGGCGGTGTTCATGACAAAGGGGCCGTATTGGGCAATGGGCTCGCCAATAGGTTTGCCGCCAATAACGAGTAAACGCACTGCTTCGTCTCCAGCAGAGAGTGTCAGCTGGTCGCCACTGCTTAGGAGCCCGGCCTGACTGACTTGCAACTGGCGCAGATCCTCGCCCACCAGCAGGTTGTCGCCCTCGTAGAGGTACACGAACACCTGGTGCTGCTCGGGTAGGCTCAATTCAACTCGCCTTTTCGCGGGCAGCTCGATATCCCAGTACAGTGGCTCTGTACTCAGGCCGGCGATCGCGCCGCGGGTTGTTGTCTGCGCGTGCGCCAGCTCCCCGGCAATCACCTTGACGCTGCCGCCATCGGCCAGAGACACCACGGGAATCTCCGCCGCGGCTATGTCCCGATAGGCCGCAGGCTTCATCTTTTCGGCCGCCGGTAAGTTGATCCACAGCTGAAAGCCGCGCATTCTGCCTTCAATTTGCTGCGGCATTTCCGAGTGAATAATGCCTCTTCCAGCCGTCATCCACTGCACGTCTCCTGCGCGCAGATCGCCTCTGTTGCCCATATGATCTTCGTGCAACATGTGGCCGTCGAGCATATAAGTGACTGTCTCAAATCCCCTGTGCGGATGCGAGGGGAAACCCGCCAGATAGTCAGAGGCGTTATCAGAGTTAAACTCGTCCAGCATCAGTACCGGATCAAAGCGCGCCGACTGTGACTGGCCCAGGCTGCGCTTGATTTTGACGCCGGCGCCATCGCTGGTGGAGACGGCCGGAATAATGTGTCGTAATTGTCGGGACATAATGTGCCTCCTGTAAAAGTAAGGGCGTAGGCCTGCGCTCGCCTTGCGTGCCTAGGCCGCAACCGCTTCGTCGATAGACTGCCGGGCCTGCTCCAGCGCTTTGGCTTTGCCGTCATCACCCATTGCCAGCCCTTCGGCGTAGATAAATCGGGTATCGCTCAAGCCAATAAAGCTCAAGAACGTTTGCATATAGCCGGTCTGTGAGTCCGCCTGAGTGCCGGCGTAGAGGCCGCCGCGCGCCGCGATGATGTACACCGGGATGTTCGGCAGAAGCCCCTGAGGACCCTCGGCAGTGTAGCGAAAGGTCACGCCCGAGCGTGCAATGTGGTCGAAATAGGCCTTCAGTGTCGAAGGTATACCAAAGTTGTACATAGGCAGACCAATGGTTACCAGGTCCGCCGCCTTGATCTCACGAATCAGCTCGTCTGAGTAATCGACGATTTTCTGCTCGGCACTGCTGCGTTTTTCCGCCGGCGTCAAAAAGGCGTTAAAGCGCTCGCCGTCCAGGTGGGGCACCGGGTTGGCGGCCAGATCCCGGACAATCACTTCGCCATCGGGATTTTCCGCCTTCCAGCGTTCTACGAACTGATTACTCAAAACGGTGGACTGACCATTCTCGCCATTGAGGCTGCTCTTGATTTGCAACAGGGTTGTCATTGTGGGTTTCTCCATCAGTGAATGTCGATGGGTCTATTTAAATATTTGCTGAGTAGATGATAAATGGGGTAATTTACGGCCAAATCATCGAAATATTCGATTTGAAGGGGAGGGCACCGAATGTCCAGGGAAATGAAGGTGACGCTCGAGCAGTGGCGCGCTCTGGTGGCCGTGATTGAGCATGGCGGTTACGCCCGGGCCGCCGAGCATCTGGGAAAGAGTCAGTCGACGGTGTCCTATGCCATCAGCCAGCTGGAGCAGGCGCTCAATGTGGCGGTGTTCAAGATTGAAGGCCGCCGAGCCCTGGCCACCCCAACCGGCGAAAGCCTGTACCGGCGCGCTAAGCACCTCTTGGCGGAGGCGGAGTCGCTTGAGGGCTGTGCCGAGCGAATGGGGCAGAAAATTGAGCCGGTGGTGCGACTGGCCGCAGATCTATTGGTACCCGGTGGGGTTGTGCTGGATTGCCTGGAGCGCTTTGCCGAGCACTTTCCGGCCACCCGGGTGGATGTGCTCGAGTCGGTGTTGAGCGGGACTGAGGACGCACTGGTACAAAAGCAGGTGGACCTGGCCATAACGGCCCGTATGCCTCCGGGGTTTATGGGTGATTACCTGGGGGATGTGTCGCTGATTGGGGTCGCCGCACCCGGGCATCCGCTGCATCAAATGGGGCGCAGTATCTCCCAGGAGGATCTGCGCCATCACCGCCAACTGATTGTGCGCGACTCGGGTATCCACCGGCGCTACAGTGCCGGTTGGCAAGAGGCCGAACAGCGCTGGACACTGGCCCATATCACCACTTCACTGGCCGCCGTGCGTCGCGGTCTCGGTTACGCCTGGTTGCCCGGCGGCTATCTGCAAGACGACTTGCAAAACGGCACCTTAAAACGGCTACCCGTGGTTCAGGGTGGCGAGCGCAAGGTGGCGCTCTACCTGGTGTTTTCCGAGCCGGACATCGCGGGTCCGGCGACCAAAACTCTGGCGGGCATTGTGAAAACTCGCCTGGAGTCACTCTGACGGCTCTCTCCGGCTACGCGTCTTTTTAATCTTGAGCTTTTGCGGTGTTGTTTCTGTGGTGCTTTTCGCGCCACTTCTGGTGTGGTGTAAGGCTAGAGCGTTTTACTCATCGCCAAGTGCAGTATGCCCAAAATCCACACCAGAGCCAGTAGCGCTGCGCCCCAGCGCTTGACTCGGCTGGTGGCTTTCATGGCGATAATCCCGCAGACGATATACGCAATCACCAGCAGAATTTTAACGCTCAGCCAGTTTACCGGCCAGAGCGGGTAGCCGACGACAATGACCAAGCCAATACCGGTAGCGAGAAGGCAGGTATCGATGATGTGCGGTGCAATTTTAAAGAATTTTGCCTGGGTAAACCGGGCTCCGGCTTCGCGGGCGATAAAGCGCAAGAAGAACAGCCCGATGGAAAGGACCACAAGTAGCAAATGGGAATGTTTCAGGGCCATATAGCTCATAGGTGTAGCAGCCTCACGAGTTGAGTTTGTTTTTTTATTGGGCAATCAGTCGACCAACGAGATTTCTTCAGCACTCGGCCCAGGCCTTCAAAGCGCTCTCAGCACCATTGTCAGTCTATGGTTAGCGGTCAAATCCCCCGGCGCAGGTGAGCGACAGTCTGTCAGCGAGTCGCTGAATGCGGTTGATTTCCTTCACGGTTGGGGTTGAAGGGCCTCTGCACCTTTGCTGCCAAACCGACCAACCACCGGGCGGGATATTCAGCCTTGGCGCTTAGAGTACCATGAACGGGCAAACGCGAGTATCGGTGTTGGGCCATGCGGGTAGAAGGATCACGATCGTTTCTCGCAGGTGCAACCAAAGGGTGGGATAATGCGTCTCTATGCAAGAGGAGGGTCGAGCCTTTCGGGCTGACCCGTTAAAACGTTGCCACGAGCCCCCGAAACTGTCGTGAGCGCCCAAAGGAGTCCCCATGAAAAAGTTTGCTTTGCCCCTGGCGATTGTCGTGGCTGGTGTACTGACCATTTCCGTATTGGTCGTTGCCAAACCCAAGCCGGTGCCGCAGCCGGCGCCCGAAGCGCCAGCGAATGTGCAGGTCAATGTGGTCGAAATCCGGCCAGACACTCTGCAGTTGGCGGTAACAGCTCAGGGCACAGTGACGCCGCGGCGGGAAATCAGCCTTGTGGCTCAGGTATCGGGCCAGGTGGTCAGCGTGGAAGATCACTTTGTCGACGGCGGCTTTTTTGCCGCCGATGAGCGTTTGATTCAAATCGATGATCGGGACTACCAGGCGGCTCTGCTGGCGGCCAGTTCCAGACTGGCTGCCGCTGAGCAACGCCTCGCCGAGGAAGAGGGCTTGAGTCGTCAGGCCAGACGCGAGTGGCGTGATCTCGGCGATGACAGTGCCAATGATTTGTTTATGCGTAAGCCGCAGCTTGCCGCCGCCAAAGCGAACCTCGCCGCTGCCAAAGCTGACCTTGAGGTGGCGCAGTTGAACCTGGAGCGCACCCGCATCAGTGTTCCTTACCCGGGCAGGCTGAAAGAAACTCAGGTGGACTTGGGGCAGTACGTCTCGGCGGGGACCACATTGGCCACGGCCTACGATTCATCGGTAGTGGAGGTGCGCTTACCTCTAACCGAGCAACAGGCCGCTCTGATTGATTTGCCCTTCGCCCGGAGCACAGCGGCCAATCAGCGCCCGGAGGTGACCGTCATAGGCACGGTTGCCGGTCATACCCAACGCTGGCAGGGTAAGCTCGTGCGCACCGACGCCTATGTTGATCGCGATACGCGGATGTATTACGCCGTGGTCGAAGTGCCTGAGCCTTTCGCTCAGCAAGTGCCGTTGTTGCCGGGCCTGTTTGTCGAGGCCTTGATCGAGGGCAGGGCGCTAAACAATGTGGTCAAGCTGCCACGCGCGGCACTCTACAAACGCGACAAACTACTGAGCCTCAATGACGACAATGCCATTGTCGAAACGCCTGTGAACGTGCTGCAGAAGTCAGAAGAGTACGTGTGGGTTCAGGGCGATTTTGTCGCAGGAACGCAAGTGACTCTGGAAAAGCAGAGTCTTACTCCGGTCGGCATGATTGTAGATCCTCAGCGGCCACTACCGGCCGAGCAAAACGCTGAACCTGCGCAGCTGGCCGATACCGCTGCTGCTGTCACCGCAGCGGAGGAATAAGCCATGCGCGCGCTGATCAAATGGTTTGTCGATAACCCCATTGCCGCCAACTTGCTGATGCTGGCCATGTTGGTGGGTGGTTACGCCAGCTACTCCAGTGTTGAGAAAGAGGCTTTTCCCCGCTACGAGGGCAACATCATCACCATCGGTATGCCTTACCCGGGGGCCGCACCCGCTGAGGTAGAGCAGCAGATCGTGGTGCGTATTGAAGAGGCGATCGCCGACTTGCCCGGCATTTATCAGATAACCTCTGAGTCCCGCGAGGGCTATGGCAACGTCAATGTACAGGTCACTGAGGGATTCGATCTGCGTGAGTTGCTCAATGATATTAAGGGGCGGGTAGATGCCATCAACACCTTTCCGCCCTCGGCAGAGCGGCCGGTGGTAAGTCAGTTGATCGAACGCCAGACCCTGATGTGGGTGGCGTTGTTTGGCGATGCAGATCGGCGCCAGCTAAAAAATTGGGCTTACCAAATTCGCGATGAAATGGCGCTGCTTGAGGGCATATCCGAGGTCCGCATTAACGGCACCAAAAGCGATGAAGTGAGCATTGAGGTGTCGGAGGATACCCTGCGCCGGTACAACTTGAGCTTTGATGAGCTGGCCGCGGCCATAAGAGGCTCCTCGGTGAATGTGCCGGCCGGTGTGATTCGCACCAAGGACGGCGACTTGCAGATTCAAACTCGCGCCCAGGCATTTGAATACAAGGATTTTGCCAGCATCGTGGTCCGCAGTGGGCGCGATGGCAGCCAGCTATTGCTGCAGGATATTGCCGACATCGACGACGGTTTTAGTGAAGAAAATATCGACTTTTTTATGAACGGCAAGCCCGGCGTCAACCTCGAAGTGAAGATGAGCGACGATCCGCTGTTGTTTGAAGGCACTGCTAACGCCCGGGCCTATGTCGAGCAGTTTCGCGAGCTCTTGCCGCCCGGTGTGGAGTTGAAAATTAACTTTGAAGCCAAGGACATCTTCGACAGCCGGTTTAATCTTTTGACAGACAACGCCATGAGTGGTCTGGTGTTGGTGTTTATTATTCTCATGTTGTTTTTACGCCCATTATTGGCGTTTTGGGTGGTGGCCGGTATCGCTACAACCTTTGCCGGTTCCATCTGGCTGTTGCCCTACTTGGGCGTGTCGATCAATATGCTGTCCATGTTCGCTTTTTTGATGGTGCTGGGTATAGTCGTGGACGATGCCATTATCGTTGGCGAGAGCGTCTACCGGCATCAGCAACGCGGCGAAAAAGGGCGCTTGGCGGCCGTTGCCGGCACGCGCACGGTGCTGGTACCCGTGTTCCTGGCGGTGGTGAGTACCATTGTCTTCTTTTTACCCATGATCGATGTGCCTTCCGATGTGGTGGTCTATACCCGCTCGATTTTTTGGGTGGTATTCTTGTGCCTGGTGTTTTCCCTGCTTGAATCGCTGCTGGTCCTGCCTTCGCATTTATCGCACATGAAGCCCGAGACTCCGAGCCGTTTTCGGGTGTTGCAACGTTTGGGGCAGTTGCGGTATCGCTTTTCCGACGGAATGGAGCGCTTTGCGCAGCAGCGCTACCAGCCGGCGCTTGCAACGATGTTGCAGCGCAAGGGCAGTGCCTACCTCGGCTTTTTCTTTACCTTTGCCATCGCCTTGACCATTGTCATTGTCGGTTGGGTGAACATGAGTTTCTTCCCCCAGGTTCCCCAGCCAATGGTGCACGTCAATATCGCCTTTTCTGAAGGAGCGCCCTTTTCGCAGACAGAGAAGATCGCCCAGTATGTCCGCGACCAAGTCGATGCGGTGAGCGAGGACGAGACCTTGCTTGAGCGCAATAACGGCCAGCCGTTTGTACGCGAAATCAATCGTACGCTGAACGGTACCAGTGCCACCGTGTTTGTCGGCTTGACCCCGGAGGAGGAGCGCAGTATCGGTGCGCAGGATGTTGCCGATCGCTTGCGCGAGCTGATCGGGCCACTGCCCGAGGCCAAAAGTTACTCCCTCAGTGCCACCATGAGCGGTGGCGGACCAGACATTACCCTCAACATGAGCATGCTGGAGAACCGGCGCGACATTCAGCAGTCTGCCGTTGATGAGGTATCGGCGGCGCTTGCTGCCTACCCCGGGGTATTTAATGTGCGCAACAATTTGGACACCGAGCGCACCGAAGTCGAGGTTGAACTCAAGCCTTATGCGCAGGCGCTGGGCATTAGTCTGAGCGATGTCGCCACGCAGGTGCGCCACGGCTTCTACGGTGTCGAGATTCAGCGCATCCCTCGGGCGAAAGAAGATGTGCGTGTTATGTTGCGGTACTCGGCGGATGAGCGCAGCACCCTGGATACGTTGGACCGCATCCGTATTCGCACGCCCGATGGGCGCGAAGTGCCCATCGCAGCGGTGGCTGATTTGAAATTGGTACCCGGTACCAGCACCATCCGGCGGGTGGATCGCAAGCGCAATATCACCATTACCGCTGAGGTAGAGGAAGGGCAAGATGCCAATAGAATCACTCAGCAAATGCTGAGCGATAATGTCGACCAGTGGCGCTCCGAGTACCTTGGCTTCAGCTTAACACTCGACGGAGCACTGCGTTCTCAGGCTCAGTTTGGCGATAATTTCTCAGCCAATTTCCTCAAGGTGTTTTTGGCGGTCATGGCGATTTTTGCGGTCGCCTTCCGCTCGCTCTTTCAGCCGCTGCTGGTGATGTTGGCCGTGCCCTTTGGTTTTGTCGGTGCTGTGCTCGGTCATTTGATTGTCGGTGTGGACTTCAGTTTGTTTTCCGGTTTTGGGTTTCTCGCCTGTGCCGGTGTGGTAGTCAACGACAACCTGGTGCTGCTCGAGCGCATCAACACGCTGCGCGAACGCGGTGAAGACAGTTTTCAGGCTGTGCTAAACGCCGGTGTCGATCGTTTCCGACCCATTGTGTTGACGTCGATCACCACCTTCGTCGGGTTAATGCCGATTTTGTTTGAGCGCAGTTTGCAGGCTCAGTTCTTAAAGCCCATGGTGATCTCTCTGTCCTTTGGTGTGCTCTTCTCTTCAGTAGTCACACTGTTTCTCGTGCCCTGTGCCTATTACGGTGGCAATCGGTTGTCGCTGTGGTTGAGCGCGCGTTTTCGCACGGACACCCGTGACTCTATGCCCGCGCCCGGAGATGCCTAGTACGCTTGGGCGGGCATTGGGGAAATGGTAAAAACAGGCTATGCTCATCTTAGATTGAGAATGCGAGGAGTGCAGAGTGAAGTTTAGCTATGTGTTGATCACCACGGTCTGCCTGGCCGCTTGCGGGCCGACCGAGGATACAGATGCAAAAGCGGAAAAAGGGGCGTTTGAATCCTACACCGCCAGCCAGAAGCAGGTACTGGACAAAGCTAAGGCGTTGAAAACGGACATTGAAAAAGCCGAAAAGGAGCGTCAGGAGCGCTATCAGGATCTTTAACGCCGTTTCGCTGCGCCAAGGCTTTAGGGGGCCCTTGAGCCTTGGCACCAGGTCCTTCCGCTTATCTCAATCTGCTTTTACCCCTCAGGCGACTTGCTCTTACAAATAATAATTATTATCATCGCTGCCTTTGGGTGTGAGCTGGAGCGGTGAGTTGAGCGATAAGAAGGGGGCCGCAAAAGGCGGCAAGGTCAATAAGAAGAGCCAGTGGGCACGCTGGAGCCGGACCTTGCACTGGACCAGTTCCGCGCTGGGGCTTGTCAGTCTGCTGTTTTTCTCCATCACCGGTATCACCCTCAATCACCCCGAGTGGTTTAAAGCCGACCGGCACACCGAGACGGCAACATTGACGCTTGAGGCCGAGGCCTTCGAGCGCTGGCAGAGTGCATCCGAATCCACCCAGTTGCAGCAGCTGCTGAGTGTGATTAACGATGAGTTTGGGTTGGGCGTCCCCCGGCAGATTGATCGCGATGAGGTGGAGTGGTTTTTCGATTACCCGCGCCCCGGGGGCGTAGCCTCGGTGGTATTTGACGTTGAATCCGGTGAGATTTTCTACGAGTCCACCAGCGACGGCGCCGTGTCCCTGATCAACGACTTGCACAAGGGGCGTCACAGTGGTTTCGCCTGGAAGCTGTTTATCGATGTGGCCGCCTTGCTTGGCATCTTTATGTCCATTACCGGCATTTTTCTCTTAGTGGTTTACGCCGGCAAGAGGACCAGTACTTGGCCGCTGGTCGGGCTGGGGTTGGTCATTCCCCTGGCGTTGTACCTCTGGCTGGTTCCTTAAGGAGTTTTACATGAAAAAAGCGATGGTTCTTGGAAGTCTGCTGCTGGCGGCCCTGTCCGTACGCGCCGAGACGGTCTCGGTGGAGCTGGCAATCCCGCAGCTGGACGTGGCTGAGTATCACCGCCCTTATGTGGCGGTGTGGATCAGCAATGAGGAGCGAGAGATTGTCGAGCATATTGGCATCTGGGTGGAGCAGGAAAAGTGGTGGCGCGATCTGCGCAGCTGGTGGCGCCGTGGCGGTGCCTATACCGAGCTGCCGCTGGATGGCGTCTCTGGCGCCACCCGCAAGCCCGGCGTGTACACCCTGAATTGGCAGGGGGATCTGCCCGAGGGCGAGCTGACGCTCAATGTCGAGGCGGTGCGCGAGGTGGGCGGGCGAGAGCATCTGCGCCTGCCACTGCCGTCCGACCGAAATGGCCAGGTTGAGCAAACCGGCGACAGCGAATTGGGCCGCATCGCGGTGACTATTACCCAGTAAGGAGCACATACGAATGAAAAGAACACTGATCGCAGCACTGATGGTTTCCGCCTTCTGGCCTCTGGCGGCCGATGCGCACAAGCGTTGGCTCTTGCCCACTGATTTCAGCTTGAGCGATGCCGAGCAAGTAAGCATCGACCTGACGGCGTCCAACAATTTGTTTTACGTCGATAAAGGCATGCCGCCGGTGGGCATCAGCATCATCGACCCACAGGGGGTGACACACGAGCCCATTAACCCGGTAAAGCGCAAGCGCCGCTCGGTGTTTGATGTGGATATCGAGCAGCCGGGCACCTATCGTATTTTACAGGGCGGCGTGCCCATGTACTTTGTCTCTTACAAGGTGCCGGGTGAAGAGCAGCCTCAGCGCGGCCGCGGTGCATTGGAAGAGCTCAAAGCTGGCCTGCCCGACAATGCTCAGGAAATCAGCTTTGCCGAATCCGTTAGCCTGGTGGAAACTTACGTGACCCTTGGGGCGCCCAGTAAAAACTTTGGCAGCAGCAAAAAAGGCATAGAACTCACCGGTGGTGATCACCCGAATATGCTCTACGCCGATGAGCCCTCGCGCTTTGAGTTTAGCCTTAACGGTAAACCGGCCAAGGGGCTGACGCTGGAAGTGACACCGGATGGCACCCGCTATCGCGATTCTCTGGGAACCGTCAGTTACACCTTGGATGCCAAGGGCGGAGCTGAGGTTGAGTGGAGCACGCCGGGGCGTTACCTGCTTGAGGTGGCCACGGAACAAAAGATGCCCGAAGGCAGTGAAATCGCTAAGCGTTACTACAGCTATTTTGTGACTGTGGAAGTGCTCAAGCCCTAGCTATTGATATAAAAAAGCCCCGCTTGGCGGGGCTAAAAGACGAAGCTAAAACAACCTGACAGGGGTTGAATCAACGATTGATTCCAGTGGACTTAGCTTTGCAATTTCTTGAATTCGCGGATCGTTTTGTTGAACTCTTCGGCGTAAGCGCGCAGATCGTCTTCTGCCTGACGCACTTCGGCTGAGCTCAGCTTGGCGCAGGACAGATAATCTTCTGTCGCTTTCACGTAAGCTTTGACTTCATTGTTTGATTTCACCATTTGCGCGGTGACCGCAGTGGCGGGATTGGGAATAGCAGGCTTGTTTTGCGGCTTATCGCAGGCAAAACTCGGGGCGGCTACAACAGCCAACAGAGCGGCGGCAAACAGAGATTTTTTCATAACAAGTATCCGTATCAATTAAGGGCTGGTCGCGGGATCTTTTGGATGCCTGTCCCAGCCGGGACCGTAAAGTCGTTAGTCGCAAAGCCATGAGTGGTGTGATGAACCTCTCAAACTTGGAGCGCATTCTGCCAGCAAACTTGACACTGGGAAATACCCTATAACTAATCAATTTGTTATGGATTTGGCGAAAAAGTAAACACTTAGTTATTATTATTGCGTCTAAAAAGAATTTATTTATATTCCATAACGAAATTATGGCGGTGGTAATCAAGTGGTCTTTTTGACCATTAATCTTGTCGGTTTTTTGACGTCGCTTCTTACCCTGTTCAAGGCGTGGTGCGCGGAAGTAAGCCAAAAAAAGCCGGTCTGGGACCGGCTTTGGAACATCGGGGATTGCGGCTAGAGGGTTTCCAGCGCCTTGAGTTGCTCACTGAGCGCATCAAGGCTGGTGCCAATGTCCTCGAGCTTGGCTTTTTCTTTGTCCACCACCTCAGCAGGCGCCTTATCGACAAAGTTGGGATTGTTAAGTTTGTCGGCGACCCGCTCCTTGTCTTTTTTAAGCCGCTCCACCTCTTTATTGAGCCGGGCCTTTTCGGCCTCCACATCAATCAGCCCGGCCATGGGCACCAGAATTTCCAGCTTGCCCACCAGGGTAGTGGCGGAGGGAGGCGCTTGCTCGTCGGTGCCGAGCCAGGTAATGGTCTCGAGGTTGGCGAGCTTTTGCAGGAACTGGCGATTGGCTTCGAGCCGTTGTTGATCGGCGTCGCTGCCTTGCTGCATGAACAGGGGGATAGCCTTACCCGGTGCGATGTTCATTTCGCCTCGAATGTTGCGCACACCGACGATCACGCCCTTGAGCCACTCGATATCACTGGTGGCCTGCTCATCGAGTTTGCCGGCATCGGCGATCGGGTAGGGCGCCAGCATAATGGTCTCGCCGCTTTGGCCTGCGAGAGTTTTAACGCGCTGCCATATCTCTTCGGTGATAAACGGAATCAGCGGATGGGCCAGGCGCAGTGCCGTCTCCAGAACCCGAATCAGCGTGCGGCGTGTGCCTTTTTTCTGGGCGCCCGAGGCGTTATCGTCCCAGAGTACAGGCTTGGAGAGCTCCAGGTACCAGTCGCAGTACTCGTTCCAGAAGAACTCGTAGAAGGCTTGGGTGGCCAGATCCAGCCGGTAGCTGTCTAAAGCCTCGGCGACGGCTTTTTCGGCCTCTTGCAAACGGCTGATGATCCAGCGATCGGCCAGCGACAACTCGAAGTCGCTGGCGCCGTCTTGGCCGCAGTTCTGACCTTCGGTATTCATCAGCACATAGCGAGCGGCGTTCCACATTTTGTTGCAAAAGTTGCGGTAGCCCTCGACGCGACCCATATCGAATTTGATGTCGCGGCCGGTAGACGCCAGTGAACAAAACGTCATGCGCAGGGCATCGGTGCCAAAGGCGTCTATGCCTTCGGGGAATTCCTTGCGCGTTTGCTTTTCGATCTTAGGGGCATCTTTCGGGCGCATCAGGCCCTTGGTGCGCTTGGCCACCAGGCTCTCAAGATCTATGCCGTCGATAATGTCCAAGGGGTCGAGCACATTGCCCTTGGATTTACTCATCTTCTGGCCCTGGGCGTCGCGCACCAGTCCGTGAACGTACACTGTTTTAAAGGGGATCTGGCCCTTGCCCTGTTCATCTTTGACCAAGTGTAGGGTGAGCATCATCATGCGAGCTACCCAGAAAAAGATGATGTCAAACCCTGTTACCAGCAGATCGGTCGGGTGAAATTTTTTCAGGTAGTCGGTCTGTTCTGGCCAGCCGAGAGTGGAGAAAGTCCAGAGCCCGGAGCTGAACCAGGTGTCGAGTACGTCTTCATCCTGCTCCAGCTCTACCTCGCTGCCCAGATGGTATTTGGCGCGAACTTCGGACTCGTCGCGGCCGACATAGACGTTGCCCGCCTTGTCGTACCAGGCAGGAATGCGATGGCCCCACCAGAGCTGGCGGGAAATGCACCAGTCCTGGATATCGCGCATCCAGGAGAAATACATGTTCTCGTACTGCTTGGGAACAAATTGAACCTCGCCGTCTTCGACCGCCCTGATGGCCGGTTCGGCCAGTGGCTTGGTGCTTACGTACCACTGATCGGTGAGCCAGGGCTCGATCACCACGCCCGAGCGATCGCCCCGGGGCACCTTTAGATCGTGGTCGTCAATTTTTTCCAGCAGGCCGGCCGCTTCAAAGTCCGCGACGATCAGCTTGCGTGCCTCGTAGCGATCTTTACCGGCGTAAGCGGCGGGCAAACTGTTGTCTATGTCATTGCGGGCGCTGCCATCCAGGTTAAACGGCTGGGCCTCGGCGAGCACGCAGGCGGAGGCATCCAGCACGTTGATCAGTGCCATGCCGTGGCGCTTGCCCACCTCGTAGTCGTTAAAATCGTGTGCCGGGGTAATCTTGACGCAGCCGGTGCCGAACTCGCGCTCGACATAGTCATCGGCGACGATGGGAATACGGCGCCCGACCAGGGGCAGAATGATCTCTCTGCCAATCAGCGCCTGATAACGCTCGTCCTCTGGGTGCACTGCCACCGCGGTATCGCCGAGCATGGTTTCCGGCCGGGTCGTGGCGACCACCAAGTAGTTCTTGCCTTCGGCCGTAGTGGCGCCATCGGCGAGCGGGTAGCGCAAATGCCAAAGAGAGCCTTTCTCTTCGTGGTTCTCTACCTCGACGTCCGAAATGGCGGTATGCAGTGCCGGGTCCCAGTTCACCAGGCGCTTGCCGCGGTAGATCAATCCGTCGTCATAGAGGCGGACAAAGGCTTCTTTGACGGCCTCAGACAAGCCATCGTCCATGGTGAAGCGCTCGCGGGACCAGTCCAGCGATGAACCCAGGCGACGCAGTTGGCGAGTGATGTTGCCACCGGACTCCTCCTTCCACTGCCAGACTCGATCAAGAAACGCTTCGCGCCCCAGGTCGTGGCGGCTGATATTGTCGGCGGACAGCTGACGCTCTACCACCATCTGTGTGGCGATACCGGCGTGGTCGGTACCCATTTGCCACAGAGTGTCCTTGCCCAGCATGCGCTGATGACGAATCATGGCGTCCATCACAGCGTTGTTAAAGCCGTGACCCATGTGCAGACTGCCCGTCACATTCGGTGGCGGAATCATGATGCAGTAGGGCTCGTCTCCGCCCTGAGGCTTGAAATAACCCTGTTCTTCCCAGGTTTGGTACCACTGGGTTTCGATGGCCTGGGGCTGGTAGGTTTTATCCATGGACTGTCGGACCTTTTGCCTTGCGCTAAACGGAATGAAAGGGCGCGATTATAGCGGGTTTGGCGCGGCAAGTAGAGGGGCGCGGCTGGATAATGCCTTGAATTCACACGGTTAATAAGACAGAGTAATCGGCTGAAAGAAGTCATGGGGAGAGGGAGTATGTTCAGGCTGGTTTTCGCCGGGGAACTGATAACAGGGTTTGACCGCGAATCAGTGATTCGCAACCTCGCCAAGCTGCTCAAGCAGGAGGAGCAGACCGTCCGTGAGAGACTGTTCGCCGGCCAGCCCGTAGCGGTGAAAAAGGTCGACACCAAAGAGCAGGCACTTAAGTGGCGCAAGGCCTTTGCCAATGCAGGCGCCGTGCTGATTGTGCTCAAGCAAGCGGGGGAGGACGCATCGGCACAAGAGTCTTTGGCAAAAGGTTCGCCGGCCGGACATCTCCCCGCAGAACGCGAGCCGGCGCCCAGTGAACAGCCATCCCTCAGTATGGATTCACAAGACGCGTCCGATACGCCGATAGACGTCGATGAAGACGACCCGTCGGCGACCCACTACGAAGAGCCCACGCCCGCCAGCGAGGCGGCCCGCAGCGCCGGCATTCGCAAACGCAACAAAGTCTATGTATTGCTCGGTGCTGTGGCGCTGGCGTTGATTGTCGTCATCGTTCTGGTGCTCTGGTCCACCAAGGCGCTCTGGCAGGGTATTGAACTTGAGCCCAATCGGCGCGACCTCGGGGCGGCGCTGTTGACCCCACAGACCTACGCTCTGGCTCGTGTGGATATCGACCGGCTCAAGGCGCTGGAGGAGCTCTCCGGGCGAGCCGCTAACCTCAGCGCTTTGCCCGGCGATACCGACAAGCTGTTCGATTCGCTGGCGGCGGCGGGTATCGATATGCGTGCCCAGTCCTCCTACTTGTGGCTGGCCGGCTATGCCTCGGGCCGCAAAGGCGACGGCCTGATGGTCGTGGAGGGGCAGTTTGATGCTTCCAAGCTCAGCCGCTGGTTGGGCGAGCGTTACAGCGTAGAGCAACCGCTGCCCGATGGCCTGCTGTTCACCACCACCAACGAGAGCACTTGCGAGAAAAGCGAGCCGCGCCGTGCGCTGATCCGTGACGATCTGTTGGTGATCGGCGGGCCGGAGGCGGTGGAAGCCTTTGCCCAGCGCCTCGAGCAGGGAGTGGCGATTGCCCCTCAAGTGCAGCACTGGTACGACCTGAGCGCTGAGCAGCTGGCCTCGCTTGCGGTATTTGAGCCGGCCAACATCGGCAAGGCGGCCGGAGGCATGCCGGGCTTTATGCTGAAAAGTCTTGGCGCTGCGGCCAGTCCGGCCAGTGGGCTCTACCTTGGCGCCGAGACGGTTGCCTTGCCGCCTGGGGTCGAGTTGAGTGTGCTGGTGGAAAGTCAGGACGAGGATTTTCTGAATCAGTCCAAAGACGCTATAGACGCACGTTTATCCGAGTTGCGCCAGCAAGCGGCGACGAATTTTCCCGAGACGCTTAGCCTCTATGATCGGCTGTCGGTAAACCGCACTGACAGTGGCGTGCGCGCCGCCATGCGCTTTGACGAAAACCTCTATCGAGAACTGGAGCAATGGATCAATTCGTTATTCAGCCAGGCTTTTTCCATGGGCGGTGATGATCAGGCGCCGGTGGAGGAGCAGCTCGACGAAGACCCGCCGGTTTTCACTGAACAAAGTGCCGAACCCAAGCCCTTTGAACACTTTAGCGCGCTCAGCGACGCATTTTTCAAACCTGTGGCTGCGGTGGGCCCTTTTGCGCTGGCCGTGGATTCGCTCGAGCTGGGCGAGGATAACCGCATTCACGTCAACCTGAGTGCACGCGCTTACGAGCTGCCCAATGTCCCAGGCCGCGGTGCGGCGGCCCAATTGTACATCGGCGATGTCGTCGATAGTGCGGGCGAGTCTCTATTGGTGGTGCCCGAGTGCGGCCCGGATGCCAACCGCGATGCCGGCGACATCGGCAACCCCATCAATCACAGCAGCTATATCGACGGCGAGATGGTCAGCTATCTCAGAGTCAGCGGTGAGAAATCCATTGTGTTGCGCGAGGGTACTTCGCTCGGTGCCATTGCTCAGCTGTCGGGCTATATCCGCTACCCGCAGGTAACCGCAACGGAGCGCATCCGTTTGCGCCAACCTCTGGCCGGGCAGGTGGTTGAGCGCGAGGGTGTGCAAATTCGTTTTATGGAAAGTGGCAAGCACTCGCTGAGCTATCGCTTTAGCGGTGATACCGATAGGCTTCTGCACGTGGCGGCTCTCAATGCACAAGGCCAGCCGCTGTCATCCGGCGGTGCCCTGTGGGGCGATGTTTTGTTTGGCGCTGGCAAGTCCGCTTCGGTGGACTTTCGTGGAGAAATCGCGAGCGTCGAGGTGGTGCTCGCGAGCGACATTGAAGAGCGTCGCTACCCCTTTACCCTGGATCGTTTGCTGCCTCAGCCCCAGGCCTCCGATTTCCCCAAGCGGCAGCAGAGCTGGCAAGACGCCGGGTCTTGGTCAGCCCTCGCCGAAGCCGAGCCGCCGAGCGTCAGTTACGACTGGAGTCAGCCCGCTCAGGAAGTGAGTGTCGGGCCGGTTCTGATGGCGGTTAATGAAGCCTCGGCAAGCGGCGGGTTTGGCTTCTCGTTGGCCGCTGACTTGTATGTAACAAACCAGATACCCCTGCATACGCTTTTGAGTGGTGTGCGCTTGTCCGTTGACCAATTGGTCTTGGCAGGCGGCGAAAAGCGCGCGGTTGAGGTGACGGGCTTCGCCGCTTTTTCTCACGATGGCGGCTATTGGATGAACGGCGAGTACCAGCCGGACGATGAGAGACCCTGGCTTAAAGCCGGGGTGCGACTCGGGGATCGCGATATTAAAGCGCAGGAGGCGCAAGCCATAGAGGGGCACCTGAGTATTGCGATCCCTGAGTCGGCCAGCACGCACGAGTTAGCCTTTGATCTCGGTGCCAGTTGGTCCAGCGACGATTTTTCGCTAACGGTCACCAAATTCACGGCCGAGGCACTCTATCTGTCGTTCAGCGGTGACATTTCGGCACTGATCGGTGTTGAGGCCTACGCGGATAAGCAGCGAGTGTCAGAGCAGGCCGAGCTCGAACAGTTTTTTGGCGATGCCCAAATCAAGTTGCCATTAACGGCTGTGCCCTCTCACTTGATCATCGAAGTGGGCGAGACTGTGCAGCGCAGCCGCTTTGAGTTTACTGCGACACTGGAACCCTGACAGGGTTTTACGACAAGCCATTAGCAGGCTTTAGAAATATTAATGTTATTTAACTGGCGTTACTCGTGCGCCGGGGCCATAGTTCCGGCCGATAGCTGCTGAGCTATCGGTGGTGGCAGAGGGTTCTGCACCACTTGGCAGAACACGAGGAAAAGCAATGAAGCGAGTATTTTTGGCAGGTTTAGGGTTGGCCCTTGCGTCACTCAGCACACAGGCGGAAGAGGTTAACGAGCTGAGCCGGACGTTTGCCGGCCCGTGGGAGAAAGAGATCGGCTATGCGCAAACCGTGCAGGCCGGACGGCATTTATATCTCGCCGGATTGGTAGGGCCCGGAGAAACGGTTGAAACGCAGCTTAGCAATATTTACGAACGTATCGTCCAGATATTGAGCACTCATGGCGCCGACACCAGCCACATCGTGAACGAGGTGATCTACACCACGGATATGGCGGCGCTGCAAGAGGCCATATCCACGCGCAAAGCATTCTTTACCCTAGATCGCTACCCGGCCGCCACCTGGGTAGAGGTCAGCCGTTTGTTTGAGCCTGGCCTCAAAGTCGAAGTGCAGGTGACTGTGTATTTGCCGGAGTAATCCGCGGAGCACGCGATCGCCCGGCAGGGCGATCGCTATGATCCTAGGCGTTTTTGTGCAGTTCTTCGTTCAGTTGCACAGACGATTTGTTGGTCAGACACTCGGTGCGACCGGTCAGAGAGTTGCGGCGAAACAGCAAGTCATTTTTATTGGCCAGCTCGCGCGCTTTGACGACTTCCACTTCATTGCCGCTGTCATCCAATACGGCGACTTTGGTGCCGGCGGTGATGTAGAGGCCCGATTCGATGGTGCACCGATCGCCCAGGGGAATGCCCGTGCCGGCGTTGGCGCCGAGCAAGCTCTCTTTGCCAATGCTAATGACAATATTGCCGCCGCCCGACAGCGTGCCCATGGTGGAGCTGCCGCCGCCAAGATCTGAGCCCGACTCGACAAACACGCCCGCCGAAATCCGACCTTCAATCATGCCCGGGCCTGCGGTGCCCGCGTTAAAGTTGACGAAGCCCTCGTGCATGATGGTAGTGCCTTCACCGAGATAGGCGCCCAGGCGCACGCGCGCAGTGTGGGCAATGCGCACACCGGCGGGTACCACGTAGTTGGTCATCTTCGGGAACTTGTCAACGCAGGCGACTTCCAGCACTTCACCGTTCAGGCGCGCCTGCAGCTGGCGCTCGGGCAGCTCTTCAAGATCAATAGCGCCCTGATTGGTCCAGGCGACGTTTTTCAGTACACCAAACAGGCCGCTCAAATCAGTGTCGTGAGGTTTGACCAAACGGTGTGAAATCAGGTGCAGCTTGAGAAAACCTTCGGGCACCGAGGCTGGCGGCGCGTCTGTGCCCAGCAGTGTCGCTACCAGCGGCTGCTGGCTGGCGGCCAGATTATCCGCCACATGTGCCAGTTCGCTGTCACCGGCGGCTCGCAGCGCCTCGGCCAGCTTGCCTGCGCTCGCAGGGCTCAATTCAACCACTTGGTTGCCGCCGGTGTAGCCAAGCGCGTCAGCCAGGGCCTTGGCTGTGGAGGCCTTCGGCTGCAGCAGGGGGGTTGGATAGAAAACTTCCAACCATTCGCCTTTGCGGTTTTTGGTGCCGACGCCGAGGCCGACGCTGAATAACTCAGTCATGGTGTGTCCTGTGTCTTAAGCGTTAAACAAAGTGGAGTAGTCGTCCGCCTTGAAGCCGACTCGAAGTTCTGAGCCGGTTTCAAGCAGTGGACGTTTGATCAGGGTGGGGTGCTCGGTGAGCAGGTTAACGGCTTTGTCGGCGTTGTCCGCCGCGCCTTTTTGCTCATCGCTCAGGCCCTTCCAGGTGGTTGAGCGGCGATTGATCAATGTCTCGGCGCCAACACGGTCGAGCCACTGGCGCACCTGCTTGTCGCTGAGGCCATCGCTGCGAAAATCGTGGAATTGATACTCGAGGCCGCGATCTTCCAGCCAGCGCCGGGCTTTTTTCACGGTATCGCAGTTTTTGATGCCGTAGAGAGTGGTCTGTGCCATGGGCCGCTCCATTCAAAAGGCGGCTATGATAGCAAATTGCCGCCGGCTATGGCTTGTGGACTTTTTTCGGGTACTTGCGCGCGGGGAAGCAGGCCCGGCACAGTCCGCATATCAAACCATTGCAGCCGCGTGCGGTGCAGTGCTCGCGACCGTAGTAGATAATCTGCAAATGCAGCTTGTTCCAGCGCTCGCGCGGAAACAGGCGTTTGAGGTCTTTTTCTGTCTGCACGACATTTTTGCCGCGAGTCAGTCCCCAACGCTGCGCCAGGCGATGAATGTGGGTATCCACGGGGAAGGCGGGCACGCCGAAGGCCTGGCTCATCACCACGCTGGCGGTTTTATGGCCCACCCCAGGCAGGGATTCCAGCGCCTCCATGTCGGCGGGCACCATGCCGTTGAATTCGCTGACCAGTCTTTGCGAGAGCACAGAAATGGCTTTGGATTTCTGTGGCGAGAGACCACAGGGGCGGATGACCGCCTGAATGGTTTCGACCGGAACCTTGGCCATATCAAAGGGGTTGTCGGCGAGCTGCCAGAGCGATGGGGTAACCTGGTTGACGCGCTCGTCGGTGCACTGAGCGGACAGAAGCACGGCCACCAGCAGGCTGTAAGCGTCGAAATGCGCGAGCGGAATCGGGGTGGTGGGGTAGAGTTGATCCAGAGTCTGCTGAATCAGCTCTACGCGCTCGGCAATGTTGAGGTTTTTCAGTTCGCTCATAGGCTCAAGTTGGGCGTTAGAGTCCGTGAGCACTGACAAAGTCGCGAATGCGTTTTGCCGCTTCAATGCACTCACTTTCGGTGGCTACCAATGCCATGCGCACATAGTGCTCGCCCGGGTTCAGACCGTCGCACTCGCGCGAGAGGTAAGCGCCTGGCAGTACGGTTACATTCTTTTCGGCAAACAACCTTCTGGCAAATTCCTCACCTGGCATTGACAGTCGGGGCCAGAGATAAAAGCCCGCCTGAGGTGCACTGACGTCGAGACAGTTATCGAGGATGCCGAGTACCGCGTCAAACTTGGCGCGGTAGGCATCGCGGTTTGCCAGAACATGGTCTTCATCAGACCAGGCCGCCATACTCGCCAGCTGCGCCGGTACCGGCATGGCGCAGCCGTGATAGGTGCGGTAGGTGAGAAATTTTTGCAGTATCCGGGCATCGCCGGCGACAAATCCAGAGCGCAGTCCCGGCAGATTCGAACGTTTCGAGAGGCTGTGGAATACGACACAGCGCTCAAAGTTGTCCCGGCCCATAGCACTGGCTGCCTGCAGCAGGCCCGGCGGTGGGCTGTTCTCATCGCGGTAGAGTTCGCTGTAGCACTCGTCTGAGGCAATCACAAAGTCGTAGCGCTCGGCAAGCTCGATCAGTGTTTGAAACTGCTCACAGGATATCACGGCGCCGGTGGGGTTTCCCGGTGTGCACAGGTACAGCAGTTGGCAGTCGCGCCAGACGGCTTCGGGCACCGCGCTGAAATCCGGGATAAATTGATTGTCGGCCGTGCAGTTTAAAAAGTGCGGCCGGGCGCCGGCGAGAAAGGCAGCGCCTTCATAGATTTGATAGAAGGGATTGGGGCTCACCACCAGCGGGCGCGGCGCATCTCGGTTGATGACTGCCTGGGCGAAGGCGAAAAGCGCTTCGCGGGTGCCGTTCACGGGTAGCACCTGTGTCTCGGCATCCAGCGGCTTGGCGAGCGAAAAGCGTTTGCCGGCCCACTGGGCGATAGTGCTGCGCAGTTCAGGCAGGCCTTTGGTGGCCGGATAGTTGGCAAGCCTGCCGAGGTTTTCGCTCAACAGCCGCAGGACAAAAGCGGGCGGCTCGTGCTTTGGCTCGCCAATGGATAGCGCAATGTGCTCGAGTTCAGCCGGCGGCTGGCAACCGGCTTTTAGGGCCGCCAGTTTTTCAAAGGGGTAGGGGTGCAGTAAATCCAGATCGCTGTTCATTCGCTGTCGGTCGTTAAAAGCCCGCCGCCTGGTCCACCCGGTCGTCCAGCTGGCGGCATATTTCTGCTTGCAGCTGCCGGCACAGTTGTGGGTCGGACAGGGGTTGGCCCTGGTTATCAGTGATAAAGAAGATGTCTTCCACCCGCTCACCGAGTGTGGCGATTTTGGCGTTTTGCAGGTGAAGGTCGAACTTGATAAACACCCGGCTGATGCAGGCGAGCAGCCCAGGGCGGTCCGGGCTGATGACTTCCAGCAGGGTATAGCCGCTGATCATATCGTTGCGGATACTGGTGCGCGTGGGCATGTTGAAATGCTTGAGCCGGCGTGGCGTGCGCCGCACAACGATATCGCGATACTCGTCCACCAGTGCCAGCTCTTTTTGCAGGGCATCGTGAATGTGTTTGAGCACACCCGGGTCGGTACCCACGGGTTCACCGTTTTGGTTTAGTACAAAAAACGTATCCAGAGTGTAACCGGACTTGGAGCTGTAGATGCGCGCATCCTGCACGTTGAGATTGAGCTGATCCAGGCCCGAGGCCATGGCGGCAAACACATTGTCGCGCCCTTTGCTGCGCACGAAAATCTGGGTGGCGCCCTCCAGCTCGCGGCTGGAGGTCTCCTGGATCAAGATCAGCGGCCCGTTTTCATCGCGGTGTTGCAAAATGGCCTCGGTATGCCAAGCGATATCGAGATAGGACTCGCGCAAAAAATATTCGTCGTTGACGTCCTCCCACAACTTGAGGCACTGCTCGGTGCTGATGTTGTGGCGATTGAGACGTAAGATCGCGGCCTGTTGAGTTTCTTCAATCCAGTCCTGTTTGTCGATGGGGTTTTCCAGGCCCCGGCGCAACGCGCGCTTGGTCTCGAGGTACAGGGTGCGCATCAGGCTGGCACGCCAGGTATTCCACAAGTCCGGATTGGTGGCGTTGATATCGGCCACCGTCAGAGCGTAGAGGTAATCCAGGTGCATCTGGTCGCCCACGGTCAGGGCAAAATTGTGAATTACTTCCGGGTCGGAGATGTCCTGCTTTTGCGACACGGCAGACATCAGCAGGTGCTTCTCTACCAGCCAGCTGATCAGCCGCGTTTCGCGCGGAGACAATTGATGGCGCGCGCTAAAATCCTCGGCATCCACTGCACCGAGGATTGAGTGATCACCGCCTCGGCCCTTGGCGATATCGTGGTAAAGCCCGGCGACCAGCAGGGTTTCGATTTTCGGCAGTCGGCGCATCACATGCCAGGCGACAGGGAAGTCTTCCCGCGCCTTGGGGAGCAAAAAGTTACAGAGGTTTTGCACCAGCAACAGTGTGTGTGCATCGACGGTATAAATATGAAAAAGGTCGTGCTGCATTTGACCTGTCACCCGGCCAAACTCTGGCAGGTACAATCCGAGAATGCCATAGCGCAGCATACGCTTTAGATTTTCAACCAGCTGGTCCGGGTAACTGAACAGCTGTAGGAAGAGGTCAGTGTTGCGCGGATCGGTGCAAAAATCCTGGTCGATCAAGTGGCGGTTTTCCCGCATCAGGCGAATCGTTGATGCACGCACGCCCTTGATGTCTGGGTTTTGCGCCATCAGCAGGAAAATTTCCAGCAGCGCCGATGGCGACTCTTCAAACACATAAATATGGGCGACTTCGATGTAATCATCGCGGCGCTGAAAGCGTTCGTTGATCGGGGTGACGGTTTTCTTCACGCCCCGCTGCAAAATGGCTTCGTAGAGAAACTGCAAGAGCACATCGTTGAGTTCACGCAGTGACATGACCAGCCGGTAGTAGGTGTGCATAAACTGCTCAACGGCCAAGCTTTCGTCGGTATCTTTGTAGCCGAAGAGTTTGGCGAGCTCGCGTTGGTGATCAAACAGCAGGCGATCTTCAGGGCGATTGGCGATCATGTGCAGGCCGTAGCGCACGCGCCAGAGAAATTCCTCACCGTTTTGCAGCAGAGAAAATTCCTCTTCGGTGAAAAAGCCTTTGCCTTCGAGCTGTTTGAGGGTACGCACTTCAAAAAAGCGTTTGGCAACCCAGGCGATGGTTTGAATGTCCCTTAGGCCGCCGGGGGCGTTTTTGATGTTGGGTTCTAAGTTGTACTCGCTGTTTTTATATTTTTCGTGGCGCCGGTTTTGCTCGTCAAATTTGGCGCGAAAGAAATCGTCAGCCGGCCAGAGTTGATCCTGAGTCGTATAAGACAACAGCTCCACCCGCAGCGAAGGGTCGCCGACCAGAGTGCGGGACTCCATCAAATTGGTGGCCACGGTGATGTCGTCGCGGGCAATGGCCACACATTGGGCAACGGTGCGCACGCTGTGGCCGATTTCAAGCCCGATATCCCACAGCAGGGTCAGGAGCTTTTCCAGGTTGTCTCTGCACTGTGCCTCCAGACCCTCCTCAAGTAAGATGAGCAGGTCAATGTCGGAGTGAGGGTGCAGTTCACACCTGCCGTACCCGCCTACGGCTTCCAGGCTGATGCCCTCGGGCCAGTCGAACTGGTACCAGGCATAGTGCAGCAGGCAATCGACAAACAAAGCGCGCTCATGAATCAGTGCGCGTATGTCTTCGCCCTCGCGAAACCGTACATCAAACTGGGCGTTGGCCGCGGTGATGGCGTCTTTGAATACAGTAATGACCGGCTGATCCTCCAGAGCCCGGCGGAACCGGCTCTGGTCAAAGAAAAACAGCGGACGGGTAAAGTAGGGCAGGCTCTCAGGGGCCATGGATCAGAATGACTCCTCGGTCCGCGCGGTCAATACTTCAACGCCGTCGGCAGTAACGGCCAGGGTATGCTCCCACTGGGCGGAGAGGCGTCCGTCTTTGGTTTCTACGGTCCAGCCGTCGCGCTTGAGTTTGGTTTGCGGCTTGCCGGCGTTGATCATTGGCTCAATGGTAAAGGTCATGCCCTCTTTGAGCTCAAAGCCCGTGCCGGCGCGGCCGTAGTGCAGCACCTGAGGCTCTTCGTGAAACACTGTGCCTATGCCGTGCCCGCAGTACTCGCGCACCACCGAGTAGTAGTTGGATTCGGCGTGCTTTTGGATGACCTCGCCGATGTCGCCCAGCCGACAGCCGGGTTTAACCAGTGCTATGCCCTTATAGAGGCACTCCTGAGTGACCTCTACCAGCCGCTTGGCGTGGGGGGCGGGCTCGCCGACAAAGTACATTTTACTGGTGTCGCCGTGGTAGCCATCGAAAATCACAGTGACGTCGATGTTGATGATATCGCCGTTTTTCAGGATTTTCTTTTCCGACGGGATGCCGTGGCAAATGACCTGATTGACAGAGGTGCAAACGGATTTTGGGAAGCCGCGGTAACCCAAGCAGGCGGGAATGGCTTTTTGTTCATCGACGATATAGTCGTGGCAGATTTTATCCAGCTCGGCGGTGGTGACGCCAGCCTGAACGTGGGGTTCGATCATTTCCAGCACTTCGGCGGCCATACGGCCAGCTACGCGCATTTTGGCAATGTCTTCGGGCGTTTTAATGGATACGGTCATGCTGTCTCGCTTGTGATGCCCGCGGAGCGGACCACTGGGATCAAAACCGTTAGTTTAACCGATAGGCGGCCGGGACTACAGCCCGGCCGCTGTTTGGCGGGCGTCAAGCACGCTGCGCCAGGGCCTCAAGTGTATGGATCACGCCGCGCAGCTCCGCCAGTCCGCGCATGCGTCCGGCGTAGGAATAACCAGGGTTGATACCGGCCTTGCCGATTTCATCGCCCATCAGGTGGCCGTGGTCCGGACGCATGGCGATGGGGGGCAGGCTGCTGCCAGAGCTCTTGCGGCGGCGCTCCTCGCTGAGCAGTGCGTCAATCAGCCCCACCATATCGTTGTCGCCGTCCAGGTGATCGGACTCGTAAAAAGAGCCATCGGCCTCGCGCTTGATGTTGCGCAGGTGGACAAAATAGATGTTGTCGCCAAACTCGTGCACCATGCTCACCAGATCGTTGTCGCCTCGTGCGCCGTAGGAGCCGGCGCAGAGGGTCAGTCCATTGGCGGGGCTTTTGGCGGCGGCCAGCAGAGCGCGGGCGTCATCTTGCGTGGAGACCACCCGGGGCAGGCCAAACAGGGAAAACGGCGGATCGTCCGGGTGAATGGCAAGGCGCACACCCACCTCCTCGGCTACGGGTACCACCTCGCGCAAAAAGGCAAAGAGGTTGGCGCGCATGCCCTCATCGCCCAGGGCGATAAACTCGGCAATGGCGGCGCGTATACCCTCTCTGTCGTAGCTGCCCTCACCGCCGGGTAGGCCGGCAATGATGTTTTTCTCCAACAGCTCTTTTTCCTGCGCACTCATGGCTTCCAGCCGTGCTCGAGCACGCTCGAGTACCTCGGGCTGGTAATCTTGTTCGGCGCCGTCGCGCTGCAGGATGTAAACGTCGTAGGCGGCAAAGTCGCTCATCTCAAAGCGCAGGGCCTGAGAGTGGTTGGGCAGGGTGTAAGACAGATTGGTGCGGGTCCAGTCCACCACCGGCATAAAGTTGTAGCAGACATCGTAAACGCCGGCTTCGGCTACGTTTCGCAGCGATTGCTGGTAGTTGGCGATGTGGCGCTGATAGTCGCCGGTGCGGGTCTTGATGTCGTTGTGCAGGGGAATGCTCTCAATCACGCTCCACTCCAGGCCCGCGGCCTCGATCTCGGCTTTTCTGGCACGAATCTCCTCGAGAGGCCATACCTCGCCGGTGGGAATGTGATGCAGTGAGGTGACGATCCCCGTGGCACCCGCCTGGCGGATGTTGGACAGGGTGACGGTATCCTTGGGGCCGAACCAGCGCCAGGTTTCTTTCATAGTGGGCCTCTGTGGGGTAGTCATGGCATGTCGTTATGGCGGTTATCTTAGGGGCGCGCGCCTTGCGGGTAAAGGGTTGTTTGCCCTTCTGGAGTGTGCCGGGCTTTCACTCGAGCTCTTGATGTGGTATAAAGCGCGCCTCCTGCGCAAGTGGTCCGTTTTTTGGCTGGCCCTGGCAGGGTATTTACTTAAACGTCACACATATACCGACACGCTCAGTCTGGGTGCCCGCAAGGGTTGGCTGGTGGGGTATATGGAGGCCTAACCCGATACACAGGAACACACTATGCCTACTGTAAGCATGCGCGATATGCTGCAAGCCGGTGTCCATTTTGGTCACCAAACCCGCTACTGGAACCCAAAGATGGGTCGCTACATCTTTGGTGCTCGCAACAAGATTCATATTATCAACCTTGAGCACACGGTACCGGCGTTCAATGAAACTCTGGAGCTGGTCAAGCAAATGGCCTCCCAGAAAAAGAAAATTCTGTTCGTAGGCACCAAGCGTGCGGCTCAGAAAATTGTTAAAGAGCAAGCCGATCGTGTGGGTATGCCCTACGTTAGTCACCGCTGGTTGGGCGGCATGCTCACCAACTACAAGACCATCCGTGCTTCAATCCGCCGCTACCGCGAGCTGGAAGCCCAGTCTCAGGACGGTACTTTCGCCAAGCTGACCAAAAAAGAAGCTCTGATGCGCACCCGTGATATGGAGAAGCTTGAGCGCTCCATCGGTGGTATCAAGGACATGGGTGGTCTTCCTGACGCGCTGTTCGTTGTCGATGTGGACCACGAGCGTATCGCTGTACAGGAAGCCAATAAGCTGGGCGTGCCTGTGATTGGTGTGGTGGATACCAACTCCGACCCCGATGGCATCGACTATGTTATCCCTGGTAACGATGACGCTATCCGCGCCGTTCGTCTGTACGTGACCGCCATCGCCGACGCCTGCGCCGAAGGCGCCGCTCAAGCGCAAGCCGTACCGAACAAAGACGAGTATGTCGCCGCTGACGGTGAAGCTGCTGCGGAGTAATGCCGCGAGCTTGTAACTTTTAAGCAGTAAAGTGCGACACAAAAGGGGTGGGCCTACCGGTTTGCCCCTTTTTTCAATAGACATCTGGAAAATCGAGAGGACAGATAAATGGCAGCTATCTCTGCTTCACTGGTAAAAGAACTGCGCGAACGCACCGGCCTTGGCATGATGGAATGTAAAAAGGCACTGGCGGAAGTCGATGGCGATATCGATCAGGCCATTGAAAACCTGCGCAAGGCCAGTGGCCTGAAAGCCTCCAAAAAAGCTGGCCGTACCGCCGCCGATGGTGTTGTCAGTGCCAAAGTGGCTGACGACAACAGTTATGCCGTTATCGTTGAAGTTAACAGCGAAACTGATTTTGTGGCGCGTGACGAGGGTTTCCTCGGCTTCGTAAACACTGTCGTCGAGAAGGCTTTTGCCGACAAGCAGCAGGACGTGGCGGCCTTGATGGCCGGTGAGCTGGAATCAGCCCGCGAAGCGCTGGTGCAAAAAATAGGCGAGAACATTGGCGTGCGTCGTGTTGCCCTGATTGAGGGTGGTCTGGTTGACGTTTATGTTCACTCCAACAACCGTATCGCCTCAGCGGTGCAGCTCAGCGGTGGTAGCGCCGAGTTGGCTCGCGATATCGCCATGCACATCGCCGCGGTTAACCCTCAAGTGGTCAAGCCCGAAGATATGCCGGCCGATGTGGTTGAGAAGGAAAAAGAAATCATCCGCGCTCAGCCCGACATGGAAGGCAAGCCCGCCGAAATCGTTGAAAAGATGATGGGTGGGCGGATCAACAAGTTCCTCAAAGAGGGCAGCTTGATTGAGCAACCGTTTGTGAAAAACCCGGAAGTGACCGTTGGCAAACTGGCGAAAGACGCTGGCGCCTCTGTCGAGAGCTTCACCCGCTTTGAAGTGGGCGAGGGCATCGAGAAAGAAGAAACGGATTTTGCTGCCGAAGTCGCCGCCCAGGTGGCTGCTTCCAAAGGCTAAATCCCCGGGGTTTGTACCCCGCGCTCCGGCAATCAGTGCCGGGCACCCCAAAAAAGGAGGCCGGATACCCATCCGGCCTCCTTTTGTTGTAAACTGCCCCCCGTTTTAGCCCCAGCCCTGCAGGAGACCCGCCATGCCCAATTCCCGAGACAAGAAATACAAGCGTATCCTGCTAAAACTCAGCGGTGAAGAGCTCATGGGGGCTGAGGGCTTTGGAATCGATCCCAAGGTGCTGGACAAAATGGCGCTGGAGATTGGCCAGCTGGTGGGCATTGGCGTGCAAGTGGGTCTTGTGATTGGGGGCGGCAATCTCTTTCGGGGGGCCGCCCTGAACGCGGCGGGCCTGGATCGGGTTACCGGGGACCACATGGGTATGCTGGCGACCGTGATGAACGCGCTGGCCATGCGCGATGCCCTTGAGCGCTCCAATATTTCTTCCCGTGTGATGTCGGCCATTCCCATGAGTGGGATCGTCGAACACTACGACCGTCGCCATGCCATACGGTGCCTGAATGCCGGCGAAGTGGTGATTTTTGCTGCAGGCACTGGCAATCCGTTTTTTACCACCGACTCGGCCGCCTGTCTGCGCGGTATTGAGGTCGAGGCGGATATCGTCCTGAAGGCAACAAAGGTGGACGGTGTCTATACGGCCGATCCGATGAAGGTGGCTGATGCCACCAAGTACGAGCGTCTGACCTATGACAAGGTGCTGGAGGAAAAGCTGGGTGTGATGGATTTAACGGCTATTTGTTTATGCCGTGAGCACGAGATGCCGGTTAGGGTGTTTCGTATGAACAAAAGCGGTGCTTTGCTGAACATCGTGGTGGGCAGCAACGAAGGCACTTTGATTGAGGAGGGTAGTCCCCATGCTGAATGATCTGAAAAAAGACGCCGAAGAGAGAATGAAAAAAGCCCTGCAGGCGATGGGCAATAACATGAATAAAATTCGCACCGGGCGCGCTCACCCTAGTCTGCTCGATGGTATTACGGTGTCTTACTACGGGACCGACACGCCCCTGTCGCAAGTGGCCAACGTTATGGTCGAGGACGCGCGCACACTGTCTATCAAGCCCTGGGAAAAGCAACTGGTGCCGGATATCGAAAAAGCTATTATGAAGTCCGATCTGGGGCTCAACCCGTCAACATCTGGTGACAACATCCGCATCCCCCTGCCGGCGCTGACCGAAGAGACCCGCAAAGGCTACATTAAGCAGGCGAAAGCCGAAGCCGAGAATGGTCGGGTGGCGATTCGCAACGTTCGCCGCGATGTACTGTCCGATGTAAAGGCCTTACTCAAAGATAAGGAAATCTCAGAGGATGAAGAGCGCCGTGCACAGGACGATGTGCAGAAAATTACTGACAAGTACGTGGCTGAGGTGGACAAGGTTCTGAGCCAGAAAGAAGAAGAGCTGATGACCGTATAACGGTCTGCCGGCCGTAAAGGCCGGCGTATAAGACGATAAAAAGCCTGTGCGTTTTTCAGTCGTTGCGGGAGCTGCCCAAGTGCCCGGGCTCGCTCCCTGTGCTGACAAGTGAGAGTACGGGACCACCAATGGGCTTGTTTTTTGCCCAGGAGCTTTGAGTGACTGACAGCTTGTTACGTCATATTGCCATCATTATGGACGGCAACAACCGCTGGGCTAAGCAGCGGAGCTTGTCTGGCATTGCCGGTCATCGCGAAGGTGTCGAGCGCATCCGGGATGTGATGGCGGCGTGTCAGGAACTCGGTGTCGAGGTACTGACGCTGTTTGCCTTTAGCAGTGAGAATTGGAAGCGTCCAGCTCGCGAGGTGGACGCCCTGATGTCGCTGTTTCAGGTGTACCTGAAAAAGGAAGCCCGCCTGTTGAAAAAGCGCGGTGTGCGGTTAAAAGTGGTCGGCAGTCGCGAGCGCTTTAGCAAAGCCTTGAACAGCGCCATTGTTGCCGCCGAACAGCTCACCAACGTGCCCGAGGCAAAGACAACACTGGTGATTGCGGCGGATTACGGCGGCCGTTGGGACATTGCCCAGGCTGCAGCGCGGCTGGCCGAAGCGGTGGCCAGTGGTCATCTGCAGGCCAGCGAGATTGACGAGCACCGCTTTGCCGAGTACACCTCTTTGGCGGGTTTGCCCGAGCTTGACCTGCTGATTCGCACCGGTGGCGAACACCGTATCAGTAACTTTGTGCTCTGGCAGGCGGCTTACGCCGAGCTGTACTTTTCTCCCGCGCTCTGGCCTGATTTTAATGGCGATATGCTCAAGGCTGCTGCCGATAATTTCTATCAGCGCCAGCGGCGTTTTGGCCGCACCGCCGAGCAGTGTGCTGAGCCATCACTGGGGCAGGGCGGGAGTTCTCATGCTTAGACAACGGGTGGTAACGGCCCTGATTCTGGCCGCCGTCTTTCTCTCAGTTCTCTTTTTTCTGCCGGTTGCGCTGTTTTCCGCTTTTGTGGCAACCATTGTGCTCATCAGTGCCTGGGAGTGGGCGAACCTCAGTGGTTTTGAAAAAACCTACTCGCGCATTGCCTATGTACTGGCTCTGGCTGTGAGTATCGCTCTGGTGGCGGCCTACGTGGGGCTCCTACCCTTGGACGGCGCGGCCGGGGCGAGCCAGCAGCGTTATCAGAATGTTCTGATGGTGGGTTGCACTTGGTGGGCGTTGGCGCTTTTGTGGGTGCAGGGCTACCCCAGCAGCGCGCTGCTCTGGGGGCGCCGCGCCCTGCGTGCGCTTATGGGTTTTTTCGTCCTCGTGCCCACCTGGGCGGCGTTCAGCTATGTGCGCGCCCATGAGTTCGGGGCCTGGCTCGTGTTGCTGATTGTGTTGGTGGTCGCCAGTGCAGATATCGGAGGCTATTTCGTGGGTCGGCGCTTTGGCCGCCATAAGTTGGCTCCCAAGGTCAGCCCAGGTAAAACCTGGGAGGGCTTTGCCGGCGGTGTCTGCGCCAATCTGTTGCTTTCCGGGCTGCTATGGTTGCTGACCAATAATACCCTGTTGGCGGTCATAGCGCTGGTGGTGCCGACCTCTCTGGTGTCGGTGCTCGGGGACTTGCTGGAAAGCATGCTCAAGCGCGAGCGCGGCATCAAAGACAGCAGCGCCTTGCTGCCGGGCCACGGCGGGGTGTTGGACCGTGTGGACAGTCTGACAGCTGCTGCGCCAGTGTTCGCACTGGCGCTGATTGCGCTTGATATTTCCTTTGGATAATTCTCTCATGCAGCGGGTGACGATTCTCGGCTCGACCGGCTCCATCGGTGTCAGTACGCTGGATGTGCTGAGCCGCCATCGGGATCGATTTGAGCTCTATGCGCTGAGCGCCAGCAGCCGCTGGGAGCCGCTCGCCGAGCAGTGCCTTGAGCACCAACCGCGCTACGCGGTGATGGTTGATCAGGTGAGTGCGCAGAAGCTGCGCGAGCGTCTGGCCGAGGCTGGCTCAAAGGTTGAGGTCTTAAGTGGCAGTGAAGCGCTTTTGGAAGTGGCTGGTGGCACCGAGGTGGATGTGGTGATGGCTGCCATTGTCGGCGCAGCGGGATTGCTGCCAACTTTTGCCGCGGTGGAGGCGGGCAAGCGGGTGTTGCTGGCGAACAAGGAGGTGCTGGTTATGGCTGGCGGCTTGTTTATGCAAACAGCACGGCGCGCGGGCGCCGGAATTCTGCCCATTGACAGTGAGCACAACGCCATTTTTCAGTGCCTGCCCCTGGCGGCTCCCCTGGCCGCGGGTCTGGATCTGACCGCTCTCGGCGTCCGCAAAATTATTCTTACAGCCTCGGGTGGTCCCTTTCGCAACCATTCTTCCGAGTCCCTGGCGGATGTGACTCCGGCCGAGGCCTGTGCCCACCCCAATTGGAGTATGGGGCCGAAAATTTCAGTAGACTCCGCAAGTATGATGAATAAGGGGCTGGAGTTTATCGAGGCCTGCTGGCTCTTCAACGCCCGACCCGATGAGCTTGAGGTGCTGATTCACCCGCAGAGCGTCATTCATTCGCTGGTGGAGTATGTAGATGGCTCGGTGCTCGCTCAGCTGGGCAACCCGGATATGCGAACGCCCATCGCCCACGCGCTCGGATTGCCTGAGCGGTTGCAGTCGGGGGTGGAGCGGCTGGACCTGGTCGCCAGTGCTCGCTTGGATTTTGAGGCGCCGGATCTGTCTCGCTTCCCCTGCTTGGCCTTGGCCATGCAGGCCGCACAGCAGGGGCAGACGGCGCCGGCTGCGCTGAATGCCGCCAACGAAGAGGCCGTGGCGGCTTTTCTGGCGCAACAGCTGAGTTTTACCGATATCCCGCGGGTGATCTCCAAAGTCCTGGAGCGGGTAGACTTCACTGAACCGCGCGATTTAGCCGTTGTCCAACACGCCGACGCAGAGGCCAGGCGCGAAGCGCAGCGCCTTATTGCCAGGCTCGGCTGCCGTACTTGAGGTACCTGTGAACATATTGCAAATGGTCTTTTGGTTTTTTGTGGCGATTCTCGTGCTGGTGACCGTGCACGAGTTTGGTCACTTCTATGTGGCCCGCCGCTGTGGTGTGAAGGTTCTGCGTTTCTCCATTGGCTTTGGCAAGGTGTTGACTAGCTGGCGGGACAAGCAGGGTACGGAGTTTGCGCTCTCGGCCATCCCCCTCGGGGGCTATGTAAAAATGCTGGACGAGCGCGAGGGGACCGTGGCGGAGGACGAGCTGGACCGGGCGTTTAATCGCAAGAGCGTCGGCAAGCGGATCGCCGTGGTACTTGCGGGGCCCCTCGCCAACCTGATTCTGGCGGTGTTGATTTTCTGGTTGCTGTTTGCCGTGAGTGGCGAGCGGGGGCTGGCCCCCATTATAGGTAAGGTAGAGCCGGGCTCGGTGGCCGCGGCTGCCAACCTTGAGCCGCGCCAGGAAATTCTTGCCGTCGACGGCGTGAGCACGCCCTCCTGGCAGGCAGTGCAGAAGCAATTGTTGCGACGCCTGGGTGAGAGTGGCCCGCTCACCTTTACCGTAAGCTACCCGAATTCGAGCCTGCGTTACCAGTCTGAGGTTGAGCTCGACGGCTGGCTGCGCGGCGTGGGCGATCCCGACCCGTTGCAGGGGCTGGGCGTCAGACCTTATATTCCGGAGTTGCCGCCCATCGCCGGTGAGGTTGTGGCCGGCAGCCCGGCAGAGCGCGCCGGGCTACAGTCTGGCGATGTGATTGTCGAGGCCGATGGTCAGCCGATTAGCAGCGCTCAGCAATGGATTGATTACGTGAAACCGCGACCTGGGACCAGCATTAACCTGGTGGTGGAGCGCGGAGGCGAGCGCCGCGAGCTTGCCATTACCCCGGAGCGAATCCTCGGTGAGGACGAGCCCTTTGGCCGGGTGGGTATGGGTTTCGCCGCCTATGAGTGGCCCGAAGAGCTGATACGCCAGTGGAGTTATTCCCCGGTTTCGGGGTTTGTCGCGGCTGTGGACCGCACATGGGAAACTTCTGCCTTTGTTCTGTTGTCAGTTAAGAAGCTGATTTTTGGGGAAATTTCCACAAAGAACTTGAGCGGAGCCATCACCATTGCTAAGGTTGCGGGTTCTGAAGCCGAGAACGGCTGGCGCAGCTTTTTGCGGTTTCTGGCGGCGCTAAGTGTGATGCTGGGGGTCTTTAATCTACTGCCCATCCCCGTGCTGGATGGTGGTCATTTAATGTACTACCTCGCCGAGTTGGTCAAGGGCAAGCCGGTATCAGAAAAAGTGCAGGTGGTGGGCTACCAGCTTGGATTGATGATGGTGGTAGGCCTGACGGTACTGGCACTCTACAACGACATCATGAGGCTCTAACCCTGAAGGAAAAGCAGCGCTGCCAGGAGGACCTGGTGGCAGGTGGGCGTTGTGTTTGTGCAAACTCGATAATCCAAAAATAGAACGAATTATATGATGCAAGTTTTCTCGCGACTGTTCGGCCTGGTTTTTGCCGTTTCTTTGTCTCTGGCCGTTCACGCGCAAACCTTCCGGGTCAATGACATCCGAGTAGAAGGCCTGCAACGGGTTTCCGCCGGTACTGTCTTCAGCGCTCTGCCGATTCGGGTGGGCGACACCCTGACCGATCTCGATATTCAAAAAGCCACTCGCGAATTGTTTAAAGTCGGCTTGTTCACCGATGTTTCCATTGGCCGCGATGGCGATGTGCTGGTGTTGATCATTAAAGAGCGTCCCGCCATTAACGAGATCGTTATTGAAGGCAATAAAGTCATCAAAACCGAGCAGTTGATGGAAAGTTTGACCGACAACGGTTTGTCCGAAGGTCAGATTTACCAGAGCGCCACGTTGAACATGATCAGCCAGGCGCTGGAGCGCGAATACATCGGCCAGGGGCGTTACGGGGCGTCGGTGGATATCGAGATTGAAGACTTGCCGCGCAACCAGGTCAAAGTGCTGGTGACCATCGATGAAGGTGAAACCGCCCGGATTAAAAAAATCAATATTGTCGGTAACAAGGCTTTTGACAACGAAGAGCTGCTTGATCTGTTTGAGCTGCAGACCACTGGCTGGTTCTCCTGGATCACTGGCGATGACAAATACAACCGCGAAAAACTGACAGGCGATATCGAGCGCGTCGAATCCTACTACCTCGACCGGGGTTATCTGGCGTTCAGTCTTGATTCTACCCAGGTATCTCTGAGCCCGGACAAATCCAAGGTCTTTATCACCTTGAACGTCACGGAAGGCGACGTTTATACCGTCAGCGAGGTGAGCCTCGCCGGTGATCCGGCCATTGATGAGCGCTTTATTCGCCGTCTGATTTTGATGCGCGAGGGGCAGACCTTCTCGCAAACACTGATGACCACTTCCTCGGAATACATCACCAACCGGCTGGGTAACGAAGGTTATACCTTTGCTGAGGTCGAGGGCATCCCCGAGCGCGACGACGAAGACAAAACGGTTAAAGTGACCTTCTTTATCGATCCGAAAAAACGGGCTTACGTCCGGCGCATCAATTTCCGCGGCAACACCAGTACCAAGGACAATGTCTTGCGCCGGGAGATGCGGCAGATGGAAGGTGGTGCGGCATCCACCGCGCAAATCGAGCACTCCAAGGTGCGTTTGGAGCGTTTGGGTTTCTTTAAGGAAGTCACCGTAGACACCGTTGAAGTGCCAGGCGTGGCCGACCAAGTTGACGTGGACTTTACCGTGGAAGAGCAGCCCTCAGGCAGTATGGGCCTGCAGGTCGGCTATGCCGAATACTCGGGTCTGCTGCTGTCGGGCAATATCCAGCAGAACAACTGGTTTGGTACCGGTAAGCAGGTGGGCATCTCTGCCAGCCATTCGCGCTATCAAACCGCCTACAACTTTACCTATAACGACCCGTATTTTACCCCCGATGGCGTGAGCCGGGGCTTTAGCGTCTATTACCAAAGCAGTGACTATGCTCGTATCAACGTTGCCGGTTACAGTACGGATATCTTTGGCGGTAACGTGAGTTTTGGCTACCCCATTTCGGACGTGGAGCGCCTGAGCTTTGATGTAGGCTTTCGCAACCTCGAGGTCAAACCGAGCCAGTATTCGGTGCGCGAAATCATCAATACGCCGCTGTATCCGGCCAACGCGGGTTATATCACTCAGAGCGAGTACCTCGAGATTCGGGAGCAGGATGCTACAGGGAACGACTATCCTACCGTGCCCTATGATCCCTCGCCGATTCCGAGTCTGGAAAATGACGTAAACGGTATTCGTGGTGAGCCCGGCTTTCTCGATGTGCACGGCACTGAGTTTCATGATTTTGTCGCCAATGCCGCCTGGGCCAAGTCCACGCTCAACCGCGGTATTCTCGCTACCCGCGGCGCCTCTCAGCGCTTGGGGGTAGAGGTGGCGCTGCCAGGTGGGGATCTGGAGTACTACAAGCTGACCTACGATGCGCAAATTTTCCAGCCGCTGACTCGCCACTTGACCCTGCGCCTGCGAACCAGCCTGGGTTGGGCCGACTCCTACGGTAAAACCGAAGAGCTGCCCTTTTTCGAGCACTACTACGCCGGTGGCTTTGGCTCGGTGCGCGGTTTTGAGCGCAACAGCCTCGGCCCCCGTGGTACTTACCCCGAGGGAGCCTTCCGTCCAGCGCTTATCTGGGATGACCTCGATGGCGATGGGGAAAAAGATGAAGGCGAGCAATCTGCCCCCTATGGCATCCTGTGCGAAGATCCAGAGCTCGGCGGTTACAACCCCTTTCAGGTGAGCTGTCGCCCCGGCGAGCTGATGACCACTCTGCAACAGCAGGTGACTGACCAGAGCCGCTCGTTCGGCGGCAATTTCCTGGTGGAAACCAGCATGGAAGTCATCTTCCCGCTGCCCTTTATTGAAGATCAGCGCTCCTTCCAGGCGGCATTTTTCATCGATGCGGGTAATGTTTTCGATACAAGCTGTAGTTCTACCCAAGTTAACTGTTATGATTTCGCCCTCGATCGTATGAGCATCGCGGCCGGACTGGGTTTGACGTGGATTTCCACCTTCGGGCCCATGACCTTCTCCGTTTCCGAGGCCTTACAGAAAAACGAGTTTGATGACGAGAAGGGCTTCAACTTCTCTCTGGGCCGTACCTTTTAATTGGTTTCGGTTAGCCAGACGGTTTAATACACGATAATGAAAGAGGAATAGGTAGTGAATATTGTTAAGAAGATCCTGCTGGCCGCCACCTTTGCCGCTGTAAGTTCTGGAGCCATGGCTGCAGAGAAAATTGTTACTCTGGATATGCAGGCCGCTATGCTGGGCACTGACGTGGCCAAGAAAAGCGTTGAAGATCTGCAGAAAAACGCCGAATTTACCGCCTTGCGCGCCAAGGTAGAGAGCCTGGTCGCCGACATCAAAGCCCTGCAGGAAACTGCCGAGAAAGACGGCATGACCTGGTCAGAGGACAAATTGGCTGAACACCGCAAGAAAATCGAATACTTGCGCGCCGATTATGAGCTGGCGACCAAGAAAATGCAGGCCGAGCAGCAGCAGGTGCTGCAGCGTGTGCAACAGCAATTGACGCCCAAGGTTCGCCCGGTATTGGAAAAGCTGATTGAAGAGGAAAAAATTGGCATGATCATCAATGCTCAGTCAGTGTTCCACGCGGATGCGGATCACGATATTACCGCCAAGCTGATTGAGCGCTTGAACAAAGCCAAGTAAGCGACCTGTGGATAGAATGAGTGACTAGTATAACGCTCCGCGAACTGGCGGACTCTCTTGGTGCTCGACTTGAAGGCAATGCCGGTTTAACCATAACCGGCATTGCTGGTTTGGCGACTGCCAAAATCAGCGACATCAGCTTTCTCGCCAATAAGGCGTATGCCAAGCTGCTGGAGCAGACCCAGGCCGGGGCCGTGATTCTGCGCGAGACTGAAGCGCACCTGTTCTCGGGCAGCAAGCTGATCGTGGAAGACCCCTATCTGTGCTATGCCCGCTTGAGCCGGCATTTTGATGCCTCTTACGATCATGTCTCCGGTATTCATCCAACTGCGGTGATTGATGGAAAAGCCGAGGTCGGACAAAACGTCAGTATCGGCCCCTATGTTGTTATTGGGCGTGGGGCGGTGATTGGCGATGAGGTCTCTATTGGCTCGGGCACCAGCATTGGCGAAGGCACAATCGTCGGTAATCGAACGCGGTTGGCGGCTAACGTCACTGTCTATCATGGCGTTTTTATCGGCGAGGATTGCGTGGTGCACAGTGCCACGGTGATCGGTGCTGATGGCTTTGGGTTTGCCCCCGACCGCGAAAACGGCGGTTGGTGCAAAATTCATCAACTCGGCGGGGTGCGTATTGGTAACCGGGTTGAAATTGGTGCGTCTACAGCGATTGATCGCGGGGCGCTGGAAGACACGGTGATCGAAGACGGCGTTATTATCGATAACCAGGTGCACATCGCCCACAACTGTCATATCGGCGAAAATACCGCCATTGCGGCCAACTGCGGCATTGCCGGTAGCACCCGGATCGGGCGCAACTGCACTATGGCGGGTGCCGTGGGCATTGTTGGCCACATTGAAATCACCGACAATGTTCATTTTACCGGTATGAGCATGGTCACCAAGTCGGTCAGTGAACCGGGCAGTTATTCCTCTGGCACCAGCGCCGTGCCCACCCGGGAGTGGCGCAAAAATGCGGTACGTTTTAACCAGCTGAACGATCTCGCGACGCGCCTGAAAGCGCTTGAAAGCAAACACAACTAATCGATATCACAATGCTCAGCAGCGATTACGCTGAGCACTATAACAGCGCACATGGCGCAAAAAAGGCCACAAAGCAAATGATGGACGTAAACGAAATTAGGCAATACCTTCCGCACCGTTACCCGTTTCTGTTGGTGGACAGAGTGGTAGAACTGGTCGAGGGAGAATCGATTGTTGCCTACAAGAATATATCGGTGAACGAGGACGTCTTTAACGGTCACTTCCCCGACTTCCCGGTATTCCCCGGTGTGTTAATTCTTGAAGCGCTGGCGCAGGCGTCGGGCATCCTCGGTTTTAAAACCATGGATAAAAAGCCGCAGGATGGCTCAATTTACCTGTTTGCTGGGATAGATGACGTGCGTTTCAAGCGCCAGGTAATTCCGGGTGATCGCTTGCAGCTGGAGTCACAGGTGATTTCCTCCAAGCGTGGTATTTGGAAGTTTGCCTGTAAGGCGACAGTGGAAGGTGAGCTGGTTGCCTCGGCGACCATTCTCTGCGCTGATCGCAAGATATAATCGATCCGGATAGGGGCCAGGCCTTTGATTGATCCTCAAGCGATTGTTCACCCGGATGCCAAGGTGGCCGATGATGTCAGCATCGGCCCTTGGACGACAATCGGTCCCGATGTTGAAATCGGACCCGGATGTGTTATTGCCTCTCATGTTGTCATAAAGGGTCCGACCGTTATCGGGGCCAACAATCAGATATATCAATTTTCGTCGGTGGGTGAAGATACGCCCGATTTGAAATACAAGGGCGAACCCACACGCCTGGTGATTGGTGATAACAACATCATTCGCGAAGGGGTGACCATCCATCGCGGTACGGTACAGGACCGCTCCGAAACGACCATCGGTAGTCATAACCTGATCATGGCCTACGTGCATATTGGCCACGACAGCGTATTGGGTGATCACTGTATTTTGGTGAACAACGCCGCCTTGGCCGGTCACGTAGTGATTGGCGATTGGGCCATTCTCAGTGGCTTTACTCTGGTGCATCAGTTCTGCAGCATCGGCGCGCACAGCTTTACCGGTATGGGTAGCGCTGTCGGCAAGGACGTACCCGCTTTTGTTATGGTTAATGGGGCCCCGGCGGCGGCGAAAAGCATTAACTCCGAAGGTTTGCGCCGACGCGGCTACACCAAAGATCAGGTGGCGGCCATTAATCGGGCTTTCAAGATCATTTATCGCCGGGGTTTGACGGTTGATGAAGCGCTTGCACAGCTGGCAGTACTGGCCGAAGAGCAGCCCGTTGTTAACCTGATGATCGATTCTCTAAAAAGCTCCAAGCGCGGCATTGTCCGCTGACAACCGCTTATGAGCCAGGTCATTCGTATAGGCATAGTCGCTGGTGAAGCCTCCGGCGATATTCTCGGCGCCGGACTGATCCGGGCTTTGAAAAAGCGCTACGATCATATTGAATTTTCCGGGATTGGCGGCCCTCTCATGTTGGCTGAGGGCTTTCATTCGTTTTTTCCGCAAGATCGCCTGGCGGTGATGGGGCTTATAGAGCCTTTAAAGCGGCTTCCGGAACTGCTGCGCATACGGCGATTTCTGACCGAGCACTTTTCCGAGCAGCAGCCAGATGTCTTTATTGGCATAGACTCGCCTGATTTCAATCTGACCCTTGAAGAAAAGCTAAAAAAAGCTGGGGTAAAGACGGCACACTACGTCAGCCCGTCCATCTGGGCCTGGCGTCAGGGGCGAATAAAGAAAATTAAGCGCGCCGTGGGTGTAATGCTGAATATTTTGCCTTTCGAGACGGCTCTTTATGAGTCGCATCAAGTGGCCGCTATTTTTGTCGGCCACCCGCTGGCTGATGAGATACCTCTTGAGGTGGATAAACTCGCCGCGCGGCAAGCGTTGGAACTGGAGACTCAGGCGCCGACGGTAGCGATTATGCCAGGCAGCCGGCACTCTGAAGTCGAGCGCCTGGGTCCCGTGTTTTTTGCAGCAGCTCGCCGGATGTTGGCGCAACGACCGGGTCTCAAATTTGTTGTGCCAGCCGCTAGTGGTCAGCGCTACCAACAAATCCATCAGCAGCTGGGCGCGTTTAGTGATCTGCCTGTTCGTTTAATCAGCGGGCGATCCCAGGATGTGATGGCCGCTGCCGATGTGGTGCTGCTCGCCTCTGGCACCACGGCGCTTGAGGCGATGCTGTTGAAAAAACCTATGGTCGTCAGCTACAAGATGGCGTGGTTGTCGTTTCAAATTATGAAAGCTATGGCGCTGGTGCGTTTTGTCTCGCTGCCGAATTTGCTGAAAGACGAACTGATCGTGCCGGAGCTGTTACAGGGCGATGCCACTGAACAGGGTATTAGTGATGCGGTCCTCGAGTTCTTTGCCAAACCCGCAAAAGCCGAGGCCCTGAAGACTGTGTTCCTTGAGTTGCATGAACAATTGCGTTGCGGGGCGAATGAGCGGGCCGCCGATGGTTTGGTCGCCCTGATGGAGAACAGGCTATGAACGAGCCTTTTGTCAGTGTCTACACCGGCAGCCTAATGGCAGGGGTGGACGAAGTGGGGCGGGGACCTTTGGCCGGCGATGTTGTTGCCGCTGCGGTTATTCTCGACCCTTTGCGCCCTGTTGACGGACTTGCTGATTCCAAAAAATTGACTGAAAAGCGCCGGGAAAGTCTCTTTGCCGAAATTTGCGATAAGGCGTTGAGCTATTGCATTGCCCGTGCGAGTGTCGCTGAAATAGATCGGATTAATATTCTGCAGGCCAGCTTGTTAGCAATGACTCGCGCGGTCGATGGCCTGTCGGTCTCGCCCGAGCACGTGCTGGTCGATGGCAACAAAATACCCCGGTGGCGTTACGCCGCTGAGGCGGTTGTCAAGGGAGACAGTCGGGTGGCTGCGATCAGCGCCGCTTCAATTTTGGCCAAAGTTACCCGTGATCGGGAAATGGTTGATCTGGATTCGCAGTATCCGGGCTACGGTCTGGCGGGTCATAAAGGGTATCCGACCAAGTCGCACCTCGAAGCGCTGGCGCGCCTCGGTGCGAGCCCGGTGCATCGCACTTCTTTTGGCCCGGTAAAACGCCAGCTTGAACAACTCGAGATCTTCTAGCAACGCTTATGACGGCACAATTTGTTCACTTACGCCTGCACACTGAATACTCTCTGTCCGACAGTGTGATTCGGATTAAACCGCTGGCGGCCCGGTTGGTGGAGTTGGGCATGCCGGCCTGCGCGATTACCGATCAAACCAACTTCTACGGCCTGATCAAGTTTTATAAAACCATGCAAGGGCAGGGTATCAAGCCGATTGTTGGCAGTGATTTTTTGATCGCCGGGGCGGACAGTGAATCCAAACCGACCCTGATCACGCTGCTGGCGATGAACGATCGCGGCTACAAGAATATTATCGCTCTTATTTCGCGGGCCTACCAGCAGGGGCAGCAGCAAGGCATTGCCTATATCCAGCGAGATTGGATCGGCGAAGCCGCCGATGGAGTGATTGCTCTGTCGGGTGGTCGCCTCGGCGATGTTGGCATGGCATTGCTGGCGGGCCGAAAATCCCAGGCAAGAGAAGAGCTCGAACGCTGGATGAGGGAGTTCCCCGGTCGTTTCTATCTCGAGCTGCAGCGCACAGGCCGTGAATACGAAGAGAGCTATCTGCACGAAGCCGTCGCGCTGGCGAGTGAGTGCGCCTGCCCGGTCGTGGCGACCAACGATGTGCGCTTTCTCCAGCAAGACGACTTTGAGGTACATGAAGCGCGGGTGTGTATTGCCGATGGCCGCACGCTGGATGATCCACGCCGTGAACGCCGGTACAGCGATCAACAGTATTTGCGCAGCGCAGAAGAGATGGCCGAGCTGTTTAGCGATATACCCGAGGCGCTCGAAAATTCCGTAGAGCTTGCCAAGCGCTGCACGGTCAATATCCATTTGGGCGAGTATTTCCTACCCCAGTACCCCATTCCGGAAGGCATGACGGAAAACGATTTTTTCGAGAAGGTCTGTTTCGAGGGGCTGTATAACCGTTTGGAAAAAATTCTCGACGCCAATGCAGAATACTACGCTGACAAGCGTAAAGCCTATGAACAGCGTTTGCGTTTTGAGCTGGACATCATTCTGCAGATGGGGTTTCCCGGCTACTTCCTGATCGTTATGGACTTTATTCAGTGGGCCAAGGACAACGGCATACCGGTCGGACCAGGCCGTGGCTCGGGCGCGGGCTCACTGGTGGCCTATTCGCTGAAAATTACCGATCTGGACCCGTTGCAGTACGACTTGCTGTTCGAGCGGTTTCTCAACCCCGAGCGGGTGTCCATGCCAGATTTCGATGTGGATTTCTGCATGGAAAACCGCGACCGGGTGATCAATTACGTGGCCGAAGCCTATGGGCGCGAGGCGGTCAGCCAGATTATTACCTTCGGTACCATGGCTGCGAAGGCGGTGGTTCGGGATGTGGCTCGGGTGTTGGGTAAGTCCTACGGCCTGGCCGATAAACTGTCCAAACTGATTCCGCCCACCCCGGGTATGACACTCAAGCAGGCACTCGAAGAAGTCGAGTTGCTGCGTGAAATGCTGGAGACCGACGGCGATGCCCAGGAAATCTGGGAAATGGCCGTCAAGCTGGAAGGTCTGACGCGCAACGTTGGTAAACACGCCGGGGGCGTGGTGATTGCGCCCAATAAACTGACGGATTTTTCTCCGCTGTACTGCGATGAGTCGGGCAAGGGCTTGGTCACTCAGTACGATAAAAACGATGTGGAAGAGGCCGGTCTGGTTAAGTTTGACTTTCTCGGTTTGCGCACCCTGACCATTATTGACTGGGCGATTGAGATGATTAACGCCCAACGCAGTAAGACAGGTGATGCGCCTCTGGATATCACTGAAATCGATCTGGAAGACGCTGAAACCTTCGCCCTGCTCAAGCGGGCCGAAACCACCGCGGTTTTTCAGCTTGAGTCGCGCGGTATGAAAGATTTGATCAAGCGCCTCAAGCCGGACAACCTCGAAGACATGATCGCTTTGGTGGCGCTTTTTCGCCCCGGCCCGCTCGACTCGGGAATGGTCACCGACTTTGTTAACCGCAAGCACGGGAAGGCCGAGGTGGCTTATCCCGATGCCAAATATCAGCACAAGAGCCTTGAGCCCATTCTCAAGCCCACCTACGGCGTTATTGTGTACCAGGAACAGGTTATGCAGATCGCCCAGGAGTTGGCGGGCTATAGCCTCGGCGGGGCAGACCTTTTGCGCCGTGCCATGGGTAAGAAAAAGCCGGAGGAGATGGCCAAGCAGCGGGAGATTTTTGCCGCCGGCGCCAAGGGTAAAAACATTGACCCCGAACTGGCGATGAAGATTTTTGATCTGGTGGAAAAGTTCGCCGGTTACGGGTTTAACAAATCGCACTCTGCCGCTTACGCACTGGTGTCTTATCAGACGGCCTGGCTCAAGGCGCATTATCCGGCGCATTTCATGGCGGCCACCATGAGTTCGGATATGGACAAAACCGATAAGGTGGTGACCTTTATCGAAGAGTGTCGCAACATGGGGCTGACACTTCTGCCGCCGGATGTTAACCGCGGTGAGCTCAAATTTACGGTAGATGAAAACAACAATGTCATCTACGGCCTGGGCGCCATCAAAGGGCTGGGAGAAGGCCCTGTTGACAGTATTATTGCCGCGCGAGAGAAGGGCGGCCCCTTTAAAGATTTGTTTGATTTTTGCGCTCGGGTTGATCCGCGCAAGGTCAACAAGCGCGCGCTGGAAGCGCTGATTCGCTCCGGCGCTGCCGACAGCCTCGGCCCCGCACGCGACCTCGATGCCGACCGGGCGGTGATGTTTGCCGCCATTACCGAGGCGGTAAAGGCCGCCGAGCAGAGTGCGGCCAACGCCAGCGCGGGCATGGTTGATCTGTTTGGCGATGTGGTGCCAAGTGCGCAATCGGCTGAGGATGCCTATCGCGAGTTCAGCCGCGTGCGTCCCTGGTCGATGAAAGAGCGCCTGCAGGCGGAAAACGATACGCTCGGTCTCTACCTGACTGGCCACCCGATCGATGAGTACGAGCATGAAATCAATCATCTGGTGTCGACGCGCATTGCCAATCTGACGCCGGACAAAAACTCTCAGCGCATTGGCGGTTTGGTGGTAGCCTCCCGAACCATGAAAACCAAGCGTGGGGATACCATGGCATTTATCACCCTGGACGATCGAACCGGGCGCATTGAAATCGCGGTATTTGCCGACACTTTTAATGAGTGCCGGGAGTTGCTGGTCAAGGATGCTCTGCTGTTAGTGGAAGGGCAGGTCAGCCACGACGACTATAACAATGCCCTGAAAATGCGCGCCGATGCGGTACGCAATCTGGCCGAGGTGCGTCAGGAAAAAGCTCGCGCCCTTCGTCTGGTGCTCAACGCCGGTGAGCTGGGCGCAGGCCTGGGCGCTCGTTTAAAAGATTGCCTTGAGCCCTACCGCGATGGGCGTTGCCCAATCGTCATCGATTACCTGCGCTCCGATGCCCGCTGCCAGTTGACCCTTGGCCAGGAGTGGAGTGTTAGACCTGAAGATGAATTGCTCCAGCGCCTGCGCCATGACTTTGGCCTGGGTAGCGTCAAGCTGCAATACGGCTAAATGGGGTGGCGGCGCCTGGCCCACGCACCCCAGCAGTCACCTTGTGCTCATTGACGCTTGCTAAAGGCCAGGCTCAGACACCGGCGAACAGTCGCTCTACGGCTTTGTGATCGCTCCTCCAAAGTTGATACACCTCTTCGGCCGGACCTGGATAGATATCCTCCCGGCCTTCTAACAGCCCTTGAATAATGTCCTCAGCTATGGCCTCGGGGGGCGCTTTATCCACATCCATACTGGCGGTCATGTCGGTGTCTATGGCGCCGGGGAAAACGCCGTGCACTTGAATGCCCCGGGGCTGCAGGCTGGCCCGCAGGGACAAGGTGGCTGACCAGGCCGCGGCCTTGGATAGGTTGTAGGCCGACAACCCAGGCATGCTTGCCAGCGACAAAAGCGACAGGATGTTGCAGATCCGGCCGTTGTGGCTGCTAGACAGCGCTGGCAGCAGGGCACGGCTGAGGCGCCAGACGCCTTTGAGGTTAACGTCCAGACAGTGGTCTAGATCTGCCTCACTGTCGCTGAGAATATCACCGAAGGTCAAAACCCCGGCATTGTTGATCAGCACATCCAGCTTGGTCACCCGCTCGGCGAGCTGCTGAATGCTGGCCGGATCGCAGACGTCGAGCAGCACGGGCGTGACCCGGTTATCGCTGTTGTCCAAATGGTCGGGATGGCGCGATGCTGCGTAGACGCGCTCGACATCCGCTTGTAGGAACGCAGAAACAAGGGCCTTACCCAGTCCGCGGTTGGCGCCTGTGATCAGAACGGTGGTGTTTTGCAATGTCATACTCAGTACCTTTTTGGGTGAATGGGGGGGCGCTATTAAGAGTAATAATGGTGCCATCCGGTTAAAACACCTTGATTGGCACTTCATTGATGTATAAATTGCATTAATGCAGGCAGGTCAGTTGAGTTTATTTGTTCGGGTGGCGCAAAGAGGCGGCTTTGCGGCCTTGGCGCGGGAGGAGGGCTTGGACCCTTCGGTGGTTTCCCGTCAAATCGCCGCGCTGGAACGGGAGCTGGGGTTTCGCCTTTTTCATCGCAGCACGCGAAAGGTCTCTCTCACCTCCGCCGGCGCCATTTACCTCCGGCAAGTGGCGCCCTTGCTGGAGGAGTTGGAGCAGGCTCGTGAGTGCGCTTTAACGCAGAATCAGCGCGCCCAGGGCCGGTTGGTGCTCACGGCATCAACGGCCTTTGGGCAAAGCTGTATCCTCCCGCATGTAGGGGAGTTCAGAAGCCGCTATCCCGAGGTGCAACTGGATTTGCGCTTTACCGATGCGGTGGTGGATATTTTGGCCGATCAGGTGGATCTGGCCTGCCGACTCACCTCCAACGCCGACCCAAACCTTGTGGGGCAAAAACTGTTTTCCATCGGCTTTTGGGTCTGCGCCAGTCCGGCCTACCTTAAGTGCCACGGAACACCCGAAGAGCCACAGGCGCTCTTGGGGGCTCACCGGATGCTGGCCATGAACCTGCCCAGCCATCGAGATCGCTGGTGGTTTAAAGCGCCTGGCGACGATAGCTTGGTAAAAATCCCCTTACGCTCGGATATTCTGGTTTCCAATGCCCTGGCTATGCGTGAACTTGCTTTACAGGGTGCGGGCTTGGCGCTGCTGGCCAATTGGTTGGTCGCGGAGGACATTGCCCGGGGTCGCCTTGTCAGGCTCTTCGCGGACTATCAGGTCTCGGCAACGGATTTTCAGTCGGCGGCCTGGCTTTTGTACCCCTCTCGCCGGTTTATTCCCGCCAAAACCCGGGCTATGGTGGACTTTCTCAAGGAGAAGTTTGCTAGTGAAAATCCCTGGAGTGAGTCGTCAGGGTTTCTAGCAGGTGGCTGAGATCGGTCAGCTTGCCGGCAATGACGTGAACAATCTCACCGCTGCGTTCCACTGTACCTTTCACCTGCAAAATTTTTGCGCCTAGAAAAGCCCGTTTTTGCGCACTGGCGGTGGCAGACCAGACAATTACATTAACGTTGCCGGTGTGATCTTCCAGCGTCATAAACGTCACGCCGCTGGCGGTTCCCGGTCGTTGGCGACCGGTCACAAGACCAATAATCGTTACCAGAGAACCGTGCCGGCTCTGCTTGAGTTGCTCTGCACAGACAAAGCGCGGCAGCTTCTGTTCGTGCAGCAGCAGCGAGACAGGGTGATATTCAAGACTGAGTCCAAGGTTGTGGTAATCCTCGAGGAGGGAGTGCACTTTTGAGGGTTGATGTAATTTATCCGCCCCCTGGGTGCTGTCGTTCAGTAGTGTTTTATTGCGCGTGTACATCAATTGCCAGCGCGCCTGATGCCGGTTGCTCGATAGCGAGGCAAAAGCGTTAGCGCTTGCCAGAGCTGTTAGAGCCGCGTTCGACATGCCAATTTGCCTGATACTCTCGACAGAGCCAAACGCGGATTTTCGGTGGCGTAGCAGGATATCGACGTCGTCTTGGCTGAGTCCTTTTACCTGACGAAACCCCAGGCGCAAAGCCAGAGTATTTTCCAGTGGCTCGAGGCTGTGCTGATAGAGTGAGCGGTTGACGCAGACGGGTAAGACGAGAATGCCGTGGCGCTTGGCATCTTGCACCAGTTGTGACGCAGAGTAGAAACCCATGGGCAGGCTGTTGAGCAGGCCGGCGTAAAACGCTGCGGGGTAATAGTGTTTGAGCCAAGCCGAGGCGTAGGCGAGCAGGGCAAAACTCGCCGAGTGAGATTCGGGAAAGCCGTACTCTCCAAAGCCGAGAATTTGTTCAAACAATTGTTCGGCAAATTCGCGGGTATAGCCGCGCTCAAGCATGCCGAAGATCAATTTATCTTTAAACTGCAAGAGTTTTCCGGATTTCCCCCAGCTGCCCATGGCGCGGCGTAACTGGTCGGCCTCACCGCCGCTAAAGCCGGCGGCCACCATGGCAATTTTAATAACCTGCTCCTGAAAAATCGGCACACCGAGGGTGCGCTCAAGGACATTTTCCAGATCTTTCGATGGGTACTCAACCCGCTCCTCGCCAGCGCGCCGTCTGAGATAGGGGGTCACCATTCCGCCCTGAATAGGGCCGGGCCGGACAATGGCAATCTGTACCACCAGGTCGTAATAGTTGATGGGTTTTAAGCGCGGTAGCATGGACATCTGAGCGCGAGATTCAATTTGAAACATGCCCACGGTATCGGCGCGGTGCAAAACGGCAAACACCGCCGGGTCATTCATTTCGGCCGTGATTTGATGGAGCTGGTAATCCTTTTGATGGTGCTGGCGGATGCTGTCCAGTGTTTTGCGTATGGCGCTCAGCATGCCCAGGGCAAGAATATCCACTTTTAAAAGCCCGAGGCTTTCTAGATCATCTTTGTCCCACTGGATAACCGTGCGTTCGGTCATGGCGGCGTTCTCCACTGGCACCAGCTCGTACAGAGGGCCTCGTGAAATGACAAAACCGCCCACATGCTGCGACAGGTGACGGGGAAAGCCGATCAGCGTTTCTACCAGCGCCAGCAGCTGTCGAGTGGTTTTTGCGCCCATATCGGGCCCTAGCTCGGCCAGTTGTGCATGCCAGTGAACCCTTTTATCCCGCCTGTCTATGTGTTTGATAAAAAAGCTGAGTTGAGTATCGTTAAAGCCCAGGGCCTTGCCGACATCGCGCAGGGCACTTTTAAAGCGATAACAAATCACCGTGGCGGCCAGCGCAGCGCGCTCCCGGCCGTATTTCTGGTAAATGTACTGGATAATTTCCTCGCGTCTTTCGTGCTCGAAATCCACATCGATATCCGGTGGCTCGTTGCGCTCGGGCGAGATAAACCGCTCAAAAAGAACTTTAATGTGCCGCGGATCTACAGCGGTGATTTCCAGACAATAACACACTACCGAGTTGGCCGAAGATCCGCGCCCCTGATAGAGAATGTTTTGCTCTCTGGCAAAGCGGGCAATGTCGTCAATGGTTAGAAAAAAATGGGCATAGTTCATCTGCTCGATAACGGCGAGTTCTTTATCTATGGTGTTTTGGATATCAGCCGGTACCTGCGAGCCGAAGCGCTTTAGGCTGCCCTCTTTGACTCTCTGCCTCAGATAGGTCATAGCCGTGAGCCCGGCTGGAATGACTTCCGTGGGGTATTCGTACTTGAGCTCGCTGAGATCAAAGTCACAGCGTTCGGCGATATCACAAGATGCCTGAAGTAAGTCTTGAGCAAATAATGACTGGAGAGTGGCAAAGCCTCTCAGGCTGCGCTCTGCATTACTCAGTAAGGCGCGGCCAGCGCATTTGACTGTCAGTCCCAATCGTCTGGCGCTCAGTACGTGCTGCAGGGGCAGGCGACTAGGGTCGTGCATCAGGACGCCGCCGCAGGCGACCAGCGGAATTTGATGCAAATCCGACAGCGTTTGCAACGCCTGGCAGCGTCTGGCCTCGCCATAGGTCAGGTGCTTTTGCAAGCCGATCCACAGGCGTTGGCTGTGGTATTTTTTTAGCCAACGACCAAGTGATGTGTTGTCGCGTTCAGTGTCCGGCAGCCAGATGAGCAGGCAGTGTTTCAGCGAGGCGATATCCCACTCGGACAGCTGATAATGATTTTTCTCGGCTCGACGCCGAGCGTTGCTGATGATACGACAGAGCTCGGCGTAGGCTTGCCGGTTGGGACAGAGCGCAATGAGCTCCAGCTGGTTGTCGACTTTCAGCAAGCTGCCCACTATCAGTTTAATGGGTAAGCGATCCGCTTTAATGATGCTGTAGGCTTTTACCACACCGGCGACTGAGCATTCATCGGTGATGGCGATGGCCCGATAACCCAGTTCACAGGCTCGTGTGACCAACTCCTCCGGATGGGAGGCGCCCTGTAAAAACGAATAGTTGCTTTGACAAAACAACTCGGCGTAGAGCATGAGGCTGACCCTTTTAGCTGAAATAGCCGTGCAGATACCAGGCGGGCGATGACAGTTTGTCGCCTTGTGCCAAAAAAACCCATAGCCATGCTCCCTGCCGATTGCGGGCGATGTAGTAATCGCGAATGACGCTATTCTGGTCCCACCAGCCAGTGGTAATGCGTTCGGGCCCCGTGACTATCGACAAGGGGTCGCGGTAAAGGCGGGGCGTTTTAAGTAGCAGGCTTGGTCTCAGTGCCAGGGCAGTGTCTGCGGTGACTGTGCCCGTGCCCGGTTGCGGAAAAGCCACACATTCAGGTCGGTGATCATCGGCCAGCGGGACGTACCCGAGGGCTTCGGCTCCGAGCTTGGCGCGCAACAGTGCGATGAGTTCGGCCCGGTTGCACGGGCCGCTGGCCTGGTCGAATAAATCCCGATGCTCCGGTGAGTCGCAGTATCCGGGGTCGGCCCGCAGGGTAAAACCGGATGCCGGCGTGTCAAGATGAACCGACTCGAACTTTACATCGAGCAGACGCTGCCACACCCGAGCGCGGCATTCTCCTCTACCGGCTTCGATGCGAACGACTTTCGGCGCGAGCTGGTGTTGGTGCAGCGTCAGGCTGAACGCGTCGGTGACCTGTGCGCGGGCTTTTAAAAACTGCTCCAGCGATGTCAATGAGCGCTGTACATACTCGCGCAGTAAAAGACTTGTGCTCAGCTCCCAGGGCAGCTCCCGGTAATGCTCAAAGTAAGCCGGGGGCGCAAAATAATGAACAGGCGATGCCTTTTGGCCAGTGAGGGTGCGCAAGTAGCTTATGCTGTCTCTGTCCAGCCGGTTGGCCAGCTCGCTCATGGGCAGCTGCAGTAACTCGGCAAAGCGAAACAATCCGAGCTGGTGTAATTGGGAGAGTGTTTTGGCCGGCAGCTCGCTGTGCTGCAGGGCAATCCACTGCCACTGCTGCTCCAGTGGCTCGGGGGCGGTGTCGAGGCAGGCCTGGCCGGCACGCGCCATTAATCGTGCGTTGGCAGGTCGCAGGCCCGTGGCCGGGATAACCTCTACCTGCTCCGCGTTGAGCAGCCGCTCCAGCGTGCTCCAATAACGCGTAAAGCCGCCGTAGTAACGCAGCATCGATTCGGCTTTAAACAGCAGGCCATCGGGCTCAAACAGCATAATCTCCGCCGAGGCTGCGTAGAGTTGCCGTGCCATCTCGTGTAGCCGCCGGGTGTTTAATTCGGCGTTATAGGGGATGACTTCAAGTTGTCGGCACAGTGAGCTGGCCATGGCCAACCCCATGGCCGGCGTTAAGCCGGCGGCCCGGGCGGGCCCATTCAGCTGTACCAGCGTATGGCTGCGCTCGCACACAAGAGCCCGTGGTTGTTCGGTTGGCGCCAAGCTGTTCAGCTGCAAGGCCGGAAAATGCAGGTAAAGCCACAACATGGGTTAGATGCTCTGGAGGTGATGTGGCTGTAACGGGCGGCTGTTGTTGGGGATGGCGCTGGATAGGGCCAGATCGGGCCAAAGCTGCTGCCAGCCAATACATACCGGGCCTGCGGGCCAGCCCCCTTTGCGCTTGGTGATACTCACCTCCAGCCCCTTTGCTCTGGCTTGCAGCCGGAGGCTGAGTGTCAGCGGTAGTGATAGGGTGGTAGGCTGGGCCTGCATGATCCACAGGCAAGACTGCCCCTTGGCGGCCGCCAGCTGCAGGCGTTTTACGTCACTGAGGCGGATGGCTTCCTGCCAGAGGATGACGGCATTACAGCACCCGCTTTGCAGGCACTCCCGGGCGGTCCACAGCTTCTGCGGCACGCTCTGGGTCTCTATGCTCAGCAATTGCTCTGCGGCGACCCCCCTGGCTTGCCAAAAGTCCGGATAGGCACTGCCGGGGGGGGATATAAACACCGATAATTTGGCCGTTTCGCTCAGCAGGCAGGGCAATAACAGGCGCAGTTCACCAATGCCCGGTGTGCTTCGTATACGGCAGACCCCCACTCTGGGGAAACCGCCGCCGAGCAGTTGGTCCAGAGGGGTAAAGCCGCTGGGCTGCAGGGTGCCCGGCGGCGCAAGGTCTCGCCCGCGATGAATAAGGCGGCTTTTCAGCAGTTGATCAATAGTGTGCATGGCTCACAATAAATACTGTATTTATGTACAGTATAGTGGTTTGTGAGCGACTGGCAAATAGCACGGCGCCAGCCAGTGGCTGCCGCCGTCAGCGAGGGGTAGAAAGAGTCAGGGTTTGTCGATTTCGCCGCGGTCCAGGGCGCCGATATCCAGGAAGGGCGAAGCGTCGAGTTTGTGCGCATCCATCATTTCGGCCACCCGCTGCAGGGAGGCGATGATCATGCTCTGCTCCCAGTTGTCCAGGCCCTTAAAGCGCCGGACAAAATCGTCCTGCAGGGCCGTGGGGGCGTTTTCGAGGATTTTCGCGCCTTTGTGGGTGAGTTGAGGATAGACCTTGCGTTTGTCCTGCTGAGAGCGCACCCGGGTAATCAGCTCACGTTTTTCCAGTCGATCTAATACAGTGGTGACGGTCGCCTGAGACAGGCTCATGTCCCGGGCCAACTCGCTGATGGTCATATCGCCTTTGTTGTTGAGAATTTGCATCAGCAGCAGCTGTGGACCGGTCACGTTGGCGGTTTTTACCAGCTTCTTAGAGTGCAAATCGGTTGCCCGGATGACCCGGCGCAGGGCCACCAGTACTTCTTCTATCTTGTCCATGGCGGTTCTCTGATGGGAAAGCGCGAAATTATAAGCAGCTTTTGCTTCGAGTCCTAATCTTTGCTCGGCCTGGGGCTTGATCGCCTGTGCCATGTTGTCACCTTTTGGGTTGAAATAATCGTGCTGGCCTTGGGTTGCTGGACAGCTCAATATCCTTAGTGTACTATAGATTAAAGCTTAGATCACTAAGTAATGATTTTGGCGTTTAATGCTGAGTTTTGCTTAAAAAGACAGGAATTCAGTGATTTTGCCTAATTTTTGTCATGAAAGGTGTTTAGGTTCTTCTATTAACTGCATAGAGAAAGAAATACTTGATATGCCAGATCCTGACTCGATCGACTTGCGACACCCCACCGCCGAAGACGGTTACACCGTCCATCAGCTGGTAGAGGCCAACCCGCCTCTCGATCCCAACTCCATTTACTGCAACTTGCTGCAGTGCTCGCACTTTGCCGATACCGCTATCGCTGCGTTTAAGGGAGAGCAAATGGTGGGTTTTGTCTCGGGCTATATCCTGCCCAATGCGCCCCATACCCTTTTTGTTTGGCAAATTGTGGTGGATAAGGCGGGGCGGGGCGCGGGCCTGGCCAAGCGTTTGGTAAAGGCCCAGCTGGCCAGTGACGCCTGCAAGCAGGTGACACACCTTCACACCACGATTACGCCGGACAATGAGGCCTCCTGGGGGTTGTTCAAATCTCTGGCGAGAGATCTGGGGGCCGAGTTGAACAGTCATGTTCATTTCGACAAACAACGACACTTTGGCGGTGTTCACGACGACGAGCACTTGCTCGAAATCGGTCCGATACAGCGTTAATGCATCCATCTGAAATTGCTATAGTTCTATTTACAGGAAGAGGTCAAGCATGAATATTTTCAACGAAATGGAATCGGAAGTTCAGTCCTACGCCCGTTCATTCCCGGTCGTATTCAATAAAGCAAAGGATTGTTTTCTCTACGGCGAAGATGGCAAACGCTATATTGATTTTCTCTCTGGCGCCGGCTCTCTGAACTACGGTCACAACAATGATGCCCTGAAACAGGCGCTGTTGGAGTATATCGCTGAAGATGGCATTACCCATGGCCTGGACATGCACAGTGCGGCTAAAGCTCGCTTTCTCGAAGTGTTCCGCGACAAGATCTTGCAGCCGCGAGATATGGAGTATGTCTTGCAGTTTACGGGGCCTACCGGCACCAACGCCGTTGAAGCGGCACTGAAAATTGCGCGTAAAGTGACCGGGCGTACGAATATTATCTCGTTCACCAATGGCTTTCACGGCTGCTCACTGGGTGCGGTAGCCGCTACCGGTAATCAGCACCACCGCGGTGGCGCCCAGGTGTCGTTGAACGATGTTGATCGTATGCCGTTTTGTGGCTACTACGGCCGCGATGTGGACACCATTAAGATGATGGACAAGCTGTTGTCTGACCCGTCCAGCGGTATTGATAAGCCGGCGGCAGCCATTGTCGAGGCGGTTCAGGGCGAGGGTGGCTTGAATGTGGCCAGCACCGATTGGCTGAAAGCTTTGCAGGCACTGTGTAAAAAGCACGACATTTTGTTGATCCTGGATGATATTCAAGCCGGCTGTGGCCGTACGGGAACCTTCTTCAGTTTTGAGCCAGCGGGTATTGAGCCGGACATTGTCACCTTGTCCAAATCCCTGAGTGCGTATGGTTTGCCCTTTGCGGTAGTGATGATCAAGCCCGAGTTGGACAAGTGGTTGCCAGGCGAGCACAACGGTACCTTCCGAGGCAATAATCATGCGTTTGTGACAGCCGCCGCGGCGATTGAGCACTACTGGAGCAATGACGAACTGGAAACTGATATCAAAGAAAAGGCCAAGATTGTCAGTGCTCGATTCAAAAAAATTGCCGAAACCCACGGCGAGACCACTTTGCGCCTGAAGGGGCGGGGTCTGATGCAGGGCATCGATTGCAAAACCGGCGAGCTGGCGGCCAAAGTTTGTGCCAAGGCCTTTGAAAACGGTGTGGTCATTGAAACAGCGGGTAACCACAGCCAAATTGTGAAGTGCTTCTGCCCCCTGACTATCAGCGTTGACGCTTTGAACGAAGGCCTGGATAAGCTGGAGCAAAGTTTTGCCGAAGTGTTTGAGGCAGAGAAGCTGAAAAAAGCCTCGTAATCCTTGCGAAATTTATCGGTAGATGGCGGCCGCACGGTCGCCATTTTTAATGAACAGTGAAACGTGGAGTGAGTCAATGATTGTTAGACGTTTGAAAGATGCTGAAAAATCCGGTCGTAAAATTGTCTCCGAGGGCTGGGACAGTACCCGCCTCCTACTGAAAAACGACAATATGGGTTTTTCCTTTCATATTACGACCATCTATCGCGATGCCGAATTACACCTTCATTACCAAAACCACCTGGAGTCGGTGTATTGCATCAGTGGCTACGGCTCTATCGAAGATCTCGCCGACGGCAAGGTATACCCCATTGAGCCGGGCACTTTGTACGTATTGGATAAGCACGACAAGCATATTCTGCGCGCTGAAGAAGAAATGAAAATGGCCTGTGTATTTAATCCGCCTCTGCATGGAAAAGAAGTGCACAACGCTGAGGGTGCCTACGAGCTTGATGCCGAGGAGGTGAAGGATTGAGGGTTGGTCTGCAATAAACTTTCACTCAATCAATAAGGCGATACTATGAACCATACGGTAGAGAAAATTGGCGGCACCTCCATGAGCGAATACGAGGCGGTGCGAGACAATGTGATTCTAAAGGGCAACAACAGCAACGATATCTATCAGCGGGTTTTTGTGGTGTCCGCTTACGGTGGCATGACGGATCTGCTGCTGGAGAATAAAAAGAACGGCAAGCCGGGTGTGTATGGCCTGTTTGCCAATACCAGCAGTGGTGACGAGTGGCGTGAGGCCTTTGACGCCTTGCGCCAGCAGATGTTTGCGATGAATCAGTCACTGTTTGGCGAGACGGAGTTGGGTAAACAGGCGGACGAATTCATCTCTGAGCGTCTGAACGATGCCGAGCGAGTGTTGAGTGATCTGGAGCGCCTGTGCCAGCATGGGCACTTTGAGCTACAGGCACACTTGTTTACAGTGCGGGAGATGCTCGCGAGTCTCGGCGAGGCCCACAGTGCCTGGAACATGACGCACCTGCTGCAGCGCGATGGCATCAATGCCCGCTTTATGGACTTGTCCGGCTGGCAGGCCGATGGAGCCGAAAGCCTGGACAATATGATCACCAAGTCCTTCGCCGGCGTGGACTACGCCAGTGAATTGCCAATTGCCACGGGCTATACTCACTGTGATAAGGGCCTGATGGCGAGTTTTGACCGGGGCTATAGTGAGATGACATTCAGTCGAATCGCTGTGTTAACGGGTGCCAGAGAAGCCATTATTCACAAAGAGTATCATTTGAGCAGCGCCGATCCGCGCCTTGTGGGAGCCGATAAGGTTGTGCCCATTGGCCGGACAAACTACGATGTGGCCGACCAGCTGGCCAATCTCGGGATGGAAGCCATTCATCCGCGAGCGGCCAAAGGCTTGCGTCAGGCCGATATCCCGCTGCGGGTAATGAACACCTTTGAACCTGAGCACTCGGGCACGCTGATCACTGGCGATTATGTCAGTGATCAGCCGCGGGTTGAGATCATTGCCGGGCGGCGCCGAGTCTACTCTATTGAGTTGTTCGATCAGGATATGATGGGCAGTATCGATGAGTACGACACCGCCATTTTGAAAACTGTGGCCCGTTTTAAGGCCCATGTGGTGAGCAAAGACATCAATGCCAATACCATCACCCACTATGTCGGAGCCAATTTGAAAACTGTGAACCGTATCCGTCGCACTCTGGAGGAGCTCTATCCGGATGCAGAGATCAACACCCGCAAGGTGGCCGTGGTGTCTGCTATCGGTAGCGACATGAAGGTTCCCGGCATGTTGGCGAAAACGGTATCGGCTCTGTCGGAGGTAAACATCAGCATCTTGGCTATGCACCAGTCGATCCGCCAGGTCGACATGCAGTTTATCCTCGATGAAGACGACTATGATCTGGCTGTGCAGAGCCTGCACCGCTGTTTGATTGAGGTGCACGATCACGGAGAAGCAATATGCGCAGCCTAAAGGTGTTGGCGCTGGTTTTCCTGGCGCTGATGCCGCTGTCGGGTCTGGCTCAGTCCGGGTCCGACAGCAGCGAAACGACCGAGACAAGGGACGAGGCGGCTCAGGACAGAAATGCCCGGGAAACCGTGGAGAATCTTGAAAAGCCTCTCTACAATCCTTTTGTCGAGCGCTATGTGCTGGACGAGTTGAAACTGCTGCGCAGCGAAATGGCGCAGCAACGGGTTGAGCTGACCGAAAAAATTGTCGATCGGCAAATGGACTCCATCGATCGCGGAGTCAGCTACGCCACCAATACCATTACTTATTTCTTCTATCTGATCGCCGGGGTCAGCTCCATTCTGGTGCTGGTTGGCTGGACATCCGTACGCGATATTAAAGAGCGCATGAATAAGATTGCCGACGAAGAGGTTGGCAAGCTTGTCGAAACTTATGAAAAGCGGCTTGAGGCCATTGAACGGCAGCTGACGCAAAAGACCCGTCATATCGACGCAAACCGTGAAGAAATCGAGCGAACGCAGGAGCTTCATGCACTCTGGCTGCGGGCGGGCCAGGAAACGTTGTCCGCCAATAAAATCGCCATCTACGATCAAATTCTGGACATACGCCCCGATGATTGTGAAGCCTTGACCTACAAGGCTGATGAGGTTCTGGAACTGGGGGAAGTGCAGTGGGCCATTAACCTGTGCCAACAGGCCCTGACGATCGACCCCGACAATGCACACGCTTTTTTCCAGCTGGCCTGTGCCAAGACCATGCTGGGAAATTACGATCAGGCCATTCACTACCTGCGTGAGACGGTGAAGCGTTCTGATACCTACAGAGAGTCCATGACCGAAGACCCTGCGCTAGAGCCTCTTTACGGCATGGAAGAGTTCAAGGCCCTGTTATAAATCGTCTGCTTCCAAGCCAGGAAAACCTGGCTTGGAGGCTTCCCAAAGAATAATCACACATGCACAGCCCCGGCAGGAGGAGTCTATGCTAGAAAAATTGGGTAACCGCCTGCAATTGAGTGCAATACCGCAGATATTCTTTGTATCTGTAGGGATTATTGTGCTTTTTATTGGTTTTGCTGTGCCATTTCATGAAGCCTTCGCTCGTTTTTTCGATGTGCTCGGTCAGTTTACGTTTACACGATTTGGGTGGTTTTATGTATTGAGCGTCAGCGGTCTGCTGCTGTTTCTTTTCTGGGTGGCGGCCAGCCGCTACGGTAGCATTCGTCTGGGGCCTGATGATCAAGGTCCGGAGTACGATACGCTCACGTGGTTTTGTATGTTATTCGCCGCTGGCATTGGCACCATATTAATGTTCTGGGGCGTGGCCGAGCCCATGTATCACTTTGCCAGTCCTCCCTACGGCAATGTAGAAAAAGAAACAGTGGGGGCAGCCAAGGTGGCCATGCAGATTTCCATGTTTCACTACGGCTTGCACACCTGGACAATTTTTACCGTACCGGCACTGGCCATAGGGTATTTTTCCTACCGCCAGGGTTTGCCCATGCGCATCAGCAGTGTGTTTTACTCCGTGCTGGGGGATCGTATCTACGGGCCGCTGGGCTGGACGATCGATATTATTGCCGTGTTGGGTACCTTGTTTGGCGTCGCCGTTTCAGTCGGCCTTGGCACCTTACAGATCAACAGCGGTTTGCATTATCTTGTGGGCGTGCCCGACACCGAGCTGGCCAAGATGCTGATTGTGGCTGTGATTACCGGCGTGGCCACGGTTTCTGTGGCGCTCGGCCTGGATAAAGGTATTAAACGGCTCTCTGAGTTCAATATAGTGATTGCGGTAGCCATTTTGCTGTTTATCTGGTTTTCTGGTCCGACACTGTTTATCACCGAGGGAATGGTGCAGAACCTCGGCATGTATCTCGATCGCCTGCCATGGATGTCCTTTTGGACAGAAGCCTATAGCGACGCGGATTGGCAGCGCAGCTGGACGGTGTTTTATTTCGCCTGGACGATTTCTTGGGCGCCCTACGTCGGTATCTTTATCGCCCGCATTTCCAAAGGGCGCACCATTCGCCAGTTTGTGGTCGGTGCTCTGGGCGCGCCATTGCTGTTTACCCTTGTTTGGTTCTCGGTATTCGGCTTGGCAGCCATTGATCTTGAGTTAAATCACGATGTTCCGATTGCCAGCGAAGTGCAAGAGGACGTTTCCGTGGCGCTCTTCTCGTTTTTGGGGAATTTTCCGGCAGCCGAATTGGTTTCGGCACTGGCGTTGGTGGTCATTGTCGTTTTTATTACTACTTCGGCCGATTCGGCGGCTCTGGTGGTCGACTTGCTCTCACGTAAAGATCGGCAGCCTTCGAAAACGGCGCAGCGCGTCTTCTGGACGCTGCTGCTCGGTGCGACGGCGGCCACCTTGTTGTTGGGCGGCGGCTTGACAGCGCTGCAAAATGTGATCACGGCACTTGGCTTTCCCTTTTGTGTTCTCCTGGTGTTTATGGCGATATCGCTGACGCGAGCGCTGCATGCCGACTACCTCGGCTATACCATGAAGGAGCTGGCTGAAGGCAAGGCACCCCCCATGCATCCCATGGGGTCACTGCCCAGCGAAGCAAAAGGCCGTAGCACCCATAACCCTGAAGACTCCTGAAATCCGTTTTCGCTGAGCCGGATTGGCGGGTTAGAATAGGGCTTTTTGAGTGTTAGGGTGCGTTGAGAATGACGAAGCAGTTTGAAGTGGTAAGCGCCTATCAGCCCGCCGGCGATCAGCCCCAAGCTATTGAGGCGCTGGTAGACGGCATCGAGAGTGGCTTGGCTCATCAAACCCTGCTAGGGGTAACCGGTTCGGGCAAGACCTTCTCTATTGCCCATGTGGTAGCTCGTACTCAGCGCCCGACACTGGTCATGGCCCACAATAAAACCCTGGCAGCGCAGCTTTACGGTGAATTCAAAGAATTTTTTCCCGCTAACGCCGTAGAGTATTTTGTCTCCTACTACGATTACTATCAGCCCGAGGCCTATGTGCCCTCGTCGGACACCTTTATCGAGAAAGACGCCTCGGTCAATGAGCATATTGAGCAGATGCGCTTGTCTGCTACCAAGGCCCTGATGGAGCGCAAGGACGCCATAGTGGTGGCTACCGTATCGGCGATTTACGGCCTGGGCGACCCGGAATCCTACTTGAAAATGATCTTGCACCTGGTGCGCGGTGACCGGATTGATCAACGCAAAATTCTCAGACGCCTGGCTGAGTTACAGTACACGCGCAATGATATGGATTTCCACCGCGCCACCTACCGAGTGCGAGGTGATGTGATCGATATTTTTCCCGCAGATTCGGAGTTTGAAGCTGTTCGGGTTGAATTGTTTGATGATGAAATCGATCAGATCTCTGTCTTTGACCCGCTGACCGGTGAGGTTATCCAGCGGGTTCCGCGCATGACGATTTACCCGAAATCCCACTATGTCACGCCGCGTGAGAGAATTTTGCAGGCGATTGATGAGATAAAAATCGAATTGGAAGAGCGCCTCAAGCAGCTACGGGATAATGATAAACTCGTCGAGGCTCAGCGGCTTGAGCAGCGTACCCGCTACGATCTGGAGATGATGCAGGAGCTCGGATACTGTAACGGCATTGAAAACTACTCACGCTATCTCTCTGGCCGGGACTCGGGCGAAGCGCCACCGACGCTGTTTGATTATCTGCCCGCCGACGCGCTCTTGGTGATCGATGAGTCTCACGTTACGATTCCTCAGATCGGTGCCATGTACAAAGGCGACCGCTCACGCAAGGAAACCCTGGTGGAATACGGTTTTCGTTTGCCCTCGGCTTTGGATAACAGGCCCATGCGGTTTGATGAGTGGGAGCAGCGGGCACCGCAGATGATTTTTGTCTCGGCCACTCCTGGCCCTTACGAGGGTGAACACGCGGGGCAAGTGGTTGAACAAGTGGTCAGGCCCACCGGGCTGGTTGATCCACAGATTGAAATGCGTCCGGCTTCCACCCAAGTGGATGACGTGCTGTCGGAAATCAAGCTGCGCATTGATGCGCAAGAGCGGATCCTGATTACCGTGCTGACCAAGCGCATGGCCGAAGATCTTACGGAGTATTTGAGTGAGCAGGGAGTTCGTGTGCGTTACCTGCACTCGGATATCGACACCGTCGAGCGAGTTGAGATTATCCGAGATCTGCGCCTCGGTGAGTTTGACGTTTTGGTAGGCATTAATCTGCTGCGTGAGGGGCTGGATATGCCGGAGGTGTCCCTGGTGGCTATTTTCGATGCCGACAAAGAGGGCTTTTTGCGCTCGGATCGCTCACTGATTCAAACCATCGGTCGGGCCGCGCGCAACGTCAATGGTAAAGCTATTCTCTATGCCGACAGAGTGACAGGCTCCATGCAAAGGGCGATGGATGAAACCGAAAGGCGGCGAGAGAAGCAGCTTGCCCACAACCAGGCCCACGGTATTACACCTCAGGGCATTCGCAAAAACATCGCCGATATTCTGGAGGGCGCGCAGGTGCCCGGGGCAGGTTTGCGTGGCAAGCGTCGCAGTGACAAGCGAAGCCAAGTGAGTGCCGTGGAGTTACCGGCTGACGGTGATGTGTTTAAACACATTGAAAAACTTGAAAGCGACATGCTGGCCGCAGCAAAAAATCTGGAGTTTGAGAAAGCCGCAGAGCTGCGCGATCAAATCAATCAGTTAAAAGCGTTGGGCTAGCAGGCTCTAGAATTGCTCCACCACCAGCCGTATTCCAACATTCTCGTGGTAGGTGTGTTGCGGTTGGTAGCTTCTCGCGTAGACACGCAGTTCTTGTGCGTCGTCTTTCAGTGAGCCGCCGCGCACTACTCGTGCGGGGCAGTTGTCCTGATTAAAGGCTTCTGGGTTCTGGCCCGCATTTTGATAATTTTCCCGGTAGCAGTCCTGTACCCACTCGGCAACGTTACCGGCGGTATCGTGTATTCCAAATGCGTTGGCCGGAAATTCACCCACAGGGGCAGTTTCCCCGCTAAAAAGCCCGGTGTATGAGCTGTCACAGTAACGCCGGCAGTTGGCTTTTCCGGCTGCCTCTCGCGCTGAGTCGCCCCACCAGAAGGCGCTTTCTTTACCGCCACGGGCGACGTATTCCCACTCGGCTTCGCTCGGCAGGCGATAACGTTTGCCTGTCTGATCACTGAGCCAGTCGGCGTACATCTGCGCCTCTTCCCAGCTGACATTGATTACCGGTCTGTTATCACGTCCCCAGCGGTTGTCGCCCGGTAGCGGCATGGATTGATGGTTGGCAAAACGCTCGTATTGGGCGAAGGTGACTTCGTATTTGCTGATGGCAAAGTCGCTATCGATTGTGACCTGGTGCACCGGGCTGGCGTTTTCATCCGCACCGCCCATGGCAAAACTTCCTTCAGGGACTACCACCATGACCGGGCCTTTGCCCCCGTCTTTCAGCGAGTCGCTAAATTCACTGCCGGGTGAGCGAGAGGCGAGTAATGAGACTTTGTGGTTCAGGTCTGCCTCTTTGATACGCACCCATTCCAGATACTTGCGATAGCCCGGGTGGGTGACTTCAATATGGTAGTTTCCGGGTTTGAGTGCCATGGCGTCGGTGTACTTTTCGCGAATGTTCATCACACGCACCCGCGCTTCGCTGGGCGTTGGCGAAACCGTAAGAGCAAATCTCTGGGCGACTTCAGGCTCGCTTGCGCGACTGGAAGCTTCACTGACGCTGAGCGCTTCTGCAGGGGTTGCAGGTGCCGGCTCTGAGCTGGCCGAGGATGACGCTTGAGCCGGCTCTACCGTAGATAGGAGCGGGACAGGCTCTTCACTCGGCATATTTGAATTGGTTTCAGTGCCGGCTTGCGTGTCGGCGGCAATGCTGTCTGTGTCCAGTTTTGTATCCAGGTCAAAGGCGGGCGTACTGGCGCTGGAAATCTCCGCGTCTGAGTGTTCAGTGGCACTGGCGGGTTCACTGGCTGCAGAGCGGGCGCTTTCATCTGAACTCTTTTCGCCAGTCAGGAGCGGCGTTGACGGTGCTGTGGGCTCATCGTGTCCCAGCCAGGCGAGCAACACAATGCTCAGCCCAACGAGTGCCAGCGCGCTCATCAGAATCATGCGCTGGCGGGTCGGAATGTCGCGCCAGAATCTGAGCCAAGCGGGCCCGCCAAACTGGCGGTGAATACGGGTTTCGACCAGGGTGTTTTGCTGGGTGAGACTGTCAGAGAGTGATTGCTGAACCGTGGCAACCCGGTGAAAACCTCTTGCTTTGGAATACCGCAGCGAGCCGAGAAACGCGAGCCCCTGGCGCAGCTGGCTATTCAGCTTGGAGCGAATTTTACGCAGCAGGACACTGAACAGATTGCCGAACTGGCCTGCCAGGCCGGCACCGGATGCCAAAGATTGCTCGCCCTGATCGCGCATTAGCAATTGCAGCACTTCGATATCTGCCACCAAGTCCAACCCGCGCTGATAGCGACGCGCCGGGTCCTTATCGAGCAGTTTGTCCAAAATCGGCTGAAAGCGGATAAATTGAGCCGGCAGGGTGGGCAGGGGCGAGGCCAGGTGTTTGAGAGCGATGGAGACGGCCTCCTCACCTTGATAGGGCACGGCCCCGGTGAGCATCTCGTAAAACACAATACCCAGGCTGTAGAGATCCGAGCGGGCATCGACCGCCTTGCCGCGGGTTTGCTCCGGACTCATATAGTGGGGAGTACCCACCACGGTTCCGGCGTGGGTGGCCCGCGAGTGCGTCGCCTGAGCCCGGGCCACACCAAAATCGGTGAGTACGGCCGAGCCGTCATCGCGGAACAGGATGTTCTCCGGTTTGATATCCCGATGCACGTACCCCTTTTCATGGGCGTGATCCAGCGCTGAGCCAATTTCCTTGAGGATACGCAGGGCTTGCTCGGCGCCGATGCCCGAGAGCATCTTGTCGTGAATGGAGCCGCCGGGCAGGTAGTCCATGGCAATGTAGTTGTAATTGTTGTGTCGACCAATGTCGTAGATGGACACGATATGCGGGTGGGATAATTGGCCGACGATGTTGGCCTCGCGCTGAAAGCGCTCGCTAAACGTCGGGTCGCCATTGAGCGCGGGGGACATGACTTTCAGAGCCACCACCCGCCCCACACTTTCCTGAATAGCAAGGTACACAGTGGACATGCCGCCGTGGTTGATCTTGCGAATGATTCGGTATCCGGGTATCTGCATGGTGGCTTAGCGAAAAATCCAGTAGAGCAGTGCCACAAGCGCAAACAGAGCCGTAGCGTAAATCACCCCATCCAGCCGGCGGCTGTGGGTAAAAACAGGCACCCAGTGCGACAGGGCGGGCAGCAGGGCTCGGCGCTGAGTTGGCGCGGCGATCACCTGCACGGTCACATTGTCTCTGCCGCCAGCTTTGAGGGCCTCGGCGACCAGCTCGCGGGTGGCCTCGGCCGGGGTGCGACACTGCCTGAGAATGTGCTCGATGTCTCTGCCGCTGAGCTCGTCGGTCAAACCATCGCTGCACAGCAATAACCATTGCCCCTGGTGCCAGGGGCGAGTCACGGTATCAACGCGCACTTCATCCAGCTCCTGGGAGCCGAGGCACTGAGTAATGATGTTCTTGTCAGGGTGATTCTCGGCGTCTGCTGGCTCAATTGCGCCGCTCTCAAGCAGCATTTGCACGTAGGAGTGATCGGTGGTGAGTTGTTCAAGCTCTCCGCCACGGGAGTAGGCGTAGGCGCGGCTGTCACCGACCCAGGCAACATCGTAGTGGTCGCGCCGGTGCCGTATGGCCACAACGGTCGACCCCATGCCCTGGGCGCCCACCCCTTGCTCGGCCGCCTTGAGCACGGCCCGGTGAGCCTCCTGAATCAGTCCGGGCAGGGCTTTGCCGGGGGATTTGTCGAAGGTTTCACGGACGATGGCGCTGGCGACTTCACCCGCTTCGTGGCCGCCCATGCCATCCGCTACCATCCACAGGCCGTGCTCGGGCAGGCTGAGGAAGCAATCCTCATTGTTGCTGCGCTTGCGCCCTGGATTGGTCAGGGAGCTCGATTCCAGAACCTGCATAGCTGGCTTGTTCATCCTGATGGTCAACCTCTGCCCGGACACGGGGCCGGGCGATGACTTTACCTGTGTTATAACCTGTCGCCTCAGCGGACCGGCGTTTTTATAGATTAGCACGCCCGTGCAGGCACGAATCGAAGTTTACAGCTTTTTCAAGGTTAGCCCTAGCTGCTCAACCGCCTGGCGTTGGTCGGCCGGGGCGATCACCGCCACACTCGCGCGCTCCGGGCGCAGGTACTCGGCAGCGACACGCTTGATGTCGGCCTCGCTCACCGTGAGCAGCCGCTGGCGGAACGCCTCTCGCTTTTCCTTGGTGCGGCCGAACAGCTCGGCCTGAAACGTCTGCTTGGCCTCGCCGGCAGGGGAGGCCGGTTTGTCGATGCTGCTGACTACTCCCAGTATGGACTGCTCGATCTCATCGGCGCCGATGGTTTCGCGCTGCACCCAGTCCAGCGCCGCGTCAAAGTCTTGTAGGGTTTCTGCGAGCCGCGGGTCCCGGTACGAATAAAAGCGAAAGGCGCCACTGTTATTATCCTGGCTGGCGCCGCCACCGTAGGCGCCACCCTGTTCGCGAATGCTGCGGTGCAAAAAGCCATTTCTGAGCACGCCGGCCAGTACCGTAAGCGCGGCGGCGTCCGGATGATCCGAGGCCACTGTGGGGTAGGCCTTGGCGCAAAAATTGACTTGGGTGTTGGTTAGCCAGGCTTCTTTCACTCGCTTGTCGACCGGGGCGAGGCTCAGGGGCGGGATCTCGCCGCTGGCAGGGCCCTGCCAGTGCTCGGCCAAGCTGGCGCGGTAGTGATCCAGTTGTTCCTGTTCACCTACCAGCAACAGTTGTCGCGGGGCCTGGAGCATCAACTGGTGCAGTTCGGCCAGCTCATCGGCAAAGGCCTGGGTGTTTTCACGGTTCGCGTTATCGATGTCAATCAGTCGCGCAATGCCGGCCAGTCCGCCGAGTTCGTGGGAGAGCAGGGCAGAGGGCGACATGCCAGCGGTCGCCGCGCTCATGGCCAAGGCGTGGCCACTGCCGGTAACGGATTGCTCGCGTCGCGCGCGCTGCTGGGCCACCAGCTCGCGAATGCGGCCGAGCTCGTCAAACCGGGCAGTTTCAAAGGTGGCGCGAATCAGAGCGGCGCAGCTGGCGGTATTGCGTGCCAGCGCCTTGGCCGAGAGGATCAGGTAGCCGTCGGCGCTCTGCGGGTCTTCACCATTGCCCCGGATACTCGCCCGGGCGCTGAGTGAACCGACCGTTTGGGCCTGTAGCTGTTGCGCCTGTAGGTAATCCAGTTGACCGTGGCCGGTCTCGGTGAGACACAGGCTGTAAAGGCCCAGCAGGTGCTGCTGCCGCTCGCTCAGCTGGGGCATTTTGATGACCAGCTGCTGATAAACCAGGCCATTGGTGCCAGCACCATAGCAGCGCAGTGGATAATGCCCCAGCGTCTCCCGGCTGCCGGCAGCGTACGTCATTTGCTTGGGAATGTCGGTGAGGGTAACTTTGGGCAGCAGGCTGTCGTCATCTTTTTGCTCTTGCCTGGAAATCAGCTGGCTCGCCTGCTCAATCAGTTGTTGCTTTTGAGTCTCGTCGAGGGCGCTATGAATGTCGGCCAGTCTGGCCCTCTCGGCGGCGGCCGCCCGCTTGCTCATTTGCGCGTCGGGTCGCAGGGTCAGGGTGACCCTGTGGGTGTTCTCCAGCAGTAAGCGGCGAACACTGCGCTGGATAAATTCGGGGTCAGCGACTCTTTGCCGCAGGCTTTTCAGAGCGCTTTCCAGATCCAGCTGGGCGATGGGGTCGCCCCGGTGAGTGGCGGCGGTGAGAGCGGTCATGACTAATTGTAGGCCGTAGGGCAGGCCGTCGCCGCCCACTTCCCGCTGAGAAAGCTCCAGTTGGTGCAGGGAGGATTCGACTTGCTCGGCGGCGACACCGTGCTCGGCCACTTGCTGCAACGTGGAGAGGATCAGCGCTTCCACCGCTTGAGTGGCCCCCGCCTCGCAACCCTCCAGGCCGCAGACAAAACTCATCTCGTACTGGCTGTCTTCCAGACCACACAGTGGCGATGGCGACTGGCCGAGCTCTGTTTGTTCAAGCGCTTTGAGCAGCGGCGAGGCGCTGTTGTCGAGCAGCACGCTGGCGAGCAGGTGGGCCTCGAGTGCCGCGTCCAGGTCGGTCGCTTTGCCCAGCAACCAGCCGACGACCACATGGGTTTTGCTGTGGGTGTCTTCTCCGTCTTCGGCTTCCAGCGGGTAGCTGTCTTCAACTCTGATGGGGCTGTGCAAACGCTTTTCCGGCCGGACGGCAATCTGAGCATCGAGCCTCTCAAAGGCGTGCAGTGCTTGCTGGTGAAAGTGCTGTTGATGCTCTACTGCCGGAATGTCGCCATACGTCATAAAGATGGCATTGCTCGGATGGTAGTGGCGCCGGTAAAACTCGGTGAGCCCCTGATAGCTTAGATCCGGGATGTGCTCTGGGTCGCCGCCGCTGTTGTAGTGGTAGGTGCTGGTGGGAAAAAGGTGGCTGGAAAGCTTTTGCCACAATTGTGCCGGCACCGAGCTCATAGCGCCTTTCATTTCGTTGTAGACGACACCCTTATAAACCAGAGGCGAGTCCGGGTTGCCGCTTTCGGCAAACTCGAGACGGTGTCCCTCCTGGGCAAAATCCAGAGGGTCTAAAGTGGCGAAGAAAACTGCGTCCAGATAGACATCCAAGAGATTGGCGAAATCTTTCCGGTTTTGACTGGCAAAAGGATAGGCGGTCCAGTCTGAGCTGGTAAAGGCATTCATAAAGGTGTTGAGCGAGCGTCGTGTCATCATAAAAAACGGGTCGCGCACCGGATATTTTTGGCTGCCGCACAGGGCGGTGTGCTCGAGAATGTGCGCTACGCCCGTGGAGTCCTGCGGCACGGTGCGCAATGCCACCAGAAAAACATTTTCGCTATTGTCGCAGGCCAGGTGGATGTGCATGGCCCCGGTGGCTTTGTGATGGTACTGCTCAATTGCCAAATTCAGTGATTCCAGTCGGGCGCTGCGCTCAAGTTCAAACTCCGGGTGTGCTTTAGTGCTCATACATCTCTCGATTCTGTGGCCGCCCGACGATAGGGGTCAAAGCTGGCCAGGTGGGTCATATATTGATCAAAGGCGCCGAGTAATGGCAGATAGCGCTTGGGCTCGTTTTCCAGTTGCTGCAAAGCGTAACAACTTGCCTCCAATGTGGAAAGCTGGTGTGCTTGACTGGCGCTGCGTACTTGATAGCGCGACGGAATTGCAGGGACAAGGCTCACCCGCGGTAGCGCGGCCAGGGCTTGATTCAGATATAGCATTTTGCGGCTTTTGCGCCAGGTAGCATCCACGACGATCAGGCGGCTGGGTGGCGGTGCGGCCCCGACCTGCCCGATGCTGCCGGCCGGGTAAAGCAGGGCGGCGTCTGGCAGTATGTCTGCCAGGCACTCATGGCTGAAAACTTCGCCTGTGATGATACGGCAGTGCTGTAGCGAACGGCACAACAGCCCAGCGGTATTCTTTGGGTGTTTTTGCTCACTGGGGTGCTGCAGGATCACCAGAGGGATGCGATTGGCCGTGGCCAGGATATAAGGGCATAGGCAGCGAGCGGGCGGCCTATCGCACTCTGGGCACAATTCACGCTTGTCACTGCTCATGGATAGGGACCAGCGCCGGCAGTGGCAGAGAGCAGGGTTGCTGAAGTAAAGCGAGCTTTTGCGCGCGGGTCATTTTTTTAATGCCTGCTTCGCGCTGGCTTGCTTGAGCCCGATCACTGAACGTTTCCAGCCAGACAAGCCGCTCCGGTCGGCAAGTGCGAAAAAAGCGTGCACCTCGGGTGCCGCTGCAATGCTCCTGCCAGCGCCTGTTGATGTCGGTAGTGATACCGGTGTATAAGCGGCCGTTGTCGCATTCGATGATGTAAGTAAACCACATGGGATTATAATACCTGCGCCCGGCGCGCTCAGCGAGGTGTTTTTCGCGCAACAGGCTGTATGCAATTCGTGTTAACAGGCGTTAAGACAGCTCTTTGGGGCTCAACGCCCGAAGAGAGACATCATGCCAAAACAATCTGTCGACACTGATCGCAATTTTGATGATTTGGCCGAGCGCTTCGATCGCAATATTTACGGTGGTTTGAAAGGTGCGATCAGGTTGGCGGTGCTGAATCGCGATTTTGCCGATTTTTTGCCCATTGCACCCTTTGTGCCTCTGACTCCCGACAAAACCTTCCGCATTTTTGATGCCGGTGGTGGGCAGGGCCAGTTTTCCATCCCGTTTGCCGCCGCCGGTCACCAGTTGCTACTCTGCGATTTGTCAGAGAAAATGCTGGAGAAGGCCAAACTTAGGGCCGAGTCCGCCGGTGCGCTGGACAGGGTTGAGCTGATTCAAGGGCCGGTACAAACTCTGCCCGGCGAGGAGCAGTTTGATCTGGTGATCTGTCATGCCGTGCTTGAGTGGGTGGTCGAGCCGCAAGCGCTGCTGGCCAGTGTGGCGCAACGGGTGCAGCCGGGCGGCTACTTGTCGCTGATTTTCTATAACCGCCACGCGCTGGTGTACAAAAATTTGCTGCGCACAAATTACCGTAAGATAGTGCAGTCGGATTACCGGGCGTTTCGTGGCAGCCTAACGCCGATCAACCCCCTTGACCCAGAGCAGGTGGTGCACTGGTGTGATCAGCTGCTGTTAACGCCAATTTGTCACAGTGGCATCAGGGTCTTCTACGATTATATTCTCGACCCGGCACTGCGCCAGCGTGAGCCGGAACAAGTGATTGAGCTCGAAGTGTCGCTATCCAGGCAGGCTCCGTACCGGGATCTCGGGCGCTACATTCACTTGCTTTTGCGAAAACCTAAGGTTTGAGGTGCTTGAGCAGGCAGTCCTTGGCCTCGTTGACGCGCGCGGCCAGATAATCGTTGCCGCCCCGGTCGGGATGCACTTTTTGCATTAGCCTGCGGTGGGCCTCGCTGACATCTTCTCGAGTCAGCGTCCCTTCCCGATAGCGCGCTCCCAGCCCCAGTGTGTCTAAGGCATCGTCCAGGCTCATAGGGCCACTGCTGGCTCGCCCATTGCCGCTGTTGGGGTTGCTTGAGGATTGACGGTGCTTTTGCCAGAAGGGCAAGAACTGCATGGCGAGCCCGGCCAGAGTTTTGATAAAGGGCAGGAGAGCGCCCAAGACGGCACCGACCCAGTGGATTCGTCCGGTGACCACCAAAAACACCAGTGTTCCCAGTAACATCACAAACAGGATTCTGAGCACAGCGCGGCGCTTGTGTCCTGGTGGTAGCTTACGCAGCCAGGAGATACCAAAGATCACCAGGGCGACAAGCACAAGTACAGGGATTAATCGAAACACACGGATCTCCGGCCAGCGCTCTACTCTACATTAGGGCCCACTTTACCACCGAACCGCTGTTTTCCAACAGAGGGCCCATTCCCAAAGGAAAATCTGTGCGATAATCAAGCGTTAAGTTGGGTGGCTCACAGACGCACACCGTGCTAATAACAGAAGATGGCGTTGAGCTTTTAAGGAAAGTCGGATGGCGGTTTTTAAAGTGACGACAACAGGTCTAAAAAGCGGGCTGGTGGCTCTGGTTCTGATCCTATCTGGCTGCGGCGGAGGTGGATCGGGTACCAGCTCAGTGGCGGTCTCGAGTACATCAAGCAGCTCATCGAGCGCCAGCAGTGACCCTGCCTCAAGTAGCTCAAGTGCCTCTTCTCAGAGCAGTATCTCGTCTTCTAGCACAACGTCCTCATCCAGTTCGGTGTCCTCCTCCAGCGCCAGTGCTGGGCCCGATAGCGTGATTTTATCGGGTACGCTGAGCTATGACTTCGTGCCGGTCACCATTAGTGGGCTAGATTACGATGCCACCGAGGCGCGGCCCATCCGCGGGGCCGTCGTCAATTTGCTGGGCAGTAATGGCCAGATATTGCAAACCACGGACTCTGGAATCAATGGCGAATACCGGTTTGAGGTGGAAGCCAATATCCAGGTCAAGGTTCAGGTTGAGGCCCGGTCGTTTCGCTCAGGCAACCCGAGCTGGCACCTTAGAGTCGAAGACAACACCAGTGGGAATGCGCTCTATGTTCTAGAGGGTGGACTTGCCAGCAGCGGGGAGACGGACTCCACACGTAACCTGCGCGCCGCTTCCGGTTGGGCCGGCAGCGGTTACTCGCAGCCCCGAGCCGCGGCCCCCTTTGCCATTCTCGACACCACCTACGGCGTCTTGTTGCAGTTACTCGAGGTCGACCCTCAGCTGTCGCTACCGGTGTCCAATTTTCGCTGGTCCCCGCTCAATCAACCCGCGGAGGGCTCGCTCGCTGAAGGTGAGATCGGCACCAGTTTCTATTTTGCTTCGAACCTCTATATTCTCGGTGATGAAGATACCGATACGGATGAATATGACCGGCATGTGATTGCTCACGAGTGGAGCCACTATCTCGAAGACAAGCTGGTCGATCGCCAGGACTCAATCGGAGGCTCTCATGGTCAAAGCGATAAGCTGGATCTTAGAGTGGCGTTTTCCGAGGGCTTTGCCAATGCCATTGCGGCATACGTCCTGGATGATCCTGACTACATCGATACATCTGGTTTTGGCCAGAGGGCAGCAGGTGGTTTTGATATCGCCTCTGCTAATATTTCAAACCCGGGCTGGTTTAGTGAAAGTTCGGTGCAGTCGATATTGTACAATTTCGCCATTACGAGTGGTGGTTTCAACGCAATTTACGAGGTGCTTACTCACACCAGCTACGCAAATGTGGATGCGCATTTAAGCGTGTTCACCTTTGCCGACCGGTTGCAGTCTCTGGCCCCTGCCAATTATGCGGCTTTTGAGCCGCTCTACACCGCACAGGACATTAACTCAACGGATCCGTTTGGCGCGCTGGAAACCAATGATGGAGATACCCAGGGAGTTTTGCCCATATACGGTGATATCCAAGGCGACGGCAGTGTGGTGAACGTCTGCAGCACTCAAGTGAATGGGTATTACAACAAGCTTGGGGTTTGGAAATTTTTGAAAGTGCACTTCGATTCACCGGGGGAATATCGGTTGACGGTTGAGCGTGCATCGGCCCCTGCTTCCCGGGTTACCGACCCCGACTTTATCGTGAGCACGCGCGGAGTCTATGTCTCAATCGGAGAGTCGGTTGAGGAGGATCGTGAGACAAATACCTTCTTTTTAAATCAGGGGGCTGAGTACCTAGTGTCTCTGTACGATTACACCGAGTACGACCAAGTGAGTGTGCCAACTTGCTTCGATGTTACTCTGGAACCGGTTCTGTGAGGAGAGTCTAGAAACCATGGTTATACCAAATGCATTACGGCTGTGTGTTGTTTTGATGGCGATTTTTGCCGTGGCCTGCAGTGACAGCAAAGACACAAAACAAGAGCCGCTCGGTATGACGTCTCCCAAGGTGGCCGATAAATCCAAGGCTTCTGCTATCGGCAAGCCATCTCTGGGGGTTCTTCTCGAAAAGCCACAGCAGCAGATCCCGGTTGGCCTGGCGGCGCCCATCGACTTGACTCTGAGCTCTAGCCTGAGGCCAGGACAGATATCGGTCGTTGTTCGTCTGGGTGACGGTTTGCGGCTTAGTGAGGGTGCGTTACGTTACCAGATTCAGACTGGCGACGCTAAGCTGCCGCTCAGTGTGTCGGTGATTGCGGACGAGCCTGGCAAGTACTATGTTGATGTGGCTGTTACCGATGAGACAGGCACAGAGGCAATTTCGCACAAAGCCTTGAGCGCCATTGTCTGGGCTGGAGCCAAACCAGAGCGGAAAGCCGCCGCCGAAAAAATGGACAGTGGTGAGGGCAGGGTAGTTTTACCGGCCGTAGAATCCCGCCACTAGACGCACAGACGATTGTTCCTGCGACCTATTCCCTTTAACATTCGGCTTGTGATCGGCCGTTAAGCTCTGGTGCGCAAAGGCCAGGTATGCAAAGGAAAGACACCTCATGTCGCAAGCAACACTTTTGCCCGAATGGGCTGACCAGTCAGCGGTGCTATTAACCTGGCCGCACGCCCAGACCGATTGGCAGCCTCTGTTGGATGATGTCACCCGAGTTTACCAAGAGCTCGCCGCGGCGATTTCCGGGCGGGCAAAGCTGCTGATCGCTGCCCCCGAAACGGCTCATGCTGGCATCGAGCAAGCTCTGGCCGCGGTGGCTGTGACGGCCGATCGCTACAAACTTTTCGATGTGGCCTCAGACGATACTTGGGCCAGGGATCATGGCCCGCTGACTGTTCGCGGAACTACGGGCCTGAAGCTTCTCGACTTTACCTTTAATGGCTGGGGCAACAAATTCTCTAGTGCGCAAGACAATCAAATCACTTCAACGCTCGCCGCTGCCGGCGCCTTTGCAGTGCCGGTTGAATCCTGTCCATTGGTTTTGGAAGGTGGCGCCGTTGAGATCGATGAAGAAGGCACCTTGTTAACCACGGCTTCCTGCCTGCTCAATAAAAACCGTAACCCGGAGCTGAGCCGTGAGGCCATTGAACAAGAGCTGCAGCAGCGACTGGGTGTTAAAAAAATAAATTGGCTCGATTACGGCTACTTAGAGGGCGATGACACCGACAGCCATATCGATACGCTCGCCCGTCTGACGCCTGGCCAGGGCTTGGTCTATGTCGGTTGCGATGATCCTGCGGATGATCATTATCTGGAGTTTCAGCGTATGGAGCAGCAGCTTGTGGGCATGACCAACGCCGATGGGCAGCCCTATCATCGCTTTCGCTTACCCTGGCCAAAGGCGGTATTCGGAGGCGATGGGGAGCGTCTACCGGCCACCTATGCTAATTTTTTGATTGTGAACGGGTCGGTGCTGGTGCCTGTCTATCGCGACGACAAAGACGCCGAAGCGCTAAGTGTGATTGGTAGTGCCTTTCCGGGTTATGAGGTTATTGGCATTGACTGCCTGGCCCTGATTGAGCAGCACGGCAGCCTGCACTGTATCACTATGCAATTACCTGAGGGGGTGATCAGCTTTTGAGTAAAATATCAGTAGGTATGGTTCAGCACTGCTGTTCTGCTGACCTTAGCGCCAACCTCGATGCCAGTGTGGCCGGAATTCGCAAAGCCGCGGCCCAAGGGGCGCAGTTGGTGGTGTTACAGGAGCTGCATCGCGGGCTTTACTTTTGCCAGCGAGAGCGCGTTGAAGAGTTTGACTTGGCGGAGACGATTCCCGGCCCGAGCAGCGAGCGCTTGGGAGCCCTTGCCCGCGAGTTGGGTATTGTTATTGTTGCTTCCTTGTTCGAAAAGCGCGCGACCGGGCTTTATCATAACACCGCCGTAGTTATTGAGACGGACGGTGAAATCGCTGGCATATACCGCAAAATGCACATACCCGATGACCCCGGCTTCTACGAGAAGTTTTACTTTACTCCGGGGGATCTGGGCTTTACGCCCCTCAATACATCAGTGGGGCGTCTTGGGGTGCTTGTGTGTTGGGATCAGTGGTTTCCCGAAGCGGCGCGCTTGATGGCCATGGCTGGTGCCGAACTGCTGATTTACCCCACTGCGATCGGCTGGGCGCCTGCCGATGAAGCTGATGAAAAGCAGCGTCAGCGCGATGCCTGGGTCACGATTCAACGCTCTCACGCCGTGGCCAATGGTCTGCCGGTTGTGAGTGTGAATCGTGTTGGCCATGAGTCGGACCCCGAAGGGGGTGACGGCATTGACTTTTGGGGCCATTCCTTTGTCGCCGGGCCGCAAGGCGAATTTCTTAAGGTGCTGGGCGAAGAGGAAGAGGTGGCGGTAGTGGGCCTTGATCGGCGGCGCTCTGAAGATGTCCGTCGTATTTGGCCTTTTCTGCGCGACAGGCGAATTGACCACTACACCGATTTGCTCAAGCTCTATCGGGATTAATTGCGGCCATGGTGGAGCGCACCGGGGATTCATCGGTCTGTCGCGTTGCTGGCGAGGACTGCCGCTATCAAAGTGAGCTGCTGCAGCTTCGGCAAGAGGTTGAGCAGTTGACCGAGCAGGCGCGTACCGACGCCTTAACCGGGTTGTTTAACTTTCGGCATTTCAATGAGACCCTCAACCATGAAATGGAGAGGGTCAGGCGCAGCGGCCAGCCTCTGGCGCTGGTCATTGGCGATATCGACCACTTCAAGCGATTTAACGATACCCACGGACACGAAATGGGTAACCGGTTGTTGCAATCGGTTGCCGGCACCGTTGACCGGCAGTTGCGCAAGCTGGATATCGCCTGTCGCTACGGCGGTGAAGAGTTCGCCGTGATCCTACCCGGCACGCCGTTGGGGCAGGCGAGTAAAGTGGCTGAACGTATCCGAGCGGCGGTCGAGTCTTTAATGTTGGGGGACGAGGCTGGCCAGCCCCTGCAGGTGACAATGAGCCTTGGTGTCGCGGGGTTTGTCGCTTCGCAAACCTGTACCCCCAGCCGGTTAATCGATGCTGCTGATGCTGAACTCTACTCGGCCAAAGCCGCAGGTCGCAACCGCGTCAGTACGGCTCGGGAAAAATTGACAGCGGATCAATCGGTGACCAACGAAGAAAAGTCAGCTTTGTTTGCACTCTTGCGCGACGATGATTCACAAACCAATCGGGAGTAACTATGAGCTTTCCTAAAGTGGGCAACCTGGCCCCGGTGTTTACCTTGAAAAACCAACGTGATGAGAAGGTGGCCCTGAAGGATTTTCGCGGTAAAAAAAATGTACTGGTGTACTTTTACCCTAAAGCCATGACGCCGGGATGTACCACCCAGGCCTGTGGCATTCGCGACACCCGGGCCGAGTTCGAAGCGCTGGACACCGTGGTTCTCGCAATCAGTCCAGACCCCGTTGCCAGGCTGGCGAAATTTGAGGAAAAGCACGAGCTCAATTTCGACCTGCTTAGTGACGAGGACCACGCCGTTGCAGATAAGTATGGCGCTTGGGGGCTTAAAAAATTTATGGGGCGCGAGTTTATGGGTGTCTTGAGAACCTCATTCTTTATCGATAAAGAGGGACGCCTGCGCCATATCTTCGATAAAGTGAAGACCAAATCACACGATCAGGATGCCCTCGACTGGCTGAAAAGTCAGTTTGGCTAGAGCACAAAGTGTTCAGATCTGGGTGAGAAATGGTCTCTAACTCATTGCTTTACAATGATTTTTGTTTTTGGTTGGCAGTTAAACTGTGACCAGCTGCAAAAAAAGTAGAGAAAGCCGACAGGGCGTTAAAAATAATCCGCCATTTGGCCTATAATCCAACTTAGCAGTCGGGCGGGTTGCTCGACTGTCGGGCTATATAGCAGGAGATTCTATTGAGTGGGAATTTGCTCAAAAAGAATTCTTGAATTATGCGCCAATGCGCATTGTCATTGCTCCTGCTTAGCGATATATTTTTTAAACGCCAAATATGACGCTTGGCTACTTTGGTTAAATACCATCCAGCTTGGCACAAGGAGAGCCCCATGATTCAGTTGCAGCGATTAGGTCCCCAAGTTACGGATGCGGACGGCTTTGCGCGTTCCGGTATTCGCTCCTATCACGAATATGTGGTTCTCGCCCGCCTGCCGGAGGTTGAGGGTGTATCAGGTAGAGTGATCGAGGCTCTGCAAAAGCGGGTAGGTCACTCCCCCATGGCCATTGAGCACATCGCCGAAGATCTCAATCTGTCAAAACGCACCTTGCAGCGCCGTTTGCAGCAGCAGGACTCCAGCTTTGCCCAGTTGCGGGACAGCCTGCGCTTTCATTACGCCATCAAGTACCTGATTGATGAGCATATGAGCGTCGACGCGGTTTCGACAGCGCTGGATTTTTCTGACAGGACAAGTTTTACCAACGCTTTTAAGCGCTGGACGAATCTCTCCCCCAGCGTATTTCGCAAACTGTTTCGCGATTACGCCTGAGCAACACCTTAGGCTTCAACCCGATTGCCTGAAGTTACTAAAGAAGGTAGAGTTACGCCTTTGTAAAGTGACGAGGTTTTTTCATGGGATTTTTCTTCGAGACGGCGATGGCCCAGAGCCAAGCCGCGCCTCAAGGGGCGCCAATGTACATCAATTTGTTGATGTTCGGTGGTTTGTTCCTGTTCATGTACCTGTTGATTATCCGCCCTCAGCGCAAGCGTCAAAAAGAGCATCAAAACTTGGTGTCTGCGCTGCAAAAAGGTGACGAGGTATTGCTCACCAGCGGTATGCTGGGCAAGGTCGTAAAAGTGGATGAAAACTACATTGTTCTGGAAACCGGCAACAATATAGAGCTCAAGTTTCAGAAAGTAGCCGTGCACGCCGTTTTGCCTAAAGGCACTATCAAGTCTATCTAAGGTCTGTTCTCCCTTTCCTGACTCCACCTATAATGGCAAAAAACCGTTACTGGTGGAGTTCTGGATGTCTCCTTTAAGCTTTCCTCCCAAGATCGCGCTGGCACAAACGCCGACGCCGCTTGATCGGCTCGAACGCGGTGATGTCGACCCCTACCGTCTGTGGTGTAAAAGGGATGATCTTACCGGCTGCGCCCTGAGCGGCAATAAGGTTCGTAAGTTGGAGTTTGTCCTTAGCGAAGCTCTCTCGCAGGGTGCCGACACTTTAATTACCTGTGGTGGTTTACAGTCTAACCACTGTCGGGCAACGGCTTTGATTGCTGCAGCCTGGGGGCTGAATTGCCGGTTGGTGCTTCGGGGCGAGCCGGAGCAGGTATATGATGGGAATTTACTGCTCGGCCAGTTGGCTGGTGCGCAGATTGCGTGTTTCAGCGAGCGCGAGTATCGCAAAAAGCTGCCCGAGCTGTTGGCGCATCAGGTCCAGCAAGTGTTAGCCAGCGGAGGCAAGCCCTATGTTATCCCTACCGGTGCCAGCGATGCCGTTGGCTTGTGGGGCTATGTAGCTGCAGCAAAAGAACTGGCAGAGGACTTCCAGCGGTGCCAGATTAAGCAGCCACTGGTCGTGTGTGCGGCGGGCTCTGGAGGCACTTTGGCGGGATTGGCTGCCGGGCTATCGGCTTTTTTACCCACGGCAGAGGTATTGGGTATCGCCGTGTGCGATAGCGCCGAATATTTCCGTCAGCGCGTGTATGAGGATGTCTCTGCGGCGATGGAGCGCTATCCGGGTTGCGGACTCAAGATGCCCGAAAATTTTACCGTGGTGGATGATTATATCGGGCCGGGCTACGCTCTTGTCTACCCTGAGGTAACACAGGCCATTGCCGAGGCGGCCCAATCTTCTGGCTTGATGCTCGATCCAGTCTATACCGGTAAAGCCTATTTTGGCATGCTGGAGCAACTGCGCCAACGAGCGTTTGCGCCCAGGGATGTGGTGTTTGTTCACACCGGCGGAATCTTCGGTCTCTTTCCCTATAAACACGCCTTTTAAACTGAGAGTGGCAAGTCATGGAAACTTTATCAGCGGTTTTTAGTGCCTTGAGTGGATTTATCTGGGGCCCTTATTTTTTGCTTTGGCTATTGCCCTTGGTCGGTGTGTTTTTGATGACCCGGCTGACAGGATTTCCGCTGTTGAGGATACCGGCTGCTTTTCGCCAGTTGTGGCAGGGGCGCCGGGGCAGGGGGCGCGGTGATGTCACCTCCTTTAATGCCTTAATGACCGCGCTTTCGGCCACCATTGGTACCGGCAATATTGTCGGTGTCGCGACAGCCATAGGACTGGGCGGACCAGGGGCACTTTTTTGGATGTGGTGCACAGCGCTGGTGGGTATGGCGACCAAGTATGCCGAGGCCGTGTGTGCTGTTCACTACCGCGAAACGGACAGTAAAGGCAATAATCTCGGTGGCCCGATGTATTACATCAAGAACGGCCTGGGCCCCAAGTGGACCTGGCTTGGAGGTGCGTTCGCTGTATTCGGTTGTCTGGCGGGATTTGGTATCGGCAATACGGTTCAGGCGCATTCGGTGGCCGATGCGCTCAATGGCAGCCTATCAATACCTAAGGTCCTGACCGCAGTCGTGCTTATGGCGCTGGTGTTTGTGGTGCTCATTGGCGGGGTCAGGCGTATTGCCGAGGTGGCCGGCAAACTCGTGCCGTTTATGGGAATTGCCTATGTCCTCTGTGGTTTGACGGTGATTTTTATCAATCTGGGGGCTTTGCCGGCGGCCTTTTCGCTGATCATCGACAGCGCGTTTAACGGCACTGCGGCTGCCGGCGGGTTTGCCGGCGCCGGGGTAGCGCTGGCCATACAGTTTGGCGTGGCCCGCGGTGTATTTTCCAACGAGGCCGGTCTTGGCAGCGCCCCTATAGCACACGCTGCCGCGCAGACGGACAGTCCGGTGCGTCAGGGCATGGTGGCAATGCTCGGCACGTTTATCGACACTATTATCGTGTGCTCGATTACCGGCCTGGCCATTGTAGTTACTGGTGCCTGGAGCTCTGGAGAGGAGGGGGCTTTGATGTCGCAGGCGGCTTTCGCTCACAGTTTGCCCGCCGGTGACATCTTGATTTCGGTGGCAATCGCGCTCTTTGCGTTTACCACTCTGCTGGGCTGGAGCTATTACGGCGAGCGCTGTGCCCAGTATCTTTTCGGCGCTCGCGCCATCACACCTTTTCGCGTACTTTGGGTCCTGGCGATATTCGTTGGGGCTACGGCCGAGCTCAAGCTGGTGTGGATTGTTGCCGATGTGCTGAACGGTTTGATGGCTGTGCCCAACTTGATTGCGCTTGTGCTTCTTTCGGGCGTCGTTGTCAAGCTGACGCGCGAGTTCAAACAATCGGAGCGATAGTGGGCCAAACCCGCTGCCATCAGAAGCAGTTAGCAGGACGCGGCAGGCCTGCTAGCTTGCTGACCATCAGTGCCGGCTGCGGCGGGAAGAGTGTCTGCAGATAAATGCTACGGCCCTTTTCCGGTCCAAGATGCTGATTGACGTAGCGCACCAAAGCGCGACTGGTCGGTGACAAATCAAATTCCTGATAAAAGGCTTTGACCAGGGTAATGATTTCCCAATGATCCTCGGTCAGCTCGATATTTTCGGCTTGGGCCAGTGACTTGGCCACTTCAGGCGACCAGTCATTGAGATTCAACAGATAGCCGTCTTTGTCCACAGATGGGAGCGTCATGGGGCGTTCAATACCAGCTTTGAATACACTGATGCTGGCAGCTAAGCTGCACAAACCCTTGATAATCGGTAGGTTCAATATTGTCCAGCAGGTCTTGCAGTCCACGTGCTTGAGCGTCACTTTGCAGTACGTAGATGCCGATGCCTCGGGCGCTTGCCTGCTGCAAAGAGCCGGCGCAGGGGGAGTGAGCGACAGCGCCATAGGCACCATCCTCAATCAATAAAATGCAGTCCTGCTCACTGCATAACTGCAGGCAGGATTCTAAAGAGTTGTTACTAAACGGTGACTTGTTGACCGTATGCAAGGTGCTCATCAGAAACTCAACACTTGTCGCGCTTGGGCCAGAAGTGCCCGTGTGGCCTCGTCGTTCAACAATTGTACGTTATTCAGTGACAGAGAGTCACGGTCGAGACCGCGCCTGGTCAGCGAGCGCTCGTGAACATACACTTTTTCGACCCCGAATACCGCCAGCGCGCTGAGATTTTTCCCGAGTTCCTTTTGCTCAATCGCCGAGGCTTGTTGATGGCGGTACGCTTGCCATACGCCCTCGTCCATCAGTAAAAGAGCGATGTCCTGCTCAAAGGCCGCTGCCGCAAGAACCGCATCCAATGCGTCACGGGCAAGGGAGCTGCCATAGGGCGAGTGACGGCTTATACAGACAATGGCAGACATTTCAGGCGCCAAAGGTCACTGTGCGATCGCAGGTGGCGCAGGCTTCAATGAGTTGCCCCAAACCGCTCAGGTTGAACTCGCAGGCGAGGTTGTCGGCTGGCTTGGCGTAGCGATCGCGCTCTGCCGCGTCCAGAACGCCCCGGCGCAAGGCGGCCGCGATGCAAACGACCGCGTCGAGTTGGTGCTTTGTTATCAGTTGTCGCCAGGCCTGTTGCAAGTCCAGTTCATCTTGTGGCGGGCATGTCAGAGCGGAGCCGTTATGAACGCCATCTGCGTAAAAAAACAGACGGGCTAATTGGTGCCCCTGCTCCAGCAGCGCCCGGCAAAAGCGGTAGGCCGAATAGCTGGCTGCACTGGAATAGGGGGCGCCTAAGATGACAACGGTAAATTTCATGGGTGATAAAAAAGCCCCTTGCGGGGCTTTGGAGGGATTTAGTCTTCGGCCGCGCCCAGAAGATGCAGCAGGCTGGTAAAGATGTTGATGATTGAGAGGTAGAGGCTGGTGGTTGCCAGTAGGTAGTTGCGCTCACCGCCATGAATAATGGCACTCGTTTGGAACAGGATCAGCGCAGACATCAGAATGATCACACCTGCGGAAAAGGCCAAGCTCAATACCTCCAGGTGAAAGCCGAACAAAGAGGCGCCCAACAGAAGCAGCATACAACCGATCATTACCATCAGGCCCATGGCCACGAAGCCGTGCAGGAAGCTGAAATCCTTGCGGCTCACCAACGCATAGCCCGACAGGCCAAGGAAGGTCAGTGCGGTACCGCCCAGTGCTTGCATGACAATACCCGAACCATTGTTCATAGACAGGTAGTGATTCAAGATCGGACCCAGGCTGGCGCCAATAAGGCCAGTAAAGGCGAATACGACCACAAGGCCGGTGGCAGAATTGGCGGTTTTTGGGAGCACAAACCAGATCAAGCCGAGGGCAACCAGCGACATTACCAAGCCGGCGCCCTGACCGAGGTTCAGAGCCATGGCTGCGCCAGCAGTTACGGCACTGAATGCCAGTGTAATGGCCAACAACAAATAGGTATTGCGCAGAACACGACTGACTTCGGCGGACTGCGCTACAGCTGAATGTACAGTGCGTATTTGTTCCATGGTGTATCTCCGATTCAAGTTAGATCAGAAGCTATCATACAAGCTTGCCGGTGCAATGCAATATACCCGGCACTGCTTAGAGATTGGGGCTCTGCGGGAGTTCCTCAAGGGGCAAAAATCGGGTATAAAAAAAAGCGCCTGGTTCGGCGCTTTAATTTCTGCCCTTAGGCAGTGTATGGCGGAAGGGCAGGGATTTGAACCCTGGGTAGGCTATTAACCTACGCCGGTTTTCAAGACCGGTGCATTCAACCACTCTGCCACCCTTCCGAAGTGGGGCAGATTATACATGGGTTTTTCTCAGGAGCAAGCGCCCCAGTAAAAAAACTCTGTCTTTTCCTACGCTTGCGGCCGTTTTATTGATGTCGAATTTTTTACTAGCTGCATTGACTATAAAAAAACCGGGCAGTTGCCCGGTTTTCAGTGTAGCCAGAACAGCGCTTACCAGTGTCTACTGACTCTGCTCACTCGCTGAGCTCTTGGCTACGCGGGGATCGTTCACCGGTCGTGCCAGTGGGCGAGGGTTGTGGGCCACTCGCGCCGGCTGACTGGTGTCCAGCGCCCTAGGAAGCGGGCGGCTGCGCGTTTCGGTCAAAATGCGCACCTGTTGCACGGGGCGTGGCGACACTCTTGGGTCGTTGGTGGCCCGAGTATATGCCGCAACGGGTTTTCTGTCGCCGTTTTTATCGGCGATGGTCAGCCCTGCCTCTGGCTTGTCTTGGGCGTCACTTTGCTCGATTACCGCGGGGGTGTCCTGTGCCTCTTGTTGGGCTTCTTTTTGCTCCTCAGTCTGCTCGGCAAGGGGCGTTTTCGGAGCCGCTTCCGCTTCTGCGGATTCGCTGGGCTGAGCGGGTGGCGTCTTGTCGTCATTGATACTGACGGCAGGCGCCTCCTCGCTCACCACTTCGGCTTGCGCCGGGGCGTCAGTTGCCACCGCTAACTCTTCGGGGGGAGCCTCAACTGGTTGAGTCGATGGACTTGCCTCGGTAGTCGCTGTCGTGTCCGCTTTCACGGCCTTAGCAGAAGCGTCGACAGAGTCTTTGGGGTTCTCCTCAAGGCTTTGTTCGGCGGCGTCATTGACCGCTACGCCAGAGGCTTCAGCGGCGGGCGCAGCGTTCTTATACGGTTCGTCGGCTCGATCCGAGCCTGCCTCGTCTTCACGGCGGTTCGGGCGGCGTTTGTCGGCGCGTTCTGCTCCTTCAGGCCGGTCCTGGTTGCTGTTATTTGCGGCGCGCTTCGAGCGGACATCGGGCTGCGAGTCTCCGACATTTTCCTGGTCTTGCCCAGCGTCTTGCTGAGCATCAATGGCCTGGTTGACCTGATCGTTCAGGTTTTGCTCTTCGGCGGTATCGCTGCGACGGCGGCGGCGTTGATTTCCACGACGACGACCCGATGGACGCTTGGGTGGGCGCTGCTCGTTACTGTCTGCCTGTTGGCTATCCTCAGGTGCTGGTGTTACCTCAGCGGCTACCTGACCCTGCTGAGCGTCGCTTTGCTGGCGTTGTTCGTCACGGTTGCGATTGCGTCCGCGACTGCGTCCTCGGCGCCCACGACCAGAGCGGTTGTCGCCGCGTTCGGCGTTGTTCTGGTTTTCATCGTTTTCTTTGTCCTGGGCGTCTCTGGGCTTGCCGCGGCCTTTTGCGTCCTTGCCGCCCTTGGCGGGCTTGCTGTCACGCTCATCGCTTGAGCCGCCACCTTTGCGGCCGCGATTTTGCGGTTTGCCGCGACGGTTGCGCTGATTGGGTTTAGGCTTGTTGCGCTTGTCTTTCGGTGTTTCTTCTTCCGACTCAAACAGACCCTGGAGCCAGCTGATTAGCCGAGCGATGACGCCCGGGGTGGGCTTTTCAACCGGTGCCGGCGCCTGCTCAGTGGGGGCCGTCGGCTGTACCAGTGGGCGCGGGATATTGATCGGCGCTTCGTCCGTGACCTGCTCCTGCTCACTGTGGTCGTCTGAGGCCACAATTTTGTAACTGGTTTCCAGTGTGCCTTCGTCATCATCGCGCAGGCGCTGCACCTCAAAGTGCGGCGTCATCATTTCGGCATTGGGCACTACCACAACGCGAGTGTTATTGCGCTGCTCAATATTGAAAATGGTTTTGCGCTTTTCGTTGAGCAGATAGGTCGCCACAGAGGTGGGCGCAATTGCGCGAATCTCGGCACTACGTTCTTTTTGCGCTTCTTCTTCAACGAGGCGCAAAATGGACAATGCCAGCGAACGGGTGCCGCGAATGGTGCCCTGACCGTTACAGCGCGGGCACACTTTTGAGTGCACTTCGCCGAGTGATGGGCGCAAGCGCTGGCGTGACATTTCCAGAAGGCCGAAGCGGGAGATGCGACCGATCTGAACGCGGGCGCGATCCATGGCCAGTGCATCGCGAATGCGGTTTTCCACTTCGCGCTGATTGCGGGTTGCCTGCATATCGATGAAGTCGATCACGACCAGACCGCCCATGTCGCGCAGGCGAAGTTGGCGAGCGATTTCGTCAGCGGCTTCAAGGTTGGTTTGCAGCGCTGTCTCTTCGATGTCGCCGCCTTTGGTGGCGCGTGAAGAGTTAATGTCAATTGACACCAATGCTTCGGTCACATCGATAACGATGGAACCGCCCGAGGGCAATTTTACTTCGCGCTGAAAGGCTGTCTCGATCTGACTCTCGATCTGATAGCGGTTAAAAAGCGGAATGTCGTCTTGGTACAGCTTGACCTTACTACCGAAGTTAGGCATGACTTGGCGAATAAAGCCTGAGGCCAACTCAAAAGATTCTTTGTTGTCGACAATCACTTCGCCGATATCCTGGCGCAGGTAGTCGCGGATGGCGCGAATGATGACGTTGCTTTCCTGGAACAGGAAAGTAGGTGCCTTACAGCTTTTGGCGCCCTGGTCGATGGACTCCCAGAGTTGCAGCAGGTAGTTTAAATCCCACTGCAGTTCCTCGGCGCTGCGACCGACGCCGGCGGTACGGATAATAATGCCCATGCCGTTGGGGATAGTGATTTTGCTCAGCGCATCGCGCAGCTCGGCGCGGTCTTCGCCCTCAATACGGCGGGAAATGCCACCGGCGCGAGGATTGTTGGGCATAAGCACCAGATAGCGTCCTGCCAGGCTGATAAAAGTGGTCAGAGCTGCGCCCTTATTGCCGCGCTCTTCTTTATCCACTTGCACTATGACTTCAGTGCCTTCCTTGACGACCTCTTTGATTTTTACGCGACCATCGCTGTCGCCGGACGACTTACTGAAATACTCGCGGGAAATTTCTTTGAGGGGAAGAAAGCCGTGACGCTCTGCGCCATAGTCGACAAAAGCCGCTTCAAGGCTGGGTTCTACTCGGGTGATGCGGCCTTTATAAATGTTGGCCTTTTTCTGTTCGCGATTGCGGTTTTCAATGTCCAGATCGTACAGCCACTGGCCGTCAACCAGCGCTACTCGCAACTCTTCGGGCTGAGTTGCATTTATCAGCATTCTTTTCATGCGTTTCCTAGTCTTTCCTGTTGGGCGCAGCCTGCCCAAGGCGACTCATCAACGCTAATAGTGTCTTGTGCAACCTTTGCTTTCTGCCGTGCTGCGTTATGCTCACGTCAGTGGTTGCCGGATTGTATTGAACTTCGTCGTCGGCCCGCTCGGAATGGGGAGTGAGAACCGAAATGTCAATATTGTCTATCTGAACCCGTTTGTTACCAATGTGACCGGTGTTGTGCCGGTCTCGACTCTTTGCCTGCCTGTGCAGTTGGCCTCGGCGGCCGTCTCTCGTATGAGTTTATCTCGGAGCCTCTGGCCCTCTCATCGTAAAAGCTCTGCCAGTGTTGGGCTTGGTATCTTTACAAAACACATTTAGCGGATCAGTCGCATTGCGCTTGCTGCGCAATGGTTTGGGTGTTCGCGCTGCCGGGTAATCCAACCGGGAGCCGGGCGCGCGTCGCACCTGTTCATCACTTTGCCGGCCCCCCGCAAACCTAATTTGTGGGGGAGGGCCTGAGCTGGCAGCGGTATTTCCTCGCGACACGCCTTAAACGCTATGTCCGGAAACCTGCCTGTCGCAGCTGCTCCGAATATAACAGCAATGGCAAGCCCCCGCAAATTCAATTTTCGTGCCGAAGCTACCTGAGGCGGATGCTTTGCTGATAAAATGTCGCTATGAGCAGTCAATTACCCCCCTCTGCCAAGTTGGATGAGCGCTTTGCCGCCGTGCAATATTGGCCGGTTGACGCCGATCAGGCCGGTCAACGCATCGATAATTACCTGGTGGCACGCCTGAAGGGGGTGCCGCGCACCCATGTGTACAAGCTGTTGCGCAAAGGGGAAGTGAGGGTTAATAAAGGAAGAATTCGTGCCGACTATCGGCTGTGCGCAGGGGATGTGGTGCGCTTGCCCCCCCTTAAGGTGGCGACCAAGGCGCCGCCCAAACAGCTCAGTCAGGGCTTGGGGCGCCAGCTTGAGGGTGCGGTGCTTTACGAAGACGACGGCATGCTGGTAGTCAATAAGCCGCCCGGTCTCGCGGTTCATGGCGGTAGTGGCGTGAGCTTGGGGCTGATTGAGGCGCTGCGCCAGTTGCGCCCTCAGGCGCGTTACTTGGAGCTCGTGCATCGCCTGGATCGCGACACGTCAGGCTGCATCATGATTGCCAAGAAGCGCAGCTATCTGCGCCATCTGCAGCAAGCGCTCAGGGAAAAGTCCGCAGGCTCCGATACGATCACCAAGGTGTATCAAGCGTTGGTGGTGGGTCGCTGGCCGGCTCGAGCCTTAGAGGTGAAAGCGCCACTGCTCAAACTTGAGCAATCGGATGGGCGCGAGCGTATTGTTAAGGTGCATCCGGAGGGGAAGCGCAGTCTGACTCGCTTTAATGTGTTGCGGGAGTTTCGCGAGTTTACGCTGGTTGAGGCGCGCCCCATGACCGGCAGAACCCACCAGATTCGGGTTCATGCGCAGTATAAAGGTTGCCCGTTGCTGGGGGATGAGAAGTACGGTGATGATGCCGTGAATGCGTCTATGCGCTCGCGCGGCGCCAAGCGTCTTTTCTTGCATGCCAGCGCTCTGGGTTTTCGGCTCCCCGGCGAGGGCGGGTGGGTAACGGTTGAGGCGCCTTTGTCGGCGGACTTACAGGCTGTGGTTGAGTCTCTAGCGCAGGAGGAGGGTTGAGATTTGTTGTACATTTTTGATTGGGACGGCACCCTAAGCGACTCTACCGGCACTATTGTGACGGCCATGCAGCGGGCCGCTGAAGATATCGGCTGGCAGCGTCCCGGCACCGAGTCGGTGCGCAATATTATAGGCCTCGGCTTGCCTGAGGCGCTGGAGACGCTCTACCCAGGTATCGCAAGTCAGGATATGCTGGCGATCCGCGATCGCTACCGCCACCATTACTTGACGCTCGATCAGGCTAGCCCTGCTGAGTTCTATCCCCGTGTATTGGATTCGCTCGACCGGCTCAGAAGCGAGGGGCATTTGCTTGCCGTTGCAACGGGCAAAAGTCGCAATGGTTTAGATCGTGTTTTTGAGGCGCTCGACCTACAGGGCTTTTTCCACGCGAGCCGGTGCGCCGATGAGACGGCTTCCAAGCCGGACCCGTTGATGCTGCACCAGCTGCTCGATGAGCTGGCTATGCCTGCAGAGCAGGCGGTCATGGTGGGTGACACAGAGTACGACATGGATATGGCCAGGCGTGCGCCCATGGCGAGAATTGCGGTTAGCTATGGCGCACACGCGCCGGAGCGGCTGATCGCCTATGAACCCGCTCTGTGCATGAGCTGCTTTTCTGAAATTCTCGGTTGGCGGCCTGTGGGCGCTGCTTGAACTAAGTGTTATTACGGGTGTTCGGGGGCGCGAGCAGGTCGATCCCCGCGTCGTACAGCAGTCGGGTGAGGGCGATCAACGGAAGGCCGATAAGGGTGTTGGGGTCATCGCCGGCCAGCTGCTCAAACAGCGCAATGCCCAGCGACTCGCACTTAAAGCTCCCGGCGCAGTCGTAGGGCTTGTCGCGCTGAAGATAATACTCGATTTGGGTGTCGTTTAGGCGGCGAAACCGCGCGGCATAACTTTCGACGGCGCTCCAGCGGCGCCCGGTGGCGCTGTCGTACACACAAAGACCGGTGTAAACATCCAGACTTTGACCACTGCAGGCCTTGAGCTGGGCTCGCGCCCGCTCGTGGGAGCCGGGTTTGTCGAGCATAACACCATTGAGGCTGGCCACCTGGTCTGAACCGATGATCAGGTGATCGGGGTGTGCGGCGGCTAAAGCCGCCGCCTTGGCCTCGGCCAACCGAAGCGCTCGATCCTTGGGGGCTTCGGCTGGTAGAGGGGTTTCATCCAGGTTCGGGGCCGTCCATTGAAAGTCAACGCCGAGCCTGCTCAGGAGCGCTCGGCGGTAGGGGGAGCTTGAGGCGAGGAGAATTTCTCTCATAAGGTCAAATGCTCTTTGAGTGTCCGCACCGGGTGCCGCTTATTGGCGGCCATTCTATGAAATTTCTCCGGGATATGCCCGTTTATCGGCCTTGGCGGAGGCAGGCGCCCCGCTTTTTGCCCGCAAACCCTTGAAAAACTTGGTGTTGGTGGTCAATTTTCTTTGACACCGGGGGTTTGTATCCCTATTATTGCGCGCTTATGTCTCAAGCACCCTCAAGCAAGCCTTTGCCGCGCCGCGGAGATCCGCGCAAATACGCCCAGCAGGGTGTCGAGCTGGCTGGTATTGTGGCTCTTGAGGCGCTGCCGCGATTGCGCGATGCGGTGGCAGGCGAGGGTGCGGAGTTTTCGGCGCTCTTGTCTTTCCGAGTTGATGAGCAAGGCAAAAGAGTGCTCGAAGGATCGGTTGAGGGGGTGGTGAGTGTGATTTGCCAGCGCTGCCTCGAGCCGGTGGATTTGCCTCTGAGCTGCCACATCCGTCTCGGTATAATGTGGGGTGAGGATCAGGCTCGGGCCTTGTCCCGGGATCTGGACCCCTGGATTGTCGGTGAGGGGCAGGCTGATCTCTACGAGATTGTAGAGGAAGAGCTGTTACTGAGCCTGCCGGCGGTGGCCTACCACGATTACGCGTGTGTTGCCGAAGAAAAGTTCGTCAGCGAGGCACCGGAGGCGGCTAGGGCGCAAGAGTCCAAGCCAAACCCGTTTCAAGTTCTGGAGCAACTCAAAGGAACGCCGAAAAAGTAGAGTCATCTACCAGAGGCGCCCCGGCTTCAGTTTATTGTTATATAGGAGTTAATCATGGCCGTTCAACAAAATAGAAAGACACGTTCCAAGCGCGGCATGCGTCGCTCACACGACGCTCTGACCGGGCAGGCACTGTCTGTCGATCCTACTAGTGGTGAAAAGCATCTGCGTCACCACGTTAGCGCCGACGGTTTCTACCGTGGCCGCAAGGTGATCGATAAAGCATCAGACGAGTAATCGTGTTCGGCAATAAGACGATTTAACATTGTCTGAAGCAATACGACTGGCACTCGATGCTATGAGCGGGGACTTCGGTCCCCGCATTACTATTCCCGCAGCGCTGATCTATGCGCAGGATGCCCCTGACGTCCAGATCCAGCTTTATGGCGATCCGGACCTTATCCGGGGCACAGCACAAGGGCCGTTGCCGGCCAATGTCACAGTGCACCCCTCCGAAACCGTTGTTCCTATGGATGCCGATCCTCGCCAGGCCCTGCGCCAGGGGGCAGGCTCCTCTATGTGGCGGTCGCTAGAGGCGTTGGCCTCAGGCGATGCCAACGCCTGTGTCAGTGCGGGTAACAGTGGCGCTTTGCTGCTGATTAGCCGGCGGGTAGTTGGCGGTATCGAAGGCGTGGAGGTACCGGCGTTTTGCAAAGCCATGCCCGTTGAGTCTGGACACACATTGATGCTGGATCTGGGGGCGAACTTACACTGCAGCAGTGCTCAGCTACTGCAATTTGCGCGCATGGGGCATATTCTGGCCGAGTCGGCTGGCGTAAGGTCGCCGCGTGTTGGGCTGCTTAATATCGGCAGCGAGGCGGGCAAGGGCACCAAGATCATTCGCGATGCGGCCGAGTTGATGGGCGCGTGCAATGAGCTGAATTTCTGCGGTTATGTGGAGGCTGACTCCATCTACACCGGCGTGGTTGAGGTGATTGTCTGCGACGGTTTCAGTGGCAATATCGCCTTAAAAACCAGCGAGGGTGTTGCCCGGCTTATTTCCAGGCGTATTGAGAAGAGCTTTTCTTCTGGTTGGGGTCGGCTCGGAGGGCTGCTGATGTGGCCGATTCTCAGGCGTTGGCGAGCAGAACTGAACCCCGACGCCTATAATGGCGCGGTGCTTGCGGGCCTTGCCGGCACCGTGATCAAGAGTCATGGCGGCGCCGGTATCGCGGCCACTGTCAATGCGCTCAGCCTCGCCTGTGAACAGGCGAGGTTGGGTGTTCCGACGAGAATCACCCGGGCGCTAACGTCTGGCTAACCTTTGGCGTGTGCCCTCACGGTCGTTTCACCAAACAACATCATTAATAAGAGCTTTACATTATGACCACCTCACATCTGGCTTTTGTTTTTCCCGGTCAGGGGTCGCAAAAAATCGGTATGTTGGCCGACTTGGCCGCCGCCTTTCCGATTGTTCAACAGAGTTTTGACGAGGCCTCCGAGGTTCTCGGTTACGATTTGTGGGAGCGCTCCCAATCGGGGTCGCAAGAGCAAATCAACTTGACAGAGTGCACCCAGCCACTGCTTTTAACGGCCAGTGTCGCCTGTTGGCGCGTGTGGCAGGAGCGTGCCGGCGCCCGCCCGGCTCTGATGGCGGGGCACAGTCTCGGGGAGTGGTCTGCGCTCGTATGCTCCGGTGTCGTTGCTTTTGCCGATGCCGTGGCACTTGTGCGCCAGCGTGGCAAGTTCATGCAAGAGGCGGTGCCGGCTGGCGTGGGTGCCATGGCGGCGATTATCGGTCTTGAGGATGAAGCGGTTAGCGCCGCCTGTGAGAAGTCGCAGGCCGGAGAGGTGGTGGCGCCGGTCAACTTTAATTCGCCTGGGCAGGTGGTGATTGCCGGTCATTCGGCAGCCGTTGAGCGGGCGATGGAGGCCTGTAAAAGCGCTGGGGCCAAGCGTGCATTGCCTCTGCCGGTGAGTGCACCTTTTCACACCTCACTGATGCGCCCGGCCGCCGACAGGCTGGCTGAGTTAGTCAATGCAACCGAGTTTTTGGCGCCGCAAACGCCGGTGATTCACAATGTCCATGCCCAGGTCGAGTCTGATCCGGCGCGCATCAAGGCGCTGATGATCGAGCAGATCTACGCGCCCGTGCTTTGGGTGGATTGCGTGAACGCCATGACCGCCAAAGGCGCTACCCAATTGGTAGAGTGCGGCCCAGGTAAGGTGCTCAGCGGTTTGGCAAAGCGTATTGATCGCAATCTGAGTGCGACTTCCATAGAAACTCCAGCCGATTTTGATGCGGCCCTGGCTGAAATTAACGGACAATAAGAGACGTATTTATGAGCTTAGAAAACAAAGTGGCGCTGGTTACAGGCGCCAGCCGCGGTATTGGAGCGGCCATTGCTGAGCAATTGGCCCAGGCCGGAGCCGTGGTTATTGGTACCGCCACCAGCGAATCAGGGGCGGCGGCAATTGGCGAGCGTCTGAGTGCGGCAGGTTATCAAGGGGCGGGAATGGTGCTCGATGTGACCAGTCCGGAGTCCATTGATAATCTTCTGCAGCAGGTGCAGGAGCAGTATGGGGTACCGGTTATTTTGGTAAACAACGCCGGCATCACTCAGGACAATCTGCTGATGCGAATGTCCGAAGAAGAGTGGTTCAATGTCGTCAATACCAACCTCAGCTCTATCTATCGTCTGAGTAAGGCCGTTTTGCGTGGGATGATGAAGGCGCGCTGGGGTCGTATTGTCAATGTGGGCTCGGTGGTGGGCTCTATGGGCAACGCTGGGCAAGCAAATTATGCGGCCACTAAAGCCGGTGCGGCCGGCTTTGCCCGCTCGCTAGCCGCCGAAGTCGGCTCGCGCGGTATTACCGTAAATACAGTGGCGCCTGGTTTTATCGATACGGATATGACCAAGATCCTACCCGATGATCAAAAGGCGGATTTGCTTAAGAGGATCCCCCTTGGCAGACTGGGCAAGCCTGAGGAAATCGCGGCGGTGGTGGCCTTTTTGGCGTCTGGTGCCGGCGGCTATGTGTCGGGCGAGACGATTCAGGTGAACGGCGGCATGTACATGTGCTAATTTCTAGGCTAACTGTTTGTTTTTTATGAAAAAAGCTGCGCAGGGGAAAGTTTTTTTGCCCTATGCGTTACAACACGGTGAAAATAGATGTAAAATGCGCGTCGATTTCGCCGTAGATAATCTGGAACCGCCACAGTGGTTCAGAATGGTGACGGTTTCGTCGATACTACCTACTAGGAGTTGAATTAGATCATGAGCAGCATTGAAGAACGCGTAAAAAAAATCGTTGCTGAGCAACTGGGCGTTAAAGAAGATGAAGTGAAAGCCGAGGCTTCTTTCGTTGAAGATTTGGGCGCGGACTCTCTGGATACTGTAGAGTTGGTGATGGCTCTTGAAGAAGAGTTTGAAACCGAAATTCCGGATGAAGAAGCCGAGAAAATCACCACTGTTCAGTTGGCCATCGATTACATCAATGCCAATCTGGCCTGATCTGCGATTTCGTTGATACCAGGTTTTGCGAAAGCCGTATTATTGCAAAATAGTACGGCTTTTTCTTTTTGAACGTTGTTGGGCAGGACGGACCCGGTTGCGAGAGCGTCGTTCTGGGTGTTCCTGTTCAGGGAGATTGATTTAAGTGTCGCGCAAGAGAGTGGTTGTTACCGGGCTCGGTATGGTAAGCCCGCTGGGGAATACGGTTGCTGAAACCTGGGATGGAATACTGCAGGGCAAAAGCGGTGTGGCGCCTATTGCTACTTTCGATGTGTCGGCTTTTAGTACGCAGTTTTCCGCCTCGGTAAAAGACTTCTCCGTCGACGGTTATTTTGCCGCCAAAGATGCGCGCAAAATGGATCCCTTCATACAGTTTGGAATGGTGGCCGGCATTCAGGCAATGCGCGACTCTGGTCTGGAGGTCACCGAAGAAAACGCCACTCGAATCGGTGTGTCTATCGGTTCAGGTATTGGTGGTATTGGTACGATTGAAGACGGTACTCTTGTGGTCGAGCACAAGGGGCCGAGACGTATGTCTCCTTTCTTTGTTCCAGGTGCAATCATCAACATGATTGCCGGTAATCTCTCGATTCACTATGGTTTACGCGGCCCGAACCTGGCGGTCACAACCGCTTGCACGACCGGCACCCATTGCATTGGTCTGGCGGCGCGCTCGATCATGTACGGCGAAACAGATGTGATGTTGGCCGGTGGCGCAGAAATGGCGACAACCCCAGTGGGGTTGGGTGGCTTCGCCGCCGCCCGTGCCCTGTCCACCCGCAACGACAATCCCACCGCCGCCAGCCGTCCTTGGGACAAAGACCGTGATGGTTTTGTCTTGGGCGATGGGGCCGGGGTTATGGTGCTTGAGGAGTACGAGCACGCCAAGGCTCGTGGAGCCAAGATTTACGCCGAGCTGGTCGGCTTTGGCATGAGTGGTGACGCCTACCATATGACCTCGCCGCCCGCCGATGGCGCTGGTGCGGCTCTATCCATGCAAAATGCCATCAATGATGCGGCCATCGCTCTGGAAGACATCAATTACATTAACGCCCACGGCACATCAACCCCTGCCGGGGATAAAGCCGAGTGTCATGCGGTCAAAGCCGTGATGAAATCCGCAGTGGATCAAGTGGCGGTGAGTTCCACCAAGTCAATGATTGGCCATCTGTTGGGCGCTGCCGGTGCGGTCGAGGCGATTTTCAGTGTTTTGGCCATTCGAGACCAGGTGGCCCCGCCGACCATCAACCTCGATAACCCCGATGAAGGTTGCGACATCAACCTGGTGCCCCATACCGCTCAGCAGCGCGCTATCAAGGCGGTACTGAGTAACTCCTTCGGTTTTGGCGGTACTAACGGATCGCTGATCTTTTCCAAGCTGTGATACTTTAACCCAATTGCCTTTGAAGGCGGCTCCTGATGTCCGATTTCAAAGCCCCCCTTACCTGGATCAATGGCGAGCGCGGAGGCGGTATTTCGCCGCTGGATCGCGGCTTCGCCTACGGCGATGGCCTGTTTGAAACCTGCCGTGTTGATCGCGGCAGCATTCCTTTGTGGCAGCAACATCTCAAACGTTTATCTCAAAGCGCTGAAAAGCTATCAATCCCCTTCGATATCAACCTGTTACAGCTCTATCTTAAAGTTGTCTTTGACGACTTGGGCGCCGCTTCCGGTGTGCTTAAGCTGACTTTGACGAGAGGGGAAGGGGGGCGAGGCTATGGCTTGCCAGAGGCGGTAAGGCCCAATTGGGTTGTGCTTTTTACCCCTGGAGAGATTCCCATGGACTCCAGTCCCTGCAGCGTTCGGGTGTGCCGTCAGCGGCTGTCGCGCAATGCTTCCCTCGCCGGTCTCAAGCACCTCAATCGGCTTGAAAATATACTGGCGCGTGCTGAGTGGAGTGATTCGGCGATCGCCGAGGGATTGATGCTTGACGACACCGGGCGGGTGATCGAGGCAACTTCTCACAACCTCTTTGCTCTGATCGATGGCGTCTGGTGTACCCCTGAGCTCGGTGAGGCGGGGGTGCGCGGGGTCATGCGTCAACTCGTGATAGAAGAGCTGGCGCCCGCTCTCGGCGTGGAAGTCGCTGAGCGCGCTCTTTCACTAGAGCATATCGCCAGCGCTCGTGAGCTGATGGTGTGCAACAGCGTGCGAGCTATACGCCCCGTCGATTGCGTCCTCGACAGTGACGGACGTGAGCTGGTGCTTTTTGATAGCGCGGAACAGGGCCTTCGGTTACACCGGGCGCTCGATGATTGGATGAGCAAAAGAGGTAGCAAACACCAGTGGGACAAGTAGCAATGGGTTTTATCCGCCGTGTCTGCCTGCTGACCCTGTTGGCAGCCGTGGTCTCCGCCTTCGGCGCTTTTCAGTACTTTAAAAAGTGGCTCAATGAGCCTCTGGAGTTGGGGCAGGATGGTCTGGAGTATCAACTGCAGCGCGGCGGATCTTTGGGGCAGGTGGCTCACACCATGGCCCGCGATCAGGTATTGAAGCACCCTCAGGTACTCGTGCTCTATGCGCGCCTGACCGGCCAGGGTCAGGTTCGTGCCGGCGATTATCGCTTTGAGGCTGGTACTACGCCAGCCCGACTGGTGGCCATCCTCAACACCGGTGACGTTGTCGACTACAGTGTGACCCTTATTGAGGGCTGGACCTTTGCGCAGGCGCTAGAAGCTTTAAGTGCTGCACCAAGAGTGGAGGCGCGGCTCAAGGGCGAGCCACTGGAGGCCCAGCTGGCGATGCTTGATCTGCCAATTGAGCACCCCGAAGGCTGGTTTTTCCCCGATACCTATCACTATTCGGGGGGCACGACGGATATTGAGATCTTGCATCGGGCTTACCGCAAAATGCGCACCCGGCTGGATGCTTTGTGGCAGGGGCGGGGGGATGGTTTACCTTACGAATCGCCCTACGAAGCGCTGATTATGGCCTCGATTGTCGAACGCGAGACGGGAGCCAGTTGGGAGCGCCAGAAAATCGCGGGCGTTTTTGTCCGCCGGTTACAACAGAATATGCGGCTGCAAACCGACCCTACCGTCATTTACGGTATGGGCACTCAGTACCAAGGTAGGATCGGTTACGACGATTTGCGCCGCGACACCCCTTACAACACCTACACCCGCCGGGGTTTGCCGCCGACACCCATCGCCTTGCCCGGCGAAGGGGCGCTCTATGCCAGTATGCACCCCGAGCCGGGCACTGAGCTCTATTTTGTGGCCAAGGGCGACGGGACCCATGTGTTTTCTTCCTCACTCGAAGAACACAATGCAGCGGTCCAGCAGTATCAACTGAAACGCCGTAGCGACTATCGCTCAACCCTAACACCCGGTGCTGGTACAGGGGTAACACAGTAGGAAATCAGGGGCTTAGGCTATACAATACCCGCCTTTGCGCCTCTTGGCGTTGGGTTTAATCTGGATTGTGAGCGGTATGAGCGACACACCTTCAAGCGAAAGCGCGGCAAAGCAAAAGCCGGCGCACTTTATTCAAAACATCATCAAGCGCGACTTGGATGAGGGAAAAGTAACGTCCATTGTGACGCGCTTTCCACCCGAGCCTAACGGTTATTTGCACATCGGCCACGCCAAGTCCATTTGCCTGAATTTTGGCCTGGCGAAAGATTTTGGCGGACAGTGCAATCTGCGATTTGACGATACCAACCCCGAAAAAGAGAGCGATGAGTACGTCGAGTCTATTAAGCGCGACGTCAGCTGGCTGGGCTTTCAGTGGCAAGGAGATATTCGTTTTACCTCGGACTATTTTGACACTCTCTACAGCTGGGCGTTGGAGCTGATTCGGGTGGGCAAAGCCTACGTATGCGATCTGACGCCGGAGCAAGCCCGCGAATACCGCGGCACCTTGACCGAGCCTGGCCGCAACAGCCCAACACGCGATCGCAGCGTCGAGGAAAACCTAACCTTGTTTGAAAAAATGCGGGCGGGTGAGTTCGATGAAGGGCGCTGCTCTCTGCGCGCAAAAATTGATATGGCCTCCCCCAACATCAATATGCGCGATCCGGTTATTTATCGCATTAAAAAAGTCAGGCATCACCACACAGGAGATAAGTGGTGTGTGTACCCCTCCTACGATTTTGCTCATGGGCAAAGCGATGCTATTGAGGGCGTGACACATTCTATTTGCACACTGGAGTTTGAAGACCATCGGCCCCTGTATGAGTGGTTTATTGCCAACTTGTCGGTGCCGGCCACTCCCAAACAGTACGAGTTTGCCCGACTTAACCTGAACTATACCGTCACGAGCAAGCGCAAGCTTCGTCAGCTGGTTGATGATGGCCATGTGGACGGTTGGGACGACCCGCGTATGCCGACCATATCCGGCATGCGTCGGCGGGGCTTTACGCCTGCTTCACTGCGTAATTTTTGCGAGAGGATTGGCGTAACCCGCGCCGACAGCGTCGTAGATGTTGGCATGCTTGAGTACTGTGTGCGGGATGACCTTGATAAGAATGCACCGCGTGCAATGTGTGTGCTGCGCCCGCTAAAAGTGACCTTGACCAACTACCCCGAAGACAGGCGCGAGGAGTTTGTTGCGCCAGGCCATCCTAACCGTGATGATCTGGGTGAGCGTCGTCTGTCCTTTGGTCCTTCGCTCTATATCGATAGAGAAGATTTTCGTGAAGAGGCCAATAAAAAATACAAGCGTCTTGTTATTGGCAAGCGTGTGCGCCTTCGAAATGCCTACGTAATTGAAGCGGATGAATGCATAAAGGATGACGGTGGCCAAATCATTGAGGTCAAAGCCCGCGTCATTGACAATACCATCGGTCAGGATCCCGAGGACGGCATAAAACCAAAAGGTGTGATTCACTGGGTCAGTGCCCATGATCATCTTGCCTGCGACGTGCGCCTTTACGATCGGCTTTTTACCGAGGAGTCCCCAGGCAGTGGTGGCAAGGATTTTCTGGAGTCCATTAATCCGGACAGCCTTGAAGTGCTCACCGGCTGCATGGCCGAACCATCGCTTGCGAATGCGGCTGCAGAGTTTGCGTATCAGTTCGAGAGAGAAGGGTATTTCTGTCTGGACGAAAAATACAGCAAGTCGGGTAAGCCCGTGTTCAATCGCACGATTGGTCTGCGTGATAGCTGGGCAAAAATTGCGGACTGAACGAACCGTTGAGTTTGTGAAGTCATTATTCATCAAAGCAGCAGGACTATGTCTCTAAGAATTTACAGCACCCTCAGCCGCCAGAAAGAAGTCTTTATACCGAAAGAGCCGGGTAAAATCGGCCTCTACGTGTGTGGCGTGACTGTTTACGATTATTGCCATATTGGACACGCGCGGGTGTTGGTGGCGTTTGACGTGATTACGCGCTTTTTGCGCTCGCAGGGGTGGGAGGTCAACTATGTCCGCAACATAACCGACATAGACGACAAAATTCTCAACCGCGCTGCTGAGAACGGCGAGGCCTACACGGATCTGACGGCCCGCTTTATTGACTTTATGCACGAGGACGAGCGGGCGCTGGGCGTGCTGGCGCCCTCGATCGAGCCTCGTGCAACCGCTCATATCGACGATATTCTGGCAATGATCGGTCAACTGGTCGATAAGGGCCACGCGTATTCGGCGTCCAATGGCGATGTCTATTACCGAGTCTCCAGCTTTGCCGATTACGGCAAATTGACCAACAAAGACCCCGAGCAATTATTGGCCGGCGCCCGGGTAGAGGTGGATAGCGCGAAGGAAGACCCGCGGGATTTCGCACTGTGGAAACACGCTGATGAGGCCGAGGTGGGTTGGGACTCCCCATGGGGACGGGGCCGTCCTGGCTGGCACATCGAGTGCTCCGCCATGAGTAAAACCTGTCTCGGGCGGCATTTCGATATTCATGGCGGTGGTCCGGACTTGCCGTTTCCCCACCATGAAAATGAAATTGCCCAGAGCGAGGCCGCCAACGGCTGCCAATACGCCAACTACTGGATGCACGCCGGTGCCGTACGCCTGGACGGCGAGAAGATGTCCAAGTCCTTGGGTAACTTCTTTACTATTCGCGACGTTCTCGCGAAGTACCACCCGGAGGTAGTACGTTATCTGCTGATTGCGAGCCACTACCGAAGTCCGATCAATTATTCGGAAGACAACTTAATTGAGGCACGCTCAGGCTTGGACCGTTTTTACAGCGCTCTGCGTGGCTATGAAGACGTTAGCGCCGCCTCGCCCGATGATTTGACCGGCAGCGAGTTTTATCAGCGCTTTGTCGAGGCGATGAGTGACGATTTCAATACTCGTGTGGCGCTTGCCGCAATGTTTGATCAGGCCCGCGCCCTCAATAGTGAAAGTGATCCGCAGGCGGCCGCTGCCGCCGCTGCCGCGCTGAAAGCGATGGGCAAGGTGTTGGGATTGCTGGAGGCGTCGCCCGAGCAATTTCTGCAAGCCGGCTCAGAGTCAGATATGCCTGCGCAGATGGTGGAAGCCTTAATAGACGAGCGCATTGCGGCAAAGAAAGCTCGGGATTTTGCTCGCGCCGACGAAATTCGGGCCCAACTGACCGAGGCGGGTATTGTGCTGGAAGACTCCGCTCAGGGGACTGCCTGGCGCCGCGAGGCATAGGCCAGTGAATACATTTCATGCAAACGGGGTAACGCGATGTTTTTGAAGCGGATAACAGCTGTAGTACTGCTGATGTTTAGTGCCTTGTCACTGGCAGATAATGGGAACCGAGTTTGGCTGGATGTACGTTCGGCCGAAGAGTTTGCGGCCGGTCACCTGGAGGGGGCGATAAACATTCCTCATGGCGAGGTTGTTGCTGGCGTCCAGGCACTCAACATTGACAAGGATACGCCCCTGGTGCTCTATTGCCGCAGTGGGCGCCGGGCGCAGATGGCACTGGAAGCGCTGCAGAAAGCCGGTTATCAGAACCTGGTGAATGCTGAGGACGAAGAGGGCGCGCGCGCGCTCAAAGCGGCTGATGCCCAGAGCGGTGGAGACTGATCGGCGTGATCAGACGTTTTTCTCTGTTTCGCAGTCTCGGCCGCTACCGCCGTCTTGCCGCAACCTGTTTTCTCTCTTGCCTGTGCTTTATCGGGCTGGCTGTGTACGGTTGGGGTGTCAGCTGGCGGGAGGTGGGTAGCTATGCGTTTGCGGCTCTTGTGCTCTTGCTGGGAACCGTGGCGGTGGCGGCCTTTACGGGCTGGTTGTTGTACCTGCTCCGCAAGCGCTAAACCTTGCGCTACTGAATGTGCTCGTCCATTTTAACTCTGAACCAAGCAACCATCTTGTCGGTAATTTCTACCGTTTCAAAAAGGTACTGATCCAGGGCAAAACTGATATTGCCGTCGGGGATGCGTTCCAGGTATTCCATGGCCAAACCGTTGAGGGTTTTTGGTCCATCGGTGGGCAGTGACCAATCAAGAGCGCGGTTGATGTCGCGAATAAAAGTGCCGCCGTGGATTCGATACCAATCGTCACTGTCCTCGATAATATCCTGCTCGCTGTCTTCAGCAATGTTGGTGGTGAAGTTGCCGACAATTTCCTCCAGCAAATCTTCCATGGTCACAATCCCCTGAACTTCGCCATATTCATTGACGACCAGAGCAATGCGGGACTTTTGCGTTTGGAAATTCATCAGCTGCGTGTGCAGAGGGGTGGATTCGGGGACAAAATAGGGGTCGTCGGCAAAGGTCAGAATTTTGTCCGCCGTGACCTCGGTATCGCTGCCGTTGAGAAAGCGGGCCACATTGCGCAAATGCAGAACACCGACCACGTTGTTGAGATCGCCCGTGTACACGGGCAAGCGTGTGTATTCGGAGGTGCGGATCTTCTCGAGCAGATCGCAGACATCGTCTTCCAGGTCCAGGCCTTCCACTTCATTGCGCGGGATCATGATGTCTTCAACGTTGGACTTTTCCAAGTCCAGAATGTTAAGCAGCATGCCCTGGTGTTGGTCGGGGATCAGCTCGCCGGCTTCGTCAACGACGGTGCGCAGCTCTTCCGGGTCCAAGTGCTCAATGTGCGAGTGGGCTTTGTCGATACCAAACAGGCGAACAACACCGCTGGCTATGCCGTTCACCAGTAACACGGCCGGGTACAGCAGGTATGACAACGGCTTGAGGATCAGGCTTGAGAAAAACGAAATCCGTTCCGGGTAGAGGGTGGCGACGGTCTTGGGGGTCACCTCGGCAAACACCAGCATAAAGAGGGTGAGGACAAAGCCACCGATGGCGACGCCCGAGTCGCCCAGAAGGCGAATAGCAATAAGTGTGGTAATCGCGGCGGCGAAATTGTTTGCCAGGTTGTTGCCAATAAGAATCAGGCCAATCAGCCTGTCCGGGCGTCTGAGCAGCTGCTCCACACGCATGGCACCGCGATCACCTTTTTTACTGAGATGTTTCAGGCGGTAGCGGTTGATCGCCATCATGGCGGTCTCAGAACTTGAGAAGAAGCCCGATAACACCAAAAGCCCAAAAAGTACGCTGAACAGAAGTTCCAGAGATACGTCGTTCAAGGGGAGAATTTGCCTGTATTGCTAGCCGGCTGGGTATCTTGAAGCAGTTTGCCCGGATGCGCAATACATCCGGCTAACCCCTGAAGATCTCTAGCCGCCATTGAGGATGAATTCAAGCACCAGCTTACTGCCAAAATAGGCCAGCATGAGCATGGCAAAGCCCACCAGGGTCCAGCGAATGGCGGTGTAGCCGCGCCAGCCGAGGCTGTGCCTGCCCCACAATAAGACGCTGTAGATCAGCCAGGCAAGCAGAGTAAATACGGTTTTGTGAACGACATGCTGGGCGAAGATGTCTTCCAGAAAAATAATGCCTGAGACTATAGAGGCGCTGAGCAGCACCTGTCCGGCCCAGAGCATCTCAAACAGTAGCGATTCCATGGTCTGCAGCGGCGGCAGCAACTTAAGAGGCGTCAGTGTGCGCTTGTGCTTGAGCCGATAATTGGCGAAGGCGAGAAACAACGCCTGTAAGGTAGCGATGGTCAGCACACTGTAGGCTATCACCGACAGCAACACATGGCTGGCCAGCCCCAGGGTGAGCGGGTAGACAGTACTGGCGCCTTTAAACAGCAAGGACGCGCTAACCGCGAGCACGGTCATCGGAAACAGCAATAGAAACAGGTTGTGCACGGGTTTGCGCGCAGCGCTGGCAAGGACAATGGTGTTCACTGTAAAAAACACCAGCGAGAGCATCGCGAACAGCTGCAGGGCGAGGCCGTCCGGTGTAATAATCAGGCGGTAACAGCCAACGGCATGGCACAGCAAGGCAGTCGCTGTCAGTGCGAAAAGCGCGGGGCGGCTGGGTGATCTAAGCCTGGCCACCGAGACAATCAAGTAGCTGGCGGCCAGAACGTAGAGGCCGATGGCCGCATAGTTGGCAAAGTGCGCTGACATCGGAGAGTGAGGGTCCTTTAAAAACAGAAATCAAGGCAGGCCAGAGTTTGGCACATGCGGCGGTGTAATAGAAGCCTGGAAATGAGAATCAGTTGTTCCCGCAAGCCGGCCGAGACGCGACCCGCGATCAGGCGTTATAATGCCGCCATAATTGCCGTTCATTTTAGTCTGGCCAAATAGTGACCAGTTGCATCAGGATCGAATTGAGCTATGTTTGACAATCTTCAGGACCGCTTAGCCGGTACCTTCAAGAAAATCACGGGTAAGGCTCGGCTTACCGACGATAATATCCAGGCAACCCTGCGCGAGGTGCGCAAGGCGCTGCTTGAGGCGGATGTGGCCCTGCCGGTGGTAAAAGACTTCGTCGGGCGTGTGCGTTCCCGGGCTTTGGGTACTCAAGTAGGCAAGGCCCTCAATCCCGGCCAGCAGTTTCTCAGAATCGTCGAGTCTGAGCTGGTGGCGGTCATGGGCGAGGCCAATGAGAGCCTTAATCTGGCGGCAAGGCCTCCGGCGGTCATTCTGATGGCGGGTCTGCAGGGGGCGGGTAAAACCACCTCCGTGGCCAAGCTTGCCAAATTTTTGACAGAGCGCGAGAAAAAGAAGGTTCTGGTTGTCAGTGCCGACGTCTACCGGCCGGCGGCTATTGCCCAGTTGCAGACACTGGCCGGGGAAATTGGGGTTGAATGTTTTCCTTCGAGCGCTGATGACAAGCCTACGGCGATTGCCAATGCCGCCATAGATCACGCAAAACGACAGTTTTTCGATGTGCTTTTGATCGATACCGCCGGCCGCCTGCACGTGGATGAGGCTCTGATGGAAGAAATCCGCGAGCTGCATCGGGTTGCCGATCCCGTCGAAACCCTTTTTGTTATCGATGCCATGATTGGTCAGGATGCCGTGAACACGGCCCAGGCGTTCAATGAGGCCCTGCCGCTGACCGGCGTAATTCTCACCAAGGCCGATGGTGATGCCCGGGGCGGGGCGGCCCTCTCGGTGCGCCAGGTGACTGGCAAACCCATCAAGTTTCTGGGGATGGGTGAGAAAGTCGATGCGCTAGAACCTTTCCACCCGGACAGGATCGCTTCGCGCATTCTCGGCATGGGCGATATTATGTCCCTGATCGAAGAGGCCGAGCGAAAAATTGACAAGGCCAAGGCAGAAAAGCTGGTAAAGAAGGTCTCAAAAGGAAAGCGCTTTGACCTTGAAGATCTTCGCGATCAATTGCAGCAAATGCAGGATATGGGAGGGCTCACCGGCCTGATGGACAAGTTGCCGGGCATGGGCAACATGGGGCAGATGGTTCAGCAGGCCGATATGGGCAAGCAGTTCAAGGTAATGGAGGCGCTCATTAACTCCATGACGCCTTGGGAGCGGCAGAATCCGGACAATTTGACCAGTTCACGTAAGCGTCGAATCACGCAGGGTTCAGGCACCCAAATTCAGGATCTCAACCGTCTGTTGAAGCAGCACAAACAGATGGAGAAAATGATGAAAAAAATGAAAGGCGGCGGCATGGCCAAGATGATGCGCGGCATGGGCGGGATGCTGCCCGGTGGCGGGGGTCTGCCACCGGGTATGGGTCGTTAGTGCTTTGGCGCTGCTTGCAGTCAAAAACGCCGGACTTTGTGTCCGGCGTTTTTTTTGGACTGTATTTTTTGCCAAAACTGTCTAAGATCATCAATAGGAATTGACCCATTGATTTGTTGTCTAGAGAGAGCTAATCAATGGGTGCTTGGAGAATGCAATGTCACAAATCGTGAAAGGTCTGGTTGTTTTTTGTTCGCTTTTGGCGGTTGCCTGTAGTCCACTGGAGTCTGAAAAGAGCTCCAGTGCGCCGATGCTCGAAGGTCAATGGCGCGTCGAATCCATTACCGGCGATGGCGTCATAGATTACAGTCCAGCGCAGCTGTTCTTTGATGGACAGGGTAAGCTCTCCGGTAATGCCAGTTGCAACCGCCTGTTTGGCGAATACGACGTGGCAGATGGAGAATTGATCATCGGCGAGCAGATCGGCACGACACGGATGATGTGTGTACCTGCTCTGATGAACCAGGAACAAAAGCTTCTCAGCGTTCTGCCGGGCACTCATCGCATGCAGTGGAAGCAAGAGGTTCTCTATTTGCTGGACGAGAGCGGTGGCGAAATACTTCGTATCATCCGCCAGCAACAGCCTTAAGTGGGCATTAGTGGATCGCGCGGTAGTACAATAATGGCCAACTAATTGGCAGCGTACAGGTGAGGCAGTGAACACGAGACCGATTTATATCCCCTTTGCCGGGCCAGCACTTCTCGAGGCGCCCCTTCTTAACAAAGGCAGTGCCTTTACTCGACAGGAGCGCCAGCAGTTTAACCTTGAGGGCCTGTTGCCCTACAACATCGAAACCATTGAAGAGCAGAAAGCCCGCGCCTACGAGCAACTGTGCTCATTCAAGTCGGATATTGACAAGCACATCTACCTACGCAATATCCAGGACACCAACGAGACTTTGTACTTCCGCCTGGTGACCGAGCATCTACAGGAAGTCATGCCTTTGATCTACACCCCAACGGTGGGCAAAGCCTGCGAACTGTTTTCCAAAATCTATCGCCGCAAGCGCGGACTGTTTGTTTCCTACCCCGATCGCGACCGCCTGGACGATATTTTGCAAAATGCCACCAAGCACAATGTCAAGGTGATAGTTGTCACTGATGGCGAGCGGATTCTCGGCTTGGGGGATCAGGGTATCGGCGGTATGGGGATTCCAATTGGTAAATTGGCGCTGTACACAGCGTGCGGTGGCATAAGCCCCGCATACACCCTGCCGGTTGTTCTGGATGTGGGTTGTAACAACCCCCAGTTGGTCAAAGACCCTATGTACATGGGGTGGCGTCACGAGCGCATCAGCGACGACGAATACTACGAGTTTGTTGATCAGTTTATTCAGGCGGTTAAGGTGCGCTGGCCCAATGCACTGTTGCAATTTGAAGACTTTGCGCAAAACCATGCCACGCCGCTGCTGCATAAATATCGTGATGAAATTTGTTGTTTTAACGATGACGTGCAGGGCACCGCCTCGGTTACAGTGGGAACGCTATTGGCCGCCTGTCATACAAAAGAGGAAAGCCTGTCATCACAGACGATTGTCTTTGCCGGTGCAGGATCGGCGGGCTGCGGTATTGCCGGCCAAATTATCGATGAAATGTGTGAGGAGGGTCTGACGCGGGAGCAGGCCAAGGCGCGGGTTTATCTTGTCAATCGCGATGGTCTGCTAACCGACAGCTCCGCTCAGCTGTTGGATTTTCAGCGTCCGTTTTGTAAGCCTGATGGGCTGGTGCATGATTGGCTCCTGGACCGGCCCGGCACCATCGGTTTGGCTGACGTGGTGCGCAATGTGCAGCCGACCGTGCTGGTCGGTGTTTCCGGGCAGCCGGGGCTGTTCAACAAAGCGCTGGTTGAGTCTATGCAAGCGCACTGTGAGCGCCCGATCATACTGCCGCTGTCCAATCCCACTTCTAAGGTTGAAGGTTTGCCTGTGGATATATTGCGCTGGACGGGCGGGCGGGCCATTGTCGCCACGGGTAGCCCATTTGCGCCTGTGGATATCGGCGGCCGGTTGCACGAGATCGCGCAGTGTAACAACAGCTATATTTTTCCCGGTGTCGGCCTGGGTGTTATCAGCGCTAAGGCAAGCAAGATCACCGATGGCATGATGCTGGCGGCCTCAAGGGCCCTGGCCCTGCTGTCGCCTCTGGCCAACACGGGCGAAGGGCCTCTGCTGCCGGCGGTGGAAGATATTCGCGATGTGAGCAAGAAAATTGCGATAGCCGTCTATCGGCAGGCGATCGCCGATGGCGTCGCGGTCCCCGTGCCCGAAGATTTGATCGCTGAGAAAGTGGAGGCAAATTTCTGGTACCCACGCTACCGCCACTACCGGCGGACATCCTTCTAACGGTGACAAGAGGTCAGTTGCACGATGCCCCAATCGGAATCGGCGCTTGCCCTGGGGCTGCGTCTCAAGGCGATTCGAGAAGCCAATGGTTTGTCACAGCGCGAGCTGGCAAAAAGGGCGGGTGTCACCAATAGCAGTATTTCTATGATTGAGCAGGGGCAGGTGAGCCCCAGTGTCCAGTCGTTGGAGAAGGTGCTGTCCGGGTTTCCCATGTCGCTCTCGTATTTTTTTGCCTGCGGTTTGAGTGGCGACACCCAGATTTTTTACGCTCGCGAAGAAATGCAAAAGCACGACAAGCCCTACGGCTACATGCAGATGGTGGCGGAGCCATTGTCACCGCGCAAAGTCTCGTACAAGCGCTTTCATTTTGAGCCGCAAAGCGATACGGGAGATGCGCCCTTGACCAGCTTTTTTGATCAGGCTGGTTGTGTTTTTTGCGGTGAAATTGTGTTGTCGGCAGGCTCAAAGGTTCGACGGTTACAGGCGGGTGATTGTTTTTATCTGCAAGCCTATACGCCGTTTCGTGCCCGCAATGAATCCAGCAGCGAGGCTGCGGAAATCATGGTGGCGGCTGCAACGCCAGAGTAGGCAGCTCAGACAAGAGGCAAGTTATGTATCAGGGTAATCGCATCAAAGTAAGTGTCGAGGGAGAGCTGGCGCAGTTGAGTTTTTGCGCCCAGGCTTCCGTGAATACATTCAATACGGAAACGGTGGCGGAGCTGGATGCTGCTTTGACCAAGCTCGAGCATTCCAACGTCAAGGGTTTGGTGATTGTCAGCGACTTACCAACCTTTCTCGTGGGCGCAGATATCAACGAGTTTGCCCCCGTGTTTGCCGGTGGCGAGTCGGCGATACGAGCTCATTTGAAAAAGAATATCGACAACTTTAATCGCCTGGAAGCATTGCCGTTCCCGGTGGTGATCGCCATCAATGGGATCGCCCTCGGCGGTGGTCTCGAGCTGGCTCTGGCCTGCGATTTTCGCGTGGCCGATACCGGCGCGCGAATCGGCTTGCCCGAAACCAAGCTGGGCATTATCCCAGGGTGGGGCGGGACCGTGCGCTTACCCAGAATTGCCGGTGCCGACACTGCCATTGACTGGATCTGCTCGGGCGCCGAACACACAGCGAGCGAAGCGCTAACGGCGGGTGTCGTGGATGCGGTGGTGGAACCCGAGTTTTTGCGTGATTGTGCGTTCGATTTGCTCGGCCAGCTCATCACTGGCGCACGTGATTACCGCGAGCGCAGAGCCCGAAAGCTGGCGCCTTTGTCGCTTAACGCTATTGAAGCCGGACTGGCTTTTGCCTCCAGCAAAGGCTTTGTCGCCGCCAAAGCCGGAAGGCATTATCCCGCCCCTGTCACCGCTATCGACGCGATGCAGCAGGCGGCGAGCCTCGGCCGTGATGAGGCTCTGGCGGTGGAACTGGCGCACTTTTTACAGGTGGCTGTGGGGGATACGGCCCGCGCGCTTATCAACGTGTTTACTGCCGATCAGCAACTCGGTAAAAAAGTCAAATCCTGGGCTGCGCAAAGCCCGTTACAGGTGCAGCGCGCCGGCGTCTTGGGGGCTGGGATTATGGGTGGTGGTATTGCCTATCAGTCCGCCAGCAGAGGTGTGGCGGTGAGGCTCAAGGACATTGACCAGCGCGGTATCGATTTGGGTTTGTCCGAGGCGGCCAGTCTGCTTGAAAAGCGCGTCGAACGCGGAAAAATGAGTACCCGAGATATGGCTGCGGCGCTCAACAGAATTGAGCCAACGCTTAGTTATGCCAATTTTGGCGATGTGAATCTGGTGGTCGAGGCTGTGGTGGAAAACCAGGCCGTTAAACAAACGGTGTTGGCAGAAGTGGAAAGTGTTATCGACTCGGACGCGGTTCTCGCCTCCAACACCTCGACGATCTCTATCAGCAGCCTAGCTTCGCGCCTTAAACGGCCCGAAAAATTTTGTGGCATGCACTTTTTTAACCCGGTTCACGCTATGCCGCTGGTCGAGGTGATTCGGGGAGACAAAACCTCCGATGACACTCTGGCGGCCGTAGTATCCTTCGCGGCTGCCTTGGGCAAAAAGCCTGTGGTCGTTAACGATTGCCCGGGATTTCTGGTGAACCGGGTGCTCTTTCCGTACTTCGCTGGGTTTTCCCTGTTGGTGAAAGACGGCGTTGATTATGCGCGTATTGATGCGGTCATGGAGCGCTGGGGTTGGCCTATGGGGCCGGCGTATTTGTTGGATGTCGTAGGGCTGGACACCGCGATTCACGCAGAAAAGGTGATGGCCGAAGGCTTCCCCGACAGGTTGCAAAGAGATTATCCATCGGCACTGCAGATACTCTACGATGAAAAGCTCTATGGCCAGAAAACGGGCAGTGGGTTTTATCGTCATGAGAAAGACAAAAAAGGTAAGCCAGTAAAAGCCGACAATGAAGCCGCTCGCGATTTGATCGGGCCGCTGACCAATACCGATATCAGCGATGAGGACATCGTCTTGCGGATGATGATTCCCATGGTGAACGAGTTGGCGAGGTGTCTGGAAGAGGCGGTGGTGTCATCGGCTGGCGAGGCCGACATGGCCATGATCTACGGCACTGGATTCCCCCCGCACCGCGGCGGTGTCTTGCACTGGGTGGATCATTATGGCGCTGAATCCCTGGTCGAAGGGATGAGTCGCTTTTCGAGCTTGGGCGCCCTCTACCGGCCGGCGCCGCTTTTGCTCGAAAAGGCAAGTAATCATCAATTTTTTTACTCCCGCTAACACATCGGGATGGGAGGATAATCCAGGTGAGCATACAACCCAGAGACGCTGTTATTGTCGATTACGCGCGAAGCGCCATGGGCCGTTCAAAAAACGGTTGTTTTCGGCATACGCGGGCCGACGATATCTCAGCGGTGGTGATACGCGGTCTGCTTGAGCGCAATCAGAAGCTGGACCCGGCAGAGATTGACGACCTGATTTGGGGCTGCGTTCTGCAGCGCGAAGAGCAGGCGTTCAACATCGCCCGCAACGCACTTCTGCTCGCAGGATTGCCCCACGAGGTGCCCGCGCAAACGGTCAATCGCCTGTGCGGCTCGTCCATGGCAGCCCTACATACAGCCAGCGCGCAGATCAAAGCTGGCCTGGGCGACGTCTATCTAGTGGGCGGGGTGGAACACCTCGGGCATCTACCCATGTACGAGGCCATTAACCCTAACCCCATGCTTGGTTTGAGTGTGGCCAAGGCCGCGGGCAATATGGGCGTGACTGCGGAGTACCTATCGCAGCTGCACGGCATCAGCCGCGCGCAAATGGATGAGTTCTCCTTGCGCTCACACCAGCTGGCGGACAAGGCTCGCCAGTCGGGTATTTTTGCCAGGGAGATCCTGCCCGTCGCTGGGCACGATGAGCGGGGTTACTCGCAGTTGATCTGTGACGATGAGACTATCCGCGCGGATACAACCCTGGAAGGCTTGGCAGCGCTCAGGCCGGTTTTCGATCCTAAAAACGGTAAGGTTACGGCCGGCAGCTCCTCACAGTTGTCCGACGGTGCTTCGGCCATGCTGGTCATGTCGGCCGAGCGCGCCACTGCGCTCGGTATTGAGCCGTTGGCGAAAATCGTCTCGCAAACCGTCGCCGGGGTGGACCCTTCGATCATGGGTTATGGGCCGGTGCCCGCTACGGAGAAAGCACTCAAACTTGCGAACCTGGCGATGGACGATATCGAGTGTGTGGAACTCAATGAAGCCTTCGCCGCGCAAGCGCTGCCGGTTCTCAAGGATTTGGCTCTGCTGGATGAGCTGGATGACAAGGTAAACCTTCACGGCGGCGCCATCGCTCTGGGGCATCCGTTTGGCTGTTCTGGCACCCGAATCACCGGTTCACTGCTGACGGTTATGGAGCGCAAGGGGGCGACCCTCGGGATTGCCACTATGTGCATCGGATTGGGGCAGGGCATTACCACGGTCATTGAGCGCTGCTGAGCGGTGGAGCATCTGGTAGAATGCCGCTTTTGTTCGCCCGGCGAGGGTTCACGCTAGGGCCACACAAGCCCTTGAACGAGACAGACATTTGCGGTTCTCTGTCGGGGTTTAAGGGGACGCAATCAAATGGCGAAAACGGCTATTGGGTTGCCCGGTTAATCGCTCTCGGCAAGAAGGGGTGGCGTCTTGCAAATTCAATCGGTTCGGGATCCGGAAGCGTTTGTTCAGGCGCTGGGCTCCTCTGCGCCTGCGGGCCAGCTGCACGCTATAGAGTTTGAGCACAACGCGTTTTACCTTGAGGCGCCTCGTTGCGAAGCCTTGATTGCTGTGCTGGATAAGGGAGAACCTGGCGTGCGAGCAGTCATCGCGGCGGCAACCGCCGAAACCCGAACACTGGTCGGCGGATGGTCCCAGACGGGCTGTTTGGCCCGGCTCGCCGAAGCTTTGGGCGCGCCTGTGCTTGAGCTTGATGCCGCCGTTAGTCTCGTGCCTGTGGTGATTCCCAAGCCCTGGGGACGGGAGGTCTGGTATACCGGCATGGAAAAGCGTGGCCAGGCCGGTGTCGGCGATGAGGTCCGTGTTACCCCCCTGGCGTGGCTCTTGTCCCTGATGCCCAAGGCGTTCGCCATGGGCGACCCCGAGTCGTTGACTCTGCTCAAGGTTCTGGATCCTCTGGCCGATGAAGTGTTCGGCGACCTCTACTTTGAAATGCACGAGCGCAAGCAAGAGGTTTATGTGGTCACCCACGTGGATCGGCGTGCTTGGCCCAATGGCGAGGGTGGGATTCGTTTTGGTTTTTGCCCGGAAAAGCGGCAGCAATATGCCAGCGATGAGAACTTTAAGACTGCGTATGCCGCTGCGGTCAAGTCCTATGAGCAGGCGCGCCGCAAGATTGACGGAAAACTGGATCAAGTTCGCCAGGGTAAAGGCATAGGGCTGAATGAGCCGGTCTCTCCGGCGACGGTCAGCGCCTGGCTTGCTGGAGTGGATCCGGCTCTGCGCGAGCGGGAGAAGCTCTTACGCCTGGAAATGGAGCGCTTCACCCGGGTCTTGCCTCTCAAGGTGGGCGATGTGGTCAAGGTGCCTTGTTACACGCCTCATTCGCTGTTGCACGGTGTGCGGACCGTGGAGTTTCAGACCCCTGTGTATGAACGCAAGATTCTCGCCTTTGCCCAAAAGGTGTTGACTCAGCCTCACTGGGATACAGAGGAGGCTTTGGAAAAAGTGGCCCTGGAGGCAAACCTCCCGGAACTCGGAGCTGTGACGCGCCCATGTCCCGAGCTGGTGTGTCAGCAAGTGGTTGACTTCGATGACTTTGCGGTGTGGCGCCTCTCGGCGCTTGAAACTTGTGACTACCCGCTGGAGGGCCTCCAAGATTACCGGCTGGTCATGGCGATCTCCGGCGAGGTGAGTTTGCCGGGTAAGGTACTGGCGCCTGAGCAGGCCGCTTTGGTACCTGCCAATGCCCGGGCCGGGCTGCGGTTGCAGCTGCAAAAAGGGGCTGTGGCGCTGATTGCCAGGGCTCTTGGCGGTAAATGTTAGTCCTCACTTATTGAACCTCTTGAGTGTCTGTGGCAAAATCTCCACCCTTCTCGCAACCGGCTGCTTGGTTTTTTGAAAATTACTTTGAAAATCAATAGCTTGTAGAGTTAAAGCTTTTTGTGGCCTGTTTGACAGTGCAGCGGTCGTGGTGGAATTGGTAGACACGCCAGATTTAGGTTCTGGTGCCGCAAGGTGTGAGAGTTCGAGTCTCTCCGACCGCACCATTAAGTGTAAAAGCGCGTTGCCTCCGGCAATGCCATAAAACGATGCGAAAGGCATCGATGTAATTCACGAGGATACTATGCAGGTTTCAATCGAAACGACTTCTGGTCTGGAGCGCCGTTTGACTATTGGCGTGCCCGCCGACACCGTGGAAGGCGAAATTGAAAAACGCCTTAAAGAGGCTGCCAAGAACATTCGCATCAACGGCTTTCGCAAAGGCAAGGTGCCGCTGAAAATCGTTAAGCAGCGCTACGGCGCTGGCGTGCGTCAGGAAGTCGTGGGCGAGGTGATCAGCCGGTCTTTTTATGAGGCGGCCAAGCGCGAGGACGTCAAGCCTGCCGGACAGCCGAGTATCCAGCCTAAGCAGATGACAGAGGGCAAGGATCTCGAGTTCGTGGCCACCTTCGAGGTCTACCCAGAGGTCTCTCTCGGCGACATGAGTGGCTTTAAGGTGACTCGCTACAGCGCCGAGATTACCGACGAAGACATCGATAAAATGGTCGAGACCCTGCGCAAGCACCAGGCTACCTGGGAAGAGGTGGATCGTGCCGCCGCCGAGGGCGATCAGGTCAATATTGATTTCACCGGCACCAAAGACGGCGAAGAGTTCAAAGGTGGCAAGGCTGAGGGCCATAATCTGGTGCTCGGCTCTAACTCAATGATTCCAGGCTTTGAAGATGGCATTGTCGGTATGAAGCCCGGCGATGAGAAAACCATCAAGGTAACCTTCCCAGAAGATTATCAGGCCGAAGAGCTCAAAGGTGCCGATGCCGAGTTTCTGATTAAGGTCAACAAAGTTTCTGAGCAGCAATTGCCCGAGCTAAAAAAGCCGTTTTTCCAGAAGTTTGGCCTGGAAAAGGGTGGCATTAAGGCTTTCCAGAAAGAAGTTAAGGCCAATATGGAGCGCGAGCTGAAAAACGCGCTTAAGGCTAAGGTGAAGGGCCAGGTGATGGATCAGCTGATCGAGACTCACGAGGTCGATCTGCCCAAGTCTCTGGTGGGGAATGAAATCCAGGTGCTGCGCAATCAAATGATGCAGCGCTTTGGCCAGCAGCCCAAGGATTTTGATCCGCGCTCGATTTTACCGGACAGTATGTTTGAAGAAGACGCCAAGCGCCGTGTGGCCCTGGGGTTGATTGTCGGTGAAATCGTCAAGACTGCGAAAATCAAGCCGGACGACAAGGCGGTTCGCAAGATGGTGGAAGAGGTTGCCAGCACTTACGAAGAGCCCCAGGAGGTCATCGACTACTATTACAGTCAGCGCGAGCTGCTGGCGGGTATAGAGTCGGCGGTACTGGAAGATCAAGTCGTTGAGCACATTCTCGAGAAGGCAGAAGTCTCCGAAGAGACCGCCACTTACGACGAGATTATGCAGCCAAATGCTGAAAAATAACGCTTTTTGAGCAAAAATGCCGCGAAACGCCTGTTTCGCGGCCACTCTTCCCGCCATTTATCTTTCTGTACTGGCAAAGCGCCGGCTCACAGGTTAAGCTCCCACATATCCGCCTGTTATCGAGATCGGGCCGACTTTTGGAATGTTTTACGAGAAGGGTAGTCATCAATGTCATACCAGCTTACTGATAAGAGCGCACAAGAGATAACCACGGGCTCTCTGGTGCCTATCGTGGTGGAGCAAACCGCGCGCGGTGAACGCTCATACGATATTTACTCTCGGTTGCTCAAAGAGCGTGTCATCTTCCTGACCGGCCAGGTTGAGGATCATATGGCCAATCTGGTGGTGGCTCAGCTGTTGTTTCTTGAGGCCGAAAACCCTGACAAGGACATCCACCTGTACATCAACTCGCCCGGTGGCTCTGTGACGGCAGGCATGTCCATTTACGATACCATGCAATTCATTAAGCCGGATGTCAGTACCATGTGTATGGGGCAGGCCTGCTCTATGGGCGCCTTTCTCCTGGCCGCAGGGGCAGAGGGCAAGCGTCATTGCCTACCGAACTCCCGGGTGATGATCCACCAGCCCAGCGGTGGTGCTCAGGGTCAGGCCTCGGACATTAATATTCACGCCCAGGAGATCTTGAAGATTCGCCGCCGCCTGAACGAGCTGCTGGCTAAGCATACCGGGCAGACCCTGGAGCAAATCGAGCTGGACACCGAGCGCGACAAGTTTATGGCCGCAGACGAAGCGAAAGCCTATGGTCTTATCGACTCAGTAGTCCAAAGTCGCGTAGAGTCGTAAAAGTATATGTGACCCGGAGGCGTACTCCGGGCTTGAAAATTTGGGTTAAAGGGCTCATCTTTAATCCGTAGAAATGATGGGAGTGGTTTAATGACCGATCACACCGGAGATAACGGCGATAAAAACGGCAAGCTGCTGTATTGCTCGTTTTGCGGTAAAAGCCAGCACGAGGTACGCAAGCTGATTGCGGGCCCCTCGGTGTTTATTTGTGACGAGTGTGTCGATCTTTGCAACGACATTATCCGCGAAGAGATTCAAGAGAGCACGACGGACGGGCAGTCGGAAAAGCTGCCTAAGCCGAGTGAGATTTCCGCCATTCTCGATCAATACGTTATTGGCCAGCAGCGAGCTAAAAAAGTGTTGGCCGTTGCCGTGTATAACCACTACAAGCGTCTGCGTGTCGGTGGCAGCAAAAGTAAGGATAAAGAGGCCGTTGAGCTGGGTAAGAGCAATATTCTGCTTGTTGGTCCCACAGGTAGCGGTAAAACCTTGCTTGCTGAGACCTTGGCGAGGCTGCTGAATGTGCCCTTTACCATCGCCGACGCGACCACGCTGACTGAAGCTGGCTATGTGGGCGAGGATGTTGAGAATATCATCCAAAAGTTGCTGCAAAAGTGCGACTACGATGTCGAAAAGGCTCAGCAGGGGATCGTCTACATTGACGAAATCGATAAGATCTCCCGCAAATCCGACAACCCCTCGATCACCCGCGACGTGTCTGGTGAGGGGGTGCAGCAGGCCCTGTTGAAACTGATTGAAGGCACGGTCGCGTCTGTTCCGCCTCAAGGGGGCCGCAAGCACCCGCAGCAGGAATTTTTGCAGGTTGACACTGGCAATATTCTGTTTATTTGTGGCGGTGCGTTTGCAGGCTTGGATAAAGTGATTCGCGATCGCTCTGAGCGCGGTGGTATCGGCTTTGGGGCTCAGGTCAAGAGCAAGAGTGATGGTAAGAGCTTCGGCGATACCTTGCACGAGCTCGAGCCTGAGGACTTGGTCCGCTACGGGCTTATTCCCGAATTCGTCGGTCGTCTGCCAGTGATCGCCACTCTGGACGAGCTCGATCTGCAGGCTTTGGTTGAAATTTTGGCCGAGCCGAAGAATGCGTTGACGAAACAGTACCAGAGGCTGTTCGACATGGAGGGCGTAGAGCTCGACTTTCGCCGCGACGCCTTGGAGGCGGTGGCGCAAAAGGCCATGGATCGCAAAACCGGGGCGCGGGGTCTTCGCTCGATTATGGAATCTGTGCTGCTCGACACCATGTACCGCATCCCATCAGAGGAGCATGTGAAAAAGGTGGTGGTCGACGAGACTGTGATCAAGGGCGAGTCAGATCCCATTCTTGTTTACGAGAACACTGAGCCTGCTCAGAGCAAAGTGGCGAAGGAGGACTGAGCCTCGCTTAGTCTTCGTCGAGAAAAGGGTGCCTCTGGCACCCTTTTTGCGTTTTAGAATGTGTCAAGAGGTTGTAATTTGGGGGCTTGCCCCCAACCTTACCGGTAAAGGCGGCAGTGCCACTGCTGCGAGCGACCTTACACAGGGGGTCAGTCATGCAACAAAATGAGCAAGCGTTAATGAGTACCGATTTACCCTTATTGCCACTGCGCGATGTGGTGGTTTACCCACATATGGTCATCCCGCTGTTTGTAGGGCGGCAAAAGTCCATTGAGGCCCTGGAAAACGCCATGCGCGCCGACAAGCAGATTGTGCTTGTGGCCCAGAAAAACCCCGGTGACGACGACCCGACGCCTTCGGATCTTTACGGTGTTGGGACGCTTGCCAGCATCCTGCAGCTGCTTAAGTTGCCCGACGGTACGGTTAAAGTACTCGTCGAAGGTGGCCAACGGGTGGCCATTGAGAGCGCTGAAGAAGTAGACGGTCATTACCGGGTGGCGGTGAGTGTGTTTGCCGAAGAACAGGTGCCCGATAGCGATGCCGAGGCTTTGATTAAAACGGCCAGGGAGCATTTCGAGCAGTACGTCAGCCTGTCACGTAAAGTGGCCTCGGAGGTCATGAGCTCTCTCAGTGGTATTGATGACCCGGGCCGTTTCGCTGACACCATTGCGGCCCATATGGCCCTAGAGCTTGAACAAAAGCAGGCCGTTTTGGAAATGACGGGCGTGCGTGAGCGAATCGAAAGTCTGCTGGAGCTGATGGATGGGCAGATCGACCTGCTGCAGGTGGAAAAGAAAATTCGCGGTCGCGTTAAAAAGCAGATGGAAAAGAGTCAGCGTGAGTACTATTTGAATGAGCAGATGAAAGCCATTCAAAAAGAGCTGGGCGACATGGGCGAAGAGGTCAACGAGATCGACGAGCTCGAACAGAAAATCGCTGACAGTGGTATGCCCGACGAAGCTCAGGAGAAAACCCGGGCCGAGCTGGGCAAATTGAAGATGATGTCGCCAATGTCTGCAGAGGCGTCTGTGCTGCGCGCCTACATTGATTGGATGGTCAAGGTCCCCTGGAAAAAGCGCAGCAAAGTAAAACACGACCTCGATAGGGCCGAAGCCGTGCTGGAGAAAGATCACTACGGCCTTGAAGAAGTGAAAGAGCGGATTCTCGAGTACCTTGCCGTGCAAAAACGGGTAAAAAAAATCAAAGGCCCTATTCTCTGTCTCGTGGGGCCGCCGGGGGTAGGTAAAACCTCGCTGGGTGAATCCATTGCCCGGGCGACCAACCGCAAATTCGTGCGTATGGCACTTGGTGGCGTCCGTGACGAGGCCGAAATTCGCGGTCATCGGCGCACCTACATCGGCTCTTTGCCCGGTAAATTGGTTCAGAAAATGGCTAAGGCTGGCGTGAAGAACCCCCTGTTTTTGCTGGATGAAATTGACAAGATGGGCATGGACAATCGGGGTGATCCGGCATCGGCACTACTGGAGGTGCTCGACCCGGAGCAGAACAATCACTTTAACGATCATTATCTCGAGGTGGATTACGATCTGTCGGATGTGATGTTTGTCTGTACGTCCAACTCAATGAACATCCCCGGCCCTTTGCTGGATCGTATGGAGGTCATACGTATTCCCGGCTATACCGAGGATGAAAAGGTCAATATCGCGCGCAAATACCTGATCCCCAAGCAGATTAAGGCCAATGGTTTGAAAGACGGCGAACTCGAGGTGGATGAGGCCGTTATCCGCGATATTATCCGCTATTACACCCGCGAGGCGGGCGTGCGCGGGCTCGACCGGGAGATTGCCAAGCTGTCGCGCAAAATTGTCACGCGACATGTCAAGGATAAGTCCAACGCCTCCGATCGGGTAACCACCGATCAGCTCGAATCGCTTTTGGGTGTAAGAAAGTTTGACTTTGGTAAGGCCGAGAGCGATGACCAGGTGGGTCAGGTGACCGGCCTGGCCTGGACCCAGGTCGGAGGGGAGCTGCTTACCATCGAGTCGTCAGCCGTTAAAGGCAAGGGTCGGATCATCAAGACCGGCTCGCTGGGTGATGTGATGCAGGAATCCATTCAGGCAGCCCTAACGGTGGTGCGTTCTAGGGCTCAGGTGTTGGGTATTGCGCCAGATTACCATGAGAAAACGGATGTGCACATCCATGTGCCGGAGGGGGCCACGCCCAAAGATGGCCCGAGTGCGGGCATTGCCATGTGCACTGCTTTGGTTTCTGTGTTGACCGGTATACCCGTTAAGGCGCAGGTTGCCATGACCGGGGAGATCACGCTTCGTGGTGAAGTGCTTCGTATTGGCGGGCTTAAAGAAAAGCTGTTGGCGGCCCACCGGGGCGGTATTAAAACCGTGTTGATTCCGGCAGAGAATGAGCGGGACTTGAAAGAGATACCGGACAACATCAAAGCGGATCTTGAGATCAAACCGGTCAAGTGGATAGACGATGTGCTTCAGGTGGCCTTGCAGCATGTCCCCAAGCCCTTGTCCGATGAAGAGTATCAGGCCTTGGAAAAGGCCGCTGAGCAGTCTGAAGGCGCGGCCAGGATCAATACTCACTGATGTTACTTTGGGTAACTTCAAACCTGCTGGCGGGCGCGGCAAAGGCGCGCCAGCTCTGGCTTTTGCTCAAAAGACAGGCAAAACCGGAAATGCAGCGGCATTTGCAGAAAGCGGCCTTGACCCGCAACCTGCCACTTGGTATAAATCGCAGTTCAATAGTGAGTGGTGGTGCTGAGCCGCGCAGGGTTAGCCATTGATGTCACCCAGTCAACAAAAACACTGCACAACTATAAACACGTGTTCTGGAAAATTTACTTAAGGGGTTAAACGTGAACAAAACTGAGCTGATTGAAGCCATCGCCGCATCTGCGGATATTTCCAAAGCTGCTGCTGGCCGTGCGCTGGACGCTGTTGTCGACGGCATCACCGATTCCCTGAAAAAAGGTGATCAGGTTGTGCTGGTAGGTTTCGGCACTTTCTCGGTAAAAGAGCGTTCTGCTCGCACCGGTCGTAACCCGCAAACAGGTGCCGAGATTCAAATCGCCGCTGCGAAGGTCCCCAGCTTCAAGGCTGGTAAAGCGCTGAAAGACGCTGTTAATTAATCAGCTTCGGTTGAAGAAAGACACATCGCTGCAGCCAATGCCTGTTTGCGATGTAAAAAAGGCGCATCAAGGATGCGCCTTTTTTATGGAGTGATATTTTTTTTGTATTGCCAGTCCGGTGTCAGACATTGTCTGATGCCCTCGTAAGGTTCAGGAGCTGAACATGTTGCAAACTATGCGGGACAACTCAAAAGGGGTTGTCGCCGGTATTTTAGTCGGTCTTTTGGTGATTATTTTTGCGCTTTCCGGTGCTGAGGCGCTGTTTAGCAGTCGCAACAGCGATCAAGTGGCGCTTACGGTCAATGGCCAGGATATAACGGAGACGGAAGTTCAGCGCGCTATTGAGCAGCAAAAGGCGCAAATGCGCAGCCGATTTGGCGATGCCGTGCCAGAGGATTTTCTCAGCAGCGAGAACCTGCGAGAGCCTGCCATCGAGCAATTGGTTGAGAGAACCTTGCTGATTCAGGCCGCTGAGGACGCCAATATGGCCGTCTCCGAGTCTCAAATCAGCAACGTTATTATGTCCATCGGTGCATTCCAGAATGAGTCCGGACAGTTTGATCCGAACACCTACAGAATGGTTCTGGCGCGTTCCGCTTATACGCCTGCAACTTACCGCAAAGAGTTGGTTCGGGATCTCACCGTCAACCAACTGGCGAGCGGTATCAGCCAGTCAAACTTTGCAACAGCGGAAGAAGCTAAGTGGTTACTCCAGCTCAACAGCCAGACCCGCGACTTCAGCTATGTCACACTCAGCACGGACAGCCTGATGGATCAGGTGGACGTTTCCGAGGCTGATATCCAGACCTATTACGATGCCAATGCCAGTGAATTTACCGAGCCAGAAAAAGTCGCGGTAGAGTATATTGAGCTCAGCGTCGACGCTTTAATGGAAGATGTTGAGGTCACTGAAGAAACCCTCAGGGCACAGTTTGAAGACAATATCGAAGATTTTACCCCGTCTATTGAACGTCACGCGGCTCATATTCTGTTGGAAGAGCCCAGCGAGGAGCAGCTGGCAGAAGTCCAGCAGGCTCTGAATTCTGGTGCTGATTTCGCCGAGCTTGCCCAGCAATACTCCGATGACCTCGGCTCTAAAGACCAGGGTGGAGATGTGGGTATCAGCAGCGGCGATGCCTTCCCCGAAGCGTTTGAAGAGGCCCTTGAGGCCCTGTCTGTTGGCGAAGTGTCCGGGCCCGTGGAAACCGACGCGGGAACACATTTTATCAAGCTGCTCTCTGAGACCGGTGGTGAGCCCGCCAGCTTTGAAGAACAACGCGACCAGATTGCTGCGCAAATAAAACGCGCTCGCGCCGAGACGCGCTTTATCGAGTTGTTGGACCGCCTTGAAGATCTCTCTTACAACGCTGAAAGTCTCGCTGCCGTGGCCTCAGAGCTTGGCCTTAGCGCTGAAAACACAGAGCCTTTCTCCCGCGATGGTGGTGCTGGTATTGCTTCCTCCGGGCAGTTTGTGCGCGCTGCCTTTAGTGAAGAAGTGCTGGAGTTTGACAACGCCAGTGAAGTGATCGAGTTGGCGCCTGACCGTGTTGTCGTGCTGAAGAAAACCGAGTTGCAGCCGAGTTATGTTAAGCCTTTGGCAGAGGTCAGTGATCAGATTCGCGCTAATTTAAGCGAAGAAAAGGCGGCTCAGTTGTTGGCAGAGCAGGGCAAGGCTCTCGAGCAAGCACTGGCCTCGGGCACTGATTTCGCCGAAGTGGCCGAACAGTATGGTGTGGAAGTGATTCAGCTGGAGGCTATCGCGCGGGGCGATATGGAACAGCCTCGCGCCGTCGTTGAGTTTGCGTTTTCTCTGCCTCGTCCTGAAGCCGGTCCGGTCATCGATGGTGTTGCGCGCTCAGGGGAATACACAGTGGTGCGCCTGACGGCAGTTAATATACCCTCTGAAGAGCCCGGCGAAGACGAGCTCAAAGGGATTAGCCAGGCGCTTGCGGGAATGTACGGCGCCGCCGATTTTCAGGCATTTGCCGGTTATCTGCGCGAAACCGCGGATATTGAGCGCTAAGCTCGGAACCGATTGCCGGGTATGAGTATCGCCGGTCAGGTCACAACCTGGCCGCGATACTAGAGCGCATGACTCTGGTTACGGCCGTGCTCTTTGCAGTAGTAGAGGGCCTTGTCAGCTAGCTCGAGCCACTGCTGTGAATCGCCTATCAGCGGATTGAGCTCCCCAACACCAAGACTGATAGTCACTTTAATGGCGTGATGGTTGGTATCCACCGCTTGCGCCTGAACAGCCTTGCGCAGTCGCTCAGCGAACTCCAATCCGCCCGCAGCGTCTGTGTTGGTCAAGATTACCCCAAACTCCTCTCCACCATAGCGCCCCGCGACGTCGGTATCTCTGAGTTGCTCCCGCAGACAGTCGCTGACCATGCGAATAACGTCGTCCCCGGCGGTGTGACCGTAGGTGTCATTGACGGATTTAAAGTGGTCGATATCGAAAAGCACCAAAGTGCAGGGGATCTTGTAGCGGTCGTAACGCTTGAACTCCTGCTGTAAGCAGTGCTCCCAATGCCCGCGGTTATAGAGCTGGGTCAGATGGTCCACGCGGCTGAGCCCCTCGAGCCGGTCATTGGCCTCAATCTGGGCCAGCTTATTCATGGCGGTGTCTGTCACATCGTAGACAATCAGGCAAATATGAGAGACTTCGCTGCGCGTGTTGAGCAGGGGGATGATGGTGGTGTTTTGGTACATAAAACGCGCCGTGCCGGTAATAGGCCGGTAGTGCGGAAAATGGAACAGATAGGGTCGCTGCTCCCAGGTGGTAAAGGTGGCGCTTTGGAGGACAAACGCGGGTTCGGCCTTGCGCCGAAACCAGTCTTCCGAGAGCTCCGGAAAGACGCGAAATAGCCCCTCGTTGAGAACATGTTCAGGCGCTTTGCCACTGTGGTTTTGCATAAACTGATTCCACAGGCAGATGCGGTAATCGTGATCCAGCACCACAAGTCCCACATCGATATTTTGCAGGATGTCCATAAGCCAATGTACGTCTTTAAGAAAATGGCTCAGATCATCGTCTGTCGGCATAGGGGGCAGTCTTTCCAGGCTGAGGGTGGTCAATCCAGCAGATAATTCAGCTTTTCCAGTAAACCGTTGATGCAGTTTTCGCTGATTACCAGCAGCAAGTCACAGTTTACCTTGTGATCTTCGATAGTGTAGTTGATTTCGACGACCAGTGCGTTGTTCCAGCTCACCTCCCGCTTTTGCAAGAGACTGGTAATGTCGTAGTGTTCGCCGAGCAATGTGGGTGGACCAAGGCTGAACTGGGTGTCTAGCTGTTGGGCCAGGCTGTGCAAACAAGCTCCACCGAGCACATTGGTGGTGTCCATCAGTAATTCACTGCGCACCTCGCCATTGTCTTCGTACTGAAGCAGCTTGGCCAAGTCGCGATAATCGGTTCCGTTAAAAATCAGCAGCGCCTCTCCCGCGATGCCGCCTCCGATAAAACCCTGGCAGACACCGGTGAGGACAGTGTCGCCGCCCTTGCTGTCCTGCAGTGACTGAAGCGTCATGGCGATGTCATTGGGGTTGAGAATGCTGACATTGGGAATGGACAGAACCACAAACACGTCCAGCAGTCTCGCCAAGCGATCGGCTGATTGGCCCATGGCGACATTGGCGATCTCTTGCAGGCAATCGCGCTGGTCTTCGTTGAGAAGGGTAGCCATCATCTGGTCTGTCTTATCTTCTGGGCTTGGGGAAACCGTAATCGCTGGTTAAAATTTGATCATTTCGCCTAAGCTAATGACGTCTAAATACTAGCATTATCTGGCCGTCCTGTCTTTTTCTTGTGTCAGCAAACCGACGTCGAAAGTGGGTTTCAGCCGCCAGGGTGTTAAATTGTCAGATAAATGATTGCCTCAGGCCCCGAAGGGGGTTGTACACTATGGCACTTCTTTCCGTACAATTGGTCCGAGTGATCGGTTCGATGTTTAAGCCGCTGCCTGACCAGGCTTTGCGGCGTCCGTCGTACCTTCTCCGGATCACTTAGAATCCCAGGTTTCCACGTGAGAGTGACAGACTATGAGTTGGCTTAGAGTGTTCGCAGGCTATGCGTTGGTGGGAGTCGCCCTGACTACCCTGGCTCAGGAGAACGATCAGACCCCGGCAGAACAATCCGTTGAGATTATCAAGTCACACGCCTTTGCCGAGCGCGGAGACCCGAAATACGGCGCGGATTTCACCCATTTTGCCTACGCCAATCCCAATGCGCCAAAAGGTGGGGAGCTGGTTCTCGCCACCATTGGCACCTACGACAGCTTCAACCGGTACGCCTCCCGTGGTGATGCAGAGGTCAATAGCGAAGCGTTTTACGACTCTCTGATGATCGGTAATGACGACGAAATCGGTGTTTACTATCCGTTAATCGCACAAAGCCTGGAATACCCTAGCGACTTTCGCTGGGTTATCTTTAACCTTAACCCCGCCGCCCGGCACCAGGACGGCGAGCCGATTACCGCTGAAGACGTGGTTTTTACCTTTGATAAATTTATGGAAGAGGGCGTTGCTTTTGTCAAACAGCGCTACGCTGATGTCACAGGCGTTGAGGCTTTGGGCGAGCACCGCGTTAAGTTCAGCTTTGGCTCTTCCAATAAAGACCTGATCGGCAGTATGGCAAGCCTTCCGATTCTGCCCAAGCATTACTGGGCCTCGCGCAATTTTTCAGAACCTCTCTCTGAGCCGCCCCTGGGCAGTGGAGCCTATCGCGTCAGTGATTACAAAATGGGTCAATCCGCCACCTATGAGCGGCTGAAGGATTACTGGGCCCAAGATTTACCCAGTCGTAAAGGTTTGATGAATTTCGATAAAATCCGCTATGACTACTATCGTGATGACACGGTTAGCCTTGAGGCCTTCAAGGCGGGCGAGTTTGACTTTCGGCGCGAAAGTGTGGCCAAGCAATGGGCTGAGGGTTATCAGGTGCCAGCGGTTACCCAAGGCAAGATTGTGAAAGAAGAACTTGAGCACTCCATTCCTCAAGCCATGCAGGCGTTTGTGTTCAATACCCAGTTTAAACACTTTCAGGACCGCCGGGTGAGACAAGCCCTTAACCTGATGCTGGACTTTGGGTGGCTGAACAAAAACCTGTTTTATTCTTCCTACGATCGCAACGAAAGCTATTTTGAAAATACGCCGTTTAAGGCCGAGGGGAAGCCTTCTGATGAGGAGCTGGCGATTCTCAAGCCCTTTGAGGAGCAGTTGCCGGCCGAGGTGTTCGGCGAGGTATGGCGGCCCAACAAAACGGATGGCTCGGGTCGTATTCGCACGGAAATGCGTGAGGCACTGGCGTTGCTCAAAAGCGCGGGCTGGGAGCTGAAAGACAAGAAGTTGGTCAACAGCGCTACCGGCGAAGCCTTTTCCTTTGAAATCCTGCTCTATTCTCCCACCATGGAGCGCGTGACCTTACCTTTTATTCGCAACTTGGAGCGAATCGGTATCACCGCTAACATTCGGATGGTGGACTCCAGCCAATATTTAAACCGCTTGCGTTCGCGGGATTTTGACATGACTCCTCAGGGATACAGCGCCATGCCTTACCCAATGACGGACATGAAAATTATTTGGCACTCTGATTACATCGACTCGACCTACAACCAGGCGGGCGTTCAGGATCCTGTTATTGATGCGCTGGTCGAGCAAATCGCCGCAAACCAGGAAAACGAAGACAAGCTGATGGCGCTGGGTAAAGCTTTTGACCGGGTGGCGTTGTGGAATTTTTATGTCATCCCTCAGTGGCACTCTGACAGTTTCCGCATTGCTTACTGGAATAAATTTTCCCGCCCGGACGTCCGCCCGCAGTATTCCATCGGGCTCGATTCCTGGTGGTACGACAGCGCAAAGGCGAAGGCCTTGGGTAAGTAGCGGGTTTAGACTGGAGAGCTGCTGTTGGCCGCCTATATTGTCCGTCGTTTGTTGCTGGTCATCCCCACCCTACTGGCCATTATCACCCTGAATTTTTTTATCGTTCAGGCGACTCCCGGAGGTCCGGTTGACCAGGCAGTGGCTAAGATGCTCGGGATGGGCGAGGGAGCGCTTGAGCGTATTACCGGTAGTCATTCAGACAGTAACGGCGGCTTGGCCGAAGCGGGTGGGGCCGACGATACCAGAGGCGCGCGCGGCCTCGACCCGGAAGTGATTGCCGAGATTGAGAGACAGTTTGGTTTTGACCGCCCACTGCACGAGCGGTACTTCACCATGCTCTGGGACTACATTCGCTTCGACTTCGGCGACAGTCTGTTCCGTGCCGACTCGGTTATTGGTTTGATTGTCGATAGGCTCCCTGTCTCTATATCCTTGGGGCTTTGGAGTACGCTGATTATCTATCTTGTGTCGATTCCTTTGGGAATCCGCAAGGCGATGAAGCACCACAGCCATTTCGATATATGGACCAGTTGGGTCATTGTTATTGGTAATGCCATTCCAGGCTTTCTATTCGCAATTTTGTTGATAATTGTATTCGCTGGCGGTTCGTACCTCGATTGGTTTCCGCTGCGTGGCTTGGTGTCGGACAATTTTGCCGAGCTGACTTGGTACGAGAAAGTTATTGACTACTTTTGGCATCTGGCGCTGCCGATTTTGGCTATGGTGATCGGCGGTTTTGCCACTTTGACCATGCTGACCAAAAACTCTTTTCTTGATGAGATCAACAAGCAATACGTTATGACCGCGCGTGCCAAGGGCGCAATGGAGCGCCGAATATTGTATCGTCATGTATTTCGCAATGCGATGCTGATTATCATTGCCGGCTTTCCGGCAACCTTTATCAGTATGTTTTTCACGGGATCGCTGTTGATTGAGGTGATTTTCTCCCTTGAGGGCCTGGGGCTGCTTGGGTTTGAATCGACCTTGCAGCGGGATTACCCCGTCATGTTCGGCACGCTCTACATCTTTGGCTTGCTGGGCTTGCTTATTGGTATTGTCAGTGACCTGGCCTATACCTGGGTCGATCCGCGTATTGATTTCGAGAGCCGCTGATGTTGAGTCCGTTAAATCGCGAGCGCTGGCACAGATTCAAGAAAAACCGCCGTGGTTTCTGGAGCCTTTGGTTGTTTCTTGCGCTCTTTTTGCTCACTCTGTTTGCCGAGCTTTTGGCCAACGATGTACCCCTGTTGGTGAAGTACGATACCGACTGGTACTTTCCGGTGGTCCGTAATTATTCCGAGCTGGAATTTGGTGGTGACTTTGATGTGGCTGCCGACTATCGCGACCCATATATTGCCGAGCTGATTCAGAGCAACGGCTGGATGCTATGGCCGCCGGTTCGCTTTGACTTTCAGACAATCAACTATGACCTGCCGACGCCTGCGCCCAGCCCGCCCAGTGCCGAAAACTGGTTGGGTACCGATGATCAAGGCAGAGATGTGCTGGCGAGGCTGGTGTACGGCTTTCGCATTTCCGTGGTGTTTGGGCTTATTTTAACTCTCGCGACCTCCGTGGTGGGTATTGCCGCCGGCGCCTTGCAGGGATTTTATGGGGGTAAAGTGGACTTGATTGGCCAGCGGTTGCTGGAAGTGTGGTCTAGTGTGCCAACTTTGTTTGTTTTAATCATTATCGCCAGCCTGGTGCCTCCCAGCTTTTGGATACTCTTGGTCATTTTGTTGTTATTTGGCTGGATGGCTCTGGTCGGGGTGGTACGGGCGGAATTTTTGCGGGCGCGCAATTTAGAGTATGTGCTGGCCGCTCGGGCGATGGGTGTCTCTGATCGTGCGATCATCTTTCGCCACCTCTTGCCCAATGCCATGGTGGCTACCATCACGTTTATTCCTTTTTTATTGGTAGGCGGCGTGACCAGCTTGACAGCTTTGGATTTTCTCGGCTTCGGACTGCCGCCTGGCTCCGCTTCGCTAGGAGAAATGGTGGGGCAGGGAAAAAACAACCTTCACGCTCCCTGGATAGGTATTTCCGTCTTTATGGTGTTGGCGATTATGCTGACGCTGTTGGTATTTGTGGGTGAAGGCGTCAGGGATGCCGTAGACCCAAACCGGACCCGTTGATTTTATGAGCGAGCCTGTACTGCGCATTACAGACTTGAGCCTGGCGTTTCATCAGGAGCAGACCCTGATCCCCGTGGTTAAGTCGCTGAACCTGGAAATTCAGCCAGGCGAGGTCCTGGCCCTCGTAGGCGAGAGTGGCTCGGGGAAGTCGGTGACGGCGCAGTCGATTCTCAAGCTGCTGCCCGCAAGCGCTGCTGTTTACCAAAGCGGTAGCATCGTCTACGGCGGTGATGATTTGCTGGGCTGCAACGAAAAATCGCTGGCCCGAATCCGCGGCAACCGGATCAGTATGATCTTTCAGGAGCCGATGACCTCGCTGAACCCATTGCACACCATTGAAAAGCAACTGGCAGAGGTGCTGTTTTTGCACAAGGGGCTATCCCCGGTCAAAGCGCGAAAGCCGGTGCTTGAGTGGCTCGAGCGAGTCGGGATTCGTGACCCGCAAAAGCGCTTATCCTCTCTGCCTCATGAACTCAGCGGCGGCGAGCGCCAACGGGTCATGATCGCCATGGCCTTGATCAACGAGCCTGATCTGCTGATTGCCGATGAGCCTACGACAGCTCTGGATGTCACTGTGCAATCGCAAATTCTCCAGCTTCTCAAGCAGCTGCAACGTGACCTCAATATGGCGGTTCTGTTTATTACGCACGACTTGAAAATCGTCAAGCGCCTGGCTGATCGTGTGGCCATTATGCGTGCCGGTCAGATATTAGAAGTAGGGCAAACGAGCGAAGTGTTCTCCAGCCCAACGCACGAGTACACCCGTTTGCTGCTGGCGTCCGACCCAGGGGAGGCCCCTTCACCCGTAAAACCCGATGCTGAGCCTTTGTTGGAGGTCAAGCGGTTACGTACCTGGTTTCCGGTTAAGCGCGGAGTGTTTAAAAAAGTCGTCGACCATATCAAGGCCGCCGATGACATCAACTTTACCTTGCGTGTTGGTGAGACGCTGGGCATTGTCGGAGAAAGCGGCTCGGGCAAGACGACGGTTGGACGCAGTATTTTGCGCTTGATCGCCAGCGAAGGTCAGGCGGTCTATTATGGCTCGTCGCCAAAAGATCTGTTCGGTCTTTCAGCCAAAGCACTCAAGCCACTGCGCCGCGAGTTGCAAATTATTTTCCAAGATCCCTACGGCAGCCTCAGCCCGCGTATGTCCATAGCGGAGATTATCGCTGAAGGATTAGAGGTTCACGAGACCATCTCTGCCGAAGAAAAAGAGCATCGGGTTATTCAAGCGCTGACCCGTGTGCGGTTAGACCCTGCCGTGCGACACCGCTATCCCAATGAATTTTCCGGTGGGCAGCGCCAGCGAGTGGCCATTGCCAGGGCGCTCATTCTCAAACCCAGATTGCTGGTGTTGGATGAGCCCACCTCAGCCCTGGACCGCTCAGTGCAAAAAGAAGTCGTGGATTTGCTCAAGCAGCTGCAACAAGACTACGCCATGGCGTACGTGTTTATCAGCCATGATCTGGATGTCGTGCGGGCAATGAGCCATAAAATTATCGTGATGCGCCGCGGACAAATTGTCGAATCGGGCACTGCAGAGCAACTGTTTCGTGAGCCTGAGCACGAGTACACCCGCACTCTGCTGCAATCGGCTAGCGCCCCTTTGTGACGTCGACAAACAAAGTCAGAGATTGGCCTGGGTGAATATAGCCTTTGCTGGATACTCCGTTCCAGCGAGTGATGTCTTTAATGCTGACATTAAATTTATCGGCAATGCGTGCGAGTGAGTCGCCAGTGCGCACCTTGTAAGATAACTTGCGTGTTACTCCCGTGCTGTCGGTTTCCGGTGCTTTGCTCCAAACCACCAGTGTTTGTCCGGGCTTGAGGGTTTCCCTCGGTGACATCCCATTCCAGCGCGCCAGAGCGCTCACGCTGACCTTGTGGTGGTTGGCGATGCGCCAAAAGCTGTCGCCCTTGCGCACGGTATAACTGACCTTGATGCTATCGGCGCCACCTGATGCCTTGCTCTGAGTCCTCTCGCGCCGCTGGTTAGCGCTATAGGCGTAGTGTTCACCCTCCATGCTGGCTTTGGGTATTAACAAGGTATCGCCGGCCCGTATTCTTGAAGAGCGCAGGTTGTTTGCGCTCTGCAATGCTTCGGCACTGGTATTGAACTGTCTGGCGATTTTGATCAATGAATCGCCCGGGGCAATTGTATAGCGACGCCAGCTAATACGCTGCGTTTGGGGGACTGCGGCAAGCGCCTCGGAAAAGCTGTCGGACTTTGCCGCAGGGATCAGCAAGCGGTGGGGGCCGTCCGGGTCTGTCGCCCAGCGGTTAAAGCCAGGATTGAGCAGGTAGAGCTCGTCCATCGTGATACCGGCGAACTCAGCTGCTTGGGCCAGATCCAGCTGGGAGCCAACGTCGATAGCAACAAAGTAGGGAGCGTTGCCAAGTGGTGGCAGGGTAATCTGGTAGCTTTCCGGGTCGGCGATAATTTTTGACAGCGCCAGTAGTTGCGGTACATAGGCGCGGGTTTCACGCGGCAATTTGAGCGACCAGAAATCGGTTGGCTTGCCCGCTTTGGCATTGCGAGTGATGGCGCGTTGCAGGCGACCCTGGCCCGTATTGTAGGCGGCCAGGGCGTGCAGCCAATCGTCATCGAACAGTTGGTGTAACCGCTGCAGGTAGGACAGGGCGGCATTGGTGGAGTCAATGACGTCCCGCCGGCCGTCGTACCACCAGTTTTGTTTGAGGCCGTAGTCCGAGCCTGTACCAGACATAAACTGCCACATGCCGGTAGCCGTGGCGTAGGAATAAGCAAAAGGGTCAAACGCACTTTCTACTACGGGCATCAGGGCTATTTCTAAAGGCAAGCCCTCTTCTTCGACGCGCTGGGTAATGTGATACAGGTATCTCTGTCCGCGGGTGAATACACGCTCAATGTATTCGGGGTGGCTGGCGTACCAGTTGATGTACTGCTCTAGCTGTGGGTGGTCGTATTGCTGTAGGGCGAAACCCGCGCGTATCCGCTCCCACAAATCCTCCCCGTTCGTTGCTTCATCGGGTTTTTCGGGCGGTGGCACCGGCTCTGGCACAGGCACTGGCTCGGCTTGGACGATGGAATCGGAAATCTCTTCAGGCTTGTGGTTTAGAGCAGCCCCGCAGCCGGTGAGGGCGAAGGCTAGAGCGGTTAAGACGAGGGTAGAGCTGGCAGCATTCATGCAGTTGAAGCGGTCTTGGTCGTTATAAGTCCGTCGATTCTAGGGGTTTGCAGCCGGTGGGTCAATCGGGTCAAAAGTGGTCTTTCCAGCGGCGGATTTCGGCAAATACCTCCGCTTCTGTCGCCAGGGTCGCTCCCGCATGGGTCTCGGCGGCTGCGGCAACGGCCGGTTGGTCTGTGCGCAAAAAGGGGTTAGTGGCCAGCTCAAGCGCCAGCGTGAGCGGCACAGTGGGCTCGGATTGGTCTCGCCTGGCCTGCTCGCTATCACGGCGCCGTTGCAGAGCGGCGTTTTCCGGCTCGACCGCCAGCGCAAACGCAATGTTGGCAAGGGTGTACTCGTGAGAGCAATAAATCCGGGTCTCTGCTTCCAGTGACGCCAGTCGCTTTAACGTCTTGAGAAACACTTCCGGTTCGCACTCAAACATGCGTCCACAACCGGCGCCAAAAATATTGTCGGCGCTGAACAGGGACGCCGGCTGTTCGCCGCGTCTCGGTAACAGGAAGGCGATGTGATCCAGAGTATGCCCCGGTGTGGCCAGGACCTGAAATTCTAGCCGGCCCAGCGTCAAGGTGTCGCCTTCAGAAAGCGTATGAGTGACCTGGGGTATGCGCTCGCTCTTTGGGCCATATACCGGCACCGGGTGGGTGGATAGAAGCGAGTCGATACCATCTGTATGATCCCAGTGATGGTGGGTTACCACTATGCCGCTCAATGTCAGACGGTGCTTTTGCAGCGCATCGCGCACAGGCGCAGCATCGCCCGGATCAAAAATATAGGCTTCGGGCACCTGTTCATCGGGCTGCAAAAGCCAAAAATAGTTGGTTTTCAGTGCCGGTAGGCAATACAGTCGCACGCGCACCTCTGTTTTGATTGCACTCGATCCACCCGTGGCCTGTTCTGCCAAGCGGTGGCTGTCATCGGGCATCGCCGTCTGTTATTTTATCAGCTCGGGTCTATGGCTTACAGGTGGGTCTATGGCGATAAACAACAAGGTCTGCCCGCCAGAGCAGGCCGTGCCGGCACTGACGGATTGGTTTGACTCTCCTCAAGGGCAGGCCGTTCTCAAAAGCCAGCGCTCGGACATTGATCAGGCGCTGGCTTGCCTGTTCGGGTATCATCTGTGCCAAATCAGCGTATGCCGTCATCTGAACCTCAGTGCGAGTAGCCGAATACCCCACACCTTTGCCCTCAACCCTCAGGCGCACGCCAGTGCCTCTGCAGCGGCTCAAGGTGAGCAGGGGGCATGTGACTTGCGACGCCTGCCCTTGGCGCCCGAGTCGGTGGATGTTTTTGTGCTACACCACGCCCTGGATTTCAGTCAAACACCGCACCAGCTATTGGCCGAGGCGGCGCGGGCCACTATCGCGCGGGGCCATATTGTGATTGTGGGTTTTAACCCCTGGAGCTTGGTGGGCGGCTGGCACATCGCCAAGCGCCTGACGAGCCGCCAGCCTCTCTGGCGCCATCAGCACCTGCGCCTCGGGCGGTTGTTTGACTGGTTCGCGCTGCTGGATCTCGAACCGGTTGAGGTCCGCCGTGGCCACTACTGGCCTTTTGCCCGCGAGGCATCTGGGCGCTTAGAGCGGGGCATGCGCAGCATAAACGCCCCTTGGGGCAGTTACTACATGGTGACCGTGCGCAAAGATGTGCCCGGAGTGCTGCCGGTCAAACCGCGCTGGAAAACCATGGATATCGCCGCGCTAGGGGGCGTATCCGGAAAAGTGAGCGGCCGCTCAATGCGTCGCTCCACCAATCCTGAAAAACGAGAAGCAAGGTGTGAAGCAGATTGAAATTTTTACCGACGGCGCCTGCCGCGGCAACCCGGGCCCCGGTGGTTGGGGAGCGCTGCTGCGCTACAATGGCAAAGAAAAGGAGCTCTACGGTGGCGAGCCGGCTACCACCAATAACCGCATGGAGCTCAAGGCGGCTATTGAGGCGTTACGAGCCCTGAATGAGCCCTGCGAGGTGATCTTGACCACAGACTCCCAATATGTCCGCAAGGGAATTAGCGAGTGGTTGGCGGGTTGGAAACGCAATGGTTGGCGCACCGCCGCCAAAAAGCCGGTAAAAAACGACGATTTATGGCGCGAGCTGGATCAGCTGAGCGCGGCCCACCGCATTGACTGGCGCTGGGTCAAGGGCCATAGCGGCCACCGTGAAAATGAAAGGGCCGATCAATTAGCCAATCGAGGCATTGATTCTCTCTAGTAACCGGCAATCATGATTGCCCGCCGTCACAGAGCTATGCCCGCTGAATAGGTAGATACTATGAGCGTTACAACAAGTCAGCGACAGATCGTGCTGGATACCGAAACCACTGGCCTTGAGGCCAGTCAGGGCCACCGCATTATCGAGATTGGTTGCGTTGAAGTGGTTAATCGCAAGTTGACCGGCAACCACTATCATCAGTACATCAATCCTGAGCGCGAAGTGGACGCGGGTGCCATGGAGGTGCACGGTATCACCAATGAAATGCTGGCGGACAAGCCCGTTTTTGCGCAAATTCGCGATGATTTCATGGCCTTTATTGCGGGAGCCGAGCTGGTGATTCATAACGCCCCCTTTGATGTGGGCTTTATCGACACGGAGCTGCGGCGTCTCAATCCCGCGCACGAGACCATTGCGCTGACAAACTCTATTGTCGATTCATTGGTGCTCGCCAGGGGCAAGCACCCCGGACAGAAGAATAATCTGGACGCTCTGTGCAAGCGCTACGGTGTCGATAACTCCCAGCGCGAGCTGCATGGCGCTCTGTTGGATGCGGAAATCCTCGCAGACGTCTATCTTTTGATGACCGGTGGTCAGACCTTACTGTCTCTGGGCAGCAGTAGCAAGGGGGGGGACGGCGGCAGTGGCGTGGAAGATATTCGCCGGCTCGACGCCGGCAGACCGTCTTTGAGTGTCATTCACGCCAGTGACGAAGAGCTGGCGCGGCATAGGGAAAAGTTGGAGCAGATCGCTTCGGCCAGCGGTGGGCATTGCCTTTGGCAGGAGTAGTGCGACCGCTTTGGCACTTCTTGCCTCCCGGCGCGCTTGCCAATTGAAGTCTGATAGCGGTTTAATGTAATTTCGAACTTTAATGATTAACCTGTTGCCAGCAATAGTAAAAAGTACTGAGCCGGCCAAGGATTGGTCACCGAATTGAGCAAACGCTGCCGCACCGCAACCCCAAGGGGCCGGACGGCAGCCTTGTGAGGCGGTGCTCAACTTCTCAGGTCGAGGCAACCAGCAGGAAGATAACCGTGACTACAGATACCGCTGAGAGATTTAATCCGTCTTCACTGAAGCTGGTTCATAACGAACTGGTCGCCACCATAGAGTCCGCCGCTTCCAGGCTGGAGCAGTTTGCCGCGGACCCCAACAACGGCGAACTCCTGCAGCTATGTATCGACGACATCAAACAGATTCGCGGCACACTCAGCTTACTGCAGTTGCGCGGTGTGGATCTGTTGGCCGAGGAGCTTGTGGCCCATATTACCGATATTCCCCTCGGCGATGACCCCGCAACCCTGACCAAGCTCGACCGTATTACCTCGGTGTTTTTTATCCTGCCTCGCTATCTGGAGTATTGCACCCAAACCGGGCGCAGCATGGCCGTTCTGCTGATACCGCACATCAACGATTTGCGACTGGCGCGCAAAGAGCCAGCGCTGCCCATGAGTCACTACTATCCGCTGGATGTCACCGCGGTGAATCGTCCGGCCCAGCGCCAGCTGGATTTTCCCGAGGATTTCCGCAATGTGGTGCGGCGGCTGCGCCATATGTACCAGGTCGCGATGCTCAATGTGCTGCAGGGCAAACAGGTCGCTCCCTCATTGGGCATGATGGCGCGCGCGCTTGAGCGGTTGGACAAAATCAGCGGTAATCGCCCCATGGGCCAGTTGTGGTGGGTGGCGGCCGAGGTGTTTACCAGTCTCGCCAAAGAGCAATTACAGCTCAGTAAATCCCGCAAAATGTTGTTTGGTGCCATTGACCGGGACATCAAGCGCGTTCAATTTGAAGGAGAATCGGCGCTTGAGCGCAGCGCCAATCCGGCGCTGCTGAAGGATCTGGTCTATCAGGTTGTGCTGGCGCGCACGGGCAGCGAGCGCGCAGGCGCCATTATTCAGGCCTATTCAGCCCCGGCACTTCCCTACAATGAGGTGGAGTTGATTCGCGAGCACGAGTATTTGCGCGGCCCCAGTGCGACAACGGTTACCTCCATGACCGCGGTACTGCAAGACGAGCTCAGAGGCACAAAAAACATTCTGGAGCGCGCGGCTCAGGGCGGTGTCGAGTTGCTCAAAGAGAGCCCGGAGCTGTTAGATACCCTGAAAAAGGTGGCCGACATCCTCGCGGTGGTGGGGCTGGTGTCCCCCAGTAACTCCCTGAAAGAAGAGATCGCCAAGATCGCCAGCTGGCAAAATGGCTCGGTGGAGGCTCAGGCGGATGATTTGCTGACCGTCGCTGATACCATGCTCTATATCGAGAGCACCGTGACCGGGCTTGCAAAAATGAATCTGTCGGAGGAAAAGCTGGCCAAGCTCAACGCGTTGTCGCGCGAAGAGGCCTTGTCCAGCAGCCAGGTCATGGAGGCAGAGGCGCTGGTCATTGAAGAGGCCGAATCCGGCCTGGCCCTGATCAAGCGTGCTCTAAACGCCTACTCCGAATCCAACTACGATATCGGTCATATCAAAAACGTAGCCTCGACACTCAGCTCGGTGCGCGGCGGCATGCTGGTGCTCAACTTAAAGCGCGCCGCCAAAGTGGTGTCCGCTTGTGAGCGCTTCGTTAATGAAGCGCTTCTGGGTGGGCAGCAGCTGGCCGCAGTCCAGCACTTGCTGGAAACCTTTGCCGATGCGGTGATCAGCCTCGAGTACTATCTCGACGCCATCAAGTCCGATAAAGACGCCGACACCAGTGTTTTACAAGTAGCAGAGGAAAGCCTACAGGCGCTCGGCTACCCGGTGGCGGGGGAAGGCTAGGAGGGAATGAGCGACTCCACCGCGCTTGCCTGGCTGGTGAGCGGTGACCGCCTGGCGGTAGACAAGCATGGCGCTCCTTTACGAGTTGATCCCGCGGTCTTGTCGCGCTCGCAGCTGGACGCCCTGATGGTCATTAACCCGGCGCATGGGCAATTGGCACTTGTCAGTGAAAAGGCCTTGCCTGAGGTGGGGCAGTGGCTTGGACTCCGGGAGTGCCTGGGGCATTTTAGCGAGGCGGAGTTTGCCGAGGCCGGCCGCGCCCTGCAGCTTTCCCACTGGTGGTATTCCCATCAATTTTGCTCCCGCTGCGGCGGGAACCTCACTGGCCCCGAGCCCCAGCAGCTGGCCCGTCAAGAGTTTGTGCGCCGCTGCAATCACTGTAGTATGTCCTTTTACCCTAGGCTATCGCCCTGCGTGATCGTACTGGTTACCCGGGGAGAATACTGCCTGCTCGCTCACCACGCCCGCGCCCGGCGGCCAGTTTTTACGACCCTGGCGGGCTTTGTTGAGGCCGGCGAGCGCATTGAGCAGACGGTTCATCGCGAAGTTGCCGAGGAGGTGGGGATCGAGGTCAGGCAGCTGCGCTATGTCGAGAGCCAGAGCTGGCCCTTTCCCGGACAGCTAATGTTGGGCTTTTACGCGGAGTACGCGGGGGGCGAGCTGAAGCTTCAGGAAGACGAAATTGTCGACGCCGGCTGGTATCGCTACGACGCTTTACCGCATGTTCCACCAGCAGGTACTATTGCCAGGCGCCTGATAGACGGGTTTGTCGAGGCGTGCGAGAACGCAAAAGCAAGGTGATAAGGGAGGCTCCAGACAGTGGTCTATAGTGCTTTAGCTGCCGTGGCGGGGCTGTTTTGCCTGCTGGTGGCGTATATGGCGGTGCGATTGCTGCTCAAGGACAGCTGGATTCTCGGCTGGCTGCGTGGCATGTTTGGCTTGGCGCTCCTGGCGTTGGCGGTGCTGTTTGGCTTTGTCGCGCTTGATGTGTTCAGCTATCAGCAAATCCAAAAAGAGGAAGTGATAGCGACTCTCAGTTTTGAAAAACTTGCCGAACAAAAATATCGGGTGGTGTTGGCGGATACCAAAGGTAATGAAAAAACCTACGATATTTTAGGCGACCAATGGCAGCTTGATGCGCGCATCATTAAGTGGAAAGGGGCCTTGGCCAACCTTGGCATCAAGCCGGGTTATCGCCTCGATCGTATTGCCGGACGCTATTATTCCCTCGAGATGGAGCGCGAAGCCGAGCGCACCGTCTACGCCTTTAACGAAAGCCGGTTCGGCGTTGACGTCTGGGCCTGGCTGCGCACCGCCAAGGAAACCCTGCCGATTGTCGATGCGGTTTACGGCAGTGCCACTTACCTTCCGATGGCTGACGGCGCGCTCTACGAAGTCAATTTATCGGGTACGGGTTTGGTGACCCGGCCGCTGAACGATACCGCACAAAAAGCCGTGGGCGACTGGCAATAACACACTAAAAAATTGGAGTACTGTTTGGAATTTTTAAGCGATTATGGCCTGTTTCTGGCCAAGGCAATGACCGTGCTGGTGGTTTTTGTGATTGTTCTGGCGCTGATTGCCAACAGCAAGCAAAAGGGCAGTAGCGATAAGGGGTACATCAGTGTAACCAGCCTCAACGAAAAATTCGAAAGCTATACCGACACGATAAAATCGGCGGTGCTGGAAAGCCACGTGCTCAAGCTTGAGCACAAGCTCAAGAAAAAGCGCGACAAGCAACAACGGCGACAGGAAAAACAGGCGGAAAAATCCGGTACAGATGGTGTCAGACGCAAGCGCGTTTTTGTGCTCAATTTTGACGGCGATATCAAAGCATCTGCAGGCAATAATTTGCGTGAGGAAATCACCGCGGTGCTCGGCTTGGCGCAGGCCGAAGATGAGGTGGTGGTAAAGCTCGAAAGTGGTGGCGGCATGGTGCATAGCTACGGGCTGGCGGCCAGTCAGCTTACGCGGATTAAGGAGCGCAATATTCCCCTGACCGTTTGCGTCGACAAAGTGGCGGCCAGCGGCGGTTATATGATGGCCTGCGTCGCCGATAAAATCATCGCGGCGCCTTTTGCAGTACTCGGATCCATTGGTGTCGTAGCTCAATTGCCAAACTTTCATCGGCTGCTAAAGAAAAACGATATTGATTACGAGCTGTTTACTGCAGGCGAGTATAAGCGTACGGTCACTATGTTTGGTGAGAATACCGACAAGGGTCGTGAAAAGTTTCGCGACGACATCGAGAAAACGCACGTGCTGTTTAAAGATTTCGTTAGCGAGCATCGGCCCGTTGTGGATATCGATAAAGTGGCCACAGGGGAGGTCTGGTACGGGCGCAAAGCGCTGGAGATCCAATTGATCGACGACATCAAAACCAGCGATGGCTATCTGCTCGATCAGTACCCCGATGCCGATATTTATGCCGTGGAGTTTACGCAAAAAAAATCTTTGCCGGAAAAGCTCGGCTTGGCAGCCGAAACGGCGGTCGATGGCATAGCGACTCGCTGGATTGAAAAAGCATCGCCCAAGCGCTGGTTTTAAGCGCCCTTTGGGTAGGCAATAAAGGCGGCTTTTCAGGACCTTAGCCGCCTGCAAATATCTTTGAAAATGCCTGGAGTGATCTATGAAGGATTACAAGGCGGTCCGGGTCGAGCAGCTGGGCTCGGGCGACTTTCGCTGTACGGTGAAGACTTTACCGCTCTCATCCCTGCCAGATAACGATGTGCTGGTAAGAGTTGTTTTTTCCGCGCTGAACTATAAAGATGCATTGAGTGCCTCCGGTCATCCCGGGGTCAGTCGTCACTTTCCCCATACCCCTGGCATAGATGCCGCCGGCGAGGTGGTTGAAGATCGCAGTGGCCGCTTTGCTCGGGGCGATCCGGTGCTAATCAGTGGCTATGATTTTGGTATGGGCTCGCCTGGGGGACTGGCGCAGTATTGCCGAGTGCCTGCTGAGTGGGTATGCCCATGTCCCGGCTCCCTAAGCCTTTTCGATGCTATGGTTTACGGCACGGCTGGCGTCACGGCCGCCTTGGCTTTACAGAAGATCGAGCGAGTGCGCGAGTTTCGCGCCCAGGATTCGTTTGTGGTAACGGGCGCATCCGGCGGTGTGGGATCTGTTGTGGTTTTGTTGGCGGCGAGCAAGGGGCTAAAGGTCACCGCGATCAGCGCCAAAGAAAGCCAGTTCGAGCGATTGAAGGCGCTCGGTGCCAGTGACTGTTTACCGGCGCACACATTGTCTGAGGCGAGTGCAAAGCCGCTTCTTGGCGAGCGCTGGTGCTGTGGGTTGGATACCCTTGGCGGGGAGACGCTGGTGAACCTTCTGAAGTCAACGGTCCGTGAAGGTGTGATTGCCAGCTGTGGCCTGGCGGCGAGCCCAGCACTGAATACATCAGTTTACCCGTTCATTCTGCGGGGAGTGTCCCTGTTGGGCATCGACTCGGCGGAGCAGAGCCTCTCGCTCAAACAGTCACTCTGGACGTTTCTGGCAAATTGTCCACTGAACGACAAATCGAGCCTGCTGGCTCACACCATTGAGTTAAACGAGGTTCCCGCTGCGCTCGATCAGATGCTGGCCGGCAATGGCTCGGGGCGGGCCCTTGTCAAACTCTAATTTTTGAATTCATTAATCTGGGGAGCGCATCATGCTCTTTAACAGCAAAAAATTGCAAATGCCCACTGCAGAGCAGGCGCTGCCGGGCAGGGCGGAGCCTCTGGTGGTTGACGAGACACACTTCGTAAAAGGGGTACCCATTAAGCCGCCTTTTCCATTGCAGATGCATTGGTTTGTCGCTGGGCTGGGCTGTTTTTGGGGCGCAGAGAGACGTTTTTGGCAGACGCCAGGCGTCTACACAACGGCAGTGGGCTATGCCGCGGGTTTCACGCCGAATCCAACCTATGAAGAGGTGTGCAGTGGGCAAACCGGACACAACGAAGTAGTTTTGGTTGTCTTTGATCCGGAGCTTGTGAGTTTTGCGCAACTGCTAAAGGTGTTTTGGGAGGCCCATGATCCGACCCAGGGTATGCGCCAAGGCAACGATCGCGGCACCCAGTATCGCTCGGGGCTGTATTTGCCGGAGCAGGCGCAGCGCGAACTCGCCGAGGCAAGCCGCTCGCGTTACCAAGCGGTTTTGCACCGGGCAGGTCTTGACGATATCACCACCGAGATTCTTCCGCAGACGCCTTTTTACTATGCAGAAACCTACCATCAGCAATACCTGGCAAAAAATCCTGGCGGTTACTGCGGTCTAGGTGGCACTGGGGTGAGCTGTCCGGCCGACGAGACTGTTTAGGCTTCCAGCACTTCCATGAGAAATTTCATATAGACGGTATAGATCTGTGCGGGCTGGCCGCTCTCTTCCACAATAAAAAAAGGTGCCCGGTCGACATCATACTGTTTGGCCAGCAGCATCCCCGCACTGTTGGGATCGGTTTCGTGAGCTTCAACAATTTCGTCAATGCGCGCAAGGTGCCCCGACGCCTCAAGCCGCTGCAGTACATCGGCGCATTTGCGACAGGGCGAGCCGTCGCTCAGTATTTTCTTGACCAGGGTAATCTTCATGAGGGTTGCTCAATATTGCTGGCATGCAGACCGCATTCTTTTTTGGTTGCCTCTTCCCACCACCAGCGACCTTCACGCTCGTGCTGGCCGGGGCCGACGGGTTTGGTGCAAGGTTCGCAGCCGATCGAAATAAAGCCCCGATCGTGTAGTGGGTTGTAGGGGACCTCATAGGCGCGGATATAATTCCAGACCTCCTCCGAGCTCCAGTTGGCCAGGGGGTTGAATTTGGTCAGGGACTCTCCTTCGCGGGCAAACGCCTTGTCATCCTGGATTACCGGAATCTCGGCTCGGGTACCGGGGCTTTGATCCTTGCGCTGTCCGGTGATCCAGGCATCCACTTCCAGCAGTTTTTTCCGCAAGGGTTCAATTTTGCGTATGCCGCAGCACTCCTTATGAGTGTCTTCATAGAAACTGAACAGGCCTTTCTCGCGAACCAGTTGGCGCACCGCCTCGGCGTTCGGTGACAAAATGTCTATGTCAATGCCATAGTGTTTACGCACGGTTTCGATAAATTGATAGGTCTCCGGGTGCAAGCGCCCGGTGTCCAAACAAAACACGGACACATCCGGGCGTATGCGGCTCGCCATATCGACTAAAGCGACGTCTTCTGCTCCGCTGAAAGAGATGGCAATGCGATCAAAGTTTTCCAGCGCATAACGCATGATACGGTGGGGGCTTTGGCCAGACAGGGTCTTTTCAATATCCACTGAGGCGATGGTATCGGTCATTAGGGGGTCCTGTAATCACGCTTGCACGTGTAATGATGCTTAATAGTCTAATGGCGCGAAGGATACCAGAGCCCAACCTGGCTTCCCAATAGCTGTCTTGCATTAGGTTATAACCCCTGTAGTAGATCTGTGAAACAATGGTGACAAAATGCCCTTAAAGAGCAATATTTGTACAAATATGGTGTGCGGTTCGGCTTTTAACCACTAGATGTGGTGTCGGAGGTTTTGTTTTATCTGGCTTTTCCTGTAAGTTTCCACTAACACCGACTCTTCTTTGGTTATTTATAATTGTTTTTTAGCACCAAAAAGGAATATGTTTCACGTGAAAACGTCGCGCCTGAATTGCTTTTCATTCGGGAGCAGGGTAGATTCGCGGGTTTTCTTGAACCCGAAGGTTAGTGGAGGCGGCTGTGGAAATCGCATGTTTGGATTTGGAAGGGGTATTGGTTCCGGAGATCTGGATCAAATTCGCGGAAAAGACCGGAATTGACGCTTTAAAGGCGACGACCCGGGATATTCCAGATTACGATGTTTTGATGCGACAGCGCCTGCGAATACTCGAGGAGCACCAGCTGGGCCTTAACGAGATTCAGGAGGTGATTGCCACTCTCGAGCCGCTTGAGGGCGCGGTGGAGTTTGTGGACTGGCTGCGCGAGCGCTTTCAGGTCATCATTCTCTCCGATACCTTCTACGAGTTTTCCCAGCCGCTGATGCGCCAGCTGGGTTTTCCAACACTGTTTTGTCACCGCCTGGAGACTAACGAGAAAGGCGGGGTGGTCAACTACCACCTGCGTCAAAAAGACCCCAAGCGTCAGTCTGTGCTGGCGTTGAAAACGCTCTATTACCGTATTATCGCGGCCGGAGATTCCTACAACGACACCACCATGCTGGGCGAGGCCGATGCGGGCATCCTGTTTCACGCACCGCAAAATGTCATTGACGAATTCCCTCAGTTTCCTGCGGCTCATACCTATGAAGAACTGAAAAAGGAGTTTATCAAGGCCAGCAACCGCGATCTGACGCTCTAAGGTCTCGCAGCCTTTGCACAACGGCCGGCGGGGTGTTCCCGCTGGTCCTTTTATGTTCTGTGTTTCCTTTCTCTGGACACTGGCTGTCCAACATTCGCACTGCCGATTCGATTGTCGCTGGGAATTTGCCGCCAACCGCTCTATAGTTAAAGGCATTTACGGCTACAAGGAAACGCGCCGTGCACGCCCAAGCTCCTCGCCGAATACTTCGCCTGCCTATCCGTCTTCTGGTCGTCGGTATTGTTGCCCTGACCATGGTTGTTACGGCGACGCTGGCGATATCCCTGCAATATTATTTCAGCCGCGATATGGCCATAGACGCGGCCATTAAGCGCTATCAGCTCACCGCCGGTAATACCAGCGAGTTTATTGAGGCCGTTGAAACCCGCGGCGCTCAGGTAACCCGACTGTTATCAGAGTATCCCGCGCTGGTGACCCACGCAGCGGACCACCCTCATATGCGTGACCTGTTCGCCGAGGTTATGCGCAACAACACGATTTTTTACAGCATTTATGTCGGCTTCCCCAATGGCGATTTTTACGAGTTGGTCAACTTGGATAATGGCCCCGATGTCCGCGCGGGAGTGTCCGCCAATCCCGAAGACCGCTGGGTAGTCAACACGGTGACACAGGGGGAGCAGGGGCGGGTGCGCCAATTTTATTACTACGATGAACATTTCAAATTGCGCCAGCGTGTCTCCGAGCCGAGCAACTACGATGTGCGCGAGCGGCGCTGGTTTACCGACGCCACGCGGGGTCGAGTGGAGAAGTCCTCGCCTTATCTGTTTCAGTACATCCAGATCCCCGGTCAAACCTACTCGATTATGTTGCCCGACAACGGAATCGTCTTGGGTATCGATATTACCTTGCAGTCGTTTTCGGCCTACCTGCAGAAGCAGCCGCTGAGCCGCGAGGGAGAAATCTATGTCTACCGGAGCAATGGTGAAGTATTGGCCTCCAACCGCCTAGCACGCAGCACCGATGTTCTGCCGGAAGTGACGCCTCTGGAGCTTAATCAGCGCCAGCGCGATTTGATCAAGTCGCTGGGGCCTGTGAGGATTTCCAATGAGATGGATTGGCCGCCCATTGATTTCGCCGTCGCGGGTCAACCCAAAGGCTACAGTGTCGACCTGATTCGCTCGCTCGCCGCCATGCTGCAAATGGATGTGGAGTTTATTAACGGCTACAGCTGGCCGGAACTGATGGACAAATTTCGCGCCGGTGATATCGACGTGCTGCAACCGCTGCTAAACAGTGACCGCAACCGCGCTATGGGAGTCATGAGCGATCCCTTAATGAAGTTACCCTACAGCGTGGCAACGCGCAAAGGCCAGCCCGTTATTAACCGGCTGAGCGAGTTGCGCGGTAAAACTGTGGCAATTCCCAGCGGCTGGACCATTATCGATATCATTAAAAACCAGAATCTGGCCGTTGATATTCTGGAGGTTTCCAACACTAAGCGGGCCCTGGAGGCAGTGAGTAAAGGGTTGGCCGATGCCACCATCGATTCGGATGCTATTTTGCGTTACACCGCGCGCCAGTTTTTTATCGAGAACATTCAGTTTGGCGCTATCCTGCCGTCTTCGGGCACAGTGATCCCCGACGAGCTTCACCTGATGGTGCAAACCCACAATGCGCCTTTGGTGGCGCTTTTCAACCAAGCCATTGCTGCGCTCGACAGCGGCGTGCAGCAGGAGTTGAAGCGGCGTTGGTTTTCCGATGAGCCAATGGCAGCCGCAGACTCCCTCGCCGTAGTGCCCTACAAGCCACTGCTTGATGCCGCCAGTAACAAAGCGCTGTTGAATGTGTTGCGGCCGGTCAAGATTGATGGAAAGAAATACTTTGTGTTTACCGATCATCTGAATCGTCTCGATGATCGCTCCGACTATTTCGCGGTGGTTATTCCCTATCAGAACGTTCTCGGGCCAAGCCTGGCGCGTGTGCAAGTCTCGATTCTGATCACTATCGGATGCCTGTTGTTGTTGTTGCCAATTTCCTGGTTGTGCGCCGAGCCGATTGTGCGGCCCATCAATCAGCTGTTTGGCAAAAGCGAAAAGGTCAAGCGGCGAAAGTACAACGAGGTCAGCTATTGCCCGAGTCGGATTCGCGAACTGCACGAATTGTCGTTGTCGATGGTAGATATGGCACGCTCTATTCGCCAGTACGAAGAACAGCAGCGAGAGCTGATGGACTCTTTTATTCAGCTGATTGCTGAGGCCATTGACGACAAATCGCCCTACACTGGCGGGCATTGCGCCCGTGTTCCCGAGCTTGGTCTTATGCTGGCAAGTGCGGCTCATCGTTCAAACGAGCCGCCCTTTGATGCATTCTCTTTTGCCGGGGACGACGAGTTCCGAGAGTTCAAAATTGCTGCCTGGTTGCACGATTGCGGCAAAATCACTGTGCCTGAACACATTGTCGACAAGGGCTCCAAGCTTGAAACCATTTACAATCGCATCCATGAGGTGCGTATGCGTTTTGAGGTGCTCTGGCGCGATGCGCAGATCCGTTATTGGCAGAGGCTAGCTGTTTCACCCGACGAGGAAGAAACGTTCAAGCGAGAGCTGGAGGCTGAGCAGCGCAAGCTGCAGGAAGACTTCATGTTTGTCGCCACCACCAATGTGGGCGGGGAATTTCTCGATGACAGCGCCGTCGAGCGCCTAAACAAAATCGCGGCACAAACCTGGCAGCGCCACTTCGATGATCGCTTGGGGTTGTCACCCGTGGAGGAGATGCGCGTAGCCGGCGAGGCTCAGGCGCTGCCGGCTACCGAGCCTTTGCTCGCTGATCGGCCCGAGCACATTATCCCCCGCACCCGCAGCACCGACTACGCGCCTCATCTTGGCATTCGCATGGAGGTGCCAGAGCATCTGTACAACCTTGGAGAGTTGTATAACTTGTCAATTTCCCGGGGTACGCTGTCGCCCGAGGATCGGTTTAAAATCAACGAGCACATGATCAGCACCATCAAGATGCTGGAGCGCCTGCCGTTTCCTGCGGAGTTGAGCAGGGTGCCCCGTTACGCCTCAACCCACCACGAGGCGATGAACGGCAGCGGTTACCCTCGTAAACTCACAGGAGATCAGCTCAGCATTCCCGAGAAGGTGCTGGTTGTTGCCGATATTTTTGAAGCACTAACAGCCGCGGACAGGCCCTATAAAAAAGCCAAGCCTGTCAGCGTGGCGGTGGATATTTTGTACAGTATGGTAAAAGGTGGGCATGTGGACCGTGATGTGTTTGAGCTTTTCTTGCGAAGCGGTGTTTATCTTGAATACGCACGCCGGTTTTTACCCGCCGCCCAAATAGACGAGGTGGATGTGGCCGCCTACCTGCGCCCAGATGAGCAATGATTCCGGTTAGGCTAGAGGCTTGGCTGGCCGCCTCTTTAGCGATGCTCGCCTTTGCCGGGAACTCGGTGCTGTGCAGGCTGGCTCTCGCTGGTGGCGCTCAGGCAGAGGCATCGATAGACGCTCTGAGTTTTACCCTGTTGCGCCTGTGCGGCGGAGCGTTGGTGCTCACCCTCATTATGATCTGGAGTCGCCATCGCGCCTTACCCAAGCTTAAAGGCAATTGGTGTGGCGCTTTTTGGTTGGCGGTTTACGCGTTCAGTTTTTCTCTGGCCTATCTTCGTTTACAAACCGCCACGGGTGCACTGATTCTCTTTGGTTGTGTTCAGTGCGTCTTGTTGGCGGCGAGTTGGTTGAGCGGAGTACGTCCTGGCCGTTATGAGTATGTGGGGTTGGTGTTGGCCTTTTTAGGTTTCAGCATTTTACTGGTGCCTCAGGCGTCTCGACCCGATCTGCTAGGCGCTCTGTTGATGGGTGTTTCCGGCTTCGCCTGGGCTATGTACACCTTGGTTGGTCGCCATTCAACGGCGCCTTTGCTGGATACCTGCGGACACTTTATTCGTGCCTCGGTGCTGGCTCTGCCTTTGCTTGGTTTTATCGTGTGGTGGGGGAGGGTGTCGTTCGAAGGCGTTGTGCTGGCGCTGGTGTCCGGTGGGCTTACCTCGGCGCTCGGATACGCGCTCTGGTATCGCGCCTTGGCGCATTTTACCCGCTCGCAGGCGGGTGTGATTCAATTGTCGGTTCCCCTGATTGCTGCGCTCGGCGGTGTGGTGTTTTTACGCGAGCCTTTTACGGTGTCGCTATTGCTTGCTATCGCTGGAGTCTTGTCCGGTGTTTACCTGACATCACACAACTTCGAGGGTAAAAGCGGTGATATTTCCGCTACCCGATAAATAATGTTGACACGGCCTCGCAGGCGTATATACTCGTTCTTGCTTGAAAGTAAGTCCTATATTTATGCCACACCAAAGCAATGGTAGTACCTGCAGTTCTGGTCCTTCAGTCATAAGTAATAGCAACACTTTTAGCACAAACGGCCCCTTGGGGCTTACTTACTCATTGATTGTAAAGGAAAAGAATATGGCTACTGTTACTGGTACCGTTAAGTGGTTTAACGAAGCAAAAGGTTTTGGCTTTATCGAGCAAGAATCTGGTCCGGACGTTTTTGCACACTTCAGCGCCATCTCTGGCTCTGGCTTCAAAACCCTGACCGAAGGTCAAAAGGTGGAATTCACCGTGACCCAGGGTCAAAAAGGTCCGCAAGCTGAAAACATCGTTGCTCTGTAAGCGATTGATCAGTCCGCCGCTCTAGTGCGGCGTTGAAAAAAAAGGGTGAAGCACTGCTTCACCCTTTTTTGTTTTATGGCGCTTAAAAGCGTCTTTCACAGAAGCGAGCCGCTTATTGCAAACGCGCTTATTGCAAGCGAGATGCGGCTGGCAGTCCTCCCCTGAAGGTATTGGCGTGACCCAAACGTGTTTTTCTCAGCTGCCTCTGGCGCAGTCTCTCCTCGAAGGCGTGGCCGCTCTTGGTTTTGAGCGTATGACGCCCATTCAGTCTCAGGCTTTGCCGATCGCCTTGAGTGGGCGCGACCTGATCGGTCAGGCAAAAACCGGTTCGGGCAAGACCGTGGCCTTCGCCTTGGGGTTGCTGCACCGGCTGCAGGTGGAGCGCTACCGGGTGCAGGCCCTGGTGCTTTGTCCGACCCGCGAACTGGCCGATCAGGTCGCCCGCGAGATCCGTCGCCTGGCCCGGCAGATGCACAATGTCAAGGTGCTGACCCTATGCGGGGGGACGCCCATGGGGCCTCAAATTGCCTCACTTGAGCACGGTGCTCACATTATCGTGGGTACGCCGGGGCGGGTGGACGACCATATTCGCAAGGGGCGCCTGGACCTATCGGAAGTCGCAACCCTGGTGCTTGACGAGGCCGACCGCATGCTTGACATGGGGTTCGCTGAGACCCTGGAGGCGATCGTTGCCACGACCCCCGACGCGCGGCAAACGCTGCTGTTTTCGGCGACTTTTCCCAGGGATATTGCCTCGCTCAGCGAGCGCTACCTGCGCACGCCGGCCCGAGTGTCAGTGGACGAGCCGGGCGACGCCCATACCATTGAGCAGCATTTTTATAGCCTCAATGGCCTGGCGCGTGCGCAGGCGGTGGAGCGGCTGTTGCTTCACCTGCGCCCTGAGCGCTGCGTCGTTTTCTGTAACACCAAGCGCGATGTAAAAGCCATGGCACAGACGTTGGAAGCTGTCGGCTTTAAAGTCGGTGCACTGCACGGCGATCTTGAGCAGCGCGAGCGGGACATTACCCTCGCGCTTTTTGCCAGCCATAGCCTCTCGGTATTAGTGGCAACCGATGTGGCGGCCCGCGGCCTGGATATCAGTGGATTGGATATGGTGATCAATGCGGACATGGCGCGCGAGAGCGAGGTGCATGTCCATCGCGTGGGCCGCACTGGCCGTGCCGGCCGTAAAGGTCTGGCGCTGAGCTTGGTGGATGAGCGTGAGACTCACAAGTTCGAGCGGCTGTGTGATTACTCCGGTCTCGATGCAAACCTGGAGTCTCTGCCTGATCTCGCCGCTGGCGTGACCGCTTTTCGCCCGCCCATGGTGACCCTGCAGCTCGATGGTGGGCGCAAACAGAAGGTGCGCCCCGGAGACATTCTCGGCGCTCTGACTGGGGCCGACGGCGTCGCTGGGGAGGATGTGGGTAAAATCCACGTGTTCGACTTCAGCGCCTGCGTTGCCGTGCGGCGTAAAGTGGTGGATGAGGCGCTGGAAAAAATCAGGCGCGACGGCCTTAAAGGCCGCCGCTTCCGGGTCCGGCGTATCAGTTAACCGGGCGGCGTCGAGAGCGGCCACCGCCGCTTCTCTGTCCGGCGCCGCCTGGCTTTTGCCCCGCGCCGCCGCTGCGGTTTGCATTGGCGCCACCGCTTCTGTTGTTGCCTCTTTCCTGGCCTTTAGCCGAGGCACTTTTCTGTCCCTGAGCGGGGCGAGCGGCATTTTGCCGGCTTGCGCGACCGCGTTTGCTGGCGGGGCTTGATCCAGGTTTGGCGGATCGGCCGCTGGGTTTATTGGCCGGTGCCGAGGGTTTCGCGGATTCCGGCAGCTGATGATCCGGTTCAAAGTCGTCCATCACCCGGCGGGGCAGGCGCTTCTTGATCAGTTTTTCAATATCGCTCAGCTGCTTGATTTCATCGGCACTGACCAGTGACACCGCTTGGCCATTGGCGCCGGCGCGGCCGGTGCGGCCAATGCGGTGCACATAGTCTTCGGGGACATTGGGCAAATCAAAGTTGACCACCTGCGGCAGCTGGTCAATGTCCAGCCCCCGCGCGGCGATGTCGGTCGCTACCAATACGCGAACGGCGCCTCTTTTAAAATCGGCCAGCGCCTTGGTGCGGGCGCCCTGGCTTTTGTTGCCGTGGATGGCGGCTGCACGAATGCCCGCCGCATCGAGCTGTTTCGCCAGGCGATTGGCGCCGTGCTTGGTGCGGGAAAACACCAGTACCTGCTGCCAGTCGTTGTCCATGGTCAGGCGAATCAGCAGTTCCGCTTTGCGCTTTTTGTCCACCGGGCTGATCCATTGCTCCACGCTGGCGGCGGTGCTGTTGGGTGGCGCCACTGACACTTCCAGGGCGTCGGTGACCACGCTTTTGGCAAGGGCGCGAATGTCATTGGAAAAGGTCGCGGAAAACAGTAGATTCTGACGTTTGGCTGGCAGAAGCTTCAGAATTTTGCGAATGTCGTGAATAAACCCCATGTCCAGCATGCGGTCGGCCTCGTCGAGGACCAGCATCTCCAGCTGATCAAAAGCAACGGCGCCTTGTTGATGCAAGTCCAGCAGGCGGCCGGGGGTGGCCACCAGAATGTCCACACCCTGTTTCAGGGTGGCGATTTGCGGGTTGATTTTGACACCGCCAAACACTACGGCACTGCGTAGCGCGAGGTATTTGCCGTAGGCGCTCACACTGTCGGCGACCTGGGCGGCCAACTCCCGGGTGGGTGTCAGTACCAGCGCACGGGCCTGGCGGGCTTTGGCAGCCGGGGCGCGGTTTAGAATTTCCAGCATGGGCAGAGTAAAACCGGCGGTTTTGCCCGTACCTGTCTGAGCGGCGGCCAGTAAATCCCGGCCCGAGAGCACGGCAGGTATTGCCTCTGCCTGAATAGGCGAGGGCGTGCTGTAGCCTTTTTCTTTGACGGCGCGAAAGATAGGGTCGCTCAGACCCAAATTGGCAAAACTCATAGGAACGTCCGATAGGATAGATAGGAACAACCGATAGAAGAGGGCCGGCATCTTACCTCAAGCCGGGTCCGCTGGGCTATGCTTTATTGCCGAAGGAGGATAAAGACTTGATCAGCGATTATTTGAAAAACAGCGTGACTAGGGTTCCCGATTACCCGAAAGCCGGTATTCAGTTTCGTGATATCACCTCGTTGGTGGCGGATGGCCGAGCCTTTGCCGAAGCGGTCACCGCATTGGCTGAACCTTATCTGTCCCAAGCGGTAGACAAGGTGGTGGGGATTGAGGCTCGCGGGTTTGTCTTTGGCGCCGCCCTGGCGCGGGAGCTGGGTGTTGGCCTGGCGCTGGCGCGCAAGCCGGGTAAGCTGCCGCGAGCCACTTGCCGTGAGACCTACACCTTGGAGTATGGCGAGGATGCGTTGCACATGCACCTCGATGCGCTTGAGCCGGAGTCACGCGTGTTGCTGGTGGATGATTTGATCGCCACGGGCGGTACGGCTTTGGCCGCCCTGCGGTTGGTGCGCCAGCTCGGGGCCAGCCCCATTGGCGCGGCATTTGTGATCGCTCTGCCGGAACTTGGTGGCCTGGCCGCACTCCAACGGCAGCGTGTTGCCACTCATCATCTAATGGAGTTTGCCGGTGAATAAATGCCTTTGCCTGCCTGTGGTCGGGTTAATACTGTTGGCGGGATGTACCAATAAAGCCATCTACGAGAATGCGCAGATCGACCAGCGCTGGAAGTGTGAGCGCGAGCCGCTGAGTCAGCAGGCGGAGTGCCGCGAGCAAGTGTCCAAGGATTATCGCGAATACCAGCGCGAGCGTGAGGCGCTAATGGACGAAGAGCCTGAGTAAGCGGCGGCCTAAGCCACCGTTTGAGCTTTCGGTCGCTGTGCCACTTGGTCGGCGCCTGCGTTTTGCGTATCATACGCGCCCTGCGCTGGGTAAACACGTGAGGTGAGGCTATGGGCGTTATTATTGGTTGTATTGCCATTTACATCGGCTGCATCGCCTTTGTGCGCACCCGAAACCGGGTGACCTTTCCGCTCAGTCGCCAGCTGTCTGACTTTTCGACGTTTATGGTGCCCTTTAATTTACCCGCTTACGGGCTGTCAACGGTGCCCACCACCCCCAGAGTTTCAAAAGAGCACTTCCCCGAGCTGCAGATTATTGAAGACAACTGGGAAGTCATTCGCGATGAGGCGCTGGCGCTCTATCAGGGGGGCAAAATCACCGCCAAGGATGATCTCCCGGCCAGTAGTTTCTATAAGGACAACCGCTGGACCAGCTTTTACCTCAAGCTTTACGATAACCCCATTCCCTCAGCGAAGGAGCTGGCCCCGAAAACCATGGCGCTGCTTGAGCAGGTTCCCTATCTGAACCTGGCGCTGTTTGCGGTGCTCAACCCCGGCAAAAAGCTCAATCAGCACCACGATCCTTTTGCATATACCCTGCGTTATTCGCTCGGGCTCTCCACGCCCAACAGCGAGCGCTGTGGCTTGCAGATCGACGATTTTCACTATCCGTGGAGAGACGGCGACAGCATTATCTTTGACGAGACCTATCTGCACAGTGCCTACAACGATACAGATACCCCGCGGGTTATTCTGATGACCGATATCGACCGGCCGCTCAAACTGAAGTTTGTGCAAAAGGGCTATTGGTACTTTGGTCGCTTTTTTAACAGCTTGTTTATGATCGACAATGTCGACGCCTCACACTCGGGTATCGGCAATAAATTGGGCCAGGGCTTGTTGCGCTACCAGAGCTTTCTCAAGTCGGTGAAAAAGAAAAACCGTCAGTTCTACTATGCGGCCAAATGGGTGATTATCGGCGGCTTATTACTGCTGATCGGCAGTCGCTTCGTCTGAGCCGAACGCCGCTTCCAGAGTGCGCATCAGCAGTGTGACCTTGGTAAGGCTCTCCTGATATTCCGCCTCGGCGGTGGAGTCGGCGACAATGCCGCCTCCGCCCCAGCAGTGAACTCTTCCGTTATCAAAGACCAGGGTGCGAATAGCGATGCTGGTGTCCATCCGCCCGCACGCACTGATATACCCCAAGCTGCCGCAGTAGGGCCCCCTTTTGTGTGATTCCAGCGATTCGATAATTTCCATGGCCTTGATCTTGGGTGCGCCGGTTATCGAGCCGCCGGGGAAAGCGGCGCGCAGTAGCGACAGGGGCGTCTCGCCTGGCTTGAGGCGCCCCTCAATGGTGCTGACCAAATGGTGGACATTGGCAAAGCTCTGCAGCTCAAACAGTGTGGGTACGTTTACCTGCTCACAGCAGCGGCTCAAATCGTTGCGCAGTAAGTCCACAATCATCAGGTTTTCGGCGCGATCCTTTTCACTGTTCTCCAGGGCCCGGGCATTGCGCTTGTCTTGTGTCGGGTCGGGGTCGCGGGGCGCCGTACCTTTAATGGGGCTGGTGCTGGCAAGGCCGTCGTCACAGGCGATAAAGCGCTCGGGCGAGACACTGGCGATGGCGCCGTTTTCCAGCGGGATAAAACCGGCAAAGGGAGCGGGGCTTGCCAGGCGTAGGCTCAGGTAGGCTGCGAGTGGATCGCCGCTGAAGCTCGCACTAAAGCGCTGGGCAAAGTTGACCTGGTAGCAATCGCCCTCAAGGATGTGCTCCTGGATTGTATCGAATTTTTCAATGTAAGAATCAATATTAATGTTACTGTCGAACCTATTGATTTTAAAAGGTTCTGCATCCTTTTCTAGAAATGACTTTAAGTGTGTTTCGGCGTTTAGCCTCGATTCCGCCAGCCTGGTATCCGCGCCTGGGAGGGCAACAATAGCGCTGGTTTGGGTCTCGTGATCGATTACCAGCGCCCAGGGATAAAGGCCGATGTGCAGATCGGGCAGGCTGAGATCTGCCTTCGCCAGTGAGGGCAAGCGCTCCAGTTGCCGCGCCAAGTCATAGCCAAAAAAGCCGATGGCGCCGCCGCAAAAGGGCAATCTCTCGGCGTCCAGCTGCGCGCTTTGGCAAACAGGGGGCATCAGTTCATTGATCAGAGTAAAGGGATCCTGATGTGAGCGCCTGTCGGGCTCGCGCCCTGTGAGATCCTGAATCAGGCTCTCGCCGGCTCGGGTAGTCAGCAGGGTCGTGGGCTCGGCAGCGATAATGTCGTAGCGGCCGCGCCCGCTCGCCGGCTGGCAGCTGTCCAGCCATACCGGGTAGGGTAGATCCTGCAGGGCCAGAAAATAGACACGGCTGTCCGCATGGTAGGGAACGACGATAACTTTGGGGCTGTGCGGCATGGCGGTTTGCGGTTCGCTGACTCGGGATGACGGTGGCGCCCTTAGTGGGCAAGCAGAGTATACCGGCTTGGCGCAGCGCCACCTAGCAGACTGTTGAAAAGCTCCTTACATGCTCAGCGAGGCCTTAAGCGTGAAGGTGTCGTGCCTTGTCTCGACAGGCAGGGTGGTTTCCTTTTCTGGAGGCTAGGTGCGGCAGATGTGCGTTTAGGGCCTCGCCCTATGGGACTTCCAGGCTGGACCGTACACCTTCAAACCGGCGCCTAGATTACGAACCAGCCTGCTAGCGCACGTCCGCCAAGTGGGTAAGGGACAGGAGCACCCAGCCGGTCTTGGCCAGGCGCAGTTTGGTCAAGCGGTGGTTTGGGGCTCCTTTTGGCCCGCATAGTCGGCAAGTACGGTGAGCACAGCATCTTGCAGTGCCCGGGGGGATTGTTGCAGCAGCTGATCGATATTGCGCCCGCCGCCCTCCGCCTTGCCGTTTTCGCGCGCCCAATGGCTGGCGGCATCTTCCAGCAGGCGCGAGAAGACCACCGGCTCGCTAAAGAACACCTTGGGGTGTTGCTTGCAAAAAAGGGTAAAACACAGCAGGGCCTCGACCACCGCGCTCTTGTAGTAGCTCGGATGCAGGGATTGGGTCAGCTGGTCGATAAGCTGGGCGAAGCTCTCCTCGCCCGGTGTCATGGAGCTTCGTACCAGCTCGCAGTCAATGCGATAACCCTCGCTGTTGCTGTCGCCAAACACCAGGGTTTTGGCGCTCGCCAGGCTGCGCCAAATAGCGGTTAGGAATTTGTCGTCAAAGCGGGTGATAAAGCCGCGCGCCAGACGCCATTCAAACCAGTCGGCGTCGACGGCGTTGGCGGCAATGGCGTCACTGCCGGCGAGTAGGGTCGATTGCTCGTTGCCGAGGTGAAAGCTGTGATCGACCCCTTGCGAGAACACCTTGCGCTGCGAATCAAACACTTTGCGCAAGCGTTTATAGAGGTAGCTGGGCGATTGCGAGGCCAGCCATTGAATGGGGGTCAGTCCTTCGCCTTCGTCGGTGTAGTGCGAGCACAAGAGCATAAAATTGTGCAGCTGTATCGAGCGCAATCCTTCAAACAAATACGGCTGGGTGCGCAGCAGCGCGCCGACGGTGATGATCACCTCTTGGGCGAGGGCGCGCTCCAGCGGGTCGCTGAACACATGGTCCAGCCCATCGAGAATTTCCTGGTTACTCAGGCCCGAGTCAATCACCAGCTCTGAGTCCGTGTCCTCGCCGATGGCCAGTTTCAAATGGCGGGCCGCCAGCAGGGTCATGCTATCGGCAAGATCGTTATGGCCGTGATCGAGATAGGCAAAGCACAGCCGGCACAAGACCCAGTGATTGGTTTGCTGGGCGTAGCGGTAGATGTCCCTGAGTATCTCCTCGGCCGGGATCTTCTTCTCTTTGCCGCAGTCGCGGTTCAGCTCGCCCGGGCTGAGTGCCCGCGCAAAAGCCGCCGCCAGCACTTTCGGGTCGCGCGAGTGCTTGATCTTGTCCAAGAGCTCTGCAAATGGATCACACAACTGCTCGGGCTCGATGGACGGCAGATGGTGAATGGGTGTGTAGGACGTCTTCAGCGGTACGACACTAAATTCGGGCAGCACCAACTTGGTGGTGCGCGAGGCGCGTATCGCCAGGCTTGCCGAAGCGTTGCCCACATGCTCGTGGGTATTGCGCAGCTGCAGATCCTTCAGGGTTTTAAACAAAACATCCGCGTTGGGAATGGCGCAAATGTTGGCGTTAATTTTCAGAGTAAATACCGCCACTTCCGGGTCTGTCCAGTGCTTGCGGATGTGGTTGATCTCCGAGATCAGAAGCTCGCTGATAAACGCGGCATCGAACAGGCGATAGTCATTGGCTTCGCTCTGCAGCCACGATAAACACAGGCAAGTTTTGTTGTTGATGCGGTAAGTGTGAGAGGTCGACAAGCTCTGCAGCCGACGTCTGGGCCGGCCACTCAGGCCCAGTGATTCGTTGGCGCCGACACAGGTGAACGCCTCGACCAAATGTGGCGCTGTGAGCACGGCGATGGGCTTAATGTCTTCCAGCGACTCGGCGATCACGCCGTTTTGCGAGAGCGTTGTTTTGACCTGTTCGTTTTCGGCCAGCACCACCAACGCGATTTGCGACTGGGTAAAACGGGTGGAGCGCCGGCGGATGTACAAAGGGTCCAGATCTTCGGTGGTGATATAGCCTTCGTCGAGCAACAAACCCGTGTAAAACAGGCTCTGAGCCCATACCAGCGGGATATTGTCGTTGGGCAGGCGCGGTTGTGAGCGCGGGTTCTTTTTCTCAGCGGCAATGTGTTCCTGCGGTAAATAATAGAGCTCCGGTATCAGTCCGATACCGTCGCGCGTGACCATCAGCGATTCGATTTTACGCCGGTAATGACTGGCGGTGGTGTCCAGCTCATCGAACAGCGCGTTGAGATACAAAAAGCAGTAGAACAACGGCCACTCGGATTCAATGTGTTCAAAGCCGGCAAGCTCGGAGTGTTCGTAGTAAAGCCGTGAGCTTTCCTCGATCACCGTTTGGTGGCCGTCCCACAAAAAGCGCTTACAGCCCCAGTTACCGCCAAGCTTGGACAGTATGGTGTCGCGGGTTTTGGTCAGCAGTTCAGCCCGCCCAACCGCGAAGGCGGGAAAACCAATAATGGACAAAAGTGCGCTGTCGACCTCTTTAGACAGCGATTCTCGCGGCAGCAGCGCACCCAGCGTATTGCGGGCCAGGGAAACGGCATCGGGCATGACATGAATAACCGCGCGCTTGCTGGCATCGGGCCCAAAGAGGTTGAGACCATCCAGCGCTTGCAAAGCCGCCTTGGCCATACCCACGGAGCTGGCATTGATTTCCGTCAGACCATTGTTGATCTTGTTGCCTCGCTCCCAAATGCCAAAATCCGGTGTCCGGTAGGCACTCGAAATGTAGTAAACGAGGTTTTGCACAAAGTCCACTTCGCTACTCGTGCAAACGATACGCAGCCCCGAGGCCGACATCTGCGCTAGCATCAGCAGAAAGATCGAGGTGGCGTCTATTTGCAGGTGCCCCCAGGCATCGTCCGCCACCACTGGCAAACCACTGGCCGTGTCGTACTTGGCGTGCAGGGCATCTCCGGGAGCCAACGTGTGCTTAAAGCGCTCCACTTTGTTGGCCTGGCGCATCATCGACTGCAACAGCCCGCGCATCAGCTTAATCGTCGCCTGCTCAAGCAGGTCCTGCCGGTTTTTTTGCCCCGCTCTGGCCATGCCCCGTGCCAGCGCCCAGACGCAGATAATCGAATAGACATTATCCCTGACCCAGGCGTCGGTGTAGTCGCCGTGGTTGGTGATGGCGGTACTGGCCGGCAGTAGCCCGGTAACCGGATGCTGGCGACTGAGGATAACGGTTTTGACTTCCTGATAAATGCGTTCGAGAGTGTCGTTTTTGCGCTTCATAGAGGGGTACCCGAAAACTGGCGACCTATGGCCTACAGGTATAGCGCTTTTGGCGCTGGCTTTAAAGTGGCAGGTGTCGATAGCAAGTCTGGATTAGCCTGCATCAGTTGTGCCGCCTCATTCAATATGGCGTAAGTCTGGGTCAGTGTACAGAGCGATTATTGTCGCCAGATGACATTCGCCGGCATGAACGCTTGGCCGCTGTCTCGCTTGCACTGGCACAGTGCGCCTGGCTGGCTATCTGCCCGATTGTGGGCTGTACATAGGGGGTAGGGAGATGCTTGCGCTCAGCCTTTATCCAGCTGCTGGCGGAGGCTTTTTAGCGCTTTTTTCAGTTGGGTGTTTTCACGGCGCAGCCGCTGCAGTTCATCAAGATCCTGTTGCTGACGATGGCTGTCACCGCCACTCTCGAACTCTCGGCGCCAGCGGTAAATATTGGCTTCGCGTATGCCTTGCTTAATTGCCGCTTCCGCTGGCGTCAGTCCTTGCTCATTCACGAGAGCAAGAGTCTGCTGTTTAAAAGCTCGGCTGTACCTTTGACGCTTTTGCGGTTTTACCACAAGACCCATTGAGAACCTCCGTGTTGATCATTCTGATGGGCTCAAAGAGCGGCTGTGCTCTCGAGCGAGGGCATCATAAGCGGTATGCAAATGATTATCAATAAAGGCATGCGGCCGGTAAGGCGTTTCTTCGGTCTTGAGTGAAACCGGTATCTTGCGGCTTTCGGGAATGAGTGTGATAATACTTATCATTTAAATGCGCATCATTCTTGGGGGAGTTTTGTGAAATCACGAGCATTCGCGCTAAAAGCGTCAGGTTTAATCGGCACCTTGGTGGTTGCCGCCAGTGTTCAGGCCCAGACGGAGTCGGCAAAAACCGAGGAGCTGGTAGTCACCGGTCAGAAAATAGAGCGTTCGCTGCAGGATACCGCCGCCAGTGTTGCCGTGCTCACCGAACAGGTGATGACCGACCAGCAAATCGAGAGCTTTTACGATCTCGTTGATCAAGTGCCCAACGTCCATGGCGTCCTGGGTACTGGCTTCAGTATCCGCGGTATCGATGCCTTCAACGTCTCCGGTGGTGGCAACAGCTACCTGGCGAGCGTCTACGTCGATGGGGCTCCCATGCCGTATCGAGCCATTCAGAAAGGTGGATTTTTTACCTGGGATGTGGCTCAGGTTGAAATACTGCGCGGTCCTCAGTCCACCTTGCAAGGGCGCAATGCCCTGGCCGGTGCTGTGGTAGTCAACACAGTAGGCCCGAGTTATGAGTGGGATGGTAAGCTGCGCCTGGAGGCGGGTGAGTATGGTAAGCAGCAGCTGGCCTTTGCAGGCGGTGGCGCCATTGTTGATGATCTGCTGGCCTTTAGAGTCAGCGCGGAACAGAATGATTTTGACGGCTTTAATGACAATATCACCCGCGGCGACCACTCGGATTTTAACAACAACGAAACCTACCGCGGCAAATTACTGTTTGAGCCGGGAGACGATTTTTCGGCCCTGCTGAGCTTTACCCGCACCGAAACCGAAATTGGTGTGCGCTGGACCGAGCCGGCCGAAGATGGCGATGATTACAATCACCGGATTACCACCTTTAACGATCCTACTTTTGAAAGCAACGAAGCGGATATCACTACCCTGGAGCTCAACTACGAGCTGAACGATCATTGGCAGCTCAGTGCCATTAGCAGCTATTCCGATTCGAACTACGCCTACGAGTGGGACGGTGATGCCACCGCTGAGCCCCAGTCTATTCTGCTCGACGACAGAACTGATGAAACCGTGAGCCAGGAGTTTCGCTTTGTTCTGGAGTACGACCGTTTAAGTGGTGTCATTGGCGCCTATTATTCGGACCTGGATGTAGAAGATGTGGCCAGTGGACAGCGCGGTTTGACATTGGCGCAAACCGGCTTGCCAACGCTGTTGGTTACCCCACCTGAGTACGGTGGCCTGGGGCTCGACCAGCAAACCGCGGGTATGGTGTTATCGCTCTATGAGCCCATCGATCCGGTGCAACTGGGCACCTATTCAAAGGTGACCCAGGCGGTGACGACTCAGGCTATCTTTACCGACCTGACCTTTAAAGTAACTGAGCGCTGGGATATTTTTGGCGGCCTGCGTTGGGACAAAGAGGAGCAGGAAAACAGCAGTGATACCTTGTACACCATTGACAATGAAGCGCTGCTGCCCAACCCGGCTGACTACGCTGCCAACCCGCAGCTGGCCGCCTTACTCACCGGCATCAACGCCCAGCTCTATCAAATGGTGGATGACGCATCGGGCACTGAGCCGGCTGCAGATGCAAGCTTTGATGAGCTGCTGCCCAAAGTCGGTACCACTTACCACTTCACCGATGATGTGAACCTGAGCTTCACTTTTCAGCAGGGCTATCGCTCAGGTGGTGTGGGCACGAATGTTTTCCAGGGTACGATCTTTACCTACCAGCCCGAGTTTACCGATAACTATGAGCTGGCCCTGCGCACCAGCTGGCTCGATGGCGCGCTGACCGCCAACGCCAACGCCTTTTTAATTGACTGGCAGGATCAGCAGATTGCCGTGCAATTGTCCGGCAGCTCTTTCGATACCGAGACTCGCAACGCCGGTAGCTCAACGGTAAAAGGTTTTGAGCTGGAGTTAAACTACGCTCTGAGTGAGGCCTTGAGAGTCTACGGTGGCCTGGGGTACAGCAAGACGGAGTTTGACGAGTTTTTGATTGTGCAACCCACGCAGACATTGGACCTTTCGGGCCGGGCGTTTCCCCGTGCGCCGGAGTGGACCGCCAGCGTCGGCGCGACTTATCGGTCGGCCAGCGGTCTGTTCGCCAACATCAACGCCAATTACGCTGATAACTCTATCGTCGCGGTTAACCCCTACAGCGAAGGGTTGAGCGAGGGCGACCCGGGTTTTGATCCGCGCAATGATTCGCGCACGCTGGTGAACCTGAAAGTGGGTTATGAATGGGATCAGCTGGGCGTCTACGCAACGGCGTCTAACCTGTTTGACGAGCAGTACGTGGAGCTTGCCAATCAGGGCACGCCGCCGTCCATCACTCTCGGCGCGCCTCGTGTGCTCAGTGCCGGTGTGGAATACCGCTTTTAATCACGCCAATTCACCCGGTAATTGTGACTGGCGGGTGAACAGCGGCGCGATGCGTCGTTGTTGCGGAAGTCGAAAGCGAGCCCTGTAAACGTAGTGGATTGCGAAAAGCCCAAAAGTTGTATGAGATGATCATTAAGAGGCTCAGGATGAGCACCTTAAAGGCCCAATCAGTAGAAAACAATGTGAAAACGGCAGCTTATAGCTGCCGTTTTTTTATGACGAAGATTTCAGCCACAGCGGCCGGGCAAAGACATGCAGCCAGCCACTCAGGCCAAGCAGGCCCAGTGCGATAAAGGGTGCTCGGCTCCAGGCGTAGGGAATAGCGAGTAGAGCGCAGCTTATGGCAAAGGCCGCTATGCCTGCCAGAATAAAACTCAGGCGCGCCTTGGCGCCGGCACGTCCTTGCCGGTGCCAGCACAGTACGGTCGCGATATTGGCAAGCACGGCCAGAAGCAATATCAGACTGTTCATAGGCTTTCCTCTAGCAGCTCACTGGTTTGGGGTGTCGGGCGCTGACGTTTCAGCGAGCTGCTGGCAGGGCGTTCGGCGGGTAACTTTCTTGACGCCCAGATCAGGAAGCCGCCGATCACGAGTAAGCTGGCATCCACCCAGGCAGTGACCATTTTGCCTTCGGCAAAAGCCAGCGGCAGGGCATCGCCGGTTACTAACGCGTTGGCCAGAGGCACACCGAGCGCCATCAGGCCACACAACAGAAACAGGGATTGAATACTTTTGTAGCTGTTGTCGATGGCAAGTGCGTAGCCAATGATGGCCAGCCAACTGCCAAAAAAGATCACCCCGAGCCAGAAACCAAACGACTGATCATCCACCCGTAACAACAACTGAGCGTAAAACAGCGCAATGCTGCCCACCACCAGGCCCATGCAGCTGCCAACGGTAAACCGGCTGATTCGGTGGTACGCTCGCTGTGACAGACTGCCTTCCGGTCCATAAGCGCGCCTTTCAATCCAGATCATCATACCGGTGACCGCGAGTAAGGCGGTGCCGATACCCAGCAGGCTCCAGATGATTTTGACAAACACTCCGCCGAAGTTGCCAAAGTGCAAGGGGTACATGGCATCGAGCAGCGAGCCGGTAACGCTATCGTGCTTGCCAAAAGTGCTATAGCGCTTTTGCTCTTCGCCGGTGACGGCGTTGAACTCATAGGTTTCGCTCGCGGCGAGAGTGTCACCGCCGAGGGTAGAGATGGCCATGATGGCGGCCTTGTCGCCCCAGCCGTGAATGTTGATGTCCACCAGGCGCAGCTCTGGGTTGGCGTTGCGAAAAGCGGTGAGAATGTCGCCCGTGCGGGGTTCAGCGGCCTCGCCGGTAATGGCCGGCTCTATTTCCGGAATAAAGGTTTCCACCAGTTTTTCCTGATCGCCGGCGAAGCTCACAAAAGCAGCGGCTGGAACCAAAAGTACCAAGACCAGGCCGAGGAATGCCCCGGTAAAAGCAATAACCCCATGAAACAGCAGGCCCCAAACGCCGAGCACCTTGTGAGTGTCAGTAATCAGCAGGCGCAGGCTGCGCAGGGGACGAAAGCTGAAAAGCTCTTTGAGAATTTTGCGGTGGATGATCACGCCCGTGACCACCGAGGCGAAAAGCGTCAGCCCCAGCAATCCAGTCAGCACCAGGCCCCAGGGGTTGCCCAGATGCAAATCGGCGTGAAAGGTCACCATAAAGTCCGCCATGTCTGTCGCGCCGCTGGTGAACCATTCCATCAGGGAGCCTTTAAAGACATCCTCTTGCTCCAGCGTTTGCGGATGGTGGCGGTAGGCGATGACATGGTGTTCGTGCTGTCCGTTCTCAAGTTCGACGTCTTTTTCAAAAGCAATAAACAGGCTGGTCGCGCTGCTTTGTCCCGGCAGTATGATTCTGACGTGATCACGATACTCGGGGTCGACCTCGGCGACGTGCTGGCGCACCAGAGACTCTATGGCCATGTAGTCTTCCGAAACGTCGCTACGAATACCCTCGTGGGACCAGATTTTGAGCTCGTTATGACCGAAAACGGACAGAGCGCCGGTGAACGCGACGATAAACAGCAGTATGCCGGTAATCACCCCGAGCCAACTGTGGACAATGTAGAATTTTTTTGTGGTATCGCGCTGCATGAGTTTACCCGGCCAAGTGCTGATAGATGAGGCCCGCATGGACCAGAGAGAGAAGGCTCAATGCCGCCCATACGCGCCACACGCTGCGTGCCATGGCTGCAAACAGAAACAGCAAGGTCCAGGTGACCGGAAAAAGTAAAATCGGCACGCCAATGCGGTCTATTTCGTTAAACGGCAAGTAAGTGGCGCCACCGGCGGTAATCAGCGTGGCAGTGATCAGCACACCGATAATACACGCCAGCACGCGGGTTTTCGGTGCGCTGAACAGGGTAGGGGTCCGGGCCATAATCCTCTCCTGGGAACAAGAGGCGTTATCATAACCAGTGATGATTACAATAACAATTCTCGTTTTCAGTGGAGGGTTTGCTCTCTGGCCTCCTCCACTGCCAGTAAACGACGCATCCATTCGTCGACAGAGGGCAGAGGGGAAAAAGCCACGCCAATCAAGGGGGCCATGAGCTGTTGCAAGGGGATAGGGGCCATTGTGAGGGCCAGTGGGCGCTTGGTCAGCTCGATCAACTCGGCAAGGTCGATGGTATGGTGGCATTTGCGACAGGCGTAGATCAGCTCCAGGGCGATCCTCAGGTATTGCTGCTGACGCACATTGTCCGGGCTGGCTGGCGCTGCGCTGGCGGCGGGGTTCAACAGCAGCTGCGAGGCTTCAAAGGCGGTGCCGTAATAGGGGATGGCTTCGGCCCAACGCTCATGCAGCAACTCCGCGCGGGCTGCGAGCAGTAGCTTGTCGCACAGCAGTTGATTGCGCGCGGGGTTGGCCATGGCCTGGGCGCAGTGTTTGGGGCACAAAAAAGGCTTCATGGGCTTCCCTGGCTTAGGCTGCACTGGCTTCGGCAAATTCAGTCACAATTTGCGCGACCCATTGTTCTACGCGCTCATCGGTGAGCTCAAACTGCTGATCCTCATCGATGCCCAGGCCGCAAAAGTGAGTGCGCTCTGCATTCAGTGCCAGCGACTCATCAAAGTCGTAACCCTCGGTGGGCCAGGCGCCTATGACCCGGGCGCCGGCTTTGAGCACGCGCTCGTTCAGCCAGCCCATGGCATCCAGAAAGTAAAAGCCGTAACCGCGTTGATCGCCAAGGCCATAGAGCGCTACCGTCTTGCCTTGCAGTTGAGTGGCGAGGATTTGCTCTTCAAACTCCTCCCAGTCTTCCTGGATGCCGCCGAAATCCCAGGTGGGAATGCCCATGATAATAAAGTCGAAGGCCTCGATTTCCTCAGGTGAGGTTTCGCTGACGTTAATCATTTCAACGCTTACGCCAAAGCTGGCAAGAGCGGTGGAAATCTTATCGCCAATCTCTTCGGTATTGCCGGTGTCGGTGCCAAAAATCAGCCCGACATTGGCTTCGGTTAAGTCTGACATGTTTGCTCCAGTAAAATGCCCGGGCTGCTCTAGCAGCCTGCTAAAGAGCAACCCAATCGTTAGTTCATTGGTGTTGGTGGTAGGGGTTAATGGGGCAGAGGCTGCCCCCTTGCTTCGTAGGAGAGCAGCATATGAATCCAGTCATCGACATCACTGATGGGTGAGAAGGCAAGATCGACCAGAGGCGCGGTGACAAGCTCTATCGGCGTCGGCGAAAAAAAGGGCGCCAAACGCTTTTGTGTTGTGTCAATCAGCACGCTTAGGTCTGTGTGCGGTTTGTGTTTGCGCACGGCGTAAATCAACTCAAGCGCAGCGCGCATATAGCGCTCTATGGCAAAGCTCCTGCTCTCTGGCTCATTGAGCATGGTGTCGGCAACCTCCAGCGCGGCGGCATAGTCGCGCACAGCGAATTGCCATTGATGATTGTTAAGATACTTGCGCGCTCGCGATTGCAACTTGCAGCCGAGCATGCCCGTGTCCATGGGCTGTTGCCAGTATTCGTGTTGTCTGCTGCCAGATGTGAAGGTCTTTTCCATAGTGAGTCTCCGCCGCGGCTGTTATTGTCAGCGAGTCAGTTTTTCAGGGTCTAATAAGTCACGCAGTTCGTCTTCGGGTAAGTCCGTCATTTGCGCTGCCACTTCAATGATGGGTTTGCCACTGGCATAAGCCGCTTTGGCAATCTCGGCCGCTTTTAGGTAACCGACGATGGGGTTGAGGGCGGTAACGAGAATCGGGTTGCGGGCAACGGATTTTTCCAGTTGCTCAGCGTTGACTTTGAAGGTCGCTATGGCCTTGTCGGCCATTAGGTGGCTGATGTTGCTCAACAAGTTAATACTGTTTAACAGGTTGTGGGCAATCAGTGGCAGAGAAACGTTGAGCTCAAAATTACCCGACTGCCCACCCAGGGTGATGGCGGCATCATTGCCGATGACCTGAGCGCCCACCATAACGGCCGCCTCGGGAATAACCGGGTTGACCTTGCCCGGCATAATGGAAGAGCCGGGTTGCAGCGCTTCAAGTTCAATTTCACCCAGCCCGGCCAGAGGGCCGGAGTTCATCCAGCGCAGGTCATTGGCTATTTTGATCAGGCTGACTGCCGTGGCTTTCAGCTGGCCCGACAATGACACGGCAATGTCCTGCGAACTGATGTGGGTAAAAAAGTCCTCGGCCGGGGAAAAGTCCTGGCCGGTCAGGGCGTTGAGTTTGCGGCAGAAAATCTCGGCAAAGCGTTTATGGGCGTTCACGCCTGTGCCGACTGCCGTGCCGCCCTGCGCGAGTGTCTGCAGGGCCGCTAGCTGGTGGCGCAAACTCTGGCAGTGCTGTTCAATCAGCCCGGCCCAGGCGTTGATGGGTTGGCTCATGCGCACAGGCATGGCGTCCATCAAATGCGTACGGCCGGTTTTCACATAACCATCGACTGTTGATGCCTTGTCGCGGCAGGCGCGTGCCAAATGCTCGAGTGCCGGCAACAGTTTTTTGTTCACGGCCAGGGCGGCGCTCACATGAATGGCCGTGGGTATTACATCGTTACTGCTCTGGCCGCAATTGACATGGTCGTTGGGGCTGACACTTTTGCCGGATATCTTACCGGCCAGCGTGGCCAAGACCTCATTGGCGTTCATGTTAGAGCTGGTGCCCGAGCCGGTTTGAAAAACGTCCACCGGAAAGTGGTGCATCAGTGAAGGGTCTTTTTGCAGACGCGCGGCGGATAGAACAATCGCCTCGCTGATGTCGCTGTCCAGCGCTTCAAGCTCGGCATTGGCCTGGGCGGCGGAGGCTTTGATCAGCAAAAGCGCGCGAACAAAATCCTCGGGCATGCTCCAGCCGCTAACGGGAAAGTTGTTCACGGCTCGCTGGGTCTGCGCGCCGTAGAGCGCATCGACCGGGACATCGAGCTCGCCCATGCTGTCTTTTTCAATACGTGTGCTGCTCATAATACGTCTCTGGAGTCTGAGTGAGTGATTCGCAGGCAGCTTGCCTGAGTGAGCAGCCGGGTGAAAAGCGCCTTGGCTTCACGCCGGCTGGTCTCGTCATCGGCCAAACGCTGCAGGGCGTAGGCCGGGCGAAAAATCTGGTCAAGGCAGAGCTCGCGCCAATGCCCGGCCACCTGGGTATCGGCGATCGTCTCAAAGAGTAGTTCAAACTGGCGAATGAGTCTGGCCCTTTGGGCGGGGACCGGGCACCCCCGGTGAACGCTATCTAACGCAAACAGCTCGTCAACCAGTGCGGGGTGCTCGGGGAGGGCGCCGCGGCGAATAAACCGTTCCAGCGCCGGCCGGCGGCCTTCAAGGGTGGCCACCTGTGCACCGGTGTGGGTCGGCGCCCGGCGCTTCGCGGCTTTGGCGAGCGAGAGCGGACCGGCGCTGCTGATTGGTTTGACTGCCATGGTGTGCCTCAAAATTCATGGTGTGGCCGTGCTTATGGACACATGCTTACACAAATGCGAACAGTTATCAATAGCGATTGGTGCGGAGCCTGCGCGTTATCCCACATTCAGATTAAAACGGAGCTTGTGAGTTATATTGATAATAGTTATCATTAGCAAAATGCGATAGAGCTTCTCCTCTTTGCATAGCCATCGACGGCAGGCCTCACTGAGGCGCTGCCGTCCTTTTTATGGTGCAAGGGTTTATTCATGAGTCAAACCTCACAACGTCTTAGTCCCAAAGACCCGGCCTACCGCTGGCACGTACTGGCGCGCGTCCTGACTGCAGCGCTCGGGGGCTACCTGATCAGCGCCTGCGCTGGCGTATTCTTGTCCTACGCCCTGCCTCTCGAGCCCGCTCAGGGCGTCGTCGCAGGGGCCCTGGTAAGTTTTGCCTTGTTCACCGCCATAGTCATGTGGGTGTTCGCCGCGGCCTCCACCCGCCGTGCTCTGGTGTGGGTTTGGGGTGTGACCGGGGTGAGCGTGGCATTGGCACTGTGGCTGACACGGGGAGTGTTGCTGTGAGAAGTGGTTTTCGCCAATCGATGAACTGGCTGCACACCTGGACGGGTTTGAGCCTGGGTTGGATTTTATACTTTGTCTTTCTCACCGGGACCCTCGGCTACTTTGACTCGGAAATCGATGCCTGGATGAAGCCGGAGCTGCCGGTAGAAACGGCCAGCGCCGAAGACGCAGCCAGAGCGGGGCAGGCGTACTTGACCGACAAGGCGCCCGAGGCAAAGCGCTGGTTTATGGCTTTGCCGGTTAATCGCAATACGCCGCACCTGCGCTTGTTCTGGGAAGAGTATCCCGAGGGCGAGCAAGCCCGTGGCAAAACCGGCAGTGCCTTTATTGACGTGGGCACTGGCGAAGAACTCTCGGGCCGCGCCACTGGCGGTGGTCAGGCGCTTTACCGGATGCATTACGCGCTTCACTACTTGCCGCGTACCACCGCCTATTACATCGTCGGCGTGTGCACCCTGTTTATGTTGCTGGCGATTATTACCGGCATTGTGGTGCACAAGAAAATCTTTAAGGACTTTTTCACTTTTCGGCGCAATAAAGGGCCGCGCTCGTGGCTGGATATCCACAATCTGCTCAGCGTAATGGCTTTGCCGTTTCACATTATGATTACCTACAGCGGCCTGGTGTTCTTTTTGTTCACCTATATGCCGCTGGTGGTGGCGGGCAGCTATGGCTTTGGCGATGACAACCGCCAGAGGTTTTTTGATGAGCTCTACGGCGCCGGCGCCACGGCTGAGCTTTCTGGTGAGCGCCAATCCGTGCAGGACTTATCCGCACTAGTTACCGACGCCCGCAGCCGACTCGGCAATGAGGTGGCGTACGTTAATGTGTATAGCCCGACCGACAGTTCGGGGGAGGTGCACCTGAGCGCCGCCTCCCATTCGCCGCTGCGCGATGGGCCCGAGTTAATCTACAGCAGCGCCAGTGGTGAGTTTATCCGGCGCGAGGGCGCCGGCGATCAGGTGCCAAAGGCCATTTACGACACCTTGCTTGGACTGCATGAGGGGCTCTTTGCCGGAACCGGGCTGCGCTGGCTCTATTTTATTTCCGGCTTGCTGGGTACCGCGATGATCGGTTCGGGGTTGATACTCTGGTCGGTTAAACGAGGTCCCTCGCAACTTAAAAACCCAAGCTTTGGCTTTCGCTTGGTCGAAAGCCTGAACGTGGGGACGGTGGTCGGTGTGCCCATCGCTATCGGCGCTTATTTTCTCGCCAACCGCCTTTTGCCGGCGGGTATGGAGGGCAGGGCAGACTGGGAGATTCACGTTATGTTTATCACCCTGGCCGCCGCGATGCTCTACCCCCTGGCTCGTCCAATCCGGCGCTGCTGGGTTGAACTGCTCACGCTTGCGGCCGTGGTTTTTGCGGCCTTGCCCATTGTCAACGCACTGACCACCGAGCGCGGATTTTTAACGAGCGCCCTGGCTGCAGACTGGGTGTTTATCAGCGTGGATGCGCTGTGTCTCACACTGGCTGCGGTCGCTGTTTATGCCCGACGCTATTTATCCAGCCGACTCGGCGAGCCGGTGCGCGCTGGCAGTCCCTTAAACCTGTCGGCGCAGGAGAGCTGACCCATGGCGCTAGCGTGTTTTGTCTTTTTACTCGCGGGCTTTGCGCTGCTGGCGCTGAGCCAGAAGAGCCACCGCAAGACCGTCTCGCGTTTGGGCGGTGGCGAAGCGTTTACGCGCCTCGCGCCGCTTTTTCGGCCCGCCGGATGGTCGCTGCTGGTCGCTGTACTGCTATTGGCCTGTGCGAGCTGGGGCTTGGGCGTCGGCTTGGTGTACTACTTTGCCTTACTGACGCTCGCGGGGTTTTCTCTGGCGATGGTCTTGGCTGTGCTGTCTGAGCACGCGCCCCGGTCTTGATGTCGCTGTAGGTTTACAAAAATTGAGCTTTCTTCGGCGTCTGCCGTTGTGATTGTTTGTCTGCTCGGGTAGGGTTCAATAGCACTTTTTGAATCTTTGTTGGTGCAGAACCGCTCGTTACAATAATAATCCTGAATAGGTGATCTCATGGCAGAGCATGTGATTCCGTTTACCGAGAAGTACACCCACGGCGCCGTGTACCGGGAAAAAGATCGCTCGAAAGCCGCCGACTTTCCCAAACGCTGGTTGAAGAGCGAGGGTGACCCCACGCTCTTTGACTTCTTTGTGCCTAAACCGCAAAGAGACGAGAAACACTAGCGCCGGCAGACGGACAGATACGGCAGTGACCGCAGATACCGCAAAAGTGGTCACTGCCTTGTTTTTCGCGGTAAGCGCTCAACACGGCCAGAGTCCAGGTCAACTTCAAAGTGATCGTCGGCTGCGCCCGTCATCATCGCATCAAAAATCGCCAAGAACCGGCCGATGGCGTCTGCGACATTCGCGCCTTGGCGATTGGCCGGGGCCGACGTTTGCGATGAATAGCTATCAGTCAGCAGTTTATAGATAGCCAGTCGCTCGCGAGGTAAGTCCTGCAGGCCCAGCTGACCGCCGTTTCTCACCTTATAAAAATCCACAATCATTTCAAAACCCGTTAGGTTTTCGAGCGCCTTGCTTTGTATTCCTTGACGGTTTATCAACTGTTTCGCTGTCGCACTGGCCGCTTGCCAATCGGGGTGCGCTAGCCAATCGCTTGGGGTCGTTGGAATGGGTTTGCCAACGTCCATTTGCGCGAGGGTGAACAGTTGCAGGGCGTTTAAGCTAAGCAGCGGCTCTGCCAGCGAAGCGGGCCATTCGTGCGGGATAAAGCGGTGTTTGATCAGCTCACGCAGATGTCCAAGGGTATAGTCGTGATAAGTTCTAGAGTCGAGAATGCCCAGGTCCCATACGGCGTCGGCGCCTGTTTGTGTCAGGTACTTGTGCTCAGTGCGGTAGTGCTCAAACAGCTCGTCAAAGCGCGGCACCTGATCGATACGAACTGTTTCAACTTCCAACCGGCTTTGTCGGTGCCAGCGAATAATCTTATACGCGGGTGGGTAGGCGGCCAGACTGGGTGCCTGAATGTTGACCAGGGTGTGGCCCTGATCGGTTTTTTGAATGCCGGTATCGTTTAGGTGCATGTGTCCGGCAATATGCACTTTTACGCCGGTCGTCGCGAGCGTATGGCTCGTGCCTGGCATTGGCAGGCGCTGGCGTTGAAAGGCCGCATCACCGAATAGCTCACCAATCGCGTCTTCCTTCCCATCGTAGAATCCCACCATGGGGAAGTGACTAAAAGTGATCAGCAGCTTTCCCTGTTGCTCCGCCGCTTTCGAGGTTCTTGTAAGCCAGTCCACCAGATGCGATTTGTGCACAAGCACTGAGTTGTAACCGGCATTCCCCGAACCTTTGTAGCCGCTTGGCTCGCTGTGCTCGTGTTGGTAGACGTTCGAGTCCACTGACATTAACCAGAGCCCTTTTACTGGCTCGACCAAGTAGCTGGCATCCGGGAGCTTTTGGCATTGCTCGCTCGTTGTGTCTTTACCGGCTGGGCACTGACTGTACTGACGCCTTACCATGTTCCCGGCAGCTCTGGCCTTATCCAGCGAATAGTGTGTGTGCGAATACGATGAAAAGGGGGTTTCCCAGTAAAGGTAGTCTGAGCTCGGGAAAAAGCCGGCGCTGTTCAGGTAGCTCAGAATCCCCGTATAGCCCAGGTGTTGAATATCTTCAGTGCAAATCAGGGCGCCGCTTGGGGTATCGGAGGCTGTTGCCGATTGGCAGCGAGGGTGATCGGTGCTGTAAATGGCAAGTTCAGAGCCGTCGCTGTTTAAGAAATCCGGTTCACCACCGGCGCTGGCATAAGGGCGAACCGGATCGTGATTGCCCGGTGCGGCAAAGAACCTGACGCCGTGCTGCGTCTCGTAGCTTTTCAGAATTTCGGCAAAGCGGCGCATGTGCACCGGTTGCCCGTCGTCGCTGAAGTCGCCGGGCAGGGCAATCAGCTTGATGCCGCGCTCTACAGCATCGTCCAGAGCCGCGAGCAGGGCAAAATAGTTTTCGTTGAACAGGCGCGTAGAGTGTACCTGCGCGCGCATACTGCGAATGGTCGCTTTGTGCCCGCTGACGTGGTTATCAATGCCGGTAAAAGCTTCACCCGAAAAATCGGCGTAGACATCATGGAAGTGGATGTCGGGCATAAAAGCGATTTGAAGCGCTTGCGTGTCTTTGTCGCTGGCCAAACTTGGTTGGAGTGGCAGAGAAAGCGCAGTGAACACAAAGAAGTGTATAGAGAAACTTTGCAGAAGTGTACGGCTGAAATAGGGCATAGTGATTACAAAAAAAGGGGCACTGTCCCTGTGCCAATGGCTCATGCTCATGAAATTGTTTTTTTAGAAACTGCCGCGCACGCCCAGAGTGTAGCGGCTGCCCGACACCTCATACATGGTCGGGAACCTCGGGTCTATGGTGTAGCCCTTGGTTTCCTCGTCAGTGAGGTTGATGCCTTCCAGGGTGACCTTGATGCTGTCGGTGATGCGATAGCCAATGGAAAAATCCAGCTGGCCGTAGGAGTCGCGATACACAGGGTACATATCCCGCTCTATGCGCTCGACGTACTTGTCTTTATAGTTGTACAGTAGGCGCGCATCAAAGGTATCGTTCTCGTAGTAGACGGCAAAGTTGTAAGTGTTCTCCGCCAGACCTTCCGGTGCGGTGGGGATATCCAGATCGGATTCGCCGGTCAGTGAGTTGTCCAAAATGGTGTAGTTGGCGTTAATACCAAAGCCGTCCAACGCATCGGTAAACATGCTGAGCGGGAACTGGGCCACAAGCTCCACACCGGACACGTCGTAGTCACCGTCGGCGTTGACCTTTTGATACACCTCAAAGTCGTAGATACCATCGAGAGTGCCGTTATCGTTGTATTTGGTAACGTCTGGCACAATACCGGTCAAGGATTCACGCACCACGCCTTCAATGGTTTTCTCAAAGTAAGACGCTGAGAAGAGTCCACCGTCTTCCAGGTAGTACTCAACACCCATCTCCCACTGGTCGGCGTAAGTCGGTTTGAGATCCGGGTTGCCGTCGCGGTATTTAAAGTCATTGACGCTAACGGTGCGCTTGTAGGCAATGTCCGTCAGGGCAGGGCGCATCAAGGTCTGAGAGGCGGCGGCTCTAAACATCAGGTTTTCAGTCAGATCCACCACCATGTTGATGCTCGGCAGCAGGTCATCGTAGCTGCCGTCTTTGGAGATGGGTTCTGAGGTGTAGCCGGTAGAGCCGTCCTGATTCTGCACCTGATGGTAGCCAAACGACAGAACAGAGGTGTCGACATAGCGCGCGCCAATGTTGATTTGGGTTGGCAGATTGGCGATATCAAACTCAAAGTCGGCCATGGCGTAGAGGCTGGTGACCTCTTCCTCAACCTGATAGTACTGGTCTGGCTCAAAGTCTACGTGGAAACCCGCGTAGCGAAACTCCGAACGGGCGTACTCGTTAGACACTTGCGACCAGGTGGGGCTGTAGGAAAGATCGGGCAGGTATTCACCGCCGGGCACCAAATCGTCGATAGACGTCAGTTCGCTGTCCTGCAGTGTGCGTACACCGCTCCAGCTAGAGTCGCCCTCGGTTGGCCCCTTCACCTGATTCGTGCCTTGATCGCGCTCCTTGGTTTTGTCGGTAAAGCGGGCACCAAACTGAACCTTGGCCAGAGCCGGGAAAAAGTCCAGGTTCATGTCGCGAATAATATCCAGTTGCGCGGCGAATTTGTCGTCCTTGATGTCCTCCAGTTGCACTTCATAGAAGTCAAACAAGTAGGTGGACGGCGCATCGTACATGTCGATGGAGTCCGGGTCATCGCTCATAATGGTCTGCCCGCCGTGCTCGGTGTAGCGGGTGCGCGAGGGCGCGTAAGACGTGTGCTTGAGGTTGGTTCTGTCGGACAGTTTCTCGGCGCCCGAGTAGCCGATCAACCCGTTAATGGTCCAACTGCCCAGCGTCCAGTCGGCGTCCAGGCTAAATTGTTGGTAGTCGGTCTCGTTGACATTCTCTTTGCTGAGAAACTCGTGTTGAGTCAGCGCGTAAGAGGTGTCGGTCAGCACGGTAATGCCATAGTCGCTCAATGTGTCGCTGTCATAGGCGTGGATGGTATCCAGCGTGCTGGGGCTAGAAGCAGAGTAGGCGGCCGCGTCGTATTCATCCTCTACGGTGTCGTACTTGCCCAGCATGGCATCAAACGTCAGTGAGAAATCGTCGCTGGGCTGGAACTGAATCGATGCGGTAGCGCCCCACTTTTCTTGCTCGTTCAAATAGGAGCGATCGCCGGCCTTGTCCATAAAGACTACGCGACTGGTTTCGTCGCTGTCAAAGCGGTCGTTGATAACAATGCCGGTGTCGCGCTCAAGCACAAACGCGGCTTGGTCAGACTGGTGCTGCGATGATCCGGACTTTTCCAGCCAGCGGGACAGCGGTCTGAAGTTTACGCCCGAGTTGGCATCGGTGCGGTTGGTTCTCTCTGAATGGGAGAAAGACACCAGTGCGCCCCAGTCGCCCACGGTGTTGCTCGCCAGAAAAGAAAAATTAGGGTCAATTTCCTCTGAGATGCTGTTGTAGGCTCCCTCGGCAGAGACAATCACCTTGCGGCCGGTGTAGTCAAAGGGGCGGGCGGTGGTGATCTTCACCGAGCCGGCAATGCCGCCTTCTTCATCGGCTGCGGTGGGCGACTTTTGCACCGTGACTTGCTGAATGATGTCGGAGGCAAAGCTGTCAAACTCAATATCCCGGCCGCCACTGCCCGACGCCGTGGCCAAGTTGTTGATGGTAACGTGGGTGAATTCGCTCGGCAGGCTGCGCACGTTAACTTTGTTGCCAAGGCCTTTGTTGCGCTCGATGGTCACGCCGGGAATACGCTGTAACGCCTCGGCCAGGTTCTGCTCTGGGAAGTCGGCAATGTCAGACGCGATAATGGAGTCCGAAAAGCCGATGCTGGCACGCTTGATTTCGACAGCTTGGCGCAAACTTTTTTGATAGCTGCCGGTGATAAGAATTTCTTCAACACTGTTGCCGTTGCTGTCCTCTTGGGCCTGCACGGCTGACTGGCTTACCATTGCCGTTAAAAAGGCAATGACCCCTGATAATTGTTTTTTCTTGAACTCCACTTCTTCATCCTCGCCTGACGGTCTGCTTTTGTCCGCAGTAATGGTCAATATCCGGCTACTGGTAAACACCGGCACAAGGCCGGTTCCGGCGAGAATGTGATGAATGGCCTCATCCACTGAGTAGAGCCCCGACACTTCACTGGTCTTCAGCCCATCCACAAGCTCTGCCGGAAACAGAATCTGAATGTCCGCCTGTTGGGCAAACAATTTCAGGCTCTGGTTGGCCGGTAGTGTGTCGATGTCAAACTGATAGCGAGTTTCTTGTGCGGACGCCTCAGCACTGATTTGTGCAATGACTGCACCGGGGCTGAGGGTCGCTGCTATCAGAAGAGCACCCAGGCATGTCGTTCTCGCTTTTTTTTGCGAAACGGCCATGCCACGCTCTAAAGGACAGGTGAGGGAAGTGAATCTGCCAGTCGCATTTCGTAAAAAATGCTTTTTTTTGCGGATTGGAATAAATTTAATGAAGCTCACGGGAATCGTCATTTTTCTTTAACACAATGACGTTAGCATCCGTTTTCTGAACGTCGATATCAAAGCTCAGCTGGAGAATTTCCAGCATCGACTCCGTTTCTCCCGCTTTAAAATAGCCACCGACTTTAACGTCATTGAGACCGGCGTCGCCGATAACAATGGTAAGATCGGTGTAGCGCGATACTTCTTCTATGGCCTGGGCCAGCGGCGTGTTCTCAAAAGACAACATGCCAGCCGTCCATGATAGTTTTCGTTGAGCTTCTGCATCGTCAAACGTTTCGATGGCTTTTGGCGTGTCGGGGGTAATCTGCAGCTCCTCGCCGGCGGATACCAATAGATTTTCGACGTTTCCAGTCATTGTTTCTTTGGGCGCTTTGGCTGCTCTTCGGTTGTCCACGCGCACACGACCTTCGGTGACCATTAAATCCGTTGTCGGGCCGGTGCGCCGGATATTAAATGCCGTGCCGACGGCGGTGACGATGTTGTCTCCCACCTCAACCGCAAAGGGCCTGCTGGCGTCCTTGGCAACGGTAAAATGTGCTTCACCTGATAACAGGCGCACTGCCCTTAGCGATGCTGAGTAGTGCACCTCCAGCTGCGAGTCGGTGTTGAGTGAGATCACAGACCCATCGCTCAGGGGGATCTCACGTATTTCTCCTACCGCAGTGACGTAGCTTGCCGCTTGCGCCGGTTGCCCCGGCGGCTCTTGCCAGATCAGTACGCCGAGAAACAGGCTAAGCGCAACAGCGCAGGCGGCAATCGCGTGAGCCTTGCGCCACGGCCTGACGGCTTGGGTTTCGGTGCGCGGCGGATCACTGGGGAGCGGTTCGGCAATCGCGTTTGCGGCCAAGGCGTCAGTCAAATTCCACAGCTCGGCGAGCTCCATAAACTCTCGTTCATTGGTTTTGCTTTGCGCCAGCCAGCGCTTGAGCTCGGCGCGCTCGAGCTCGCTCAGGTCGCGCTTGTCCAGCGTCAGCACCCAATCGGCTGCCTCTTCCTGCACGGATCGCTTGCTTTTAAACGGTTGTACTGTGTTCATGCGTGTCAGTCTAATGATTAGCGGTATGGCCTAGGGGCTTCAGGGCAGGGTGGCTACGCCTTTTCTGGGGTGGCTCCAGATGCCCGAGCCTTTTCAGCGCTTCTTTGCACTCAATCATCCCCTTGGCCAAGTGCTTATCCACCGTGCTGACGGAAATGTTTAACGCTTGCGCAATCTCCTGGTTGGACAGCCCGTCAATCTTCTTCATCACAAACACCCGGCGGCACTGGGTGGGCAGTTCGTTAATGGCATCGCACAGGTGCCCAAAGCGCTGGCGTTGCTCAGCCTGCTCATCCAGGCTCAGGGTGGCCGGCGCATCGCGCTCAATCACCGAGTCTTCCAGTGGCTCGCTCAGGCGCACCTCGGAGCGGTTTTGCTCATTGAGGGCGATGTTTCTCGCCACCTTGCACAAAAAGGCCTTGGGTGAGCGCACATCGGCCAGGCCGCCGCGTTCGGCCACGCGCAGGTAGACATCCTGCACCAGGTCGTCAATGTCCTGCCGCTCCTTAAAGAACGACGCCGCGTATTGGCGGATGGCTTTGACGTTGCTCAGAAAGGTCACGCCGAGCCCGTCTTGTGTTTCCCGAGCCTGGAGTGCTGATTCCTCTCGCTCCAAGTACGACATAGGGGAAGCTCCCGCGAAGGAACCCGGCTCCACGGGTTTTGCCGCAGAAGGGGGTTCCAGTGGTTCAGAAATAGCGGGACGTTACTGGGTTTAGATTGCAGTTATATGAATAGAACTTTGCGGAAAGCCTTCAGATAGCGGTTCTTTAAGTACTTGATTCTAATATCCTCTTTTCATCTCGATTTTGTCAAATATCCTCAATTTAACTTTCCAGGTCTACCAGAGAGATTTAGGTCTTCTTTTTTGTCAAAAGTGTTCAAATATTAGTCGAAACCGTTGAGTTGTAGGCCGGGCCGAGTTCTTCAAGCCCCATACATTTAATCCATTCATTTTATCCACAAGGCTGTTCGTCACTTGATTACACTAAGCTATAGCTAAAAATAATCAGTGAAATATTTTCGATAGTCTTTTTTGGCGGCGGCTGAAGCCGCCTCGTAGGCTAATACAACGGCGCCATGACTTGGTGGTCAAGAAGTGATGATAGTTCTGTAGGGTTTTGAGACGCTGTATAGATACAGAATGAGTAATGTAAATATCATGAAGCTAACAAATGCAAAATACACAAAGCTTCTCGTTTCGGTACCAATAAGAAAACTATGAATGAGCCCTAAAAAAAAGGCAGGAAATGCTAATTTGTGCATAACGCTACCAATAATGATTTTGTGACGACGAGCAAGCCCAGCTAGCATTACAATTACAATAAGCCAAAGCCCTATGGCGCCAATCGAAATACTGTTGTGATAGTAATCTTGGTTTAAGTTTGGAACGAACAGCTGTATTGGTGCCTTTCCAGAGCGCAAGAAAACAGCAAAGATAAAGCAAAGAATGTGTGAAAAAATCGTTAGAAATACAGCAAAACCAATGTATACGTGTTCATTTGTAGGTGGCTTTACTTTTTTTTTGTGAGAATTTGATTTCGGTAATTTTGCAATTAGCAGCTGCAGCCACAGTAAACTTATGACATAAAAACCAAGTAATTTTGAAAAGATGTAAGTAGCCTGCCCTGGTGGAGTCTCGTGTTGGAAGTAGTAGAGCAGGTCGCTATGAGTTTGTAGCCATATCACTAAGGGCATTAATGAGGCGACACTATAAATTACTGCTTTGATCAATGTTGGCCGCGAGCGAAGTGCTCTATCAAGTGTTGTAAAGTACATGTGGGTTGGTTCATCTATAGCATTTAGTCTAGTTGATCTTGAGCAATTCTTTTGATTTCGTTGAACGCGTCAAGTGCAATTGTTTCGTTAGGTTTTGTTACTGGAAGCCCTGAATCGATCCATCCACGTAACCCGTATGGTTTTGCAATGACGGCCTGCGAAACTCCATGTTTGTGGAGTTGTCGCGCCATCTCAAAGCCTCTAAAATCTTTTACGCAATAGGCTACAACTAAGTTTGCTTTTTTTAGTTCATCTAAATTAGCTGTGGCTACATCGCGAATCTTTAAGTTAATAGCGCCGGGAATGTGGCTCTCTTCATATTCTGAAGGCTCTCGGCTATCTATAAATACTACTTTTTCTCCATCCGCTATTTTTGTCAAAATTTCAGAAAGCTCCATCTCCCTAACAAAGGGTTTGTTTCTGGGCTTTTCTACTATGGAGCAGCTTTCGTTCGGAACTAGCTCGCTCGGCGTGGGGAATGTAGTCGATGGGTTGTCAATTGCCGATGCAATGGTGTCAAAAAAACCAAGATAGCAATTTATGGGCGTTTTACCAATGTCATAGCGGCGTTGAAGTAATCTAAAAGCTTGTTCTACAGTTTCGGATTCAGGGTACCTGTTGGCGCGCCAAAGATTGACTTCAATATCGTTTAGAATAAGTGCAAGTCGTTTCGTGGCTCTGTCTGTCGTTTCGTGGTTTTGCAACAGAACCTCAAAAGTTGTTTGGTGTTGATTTCGGGTGAAGGGCGAGCCTGGTACGTCAAAAGTGAATTCGGGGTTCTGTTCTTTAATTTCTCGCTCTGAAACGACAGATATAGTACTGCCGGCAGAGATTTTTCTTTTAAGGAGCCAAGCGGAGGCCCATTTATCGGGCCCTTCACCTGCGAGAGTATAATACACAGTTGAAGTTCTAGAGCTGTTAATGAGGATTATAGTGCCAAGCAGGGCGGCAGATCCAATAAGTACAGCACATAACAGAAAACGTCTTTTGAGCATAAAATTGTTAGTTGGATTAAGATAATTTTTGTGTGCAGGCTGTGTCGTTATAGACCTGATTCGGCTAGCTTAGCATCACTTAAGCCAATCTGGAATAAAATTCTTTCAAATTATAGTTCAGTGTTATACGATATGAGAATTGACTATACATTAAAGAGTTGCCAGGGATTGGAGTTTATTTTGTCATTCTCAATTGCCCTGAGTTAGCTCATTTGCGAATAATGGAAGAATGGTGCGAATGAAACGTCTAATTCCTAGGGTTAATATTAGCTTGCCGTTAGTTCTGCTGGTCTTTTCTTCCTGGGCATCCGCCTATTCGTGGGATTTGATTGGCCACGATTTGCGGCAAGGCGATTATAATGGGGATGGGCAGCAAGATTTATATCTCCAGCCGCTAGGCGATAGTTTTACAGCGGACATACCCTATGACATTTCCCTAAATCTTGAGCTTTTGCCGGCACTGGGGCATACAGTTATATTTAGTGCTGGCCTAAATTATGAGCTTACTTATCAAAGTTCACCTCCCAATACATCAGGAACATTAGCTTCGCATAATGAGATTATTGCTGATTTCAATAGGGATGGTAATAATGATGTATTAATTCAAGCTGCGTCTAGTTCGGCTCAGAGCTTGATTGTCCTGGGTTATGAGGCACCCGGAGCGCCTCAGCTTCTATTAGGGTTGAGTGCGCTAGAACTGGGGTTTGATATCTCGTCGGAAAGTGCGACTTTGCGGGTTGAGGATGTCAATGACGACGGTTACCCAGACATCATAATAAGTCGTACTTCACTCCCTGACAGGGTGGTCATTGTTCACTCTGGGTCAGCATTAACGCAAAGTTTCCCCTACCCGTTGTGTACCACATCTAGAGATTTAGATGCTGATTGTGACGGAATCAGTGATATACATGAAGTAGTGTTTTCTAGCGACCCATTCAATCCAGATTCTGAGTTAGATGGTGATGGTGATGGTATCGCCAACTATGACGAATTTCTCGCACAGGATTCTCGCAGGGATATAGTGTGGAGCCGTGCAACAGGTGAAATTCAAATCTGGCGAATGTCAGAAACTGGACCGTTAGAGATAATAATAAATGCGCCATCTCTTGACCCGGAATTTACCATTAAGGCCGTTGATGACTTCGATGGTGACGGTGATATAGACCTTCTCTGGAGAAGCGACGCAACAGGCGCAACAGTGCTTAATCTATATGAAGGTACTGGGGTTTTTGAGAGTCATTCGTTGGAAAGCAACGTTGAAGAAAATGAAGCTATCGCCGTCACCGGAGACTTTGATGGCGATAATGACGTTGATCTATTGTGGCGGAATCGCGCGACTGGTGATATTGGCCTTTGGGTGCTTCAAAACGGTACTAAAATCGGGGCCGCACATTTAGGCTTAATTCCCTTGGGCTATTCCATAGAGTTGGCTGGTGATTTAGATGGCGATGGAGATTCTGATGTCATATTCCAGAATCCGTCCGACGGCAGTACTCGCGTTTTAATTTTTGAATCGGGATTGGTAGAAGCTGAATACAGCCTGTCAGATCAGACCAATCTAGCTTATTCCTTGGCCGCTTTGGGTGATTTAAATGCGGATGGTGTAGCGGACTTATTTTGGCGCAGTGTTGAAGGTCTGAATCAAGTGTGGCTGATGGATGTGGATGGTCTGAGTTCTCAAGTTATAGCCTTACCTGCAATGACTGAGCTGAGCTTTAGTCTTGAGCTCTGGGCTGATTTTGATGCAGATGGTGACGCTGATGTGCTTTGGCGCAATAGCGAAAGCGGTGAGAATAGAGTTTGGGTACTGGAAAACTTATCCCTAAATGCAGATACATCGATCTATTCTATCTCGGCTGACTACGTCCTAAGTCCAAAAGATAACAAGGCGGTTACTAGTGACAGTGACAGCGACGGAATTTCCGATGAGTGGGAATTTGCGAATGGCTTAGACCCACTAAATCCATTAGATGCTGCTCTGGATTTTGACATGGATGGCTTAGCCAACATACAAGAGTTTGAGCTTCAGACTAACCCCCACTCCGCAGACTCCGATTCTGATGGCATGCCCGATGGTTGGGAGGTGACATTCAACTTTAACCCCAACGACGCATCTGACGCAGTACTCGATGGTGATTCAGATGGTTTTAGTAATCTCGAAGAGTACGTAGCGCAAACAGATCCTACCGTATATACCAGTGATGGAGATGACGATAATGATGGCATGTTGGACACCTGGGAGCTAGCCAATGGCTTTGACCCACTAAATCCATACGATGCAGAAGGGGATGCAGATAGTGACGGTCTGAGTAATTTGGATGAGTTTGCGTTGGGTGTAGATCCTAACATTGCAGACACAGACGCTGATGGAATACCAGATGGCCAAGAAGTTTTGCATGGTCTTAATCCAAATGATGAACTCGATGCATTGGGAGATAACGATTCGGATGGACTGTCAAATGCAGAAGAGTTAACACAGGTGGGATCAGATATTAATAACCCTGACACTGATAATGATGGCGCCTCAGACTTTGATGAACATCATGGTAAAAGAAACCCATTGGTTAATGAGGCGGTGCTTATTCAGATCATTAAAAATATGTTGTTGTAAACTGCTTGACCAAATTCTCCGGTTGGCAAATCATTATTAAACAAAATTTTAACTGTAATTATAACCAGGGACGCTTTTGTGATTGCAAATTCAGTTAGAGAAAACGTAATAGGGCTGGTTGTAAAGAGGCATTTAATTAAGTTCCAGCAGTGGCTTATATTAATGCTTGTATTTCTGGCTAGCACTGTTTTTTCGGCCCCTGGTGATCTTCTGTGGTCTGAGGGAAATGGCGGCAATATCGGCTCATCAGTCGCATACTCAAGTGACAACAATCATATATTTGTGGGTTCAGCTGATGGCAGAGTATATGCGTATGATGTTTCAACTCACGCCGAGTTATGGAGTGCTGAAACGGCGAGTTATATTGGTTCAACGCCTGCCATCAGTGAAGATCAGTTGCGTGTCTATGTGGCTTCCTACGATGGTGCGATTTACGCATTAAACAGCAGTGATGGCGCTATTATTTGGCGGTATGAAACTGGCGCATCAGTCATGGCATCTGTTGCTCAAGGTGCCGATGGCTCAGTCTATGTAGGATCAACCGATGGCTTTTTTTATGCCTTAGATGGCTTAAGTGGTCAATTACAGTGGCGATTTAATGTTGGGGCAGAGGTAGGTTTTTCAGCAGCAATTACCTATAACAATATCATTCTTGTGCCCACAAAAAGTGGGAAGCTTTACGCACTAGATCCCGTCGCGCTTTCACAAAATCCACTTTCACCAGCTCAATGGGTTTTCGAAGCAACGGGAGGCGTTGCTTCTCCAGTTATTGGTACTGATGGAACGATTTATGTCGGAGCTTTTGATCATAAGCTCTACGCAATAGATCCCAGCAACGGCTTAGCGATTTGGGAGTTAGGGCTCGGCGGCCGTTTAGCGTCCTCTCCTGCGATAGCATCCGATGGCACACTGTATTTAGCGAACTACGATACTGGTGAGCTGCTATCGGTGAGCCCTGAGTCGGGTCAACTTAACTGGTCCATTGTGTTGGGTGCGGCGAGTGAAGCCATTTACGCATCGCCCGCAATTGGCCAGGATGGTCGAGTTTACGTTGGTGCGTTTGACTCAGCTCTTTATGCGGTGGATCCAAGTCTATACAGCTCAGAGGCACCAAGCGCCATGGTGTCTAAACTTCACCAAGCTGAAAGTCCCTTAGTAGCTTCGCCCTTTATAGCGGAGGGTGGAGGTCTTTATTTGAGTGCACAAAATAGCGGTTTAATTGTTATAGAGACCGAGGCGTTGGGGTTGGCCGATAGTGCCTGGCCAATGGCCGGCCTTAATGCCGAGCGAACACGGCGCCAATCTGTTCATCAATTGGTAAGTAGCATTCCCGCTTTGCCAGCGGGCCAAGCGCTACCACCAGGTATTACAGCGGATGCTCGATTACAAGCCGGCGCAGAGTATATTATCGATAGTGACGTTACCGTCGCAGCCGGAGCTCAGTTGCTAGTTGAAGCTGGTGTGACGTTATTATTTACCGACAATTATGAGTTAATTATTGAAGGTGAGCTCAATGTTCATGGACAGGAGGAGCAATTGGTAGTTTTTACCAGTGGGGAGGCGGCTCCGAGAAAAAATGATTGGAAAGGCATATATGTGGCACCAGGCGGAATTGCCAATATTCATTATGCCTTGATTGAGTATGCCAACAATGGTATCGAATTTAACGGCTCGAATGGCGGCGTGTATCATAGTGAGGTCCGCTCAAATCAACTCTACGGTATATATATTCAGAGTGATTCTTCATTAGATTTTAGGCCTACGCCAGTCATTCAAGATAGTCATATTCATAGTAACTCTACAGGTATACACATTCGAGGTGATCATAATCTAAGCATTGATCCCTCTCCAACGATTACCGGAAATAGAATACAAAACAATTCTTCAAAAGATCTTTCAGCCACAAACTATAAAGGTAGCTGGAATACGGTAATCGATGCGCGAGGTAACTGGTGGGGAACTGCTGATGCGGGTGGTATAGCGGCTTCAATTTCGGACGTTACGGATTCCGTGTCATGGTTAACGGCTGGTTACTCTGCGCCTACTGTAGACTTTTCCGGTTATTTAACTGAAGAATTTGGGAATGCAACCCATCTGGAGTCTATTTTTGGTGTTATATCAGGCGATATTACGTTGGAAGGTGGCGACTACGTATTACAGTCAAATCTCTATATTCCATCTGGATCCCGCCTCGTGTTATCACAAGGTGTTAAGTTGCAAGTCGCGGGAAACTTTACAATATTGGTAGAGGGGGAACTAGAGGGGTTAGGCTCGCTAGGCTCTGAGGTTGTAATCAATTCTGATGAAGAAACACAGAAGGAGCGCCTATGGGTTGGCGTAGAAGTAAGAGAAGGAGGTTCAGCGAAATTTGACTATAGTATTATTGAGAGTGCTCGATTCGGTGTTAACTTTATTGGCTCTGGTGGCTATTTCAGAAATAGCCTTGCACAAAATAATGACAGAGCCATCCGCGTCGAAAGTGTTTCGGGTTCAGGGTATACACCTGAACCCCAGATCTTGAACTCTACAATCGTTAATAACCGAATTGCATTCTATATATACGGCGATGGTGAGGCGCAAACTGATTCTCGGCCAATTATTCAAAACAACTCAATTCTAGATAATACATCCACATTTTTTACCGCTTTTTACGAAAACCCTGAATCGGTATTTCTTAATGCAAAGTATAATTGGTGGGGAAGTGGTGATGTTGGCGATATAGCCAATCACATTGGTGGCTTTAACTATGGTGTTAATGGCGTAAATTCAGTGGCAGTAAACTATGGCCATTACTTGAATGATGAAGGTGGTACACCTAGTGAAATAAAACCTCTGCTAGGAGTCATGCAGGAAGACGCGACCCTCAATGCCGGCGATACGTATGAGCTTCTTTCTGATTTCGTAGTTCCGCACGGCACCACGTTAACTATTCCGCAGGGTGTTTCTATCATTGTTTCTGGTGACTTTGAGATTGTTGTTAAAGGCAATCTTGTTGTTGAAGGTACAGAGTTTGAGCCGGTAAGCATTATCAGTGATGAAGATCTTACGAATAGGTCAGAAGTAAATAAGCGGGACCTATGGGAAGGTATTACTGTTTATCCGGGCGGGTCGGCTGATATACGGTTTGCCAATATTCGGTCTGCCGTTAACGGGGTGCATTTTGATGGCTCAACGGGACAAGTGCTAAACTCAAAAATCTCTTATTCTTCGAGCGCAATCTATGTGGCTAGCAATGCTAATTCGACGCTGAGGCCGACGCCGTTCATTAGCGGTAACGATATTTTCTCCAATAAAATTGCAATCAAGATTCAAGGGCGATCAAATTCGAATACGGACCCATTGCCGGTTGTGAACGCCAACAATTTTTACCAAAACACCCTTTATAACTACTGGGCTGAAGGCTTCGCCAATTCTGCTGCCGTTGCTCTAGATGCACAAGGCAACTATTGGGGGAATAGATTATACAATAACACTGAAAACTCCATCTATCATTTTGTTGACCGGCCGGCCGAAACATTACCTTTTGTTGATTACAGTAATGAGCTGGATGGTTATGACGGCACACCAATTGTTGGCAGCTTTCTTTCGGGCCCTGTTACTGGTAATACCGTAATAAATTCAGGGGCTGAATACACGCTCAGCTCAGATTTATACCTAATGGAAGGTGCGACACTTACCATTGAAAGCGGGGTGAAATTATTATTTGAACGAGACGTCAAATTTCATGTTTCTGGAAACTTAAATGTTCAGGGTGCATTGGACAATCCTGTGCTTTTTAGTACCGCACACCCTGCCTTCGAGGCCGCTGATCGATGGGGGGGGATACACGTTACTGGCTCAGGCCATGCTGACATCAGTAATGCAGTCATTGAGTATGCTGAAATTTCCGGTGTTTATTTTTCAGGGTCAGATGATCAGTCGCCGACAGGTACGATTTCAGAAAGTGTTATTCGTAATAATGCGAGGGGCGTTCAGCTTCAGGGTGTGAGTATAAACCTAACCGGAAACACTTTTTCCGAGAATTCCATTGCTGTATACCTAAGCCCCGAAAGTGGGGTTAGTCATGTAGTGGCGCCAACTATTGTTGCCAATAATTTTATTAGTAATGAAACAGCTATATTCGCATTAAATAACTCATCTTTGAATCCAGACCCGCTGCCTGTTATCAATGGGAATAGCTTTGTCGGAAACGACACTCATATCAACGCATCTAATTACAAGCATGCGGCAACAAGTGTGATAAATGCGAAGGGAAATTGGTGGGGAAGTCTCAGCGCAAGTGACATTTCTGCTAGAATTAGCGATTACAGTGATTCAGTAATGCTAAAAGGTGTGGTTGACTACAGTGATTTCTTAGATGGCCCTGCAGGTAACCCAGTATTTGGAAATTACCTGGTCGGTCGTTTAGAAAGCGACCTGGTATTGGCAGAGGGTGAAAGTTACACTTTATTGTCAAGCCTTCATGTGCCAGTCGGATTAACATTGACGCTTGAGGCAGGTGCAGAACTTATATTTAGCGAAGATATGGAGTTGCTTATAGAAGGGGCTTTGGTAGCTTTTGGCTCCGAGGTCGCTCCTATTAAACTACATGCGCTAGACTCGCTAGAGTCAGGTTTTTGGGGGGGCATACAAGCAAAGTCGGGCTCCAGTATTGATTTAGACTGGTTGGAAGTTGTTGGTGCTGCCACACCGATTGCTGCAGAAAGCCCAGCCCTTTTGTCGATAACAAATAGTCACTTTCAAGATTTTACAAGTTATGGTTTGTATGTCATAAATACTTCTAGCGGCAATATAGCTAATAACTCAATCGTTAAGGTTGGTGATTTCCCTCGTTCAAGCCCGGCCTGTATTTATATCAATGAAAGTACAATTACCTTCCAAGATAATGACGTTATTTGCGAATCTAATGCGATAGAAATTAGAGGCGCGGATAGCGCACCTATTATTACAGGTAATACGATAACGTCGAGCAACTACGCGTTCAATATTTATGGCGCGTCAAATGATTGGCCAACTCCTATTGTGCAAGGCAACAATATTTCTGCTGGTGCTTCAGGGGCAATTCGGCTCTTTGGAAGCTGGAATTCTGCCAATGTCGTTATCGACATGACCGATAACTGGTGGGGCAGTGCTTCACCAGACTTTAATGAACTTATTGCCGGTGATATCGGTCTAGTTGATACGTCTTCTCCTCGTACAGAGGCAGAGGGAAGCTTCCTAACTTCACCACTGGTCGTCTCTTGTTTGAGGGCGGGCGTGCAAATCAATCCCTGTCGCTATATTTCGCCAGCAAACAGCGATGGCATTCAGGACTCTATAAGTTGGGTGGGTAACTTAAGTGAGGTCGTGAGCTGGCAAGTGAATATTTACAGCTCAGCTGGTGTGCTGATTGATGCGATCACTGATACTAGTGATTCTTTAGCGGCACAATGGACTGGCGGCACTAATTTGGATGGCCGTTACTCCTGGGGTTTGGTTGTCAACGGTGTTAAACAGGCCGCGGGGTATGTAGAAATAGACAGCCTTACACCAGAGGCAACAATACAAACACCTGCTTCAGGTTCTGTGGCTCCAGTGGATGAACACAGTATTGTCATTACTGGCAATGTTCTCGATTCCAATATATCTAGTTACAGTTTAGATTATCGTGTGATCGGTGATCAGGGTAATTGGAACAATATAAGTTCGGGTGAGAGCAATTTGGCGTCTGCAGTTTTAGGTGTGTGGCAGGTGAGCTCTGCTGACACATCAAAAACTACCCCTCCGATAGGTACGTATGAAATTCGATTAATTGTCACTGACTTGGCAGGTAATTCGCAAATTACAATCTCGCCAATAATCTTTGACTATGCGGTATTAACAGACGTCAATCATACGCCGAATGTTTTGACTATTGGAAATGAAGAAACGCTGTCGGTAAATTTCGCCTTGTCAGCGCCGGCTACAGTAACTCTATCCATTTATTCAGAGCTTGATCGAGTGTTGATCAAAGAGGTGTCCCAAGAATATGCAGCGGCAACACCTGCGGGGCAGCAAGATACATTGACGTGGGACGCTAAGAACGATCAGGGTGACTATGTCAAACCAGAAGCTTACGAGTATATTCTTACTGCGACCAGCTCAATGGGATCTTTTGTATACGACCCAGAAAAAGGAACTTCGATTGTCAGCTACCACAGCACACACTCAACCAATAACGACTCAGATTTATACCCAGAAAAAAACATACCGCTAATTTCTACTGTTGAAGTGAAATATAGTTCGGCTCGCTTCGCTTTGGGTATTAGATGGGCGAGTTCGCCATCCTCTTATGAGCCAGTTATCGATAACATATTGTTACCGGTTGGTGTCCACGACATCGAGTGGAATGGTCGATCGGGTCTTGATCAATTGGTGAAAGGAAGTTTTCAGACCTTGATTACAGATCCCGTGGCGCTGGCGCCGAATTCAGTCATTGTAAAACAACCGAAAGACATTTTGCCTGCATCAACATCGCCCGATACAGCGATTAAATCTAATCCCTATAAGGTAACGCAAAGCTACGATCAGGTTTCGACCATTGCATACAGTCTAAATCAAGACAGTTTTGTAACGGTGCAAATATTACCCCCTGGAGAGACAAATCCTAATGCCAATAATGTCGTAACACTACTGGATCGGGTTTTACAGTCCGCTACATCTGGTGGTGACAGGATAGACCATGAAGTTCAATGGAAAGGTTACGAAGGCGATAGTAATAAAATGCACATGGTAGGAGAGGGTGCTTATACTTTCCGTATTGAAATAGAAACACAAGTGCTAGGAACAAAAGACGTGTACCTGGGTGTCTTAAAATTGCTCTACTGATGGTTAAATGTCCATTGATATTTATGAAAACACACATGACAAAGCTGCTTTTCTTGAAATTGGCGCTGGTAGCAGTGCTAGGGAGTATTACTGCCTCAGCAACGCCGCTACCCTTGGATATTGCTTACCTAGCGTTGGGAGAGCAGGGCTTTTGGCAGGTATGGATTACCGATAGAGAAGGTATCACTCAGCGCCAGATCACCCATTCCAGGTTCGATAAAAGCTCTTTGTCGTGGTATCCGGGTGGCCAAAACTTGTTGGTCAATGGGGTTCAGGGTGAGCTGGTTAAGGTAAATGTGCCTACGGGGAAAGAGCAGCATTTCTCTCACGATTTGCCCGATTTCTTCGATGCGGTATTGTCGCACAATGGTCAATTTATTGTGTTTTCTCTACGTACATCAGAAACGACCGATGACAATAATATTTGGCTAATGAATGAGCGTGAGTTGCATGGCAGTGCACCTATTGCGCCTCAAAGACTTGTCAGTATGGCAGGGTTGCAGCATGAGCCACGCTGGACGCCAGATGATGAATGGATCTACTTCCTCTCCGGTGACGGCGGCGAACACCATGATATTTGGCGGCTTGAAATGGCGAGTGGCGACAGAGAGCAACTCACAGTCAATAACCTTTACCATTTTGATGTGGCGGTGTCACCAGACAATCAATGTGTATTTTCTGGTAACAGTACTGGCGACTACCAACTTTGGCTCCTGAAAAAAAGCGGCCAACGAGAGCAGCTTACCTTTGCAGAGGGATTGGACGCCCACCCAAGCTGGTCGCCGCTGAGTGACTCAATGGTATTTCAATCCAGTCGAGGCGGCGTAGCCAATATATGGCATTTAGAGCTAAGTAGTCGAAATTTTACTCAAATAACCCAACACGCGGGTGGCGCGCGGAAACCAGTATGGTACCTAGGCAAGCAACAGGGTGGTGCGCGATGAAATTGCTAGCCGTCATAAAGAGTTTTATGTTGCTGAGTGCGATATGTATCTCATGCGCCGTACACGCAGTTGTCATTAGTAACGTATCCACCGACAGCACCACACTCAATTTATCAAATGGCGAAAGAGTAACGATTCAGTTTGCGTTAGATCGCCCCGCTTCAGTGGCGCTTAATATATATGACGACCGCGACTTACTTGTTAAGCGTATCACGTTGGGGCAATTGGAGACCGGGGAGCATAAGGCCAGATGGAAGGGGGATGATCAGCTAGGGCGGCCTGTACCACCAGAAGCTTATCGGTATACCCTAAGTGCAGTAGGAAGCGATCAAACTACCGGCATTTATGATCTTAGTGACAACAGTGCGGGTCAGGTGGCGCCATTACGCAATTTATACTGGGATGGCAGCACACAAAGTATTCGTTATACCTTGGCAAAGCCTGCGCGTGTCGTGATACGAGTAGGGCTAAATAACCATGGGCCTTTATTACATACAGTTGTAAATTGGGTTGCACGCGACGCGGGAGAACATTCTGAACGTTGGAATGGATCAGACGTGTCGCAAGTGATTAGTCTGGCCGAGCACCCGAGATTAGAGATCGCTGGCGACGGATATCGCCTGGCTGAAAACTCCATACTGGTGCTAGACACAAAAGCAAGGAGTTCATTGCACGCTCAATCGAAACCGCAGTATATCGAAGAGTTAAAGTGGCCTATCGAGAAGCGCATGCCGCAGCAACAGAACCAACATAAAACCTATGCGCCAGCTCAGCGTTCAGCGCGTAAACGTGGCGACTTTCCTTTGCAGTTTAGCCTGCTAGACACATTTCCAATGGATAATGGTATTCCTCAGGTTAGCGGTACTGTCGCTATGCGAATAAATGTAAACCCCGAAGACTTGGCATCAATCGCATCACAGCGCTTTGAGCCCGTGTTTTTTGTAGATGGTCAGTTCCTCTTTGAGAGCGAAGTGGGGTACTTTCCAATGACTCTTAATTGGGACAGTACCAAGCACAACAATGGCATCCATTACATGACCGCTAATCTCCGCGGCTATTTAAGTAACTTTGGTATGGCCACCATAAAGGTCGAGGTAGTCAATGATGAATAATCATTTTAAAAAAATATTTATTTCCTTTTGCATATTTGGTGTGATTGCGGCACTTAACGCACAGGCCCAGCTGACATCTGAGTTGGAAGCCTGGCAGGTAAAGGCTGAAAACGCACTACAGGCAGGTGAAATTTTAACTGCCTATAAATATTACAGCCGCCTTGTATATAAAGCGCCTGAGAATAAAGCATACCGCTTGGCCTTGGCTGCAATAGAAATGCAATGGGGACATGGTGATAGTGCACAAAAAATTATAGCACCCGTGTTAGCGTTGTACCCGTATCATAAGCAAGCAAGTTTGCTACAAGTACGAATAGACCTCTATAACAAAATGTACGCCGCAGCTGAGGCCCGCCTGCTAACACTCAGGCAATACTACCCAGACGACGCTGACATCACAAACTCACTCAGTAGCCTTTATGGGCGTATAGGACAAGCTGAAAAGGCTGAGAGTTTGCGGCAATGATTCAATCATGTCGGCAAAACTGTTCGCAGGAAAAATGCTTTACCAATTTTGGGAATAAATAATGAATGCATTGCTACTATTATTAAACAGGAACTTTAGCATTTTAAAATTATCAGTTCGTATTTTGACTTTATTGTCTTTAATGCTGATAGCGGCAGGCGGCTATGCTGACGGTTTTGGTGAGTATGGTGAAAGTCTTGTTGATGTGGAAGTAGAGGACTCCCCTGATGAATGCGGGTCAGGTGGCCGTGGCAGTTCAGCTAGTAGCCCTTTCCCCGTTAGTTATTATTCAGGGCGTGAGAAAAAGTATGCTGTTGATATGCATATTCAAGGTGTGTTTCCGATCACGCTTGGTCGTAGCTATAGCAGCCATAGTACCTATGATAGTCCACTGGGATATGGGTGGGCATTTAGTCACGACCGCAGAGTTTACGAGTATGCCGATGGCTCTGTAGTAATTCGATATAGTTGTGGGCAACGAGATAAATTACGTATGGTCGCCGGTGCCTATGTGCCAGCAAAAGCTGGCTTGCAGGGTCAGTTATCGCAAAGCGAGAATGGCGGTTATCGGTTTGCATATTTAAGTGGCGCAACCGATTATTATGATATACAAGGCAGGTTAATTGCTGCGGAAACAGTCGATGGTCACCGCTTGGAATACAGTTATAATCCTGGGCGCTACAATCTTGTAGGGTCTTCGCCGGCGTCTATCGATCCAGACACACCTATGACAGTGGCCTCTACGTATCAACTGGAACGTATAGAAGAGCGCTTGGCAGACGGTACACTTACCGGTAATTATATTCGTTTTGAATACAATCCTGTTACGGGCCGTGTTGTAAAAGCCATCGCCAATGATGACCGCGAAGTGACTTACGTACATAATACTTTCACCCACAAGGATCAAAATCTTACCAACGGAAACTTGGAAACCGTTAATGGTCTGGAAGGCATTGTTACACAGTACAAATACGAAGATCCATATGACAGTCATAACCTCACGTCATCGCAAGTCGGAGAGGGGGCCACACCCGTTATTAACGTATATGATGAAAAAGATCGTGTTGTCCAACAAACATATGGACATCAGAATTTTGATATCAATTATGTTGCCCCGTACTATCACACCATAGTGACAGAAACTATTACCGATGACAATGGTGAAAATCCTGTATCGGCAGTTACCGAATATACTTTTAATGAACACGGTTTTACCACCGACATACTCGACGCCGAAGGCAGTCTGACGCAATACAAATTAAGTACAAACAACTTAGTGGAAAGGGAAATAATCAGCGGGCCCGAGAATGAGTCCGGTGAGCGAGATGTGATTAAAACACTTGAATTTGATTTTACCGCCGAAGGCCGTTTGAGGGCCCAAAAAACCAAACTTTCCTCCGGAGAAGTCATTGTTCGGCAAGTGACTTACAACGGAAGCTTTATTGAAAGCGAACAAGTAGTCTCCTCAAAAGACCCGCATAAAATATTTCGATCCGAATACCTGCATAACGTAAATGCTGACGGTAAGCCTATAACCATTCAATCCGTTAGAAACCGTAAGGAAGATGGCAGCTATCAAACAGTTAACTATAAATACAACTTACGTAATCAACTGATAGAAATTCAGTACGATGATGGAACAGTTTATGTTATAGAATATGAAAATAACAGCCCTTATCTAACCCGGACATATTGGCGCGATAGTAATGGGGTAGAGGTTGCCGAGGGTCAGGAGCATTTTAGTTACGATGCTCGCGGTAATATTTCCACAATGACTGATGCTAAGTCCAATGTTTCTACGTTCAACGAATATGACGACCTAGATCGTTTACTAAGTGTCACTAACGCCCTGCAGGAAGAGACAATATATTTTTATGAGGGCAATAATCTTGTTGCAACTGAGCAAAATCGAAAGCCCGATGGGCAAGGCGGTTTTTCTCAAGGCTTGCATACTAAGTACTTTTTTAATAGCGAACAACGTGTTATTCGAACGGAGCAACTGAGTGATCAAGGCTTAGTCACCCAGTCCGCATTTACCTATGATAGTCGCGGTTTGATCTTAACCGGAAGTGATGGGCATAACCCAGCTGCGGTATTTACCTATGACAAGCTTGGTCAGCTAAAGACACAAACGGATGCGAATGGCCATGCTCTTAGTTACGAGTACGATGCTGCCGGTAGAAGAACTTTAGAGGCTGATCTAAATGATTTAAGTCGTATACGTCGCTACACCTATGACTCCTTGGACCGATTAATTAAAGAAGAAGTATTGGGCGTAAACACTACTGTCGAGTCCGAATACGAGTATGACGCGCTAGGCAATATAGTCCGAGTAAAAGATGGAAATCAGGGCGCCTTTGTGTTTACTTATGATGCTCTTTCTAGGAGGGTGTCCGAGCAACGACCTATGGGTGAGCTCACAACTATTCACTACAACAATCGAGACGAGCAAGTTAAGGTTGTTACCCCACGTGGCAGCAAACTTACGTATGAGTACGCGCCCTGGGGTGGCTTGGAGCGTGTAGATGTATTCAGTTCTGAGGCTTCCACTGTCAGTGAGTATCATCAACGGTTTGAGTACGATTTAAATACCAATATTCATAAAAGTTATGATTCGCGTATTTCTGCAATTCCACTTTACACTTACGAATACGACACGCTTGATCGACTTGCGCATACCACAGTGCATTACATACCCGGCGGCGACAGAGAGCTGGCGTTTGAATATAACGACCGAGGTCTACAAAAAAGTATTACCTATAATAACGGTGTTGTCCAAACTGTTAATACATTTCAATACGATACACTCAATCGTTTGAAATCGGCAAATCTTGTGGGCAGGGCCTACTCTGCATTCTATAGTGAGGATAATCGTTTAGAAGGTGTTGACAACAGTAACGGTACGATGGCTCGGTTTGAATATCGACCAGCGGGAGAGTTGAAGTCCGTACACTACCATCACGGTGCTAAAACAATAGAGGCTCTGGTTTATGGTTTTGATGCTATTGGTCGTAGAGACTCAGTGAATGATAAGGACGGTACACACACCTATGAATACGACAGCTTCGATAGATTAACTTCAGTCCTTTATGACCCCAGTAAAGGGCTAAGGGATTTTTCGGCCGAATATGATGCTATAGGCAATCGTAAGGAAGCCGATGAGCCAAATGCCTATCGATATGATACCAATCAGCAACTGATTGGTATGGATCAATATACGCTGGATTACGATGATGCTGGTAATCTCATAAATCAAGAGACCAATCAGGGCACGCGAGTATTCAGTTATGATGCATTTGAACGTCTATCGCAATTCACTCAAGGCACCACTACCGCTACCTACCAGTATGATAATATCGGGCGTCGTATTAGTAAAACGGTTAATGGTAATACGACATGGTTTTTATGGCAGGGATCAAGCCTAATAGCTGAATTCACCGAGTTAGGGTCTGTAGTCGCAGAAAGTAAACGTTATGACTATTTTCTTAGCGATCTTTTGCCTGCACAGGTAGAAACCTCTAACGGTATACACACCATTCATGGCGATCATCTAGGCACTGCACGCTTTGCTACACGCATAGACGGAAAGGTTGCGTGGCGTGCCAACAGTGAAGCATTTGGCAAGGCATTTATTTATAATGATGTCGATAAAGACGGCCAATCACTGGTGTTAAATACTCGTTTTCCAGGTCAGTATTACGATGCTGAGTCCGGTTTACATTATAATTTACATCGCTACTATGACCCTAAGTTAGGACGCTATATTTCCAGTGACCCAATTGGGTTGGGCGGTGGTATTAACACCTATGGTTACGCGTATGCAAACCCAATTACCTATATCGACCCGACCGGTGAATTGGGGTTGGCGGGTGGGTTAGCGGGTGGATTAGGTAACCTTGGCTATCAGCTCAGTAGAAACGGAGGACGATTCGATTGTGTTGATTGGGGGGATGTAATTTCCTGGGCGTTAATGGGATCTGGTGCAGGTGCTTTTGCTCGTGCGGGGGGTGCTGCTCTTAGAGGCGCCGCGGCCAATCGGGCTTTAAGATTTAGTCGAGGAGGCGGCCGAGGTGGTGCGGCTGCTGGCGGAGGTAGGGGTGGTGCGGCTGCTGGTGGCGGTCGAGGTAGTGCGAGTGCTGGTTCTGGGGGAGGTAGAGGTGGTGCAAGTGCTGGTTCTGGGCGAGGTCGAGAAGCTACTGGCATTAAAGGGAGTAGAGGTTTCGAGCTGAGAAATGCGCCATATCAAGGAGTGAGAAATGAAATGACCACTTTTAATGGTACAAAGTTTTCTGGCCATGCCTTAGACCAGATGCAGAACAGAGGAATAATGCCCTCGGTGGTTCTTAATGTTATTAGAACAGGAAAAATATTTCGTACAAGAGCGGGTACGACGGGTTTTTATGATGCGGTGAATAATATTCGAGTCATTATTGATTCGAAAACCGGAAAAGTTATAACGGTGATCTGGGGAGCACCCAAATGATGTCAGTACATTTAGATCGAGCGAAAGCGCTTCAGAAAGAGATACAAAAAATATTGATTGAAGAGTGGGATCCAATTGGAGTTGGCGATATCCCTGAAGCCGAGCATGAATATGATTCTTACGTTCCTGAACTTTACAAGATGCTTATTTCAAGAAAGCCAAAGCATGAAATATTTGAATATATTTGGTGGCTTGAAACCGAGCATATGGGGTTGACCGGAGATCGACAACGCTCGGAAATGTTTGCCGAACGATTGTACAACTTGGCTTAATAGGTTTAATGGGGTCAGAGTCGAATGGCACTAAGTTAAGCATGTTTTCGTCAGACTAGCCGCCCATGAAGTATAGGGCTTTGTGCTGATGAACACTTTGTTAAATCTTTTTTAGCAGCTTACTCACATTGTCTGCCTTAACAATTTGAATGCTAAATTTCCTTAACTTAGTGCCATTCGGGTCAGAGTTATTGATTTTGAGGTGTAATTTAATGCTGGCAGATGTATTTTTCTATTCCTCTAGGTGGGTTAAGCATGCGCCTTAAAGGTGGCAGTTTGAATGTTTTGATCTGCTGCAATGAGTCGTTAGTGATTTGTGCTGGGTTGGTATTGATATGAAGGAGTGTGAAAATAAACGTTAAAATTGGGTTTCGGAATTCCGGGACAGTTTACTTAATTCAATATAAAATTTCCTAAGCTGTAATAACTTGATGCTTAAGTTTGAGGTTTTGTGCAGTAAGATGAAACGTCTGGCATGCTGAGACAAGCCTAAATACTGCGAAGAGTATTTATAATGATTTCACATGTACAGAAAGCCGATTTTCTTTGAAGGGTGAAAGGATGAAATTTTGCGTAGCACTGATCTTGCTAATAATTCTACCTTTAACCGCTTTAGGCCGCGGAGAGGTGGAGAGCGCTAAAGTGGTTAAGGTGAGAGTCGATAATGACGGAAGGGGGTATATAGCCTTTGATCAGCCGCTGGGCGGCGTGCCCGCCACTTGCAGCAACGAAGCTCATAAAAGCCACTTGGCGTTCGATGCAAACACTGAGGCTGGCAAAGCAATAATGGCTTTAGGATTATTTGCAAAGGCGACCGGGAAGATGATTTTTGCTAGGGGTACTGATACTTGTGATAGTTATGCTATTGTCGAGAGTTGGCACTGGGGTTACGTCCACGAAGGGGAGTAGTATTGTTTGAATGTGCTCAGGTTTTGAATATGCTCAGGTTTTGTGCACGAATGCAGAATCGTGGAACTTATATAGGATATATCGGTGAGGGAACAATGAAGGTTTTAAAGTACACATTGGCTTCATGTTGCATTTTTCTATTTAGCATAAACTCTACTCACGCTGAGCTATCAAGTGGCGGCTGGACGAAAGTAGAAGCAGTCTATAGCTATTTTCCTGGCGGTGCGTATTGCGGCCCTGACTTTGGCGATATGGTATTGGTTCAACTTTCAGAAAACAGCTCCATCTTTTCCGCGCCCTGCGAAAAGGATTATGTCCTAATTGACAACCAAACTAGCGCAGGAAAGACGGCATTATCAATCATATTATCTGCCAAGGCTCTAAATTCCGACGTCAAAATCAACGTAGAGAATTCTGATCAAGCAGTATGCGCACAAGATGGAAAAGTATATTGCAAGGCTGTTCAAGTTAATTCTCGTTAATTTTTTCGGTTTTGGGGTTTGCGCCTCTTAATTAGTTGCGACTTCTATTAGCTAATATTGGCGGAGTACAGCGTGTGACTTGGCACACTAAGGTCTTAGTGTGGGTTAAGCTCGGTTTGTAACAGATGCCAAGATTCTTAACAATGTTTAAGTAGTTGTTTGTAATTCTTCACCCATCACTATGATCGCATGCTAACTTTGGTGAAAGAAAAAATTTCCGGCTAGCTTGCTGTATTGCGAAACAAGGTATTAGAACTGTCTGGTTTGACGGGTGATGTTCCTAGTTCTGTTTCTATTGAAAAGCCGAATTAAGTAGTGTTTTTTGTGCTGTTGGCGCAATCTATTCTCAGAGTGGGGAGGGTGAAAAACTCACTTTTAGTACCTTGGTGAGATAATGTGTTCGCAATATGGTAATTATTGCTCATTTTAGGCTCTGGTGCGAAAAATGTATTCCCTTTTGAAGATAAGGAAAAAAATGAGAACAATTGTAATTCTGATGGTAATGATGCTATTGCCCTCGGCTGCCTTTGGGAGAGGCGAGGTTGAACGTGCCATAGTAGTTAAGGTGAGAGTTGATAATGATGGTAAAGGCTATGTTGCTTTTGAGCAGCCGCTCGGCGGGATCCCCGCTTCGTGCACCAATGAGGCTCATGCAAGTCATCTTGCGTTCGATGTGAATACCGAAGCCGGCAAGGCAGTGATGGGGTTGGCTCTGCTTGCGTATTCAACCGGGAAGCCAGTCTATGCTAAAGGTACAGACACTTGTGATACATACGGAAGTGTTGTCGAGGACTGGCATTGGGGCTATGTACATGAAGGGGAGTAGAAAAAGTCAAAGATAATTCCGAGATTGCTGATGAACAAAGTGACTTTTTCTGTTTTTTATTTGGAGCGCCAAGCTATGCCTTGTCTACTAAAGATGCACTGGCACGATAGTTGTGGTATGGATCAATAACATCTAAATTATCCGAAAGCACCAAAAACACCGCTTGTAATGATGGTGGTTGGATGGCGATCAATATGGCCAAGAAGTAAACAGGGTGCGTTATTTAAGCGGTATTGTCTGCAAAAGTAAATCATAAAGAAGTTAGTCTTCAGGAGAACGGTTCTTGCGGAGAGAATTATGAATCCTTTCAGTATATTGTAGTTAAATAAAAAGCATATTGCTTGTTTTTCTTGGTTCTGTCAATTTTTTCGAGTTCATCATTTACTTAGGCTTAATTAAAGGATTGCAAAATGACTAGAGTTATATGTTTGTTTGTTTTAGCTTTTATTTCCTGCTTTACCTTAGCTGCCGGAACTTCTGGAGATGTTAAAATTTCCGGAGTTCAAGTCGTGACAATTGGTGAGCACAATTATATTGCCGTCAAGCCTGAAGACGGCTCCTTTTTGAACCCTGATCTTTGTCAAGATTCATTGAGGGCAGTGATTCCATTAACTGATATAGCTAAAGATCAAAAGTTATCATTGTTAATTGCAGGGCTTATGGCAAATCAAACGGTGAATTTGAAGTTTGATGGTTGCATGATAACGAACATTAACAATGTAGAAATGCCAGTAATTAGCAGTGTTAGTTTAAAAAAATGATAGGGTTTTCAAAACTCTGCGTTAGACAATCAGAGCTCACCGGTCGATGTAATAATCAATCTTAGTCGTGAGACGGATAGTCAATTGCTCGAGCGTCAGATTTCCGGTCTAAACCGGGTGTGTTGCCGCTGGGGTGTTTCCAGCAAGCCGGCTGAAGCTGCTTCAATTAGCGCCACCTTTTGTCTCGCTCAGTTTACGGAGCTGACGATGCACAGTCTCAGCGGCTTTGGTCGTGTAGATGGCAGTACGAACGTAATCAGGGTATTTGAAGTAGGCCGACAGCGTCGGCCACTTGTCGTGTCTTGACTTGATGACTATTACGCACTTGTCGTCCCATTTGAACTCCAGATCGTCCAGCGCGGGCAGTGACGCTGAGTGTAACCAGATACCCTGGCAGTTGGTATCCAGAGCAAATAGAGCGATGATGTTACGTTTCAGCTCATCGGTCAGGTAGGGTAGGCTTGGCGCCTCTTGACCAGTTGTAGTTCGAAGGTTCCAGCACGGTCTCGTGAGGTTTGAGCTCAGCGGCACCCGCAGCGCTCTTGACGGTCTTGGGTGTGCTGAAGTTCTTACATTGTCCTCATCGGCGAAATAGCTATCCAACTCGGCCTGGATGGCAGGCTCGGAGAGCTGCTAGGTTAGCGGAGTGAGCAGCCGGTGAGGCCTTTTTCTTGGTGCAGGGCCTTGAGAGCAGCTTCCATGTTAAAGTTGAGTTTTTGCGTTAACATGAGTCATTGCTTTTGCACTGTGGTAGAGAATTAACACAGAGTTTTCAACGGCACCACTATAATTGCTGGTTAAGTGTATATGAATTTCAATTTTGAGGGTGATATGAAAATTTTTATATTGTTTTTTGGTGTTTTTCTTTCATCGAGTGTTTTTTCCGGAACTACGTCCGGTACTAAAATTTCCTATTTTGTCGTTCAGCCAGAAAATGAGGTTGGAAGTAATCGAGTATGTGTGTATTTAGACAAAGAAATTGACAATTCTCCGGTGTGTAATGTAGCCGATCGACTATGTGCCAGCATCGATTCTGATTTGGGAAGAGCTCAGTTGAGTACGATTATGTACGCACATTCAATGCAAAAAAGTTTAACCATTAACGGACTTGGGGCGAATGGTACCGGCATCTGTACCGTAGATGCTAATTCACAAGATCTTGGCTACATATTGGTTGAGGAATGATAAAAAGACTCTAGAGTTGTTGGCGATAGCTTGAAGCATCGTTGCCGCCTAGCTTCGGTAGCTTGTGTACGCCTCCCCTTAAATATGGGGGGTGTACATTGTCTACGTATATTATTTGTCAAACATAACAGGGTCGGAAACGTAACGAGCACTGTTGTTAGTAAACAAATTTTGAGGAAATTTTGCGGGGAATTTAGGTATGAACGGTGGCGGATTCTTCAAGGGAAGGTAGTTACCTCGCCATACTATTTCATTGCCCGCCTGATCAGTAAGAGCAAATTCCTCAATGAGTTGCCATAGTGTATATACACAGACCTTTCCCTCTGGCACCTCAAATGAGTATGTCTCTGTCACCGTTTTCTGTTCAGAAATGGTGATTGATGTGCTGGTCGATTCTGACAGTTTGGCAGACAGTCCGTTTACGGCAACGCCCAGCTCGGCACTAAAGGTTTGCGTATCCGTTGTCGACATGCCTTGAGTGGTTGCAATACTTTTACTAAATTGTTGCTTGCCAATAATTTTATAGCTACCGGTATTTAACCAGTAGCGCTTGTATTGAATTTTGGATTGAAGTGGGAACTGAGGGTCTGTATAGGTGTCTTGATTTGCCGGCGCATAGGAACCATGATCTTCACCATCATCTCCCCAGAAATAGATAAAAAAATTGGAATCGGATGTCGATACGAGAACGGATGTTGAGGTGTTGGGCGGAAATTCATCTTGGTTGGCGGGCTTTGGAACCGGAGGAAAATCTGGGCCTTTTAGCTCTTCGGTGGTAAGAAGCTGTACTTTCTCAGTGGGTGTGTCAGCGATTGCAGCTGGGTCCAGTTTTGTCGGCGATAGAATCATGCCATTCATTTCAGTCTGAGTAAAACCCAGCGCTTTGAGCTGGGACTGTGCTTCGCTTAGAATATTAACGTCGCTATTCAGCGGTAAAGCTATGCTTCCTGTTTTTCCGTTCGCAGATAGAGCGTTTAGGGTGAGATCATTCATATTAATTCCTTTTCGTAACGTTTTGGTCAAGCTGCTTGAGCCCGCCATTGTCAGTAGTCCAATACGAATTTTCCTAAATATTGGACATTTCCACTGTTTTCACTGCATTTTTCTCATTCCATACTTCGCAAATGCATCGTAAGCTTAGCCAATCGCGACATCGAGGGCAATGAAGTTATTATAGTATAAATGGGGTTGCATTCTTAATCTGTTGCTTGCTCCTGGCAGACGAGAGCAATCGCAGATAAAGAAGTAGTCATGAGCTTAGTCTCTGTACGCTTAGTGTCTGGGCGCGAGGACAAATTACACGCGTTTACCGCCGTCTTGTGTAATTACGCCTGGTGCGTGTAAACAGGAATAATCCACAATGGCTCTTGTCTGTTTCAGCTCATAGAGTAGACATCGAGAGCATCACTCGCTAAGCCGGGAACGCTAGTCTCGTGGGCTAAAATGTGTAGCCGCGGGGTGTGGGTGGGCTGCATACTGATGGCCGCGAGCGTCAATACGTCGTCTCGATCGACAGTGTATCCCAGAAATCGGCACAGGTTTTGAATCCATTCTCGATCCCACTCGCAGTACAGCCGATTCAAGAGATTGCCACTCAGCTTGATGATGCTGACATCTGGAGGAACATCTCTCCACGCCTCAGGGCAATAATTCGTAACCTTAAGGCGCTTTCCCACTTTTCTAATATCTCCCACAAGACCAAAGTCCTTAAAAATGAGGAAGTGGTCTAGTGAGATGGGCGGGGGTGGGTCAGTACCCTGATGGTGATCGAGGTCCGCGCAGCGTTGATCAAATATGTGGGGACGCGAGGATAGATTTTTGTACTTTTTGCTATCGAATGCTGCTAGAGACACGTCTCGGATGAGCCGTTCACGTTGGAAGTGCTGTTGACGATGCTGCCTGATTTTGAGCAACGACCGCCCACCTAAGGCAGCGAGGCGATGAAGCATGTCTGGCAGGGCAGAGTCTTTGATATAACCTTTGCCGGTAACGAGAAAAGGGGAAATCTGGAAAACGTGTTCAGGTTGGAGGTAGACGCTTGTAGAGTCGTCGATCGCGACAATGTTATCCGGCGAGTAGCCCAGGGCCGTAAATTGGGCAATGTCCTTCATTCGCTTCCCGCCCCAGTGCCTCAGTGCCTCTTGTGTGATGACAGCAACAAACCTGGACAAATCGACACCGCACAAGGGTAACACCACACGCACATAGGCCTTGGTAGCGGTAGTACAGAGCGCCAACTCGTAGCCAAGTGCCTCGGCACCCTCCAAAAAGCTCAGCAGGTGTGGTCTGGGGTACACCCGTGTTGGTGATCCCGCCTCAATGAAAACCCCTCCATCGGGCAGGTTTTGATAGAACTCCTCCGCTGAAGCGCCATCTTTGGTCAGTGCTTCAATGAGTGGGTCGTAGAGAGGCACATTGATTAAGGTGTGGTCGATATCCAATACCAGCAACCGTTTGGCTGATTTAAGGGGGCCCATGTCACCTCCAGCCCATTTTAGCCTGCGCCGCAGGCGGTTTCAGGACGCTAGAAATTACCTACGTTTACCTATTGAATGCGTAATTACACAAAGCAGAGGTAATCCTGGGTAAAACCGATAGACTATGCTTCGAGTTACTTAAGGATGCTTTAACGCACCTGCCAAGCTCGCTTTAAGTAGAATACAGGTGCACCTTGATATTGAGTCACATCAATGGACAATATACACCCGGAATTAAACGCCAAGTAGTCTTGCTCTACGCCGTCTGAGAAAACCACACCGATTACCGGCATGCTGGATTCTGGTGATGGCGGTTTACAAGTGGCTTTTGGTGGTCAATGTAAATGACTGGGCGTGTATAGCCCTAAGTGCGTCGTCACACATTTTGTACTTATGGGTCTGATCCGCACAAGCATGGCCAAGATTTGCTTTCAGCTCTTCAAGACTGGTTGCACACTTTGCCTGATGGCTCCCACTGGTATCACGGATCCAGTGGGAGCTCCCAGACACCAACTTGTTGATGTCAACCCCCTTGATCGTATGGCCCTGTCTCGTTAACTCTTTATAGTATTCCACTGCTTTCAAGAATGCCTCTTGCAGTGTGCGATGTATAGTGTTGTCTTGGATCCTGCGAGTCCCGGAAAGGCTCTTTATGACAGGTATTTCTCGGGCACTCGGTTGTGTTGCGCGATCGGTACGACGAGACAGTTGTGCGTCAATGCTGAAATAGTCCGTGTTGTCGTGATAGTCGGTCAGGAGGTTAATTAAACTGTGCGGCACAGGAACGTCTCGAATCACACCAGATGGGTTTGATATTTTCACCCACCAGGATAGAGTTTCTTCACGACCTGAGAGGTCCGATAAGCGCCTTAAGTAAAAACACGAGACATTTAGCCTGGCAAGCTCCCCTAATTTTATCCCGAGAAAGTAGAGAGTCGCGCAGATTACTCTGTTGCGCTTCCATATGCGACGCTCTCTGTTTATGGCTTTTGTGGATGCCTCTTTCTGTAGGGGAGTGTCAACTTTAAAATTAAGAAATTTCCAAAAAAAATCCCAAGTGTTTTCATCAAAGGATCGTGGCATCATGGCTGGGTGAGGTTCTGCTTCTGAACGATTATTATAAATGGTTAAGGGGCACTTACTGATGTAACCGAATTCCGACAAGAACAGCATCAGTCGTTTGATGACTCTCATCGAGAAAATTACACTGGACTCGCCCAAAGGTCCGTCAAAGGGGCGCCACTCTCGACTGCCCCGTTTTATACGCTTTATTGTTGGCGTGAGGTGTAAAAGTTCCGAGGATTCTCGATAATCATACATTCTATTCTCTTGGTATCTGTTTGGATGGATCGCGTTGGGGCGGTAATGCAATGGACGCCATAGCCCGAGCGTCCCATGCTCATTTAGCGCTAATGGGTCGTAGCGCCAATTGCATGTCCAAAGGACACCTTTACTGGACAATGGGTGTCTTAGGAAGCTCATATAGGCCGACATGTCTTCAGTGGTGAGGCTGGATAACGGCTTGTTCCTCTCTACAAGTGACCATGCGTGTAGTCGTTGCGCCTCTTTGCGATATCCTAGATAGGTCTGTTTGCTGGCGCTAGCGGCTCGAGAAAGCCATTCCTCCACTGCCTCTGTGTCGGTGTCAACCTTTAATCGATTGTCACGCGGATGTTTAACGCGATACAGTCCATTTGAGCCATCCAGTGAAGCATCTAGCTTTCTAAAGCCGTCGCGTTGATACAAAAACAGTAAGAAGTCATCGGGGCAATTATCATTTTTCTCGTTCATAGTTTAAAGCCTATTGTGTTGTTGTGTAGAGAGGATATCTGTACCAGTAGGCTGGCCATGGCGGGCTCCTCTGGTGGGTACTGAAGGCAATACTGGTTGATTTTCATTCCTTAGGTGTAGATACGATGTGGGAAAGGTGACCTGAAAGAGGTTGTTTCGGCGAAAGACGTTAACTCGATTGCTGTAGTGTGATCCGGGAACCGCCCACATGGGTATAAAATCTCTAAGTTCAATGGGACTCATGCTTCGGATGTTCAACGCGGACACAATTGCCTCTAAATAGGTATAGATCGCGCGATACAGACACCAACAATCCAATTCGAACACCAGCGTAGACACCGAAATCGGTAGTGGGTATTCCTCACCGGTGGCCATGGTGGAATGGTTGCTGTGTATGCCGTGTGTCATTGGCACGGGTCGTAACGGCATCATTGGGCCTGTGATTTGTCGATATAGATGTACCCCGGTGACCGCTTTGGGCTGACAGGCTAAAACATTCTCCCCCATCAGTGATCGCCAGACTAAGGACGATACCAAGGCGACGTTCATGTCTTTTGAGTAGTGCGATGTCGAGGCTGGGGCTGTGCAGAAGTCTGTTGTATTGGCACTCTTTGCAGCGCGCATAATGCGTGTTTCGACACGGTCTATAGAAGATTGGCACGCCTGGACCAGTTGAGAGTGATCAGACGCAGTGACCTTGCCGTCATTGCTGTCATCGAAGTTTACGACCACCAGCTTTTCTCTGTGGATGAGATCCCAAATGCTATTGTCGCCGACGTGTATGCCATTTTTCAGAACGAAGCTTGGGTACTGAGGGTTGGAGATGGCCATGCATTGGTGGTGGTCAAGATGAATGGATACGTCGTAGGCGTGTTTACGCTGGTGAAAACTGCTGTACAAGGTCAGCGCTTGACAGGTGCTCGACGGCAACCAATGACTCAACTTCGCAAGCGGTAACAGAGCGGTAAAGTACTTTTTGGGCTCCAAAAGCTCTTGTTTCCAGAGAAGGTGCCATCGGCGAGTGGCCTCGGGGAGGGCGCCGGACCGTTCCGCTCTCAGCGACGCGCGCAACGCGTCTTTAAAGTGGAACCATTCGTCATCAATACGGTTTAGGATGGTCAGGGGAGTGCCGTGGACAGGGCAGCGTTGTAACCAGGCCATCTTAAATAGCCAGGAATGATAGCCGAGGGCATCACACTGTGGGCAATTCCGGATGATCGGTTTGCGTCCCCGATGGGTGTCGAATCGACTTAACGGCGGTTCGTTGTCGTACTTGCGCAAGAGCGCGATTTCAGAGGCATTGAAGCCATGCCCCGGTAGTGGAAACTCCGTGCTGGGGTGCGCTGATGCCATGGCGTTCACTTCGGCCAATGTCGACAGGGGGTTTGCGAACTTCAAGCGCACGAGTCGTCCGGTGTCACTTTCAAACGGTTTCCAGAGAGCGGCTCCTGTCGTCATGGCATTATTCACCAAAAACGGCGCTTAAGCCCGGTGCGTTGCCGGCCGCTTTGAGTGCCTTTTCGGAAATGTCGCGAAGCACGCTTGGACTGTTTTCCCAATAGCGAGGAAAGTAGTCCCCCAGGATAATGCGGATGGTTCGTGTAAAGCGCGACATCAACCAGCTGCGTTGACCAAAGGGGTCGCCGTAATTCTGCACCCAGGCTGACCAGAGAATGCTGGCCATGGAGGACAGCTGGAAGTGCGCTTCTTCTGCGCGAGGGCAGAGGGTGTACAGTATGGATGAGTGAACGTCGTATTGGTGTAGCGGGATATCAAAGAATTTCAGGACAACGCGCAGCTCTTCCTCGGATTGAATGCCCTCCATTTGGTGAGCGTCTTGGAACAGTCGTTCATGGATCTCTTCGTTTTCACCAGACTGTATATCCTCTGCAAGCCCGGTAAACTCGCGTTGATTTGCGACAAAAATTACCGTTAGCGCCACCCTCTCTGCCGCTAGCCTGCTGTAGAGGTCCGAGTACACCTGCAATTGGTGCAGGGTTAACTTGTGAGCCCCATAGACAAACAATCCAACCTGACGTGCACGGTTATGCATGGCAACGTCTGAAAAGAAACTGACCAGGCCTGAGAGGACTCGATTGACCTTTGTGCGACTTCCCACATTGAGGTTCGCGAGTTCACCAATCCCCTCGTACACGATTCTATTGATGTCCTTGTCGTGTTTTCCGACGATCGATTTATAGACATGAATGAGGTCACCGTCTCTGTCCTCGACGGTGTCTGGAAAAACATTGATCGCCACGGCCTTTCCTACACCGCTTTCGCCGATGATCAGTGCGCCGGAAAATCGACACAAAATCCATTGCTTGATTTTCGCGTGTGCCGCATTAAGCTTGGGAGTGTCAATAAGTATGTTCAGTAGGTCTCTGGTCATTGCTCATCCTCGTGTAACCCTAAAAACCAATCGGGGACTTGAACACTGGCCTCGTCGGTGGGCTTGGTGTGTGATGGCTGAGGGCGTGGCGGCCGTGAAGTTCTTTTCGGCTTGGTTTTCCGACGCTTTTTGTCTCGCACGGAAAGATCGAGGCCGAACTCTCGGGCGATACGCACGAGCTCGAGGGTGTAGGTCGGTGATTTGCGTTTGCTCAGCACAAAGTTCAGGTAGTCGGTACAGGGGTTTTTTCGGGTAACGCCTCCCTTATCGATCTGTTTATTGATGCACTTCTTGGTTCTGACGCCGTGCACAAAACGCTGCCAGGATTTGGGCGCAAAGAGCTCCCCCAGGTATTGTCCGGTTTTTGTGTAGACCCGTAGGGTTCTGACGTCGTCGTACGGATACTCGATTCGTACCTTTGTGCCGACCAGCGCTCTGGGAATAACGCCCGGATTGCGGTATTTGCTGCGCATAAACACCACGTACGGGCAGTAGGTATCCTGGTGATCATTGTGCACTGACACCCATTCCTCCATTAGTAGAGGATCACGTTTTGATACGACATCCGGACTGTGCAGGGGGATCCAACCGTGGCGGAGACCGTAGACGAGCGCCTCGACGGGCGTTTGCCCGCCCAGACACGCCAGTTCGCGAGCGTTTGCGCTCAGCATGCGCGCCTGAATCATTTCCTCAAGGGTTCTCAGCGAGACTTCTGGGGCGCTTTTTCGATTTTTACGTGACTCTCTACGAGGGTCCGCAGGGTTTTTGCCTGAACTTGAGGGTAGGTTGTGAACGGTTATGTTCAGATCGCGAAACGTGACTTCGATCAATTGCCGAGCCAAGGCCTGTCCCGGCACTCCTAGGTTTAAGGTTGCACAGAGGATGTCGCAGATGTAATACAGGATGCGCTCCGCCAGATGGATCAACGCGTTATCCAAACGAACCACGCCAATGCTGGCGCGTTGGTACAGACTCGCAATGTCTTTAGGTATAACGCCCTTAGGATCCTGTTCGATGCCTTGCGTGGTGAACGGCTCAATGTGCCACGGATGCATCATTTTGCTGAACAGCGCGAGCAAATCGCCTTTGTCCGCGGCAGGGGAAAGACATAGATGAAACGCCAGTGCGCACCCTGTGCTGACCTCGCGAGCCGCCAACAGCGTAAACCGAGAGACACGATGCGCTTCCCAGGCATCGCACAGCTTCAGCTGAACCGCGCTTTCAGCATCCACCTTGTGCTCATCAATTTCGATTTCCTCCATGACTGCGATCGGACGCGCTTCTGGTAACGTGAGAGGCTGAGGCTGAGTTTGATCAAGCAGCGCAGGTATACGCTTCATGAGGTAATTCCGTGCGGCGTAGTAACCCCGTGTTGGCCGGTTAAACGGATAGACCGTGCTCGCCAGCTGGCTGCACGGAGGTAGGCGAGCAACCCATCGTGAAAGTCTTTGACTTGTAGATTGATGCCGCACCGTGACTGCTTGAGGTGGCCGTTGATTAAATGGTCCAGGTGCTCGCTCAGGCCAGCCACCGTTTTCAGTAAATGTCGAAACGCGCACGCATCGCCCGTTTGCTGGCTCACGGTACCGAGGGGCGTGCGTCGTTGGCCTTGTCGCAGGTGTATTCCTGGGATCAGCCCAAGCATCAATGCGGGGGGGGCGTGCGGGTCGCCGCCGAGGCATCGGTTCAACAGATGGGACAATCGTCCACTGGCCATTTTGTGTTCACGCTCAATGGCGCGTAGTGGTTGTCCTTCCAGTGCTTTGGTGACCATGATCAGATTGCGCGACAAAATGCGCTTTTGGTCGGGCGTAACCGCCAGGTATTCCACTTGTGGCCACCTCGACGTGTCCCGCAACGATGGGTCGTCTTGCAGCCGAGATCGCCATGCACTGGTCATATCCACACCTGAGAGTCGTAACTCAGCGCGCGAACATCGAGATCCACATGAATGGCGTGGCGGTGGATCAGTCGGTACAGAGCAATTTCCGTTCGACTGTGCGCCGGGCGTTTTAACGGACTCAGAATGTCGCCGAGTACCGCCGTTCGCGAGGCTGTGAGCTCCGCTACCAATTGTGCCTCTTCAACGCTGGTGTCTAGGTAACGGGCGTTACTGCTGGCCAACACCTGTACCAGGCGACGCCAACGCAGCGCGGTGGTCTCATGCACCATGACCGCGTCATTGGAGAGTAACTCAAACGCCATCCGCTCCTCGGCGAAGAAGGTCTCCAGCAGCTGAGGCGACGGCCACATGGGTTTCCCCAGAGGCTTGATCTCGACAACCCGGATCCCCCTGTCTGTGAGCACATGGCAGTCTGGAATGTAAAGTCTGTGGTCGCAGTACAACGTATAGGGCTGCGGTATAAAGGCGATGACGTGCGGGTCACTTTCGAGCCACAGGCCGTGAATGTACTCTTCATAACTGTGAAAATAGGCCCGCAGGGGGTATTTCACACAGGTCCGGATGTACAGATTGGCGCTTTTGAGTAATGGCGGTTTTGTTTTTTGTTGCTGCGGCATGAGGGTCTGTGTTTCGACCACACCCAGATGCGCCAGTGTTTGTGGGTGTTGCACCTGTCGTGCGATCATGCTGCCCTCCCTATTTGCTCCTCGACCTGCAAAGTGAAGACCACACGCTGGGGGGCTGCGCACAGGGTGCGCTTGGCGACGTAGGCGCGGGATTTTGGCGGGTGGCCGGTGCCGTTCACGGTGTTCTCGCCTGACGTTGCAGATGCCACTTCAGTTGCGCCGTCATCTGCCCCAGCACCTGCAGAACCGAGCGGTGCAGGGCCGCTCGCTGCAAGCTCGGGGCTTTTTTATCCCATGCGTAGACGTCTCGTGCACCTGCCACGAGAACCTTACCCAGTCCCCAGATGCCACAACTGTGTATTCCCATCGATCGCAGGCACATCTCCGCGTACCAGCGTGCAAACAATCTGACCAATGGACGGTCCGGATTCGACGCCACCAGGTCGAAATGAAACGCCATGACCTGCGCAGCGCCGGCGTTGCGGGTGGGCACGAGACCCTCACCCGCGAGCGATAGGTTCCCGAGTGCGCCGAACGCCTCAGACCGCCCCTCATTGAGCAGCAGCTCGTGTTCCCGATCGAGCTGGTGGGACCACCGCAAGGCGGCTGTTCGCACCTCGGCCGCCGTGAACCAGCTGCCACACGCTAGCGGTGGTGTCACCATGCTTCGGACCTGCAGCACAGCCAGGGAGTGAAGGGTGGCGAGCAAGCTCACGCCCTCGCGGGCTGCGCGCGATGCATCAAACAGTGGCGATGCGCGATTGGCCGTCCTTGGGTCCAGGCCCTCGAGTTTCATCGAGTGATACGCGTTCAGTGTCGACAGAGAAAGGTGGGGTGGGGTGCTGTACACCTCCCACAACACCTCGATGAGCGATTGGTCCAATGCACGGATCCGTGCATTGGCGCCCAGCATCCGCTCCCCCCAATCGTCGTCGGCCCACAGAATCCCCTTCATGGCGCATTTACCCTGTCTCTGATCATCCAACGTCCTCCGAAAGAAGCCCTCTGCGAGGGAGGCCGGCGGCCTCAGCGTTGATCATTATTTATACAAGACCCATTTTGTGACGGTTGCAAGGCGCCGGTTTCAGGGGAAAAACCTCATAGATTTCATGATGTTATAACGATCCTAAAACGACCAGTCGTTAAGCTCTTGATTGCGTTCAATTTTCTGATCACGCTGAATCCGGCGCTGCGCGATGCGTGACTTTAGACGATGTTTTTCTTAGTGACAGTGCGCTTAGCGCCGCCCGGTATAAAGGCCCCGGGTATCGTCCCCCGGCGCCTCACCGGATGCCTCGGATGACCGCCCGTTTGCACCCGTTACCCATAGTTTGGTGCACACGGGCAGGGGGTCCGCCACCGTTTGCGCCACGCGGTGTTTGGGTGTAGATTTGTGCCATTCGGGCGGGCGTAACCCCCGCTCACGCGTACCAAAGGAACTGGGCAAATGGTGCAACACACCCCCTCAGACGAGCCATTACCGCCACGCGTCGCCGAGCGCCGTCAGCGGCTGTTCCGTGCCGTCGAGCCGCCCGCGGTCCGATTCCCCATCCAGTCCGTTCAGATCGACTGGGAGCGACTCGAGGCGAAACGCCCGGTGCTGCTCGACACCCTCGACGCCATGCCAGCCTACCTGCTCAAACCCGAAGTGCTGCGGTTGCTCGCCGCCGAGAAGCACCCACGCGACCGGCTGATCCTGGACCTGATGTGGACCACCGGGGCCCGCGTCTCCGAGGTGCTGGCCTTGACCCCCAGCTCGTTCAAGGACGACGGCTTCGACTACGGCGTGGTCCTGAAAACCCTCAAGCAGCGACCCGGCCGTCCAAGCGGACCCTGCAACGCTCCGCCAAGCGCGATGTCCCCATCCTTGACCTGGGGCTGCAGTCTCGGATCCAGAGCTATCTGTATTTGGGGCAATTTCGGCAGGGGCAGCGGGTCTTCCCGATCAGTCGGCAGACGGTCAACCGGCACATTCATAAATTGATTGACGGGGTAGGGGGCGCGCCGTTTCCCATCAGCGCCCACACCTTTCGGCATTCGTTTGCGATTCACCTGCTATTGCATGGCCGGCCGCTCAAGTATGTCAGCCAGCTGCTCGGGCACCGCAACGTCGAGTCCACCGAGATCTACACCAACGTGTTGACCTTCGATGGGGTGCATTTTTTGGACGGGGTAGATTTTCACTGACAAGCATGATGTTATTGATGAAGATTTCAACCCTCAGATTGTTTAAGTTTGGCGCTCATTGAGCTAGCACTAGATTATTAACTTATGTTTTTTTGTTCTCCTTTGTTTGCAGGTGAGGCTCCATTGTTTACAAAAAAATCGGTGTATGCAGTTTTGGACAACCCGGCAATTCGTTCTCAAATTAATAATCAAGTACTAGACTTGCTTGCAACTATTGCTAGCAATAGACGCGAAGACTTTTCTGGCGCAGGTTTACTATTTTATGGCGACTTGTCTAAACTGCCTCATTTGCAAATGAGCTTAGGACCTGGCGGCCTACCCAAGTCTCAAATCAGAGGTTATGACATAGCGTCTATCGTGACTTCACTTTCAAGGACGCTCACGCCTCTACATGATGGATTCCACTTTATCGATGTGCAATCATGGAAAATAACACATATATCGCAGTTCATCTCCCCCCCAATCCCGCATGATGCTGCGAGTAAATTTAATGGTGCGGGTGCTCGATTTATGTCCGCCGCGTTAGCATCGATTCTTCCCGGTATAGTATGTGTTGGTCTTGTATCGAGACAAGGTAAAATTCATTTGCTATGTAATGGAACTGATGTATGCAACGAGATTGAATAGATGGCGAATATTGCTCTTTCTATTAATGATTTTAAAAAAGCCCTACTTTTCGTCACCCTCACCACCATAACAATTGGGGGTATTGTTGGGTTGGTACGTCAATTCGGTTTTGGAGATGACAGCCTAAAAGCTCTAACCCTAGGTTTAGCTTCTAGTGTTAGTTGGGCAATTGCAGCTTCGGTGTGGGCATTTCGGCGTCCATGGACGGTCGAGTTTTTGGCGCGTTGGTCAGGTAGGCCAATTATTCACGGTGTGTGGTTTGGTAGTCTATATACTAACTACGACACTAGTAGCAGTGATAGTTCGAATGCTATTCCAATTGCTTTTGTAATCAAGCAAACGTACCTAGGTTATTCTCTGCTATCGTACACTGAGAACAGAGAGAGCCAAACCTTGATGGAAGCCTTATCCGTTGATGATCAACATAGTACGGTGCACTTGCGTTACATGTACGAGTTCTATATTCGCAAACCGAAGGAGCGAAAACTCATCACCGGCGCCGCCGAATTGAAGTTAATTGAGGCTGGAAGTCGACTCAAAGGGCACTATCTGACAAACTCGCCTACTCAAGGGTTCGTGGATCTGAATCTAATTCAAAGAGATTGCAACGGCATAGATACGTTTGGGGCGGCGCAGAAGTTATACATAGAAAGGAAAGCCCATCGAAAAGCGGAAGAGGGGTAAGCAGTGACCTGGGTCTCTGCCTAAAGAGTCCGAAAGTGCATATCGGCTATTATTTGGGCTAATCTCAGTGATTTGCGCGGGCGTAAAGGATGCGGCTTAATTGAATGTGTAGAGTTTCTATTGCCCGCCTCACAAAAAATGAAAAAAATCGTCATTTTGGCTATTGAATAACCAGACTTTGCCCTTATGTACTACCTATTTATAGGCTCAGGACACTTGTTTATGGACAATTCTGCTTCCGGATTGATAGATAAAAGAGTTCGAATTCTTAGTCTAAATGGTGGCGGGGTTCGCGGGCTCTATACAATCAATGTATTAGCTGAAATTGAGCGTATTATTGCTGCCAACACTGGGGGCGATAATGCCAATGTTGGCGACTATTTCGACTTAGTTACCGGCACATCAATTGGCGGGATACTTGCGTTGGGGCTGGCAGCAGGAAAGTCAGCCCGCGACTTAGAAAGTATCTTCCATGAGAAAGCTCCAATAATTTTCCCCGAATTACGTGGCTGGTTTATTCAGTGGAGATACATGCTTAAGGGATCAGTTGGACCTTTATATAAAAGCGCTCCTTTAGAGAACGCAGTAAAGGATATGGTAGGCCCATCGACGACCTTCAATGATCTAAGCCGAAGAATTGTGATTCCGGCAGTTAACTTGTCCACAGGCAAGCCTCAATTCTTTAAAACTCCTCACAATCCAAAGTTTAACAGAGATGGAAAATTAAAATTAGTGGATGCAGCTATGGCAACTTCGGCTGCACCTGTGTATTTCAAACCACATTACTGTGAAGACTTAAAAGCCTATTTTGCTGATGGCGGCTTAGTGGCCAACAACCCAAGCTACATTGGAATGCTGGAGGTCTTCAGAGATATGAGATCGGACTTCCCAAACTCCGATTATTCGGATGTTCATATACTAAACATTGGGACACTGGGCGAAGAGTATACAATCAGCCCAAAAGCTCTATTATCTAGGAATAGTGGCTACTTGGGTCTTTGGGGGGGAGGGAAGCGATTGGTTTTGGCTACCATGACAGCCAATCAGATACTTCATCGAAATATGCTTGAACGTGATCTATATCTCCATGACGCCAAAGACAATTACCTTTATATTGATGACATGATACCAAACGAGGCCGCAAGTGACATTACATTGGACAATGCCACCGAAAGCACTTTAAGGAATCTATCCGGCAGGGGGCGCCAGAAGGCAACAGAAGAGTTCACAAAAAATATGTCACTAAGGGCTTTCTTTGACAAGAAGGCCCTTCCATTCAAGGACTGCAAGTAGGGGACTAATAATGACCTGGGACTTTCACAATTTTTTTAATAATCGTAAAGATGGGCTTGTTAGCAAGCTTCTTCTTAGCGAAGCTCAAAAAAATGAATTAAAGAAATTAAGAGGGATCGTACGAAGAAGAACTAAAGAGATCTTTGAGGAAGCGCAGTCTATTTCACGTGAAATAGGTAAGAACAGCCTTTCGCTAGAAATGGTAGAGCAAAAGTTCAACCGGACTAAAATTCAGTACTTGTCGAAAGCTGAGAAAAATAGACTTGCAAAACTTCTACTTGAGCTTAGTCCGGATGCAAAGATGGAATTTGACAATCTAATTCCTAGGTTCGCGACTCAAGGAAGCTTTCAGTACGACACTCTGAATCGTCCATATTATGCAAAACAAGAAATGGACATAGATGATGGCACATATATGCCCATGACAATCTTTAAAGGAGAGCCAAGAATAGGCCACACAATACTTCTTCTGCTAGTAGATGCATCACTAAAATCCCTTGAAAGTGAAAATGAAGATTGGAAGTTTGAAGCCAAGCAAACCTGCGGACGAATATCAATTAAGAGAGAAAAGACTCATATTGATGTTCCAATGTATGCAATACCAATTGAGCAATTTATCCAAAAAGAGCAAGCATTCTGTACGATGAATGAAATGCGTATAGGCGCAATTTCATACTCTGAATTCTCTGATCGGATGCAGGAGAAAAAAATTGACTATGAAGTGGATGCAGAAAGCGTAAATCTAGCCTTAAGAGAAGGTGATAAAAGATGGACAAATAGTGATCCAAAAATTGTAGAAAAATGGTTTTCTGAAAGCTGCGCAAGAATTGGCTCTCAATTGAGGTATATAGTTAGATACATGAAGGCATGGAGGGATGCACAGTGGGATGTAGGTGGCCCTTCTTCAATATGCTTAATGGCAGCCTGCGTGAATATTCTAAATAAGGAGCCTTGTGACGAAAGTAATATGTGGTCCACTATAAAGCTCCTAGCTGAAAAACTTCCTGCCGAATTTGAAAATGGAATAGAAAGTCCAGATAGTACAGATGAAAAACCTCTATTCCTTCCTAAGGAGTATCACGGTGACTTTGAAAAAGGAATATTGGATAAAATAAAAAATCTTTCAGGAATACTAAATTCTGCTGAAAATGCAAAAACTAAAGATGATGCTCTAAAAATAATTAGTGAAGCCTTCGGTGATCGTGTTAAAAATTCAGAAATTATTGTATCTGCGTCAGCGAGCGCTGCATTCCAGCAAGATCCGGATGCTGAGTCGAAGCCTGAAACAATTAGCGTATCTATGAAAAGCGGCATTTAGTTGTGTCAGCCAAATTGCACAAAATTCTATTAACGTGTGGATTTCGCTACGTATTTTCAAGGGATTTCCCTAAAAACGCGTTTTTTTACAAGAAAGGCCTATGGGAAGAAGGTCATTATTCTAAAAAATACAAAACAGATGGAGGTGACTTTTCGGTTGCTCTATTATTCAAGGGCGACCCTCATATAGAGCTCCCTCATGCAATACTTACCGAAATCCCCGATCAATATACTGGACGCTTGGTGCCACATATTAATTATGGACTAGGACTATGCTATGTGGAGGAAATGGAGGCCGATTGGAACCCTAACAACCTTGCGGGCCTCTATAGACAGGTAGACAAACAAATTCAAAAAACTCTCAATTGTGCGGTCAAAGCAGTAAACAACGGTTTGGCAGACGAAATTGAACTTGAGGGAGAGTTTTCAGCCTATTGGGAGCCGACTGGAAAGCTGTATCTTTTATGCAATGTCAATGAATCAATTCACGTGTCAATGCATCTTTTGCACATGAAAAAGTCAGAATTGCGAGTGGATCAATTTTTAACATACGACAAAAATGATAGAGCCACACCAGCGAAATGGCTTGCATGCCAAGGGTATACTGTAGATGAAGTAGATATGATGCATGCTGATACACACTTCATTAAGTGCTCTCCATCCAAGTTGGCCGGGGTAGAGTGGCCGCCAGGAAACTTAAAGTATTTAGTTAGGTGGTTATCTGAGGTTGATCAGAAGGCAAGAAATCAACTTGTAACCATGCTGGTAGAAACTTCAAGTGAGAAAAATGTTGTTATTTTGGATGTCAGTAATCAGGGGCTTTTAGCTTTTAGCGTAGAAATCTCTAGAGGGATTATTAAGAAATGGAAAGCTAGGAAAGGAAAATCCAAAGCTTTTAAAATAATAGAGGCAAGTAGTCGCCTGACAAGCCCCCTTACTTCAAGGAACTTTCAGCGACTAAAGGTTATCGACGCTAGCCGAGATGCACTACTTAGCCGAAATATAAAGAAAGACAACAGAATAACCCTATCAGAAAAAAGAATTGCACTTATAGGCTGTGGAACTATAGGTGGATACTTGGCTGGATTGCTACTTAGAAATTCAGCTGGGTGTGGAGAAAATAGTCTGCACCTGTATGACAAAGACACATTAAGTCCTCATAACTTTAGCCGACATTCTTTACCTAGTAATTATTTCAATAGTAATAAAGCCACAGCTCTCGCTGCAAATCTGGTGAATTCCACGTATATTGCAAACCAGGAAAGCATTAAAGGGTTCCCGGAAAATTTTCCCATTAACAACAAAAAATTAGAAGAGTACGATATAATTATTGATGCTACAGGTCGAGGCCCTGTTTCTAAGCGTCTAGCTCATATCGCAAGAACTTTAGATTTATCTAAGCGGCCCATATTAATTCATGCATTCAATGATGGAAATGGACGAGCATCGAAAGTTTTTGTCGATGATGGCCGCTGCTGCTATGGTTGCCTAGTGAGTGACCCTAAAACTTATTCAAATGAAAACGACATCAGATTCGGCGCTATTGATATATCGGCTGAGCGAGTCGCGGTCTGCGGAGGAACTTATACACCTTACAGTGCTGCAGTAAGCCATATAACAGCAGCGCTTGCATTGCAGTCTATTTTAAACTTGCTTGATAACGAAATAGATTGGAATTACTCAGAGTGTATGCTTAACGGCGATCAATCAAAGCAGCCATTGATACTAACGGCAAACCCCCGGTGTAGAATATGTGGCACTGAAAGACTAAAAGCAACGAATGATTCCGCATGAACGAAGACTGGGTATATGAGGACTGTGATGGCAAGCTAGTGGTAATATTAAACCATATTGTCAAACGACTGCTGGAGCACCGTCAACTAAAAATTGATAGCGTGGAAGCCGGAGGAGTTCTAATTGGGGAGCGTAGAGGATCTAATTTGGTTGTTTGCGATATGTCCGAGCCTGGACCAGGAGACGTCCAGTCGCGAACGAGTATTGACAGGAGGGGATCCCACCATCAGGAGAAAGTCGATCAATCATTCAAAGCTTCCGAGGGATTCCATTTATATCTCGGTGAATGGCACACTCATCCCGAAGATATTCCCTCTCCCTCCTTACGGGATCTAACCTCTTGGAGATTAAACTTGGTAAGAAGCAAGACAATGCTTGTGCTGATTGTTGGTAGGCAGGATCTTTGGATAGCTAAAGTGTCTGGAAATACTATTGTAGAGCTACGGCCAATAGCCAGAAACCACAACAAATAAAGGAAACAGGTGGAGTCAACAATGTCAAAAGTTGTAAGCACTTCCCGAGGTCAATTTCTATCGCCCCGCCACCCTTAATGTGCTTAGTGATCTCCGAGAGGCTTAGAAGAAGAATTGGCTGCTTTCCGACCATGAGAAAGTGACGACCATGAGGTAACAAGGTTAAAAATGCTGATGATTTTACTGTTGAAGCAGAAGGATTGGAGGTAAATCCTTCGTCATGGTACGAATAAGAAACCTAGTCCAATGCGTTTAAAGCATCTTCTAAAACCTCCTGGGGCGGCTCCTCATAAATCAAGGTAGTTGATGGATTAACGTGGCCAGAATTTTTTTGAGCTATTTTGACTGATTTGTTCTGTTTATGGATGACATTGGTTATCAGCGAACGTCGACACACTATGTGAACTGGCTTTCTCAATTTGAGCCCAGTCACGCAGCATTAGAGCCATGTGCTCTTGCAATGTATCTGGGGAATAGTGGACTTCCCACGATACCGAGGACACTCTGGATTCACAAAAACACCAAGGCATCTAAATTTCGAATTCTGCAGATGTCAGCCCTCAGTATCTTGAGATAAATGAGTGATAGGCTCCCTCGGCTTGTCCCATTCGAGTCTTTGCGTTAATTCCGCCATGCCACTGCGTTTCGCCTGTATACGCTTGGCGTATTGAGTCAGCATCGCCATGGATTTCCATCGCCCGGACAGCATGATCTTGGCCGAATCCACATTCCGTTCGACCATTTCTTGTGCCGCACCCACCCGGTTGGAGTGGCCAGAGAATACCGACGGCTCCAGACCTAACCGACCGGCCGTACGTTTAAAACAGCGCGACACACCTCGTTCCGACAAGCGATCACCCATTTTGCCGCTGGAGTAGATGCCGCGAAAGATCGCTCCCGAGCTTTGCCCGCTGCGACGCTGCCAACCCAGGAGCAAATCGGTGGTGTTGCGAGAGAGGTACAGATAGGAGCCGTCACCTTCTTGATCGGTTTTATGCCAATCAAGCTCTAATAGGCTGGACCCATCCGAGTCGATGCGCAGATCCTCCCAATCGAAGCGCACCAATTCAGATTGACGGCAAAGCGTTTCAAAGCCAACGAAGAGTAGGGCGATGTCTTGGCAATCGCGCGCAATGGCGGGGTCGAACAATGAGAGCGCTTGCTCCAGGTGAGCGACCCTCAGACCTTCGGCCTGGCGACGTTTATTCTTCACCATCTTGCGAATGCGGCCGAGTCGGTTCTTCACCTTAAAGGAAGCGCGCGGGTCGTCCAGCTCGAGTGCGTGGGCCCAGGCCACCAAACTGGACACCCGCCGATCAATGGCCGAGCGTTTGCGGCCTTCAGCCATCATGTAGGACAGATGAGCATCCACCACGTAACCTTCAAAGGGTAGCGGCGGATAGTCCATGCGCACGCAGTATTCCACGTACTGGCACAGATCGCTGTAGCGGGCGATTTCGGTGTTGTCTGGCACGGTATCTAGCATGTCCATTGAACGGCGATCAAACCGCTCAAACAACGCCAAGGGCAGGGCAGTCTTCAAGGACTTCAGCAAACGGTCCCGGTAGGCAGAGATTTTCAGCTGATGGGGCGTTTTACGGGGGATAACCAACTGGCTCTCTAACGTGCCATTGACCCGGTGGTCGGACCGCAGGGTCACGTTCCTCTTGCCGGCAGCGACCCGGGCGGCGTTTTTGTCGCTGACATCGGCGGGGAATTCGCTCATTCAACGGGATCTCACGGACGGTTAAAAATCGACCTAATGGAGGTCCGGCCGGTAAAACTGTAAAATTCAGCCACTAGCCTCGTAAGCGATTGATCCAAAACCATTTTCCCGTTATTCGATTTCCAGCTCGAAAGCCATTGGTTTGAATTTCTTGGACAAATCAATTTCGAAGCTGCCAAGTCTACCAAGGTGTTCTGCGTGGTATGGCGAGAAGCTGGCCATGTGCTCTCGCGTAATGTTGTGACCTTCCGTCGTCAGTTGGTTGAAGACCTCCGTCATTGCATTCACGTTGTAAAGAATCGCAACGTTGGCAAGCAAGTGATTGTATTTCACAATCTTGTTTTGCTCATGCCTGAGGTTCGCGCTGATCTTCCCGCCGTTAGCAAAAAACAACCAGCGCGCAAATTCGTTGAACTCTTCACTCTTACATGTGGCGGCCTGAATCGTCCTCCGCAGGTCAAGGTCGGTAACATAGTCCAGCAAAAACATGGTTCTGACGACCCTTCCCAGCTCCCGAAATGCAAAGTACAGCTTATTCTTGCGGTTTTTGGTGCCAAATCGCCTGAGAATGGTCGATGCGGTGATCTTGCCCGTTTTTACCGACATGGCGGTTCTCATCATATCGGGGTAATGCGTCTGAATGAGCTCCCACCGGATGGGATCGCTGAATAGCGACTGGATATGTTGTAACACCAGTTCCCTGTCTGGCTTGTAGAACGTTAGGTCTTTGATGTTGCGGATGCGAGGCATCAGTTTAATGCCCAGTAGGTAGGCCAACCCGAACACCGGCGTTGACTGCGCCTGAGTGTCGCCGTGCACGGTATCCGGATTGAAGTCGGATTCGTCGTTCAAGAGACCATCGAGAATGTAGATGGCCTCGTAGACACCGCACGGAATGAACCGGCTGAACAATGCAATGTAGGTATCGGAGACATGGTAGTAAGCGATACCCCCGTAACTGCCGTATCGCAGATGGTATTCGGATAGCAGATTGTCCTCGTACAGGTCCCAAAGCTTGCCATCAGCAGACACGCTGTTGCCTGAGCCCCAACACTCAATTAGGCCATACTTCTTGTAAGCATTGTTGACCTTGGCGATGGCCTTATCAAGGCGCTCTTCGGTCGTTCTTTTGAGACTGATCCAGGCGATCTGTTTACGGGAAATGCCTTTCACTGATCGGGCCGTTTCTGTCGGGCCGATGTTGGTTCCGTAGCAGAACAACGTCAGTACGAAGCGTAAAAAAGGGTCGTCGATACGTGAATCAAAGCCGGATAGCGGACCGAATTGGTGGTTCAAATTAAGCCATTTTTCCACGGTGATGGCCAGATCAAGCAGGTTAATTTTCTCCAGGCGATCTTTAAGCAAGGCAGCGATGGCTTCAATTTCGGGCGGCGGCTCATCGGTTTTGGCCTTACCAATAACAAGCTTCCCATTTTCAATACGAACCAGTTCGTCATCCGGAAAACGCTGATCCGCTTTCTGACAAGAGTTTGTCATGGCGCTTTTCAATGCCTGTGTGAAGGCGGGGGCCCCGGCGACCAGGCCGACCTGCTCGCAGTACGGTCCTAACCCGGCCTCGTACTCTTCCCAAGTGATCATTTGCTCGCGATAGTCGTCGAAGGTTTCGCTGTAAGGGATGAACAAGTCACCCGTGCTCAGTTCCTCCGCGATTCGCTCGAATACGCATAGTTCGAAGCACAGTTTATTGACATGGGTAACAGTTGCAGACTTCGTGGACTTGCCGGTTACCAGCTTCCACCATTTATCTCGAATCCACCGGATGTTCATCACGTTCTTACTTGAAGGGGAGTCGGGGTCACTTAGAATGCACAGGGTTTCAGTGCGGCGCTTTTTGTGCTTGAGGATAAATCGGAAAGCCTTGAGAAGGTCTTTATCTTCAGTGGCCGACGCGAGGTTTAGTATCTCGATCGTGCGAAACAACGTGGCTCGCTGCTTTTTGTACAGCGGCATCATGAAAGGCAGGTAGTTGTTGCCAGCGTAGGCCATGTACTGTTCGCACATCTGCAAGATCAGCTTGCTGTCCTTGCCCAGCACAGGATCGAAGGCGGTCACCGTTTTGGGCTTATCCAGGTATATCTGGATTGTACCGGACAATATCGCAATGAGCCGATCCGTCTGCTTTTGGTGATGAGCCAGATACTCCTCCAGCTTCTTTTCCGCCGTGCGATCCATCTTCTGAAGGAGCTTGATGACGATCTCAGCGGCCTTATCCAGGGTTTGGGCGTACTGATGACGAATCAGCACGATCATCAGTGCCGTGCGTTTGCTCACCTTGAGTTTCATCAGTTCAGCGTGATCGAGAGCCTTGGCTTCGTTGATGAATTGCCGGTGCTTGACAGGTGGCAACCCCAGATCTATGGGTAAGCTATTTTGCAGGGACGTCAGCCATTCCAGATAGGTGATGTAGGCCTGAATATTTCGAGGCGTAGGCCGTTTGGGCTCGTTTTTCAGGGTGTTCCAGCCAAAACCACTCGCACCACCGGCAGATCGGAGCATTTGCCCGATGAGCTGGCGACCTCCGGCCGTCAGATAGCCGCAGAGCTGATCATAGTACCTGTCATTGACTTCTCGGCGCGCCGATTGGCATAGTCGGTCGAGAGCGCTAAATGCAGGCAGTTCGTACTTCTCCTTGACCAGGTACTCCAGGGTGACATTGATGATATCGGCCAATGCCTCTTTGGTGGCGGCCGCCTCCAGCGCCCAGCCCCGCACCAGAGCACCCGTTGTTTCGCTATCGAAAGGTCGAATATTCAGGTACTGGCGAATGAATTTGACGTGCCGAATTTTCGCGCCCGAGGCGAAATAGGTCTGCAGTTCCTTACGAGATGTTCGGGAACGACTGTGAGCTCTGATGTGGTTGAGGATAACGTCTGGCACCTCGCCCAGTGTGGCAAAGCGCCCCAGCCTTTGAACCAGTTTCAGCTGCACCAGTAATCCGAGATACGAGGCGCTGGTACGTTTACAGTGACGTTGGGCGAAGCGAAGCTCTTTGTCTGTCGGCGTATACACATCCCCGACCTCGTGTGGCGAGAGGTCTTTCCTAAGGCGCGGGTACGCGGTGTGGTAGATGGCTACCATGGCAAGTGCTTATTTTGTCTCAGGTGAGTTTGAGGGACCACCGCAAGCCTCGGCTTCGTTCGGCCCGCGTCCAATCCGAAGGCGGGCGAACGGATCAGGTGCATCGATGTAGCGCATTGCGGAATGAACGTCTCTCCATCCCACATACTCCATCAAAGACTTCGTGTCCCAGCGATGATCATTGGCCCAGTTCGCAAACCCTCGGCGCAAGGAATGACTGCTGAACGCGTCCGAACCCTCTATGCCTGCCTCTTGGCAACAAGATCTGACGATGGCGATGATACTGTTCGGGTGCAGTGCTTCGCCCGCAAGCTGACCCCAACGGTTAATGGCCCGGAATACCGGTCCTCGCTTGATCTGTGCCGCATTAGTCCATTCCAAATAGGCTTCTACAGGACACAGCTGTCTGAGTGCCGGCGCTTTGAAATAGCGCCCTTGCCCAGAGCGGTCACTTTTGGTGCGGGATAGGTAAATCTCCATGCCAGAGCCAGGCTCCACCTGGATATGCTCCGCATTGAGCCGCGCCAACTCGTCGCTTCGAAAAGCCCGCCAAAAACCGATCAGCATAAGTGCTTTGTTGCGAAGCGGTTGCAATGGCAACTGGTGTGCATCTTGTCGAGCAATCTGCTGATCAAGGTGCGATACGATGGCCGTCAGCTGCACCAACTGGATGGGCCTGGCCCGCTTTTCTGGGGCCGGGTGCAGTTCGGCAATGCCCTTGAGCACCTTTTTTACATGGGGTGCTTTGGTCGGATCGGGAAAACCTTGCTCAAGGTGCCAGGCCGCCAGACCCGCGAGCCGCTGGCGCAAGGTGTTTAATGAGTGAGTGCGGGCGTGGTCCACCAGGTAACGCGCAACGCTATTGGCCGTAGCTGGCAGAAACCCGCCCCATTGGTCCTCGAAGTGCTGGACGGCGGCTTGGTAGGCCTTGCGGGTGTTGGCGCGGGTAGCCGCGTGTATGTAGTGGTCAATGCTGCTCATGCCGACCTTTTAATCTTTATCGAATTATGGGCTTAGCGTCCTTGGTATCTCCCGGGCCGCGATATCGAAGGTGTAAACGCCTTTGAGCGCCTGGTGCCACTGCTGTGCTTGGTGCTGGGCCTTGTTCACAATAAGTGCGTCGGGAAAGTCGGCGCTTTTTTTCTTGCCACCGACCTTCACCGGCTGCGCTTTTTTATAGTCATTCAGAGCACGCCACACGGTCTGCCCATCCTCAAAGACAATGTTCGGCTCCTCAAACAGCGCACTGATCACGCCAGCAATGGCCTCACGGTCAAGCTTGTAGCGCTTACCCGTTAGAACCCACATTGTCTCCACCAGCACGACATCCGTCACCAGAACGGGTACAGGACCCGTGATCAGTGACATGGCCTTATGCGACTGAGCCTTATTGTCCAGCAGCAGGTACCGAAGCAGCACATTGGTATCAATGGCAATCACGCACGGATACCGCTTTGACGGGAATCGTCCTCACTCACCTGGCGATCCACGCGGATGCCCTTGAGAATCCCGCGCGCGGCGCCTGAGACTTTTTTGATGATAGTAATGTGCCCGTCGTTGTCCACGTAGCTTTCGTATTCATCACCAGGCTCGATGCCCGCCAGCCGGCATTGATCCACAGGTAGCGTGATCTGCCGCTTTGAGCTAACTTTTGGCATAGGACACCTCTTTACATTGCGCCGTTCTGTAAAGGATACCAATGCCTTTACAAGCGGTCAATACGTAAAGATTCTATATGTGGGGGCGTGTAACCGACCTTGATCAACGCGCTGCCAGCCTCCACCATTCGCAAAAAGACTGAAGGCGGCTCCGGTGTTTCATAGATGTACACAGGTAAAGAAAGGGGCCACCGGAGCGGACTCGCCATAAGTCATTGACTGTTGGACCAGCCATTTCACAACCTCGTCAGACGCTGCTAGCAGTTCAGAGTGGACAACAACAGGGCATATGGCGAGAGATTTTTGCCAATAATGATCATTATTTAACCCTTGAGCGCCAGAATACGCCTGGCACCGTTAAGCACGATGATCCCCGCGATGGTGCCGATAATCAGATCCGGATAATTGGATCCGGTCCACGCGACCAAGGCGCCAGCGGCGATGACACCCATGTTAATCACCACGTCGTTGGCCGAGAATATCCAGCTTGCCTTCATATGTGCGCCGCCTTCGCGGTGTTTGGAGATCAACAGCAGACAACCGGTATTGGCGATCAAAGCGACGGAGGCGATGGCCATCATCATCAGCGATTCGGGCTCACTACCAAATACAAAGCGTCTCACCACTTCTACGAGTACGCCGAGAGCCAAAATCAGTTGAAGTACACCAGCAAGATGCGCGGCACGTACCTGCATTTTCACGCTATGCCCAACCGCATAAAGGGCGAGCCCATACACTGCCGCATCGGCAAAATTATCTAGGGACTCTCCAATCAGTCCGGTGGACTGGGCGATCAGACCGGCAGTCATTTCCACCACGAACAGGAGTGCGTTGATGCCAAGCAACCAGCGCAGGGTGTCGGACTCCTGCGTAGCAGAGGCTGCTGAGCTCTTAGCGATCTTGATTGTCTCTGGGTCGGCAGTCACGGTTTCCTGAAGAGAGGCACCTAGCCCTAAGGTCGTCAGCTTCGCAGTAATGGGCACAACCGAGCCGTCATGCAAGACCTCCAACCGGCGGTTGGACAAGTCAAAGGACAGCATTCGGATCTCGTCAAAGCCGTTCAGTGCAAGGCGGATCATTCGCTCTTCAGATGGACAATCCATCTTCGGCACAGCATAGATGCTGACCCACTTCCCTGGCGATTCTGAGGAAGTCTGCAAATCGGAATCCGCTGCAGGTACTTTATCGCCGCCACAGGCGCCACCACAGGAGTTATTCATGGTACGGCTCCACTTGAATAATTTTGTGATATCATCATAAACCTTATAGCTACTATAGGGTCAATAGTAGAGAATCCGTTTAGGAGAAGCTTGGTGCGTATTGGTCAGTTGGCAGAGTTGGCTGGGGTCGATACACAGACGGTCCGCTTCTATGAACGTCAGGGTTTGTTACCGCCGCCTGATCGACAGGAGAATGGTTACCGTGTCTATACCGAGAAACATGGTGAGCGGCTGGCCTTCATCCGTCGGTGCAGAATCCTGGACCTGTCGCTAGCAGAAATTCACGAGCTACAGAGACATCAGGACGACCCTCACCAACCTTGTGCCGCCGTCAACGCCCTGCTCGATGAGCACATCTCTCATGTACGGTCGCGGATAACCGCTCTGCAAACGCTAGAGACACAACTCGTTTCGCTGAGAGCGAGCTGCAACGATGGCCGGGAGGTTGAGACTTGTGGAATTCTTGCCCGAATCAATGAGGAAAGCGTGCGTCAGCAGTAGCTTGAGCATCAACCAGATAATCCGGTGACAAGCTTGAACCAGCTCTGCTCAAACCGCCGTCGCCCGGCGTTTCGGCAACTCGAACCCCCGGAAAGAGGTGGTTTCTCGATTGACGGCCAAGCGACCCACTATGAGGAGGCTGTTTTTTAACAATGGCTAATGGTCAGGAGCATCCTTAATCAGGTAAGGCGGTATCCAACGCAAAAGTGGAAGCACCCGTAGGGCATGCTTACGCACTGCCGTGCTTTCTGTTGGTCTGCGTGTCGACACAGCCACTGCCTTCCTGCTCAATTTCAAGTGTTGAGTGGCTGACGTCAAATTGGTCATGAAGCACACCCTTTAAATTGGTCTTCACCCGTTCAAGATCGGGCAGATTGGCCTTCTTTACGACAACATGTGCTTCCAGTGCGATTGTGTGTTCAGCCAGTTCCCAGACATGTACATGATGGACACCCACAACATCGTCCACTTGCTCCATGGCGCTGATCACCTCATCAATGGAGACTCCGTTTGGTGTGCCTTCCATCAGTAAGTGAATGGTTTTCGGTAGCATACTGAAGCCTTGCCACAGCACGTACCCAGCGATCATCAACGTCAGCACAGTGTCCGTCCAGTACCAGCCATACAGCAGTATCAAGGTCCCCGCTATAACAACACCGACGGACGCCATCGCATCCGACACATTGTGCAAGAACGCGGCCTTTATGTTCATGCTGTTCTTTGACATCGTGTAGGTGAGTATGGCCGTGGCAAGATCTACAATTAGAGCGATACCTGCCACCACAACTATAGTCCAGCCTTCGACGGGCTGCGGAACAAATAGTCGTCCTATCGCCTCGTAGACAAGATACAAACCCACGATTACCAGAGTGACCAGATTGATCAAGGCAGCTATGGTTTCACTGCGTTGATAGCCGAAGGTTTTGAACGCATCGGGTGGTTTTCGACCAATTTTTCGTGCTATGAGCGCGATCGCCAACGACGCGGCATCGCTCAAATTATGGAGCGCATCAGCGATGAGCGACAAACTACCTGAAAGTATTCCGCCAACAACTTGTGCGAGCGTGAGTAATGCATTAACACAAATGGCCGTGACCAAACGTTTGTCGCCCATATCACCGGCACTATGGTTATGTTCATGTCCCACGGGATGACCTCTCTCAGAGTAAACAATTTGAGAAGAGTAGCAGGGGTGCTAATTGGCACCCCTGCTACTCAACGTTTAGACGACGTTGGTGTCTTCGATACCATCTTGAATGCGGATTGCCCGTCTAATATCGCTAATAAAGATACGGCCGTCCCCCCTAAGTCCTGTATGGGCTTCGGCCTTTAGCAGCTCCACTACGGCATCGACGAGGTGGTCCTGACACACAACCTCCACCTTCACATGCTCGGAGAACTCTGAGGCACCAGCAATCGGGTGCGTGGCGCTGCTGTGCGCCTTGCTACGGCCAAAACCCCGAACTTCCGAGGCGCTCATCCCGGTGATTCCATCTAGTCGATGCAGCGCCAGAGTGACCGATTCCAGTTTCCGGGTTTTAATATAGGCTTTTATCTCTTGCATGGTGTCACCTCAAGACGTTGAGTTCTCGCCGTTGGAACGATCGGCGAACCAAGGGTAAAGAGCTGGTAGAATCACCAGCGTGAGAATGGTGGCGGTTACCAGCCCACCAATTACCACAGCCGCCAAAGGGCGCTGAACTTCGCTGCCGGTTCCGGTGGCAAACAGCAACGGCGCTAAACCGAGGCCTGTGGTCACGGCGGTCATGATGACCGGGCGCAATCGCGCCATCGCGCCTTGAACACAGGCTTTGCGCATGGGCACGCCATCACGCACTAACTCGTTTAAGTAACTGACCAGTACCAGACCGTTTTCAAGCGCTATGCCGAATAGGGCGATAAAGCCTACAGAGGCTGGCACTGACAAACTCAACCCCGCCAACCACAGCGACACAATACCCCCGACCAGAGCTAGGGGAATGTTAAGCATGATCAGCAGAGCATTACGCAAAGAACCGAAGTTTGCGTATAGCATCAGAAACACCAGCGCCAAGGTAATCGGAACTACCACCATCAGGCGTTTGTTGGCCTGCTGCTGAAGTTCAAATTGGCCGCCCCATTTCAGGAAGTAGCCCGGTGGAAGCTCCACCTGCTCGGTAATCATCTGGTCCGCCTCGGCCACATAGGAGCCGATATCACGGTCGCGGACGTTGGCCTGAATGGTGATAAATCTCTGATTATTTTCCCGGGTAACCTGTCGTGGACCAACCACTTCTTCCACGCTGGCGAGTTCACTGAGAGGAATCTGCTGCCCCAGTTCATTGCGAACCTTTAGGTCCCGAATAACCTCGGTTTTATCTCTTGACGACTCTGCCAGCCGCACATAGATATCGAAGCGACGAATACCTTCGAATACCTGACCGGCGCTCTCGCCACCTACACCAACCCTGATGGTTTCCTGCACATCCGACACATTCAAGTTATAGCGGGCTATAGCCTTCCGGTCCAACTGAACTTGGACTTGAGGCGTACCACCCACTTGGTCTTTCTGGACATCTTCTCCACCAGAGACTCGGCGCATGACCTCGGCAATCTCCGTGGCTTTACGATCCAGAACCTCCAGATCATCGCCAAATAGCTTAGCGGCCAGCTCGGCTTTCGTGCCTGTTAGCAGTTCATCAACAGCGGCTGCAATCGGCTGTGTAAAGTTGAACTTGGTGCCAGGAAAATCTTCGAACTCGGCACTCATTGCAGAGTATAGGCCGTCCAGTGTCTTCGCCGTCTTCCATTGCTCCTTGGGTTTAAGTCCGACAAAGATTTCCGCACTATTGACTGGGTCTGCATGTGCCCCGACTTCACCGCGACCGATGCGGGTTACTACCTGAGTTACTTCGGGAAAGCGCTCCAATAGTTGACGTTCAAACAGCGTCATCGACTGCTTGGCTTTATCAAGCGAGATGGAGGGCGCCATTGTAGCTCGGATCAATAGGTCTCCTTCGTTGAATCGCGGTACAAACTCCGAGCCGAGGCGTGGACCGATAACGACCCCGATTGTCAGAACCACCACTGCAATGGTCACACCAATCCAGCGGTTGCGAATAACGCCCTGAACGAGTGGTCGGTAACCCCGGGCGATCAAGCCAATAAGGCCACCGGGCTCGTCCGAAGTCTGAGTTGATTTAGGGCGGCGCATGATAAGCGAAGCCACCACCGGTGCCACTACCAATGCAAAGATCAACGAGCCCATCATGGCTAGAGATACCGTGTATGCCAGTGGCCGGAAAGTGGCACCTTCAACCCCCTGCAAGCTGAACAACGGCAAGAACACCACAATGATGATACTTATGGCAAAGAGTATTGGTCTTGCTACCGCCTGGCTGGCCCTCGCCACAATGTGCATGCGTGACTCATCCGAGGACGATTCACGTAAAAGTCGGTCGATGTTCTCTACCACGACTACAGCGCCGTCTACCATCATGCCAATGGCAATAGCTAGGCCGCCCAGAGACATCAGGTTTGCGGAAATCCCAAACCATTTCATGGCAATCAATGCCAAGCACACCGAAAACGGAATGGATAGGGCTACCACCAGGCTGGGGCGCCACCCTCCCATAAAGACGAGTAATATGATTGCGACTAAGACAATACCCTGGAGTAACGCATTCGTCACAGTAGAGACGGCGGCCTCGACCAATTGTGCCTGGTCATAATAGGGACTGACTTGAATTCCTTCCGGCAAATTAGCATTGATGGTTGTCAGCTCGTCCTTCACAGCACTGATCACGTTAGAGGTGTTGGCACCAATTAGCTTGAGCACCATACCTACCACGGCTTCGCCTTTACCATCCTTAGTGGTCAACCCTCGACGAATTTCCCCGCCAATAGTCAGCTCGCCGAGTTGGTGCAGGTAGACCGGCACTCCATCGGCACTTTTGACCACAATGTTACGCAAGTCATCCAGGTCTTCTGCGAGGCCGACAGAGCGAACGATGTATTGCTCGTCATTCTGGATGATAAACTGAGCACCCGCATTGGCGTTGTTCTGCTCGATCCGGCGTTTAACTTGTGGCAAGGAGATGTCAAAGCGCAATAGTGCGTCGGGATCAATGCGCACCTGAAACTGCTTGACGTTGCCGCCAATGGAAAGTACCTCGGTGACGCCTTTGACCGTCTGCAGATTGAACTTGACGATCCAGTCCTGAATCTCTCGCATATCGGTGCGGCTGTACTCGCCACTGGTGTCTTCCAGAACATAAAACAGAATCTGTCCCAGGCCGGTGGTGATCGGCCCCATAACCGGTTCACCAAATCCATCCGGAATGGCCTCTCTGGCCTGTTGCAATCGTTCGCTAACCAATTGTCGGGCGAAATAAATGTCGGTTCCATCTTCGAAATAGATGTTTACCACCGATAGACCAAAATTGGACACTGACCTGACGTGGTCTAGCTTCGGTAAACCATTCATGGAGCTTTCAAGAGGGTAGGTCACATATTTTTCTACTTCCTCCGGCGCGAGACCTTCAGTCTCAACAAATACCTGCACCAATGAGGGGGAAATGTCCGGGTAAGCGTCTACCGGTAAACTACGATAAGCGGCATAACCGCCAATCACACAAGCCAGTGCAATCACTACCACCAGCAGCCGGTTTTGCAACGCCGCTCTAATTATCGCCTGCATAAAAACCTCCGAGTACTAGTGGTTGTGGCCCGATTCGAATTCGCTCTTGAGCAAATCCGCTTTCAGCGTGAAGCCACCTTTCGCGACGTACTGTTCACCTGAGGAGACGCCCGACAGGATAACCACCTGACCTCGATCTTTTGCCCCTAGGACGACAGGCCTGGGGTGCCAACTGTCACCCTCTTTTACAAATACTACCTGACGGCCCTGATACTTGATTACCGCCGTCTGAGGCACCACCACTTCGGCTTCCGTCTCGGTCAGAGTTACCTCCGCATCAATGAACATGCCGGGTCTCCATTGGCCTGCGGCATTATCAAGATAAATTCGAGCCAGGCCGGTCCGCAGTTGTTCGCTGACCATGGGATCGAGATAGTCGATCTGGGTGTTGACAGGCTCGGGGCCGAACGTCGTGGAAATGCGCACCGGTTGGCCCTTTTTTACGAGCCCAATCTGTCGTGGATAGAGTGCAATATCGACCCAGAGCGTCGAAAGGTCCGCGACTACGAACGCTGCGTCACTAGGCTGGATATGTTCACCCAGCGTTACGGAACGATCAATGACAGTGCCGCGAATTAGGGACTTGAGCGAGAAACGTTGTAGGGTCTGAGAGCTTTCACCAATGGCCAGCGTATCTCCTGCGGCGACAGAATCGCCGATTCGGGCGCTAACATCGACAATCTGCGCAGGGTAGCGAGGGGTGATCTGAGCCACCGCCTCTTTATTCAGGCGGACCTCGCCCGGTAAAGACACGGTTTGACTCACTCTTCCGGGACTTGCGATACTCACTTCTGCGCCCAGCGCCCGTAGCGTTTGGGGATCTATCGAGGTGCTTTGCTCTTCATGTCCTCCATGTTCATCATGCTCCTCGTGGGCTTCCTCACCAGCTTCATCATGGGCTCCCTCGTTCTCTCCGTGGTCTTGGTGGTCATCATGACCTTCTTCGTGGTCCTCGTGCTCACTATGATCGTCGTGCTCGCCACTATCTTCGTCGTTATGGGTTTTCTCTTTTTGCGTCTGCTCATGCTCGTGATCGCTGTGTTCGGCTTCTTGAGCCTGTACGCTGATGCTGACTCCAGACAAAGGCAGCGCCATACTCATCATAAAAATCCAGAAAGATGCTAACGACTTCATGATTCACCTGCTTGTTCTTTAATGTAACGGGGTTGGGGTTCATAGGGTTCGGTGGCCCCATCGATTGAATTGGGAGTCAGACTCCATTGCCCGGTTAGGCCCGTGCCGGTGAGCTGTTCGAGAGTCACCAGTGTCTGGTGAAAATTTACAGCTGCTTTAAGTGCATCACTCTCTACCGCCAGACGTTCCCGTCCCGCATCGACTAGCTCAAGGTAGCTATACAAACCCTCTTGGTAGCCTCTGCGAATACTCTCAAAAGCGGCGCGCGCAGAAGGTAAAGCTTCACCCCGCAAGCGAGTTGCGGTGCTGCGAAATACCTCCAGCTCCTGATAAAGCCGTTGAATTCGGGCCATAAGATGTACCCGTGTGGCTTTCTCTTCCAGTGCCAGTTGCTCGTATTCTGCACGTCGAGCCCGGACCTCTCCCTGGTTACGGTCATTGACTCCAATAGGCATGGACAGGCTCAGAGTAAAAGCGTGATCGTCGGTTTCTTGCATTTGCTTGACGCCCACACCGATTCGAAGGTCTTGCCGACCCCGAGTTTGTGCCAACTGCAATTCCGCCTCGCGCAGGCGTTTTTCGGTGATATAGCGAGATAGCTGCGGCGCATTTTCTAGCTGGCGACGGATCTGGTTAAAATCAGGCAGCTCCACAAGTTGGTACAAATCGGCGTGAACCTGCTCAAAATTCGGTTCGCTCTCGCCCCATTGAGCAGCCAACGCCACCCGCGCAGACGCCAGTTGTTGATGGGCAGAGTCTACGGCGAGCTCCGCCCGTGTGACCAAAATGGCCGAGCGTTGAAGAGAAGCGTCACTGGCTGTTCCCGCTTGCGCACGCTTACGGATAGTCTCCCTGCTTTCTTGTGCTAATTCTAGCGACAGTGAAGCCAGTTGGATCTGTTCTTGGGCTTCGGCTACCCCGAGAAATCGGCGTACGGTTTCCGCGAGCACTTGCCAGCGGACTTGCTGATATTCGCTATCCACTAGATCGGTGCGGTAGCGGGCAACCTCTTGGCGCTGATCGCGCTTGCCGCCCAATTCGATCAGCTGGCTCAAGACAAGTGAGATTTCAGCGGAGTCCGTTCCGGCAAAGCGGCCGCTGCCGCCGATATTTTCTACTTCGGCAGCGAGCTCCGGGTTGGGACGCAAAGCGGCTTGAAGCTCGCGAGCTTCAGCCGCGCGGCGTCGATAAGAGAATTGCGCCAGCTCGGGATGGCGCTCCAACGTGTAGGCCAATGCTTCGTTTAATGAAAGAGGCATCGGCTCCGCCACAACGGGCGTGGCAGTCATGACCAATAGCAAAGCCCAGACCGCCAGTATCCCTCTCCTCTGAGAAGAGAGAGTTAATAAAGAAATAAACATGCATTACCTGCCTGAATTTTCAGTGATAGAAATATGCCGTTCTGCATAGGGCAAGGTGCCGAGCAAAAACCGACAGAGGATCTCTAGTGCATGAAATTAGGCAATGGGAGGGGGCACATCAGGTGCCAAAAAGTGCTGTGGAGGTAAAGACAGGTCTTCCGCTCGCCAACGAGGTGCGGAGGGTAAATCGAGCCCATGCCCACTGGTTTCAACAAAAAACAGATGGGAGTGGGCATGGCAGCTATGGCTGTGAACACAGCTCCCCCCAGGAGGGTGAGAGTGATTGCCGCGATCGGTGCCGACGTTACCCTCAGCATTGGCCAAATATTCCAACGCGGCCTCGTCTCCTGTTACTCGCTCATGCCAGTCCGCCGCGAATACGAGATTCGCGATAGCTAGCAACATTAAAAACAGGATCAGAGAGCGTTTTTTCATGCGGTTGAGTTTACTAGCAAGCGTTCAGGCAATACAACTCTTTTGCCGTTTACGGGACCTCACTCCTGATTGTCACGATTCTAACCGTCTTCATTAGGCCGCAGCTCTGGAAAAGCTATATCTGTACAGATTTTGGGGTCGATTTGGACAAAAAACGCTCTAATATTAGATAATTTCTTATTATTCTTTGTCATATATAGGCTGTGCTAAGCCTCATTCATGAGCTAGAATAGTACGTATATACATATTACGTATTATAGTACGAAATAAACAGGAGAGGACAGCATGGCTCGTGGCGGTATCAACAAAGCATTGGTGGCCAAGGCCCATCAGGCCGTTCTAGCCAGGGGAGAAAACCCGTCCATTGACGCGATACGCATTGAGCTCGGTAACACCGGCTCTAAATCAACGATTCATCGCTATCTCAAAGAATTGGAGGAAGAAGCGTCCACCAGGATGGACGATGAAGCACTGTTGAGCCAGCCCATCAGGGAACTCATTGCACGCCTAGCATCGCGTTTACAAGAAGAGGCCCATGGCATTGTTGATGAGAGCAAAAGCCACTATGAGCACCAGCTCAATGAACTCTCCGAGCGCTACGCCGCGCTCACTCAAGAGGCTGGCCAGATGGTCGATCAGCATAACGTGCTGGAACGCCGGCTTGACGAGACCTGTTCGGAGCTAAGTGCTAAATCCGCAGCCTGTGATGCCTTGGACAAACAGCTTAACGCGGCGACTCAGCGCGAGGCTAGCACGACGGCGCTGCTCAAGGAAAAGCAGGCTCATATCGAATCCCTTGAGGAAAAGCACCGCCACGGCCGAGAGGCGCTTGAGCATTATCGTGAATCAGTGAAAGAGCAGAGGGATCAGGATCAGTGCCGGCATGAGCATCAAATCCAGCAGCTCCAGGCTGAGATTCGCACGTTAAACCAGGCAATTTCGGTCAAGCAGGGCGATTTAACGCAGCTCAACAAAGACAACGCGCGCTTGGTCAGCGAGTTGAACGCTGCACGCAAAGTAACACAGGACCTCGAATCGAAGCTTACTCGGGCTGACACGAAGCTTGAAGATGCCAATAAGCAATTGCAAACCCAGTCGGCGGATCTGCAGCAGTACGCCGACAGCGCTCAACGCCAGGCCTCGCAAATCGATGAGCTGACGCAACGCCTTGAATCGGCGCAAAGCAAGGTGCAAGATTTTACCGTCAGCCAGGCCAAACTGGAGGCTGAGCTATCGGTTAAGAACGATATGATTGAGCGCCTAATGGCTGAAAACCGGCGCCAATATGACGAACCGGCCACGTAAGCGGGAGGTGATCCAGGATTGCTTCTAGATGTCCAATATTTTCCTTTAAAATCAATGAGATGTAGAGTTAGTGGCTGGATTTTACAGCTTTACCGGCCGGACCTCTAATGGTGGCATTTTAACCTATATATGTCAAATAAGTACAATTATAGGACATATATAATAAGCACTGAAATTTCCAGGTTCGGGCCGATTAGGATTGGAGATTGAGTAGTAGAGCGAGCCACTTGAAACATAGACCTTGCTACCCCTGGATTGCGTGCAAACTATGTACTTTCGGTGGTTTTATGAATGACTCCGCGGTACTTTCCAGAACAGAAGTAGCCGGCCCAAACATCGGCGTCGAAGCCAGATTGTATCCAATGGGCCCATCGCCCTAGGGCCACCGGCTGGCGAAGTGTTGAACCAGGCCTTTGCATAGCGCCAATTGAGGTGTCAGGCACGACAATACCGTCGTAGACCTTTGGACCTTCAATCTCAAAGACTTCAATGTGATCCCCGGCCTCCAAAAGAACGAGGCCTTCATACCCAGATTTGCCGTCCTGCATCAGCGCCCACATTACGCCTTCGGTTCCGGTTTCGAAGTATTCAATAAGCAAACCCGTGAGAGGAGTGGATGTGTTCATAAATACGCTAAGTAAAGAACAAGATGTTTCTCAGTATTACCCGATAGGCCTCGAAACTCAAAGGAAGATGATTTGTTGACTACACCCTTTATCCGGGATTTTCTTACTTTCGCTTCAAATTCCCACTGTCAAAAGCTATATCCGATTACTTTCATTTCTTAAACCCCAACCAGTACATCAAAGAAATCAATAACTTAGAGTTGATTTGATTCAGTGCCGGCTAATTTTGGGAAAGGTTCTGAAGGCTTTTCACAACGTGATCTGATAGAGCGGGTGTTTTACCTGATACTTACCTACGTTGGTTCGAGGTGAGGGCCGAAAGTTGAAACGAACCGAGACTGAAAACATTTGGCAAATTTTGATCGTTTTTCACAAAGAGTCTGACGGCTTTCTACAAAGTTCTAATGAATATCGTAATTCTGTGCCATACACAATTTAACATAATATACATTATGCGCAGTTTTGGGCGTTTTGGGTGGGGTTGGCATTCGGCAAATTTCGGTTAGAATCGAATCTTGGCTTTAGATGCAAATAAACAACAGTCCATGTTGTTAAGACACCTTTGTTTTCAAAACCTTAGGTACGGTAAGGACGCACAAATTTGAACTATTGGACTATTCTTGAGATCTCGCCCACCAATGATCAAAAAATTGTCAAGGCTGCTTATTCCCGTCTTTTAAAACAAATTCGCCCAGATCAAGATCCCGATGGCTATCAGCGCTTGCGCGAAGCCTTTGATTGGGCGAGAAGCCAGTGCAAGCGTACGACGGTCGAACCGCGCGATCAGAGTGCCACCGTCACGACAAAAGCCACAGGATCGCGACATTCACCGTCAGGGCGGCTATCGCTATCAACGCACCGGGATATTGCAAAACACATGGCCCATAACCTTCGGGAACGTCAAGCGCCTCCTGATAATGATACAACCACAGCGCAGGCCGCGCATCTGCGTCAGCAACAAGAGCAGATTGCACATGACGACGCCAGAGCGCTTGCTACGCATTTATTTAATCTGCCATCTGCCGAAGCTCAGCTCGCTTATTTTGAGTCTCTAATTAGAGGGACTCGATTACTTCACCTAAAAACCCGGTCATACTTTGAAGTCATACTCGCAAATAGACTATGTTCGTATCGCGGTACCGACATGCCCTACGCTCTTGTTCAATCGGCTGCAAATGAATTTAGGTGGTTTGAAGAGCAACACTCGGACCCGGATAAGCGTGCCAAACTGGGGTACCTTGCTGCACGTTTAAATACCTATCGACATTACTACAGTCTTTTGATTCTTCAGCCTAGGCAAGGTCGCGGGGAGGAGCTTCCTGCCTCTAAGCTTATACTTGGAAAATACCGCCCTCGGTATTTTAAGTTTATACGTTTTTTGGGGCTGCATAACCGCACAACAAGGGTTTTCACGCGCCAGTTTGCGCACGCTGTCGACAGTGCCATGTGTCCTGAGCTAGATACCGATAGTTTTCACTGGTGGCGAATTCAGTTGGAGAGGGTTCGGTTCTCAGCCATTCATGTCTTGGTGGCATTTGCTGTACAATTTTTCTTTATGCCATGGACAACAAGCGCCTCGGTGGATGTCTATCAGCCTTATCTTACCTTAAGCCTTTGGGGTGTCACCTCTGTGGCAGTATGGGCGTTAGATGGACTTTATCATCGTTTCCGGCAGAGCTTTGTAGAGCGCTGGAACAGCTTAAAGGAAAAGCGCAGCACCAATGTTGCCATTTCAATTGCCTTTTTACTGTCTGTGTATTGCTATCGACACACGTCGAAGCTGGACATGGAGGCGCTGACCTTAACGCTGATTGCATTTGCCTTGCTGCTCGGTTTTTTGAGGTTTGGTGTTCAGGGTTTACTTTTGCTGATTTGGGCCAGTGCCATATACTCAGTCATTTATGTGGTTCTGGGTTTTGAAGAGCAAATCCCTCACCTTGGGAACTACGCATTAATTTGGGGGTTTATTTCAGTCAATGCATGTTTGTCATTGATGGATTATTTTCCCGAAAGAATATCGGACTTTATAGCTAGAAGGGGATTTACTATTTTCCTTTTTGGATCGTTGGTCTCTTTTGCAATATCTTTTGCGTATTTCAAACTTATTACTCTTTTATAGTCAGAGGATGACATGGCCTTAATCGGTATAGACCTTGGTACAACAAACAGCTTAGTCGGCTACTGGATCGCTGAAACTGGGGAGGCAAAGCTAATACGTAACACATTAAAAAAAACCATGACACCTTCGGTTGTTGGTCTCGACGATCACCAACGTATTGTCGTGGGCGACATTGCCAGGCACCGTTTAATTACGCATCCCAGCATGACGGTGTCGGAGTTTAAGCGATATATGGGTACCGACAAAGAGTTTAAGCTGGGCGATAAAAAGTTTCGTGCTGAGGAGCTCTCTGCCCTACTTTTAAAAAGCTTAATTGCCGATGCTGAGTCACATTTATCGGAGAAAATCGACAGTGCCGTCATAAGTGTTCCGGCCTACTTTAGTGATGCGCAGCGCAAGGCGACGAGAGATGCCGGTCGCCTAGCGGGAATTGAGGTTAAGCGACTAATTAATGAGCCAACCGCAGCCGCTATTGCATACGGACTACACGAAACTAAAGACGATACCACCTTTTTGATATTCGATATTGGTGGCGGTACGTTTGATGTGTCAATTCTAGAGTTGTTTGACGGCGTTATGCAGGTCAATGCGACGGCCGGAGATAATCGCCTTGGCGGCGAAGACTTTGTCGATTCCCTGCTCAGCCATTTTTTACAGAAGAATGGCATTGTACGCTCTGAATTATCTGCAAAACAGATCGCTCAGTTGCGATCACAGTGCGAGCAAGCCATGAAGCAGCTTTCCACCGAAAATAATGCTGATATAGAATTTTTTCTGGATAAAAGGCCCCTGCATCTGAGATTAAGTCGTGATTCTATTGAGGCTTGTTGTGGGGACCTGCTACGTCGTCTCAGGCTTCCTCTAGAGCGATCACTCCGCGACGCAAACTTGCAAAGCGATGATTTAGACGCGGTAGTGTTGGTAGGCGGCGCATCGCGCATGCCAGCAATCCGTTCGATGGTGTCAAAAATGCTGGGTAAAATTCCTCGGTCGCACATCAATCCCGATGAAACGGTCGCTCTTGGTGCCGCGATTCAGGCCGCCCTAATCGAGGGGGATGCATCGCTATCTGAAGTGGTTCTGACGGATGTTGCGCCCTACACACTAGGTGTCGGTGTGGTTAATAAGCAGGGTTTTTTTGATAGCGGAGAATTGTTTCATCCTATTATTGATCGCAATAGCCCGGTCCCCGTAAGCCGAATAGATCGTTTGGTGACAGTGCGGGACAATCAGACCACACTACACATAGTGATATACCAAGGCGAAGCTCGGTTAGTAAAAGATAACATTAAACTCGGCGAGCTCTCATTGGCAGTGCCTCCTTCCGCTGCAGGAGAAGAGTCTGTAGATGTTCGGTTTACTTATGACATCAGCGGCCTATTGCAAGTAGAGGCGGAGGTCACGTCAACTGGCGTTAAGCAGCAAGCGATTATTGAAGGAAACCCTGGGGCATTAACGGAAACCGAGATAAAATCCCGACTTGCAGAGCTTGCGTCCCTTAAGGTTCATCCTCGGGAGAACGAACATAATGCTTTGTTGGTTGCCCGTGGTGAGCGTCTTTACGAGCTTGCTCTTGGAGACTTAAGGGAGTACATAAAAGATAGGCTGGGAAATTTTGAGCAGACTCTACAAAGCCAAAATATCTCTGAAATTAATGAGGCTGCTAAAGAGCTAACAATTATTTTTGATCAAATAGAGAGAGAGTCGCCACTGCTCTAGCGTGCTTTAGTGTTCGCCCCAGCCATTCTGGCCTATTCTCGAATGCATGTTGAGCCAGATTTTCTTATTCTAAGGCAAGCAATGGTGGGCGCCGTCAGCAGGGCTCTGAGAAAAAACGGCTCGCTAGATTCCGCATGCGCTGATACATTACCGGGTTTTCGGTGCCTGCGCTGGCGATGTCACCATGAAAGACGGGTCGCTACACGTTCGTCATCCGTGTGCAGTGCAAACGACCAGCCATTGCGCTCGCACAGCCTTTGAACGATACCCAGGCCCAGGCCATACCCGTGGGTCGACGATGCTTCGGTTTCGGTGTGCCGGTCCTCAGTGTTACCGCTCATTTGGTTGGTGATTAACAGTTCGTGTTCTCTGATCAGAATTGTGATTGGCCCCTGCCCCGCGAGCGTGTGCTCGAAGGCATTGCGCACCAGATTGTTGACGACGACTGAAAACGCTTGCGGGTGCCCCCAGATGGTGGGTTGGGCGCGGTGAACGGTGTCAAGGTCGAGCGACTTGCCGCGCAACAAGTGCCGCTGTTGTTCTATTGCCTGATTCAGCAGCGGTACCACTTCAAAGCGCTTGTCGTACAGGCCGTCGTCGGTTTCACGGGAGAGACACAAAAACATCTCTATGGTGGTTTTCATGTCGAGGGTCGCGCGCCTCACGCGATCGACAACCTTATTGTCGGCAGCCGACAAATCGCTTTGCTCTAACAGCTCAAGCGCGCCTGTTATTACGGTGATGGGCGTGCGCAATTCATGGCTGGCCGAATCGGTGAAGTAGCGCTCGCGCGCGACAAACTCGCTGATCCGCTCCAGGGTTTTTTCAATGGTGTCAGCGAGTACGCCAACCTCATCATCGCCAAAGCGGTGAGCCTCTATGCGCTTGTGGTCGCTGGCGGACAGGTGCTCAAGGTCGATGTCCGCGACCATCTTGGCAAGGTGCGCTACTGGGGCGATGGACCTGCGCATGACGACAACGCCCAGCCCGAAGCCCAGGGTTCCGAGCGTGCCGACGGCGCTACTGATAATCAGAAGCCACCACCAATCCTCGGAGGACGCTGCTTCAATGCCGGCAACGTCAAAAACCACGAAAGCGCGGCCCTGTTCATTGTCGCTGGGTACAACGGCGACGTGCAATTCTTCGCTGTTGAACTCGTACAGCCCCTGCTCCGGGCCTGTCTGTGCCCACTCCCTAAGTGATGCCGGTAAGAGTTCTACTTGGTCGTACCCGCGCAGGTTTGTGGTCAAATCGGGGTAGCGCTTTGCCGCATGCTCCAGCTGACGTTGCAGTACATGATCTTCAGTCAGCCTGATGGCGGCAAAGAAGGCCAGCCCCCAGGCCACGCTGAGCACCGCGACGCACAATGCAAAGGCAAGGGCGACACGGGTGCGCAAACTGCGGCGGTACATTACTCAGAGTCCTCGGCCATTCGGTACCCTATGCGATGCACGGTATGAATGAGTGGGCTGTCGAAGGGTCGGTCAATGGCCTGTCGTAACTTATACAAGTGCGAACGCAGCGCATCGCCATCCGGAGGCTCGTCTGCCCATAGCAGCGTTTCAAGTTCATCGCGAGACACCACGCAAGGAGATTCCTGCATCAACCGTTGAAGTAACCGAATGCTTGCAGGAGTGAGCTCAATGAGCCGCCCGGCGCGATGCACTTGTAGCGTGGACGTGTTGAGCGTCAAATCGCCCACCGATAAGATCTTGTCGGCCCTTCGGTGGCTGCGTTTGTACAGCGCCTGCAGTCTGACATGAAGTTCCTGCAAAGCGAAGGGCTTGACCAGGTAGTCATCGGCCCCCGCTCTGAACCCTTTAAGCTTATCATCCAGCGTGTCTCTCGCTGTCAGCATAAGCACCGGTGTTTCTACCTCGGCCTCTTCGCGCAGCTTTTGGCAGAAGCTCAGGCCATCCATCCTTGGAAGCATTAAGTCCAGAACAATCACGTCATACTGATTCAATCGCGTGAGCTGCGTGGCGCTGACGCCATCGTAGGCGAAATCCAGTAGGTAGTTATGCTTTTCGAGATAGGCAGCGATGTTCTCACAAATGTCCCGATTGTCTTCGACAATTAACGCTCTAATCGGGTCAGTGCTCATATCGCTGTTCATCTCGTCTGCACTCTTACCAGGCATAATCCAATCTCAGGCCGATAAGGGGTTCGGCTTCGCTGTCGTCTTCCACCTCAATACCGCGGCGGTAGTCAAACTCGGTATCGTCGCTCGATGACGTTGCCGTAACGTTGATGATATCGAGAAAGGTGGTGACATCTATGGCGCCAAAGGCACGCCGATAGTCTACGCGAATATTCAGCGTGCCAGAACCGCTTTTGCGACCGACGCTGCGCGCCGTAATCTCTTTGGAGTAGCGTAGCGGCTGCCCTGCCCCCAGCACGTCCGAGTGGACAATAAACTCATCATCTGGCCTGCCGGAGAGGAACTTGTAGCTCCCGGCGACTTTCCAGCGGTCGTTGATCTCCCAGGTTAGACCCAGGGTGGCGACGTGTTCGCGGCTGAATTCATCGGCCACCTCACCGCGGCCGTCTTTGCGGTCGATGACCGCGTCGTTGTAGGAGTAAGTAGCTGTGGCATAAAGGCCCTCGAGAATCGTGCCGTTGACCACAAAGTCGACGCCGTAGGAGGTGCCCTCACCGATATTGGCAAAGGTTTCGCTGGTGCGATCCAGGTCTACCACCAGGTCGTCGAGAATTTGGTAGTAGGCCTCAACCAATACCGACCAGCTGTTCGACGGGAAGTATTCAAAGCCGATACTGCTGTGGGTGATCTCTTCGGTTTTCAGGTCGTTGGCCTCGTTGGCGGCGAGCTCCAAATACCGTGGCGATTGGTGGAATACCCCTGCCGTGGAAAAGTACCTTATACGGTTATCAGGCCGCCAGTTGACGCTGAACCTGGGCGAGGCGAAGCTTTCGTCCGCAAAACCATCCTGCTCGAAGCGCACACCTGTGCGAACATCCCAGTCGCCGAGCTCAAACACTTGATCAATGTAACCCACATAGCTGGTTTCTTTCTGATTGAGCGAAGAGTTAATGCTTTCAGGTGTCAGTACAATATAAAACTGATTCGGGTCTGGTCTAAAATCATCCTGGTCGTAAATAAACCGGTTCCAGTCACCATCCAGGACGGTGCTATAGTCCAGCTCAATTTGCGTTACCCGCAGGCCCGTGGTGAGCACACCCCAGCGATTGACGGTTTCAAAGTCGCTCCGCCAGCCGATTTCCGTCTCGTTTTCGCCAACGGTAATAATGTCTTCCCGCACCGGATAACTGGACGCGGGTGATCCCTCCGGCACGAGATCGGGATAGGCTTCGCCCTCTGAGCTGACCTTGTCGCTCTTGCGGTAGTAGATTTTATTGGTCCAGACGGCCTGATCACCGATCAATGAACGCAGTGTCGCGCCGTACAGGTCGCTGTCCTGCTCGGAATCCTGCAGCGATGTATCCTCAAAATTGGGCGAGGCAAACACGTTATCCACACCGCGAGTGTAGTCTTCGTGGGTATCCATCAGTAGAATTTCGACGGTGTGGTCTGAATTAATCGGCATCACTGATTTTACGATGATGTCTCTTAAGACCGGCGCGCCTATGTCCAGCTCCTCAATGGTTTCAAAGAAGTCGCCAAAATCCAGCTGCCTGGCAGAAATCAGCATCGTTGAGTCTTCAGTGATGCCGGTAGGCCCGTCGTACCCCACTTCGTAGCCTGCCAGGTCGTAGCGAAAACTCGCGGATGGACTTGGGTTACCATCGGCCACTTCGAGTTTAAGTAACGATGCCGCCCGGCCGCCATAGGCCGCGCCCCACCCGCCCGGTGAGAATTCTGCACCGCTGATAACGTTAGGCGCGAAAATCGAGAAGCGCCCGCCCCCGCCGACGTCTTCTTGTTCCCCCAGGGTTGCATCAAAATGCACGGCCTTATCAAAGGGAAAATCATCCACAAACAGTAGGTTATCTCTTGGGCCGCGGCCACGGACGCTAAAGGCGGCAAATTCACTGGAGGATGCCAGGCCCGGTAAACCGTCTAGCCCGAGGAGCGGGTCCGCACCGCCACCCACGGCGCTGCGCAAGGCTTCTCTATCGAGGTAGGTGCCGTTTACCGAGGCAATGGCTTCCGCCTCTTGCCCGAGAATCAGCACTTCTTCAATGTCTTCTTCTTTCAGCTCAAACTCAACCTTGATGTTTTTGCGTGTCACTACCCGCAGGCTTGGCTCATAGGACGAGGCGAACCCGCTTTTGGACAGATTCACAGCGTAAAGGCCAGGGTCGAGCTGTTCCGCGATAATGCGACCCTCGGCGTCGGTTGTAAACGCCTGGGTGGCACCGGTTTCCCGCTCCTTGATAATAACCCGCACGTCAGCGAGCGGCCGATCGGTGTCCTCATTTGTGACGATAAACGTCAGCGCGCCGGGCGCCTCTGCGGCGCGTGCTAACAGCGGAAAACTCAGCATCAGCGCCAACAGGGTCAGCCGCGATACCGCTATCCACTGCCTGCGCCAATGGTGATTCCGCCCAATCGTCAACCACGATACCCGCTTCAATTGCCTGCTCATGCCTTCTCCCTCCAAGAATCAACCGCATTGATGTCAGTAAACGCTGGGAGGGTATCAAGGCCAATGTGACCAAAAAGTCGCTGAAAGTTGGAGAGTGAATATGGGTGAGAACCAAGCACCCCGCCCTTATGGCCACGCGGATCGCTCGCATAGCGCTAAGGTGTCGGGTGTTTGGGTTTTAAGCACTGCCAACGTATTGCCTGGAGAGCCTGTTTAGGTGTTTGGTAAAAGTGCGACTTTCTAAAAGGGTGGATGGTGGCGGGTCCGATCCCAATGGCTCGCATCCGTAGCCATTGTGCATTCACCCCTATCCAGGCGAGCGATGACAGATAAAGGGGGTTGTGCTATAACCCTGAGCCGCGAACACTCCGCTTGATGCCCAAGGAAACCCCATGACCCAAGCTTCACCCCTGGCCAGTCCGCTCGCCTGGAACCTGGTCGCTCCAGGGTATACCGAGCTAAGCCTGCCCTTGTTTGCCGCCTTTGCCGATGACGCATTGACCCTGGCGGCATTGCCCGAGAGAGCGCACATCGCCGATATCGCTACTGGTCCTGGCACCCTGGCGATTGAGGCGGTCCAGCGCGGGCACCGGGTGGAGGCATTGGACTTTTCCCGCGACATGCTCGACATCCTTGCACAGCGCGCCCAGGGTTTGAGCCACCTAGTCGCCCGCGAGGGGGACGGCCAGGCACTGCCCTACGCGGATGGCCAATTCGACGCCGCCTTTTCCCTGTTCGGGCTGATGTTCTTCCCCGACCGGGCGCGCGGTTTCGCCGAACTCTACCGCGTACTCAAGCCCGGCGGGCGGGCCGTGGTGTCCAGTTGGCAGGCCAACCCCGAGCAACCGGTGTTTAACGCTGTTTTTCAGGCCCTGCGCGAAGCTTTGCCCGACCTGCCCAAGGGCGGCGGCGCACCGCCACTGTCGGATGGCGACACCTTTATTGCCGAAATGAGCGCCGCCGGCTTCGACGTCAGCCTGCACCCGCGCAGTCACCGCGTGGAGGAGTCGGACATTAGCACACTGTGGCAGGGTATGCAGCGCTCTTTCGCGCCCGTTGTGTTGCTGCGGCACAAGCTGGGCGATCCGGTCTTCGCCCCCGCCGCCGAGGCCGTGGAAAACTATCTAGTCGAGCGCTTTGACGGACCGATCACTATTGAGATGCCCGCCTGGCTGGCTGTGGGTGTGGCGTGACGTTCTCAATTCAAGATCTGACCCTGAATTCGCACGGATTACGTGCGCACAGCGATTTACACGACCAATGCGGTTGAGGCTGTTCACCGCCAGTTCCGAAAACTGACAAAAACCAAAGGTGGCTTCGCCAGCGAGAACGGCTTATTCAAACTCCTGTACGCGGGTATACTCAAAGCTTCTAAGCGCTGGACGCACCCGATTCAGAACTGGAATCTAACGTTGTCGCAACTGACGATCCACTTCCCGGATCGCTTGGAAAAACACATTAGCCTATGAGGCTATTTGGCTGACACAGAGTTTTGAACACCCTCAAAAAGTAATGTAGGTTTGAGGGGCTACATTGAACCTATTTTTATGCATTTTTTCCAACATACAAAGGACTCACATTTTCATTTTCTGATAGCCAACGCTTGTAACCTTCAAGTGTTCTTCCGCCTAAATTTAAAGAAAACTCAACTCCAAAAATCGAAACTAAAGAATAGCACTCCGAATTATCTGTTATTAGCAGATCGAACTCATGAAGAATTTCGTATCTATCCTTTTCGTCGTCAAAAACTGCGTTTACAGGATGTAGAGTTCGGAACATAAACGGCCAGTCATCACCTTCATTAAAGCGCACGTGCTTCCTCAGATCATCTAGTTCTTTGTTATCCACAACCTCCATATTCCAAGCCTCCACCCCCTGCACCTTGTGCACCAATATTTCAAGCGCCGCCATTCCGAGAAACCGCCCCATCAATCGTTCATCAGGTAGCTCATGTCCATCTGAAGGGTTCCATTCTGAAATTCGTCCACGTTTAGAAGGAACTTTCATTCTCGCTCTAAGCTGCTTGAAAATTGCAGATTCCAAGAATGGTCTTTCGACCTTTCTTGCGAAATACTGATTACAGCTATTGCAAACCGCTCCAATAGGAAGAATATGATCAGTATTACCCATTGACTCAGGAAGTATATGTTCTCGGGATTTTTCACTTGATGTTTCAGATTTGCAGAATACGCAACGGGTCATTTCAATATGCTTAACACTTTAATAGACAGACGCTAAATAGTTTCGATTCTTATAGAAACAGGTTTATCATCCGAACAATATTTAATCAATCGGCCGAAATCGGATATTGGCTAGCATAGATTATTTCCTTGCTGTATCCGTCCTAATTTCTTCTTTATGGCCCGTTAACATTACAGGTATCATGCTAAACGTGATATCACTATATTTAAGTGCATTCCTTAGCTTTTCATAGGTCAGTTTTAACTCATACTTTGCCATTAGAGGCAAGCTTTCTAGCTTAGGTATTTCCTTTAATTTGTTATCATATAGAATCCAAAGCCGTACTATGTAATCTTGCCCACACACATCAGATAGATTCTCTTTTACATGAGCTAAAAATTCACTTTTCAGAGCATGCTTGCTGTCCGTAATATGATTTCTAATTTCTTGAACAAAGGTTTCATCTGTTAAAAAGAATTCACAATAAAATCTTGCTTGTGAAAATAGATGATTAACGGCACTAGATCCTCCAAGTCGTTTGACGTGAATAATTTCACCCTTTCTATTATCAAGCTTGAGTATGTCACAGAACTCTTTGTCTGCCCTTCCTTTCCCAATTTTTAGCTTAGATTGATCAAATAGAATTGATTTATCATCTTTCTTACAATACTCCGAATTAAAAACTGCCTCTTTATTCCTCTTGGATTCCATGCAGAAGATAGGGATGTCATGGTATTGTTTAGGGATATCTTCCTCTGATATGCCTTTCACGAAATTATTTACCGCGTTATAGAAGTCATCATCAACTTTTCGCCAAACACCCGCCGATAAAGTGTAGCAACTACCTTCATCTTCTATTTCTGTAACAATGCAATCATACAATTTCCAATAGCGGCCTTCGACAATTTTACTTTCCTCGTGTGAGTATGCATAAATTTTCTTATTATTCAGGCTTTGTATAGAAACATCTTCTAGATTTCTAAATAGCTTTTCTTCTACAATGTGCTTTGCGTCTACATGAGAATGGACATTAATTTTTTTCATACCCCTTCCATGGCGGTAAGTAAAACTGTATTCATCATCAGGTATAAATTCGGGGATAGAAAGATGAAACTTATCGAATTCTTTTCCTGCTATAAATGAAAGCAATTTATTGTCCAGATCTTCTATTTTTTCATTGGATACTGGAGTTAAATTAGGGTAATTTGGGAAAAGTTCTTTGTAGGTTTCCTTTGAGAAGGCGTCTAAAAACTGCTCGATAAAGTCAAATAATGTATCCCAAGACAATTTATCATCGCCAGCTAACTTTATCGTGAGACAATCTTTTCCCTGAAGGGTTATTTTCTCATTGGCCAGAAAATGCGCAGAAATATACTGAAGGAACTCTGTCTCTCCCATTCCAAAATCGAAAGCTTCTGATGGTCTACTTAATTGCCTGTCTATCATTTGTGTGGTGGCTAATTGAATGCTGCTTTTTGCCTGTCTAACTTTTTTATTGCCACACAAATTCATAGCAACTTTGACCCCAAAGTCAGGTTCAAATAGATATTTTTTAAGCCAACTGCCAGCCTGTAGGCCAAACGATGCAGCTACAATCCTTTCACCCCATTCAACTAATAGCAGGCCTGTTGGTCTGGTATAGGTGGAGCTAAAATTTATTGGATTAGCATCGCCGATTCCTGAGTTAACAAAATTAAGCCATGGAGGGTTATCAGTGGTGCCTCCCGATATCTGTCTACAGTAAAACCTGCAAGATCGTTCTTTATAAGAAAAGTCTTTTACTACAAAACGAGCGCTTTCATTAGGCAATTTACTATTGTCAATTACCTCTTCAAGAGTCTTTTTCTCTTTTGAAAGATATAGAGTTATTTTTCCTAAATCCATGGCATTACTCTTCTATTTTCAAGCAAGGGATCACTTGTATTTGATAGTTATCTAACGTCCGCTTTGGGTCGGAAGCAGTTCGTCAATAAAAAATCACCCGATCGAAGGTCAACACGTTGGTGTAGATTCCGCTGGACTCCGCGTTGCGGTGCCCGAGCCGCTGGCTCACACACTTGAACGGCCAGCCGAGCAGGAGCAGGTGTATTGGGAAGGTGTGAGCGCTGATGGAAAACGGCAAGTTCCCTACTCTTTTGATCAATCCTTGACGGGGTGGTAAAGCGTTTGAGGATTTTACTCTCGGCGCTTGGTGATACCTGAGTGGATTTAGTACAGAGAGCAGCGGAAGTTTCTTGGGCACTCAGGAGCCAGTGAAGGCGCGGCGTGCCGACCGGTGACAAAGTCTCTTCTGAGGGTGTGTTTTGCACCATGTGTCCAGTTCCTTTGGTACGGCGTGGCCTGCGTTGCAGGGCCCATTTGGCACAAATTTACTCCTTCTTAGTGGGCGGTGCAAGCCCTCTAGGCTCCCTGCCCGGCTTGCAGACGGCCGGGTTCAGGGGGCTAGGTGTTATCGGCTCTGGGCGAGTTTATCGAGCAGCACTTCAAGTTGTGCGCTCCGGTATCGGCTGAGTTGGTCCAGTTCTGCGCGGTACAGGGTCTCGCCGAACAGGGCGTTAAAGGCGTTGTCGATGGTTTTGGCTTTTTCCTTTAGCGCTTGCAGGTGTGCGATGGCGGCCTGGCGGGCCTCACTATCAAAGCCCGAGGACTGCGCTTGTGCCTCTATGGCTTTAAACTCCAGGTAAAACTCCCGCAGCGTCATTTGCATAACAAAGTGTTTGAACTCACCGTGGTGGGTTTTGGGCGTGAGCTTTTCAAGGCGCTTGCGGTTTGCGCTGACCACCTCCAGCAGGCTAGCGGCTGAGGGGGTGGCTGTGTGGCTGACGGTGGTGTGCATGCTGCTATCGCTGATGGCCTTCCATAGGGCTTTTGCGTGTTGTTCAGAGAAGCCAAAGCGGTTTTCAAAATGAGATTGCGCATATTCGTCGGGCGCGGTGACCGCTTTGCCCTGGAGTACGTCCATAAAGGCGTTGATGGTTAGGCGGTAGGCGTTGTCCGGGTAGCTGTGCGGGTAGACTTGCCGGATGGGGGTTAGGTCAATCAGCTCTGAGGAGAGCCACTCGTAGCCGTAACCGCCGGAGGTGGACCAGGAGGTTAATACCATGCCGGTAAAGCCCGCTTGCCTGGCAAAGGGGATGTAATCAAACTGGTTGTTGAGGTGGGTGTTCCAGGTGTTGACGTGATAGTCATCGGGCCAGGAGCGTATGGCGGTGGCGCCCCAGAACTCCAGATCGTGCTTGTCTTTCAGGGCTTTCGGGTTGGTGCCAAAGCGGTCGTAGGCCCAGCCGTAGTTCCAGTCGATATACACTATGTCTTTGGGCATTTTGGCGATGGCTTCGGGGTGTTCAAGAATCATGTCCGCCCACACCAGTGGGGTTTTGCCGTGCGTTTTGACAATGCCGGCTATCATGCCGATGTAGTCCACGTAGAGTTTTGACTTACCTTCTGACTCGCTGAGCTCGCCCCAGGCTTTGCGGCAGCGGTTGCAGTCCAGCAGCCAGGTTTCGTCGCCGCCAATGTGGATGTACTCGGAGTCGTGCATGGATACCATATCGCTGATCAACTCCGAAAAAAGCGCTTTGGCCTCGGGCATCAGCGTTGGATCGATTTGCGAAAAGTCTTTGGCGTCGGCACGCAAGTGGGCGTAGCGCTCGTTGCGAAGAATGTACTCGGCGTGCCCCAGGGTCTGCTGCAGGGGTATCACGTCCAGCCCGAGGTTTTCGGCATAGTCGATAAAGGTTTTGATCTCTTCCCGGCTGTAGGCGTAACGGTTGGAGATAATTGCATGGTCTTTGTAGGGGTATGCACCCTCCCACTCCATGATCAGGGTGTTAAACCCGTGTGCTTTGGCCTCGGCGGCCATTTGCTTTAGCACGGGCAGAGGAAACACCTGCACGCGCAGGTCCACGTGGTAGGCCACCACTTCGATGTTGGCCTCATCCGCTTGGCTGGTTGCACCGACCCCCAGCAACATCAGTAATAAACTAAGAAAAGCAAACCGCGCTTTGGCGGCCATTGTTAGGGTGTTAAAGAGCGTCATTGTTATCCGTCCTGCGTGTTATTTGAATAAGCGGGCTCTCGATGGTGCTCTGCGTCCGGCGCTTGCCGGTGGCTGACACCTTTTTATGGTAGTGCTCATTATTATGGTGATGCTCATGGATTGAGCGTGTTGTTTGGCTATTAGGTTTTGTTAACAGGCCCTAGATTAATGGCATTTGCTGAAACGCAGAGAGGAATTTACAACAAAAAGGGAATGCTATCGTAACTTTACAGGGTCGTAACGGGAGACGGAGCGATGCCGGGAGAGCGCAGTTGTACCAGAGGCTGAGCGGTCATCAAGACAAGTGCCCTGCTCTGGCCTGCCGGTGTGTGCACCAACAGGCCAGAGGTTCAGCGCCGGTTAGGGTCGCAGTTCCAGTTGCTGGCGCATCTCTTCGGCGGTGGGCCGCAGTTGCGGTAGCCCTTTGGCTTCCCGGCGGCGGCTCAGGTAGTAGAGGATGGGCGAAGCGATAAAAATGGAGGAGCTGGTGCCAATCACAATACCAAACAGCATGGGCAGCGCAAAGCTGGCTACCGCGCTGCCACCGGCCACGCCCATGGGGATCAGCGCGAGAAAGGTGGTCACCGAGGTGAAAACCGTGCGGGTAATGGTGGCCGAGATGCTTTCGTTCAGCAGCGCCAGCATGGGCTTATCGGGTGTGGCCCGCAGGTTTTCCCGTATCCGGTCAAAGACCACCACTTTGTCGTTGACCGAGTAGCCAATAAGTGCGAGCAGCGCCGCCACCGCCGTGAGGTTAAATTCCACGCCGGCCAGGGCGAAAAAGCCAATGGTTTTGGTTAAGTCCAGCGCAATGGTGAGCGTGGCCGCGGTGGCAAAGTGAGATTCAAAGCGAATCCATAGGTAGGCGAGCATCCCCGTACCGGCGATTAAAATGGCCAGAATCGTGGCCTCGGTAAAGCCGCCGCTGACCTTGGGGCCTACCATGTCCACCTTGGGGAATGAGGCCTCCGGCTCAAGGCTTAGCACCGCTGACTTGAGCTGATCCACCTGCTCTGCCGTTTGCTCGGGATGTTCGGTGTCCACGGGTAAGCGAATCAAATAGCGCCCCTGTTCACCAAACTCCTGTATCGCGGCATCTTGCAAATCGTGGGTGCCGAGGGCTGCGCGCACTTGATCCACATTGGTGTGATCGGCTTGCACCTCGACCACGGTGCCGCCGGTAAAATCCACACCGTAGCGAAGCCCGGGCTCGGCGAACAAGACAACTGCCGCAATGGATAACACCGCCGATGCTACAAGGCCGGCTACTCGCCCGCCCAAAAAATTCACCGAGGTTGAGCTCAGCCGATCAAGCAGCGCAATACCGGAGATGGCCAGGGGTTTTCGCTCGCGCCCTTTGACGGAACACTCCATGAGCAGGCGTGTAACGGCCACGGCGGTAAACAGTGAGGTGAGCAAACCAATGCCAATGGTCACCGCAAAACCGCGCACCGGCCCGCTGCCGAATAGAAACAGCAGGCTAACCGCAATCAGGGTGGTAACGTTGGAATCCACAATCGTGCCGTAGGCCCGATCAAAGCCCTCTTTCAGCGCCTTCCAGGCGGGTTTGCCCCGGCGGCTCTCTTCGCGTATGCGCTCGTTGATGAGTATGTTGGCATCCACGGCCATACCAATGGTGAGAATAATGCCCGCGATGCCCGGCAGCGTGAGTGTTGCGCCGAGCAGGCTGAGAATGCCAAACACCAGGGCGATGTTCACGCTCAAACCGATACAGGCGATCAACCCCCAGAGGCCGTAGATGGCCAGCATAAACCCAATGACCAGAGCCGCGCCCAGCAACCCGGTGCTCAGGCCCATGGCGATGGCGTCGCTGCCGAGGTCGGGCCCGACGGTGCGCTCTTCCATAACGTGCAGCGGAATGGGCAGCGCGCCGGCGCGTAGCAGCAGCGCCAGCTCGCTGGCTTCTTTTACGGTAAAAGAGCCGCTGATTTCCCCGCTGCCGCCGCCGATGACGCTGCGGATTACCGGTGCGGTAATGACTTTGCCGTCCAAAACAATTGCCAGTGGCCGGCCGATGTTGTCGCGGGTCATGTCGGCAAAGCGCCGGGCGCCGTTGTGATCGAGCTTGAAGTTCACCACCGGCTCATTGGTGGCGGAGCTGAGCACCATCTGGGCGTTTTCTATGTGCTTGCCCTCAAGGGCGACGGTTTTTTCCAGCTCGTAGGTCTGTAAGCCGTCGGTGCCTGTGAGGATGACGCTGTCGCCTATGGATGTGTTGGCGTTGGCGGCCCAGTGAAAGGTCATCTTGGCGGTGGTGCCGAGCAGTTGGCGAATGTGCGATGGGTCGGCCACGCCGGGCATTTGTACCAATATGCCGTCATCGCCCTGGCGGCTGATGCTGGGCTCAACCAGGCCGCTTTCATCCAACCTGCGCCTGACCACCTCCAGGCTTCTCTCTACCGCGTCTTTGGCGATGGCCTCTTTGCGCTGGTCACTGAGCGCAATGGTCAGTGTTTGGTCGTGCGTGTCCAGTGTTAACTGGCGGGAGCCGTCGTGCGCGCGCAGCGTTTTGGCAATAGAGACCGCCTGGTCCAGCTCGTGAGGTTTTCTGAGCGCGATGGTGATGCGCTTATCCGAGACGCTGACGTCGGTGTAGCCGATTCGTTGTTCGCGCAGCTGCTGCTTGAGCGAATCGGCGAGGCTTTGATGTTCGGCCTGAAAGAGCTCTTTAAAGTCTGCACTCAGCAATAAATGTGAGCCGCCCTGCAGGTCAAGGCCGAGCGAGACGGTGTTTTGGGTGTACCAGTTCGGCAGCTGAGTTTTCAGCGCTTCTGGCATTAGGTTGGGTAAAGCGCTCAGCAAGCCGAGCGCAATAATCAGGCCATACACGAGGGCCCGAGAACTCAATGTTTTCATGGAGTAACTCTCGTCGCAATAACAATGGTGGTAACCCGTGGTTGCGGGTTACAGCGAAAGCAAAGGAGTTACGCCGCAGGTGGGGCGCGCAAAACGGGCGTGTGGTAGCGAAGGGGTGATCTGGCGTTGAGCCAAAGGTCGTGCTCGGCGCATACCGCGCCGCCTTGAGCGAGAGAGACAGGTTGATACGAATTGACAAGCCAATTGTCCGGCTCGCTGCCCGGCTTTTTCCCGCCAGCGCCCAGGGCCTCGTGGTGATAAACCCTGAGCGAGTCAGAAGAAACGGCGCCAATGAGCTGCTCGCGGTCAACCTCAAGGCCCTGTTGCGTGGCAACGGCGCCGGTTGTTGAGGCGCCGAACACACACAATACGGCCAACACCAACCCAAGCAGTGCAAGATGCATTGCACAGTGGGGCCGGTCTGACGCCGGGTGTTGGGAGAGCTCGTGGTTCATACACTCAGGACTTGGGGAGCGGATCGCTAGTGTGATCCGCTATTGGGAGTGAGTCAATAGTACAAGCTCGTCGGGTTTGATTGCCGTGCCTAGGCTGTTTACCGGCGCTTGAGCTGCAGGCGTTTTAGCGCTCGGGGAAATGCTCGCGCTCAGTGATCTTCTGCTCAAGCAGCTCTAAAGACTCGGGTTTTACAGCGCCCTGCGTAACCGTTTCACCCAGCATCAACCATTGCTTGTCCTTGGCTGTGTATGCCGGCCATGCTGGCAAGCCTTCGCCGTTGGGATTACCGGTTCGGGCGAAGTTGGCCCAGTACTGGCGCAACTGTTGGGTCAAGACTTGGTCTTGTCGGCGCTCGCTCTCGTGCCCGTTAAACAGTAGGTAGGCATCTCGCCCATGAGGCGCGCCTGGGTGGTCGTTATCGGCAAGCGTAATGTAGTACAGCCAAGCGGGCTGTTTCGTCTTTTGCCAGGCTTGGCCCGTTACGTACGCTGACAGCAGGTAGCGCTCATCGCCAAAGGCTCTTTGAAAGCCCCGTACTTCGCTGTGCGCAAAGTCGGTTTGGTAGCGAGCGGTAAGTGAGGAATAATCGCCTTTCCAGTAGCGCTTATACGCCTCGACCGACAGGCCCGAATACGGCATAACGCTCCCTTCAAAGCTGTTGCCACCTGTCATGACAGGTATCCGTGGCGGTTGGCGGCGTAGCAAGCGGTAAGGTTGATCTTGCAAAGTGTTGCCGTCTACCACCGGGCGGTAAAACCCCGTGACGGCATCAATCAATGCGGGCGCCGGCAACGACTGGAGTTCGGCTTGTGTCGGTGGTGTATCAAAAAGCGTTTGAGTCAGAGCTTTTGCAAGTGCTTCGGCCGTTGGCACAGGCGTACCGTTCATATCCATAACGCGTTTGTCGCTTTGCGACTCTGTCGTAGGCAGCGGCCAGCTAAGGTAACCACTCTGGGGTATGGCTTTGTGAAAGAGCCCCTGGGCTTGTTCATTAACCAGCAGTAGATTCACCATCATGCCGCCCGCCGAGACGCCGAAGAGGGTGACATTGTTCGGATTACCGCCGAACGAGGCGATATTGGTGTTGACCCAGCGCAATGCCTGTACCGCATCAAGTAGGCCGAAGTTGGCGATTGGCGTGTCCAGTGCCGGGTGCTGGAGAAACCCCAAAGGCCCTAGCCGGTAATTGAAAGAGACAACGATGACGCCCTGCTCTGCCAAAGCTTGGCCGTTGATTTGACCTGAGCCTGAGGTAAAGCCACCGCCGTGAATCCACACCATGACTGGTAAAGACTCCTGCGGTTTCAACGGTGCCCATATGTTGAGTGTTAAGCAGTCTTCACTCATATTAAGCGCAGGCTGGTTGTCAGAGCGGGGTTGCCAGCAGGCAGGGCCAAAACTTGATGCTTGCCTGACGCCGTTGTGAGCTTGCACAGTTTGAGGTGGTTGCCAGCGGAGGGGGCCCACAGGTGGCTGGGCGTAGGCTATCCCGAGGTAGTGGCCAACCTTTGCGCGTACAACACCCTGAATATTTCCTTGCTCGAGCTGGATGACCGCGGAGGACTTGAGCTGTGGGGTATCTTGAGCTTCAAGCGTGTCAGCCCAAGCACCTTGGCACAATAGAAGGACTAACAGCATTACACCGTGGAATAAAAAACGCATGCGATACACAACAACCCCTTATCTGATCAGTAATGACTGGTCCAACCGCCATTAAGACGGGCACAGGGCGATTGTACGCCAGGCGCTTGTGTTCCTACGAGGCTGGCGTGACTATGTAGTGGTCACAGACGACCACTCGTTGGTGATGGGCGCTTTTGCTAAAGACACCGCAGCGCGTGTCTTTAGCGCTTGAACAGCGACAGCTCTATCGCCTCGGCCATAGCGCGATAGCCGGCTTCGCTTAGGTGCAAGCCATCGCCACTGTCGTACTCGGGTTTGAGGTGGCCGGGCTTTTGTGAGTCTTCAACAGCTTGGTAGAAATCAATCACCGCATCGAACTGGCTGCTGTGGCGAATCCAGTGGTTGACCGTTTCGACCGCGGCCAGGCTGCCGGGGCTTTCGTAGCCAGAGCCTTTTATCGGCGTGAGTGTTGCGCCATAGACCTTGATGCCGGCGGCGTGTGCTCGGTGAATCATGTCCTGATACACCGAGATAATGTTCTCGGCCTTCTCGGTAGTGCCGTGGCCGCCAAGGTCATTAATGCCTTCGAGAATAATCAGCCACTTTACTCCCTGCTGCCCCAAAACATCCCGGCTAAAGCGCTCTAGTCCGGCCGGACCAAGGCAGGGCCGGGTAATGCAGTTGCCGCCAATGCCCTGGTTGAGCACGGCAACCTGACGTGTGGCCGGATTGGCTTGCAGGCGGTTGGCCAGTTCATCGGGCCAGCGGTTTTGCTGGTTGGTGCCCGAGCCGCGTCCGTCGGTGATGGAGTCCCCCATGATCGCAATAGCGGCGGCGCTATGCGGGGCTCTCACCTCAAGCCCGGTCAGCAAGTACCAGTGGTCGGTGGTGACGGCCTGCGGCATGGATAAGGCATTCACCTGATCGCCCGGCAGTATGTAAGAGGTGGTGCGGGAGCCGGGATGGCCCGTAATGCCTTCAGGCACCTGGCCGAAGGCAATGGTGACCGCCAGCTGAGAAAGTGCTTTAACCGAAAAATCCAGAGCGTCACTGTAAACGGCCCTGCCCGGTTCAATGGTCACTGACGGCTCGCCGTTAAACGTCAGCTGCGCGTTGCTGGCGATATCAATGTTGCTGGCGCCTCTGGCGGTTGCAAGGGCGACTCGCTTTAGGGTGACCGGTGATTCACTGAATTCATTGGAAAAGCGCATCCGCAGGGTGTCACCGCCAAGGGAAACGCGAAATACCTGACGAAGCGTGTTGCCCTCCAGCCCGGGTTCGGGCGGATTGTTTCTGGGCTCAGTCAGTTGCGGCGCTGTCGCCCAGGTGCCGACCCATTGGGTGTTCGCCGGGCTATCAGCGGCGTTGATCTGACGCTCTTTTTCATTGGATGAGCAGGCCGCTGTGAGCGACATAAGCACTGCCAGGAGTACAAGAGAATAGCGCAGTGATCCGGCGTTGAGCTTCATGTGTTTACCTTCTTCAATATAGCGTCGCGGGCACTAGGCCGGTGAGGCGCAGTGGCGGCGAATGTAATCTTCATGGCTGGGTAAAGAGGCGGCGGTTTTGGCAATGGAGCTTTTTAGTAAGCGCATGTTTTCAATCAGCGCACTATCAGGGACCCGGTCTACCAGGGCGTCGTAATGATCCGGATAGATGCCCTGCCCCAGCATGACGGCGAGCCAGCTGTGGGGTGTGAACAAATCGTCCGGCGCCGCTATTACCCTGCCGCTGCCGCGAAAAATCTCCAGCTTTGCCGCCAGGGACTCCGGAATATCCATATGGCCCACGTAGCGCCAAAACTCGGTATCGGTGCGCTCGGTGGCACTGTAGTGCAGAACAATAAAGTCTCGCAGCCGCTCGTAGTCTGCTGTCATTATTTGATTGTAGTGCGCAACCTCGGCGCTGTTAAAACCGCGGCCCGGCCAGAGATTCACCAGCCGCTGAATGCCCACTTGCGCCAGATGAATGCTGGTGGATTCTAACGGCTCAATAAACCCGCCCGCCAAACCGATGGCAACGCAGTTTTTCAGCCAAAAATTGCGGCGATGGCCCGTGCGAAAACGCAGCGCCAAAGGCTCCGCCAGCGGTTCGCCCTCGGCGCCGCGCACAAGCTGTTGATGGACCTCGTCTTCATCGGCAAAAGCGCTGGCATACACATAGCCGTTGCCGGTTCGTGTTTGCAGTGGGATTCGCCAGCGCCATCCGCTCGATTCTGCCGTTGCGCGTGTGAAGGGATCGGGCGGAGCGGACCCCGTGGTCGGTAGAGCAAGCGCCCTGTCGCAAGGGAGATAGTGGCTCCAGTCGATAAAGTCGCTGTTCAGCGCCCCTTCTAGCAGCAGCGCTTTAAAACCGCTGCAATCGATAAACAGTTCACCTTCAACCACGCTTTGCTCGCGCAGGGTCACTGAACGAATGTCGCCGCGATCCGGGTGCAGCTGCACACTGTCTACCCGCCCTTCAATGCGCTGCACACCTCTTTGTTCGGCGTAGCGGCGTAGCATCTGGCCGTAGCGCATGGCATCAAAATGATAGGCGTGGCGCATGGTGGACAGTATGGTCTCGTTACCGCCGTGCGGCTGGGAGAATCGGCCAAGGCGCGCCGCCAGCGCACAGAGGCTGTACTCATTGATGGGCGCGGATAATTCGGCGGGGGCTTGACCGCGCTTCACAAGATCGTTTAGCCGCAGCCACAGCTGGTGAAACGGAAATTCAGGTGTGTCCCGGCCATAGAAGCCGAAGGGGTGAAAATATCGCTCGCCGGGTTTTCGCCAGTCGACAAATTCAATGCCGAGTTTAAATGTACCCTGGCATTCGCGCAGAACATCGTTCTCGCTCAAGCCGAGAAACTCATTAAACTCCACTAAAGGGGGAATGCTGGCCTCACCGACGCCGATCACGCCGATCTCATCGGACTCAATCAAGGTGATGCTGGTCTCAGGTGGCGAGATGCGGGCAATGGCTGCCGCGCACATCCAGCCAGAGGTGCCTCCGCCGACAATGACCACCCGGTTAACCGATGTGTCACTGTCAAAACCGGAGCCTACCCCGACGCTCATGAGCGCCCGCCCGAGGTTGGATGAAAGCCTTTGGCGACCACCTCATTGATCAGGTCGCGGTGACTGGGTACGGCGCTCAGGGCGTTATGGCTCTGCTGGCGGATACTATCGAATTCCCTTTTGGCGTCGTCATAAAACCGCAAGGCACCTGCGCGGGCGGAGATGTCGGTTTTAAAGTCCATGCCGTAGAGAATGTACTGCCAGCTGTTTTCATCAAAAATATCGTGGCTGGCATCAATGTCCAAAAACGACGGTGGGCGGTGTCGCCACTGCTCGAGCTTTTCTTTGAGGTAGTCCGAGGCGGTAGACGCTTCTCTATTGTCTCGCCAAAAATCCGTGTCTGTTCGCTGGCTCAAAAAATAGTGGAGCTTGATAAAGTCGATCACATGCTCAAAGCGTTTAGTCATGGCCTGGTTAAATTGTTTGGCCGAGCGCTCGGTATCCCCTGACCAGGGAAATAAGTTGCAGAGCATCAGTGCGGCGACTTCGGCAAAGCTGATGCCGGTGGCCTCCAGTGGCTCGATAAAGCCAACGGAGAGGCCGATGCCCACACAGTTTTTGTGCCACTGAATTTTTCGAAAGCCGGCCTCAAAGGACAGCTGCCGGTGCTGCAGTTCATTGGCCGCTGGGCCGATATAGCGCTTTAAGGTTTCGACTGCTTTTTCGTCGCTGCAATGATCGGAAGAGTACACATAACCCAGGCCGCGACGCTTGTGCAGGCCGATATCCCAGGTCCAGCCGGCCTCTTGCGCCGTGGCATAGGTGCACGAAGGGATCGGTGTGTTAGGCGCGTCATACGGCACTTGCATGGCGACAGCGCGGTCGCAAAACAGCTGGTGCTTGTAGGAGGTAAATTCCGAGCCCAGCGTTTCGCCGATCAGCCTCGCCCGAAAGCCGGTGCAGTCAATGTAAAGATCCGCCGTCAGCTCACCGTGAGCGCGACCGGTAACGCTGGCAATAGCGCCGTGCTCATCGAGTTTGACATCGTCAATGGTGTCAACCAGACGCTTTACGCCCATGTCCATAGCGCGGCGGCGCACCAGCTGGGCAAGTTTGCCCGCATCAAAATGATAAGCGTAGTTAAGCGGTGCGGCGTAATTGGGGTGAGTGATCAGCTTGGGGGCAAGCTTTGCCTCCACTACCCGCTCCTGCACGGTGCAGGCCTCCGCCCAGGGCACATCCCCCGCGACACCCAGTAACCAATAGGGTAAAAGGTCCATGTCCGTGTGTTGGGAGGCGACCTGAAAGGGATGAAAATAGGTGTCACCCGGGTGTTCGGCCGGATTCTTTTTCCAGTGATTGAATCGAATGCCCTGCTTAAAGGTGGCATCCGCTTCGCGAATAAGCTCGCTTTCGTCCAGGCCTATGCGGCCCATGGTTTTGCGAATAATGGGAAAGGTACCCTCGCCTACACCGAGGATACCGATTTCATCAGATTCTACCAGGGTGATAGACACCCCGCCCGGTGTGTCGGCCGCCAGCATCCGCGCCATATAGGCCGCGCTGATCCAGCCTGCGGTTCCACCCCCGACGATCAGGACGCTCTTGCTCATCTTGGCTCCTATTACCAATCTCTCGTCAAGTTTGTACAAGAGCGTCCCTTATGGCTCACCTAAAAGTCAACGCCTAAGTGCAAGCTGATGCGCCGGTCGGTAACGAAAACCGCGCGATCTACAAAGCGTCCGTCGAGGATCTCCATTTCAGTTCGTTGGTCTTCATCGGTGATGTTTTGCACATTCAGCTTGATATTCACCGAGTCGGTCAACTGATAGGAGATGCTACCATCGAGCCGGCCTGACGCCGCCGCATACACCGGCATACCAAACTGCACCTCGTTGCCGCTGAATGGATCGGTGTAGACGTTGGTGGTGCCAGAGTCGTTGGTGGTTGTCAGGTAGCGATCGCGCCAGTTCCAGGATAGACGCGCACTGAACTTGTTCCAGTCGTAGAGCAAGGTTGTTGAGTAAGCCCACTCAGACAACCCGATAACCGGTACATTGAGAGAATCGCCGTTAATGTCCTGGGCAAAGGCCTCTGGTGCATCGTTATCGATGTAAGTCAGGTTTGCATCGATACCAAAGCCGCTCAACCAGCCGGGCAAGGTATCAAAATAAGTGCGCCCACCCAGCTCAAAGCCTTTGATGTAGGTTTTGTCTTCGGCATTGAAGTTGGTGCGGCTGGTGACTGGTCCCTCAAGGAACGAGCTGCTACCGCCACTACCATCGACTACAGCCGATTGTGGCTGATCCTCCTGGGAGAAAAACTCACTCGCCGGTGCCGAGAAGTTGTTAAAAGTAATGTAGTTGTCGATGGTTTTATGGAACAGCGCCATGTACAACGATGAGCCCTTGCGCGGATACCACTCAAACGAAAGGTCGTGGTTCAGTGCAATCTCCGGTTCCAGGAAAGGGTTACCGGTGGTGTTGGTGTAGCCGGAGAAAATCGCCGGTATGGACACATCTTCACCTGGGTAAAGCGCGGTCAGCTCATCGTTAATCGGGTTTTCGGTGGTTTGGACAGCCGCTGTACCCTGCGCCCGAATGTCGGGGTAGCGTGGTGGCGTGAGAGTCCTGGTCAGGGCGTAACGCATTACCCAGCCATCGGCAGGTTCAAACTTGATGTTGAACGATGGCAGGAAGTAATCCTTGGTGAAGCTGCCATAGCGCTCTTTTTCGTAGCCGACGCTCTCCATGGTGAGCGGTGGCTGTGCACCCTCGTTCGCTTCTTGCCAGGCCGCCACATTGGCAAGCCCGCCCATCGCCTCTACGGATGCTTCGGCATCGGCCAGGCTGGCGTAATAGCGCGCGCCGCCGTTGTAGGTAAAGTTGCCCTGGCTTTCAATGTCGTAGTTGACCCAGCGCACACCGATATTACCGCTGAAGTTCAAAAAGCGAGACTCGCTGAAGTTTTCAAAACCCAGCATGGCATAGGCCGATTGGGTCTTGTGGTTGGTCTCGTAGAACGATGGCAGCTGATCGAAGTTGCGATTGCGCAGCACCTCGTCGGTGCTGTAGAGGTAGGTGGTCGCCTCTGGGTCGCTACACTGGTAATGCAGGTTCGGGCCGCAGGCCAGATAGGTGTCGTAGACGCGGTCGAACTGCTCGGACGCGTTGACTTGGCCGGAACCGACCCAAACGCCCCCCAGCGGTGGGACATCGCCTTTAAAGAAATCGGAAAACTCTTCCAGTTCAAAGTCGCCCTCGGGTGCGGTGCTGACAAACGGGCGTGGCACACCGTTCCAGCCGCGACCGGTAGCAGACCACCAGGTGCCGACAAAGTTATCCGACTCTTCGCGGTCTGCCGCACGGGCACCGACGGCCAGCTTTTTGAAAAAGTTACCCGTAAGGTCAAAGTTGGCGTCTAGCTGCACGGCATGGGATTCGCCCTCGTTGGACATATCCAGCCAGTTGATACGGGAGAGGCCGGTATCGGCCGGGTCGGTTGACAGTGGCGTGGCAAAGCTGGCCGAGGGGCGATCGCCCGACATGTCCAGATGCGTTTCCAAAATGGCCGGAATGACAGTGCTCCCCAAACTGTACTTGCCCGAGCGAGACTCGGCCTCAACGTACTGGTAGCTACCGCTGATATCCCAGGTGTCTTGCTGAAATTTAAAGCCGGTACTGTGGTCCGCTGTGCGGCTGAATGAGGGCGTAAAGCTTGAGTTGGGCGATACGTTCAGGCCTGACTCGAGATTTGCGCTTGAGATGGTGCCGCGCACGAACACGCCGTCATCAAACTCGGCACCGTCGAAAACGCCTACGGGAGTCCCCGGCTCCAGCGCCAGAATCTGACTGTTACGGTCGCTCTCGCGCTCAGAAATAAATGTGGTGTGGAAGAGTTCTAAATTCTCGTTCGGAGCCCACTGAATGGCGCCGTAGTAACCGTCACGAACGCGTTCAAATTGATCCTGGGTATAGCGAATGCCGCCCGGCGCGTAGACCCGCTCGCCGTTGTACTCGGTGGCGTAGTAAGGCGGGATGATGATGTTGCTGTCGTGCGATGAAATCTTTGAGTAGGCCACATCGAGCAGAATGCCAATTTCACCGATGTCGGTATCAAAGCGGTTGGAAATCATACCCGAAGCGGCCGGAGTGACGTCTTCAGAGTAGTCGCCGTAGCTTGCAGAGAAGGCTGCGTTCGCCTGAAAACCATCAAAATCAAACGGCATATGCGTCTGCAGGTTTACGGTGCCCGAAACGCCGCCTTCAATCAAATCCGCACGGCTGGCTTTATAGACGGTCACCGCCGACAAAAGCTCAGGACCGACATCCGCCCAGCTCAAGCCCGAGCCGCCGTTGGCGGAGAATACTTCACGGCCGTTAATCAGCGTTTTGGTTTTGTTCAGGCCGCGTACCTGAACGCCTGAGCCTTCAAAGGCAAAGCCGTCGGGCGAGCCTTCACTGCCGGCACGTATGCGGTTCATGGTAACGCCTGGGGTGCGCTCCAGAATTTCCAGCAGCGACGTGCTCGGTACCTTGCCCGCCTCGTCCAACACAATGGAGTCGGCGATGGTGTCCGAGGCGCGCTTAAGCTCCATGGCGCTCTCGAGTGATTGCCGCTGACCGGTGACAACCACCTCTTCCAGGGAAGGATCGCTGCTATCGGATGCATCGGTGCTCTGCGCCAGCGCAGCAGGTGTGCACGCTACGATGGCGGCCGCCAACAGTGAGCGCCGAAAAGCCGGGGTGCGGCTGCTCGCGCTTGAATCATTATGGGTATTTAAGGGGTTTGCTCTCATTATTGTTTCAGTCTGCCGGGCACGGCAGATCCTCCTTATCGATGTTTGCCGCTGGCGCCTGTGGGACACCTATGGAAAGACACCTATGCAGCTCATTATTAGAAAAAACCGGAAAATCTCCCGGCCATTGGTACTGCTACGGGGTGATAGTCACATAGACTATTTGAGGTGTCAACATACTTGTGACCTAGTATACAAGATATAGTTGGTATTATATTACCTTTGTTTTCTGGGGTTTTTTAGGGAGATCATGGCATTTTGGCGCCATTTGGGTGATTTTTAGCAGGCTTCAAAAAATGAAAAAATACGACTGCTTCATAGGCGTCAGAGCGGTCTGTGGAGCGAACTGATTTGCTGAGGGTAAGCGAGTAAGACAGTTTGGGCCCGAAAAGCTCAGCATTGCCCTGTTGGTCAGGGGCCAAGCAGCGTGTGAAGAGCTGCACCCGGCCCTGCCCTAGACCAAGTTTTATAAGAGGTTAAGACGCTCCGGGCCACTTTTGCGCTTAACCTGCGGATCGGTCTGTGGTCGGGTGGCTATCCATTTTGTTGCTGTCGCATCAACAGAATATCTTTTTTGGGTGATGCACCAAACAGGCGACTGTACTCGCGGCTGAACTGTGACGGACTTTCATAGCCAACTTTATAGGCCGCCTGGGCGGCTTCGAGGTTGTGGTTGATCATCAGCCGCTTGGCTTCGTTCAGTCGCAGCCACTTTTGATATTGAAGAGGACTTTTGGCCGTGAGTGTGCGGAAGTAATGATGCAGACTGGAAGTGCTCATTTGCACGTGTGCGGCCAGGTTTTCGACACGCAGTGGCTGATCGTAATGTGCTTTTAGCCAGTCGATGGCACGCCCGATGCGCTGACTCTGGCTGCCCACGGTGACTATTTGCAGTAGGCGCGGGGCAATGTCGCTTTGCAATAAACGAAAATGAATTTCCCGTTCAATAAGCGGGGCGAGCACCTCAATGGACGTGGGTTCATCGAGCAGTGCCATAAGTCGCGCAAAAGCCTGCAAGAATCTGGAGTCGACCGTACCGATAACGGCGCTCTCTTCCCCGCCCCGCTCCCTCGGAGGCTGCTGACGGGTTTGGGCGATAAGCTCTGTAGTGACGCTGAGGTTAAGCTTTAGTACCAGCCCGAGGCAGGGCTGCTCTGGCGATGCCTCGAGAATCTGCGAGCTTGCCGGGTGGTTCAGTGAGGTAATCAGAAAGTGGTTGGCGTTATACGCGTAGACTTTGTCGCCAATCAGGAGCTGCTTGGCGCCCTGGGCTACCAGCACGATGCTTGGCTCTACGAGACAGGCGCAGGGTTCTGAGGGCGCATTGCGACGAAACAGCAACAAGTTCCCGATAGCGGTGCTGCAATCTCCCTCTTGATTGCGTGTTCTGCGCTCTATGGTCTGTGCCAGGGAGGCCTGCAGTGCGCTCAAATCGTTTATCGCGCCGTCTATTGGCGGTTCATTGAAAGACATGCGTCGGCTCCCTTATCAGATAAAGCCACCATAAATCGGCGCCGGCCCGGTGTCGAGAAAAACCCTGAGCTTTTGCAGTTTTAGGCAATAAACCCCCTGGAATAGTCTACCGAAAGCGAGTGTCCCTGCGCCAATATGGCAACTAAGGCCAATGTTTGGCGCCAGCGTCTATGTCATTGGGCCCGCGGAGCACGGGCAGCGGCGCTTGTATTTTCAACTGCTCTGGGGTGAGGCCACTAACTACTGACCGGTTTAGGGAGTGTTTCTATGAAACAACTGCTTTTCAGTGCGATTTTTTTCTTGTCATCAATTCATGCTACGGGAGCCGATATGTCTTTTGGGGCGGATAACTTTTATCAAAGTGAGCAGGTTACGCGAGAGAAAGTAACCTTTATCAACCAGTACAATATGAAGGTGGTGGGCAATGTGTTCAGGCCTAAGGACAGCGAAAGTCGTCGCTATCCGGCCATTGTGGTTGGCCACCCCATGGGCGCGGTCAAGGAGCAAAGCGCTAACCTCTACGCGACCAAAATGGCCGAACGCGGGTATGTCACCCTTGCAATCGACTTGTCTTTTTGGGGGGAGAGCGAGGGGCAGCCGCGCAATGCCGTTTCGCCCGACCTTTATGCCGAGAGCTTTAGTGCCGCTGTCGATTTTCTTGGCACCCGCTCTTTTATTGATCGCGACCGTATCGGTGTGATTGGTATTTGCGGCAGTGGTAGCTTTGCGATCAGTGCGGCCAAAATTGATCCCCGATTAAAGGCCATCGCCACTGTCAGTATGTACGACATGGGGGCGGCTAATCGTCATGCGCTGAACAAGTCGCAAACCCTGGAGCAGCGCAAGCAAGTAATCACACAGGCCGCTGCGCAGCGCTATGTGGAGTTTAACGGTGGCGAAGCGCAATACACCAGCGGTACCGTGCATGAGCTGACCGAGCAAACCCACCCCATTCAGCGCGAGTTTTACGATTTTTACCGCACGCCGCGCGGCGAGTACACGCCCGAGAGTAGCTCACCCGAGTTGACCACTCACCCCCGGCTTTCAAGCAACACCAAGTTTATGAACTTTTATCCGTTCAACGATATCGAGACCATCTCCCCTCGCCCGATGCTGTTTATCAGTGGCGACCAAGCGCACTCAAAAGAGTTCAGCGAAGATGCGTATCGACGGGCCGCTGAGCCTAAGGAGCTTTACTGGGTAGAGGGGGTCGGGCATGTGGATCTGTACGATCGCGCCCAATTGATTCCCTGGGATAAGCTGGACAACTTCTTTGCAAGCCACCTTTAATGTCCTGCCGTCATCGGCCCATAGTGGAATCGATGGCAGCGAAATCCAGGCTGGCTCGGGCTTGCCTCAGGTGATAGTATCTGTTTTTATATATGAAAATAGATGCATAAGAGCCTGACATGATCAATTCTACACGACGTACCCTCTTCAAAGCCGCCCTGGCCGGGGCGGCCACCCCTGCCCTGGCCGGCGCTGCTGGCAGCCAGCCCTGTCCGCCGCCCGCACCCAAGCACGCCAGTGGCGTCGAGGGGCAACGTATTGCCAATTTGGGAAATGGCTTGTTTCTCAACCCCATTGTCTCCGGCGATCACCCAGACCCGACTATTTTAAAAGACGGCGACGACTACTACATGACGTTTTCGTCGTTCAACGCCTACCCGGGCATTGTCATTTGGCACTCCACAGATTTACTGAACTGGACGCCCATTACCGCAGCACTGAGCAAAAACATTGGCACCGTGTGGGCGCTGGATCTGTGTAAGCACGGGGATCGCTACTACGTCTATATTCCGGCCCTGCCACCGGGCAAAGGCTGGGGCACGTATGTGATCTGGGCCGATGATATTCGTGGTCCCTGGAGCGATCCGGTCGATTTGAAGCTCGATGGCTGTATTGATCCCGGTCATGCGGTGGGCGAAGACGGCAAGCGCTATTTGTTTGTGAACGGAATTCGCAAAATGCGATTGACTGACGACGGCCTGGCCACTGACGGCGAGCTGCAGCCGGCTTACTCCCCCTGGCGTTATCCGGATCATTGGATCACTGAAAACTTCGCGCCGGAGGGGCCCAAGCTGCTGCGCCGCGGGGAGTACTTTTATCTGGTAACCGCAGTGGGCGGTACTGCGGGTCCGGTGACCGGGCATATGGTGATTGCCGCGCGCTCGCGCTCAATTCACGGCCCTTGGGAGCACTGCCCGCACAACCCGCTGGTGCGCAGCTTATCGGAGGCCGAGCCCTGGTGGTCTCGGGGTCACGCCACGTTGATTGAAGGACCAAGTGGCGATTGGTGGATGGTGTACCACGGTTATGAAAACGGCTATCGGACCCTCGGGCGCCAGACCTTGCTCGAGCCCATTGAGTGGACGGAAGACGGCTGGTTTAAGGCCCTTGGTGGTGACTTGTCGCAACCATTACCGGCACCGGGACGACCGGCTGTCGAGCAAAAACCGCCAGTGGGTTTTGCACTGTCGGATGATTTTAGCCAAAACAAAATTGGTATTCAGTGGAGTTTCGACAGCCCCAAGGTGTCCGTGGACGAGCGGGTGCGCTATACCGATAACCGCTTGTGGTTAACCGCCGATGGCACCTCGCCGGCGGATACTTCTCCAATGACGTGTTTCCCGGCGGACCGCGCTTACGAGGTGGAGGTCAGCCTGGATCTACAGGGGGCTGGCGAGGCCGGCATTTTACTCTTTTACAACCACAAAGCTTTCGTCGGGCTTGGCTTTACCCCAGAGGCGGTCAAAAATTACCAGTACGCTGAAGAGCACCCCTGGGCGCGTGTTCAGATTCCGTCGCGCTCCGTGCGCGTGCGCTTAATCAACGATAAAAACGTCATTACCTACCAGTACTCCCACGATGACGGTAAAAGCTGGCGTACGCACCCAACGCGTATGGAAGTCTCGGGTATTCATCACAACGTGTTTGGCGGTTTCTTGAGTTTGCGTGTCGGGCTCTACTGCTGCGGTGCAGGCCGCGTAGCTTTGTCTGACTTTACGTATCGCGCGTTTGTGTGAAGGTATCCGGGCAGCCCCTGAAATACATCAAGTGGCTGCCCTTGAGCGGTTTTTGGCGATCACTTGCTGATCATTTTTATCTCGATGATCGCGGAGCCGGCGTTTAGCAGCGGCGCCAGGTCTTGCTCAAAGTGGCCGAGCGGAATCAAGCCACGCGCGTAGCCCGAATTTTGATAAAAAATCGCAAGGTTGCCCCAGGGTGCGTAGTACGCCAGATCCCCTGCCTGGGCGGTCGTACCTGCCGGAGCCTCGGCAAGCGTCAGCGGTTCAGGCAACTTGGCGATTTTTTCCTTGCCGGCAAAATCTTCCAGTGTCAGCGCAATGGGCAAGCGATTGAAAAAATCGCGGGCTGTCGGACTATCGATAAGGGTAATGGTCCATTGGTGGTCGCCGGTCATGACGGATACCTTCATGCCTAATTCCTCTCCGGGTGGCTGATAAGGGGTTACGTCGTCCGTGACAAAACGCCGTAGTCGCTTTCAATGTTGGTATTGTGCGTCCGTAACAGCCTCCTGCCAGTCGACCACCTCGCCTTCTGCGTAAAATTGAATGGCCATATGGGTCATGCCCACAGAGTCGCTGGCACCGTGCCAGTGACGAACCCCCGGTGGCGTCCAGACCAAGTCGCCGGGTTTTATGACTTCAATGTTTCTGCCCTCTTGCTGCACCCAGCCGACGCCCGAGGTAACCACCAAAAATTGTCCGCCCGGGTGCGTGTGCCAGTTGGAGCGCGCGCCTGGCTCAAAGGTGACATAAGCGGCCGAGGCGTTTTTCTGGTGTTCTCCGCCAAACAGTGGATCAATACGGGCGGCGCCGGTGAAGAGCTGTTCCGGGCCGGTCATGGAGGCTTGCTCGCCGTTGCGTTGAATGGTCATTTGTGCAGCCGTTTTTTCCTCGGCCCAGACTCCGGCACTGGTGCTCAGTGCGATTAAAAGCGCTGTAGTGAGTGCTCGTTTCATCGTCGTCTCCTGCGTTGGTCAGGTGGTAGTAAGAGATACCAATACGTGAGTATCAAAAGATAGCGTTACTTATGGCCGGTTGCGACCTTTCGCTAAACCTCTTGCGCTGTAGGGCGAAACAGAATTTCGTTGATGTCCACATCCGCCGGCTGCTCAATGGCAAACGCAACCGCGCGCGCAAAAGAGTCGGCGGGGATAGCGACTTGTTGGTAAAAAGCTTTCATGCCTTCGGCGACCTCGGGGTCTGAAATGGAGTTGTTCAGCTCCGTAGCCACTGCACCGGGGGAAACAATAGTGCTACGGATATTGTAGGGTGTCATTTCCATGCGCAGGCCTTCAGATAGGGCCCGCACCGCATGCTTGGTTGCGCAATAGACGGTGCCGGGCGGCAAGACTTTATGGCCGGCAACAGAAGAGACATTAATGATGTGGCCGGATTTACGTGCTTGCATATGCGGCAGTACAGCGGCGATGCCGTAAAGAACCCCCTTGATATTGACATCAATCTGCCGATCCCACTCGTCCACTTGCCGCTTTTCCAGTGGTGCCTGCGGCATGATGCCCGCATTATTGAGTATCACATCCACTTGGCCGTAGGCGTCGATGGCGGCTTGCACCAGTGCCTCAACCTCTGTGCGATTGGTCACGTCAGTTTTTACTGCCAATGCGCTACCACCGGCTGCATGGAGTTCGCTTGCCAGCGCCTCAATGCGCTCCAGGCGTCTGGCGCCCAAAATCAGCCTTGCACCCAGAGTCGATAAATGACGGGCAGTGGCCTCGCCAAGGCCGCTACTGGCGCCGGTGATGACAACAACCTTACCTTTGATGTTCTGGCCCATGGTTCACTCCTCAGGTTTGACAGACCGTGCAATCCCGGTATCCGGGTATAAAACCATTATGCGTGTGAGCTGTGGCTTGGGGCAGCCATAAAACGGGAGAGTTCTTGCCTATTCGTCCGGGAGATTGTACGGATGAGCAAGAGTGCGCCCCCGATTTGAGCCGCGGGGCGCCGAGAGATTAGGGGCGCAGGGGCCGAAGCTGCAGCTTGAGCTGGTAATCCTGCTGCTTTTCAGGCAGCAGGCGGTAGGGTTCGTAAGGGGTGGCGCCCCAGCTGTTATCGCCGCCGACACCGCGCTGGCGCAGATCCAGGTTCAGCTCGGTTAACGGGCGCGGCGTAATATCGCTGGCGTGGCGGTTTGCCCCGACTTTCGGGTAATCGAAGTCCTCCACGGTGTTGTGATGGGCCGTAAAATCAAACTGCGGCTCACCGATCACCTCAAGGCCAACACCATCGGCGTTGCGGATCTCCAGCCAGCGTGTGTCGCTGCGGTTGCCGTTCTCCTGCGGGCGAATATAAGGCGTGTAAAAATCGGCGACGCTGGAGTGATAAATTCCCAAGTCGGCGGCGTATTTGCGGTCTTGATAGTTCTCCCAGGGGCCGCGCCCATACCAGCGTACCTGATCAAACCCTTTCGGGAGGTGCATTTGCAAACCAAAGCGCGGCATCTCGGGCAGTGTCTTGGCCAGCTCGGCAGAGTAAGTCACCTCTAGAGCGCCCTCCTCACCCACGCGATACACGATGCGCCCTTCACTGTTGAGCGTGGGAAAGTGCAGGTCAAAGGTCGCGGTGACAAAGTCGGACTCCTGCGTTAGTTCAAAGTGGCGGACCCGAGCGCGCTCCCCGGCGTTCTTATAAAAGGCGCCGGATTTTTCCCAAAGACGGTTGCCGTTATCCTTATCGGTCATAGCGCGCCAAAAATTCGGTACCAGCCCACTTTTAAGCAGCTTGGTCTCATCCACTTGGTAGCTGCTCAACCTTCCGGTGGTTGTATCAAAGCCTAAACGTGTACTACCGCTTGTTACCAGAAGTTGGGTGTCGCTTTGCTCTACGCTGAGCGATGACGCAGGATTGAGGGAATGTTCAGAGGGCGGCGCGCTCAATATAAACTGTTCGCTGGCCAGGGTGTGCCCGGCAGGCACCAGCCCTTGCGTTTCTTGCAGTATGAAAATAATGTTGACCACGTACTCTGCGTTTGGTTTGTACGCGTAACTGTTGAGTTTTTTGATGCTGATTTCTGTACTGCTTTGTGGCGAAGTGTCCAGCGTGGGTAGCTGTTCTTGTGCCACTGTGTGGCCGTCTTCGAGTAAGGCCCAGTGAACCGATACGTGACTCAAATCGCGAAAGAAGTGGCGGTTGAAGATGCGGTAGCGGTCAATATCAATTTTTTTGACGTCGATATTTTGATAAAGCTTTTTTACCTCAAACAGCACTGGATGAGGTTCACGATCGGCGCCGATCAATCCATTGGCTAGGTAGTTGCTTGCATTCGGGGTTCCCTCGGGTGCAAAGTCGCCACCATAGGCCAGGTACTGGTTGCCTTCATCGTCGGTTTTATACAGCCCCTGATCTACCCAATCCCAAATACTGCCGCCTTGTACCTGCGGGTGTTCATAGACAAAGTCCCAGAGCTCTTTTAAGTTGCCGCCGCTGTTGCCCATGGTGTGCGCGTATTCTACCCAGATGAAGGGTTGATCTGGGTAGTTGCCCAGGTATTGGTCGCGAATCTCTTCGCGATTGGCGTACATCCACCCCACCACATCCGTGAGCTTTTTCTTGTACCAGGAGGCTCGGGTTTCATACTGGACGATACGGTTATCATCCATCGATTTGGCCAGATTGTAGGCCGCCAGAATATTGGGGCCTGGGCCAATTTCGTTGCCGAGTGACCAGGAAATAATAGAAGGATGGTTTTTGTCACGAGCAATCATTCCGTGTACGCGGTCGAGAATAGCGGCTTTAAACTGGGGGTCATTTCCAAGCCCCTCTTGCTCAAAACCATAGCCGTGAGATTCAATGTTGGCCTCGTCGATGACGTACAAACCGTAGCGATCGCACAACTGATACCAATAGGGATCGTTGGGATAATGAGCCGCCCGCACCGTATTGATGTTGTTGCGTTTCATCAGCTCAATATCTTTGAGCATGCTGGCGCGATCCACGACTTGCCCGGTAGTAGGCACATGCTCGTGTCGGTTAACGCCTTTAATGATCACGGGCTTGCCATTGACCAGTAATAGGCCACCTTCAATGGCTACGTTGCGAAAACCGATGCCCTGACGCACCACCTGATTCTCGTCGCCCTCCTGACGCAAGGTCAACTCCAACTCATAGAGGTTGGGTACCTCAGCGGACCAAGCTTTTACGTTCTCAAGGGTTTGATGAAACCTCAGGCGCTTTTGCTCCCCGGCGCTAACCCTTGCGCTCTGCTCGGTTTGCCACACGGTTTCATCACCTTCATAGAGTGTTACCTCAAGCGTTAGATTGCGAGCTTGGCCAGCCGTGTTCGTCAGCTCGACGGCAAGATCGAGCTTTCCATCGCGATAGTCATTAATGAGTGAGGCGTCGGCGTGGAAATCCCAAAGCTGCGCCTTGGGCACCACTTGCAGAAAGACATCCCGTTGAATACCGCTCATGCGCCACATGTCCTGGTCTTCGAGATAGCTGCCATCGCTCCAGCGAAAAACCTGAACGGCCATGGTGTTTTTTCCCGGTTTTACAGCGTGTGTAATATCAAACTCCGCCGGCAGTTTGCCATCTTCGCTGTAGCCGATTTGTTCGCCGTTCACCCATAAGTAGAACGCGGATTTTACCGAGCCAAAGTGGACAATAATGCGTTTGTCTTGCCATTCGTCCGCTACATTGAACTCCCGCCGGTAGGAACCCACGGGATTGTACTCGGGAGCAAAAGGCTTGTTCTTGGGAAAGCCATACCCGTGGTTAAGGTAAATCGGATAATCGTAACCCTGCAGCTGCCAATTTGCGGGTACGGCTATCAGGGGCCAGTCTGACACATCAGTGTCGGGGTGATGAAAGTTCTTAGGCCGCTGGGCGGGTGTCTCAACAAAGTTAAAATGCCATTGACCGTTGAGCGAGTGATACTGGCCGGAAGCGCGATCGTCTCCCGCCCTCGCCTGCTCCGTGTTCGGATAAGAGGCAAAATGGGCGCGATCGGGCAGCGAGCCATGATCAAACACGGCGGGGTTTTCCCAGTCGTTTTGAGCCTGTTGGGGGCCTTGCGCCCTGGGGCTCTGCTGGCAAGCCGACAGCCACAGGGCGGAAACCAGTAAGAGGGGTATGGACTGACGAGCTGAAATGAGTCTGAACACGGGCCTAATTCCTGTTGTTGGGGCTTGATAACACATTGCTTAAAATGGCATCGCTACCGTTATTTCTTTGTTTTTCAGTAACTTGCTGAAGATGCACAAGCTAATTTTTATATATGAATATAATATAATACAATATTATTAATAGGTTTCGGGGTCAACTCATCTAGCACTTAGACATTGGCTATGTCTCGCGAAAGGCTGAGTGCTCTGAGCTTATTAATCGGCACCTAGCGGTCGGTTGACGCTCGCTTACGGAGCAGCGTGTACAATTGGAGCCTCACCTCAGCCAGGAGATTTCCATGAGCGCCATTCAAACGCTGTGCGCCCACTGCCTGACGCCCAATCGCGTGGCTCAGGAGCGACTTAACGACCACCCCAAGTGCGGTAAGTGCGCGAGCCCCCTGTTCAGCGGCCAGCCCATTGCGGCGGACGACAGCAGTTTTCAGCGCTGGCTGGATAAAGAGCAGCTGCCGCTGGTGGTGGATTTTTGGGCCGACTGGTGTGGCCCCTGTAAAGCCTTTGCCCCTGGGTTTGCCAAGGCGGCCAGCCTGGAGCCCGTGGCCCGGTTTATTAAGGTGGATACCGAGCGGGCTCGCGCCACCTCGGCCCAGTTTGGTATTCGCAGCATTCCGACACTGATGGTGTTTCACTCCGGTGACGTCGTTGCCCAGCAGGCCGGCGCCTTGCCCTACCCCGAGTTTGTAAAGTGGCTGAGCGGGGTACTTTAAGCCTGTGAGTGAAAATGTGTTTGAACCGCTGCGCCTGCCGGGTGTGGATGGGCCGCTGGCGGTTGTCGATATCGAAACCACCGGCGGCAGCGTGACGCGCGACCGCATCACCGAGATTGGCATTGTCGAGGTGGATGCTCAGGGCGTGCGCGAGTGGAGCACCTTAATCAACCCGCAAATGCCGATTCCGCGCAGCATTCAGGGTCTGACTGGTATTTCTGATGAGATGGTGGCGGAGGCACCGCTGTTTGCCCAGGTCGCCAAAGAAATTGTTCAGCGGCTGGAGGGCAAAACCTTTATCGCCCATAACGTGCGCTTTGACTATGGCTTTATCCGCAACGCCTTTGCCGATTTGGGTTTTACCCTGTCACTGGATCTCTTGTGCACGGTAAAACTCTCGCGTGCCCTTTACCCCGAGCACAAACGTCACGGCCTTGAGGCGATTATCCAGCGCTTTGGTATCGCTGCCGATAGCCGCCACCGCGCCCTGGCCGATGCCCGCGCGACCTATCAGTTTCTCTGCCTTGCGGCGCAAGATCGCCCGGCCGAGGCGGTTATGGCGGCGGTACAGGTGCAAACGCGCAGGCCGAGCTTACCGCCCGGTTTGGACCCTGCGATTTTGGACCAGCTGCCGGGCGGCCCCGGCGTCTATTATTTTTACGGCGAAAACAACAGCCTGCTATACGTGGGTAAAAGCGTGGACATTCGCAAGCGCGTGTTATCGCATTTTACCGGTGACCGGGTTAGCGCCAAAGCCATGAACCTGTGCCAGCAAATTCGCGATATACAGGCCGCGCCAACCACGGGCGAATTAAGTGCGTTATTGTTGGAGTCGCAAGAGATTAAACAAAAGCAGCCGCTGTTCAACCGCCGCTTGCGCCGCTTGAGTAGCCTCTATACTTTGCAGCTTGAGGAAGATGAACACGGGGTGTTGCGACCGGTGGTTGTCGATGCGCGCGAGGCCAGTCGCTCACGGCGCATGTACGGTCTGTTTCCGTCAAAAAAGAAAGCGCGGGAACTGCTGTTGGGCGTGGGTAAGACGGCGGGTTTGTGTGATCACGTGGTGGTGACTCCGGCGGCTTTGGGCAACGCCTGCATGAGCCGCCAGCTTAAACGCTGCAAAGGGCTATGCACGGGTGATTGGTCAGTGTTGCACCACAACACCGCATTAATGGATGCCCTTGCCGAGCAGGCATTGAAAGCCTGGCCCTACCCAGGACCGGTGGTATTGCTGGAGCGCAGCGGCGAAAAGGATTCTGCGCCCTACACCGCTTTCGTGCTGGACAACTGGTGTTTGTTGCACACCCAGAAAGGCGTGGGTGAGCCCGACTGGGACGAGCTTGGCACCACCGGCGATGAACCGGCGGTGTTGGATCGCGACATCTACCGCTATCTGGTCAAGGTCATGATGAAACCCGGCAAGGGCATTCGTATTCTGCCCTTACCGGACTCACTGACGCCGTTCCCATAAGAGGCCGGATAGATCCACTGGCGTGCGCCAGGAAACGGCGTCTTTTGATCGCCAGATAAAACTGCTGGCCGGGTTGTTGACGGCGTTGTTTGAGCCGGAAGGCAGGAGCCAGAGCTGATCTTTATAGCGGGCAATGCTGGGCGGACCTCCGCGGGTCAGGGGTGTAAGGGCGACTTCTTCCCACTGCAGACCATCGCTTGAGCGATAGTAATAGCGATCTAAATAGGAGTTTTGCCCGTCGCCTAAAAACAGGTAGAAAATGTCGTCGACTTGTGTGACGACACCGTCCCAAAGCTGCCCGAATGCGGCCTGCTCCACCTCTTGGTTCCACTCAATACCATCGGCGCTTACCCAGATATCAAAGAGCCTATTGTCGCTGCCACCCTCGCCGTAGCCGCCCGCTAAAAACAGCCGCTCGCCGTCGGTATACAAGGCGTATCCGCTGCGCTTACCAAAAGGCGCAATCGCGACTTGCTTGGTCCACTGCTCGCCATCGGCGCTGGACCAGACTTCTGGAGCATAGTTGCCAAAAGCGGTGCTTTGAACCGCCCACAGCTGATCTTGAAAGATCACCACTTTTCCTTCGTTACCAATGGGCGAGTATTCTTCTATCAGCTCCCAATCCGTGCCATTGGCCGAGCGCCAGATGTCTGAGCGCAATTGTATTCCGCCGCTGCTGTGAGCCTGCTCACCAGCGAACAGGTAGAGGTGGTCCTTGAACACGGTCATCTTATGAAACGCACGCGGGCCAAACGCCAGGCCGTCTTTTTCCAAGGTCCAGTTGACGCCATCGACAGAGGACCAGGCTTGGTCTCGGTAATCACCGATATTGTATTGGTCCATAACGCCGCCGAAGGCCCACAATTTGTCACTAAAGGCGATCAGCGCCACACCTTTTAACGCGGCAAAGGGCGTCGCAGAGGGTTCCACGCGAACAGTGCTTGAACGGTAGTCTTCGTTTTGTAACTGCACGTACGCGAGGGTGTCGAGTTGCGCGAGCGTATCGATATGGGGGGTGCTGGGCGCCTGGTAAAAAGCGTTTAGCCGGCCATCGCGGCACGAGCGGTAATTGTCGGCGTCGCAGCGAAAATAAGTGGAGCGAATCACCTCAATCGTACCGCGCTGGATCTCCCAGTGTATCGCGGTATCGGTGGCGGACAAGTCCATGGATAGCCCGCCAACGACATCAAAGGCCTCAAGCTCGTAGCTGGCCTGGGCGCTTTGGTAAAGCGCGTCGCCGGCTTTGGCCGCCGTGATTACTGCCGTGCCCGCACTGATGGCGCTCACGCTGCCGGTGGCGGCATTCACTTCGGCGACCTCGGGCGCGCTGGAGGTGAAGACAAGCTCCCCAGAGCCCGAGCCGCCACTGAGCGGATTTTCCGGCGCGTTTGTGGTGACCGCTGCTTCAAGAAGGCTCTGCTCGAAACTTAAAGGTTGTTGTAAATATTTTTCAATCTGCACGCGGAAACTGGTTTGCGCTTCGAGGTACTGCTCGTCTGCTGCCTTGTGAGCCAGAACTTCTGCGCTGCCCTCGCCTGCTACGGTAATCAGACCGGTTTGCGCATCCACGGTGATCACGCTAGCGTCAGATGAACTATAAGTCACCTCACCTGTGCCGCTGCCGCCGTTTAGGGGGTTGGTAAAAGGCTCGGCATCGATGTACACGCTTGTTTCATCGTCGCCGAACACAAGTGCCTCTTGTGGTGCGCGCACGACCTCTACCGCAACCCGTGTTTCGGCGCTGCGATACTGGCTGTCCGCCGCTTTTTCCACCAACACTTCGGCGCTGCCCACGGCCACGGGTGTGATTGTGCCGGCGTCATCGACGGTGATCACGGCCGTGTCGCTGGAGCTGTAGCTCAAGGCGCCGCTGCCCGAGCCGCCGCTTACCTCAAGGCTGTATGGCTCCTGGAACATCACCAGCTGCAGAGGGTTTTGCGCTGCAGAAAGTTCGGCTTGAGCTTGCGGTGTTGGCGCCGCAGAGCCTGAGCTTGAACCGCCGCCTCCGCCGCCGCAGGCCGTTAACAGAAAGGTGAGTAGAGTGATAACAAGCAAGTGACGGGAGCTGCCAAAAACTGAGGTCACGTGGAGACGTCCTTTTTCAAATTGTTGTTGTGGTAATTAATTGCAGAAAAACAGGTGGCGCATGTTATCGAATTACACCGGTGTTCACAATTTCTATCAACGCCTCTGTTAGCTAAGGGGTATGGCTATGCCTTTATCCCTTGCGGGTGCCAGTGGCCGAATCTCCTTTTTTTGGGCGCGAGAGCTTTGGGGTACGGCGGACTTGTGAATCATCTGCACAATAAGTAATATAATACTAATAAATTGCCTGATGCAGGTTTGGGCTGTCAGGCGCAAATAAGAACCTCCCCAACAAAAGGTTGCGATATGCGACAGCTGAAATTGCTTTGCCTGGTTTTCCTCCTCAGCGCCTGTACGTTAGCGCCTGACGAGCCACCCACTGCTGTGCCCGATGCCGAGTCTGTAAAGACGCTGACAAAAAAGGTTGCAGACTGGCAGATTGACCACTTTTACGAGCAGGGAAAGTATCGCGCCCTGCCCCGCGTGCCGCCGGATTGGATGAACCGCGAGCAGTACCACGATTTGGAGTGGCACCATGGGGCGCTTTACGCGGGCATGAATCAGTGGCGAAAAGTCGCGGACAATCCCGAGAAGTACACTGACTGGCTGATCGCCATTGGCGAGCGCAACGACTGGAAGCTCCACCACCGTCCCTACCACGCCGATGATCACACCGTGGGCCAGTTTTATCTGGCGCTCTACGAAGAATTCAACGATCCGGCCATGCTCGAGCCCACACGCGAGCAGTTTGACTGGATACTGGCCAACCCGAAAATCGGCACTCTGGACTGGGAAGCGGAAAACACTCACGCGCACGATCGCTGGGGCTGGAGTGACGCGCTGTTTATGGCGCCGCCCGTATGGGCACGGTTAGCAAAGGTGACCGGCGACCCGAAATATCTTGAGTTTATGGACCGCGAATACCACGCCACCTACGACTTGCTTTGGAGTGAAAAAGACCACTTGTTCTGGCGCGACTCCAGCTACTTTACCCAGAGTGAGAAAAACGGCGAGGATATCTTCTGGTCCCGCGGTAATGGCTGGGTGTTTGGCGGCCTGGCACTGATGATTCCCGACTTGCCGCCGCAGTGGGAAGGCCGGGCCTTTTACATCGATCTATACAAAAAAATGGCCGCTCGCCTGGTAGAGATTCAACGTGAAGACGGCACCTGGTCCATGGGGCTTTTGGGCGGCACCAAGGGGTATCCCATCAAGGAAACCAGCGGTACCTCCTTCTTTACTTTTGGTCTGGCTTGGGGGGTAAACCAGGGTATTCTCGATCGCGCCACTTACGAGCCCGTGATTCTTCGTGCCTGGCAGGCATTGTCAGCAGCAGTAACGGAACAAGGGCTTCTGGGGTATGTTCAGCCGGTCGGCGCCGCGCCGGGAGACTCCTTCCCGGACTACACCGAGGTCTACGGCATCGGGGCATTTCTCGCCGCCGGCAGTGAGCTGTACAAGCTATTGAGCGATCAGACAGAAATCGCGCCCCTAAGCGACATTAAGACGTTTATGTACAACAGCGGTTGGTGCTGGTTTCAGGACCCTCGCGCGATTATTCATAACGGTAAATTGCTGGTCGGCGGCGTAGCGGGCAATGGCCGCGGTGATGCGGCTGTCGGCGTCTACGACTTAGAAGCCGGCGCGCGTTTAGGCAGAACCACATTACACAATCACTTCGACCGGGACGATCATAACTCTCCGGTGTTTTATGCGCGCCCCGATGGTCGGGTGCTGGGCATGTACGCGCGCCACAGTACCGAAAACACCCATTACTATCGTCTGTCGAGCAGTGAAGATTATCTCAGCTGGGGCGAGGAGCTTACCCATCACTACGATGATGCCGTCACCTACATGAACCTCTACGCATTAGAAGACGGCAAGTTGTACAATTTTTATCGCGGTGTTGAGTGGAACCCCACTATGGTGACCTCTGACGATCACGGTACAAGTTGGGCAGAGGAGCAGCATTTTATTCAAAGTGAAGTCGAGGGGCGCCACCGCCCCTACGCCCGCTATGCGAGCAACGGCAATCACACCATTGGCATCGCGTTTACCGACGCGCATCCGCGCGACTACGGCACAAGCATTTACTACGCCGAGTTTCGCAACGGCAGCTTTTATACGGCGGACGGTGAATTCATAAAAAATCTGCAGGCTGACGGCCCACTGAAACCCTCTGAAGCTGAAAAAATATTTGCCGGTGGTCAGGGCGGCTTTCGCAGTGTGGATTTGAGCGCAGAGAAAAGTGCCTGGACCAGCGCCATCGCGTTTGACAGTGAGGGACAGCCCCATATCGCCTACTCGCTGTACTTGAGCAATGAGGACCAGCGCTATCGCATCGCCTCATGGAACGGTGCACGGTGGGTCGACCGCGAAGTAGCGCACGCCGGTACCCGGCTGTACGAGCGCGAGGCGAGCTACACGGGGTTGATCAGCCTCGACCCGACCGATCCGACACGGGTGGTGATTTCTACGGATGTAAACCCGGGCACTGGCGAGCCCCTTGGTGGTAAGCATCAAATCCTTATGGCGTCGGTTGGCGAGGCTGACTCAACTCAACGTATCGACTGGCAGCCATTAACCCATGATCCACAGCGCCATAATATCCGGCCGATGATTGTCGCCGACGCAGAACACACCGTTGTCCTCTGGTCCCGCGGTCAGTACCGCACCTATACCGATTACTATTTGGATACCGTGGGTGTTGTCCTCTCTAAAGTCCACTCAACTAAAGGCAAAGTTGCGTTGAGGAACGCGCTATAGAGTCTGTGCTGGAGATCTTAGGGTGGGTAGTTTGGAAAGTGACTATATACAGTTACCGGGTAAGCTGGTCCTGTCATCGGAGCTTGAAGCTTAGTGAAAAACCTGCAATTTATAGGCTGGTAAAACATCTTTAAACGCTGAGCTGCGCAGGTAAGCATTCGCTGAAAACTTGGTGTCAAGTCTATATTTTGAGATGACACCAAGTCTGTCTATTTTTTGATTAAATGCGTTTTCTACGAAGACCAAAACAACCGCCTAGAAGCAGCAGCGTTCCCATCAAAAGTATCGATACCAAAGAGCTGGCGGGTAAACTAACCGCTTCTGCGGCGGGAGGTGGCGGTGGGGCGCTGACCGCGGGCTCAAACCGTGCGGCGAACAAACCGTAGCGTGGGCCTGTGATAAAAAATTGACCTGCTGTCACAATTCGGTCAGAGCTGTCCAGCACCATGTCGTTAGACCAATCCTGTTGGCCTGTGCCGGTTTTATCCACATTGGCAATCCCTCCAGTAGCAAAATCGGTATTCAGAGTACCATCGGCATTAAAGCTCACAATGCCGGTATTACTGCCGGCATTCCCAGCAATCACAATTTCCCCGGTGGAGGTAACCTCAACTGCATAGGCCGAATCGAAGCCAGCGGAAATATCGACGATATGATAGCCCGTGCCGTTGAAGCTTGTATCTAGTGTGCCATCGGTATTAAAGCGCGCGGCATAAAACTGGGCGCCAGAACCTGGGTTGGCGTTGCCCGCAACTATAATGCGATTGCTTGAATCCACGGTCACCGAATCGGCGCGCGCATTGGTTCCCCCCAAGTTGATGGATAAATTACCACCCGAGCCAAAGGAACCATCTAGAGTACCATTGTCATTGAAGCGGGAAATCAATATAAAGTTATTGCCCTGACGCCCCGCGACAACAATTCTACCTGCGCTATCAATGACCATCGCTTCGGCATCGCCTGGCTGGGCAATCGCTTGACCGGTGCCAGCAAATGAGTTGTCCGGAGTTCCATCAAGGTTGTAGCGTACCACGGCCATGTTGCCATTAAGGTCACCAGCGGCCACTATTCGGCCAGCACTGTCAAAGGCAATGTCGTCACCTTCATCGTTGGCAGTACCTGAATCGATGGTAACGCGGCCGGTTCCGTTAAAAGCCGGATTCAGGTTTCCGCTAGAATCATACAGAGCGATGCCGAAATCGAGCACGCCAAATCGCAAGTTGACCCTGCCAGTCACCGCGATGTTGCCAGAGCCGTCAACGGCTACTCCGTAAGCGGTGTCGCCAAACCCTGAGAAATCATCGACAATAAAGCCATCGCCACCGCCGAAGGTAGGGTCTGGTAGGCCAGCGGAAGTGAAACGAGCGAGCATGAAGTCCGAACTGGCGAAATCAGCCGAGTTTCCCGCTACAATGATATTGCCACTGGAGTCAAGAGTCAGTGCATGCCCGTAGTCCTGAGTATTATCTGGTGCGGCATTGCTGGGCGTGTTGATAATTGAATAGCCGGTACCATTAAAGGTCGTGTCCAGATCCCCGGGGGCTGCCAGAACTGCCCCGGATATTATTGACAGGGCGTAAGCAACCCCAAGCGCTCTAAGTTGTTTCATTTATTCCCCCAATAAAAGTGCATACCAGCACAACTTCGCTGTTATTTAAGAGTTTTTAAACCTTTCGAGTTTGTAGAGTCAGTCCGCTTGACAATCGGGCAGTATAATGTCGAACAAAACGACACTGCGCAAGTGTGTAAAGCAGTGCTAACCATTATTAATTCACTGTCCCCACGATTCTCCCTGGATGTTATTCAATGTGCAGGCTTACATTTTAACGATAAAAATTTACAAAACCTGACAGCTTGAATGATTAGCTACATTCTCCACCGCCCTTTTAGCTATCAAGGTTCTGGGCTGGCTGAACAAGTCAGTCTGCGGGTATCGCTTATTCAAACGTTTTGCGCTATCGTATGCATCATATAGTCATAATGAATATATGGCATCGTCTATCATAAGACCTGCGCCAACCGAAAGCTCATATAACAATAGGAGTCAGCCATGCACACTCAATTTCTTTGGCGGCCGCTCGCCGCGGCTGTGGCGGGCGCAACCCTGCTTGCCGCTTGTGCCAACCAACCGCAAGGCAATACCCAGGCCGCCCTGCAGCTTAACGATAAGGAATATTTTGATTCAGCGGCGGTGGATGTGTTCGCCTTTTCCAGCAAGCCCGGCGGCTTGTTTTTTGACTCAAAGACCGCTGGCATAGAGATTGTCCAGCACGGCGAGCGCACCGCCACCAACGGTGATGTGCGTTTACTCCATACCCCGGAGCAGTGGGACGGTATGGGCCAGTTCGTGGAGCGCGACGTCGACCCTGAAACGGGCACCATCACCACCAGGCTCGCCTATCCGGAGCACGATTTCAGCTACAGCGTGAAAGCCACCGCCAGTGAAGATGGCGTTGTGGTTGGTGTTCACCTGGACAGCCCGCTACCCGAAGCGCTGGAGGGCCAGGCCGGTTTTAATATGGAGTTTGTGCCGGCGGAGTACTGGAGTTCAAGCTATCTTGTCGACGGCAAGCCCGGGCAGTTCCCCCGCTCTGCTTCTACCACCGACGGCATGATCATGAATGACCAAGGGCTGACGGAGCCCACCCCTTTTGCCACAGCGAAAACCCTGGTGCTGGCGCCAGAGAACCCCGAGCGGCGGGTGACCATACGCGAAACCCTGGGTGATGGCGAGCTGATGCTGTTTGATGGGCGCACCAAAGCGCAGAACGGTTGGTACGTGGTGCGCGATATGATCCCTGCCGACCGTACCGGCAAGGTGGTGGAGTGGACCATCGATATTAACGCCATTCCGGGCTGGGTGCGCGAGCCGGTGGTTGGTTATTCCCAGGTGGGCTACCACCCACAGCAGACCAAGCGCGCAGTAATTGAGTTGGACCCCAATGACACGGCGCAAGGGAGCGTTGAGCTTTTGAAAATTACCCCCAATGGCAAGACTCACGTTGTGCAATCAGGCAAGCCAGAGGCCTGGGGTGATTACCTGCGCTACCAGTACTTAACCTTTGATTTCTCTGGTGTGAGCGAGCCCGGTTTGTATCAACTGCGCTATGGCGATCAAACCACACGCGCCTTTCCCATTAACAGCGATGTGATTGCCAAGGCCTGGCAGCCGACGCTGGACTTTTTCTTTCCGGTGCAAATGGATCATATGCTGGTGCGCGAGGCCTATCGCGTCTGGCACGGGCTCTCGCATATGGATGACGCCCTGCAGGCACCACCCAACTACGAGCATTTTGATCTCTACGCCCACGACGACGCGCTGGACACCGAGTTTGAACCCTTTGAGCACATTGACGGGCTGAACTACGGCGGCTGGTACGATGCGGGCGATTATGACATCCGCACCCAATCGCAGTACCACACGGTTCAAGGGCTGGTGCACGCGGTGGAAGAGTTTGGTATCGAGCGGGACAACACGACCGTTGATCAGGCGAAAAAGTTTACCCAAATCAATCGGCCTGACGGCAAGCAGGACATACTGCAGCAAATTGAGCATGGCACCCTCGCGCTGATCGCTCAGCACCGTGTGTTCGGCCATGCCATACCCGGTATTGTCGCCGGCCGCCTCTACCAGTACCCGCACCTGGGCGATGGCTCGACGAAAACCGACAACATGATTTACGACCCGGCCATGGACCCTCATGCTGCTCAGCGGGGTGTGGGTAAAATGTACGAGCCATCCACAGTAGACCCGACGGCCAATGAAGACCTGATGCCAGATAACGGCAATCACAGCGGCCGCTTTGACGATCGCTGGGCGTTTACCTCCAACACCACTGCGCTTAACTACGGCTCGGCAGCAGCATTGGCCGCGGCCAGCCGTGTGCTCGGCCCGGTGAACGCCGAACTGGCCGACGAAAGCCTGGCGACCGCGAAAAAAGTCTGGGAATTTGAGGCCGGGCGCGAGCCCAACACTTACCGTTTTGGTAACACCACTGGCGGTAAAATTGAAGAAGAAAAACTCAAAGCCGCCGTCGAGCTGCTGATCGCTACCGAAGATCAGCGCTACGCTCAGGCTGTTAGTGAGCTTTTGGATCAGGTAAAAGAGGCGTTTTATGGCGAGAACGTCGCCATGCTCGTCGCCGCCCTACCCTATATGGACGATGGCTACGCCGAAACGCTTGAGCAGCTTGCGCGTGCCTACCGCGAGCGAGCCAAAGACTTCGAAAAGGAAAACCCCTACGGCGTGCCGATTACCCGTGGCGGTTGGGCCGGCAATGGCGCGGTCATGGGCTTTGGCATTACCAACTATTGGTTGCACAAAGCCTTCCCGGAGATTGTTGAAAAAGAGCTGGTCTATCGCAGTTTGAGTTATCTGTTCGGTACGCACCCGGACTCCAACTACTCCTTTGTGTCGGGCGTAGGCGCCGAGTCGCAAACGGCTGCCTACGGTGCCAACCGCGCGGATTTCTCCTACATTCCCGGCGGTGTGGTTCCCGGCATACTGGTGCTGCCGCCGGATCTTCCCGAAAACAAAAGCAACTGGCCGTTCTTCTGGGGGCAGAATGAGTATGTGATCCCTATGGGCAGTCGCTACTTGTTTTTAACTCACGCGGCCCAGACGCTTTTGCAAAACTGATTGAGGCAAAGCGACAATATTCGGGTCGGCGCCCCTTTGTGGTGCCGACCTGTTCGCTGCCAATTCATCTGATTCCCCGCAGGCGAGCTTGGCCACAAGCTTGCAGATCCAGGTTCCCGCTTCCTTAAATTTCAACGTAGGTATTCTTAGCGTTGGTGTATCAGCTATTCCCTATTTTTTATTTATTCGTCGTTTTATGTCTCGATGATATAAGGGTTTGTGACGAGTGTCCCAATAGATTCGGTTAAGCGTATATCGTCGGCGAAAACGTGAAATAGGCGACCTGTCGCTAGAATCCTTTTGATTAAAATAACCGCTTTAAAGACAAGCATAAGAGGATAGCCATGAAAACCACTTTGAGTATGTTCTTAACCACGTCTTTGGCGTTGACTGCCTGTGGCGGAGGGGGATCGTCTTCCAGTGGTGGTGACAATCTCGGGGCGCATACGGGAGATACCAATACTGAGCAGGTGCACCCTATCGCGGAAACCGGGCTGGCTACACCGAGCACTCAAGCGGTGGTGGTTCCTGCTGCAGGCGATGCACTTAAGTCGGGTACCGCGCAGTTGCGCGTTCACCTGACCGATGCTCCTAACCCGGCTATTGACTCTGCCGTTGTCACCATTGATGCCATTTCTGTTCATGCTACAGGTGAGGCACCTTTCAACGTTTTGAACGCGCCACGCACCCTCGATTTGCTGGATTACCAAAATGGTTTAACCACTTTGATGGGGGAGCTGGAATTGCCGGCTGGTAAATACACCCAGCTAAGGCTGTCTGTTACCGATGGTACTGTGCTAAGTGAAGGGTCGGAATACGATGTGTTCGTTCCCAGTGGCAGCGTGAAAGTCAATCGGCCCTTTGATATTTGTGCCGGTGGTGAAGTGGATTTGGTGTTTGATTTCGATGCCTTGAAGTCATTGAAATATAACAAGGGCAAAGACGAATTTATGCTCAAGCCTGTGGTGAAAATCGCCAGTGTTGAGTCGTCGTGTCCAGATGTTGAGGAGGTAGACGAGGGTGAAGGTGTAGAAGAGCCTACCGTTTATGAGGGCCCAACCGGTTGGATTGCCTTTGAGCTTCCTCCTGTAGAGACTGAACTGTTTACGACATTAACCACGCAACTGGACGACGTTCGAGTTCATGATCAGGGGCTGGGACAGATCAGTGTACTTGCCGAATCTTACGATATTAATTTACTGGAAGCGGATCGCCAGATGATCAATGAAGATACCGGTGAAGTGAGCAAAACTTTGTTTATACCCCCAGTAGCAGTTCCGGTCGGCACCCTCGACCAGGTTCGTTTGCTTTTGCAACCCATTGTTGCTACTAACGCCGAGGGAAAAACCTTGAGTTTTTCTGTGCCGGAAGAGGCCGATGTTGATCAGGAAGGTCTGAAATTTTTTGATGAAATCAAGGTTTGCGAGGGCGCTCTTACTGTTGTTCGCTGGGATTACGTCTTTGACAGCACACAAGTTAACTTTGATTCCGGTGAAACAGATATCAACATTCACCCGGTCGTCCAGTCTGTGAACGTCACCGAAGAATGTGTAGCTTATGAGCCGCCGTCTACTTGAAAGCTATTGCGTAACAGAAGTCTAGGAAAGCTTAGAAAAGCCGACACCAAGAAATGGTGTCGGCTTTTTCTTTGAGCACTTGTCCTTTAGAGAATGATTCGTCGTTTGGTGGGTGCTCATCTTCAATCAGAAGCAGCTGCGACTACTGATTTGCCCAGGCCTCGCCTTCGGCCGTGCGGCGCCACTCAAAGTATTCATCCAACACCAGCAGGGCCTCTCTATCGGGTACGGGGCCTAGTTTCGGCGTTTGCTGAAAATACATGACGGTGGATGAGCCCGGCTTAAACTCAGGCCACTTGGGCAGGCCCTTGCCGTTGGGGTTTCCGTGCTTGGCGAAATTGGTCCAGTAGCTGGCCATGGCCTCGGAAATCCTCGCGTCTGAGGCCATGGCCTCTTCTCTATTCGGGTCAACGCGTTGGAATACATAGGCGATCTCCTGCCCGTGATTGGCACCGTGGTCATGTCGCGGTGAGCCTTCCGGGAAGGACGGTGCCTGATCAAAATAGTAAAGATACGCAGGGGCCGCGCTGTCATTTGCCTGCAGCCGTGCCCAGCTCCAGGTATGCCAGCCAAAGGCCGCATCGCGGATCAGATTGCGTGACTGGCGATTGACCTCCGTGTCGCTGATGCCGTAGGCCGCCATTAACGGTTCGGCAAACTTCCCGAAGCGCGTTTTCAAGCCTTCCGTAAAGGGCTCGGGGTCGCTGTCTCTGACAAACATAAGCGCTTCATCGGAGTTATAGCCCACCAATACCGGAACCTTGTTGTAGCGACCTTGTTGGTAGAGCTTGTGCTGATCATCAGGAATAACGTGCCCGTCAAAAATGGGCCAGCCACCGGGCATAGACCAGCCCTTGGGAATAAACGCTTCGGCGTCTAACTCTCGCAGCTCATCAATGGATGAAGCGCCGAACGTTTTCACATAGTCAATGCCTTCGGCCTCAGCCTGTGCCAGAGTGATCATGTTTTCGCCGGGGTAATTGATTTTTCTCGAAGGACCAAATGAGCCGCCACTTTGCGAAATGGCACCGTGAAAAAGCCCTTCGGCCAGAGGTGATGCAGCGAGCATGCTCACGGAGATGCCGCCCGCCGACTCACCAAAAATCGTCACTCTATTCGGGTCCCCGCCAAAGGCTTGGATGTTGTCCTGAATCCACTGCAATCCGGCGATCTGATCCAGCAGCCCGTAGTTGCCCGAGACTTTATTCGGACTTTCAGCGCTTAACGCCGGGTGGGCGAGAAAGCCCAGTTGTCCTACCCGGTAGGCAATGGAAACAAGTACGACGCCTTTGTTGGCCAGGTGAGTACCATCGGTTAAGGCGTCGGCGGTGGTGCCGAAACTGAAGCCTCCGCCGTATATCCAGACCAGCACAGGCAGTTTGTCCGCCGGCGTTTTTGCCGGCGTCCAGATGTTCAGGTAGAGACTGTCTTCGCTCTTGCCCGCGGGCGGCTCACCGCCTTGTATGGGAGACGGAGCGTATTCCAATGCGTTGCGAACGCCTGTCCATTTTTCGGGTGGTTGTGGCGCTTTCCAGCGAAGCTCCCCTACAGGCGGCTTGGCAAAGGGCACGCCTTTAAAGACCGTGAGCTCGTCCTCCTTTTTACCCTGCAAATCACCTTGGGCTACAGTCACCCGCTGCATATCATGCGCCAGTACCTGCGCCGAGAGTAAACAGCACAACATTAGTGGCAAAAGCGTTAGAGTTTGAAAGCGTTTCATCGTGCCGTCTCCGTGGGGCTTATTAGGGTAGAACGTGGCTGGCAACACTTTTTGCCTTCAGCTCCCAGTCAGGAAAAGCTTCTGGCTTGTGTTCGGCGAATACGGACTTGAATTGTTTACGGTCTTTTAAATGCCAATCCAGCCACATAAGCGCAAGCGCGGCAAAGGAGCCGCCATAGGCCTGCTCGAAGGTGCCGGAGTGGCCCGCCGTGAGGTGATTGGCGAAAACAACTGGCACATGCTCAATTCTTTGATAATCCAACTGGGCGTTCGCCGTGGCCACATCGGTCTCGCCACCGAGCAAATAGAGGATGGGGGCGTGCAAGTCGCTTAAAGAGCGTCGCGAAGCCTCCGCCATTGTCATATCGCCAATACCTGAATTGAACATCAGGTAGGTGGTAAAGCGCGGCTCCGAGGCCGTTGCCAGTACTTGCGCGCCGCCGCAGCTCTGCCCAGCGGAGGCAATGCGATCCAAGGCTACTTTATGGTGAAACTCACTTTGCTCAGACGCCGATTGTATGGCAAGCCAGTCAACAGCTCTAATCATCATGGCGTTGTCGGCTTTTTCAAGTTGACGATCATCCAGGCGCCGCTGCATGGCGCCAAGTGCTATAACAAGATACCCGTGAGAAGCGATTTCCGAGAGCATTCGCTCGAAAGGGAAAGAAGTGTCATTGCAGCCGCCATTGGCAAAGACGATAGCCGGCAGAGGGCCCTCGGCTTTTACGGCCTGCGCTAAATTCACAGGGCGATAAACCACATAGCCGGGCAGTGATTCCTGTGTCGCCGCTATTGCTTTATAGGTTCCGCTGCCGCCCTCGTCGAGTACCTTTTGCTCGATGACACCAGCGAAAGTAGCGCCGCATAGAAGCAATAGTGTGAATGGCGCAAGGACTCTAAGATTGGGAATTATTGTCATTATTCGGCGTCCGGTTCGGCGTGGCACATTATTGTAATATAATACTTTTTCTTGTGCTGAAACTCAAAAATATTGTCGGTAAAGATGTTGCTTGGTTCGGTTTCTTGGTTCGCCTGAATCCCTCTGATTTGCATGATTCCGAGTGGATTCTCGCTCACGTATAACGAAAACACTCAATTAATGCCCTCCAGTTATTAAAAATTGATATTTCTGAAGGCAAAAAAGCCGATTGGTCGCATATTTATCGGATGATTTATATTGTACGATAATAATACCTATATTGGATAGGTTGTGATCACGCTTTAGGTAGTGCGTGCTCCCGATACAATAATCAATGACGGAGAGTACAATGAAAATAATGATTTATGTGTCAAAGACACTGGTTATCTGCTTCTCGCTTCTGGTTACCCTGCATGTTCATGCGCTCAGTTTAAACGGAACCACTGATATTCATGATCCTTCAACGATTGTTAAGGATGGTGATACCTATTGGACTTTTGGAACGGGCGCTGGCGCTTCCAACTTTCCTCTCAATGCCCTCTATTCCACGGATCTGGTGAATTGGACACGGGGCCCCTCCCCGGTTCCACCCAACACCTATCCCAGTTGGATCAACAATAAGGTCCCGGGTTTTGATGGCAATTTCTGGGCGCCGGATATTATCGAAATGAACGGTCGCTATTACCTTTACTACTCGGCTTTCTCCGATGCCACCGGCATGAAGTCCGCGATTGGGGTGATGGTGACTGACTCGCTGAACAATCCCAACTGGCAGGATCTGGGGATGGTGGTATCCACTGTCGATGAGCCCTACTCCGGTGGTCAGCCGGTCAATGCGATCGATGCGGGACTGTTTCGCGACGCCAACAATAATGTATGGATGGTGTATGGCTCGCATTACGCGGGTATTTATATGCGTCAAATCAATCCGGCAACAGGGCATTTGCTCAATGGCAATCGCTACCCCGTTGTGGGCAATAATGGCGCCTGGCACGAGTTTGAGGCCGCCCAGGTTCAGTACATGAATGGCTACTACTATATGTTTGCCAATCTGGGGGACTGCTGTGCGGGTAATGCCAGCAACTACTATGTGGTGATGGGTCGCTCCACCAGCCCCACCGGCCCCTACCGCGATAGAGGCGGCGTTGATATGTGGAACTACGGCGGCAGTACCGTGCTCGCCACTGAGGGGATCTATATCGGCCCTGGCCACTTTGGTTATCTGAACAACTACGGTCAGAATCTGGCGACCTTTCACTACTATGACGGGACGACAGCGAATGGTTGGCCTGCGCGATTGGATATTATGCAAATCAATTTTTCCAACGGCTGGCCAAGCTTTACCCGTAACTTTTCTCTGGTGGATGAGCCGAACGGGGTTCTGCCAAACGGAAGGGTTTCTTTCTCATCGGTTCACAGCGGTAAGCTGCTTGAAGTTGCCTCAGGCAGTCACGACGATGGTGCCAATGTCGTTCAGTGGGAAGACAACGGCAGTGCAAACCAGCAGTGGGATATTGTCAACCTGAATAACGGCTACTACTCTATTCGCGCGGCGCACAGCGGTAAATCCTTGGACGTGTACGAATGGAGTACCGAAGACGGTGGTGAGATTCGTCAGTGGGCGTACCTTGGCGGTGAAAACCAACAGTGGCAAATTGTCGATGAAGGCAACGGCAATTACGGCATCATTTCTCGATTCAGCGGTAAAGCGCTGGATGTGTTCGAGTTTAGCACTGCAGACGGCGGTGATATTCGCCAGTGGGAATACTGGGCCGGTGCGCCGCAATTATGGCGGGTTGAGTATCAGTAGTCACATGCTCCCCAAATACCCGTTGTAAACCAACGCAAGCCGGCCCTCAGAGGCCGGCTTTTTTATCCAAAGAACATCCGATGCGTTTGGCTCACGATTTTTTCAGCTGTTCGCGCACGGATTTTTCAATACGCTCGCCGATACTCCGGTCGATGTTTTTCCAGTACTCAAAGGCTCGCTCAAGGATGGGCTCGGAGACGCCGTCGCATAGGTGGCCAGTGACGTTGTTGACCAGTCGCTCACGGGCGTCATCGTCCATGACGTCGTTGATCAGCGCACGAGGCTGGGCATAGTCGTCGTCATCGCGGTGTTTGGTGTAGGCCTCGCGGACCATATCGCCACTGGCGCCAAAGGTTTCCATATTGGGCGCGCGCTCGGGATCGGCGTGGGGGCCGCCCTTGGAATTGGGTGCGTAAACCGGATCGCTGACGTTTTCGGTGCGCATGGCGCCGTCTTTGGTGTAGCTGTGCACAGGGCACTGCGGCTTGTTGACGGGGATCTGTTTGTAGTTCACACCCAAGCGCGCGCGATGAGCGTCGGCGTAGGCAAACATACGGCCCAGCAGCATTTTGTCGGGGCTTACGCCTACACCAGGCACCATATTGTTGGGTTCAAACGCGGCCTGTTCAATTTCGGTGTGGTGGTCCGTGGGGTTGTGGTTGAGCGTCAGCTTGCCCACTTCCATCAGCGGGTAGTCGCCGTGGGGCCAGACCTTGGTTAAATCGAAGGGGTTAAAGCGATAGGTCTCGGCGTCTTTAAACGGCATAATTTGCATGCAGAGCGTCCAGCTCGGGTGGTCGCCCTTGGCAATGGCGTTGAACAAGTCGCGAGTGTGGTAATCGCCGTCCATGCCGGCCATTTTGTCGGCTTCCTCCTGGGTCATACACTCCACGCCCTGATCCGATTTGAAGTGGTACTTAACCCAGAATTTTTCACCCTCGGCGTTCACCCACATGTAGGTGTGTGACGAATAACCGTTCATGTGGCGCCAGTTGCGCGGGATACCGCGGTCGCCCATCAACCAGGTGACCTGATGCGCCGACTCTGGTGACAACGTCCAAAAATCCCACTGCATGTCGTGGTCGCGCAGGTTGTTGTCGGCCCGGCGCTTTTGCGAGCGGATAAAGTGCTGAAACTTCATGGGGTCGCGAATAAAAAATACGGGTGTGTTGTTACCCACCAGATCGTAGTTGCCCTCACTGGTGTAGAACTTCACTGAAAAGCCGCGCGGATCGCGCCAGGTGTCGGGGCTGCCGCGCTCACCGGCCACGGTTGAAAAACGCATCAACACATCGGTTTTGGTGCCCGGCTGAAACACGGCCGCCTTGGTATAGGCGCTGACATCATGGGTGACCTCAAAGTGGCCGAAGGCGCCGCTGCCCTTGGCGTGAGGTTGGCGCTCGGGAATGCGCTCTCTGTTAAAGCTGGCCATCTGTTCCACCAGCTGGTGGTCGTGCATCACAATCGGCCCATCCGGCCCAACGGTGAGGGAATGTTCATCGCTGTTTACGGGAATACCGGCATCGGTGGTGGTGTACTTGTCGGACTTACTCATTGTCTTCTCCTCGTCTGGGGCACTGGCCAATCACGCAGCACAGGGCAAGATTTACACCCAGGTGTAAAACTTGCCCTGTGCAAAGAACAAAAAGGCCGCTCAGGCCTCTGTGTGACGAGGGTATCGCAAGAGTTATTCCACAAAGGCGTTGGTCGATGCCCGAGGCGGGAGAAGAGAGCCTCTATCCGGACCTTCGTATTCGGCGCATTAGAAGACTCAATGAGTCATTGTCCACATCAGTGACCCTGTGACCGCGATGACAAAAAGAGACAAAATGGTCAGGGTCACTTTGGCGACAATATGATTCGACACGGTAAAACCCGCCGCTAACAGCCCCAGGGGAAAGCCGGCAAAGACGATTAGCTCCCCTACCGAGGGCAAACTGCTAGAGGGCGTCAAAGGCGCGACCAGGCCAATACCAAACCACATCATCGATAAAAGAATAAGTAGACTTACAATCAAGCCCCTCAGAGTGTTTTCCATGCTTTGCGTGCAAGCTCTTTTACTGCGTCAGGTATGTGATCGGATTGATGAAAAATGCTTTTTTGTATCCTTGAGTGGAGTTGTCCATCGCCCAGAGCCTGGGAAGGAGGCTCACGATGGAGTAATGCAGGTGCGCCTGTTTGCCTTTGGCATTACCGCTGTCGCCCACGGCGCCGAGTACTGTACCCGCTGGCACAATGCGACCAGCGCCCTCTTCTATCTGATCGAGGTGCGCAAAATAGTGTAGCCGCCACTTGGGCCCGAGAGCCACGATCACCTTCCCGCCCTTGCCGAACTGTCCGCGATAAACCACTAGTACATTGGTTGGGGCAATTACATCGGCGCCTTTGCGGGCGAAGATGTCGATGCCTTTGTGCACCCCGGAGCTGCCCCAGGGCTCGTACCAGAAAGTGTCTTTATTCCAGTCGGCCTCGGTGGCGCCAGAGACGGGAATTACACGCGGCTCAGGGATCGCGTAGCCGCCGCCGAGCACCATAGCCGCCAATGCCACTACGAGATAACGTTTTTTGATCATGAGAGCGTCCTGCGGGCTACTGGAGTTTCCGTGTCACAACCATTAAATCTAGTGGCCTGGGCGCAAGAGATCAAGCGCTACCAGGTCGTTTGAGAGTATTTGGCTTGCCTGGCGATCTTTTTGGCCGGTTTTGGCGTATAGCTGGGCTGAACCTGAATATATCTGCTGGTTACTATGTCTTCCATTGGCCTGTTTATCTTTGATCACGATTGCCGCTTGCTGGACAACCCCGCACTGGCGAGCTTTAGCGCACAAGTCGATAAGCTGATTTGCCTGTATTGTCTGCGCCCGCAAGACGCTTTTAGCAGGCACTACAGTCAAACGTCAGCCAGTGGCGCGCAACTCGGGTATCTTAAACAAACCCTGATTGAGCTTAACCAGGGTTTGACGGCGCTCAATCAGTGTCTGCGAGTGGAATCGGGTGATCTGGTCGCCGTAGTCGGCCGCTACATCAAAGACCATCGCATCAGCCATATTGGCCGCAGTGTTCCCGCCGGTGTCTATGAGCAGGCCCAGTGGCAAGCATTGCAGAAGGCGTTTCCGCGGCAGCAATTTTTTGCCGGCGATAGCAGCAGCCTCTTTACCCTTACGGATTTACCTTTTGCCCTGAATGATTTGCCCGCCAGCTTTACCCCGGCGCGCAAACGCTTTGAAACCCTGGAGGTTGCGCCTGCGCAAATCGCGGTGCCCAACTTGCCCGGCGCACCGCAAACGCCGGTAACCCCTTGGCCTGAAGCGCTGATGGCCGCCGACAACAGCTACTATTCAGGTGGTGAAACCAGTGCCCGGCAGCATTTAGCGCGCTACTTCTCCAGCCGAGCGCCCAGTGATTACAAAGCGACGCGTAATGCCCTGATGGGCGAAAGCTTTTCCACGCAGCTGTCTGGCTACCTCGCCCATGGCGCCCTCAGCCCTCGCCAGATAGTGGCGGCACTGAAAGTCTACGAAGCCGAGCACGGTGCCAACGAGTCCACTTATTGGATTTACTTTGAGCTGCTCTGGCGCGAGTATTTTTACTGGAGCGCCAGAGCCCGCGGAGCCCGGCTGTTTGCATTTGATGGCGGCACCGGCAAGGCGCCCAACACCAGCTTCTACCCGAGCCGTTTCAAACAATGGTGCCAGGGCAGCACGCCCTACCCTTTGGTCAATGCGCTGATGCACGAGCTAAACGCCACTGGCTGGATGTCTAACCGCGGCCGGCAGATTGCCGCCAGCTGCCTGGTTAATGAGCTAGCGCTGGATTGGCGCTATGGCGCGGCCTATTTCGAGCAGCGACTGATTGACTACGACGTCGCCAGTAACTGGGGCAACTGGCAGTACATTGCCGGCGTGGGCGCCGACCCACGCGGCGGTCGGCACTTTAACCTGGAAAAACAAGCCGAGCAGTATGACCCGGGCGGCGACTACGTAAACCGCTGGTCTGGCAGGGCCCAGTGTCAGCCACTGGACAGCGTGGATATGGTGGATTGGCCTTTAGGAGATTAGCCTTGTTTAAGCCGCGTTATTCCACACTTCGGCTGATACTGGGGGATCAGCTCAACGCCCTGCACTCCTGGTTCAGTGGCGATAAAGACGATGTGCTTTATGTGATCGCCGAGCTGCGCCAGGAAACCGATTATGTCCCGCATCACCTGCAAAAGGTCTGTGGTTTTTTTGCCGCGATGGAACACTTTGCCCATGCCCTGCAGAAGGCCGGCTTTCATGTGCTGCACTTAACCCTGGACGACACCGAGCAGGACGACAGTTTACCGGCGTTGCTGGCGCGCCTGTGCCGCGAATACAGGTGCAGCGAGATTGAATATCAACGGCCCGACGAGTACCGCCTGGCAAAGCAGCTGGCCGGGATGGAGATTGAAGCAACAAGCGTAAAATGCGTAGACACTGAGCACTTCCTGCTGCCTTTTGATGAGCTTGAGCAGTACTTTACCGCCAACAAGCACCTCACCATGGAGCACTTTTACCGGCAAATGCGCCGCCGGTTTAACCTGCTTATGGAAAACGACAAGCCCGTTGGCGGGCAGTGGAATTTTGATGCGGCGAATCGCGGCAAGTTAAAGCCGGCGGATCTTAAAGAAATTCCCGCGCCGCTGCTGTTTGAGACGGACATCAGCGCGATTAGAGCGCGGCTTGAGCGTCACAAAGTGCGCACCATTGGTGAGCTTTCCGAGCCGTTTATCTGGCCGGTGACGCGCGCGCAAGCCAAGCAGTTGCTGAGCTACTTTTGCCAACACCTGCTGCCCCACTTTGGCCGCTTTCAGGACGCCATGACCGCCCATTCGCCGCACGGCTGGAGCCTGTACCACAGCCGCTTGTCTTTTGCTCTCAACACCAAGATGCTGCACCCGAAGCAGGTAATCGACGCGGCCATCAACGCCTATGAAACCTCCAATGGTGCTATTGATATTGCCCAAATTGAAGGGTTTGTGCGGCAGATACTCGGCTGGCGCGAATATGTTCGCGGGGTCTACTGGGTCAATATGCCCGAGTACAAGCAGTACAACACCCTAAAGGCATCGCGTCCCCTACCCGGCTATTTCTGGAACGGCAAAACCCGTATGCGCTGCCTGGAGCACGCCATCGGCCAGAGTTTAACCTCCGCCTATGCGCACCACATTCAGCGCTTGATGGTTACGGGAAACTTTTGCCTGATTACCGGTATCGATCCGGATGAGGTCGACCAGTGGTACCTGGGCATTTATATCGATGCGCTGGAATGGGTAGAGCTGCCCAACACGCGTGGTATGACGCAGTTCGCTGACCAGGGTATTGTCGCCACCAAACCCTATGCCGCCAGCGGTAATTACATTCAGAAAATGAGCGATTACTGCTCAGGATGCCACTACAGAGTTAAAGAAAAAACCACCGAAGACGCCTGCCCGCTTAACAGCTTGTACTGGGGATTTATGCACCAGCATCGCGACAGGCTTGAAAACAACCCGCGCATCGGCATGGTCTACCGCAACTGGGACAAGCAATCCCGCGAGATGCGGGACGCTACTTTGGCGCGGGCCGAGTGCTGTTTGGACCACATTGAAGAGCTGTAAACCGGCAGACATACCGGCCCTAGAAGCGGTAGCCAAGCATCAAGGAGTACACCACGGGGTTGATCTCTACCTCACTGCTACCGGCGATATCTTCACCAATTTTAAAGGTGGCGGTCGTTTCAATATCGATGTAGCGCGCGGACGCGTTCAACAGCCAGTGCTCACCCAATTGGATATCGGCGCCGAACTGCAAGGCATAGCCCCAGGAGTCGTCCAGCTCCAGGCTGTTAAACCCCAAACTCTCAGGCCCCGTCTGGAAGGCCTCATCGAAAAAGACTGTGTAGTTAATGCCGGCACCGACGTAGGGTTTAAAGTTGTTGTCTGTTGAAAAATAATAGAGTGCACTGATCGTCGGCGGCAGGTGCTTGACCTCTGCCAAGGTCGCGCCATCCACGCTGGTATCAAATACCCCAAGCGCCACACCTTGCGGGTCATGAATGGTCACATCGTGTTCAAAGGGCGTCGCGGCGAGGACTTCAAACGCCCAGTTACGAGTAAAAAGATACACCAGATTCAGCCCAAGCTGGCTGTCGTTGTCCACCGATAGCGCCAAAGGCGTATCGCCACCCAGTGCCTCGACAAACACACCGGCCCGCTTGGAGTCGGGCTGAACACTGGTTACACCAGCGCGGACTAAGACATCCCCGGCCTGATAACCAGCGGCTTGGGCTGAGGTGGTGAAAGAAGAGAAAACGGCAAGGGTAAAAGCGGCGGGTACTGCGGTAAATTTCATGACACTGGCTCCTTAACAACCTGGAGCCAGTGTACGTCGATGGTGCTAGACCGCTTTGATCTGGCTCAAGAACATCAATGGTTAAGCCGGGCGCATGCGCTTTAGCAGGTGTACCTGTAGAAGCACAGAGTTGAGCTGAACTGCCTGTAACCTATGCGCCTGGATGCTTGAACATGAATTAGGAGTTCTGCTCGGGAGCATTTATAGATCAATTTGTAAAGTCAGTGATCAGATTGACCCTATTGGCCTTCATGCGAGCCGATCGGGCTGGCCCCGGTTTTACTGATCAGGGGGCAAAGGCTACGGATATCAACTGACACAGGACTTTGATAAACGTCAAAATACGATGCTGCTAGATACTGATGATAAAAATGATTGGAAAAGATCTCTGTCGGATCATATTGACACTTCGTCCGTAAGAAATCGAGCCAACGAGGGTATGCTTGCCTAAACTGTTCGGTTGTGGGGAAGCCCTGATAGGTTAAATAGTAGGTTCCTCGGTGTTTCAGTGTGAGATCGACCAAGGCGCGGGTCCAGCTTTGTGCCTGATTAATCGCCGCTTCGCTTAGCTCCATATTTATATACAAGACTACAGCTATCATCTCTGACTGAGCGTAACTAAGGACACTTTCGATATTCTCTGGTACGTAGCGCAAGGTCATGCTCAAAAGGTTGACGTCACGTTGAACCAATACGTTTTCCAATCCTTCCATAAAGGATGGAAACATCTCAACTGGTACAAAGTACTCCTGCAGAATATCCGTATCATTGGCACTTTCGTACTCAAGGAACTTAATCGGCGGCTGCATCGCCTGATTACGATCTATCCTTGCGACCTTGTTGGGGTTATCAACAAAGCTCTTCTGAATGCGCCAGCGAAAATGCTTTGCCCAATTGAACTTTCTGGACAGGTCAAAAAAGAAGGCGTTGCGTGCGATACCCTTCTCTAGGGAAAGCTCGCTGACTTCGGGGTATTGACTCTTTTCTCGATAATCGATACTGAAGCAGTCGGCTAAAAAGGAGGCGCCCTTGGCGAAAGAGCAGCGGCCAAAATGCAGGTTTAGGTCGTCGACGGGTTGCTTGAATTGATCGGCGTAAGAGGCATGACTTATGGGTGTGGTAGTTTTGAGCAAAGGTAGATTATCGGTAAGCTCTAACTCTGCTTCCAATATAACGCCCAACAAGCCGTATCCGCCAATGGCTGAATAGAATAAGTCGGGATTTTTCGCCCTGCTGGCTTCGATCACAGAGCCATCGGCAAGCGCAATTTTAAGTGTTCTTACGGTTTCAATAATGGGTCCGAACCTGGGGTCGCGGCCATGAACATTTGCGCTGAGCGAGCCACCCACGGTAAATATGTTGGATGACTGCATCACCTTTACGGATAAGCCGTGAGGGTTTGCCGCTGTTTGCACGTCTTCCCATGAGGCACCGCTTTGAACGATGGCCACCTTCTTGTCGGGGTCAACGGAGATAACCTGGTCAAAGTCGGTCATGTCCAAAACCACCGCGCCAGGAAAAGTGATATGTCCGCCTTGACTGTGACGGGAACCTGAAATGCTCACTTTTTGCCCAGGTTTAAGCGATGCTAAAGCCTCAGCCACATCTTGCTCGGATTGAACAGCGATAACACGGTCGACGGGCGTTGGATTAAGGCGGCTGACATCATTCCATGATTCTTCCGCTACCGCCGAAGAGGCAAGTAAGACAATGCAAATACTGCCGATGATCTGTTTCAAAAAGCGCTCCTTGCTCATTTATTGGTGAGATGGCTAAACGCCATTACTATTCTTCACGCAGTAGTTATTCGATGGTTAAAGTGAGGGTTTGACATTAACCGATACCGTCGCCGCTGTGATCGTCCCGGTCGGCGCGCAGTCGCGCCTGGCGTTCTTCCTCTTCCAGTTTGGCCGCTTCAATAACGGCCATAAGCTCGGCCACATCGGCCTCGGCGGTGTCAGGCTCAAAGGTGCCTGTGAGGCGGACATCGGGGTGCAGCTCTCCTTCCTCGTAGAGATGCCAGATTTCCTTGCCGTAATCGACTTTGATCAGCTCCGGGGCAAACTGGCTAAAGTAGCGGCGCATGTTGTCTACGTCCCGCTGGAGCATGCGCTCGGCGTGGTTGTTACTGGCGGCGTTGACGGCCTGGGGTAAGTCAATGATCACCGGCCCCTGATCGTCCACTAAGACGTTAAAAGGCGATAGATCGCCGTGGACCAAACCGGCGCAGAGCATACGGACCACATCGGCAATCACCTGTGCGTAGTAATCGCGCGCCAGTTCGGGCGTAAGCGCCACCTCGTCCAGACGCGGTGCGACGTGACCCTCGGCGTCCTGCACCAGGTCCATAAGCAGTACACCGTCTACAAAGCCGTGGGGTTCGGGTACCCGCACACCCGCCGCTGACAACTGATAGAGCGCGTCCACCTCTGCACTCAACCAGGCCTGCTCCTGTTCCTTTTGCCCGTAGCGGCTTTTCTTGGACATGGCCCGGGCCCTGCGGCTGTTGCGAACCTTGCGCCCTTCCTGATACTCCACCGCCTGTTTAAAGCTGCGCTTTCTCGCCTCTTTAAACACCTTGGCGCAGCGAATCTCGCCTGCGCAGCGCACTACGAAGACCTGAGCCTCCTTGCCGCTCATCAGTTGGGTAATCACTTCATCAACCAAGCCGTCATCGATCAGCGGTTGGAGTCTTTTGGGTATTTTCATAACGCTATTTGGGGCCGAATATTCAGTTTGTTGCTTTACGCGCGAAAGTGCCCACTATAGCGAATTAACCCTAAAATCTCGCCTAAAATTTGCGAAAGTGAGCCGCAAGGCCGGCTTAAGCGGGGCAAAAGTGTCGAACACAGCCAAGCCCGGCCCAGAGTATTGAAACTCTTACCCCCATCCGGTAGATTCTCCGGTGGACTACCTACCCAAATGAGGAAATTAGTATGCGTATTCTGACAGCCATCGCCCTGACTCTGACGGCCCCGCTTGCCCTGGCCGGCCCTCAATGCACCGACACCGATCCGTCTGAGTGGCAAGATCAAGAGGCTTTTCAGCAAAAGCTGAAAGATGAAGGCTATAAGATCAACGTGTTTAAAGTCACCGATGGCAACTGCTACGAAATCTATGGCTGGAACCAGCAGGGCCAGAAAGTCGAGATCTACTACCACCCGGTCACCGGCGAAGCGGTGAAAACCGAGATCGAAGACTAATGGGCTCCACCGTCAAACTCTGGGACCCGCTGGTACGGCTGTTTCACTGGTCCATAGCGGGTATCTTTGTCGCCAACTACTGGCTGAACGAAGAGGGAGACGACTGGCACCAGTGGCTGGGCTATACCGCCGCTTCCCTGATCGGCGTGCGTTTACTCTGGGGCTTTATCGGCCCCCGCCCCGCCCGCTGGGCCGACTTCTTCCCCACCCCCGCAAAGCTCAAAGCCCATCTCTGCGCCCTGGTCAAACGGCGGGATTACCACCGCATGGGCCACACCCCTCTGGGCGCCGTGGTCATGATTTTGATGATGCTGGGTTTTATCGGGCTCGCCGTCACCGGCTACATGATGGCTGAAATCGACCGCTACTGGGGTGTGCAGTGGGTCGAAGACATTCACGGCTACATCGCCAACACTCTGCTCGCACTGGTGATCCTCCACATCGCCGCCGCCCTTTATGAAAGCCTGCAGTTAAAGGAAAACCTACCCCTGTCGATGATCACCGGGAAAAGAAAAGACCGGGATAAGTCGAAAACCTAAGTGTGGGCGTTGTGGAGGCAGTTTTAACGCCCGCTAGGTTTGATCTTTAACCTCCCAGACAATATCGCCGGTATTCTCTTCAAGGATCCAGATGCGGACGTGCCGGTTTCCCACGGTGTTGCCCTCTACTTCAAAGTGTGCGGTGTAGTCCCCTTTACTGAAGTCAATGGCATCGGCTTCATAAACCCCGATATCACCGCGGCCCATGGAGGAGTAACCGAACAGGAGCAGTGTAATTTTGCGAGTTCCAGGCCTGAAAATAACGCTCTGCTGGCCTCTTATGTTGTGCCGGCCTTTGCCAAACTGCTCGCTGGAATTGAACATATTATCCATGAGCGTTTGACGCTCTACGACGAGTTGGCACAGCGACTCACTGAAATTATCCGAGCAAAAGACCTTACGCTCCCCCTCTTTAACATTCGGCCATATCGCCTTCTTGGACGGGAACGGTTCCGGGAGCAGCCTCTCTCCATCAATGGCCAGAATCGTCAAGGTTTTCTGAAAGAAAGGCCGCTCTTCCGTACTTCTGGTTTGAGCGAACAGATCCACCTGCCCTTCACCCTTCAAGGGCAGCTCGTGATAATACTTTCTCGCATACTCCTTGTTGAATAGATTATTGTTTGGGTAGCTGGTGTAGCTGTCCGGTGTGGAAGCGCACGCGGATAGCAGTGCCGCAGCGATAATCCAAAGGGTGTAGATAAGCGTCTTGCAAGGCATAAAATTTGTTTCTTTGGTTCTAATGCTTTTTACTGATGCCGTTGATGACGGAACTGCCAGCTAACGTGTATGAATGCGTCGATGTCAAATGTAAAGCTTGATCCGTGATTTCCGATCGGGAGTTGTTGCTACCAATATTCCTTTACTGAGGATATTTTTCCGTTAGTAAAGCCAAAAACCGCCAGCAGGTTTTGATCACCCTCTGGTTGAACTGAGTCATCTTTTGACTTCAGTACATAGCTATAAGCCACAGCCACGTAATTGTTTCCGTGGATCGTATTGTCAACCCTAATAAACTGACCCGGCTCATTCTTGTACGCGCCACGCTCAAGGTTACTGTAAAATGCTCCACGCCATTCTTCGCGGTTAAAGCTCGCGCCGTAGGTCAAATGCTCGTATTCTACATCTGGCGCAAGAACCTTAAACAGAGCGTCAATATCCTCTGCGTCAGAGCCCTTCTTGTAGATTTCACTCAGCAAGCTAAAGTATTCACTCACTTTTTCTTTCTGGCATGTATTTCCGCATTCGCCAGAGTCAGAAGCCAGCGACATCACCGGTAACATTGATAGGACTAGAATCAGTAAATGCTTGAGCATGAGCTTTTCCTTTTTTGGCATTATTCACTAAAAAATATCGGACGCCTACAAATTTGACAATTCGTACCCATTGGGGTTTTGATGAGGCGTCTAAGCATCGTCGTGTCTACTGACGTTCGGTGTAGCATAGACACAATCACTGCCGTCCAATTCGATTTCAAGTGTCGAATGACTGACACCGAATTGATTATGAAGCAGGTGCTTCAATTCGATTTTCAGCCGTTCGATATCGTGCAGATTGGCCTTCTTTACGACAACATGTGCCTCCAGAGCGATTCTATGCTCAGCGAGTTCCCAAATATGGACATGGTGGACGCCCTCAACATTGCTCGTACTCTCCATAGCGCCGATCACATCATTAATCGAGACCCCCTCTGGTGTGCCCTCCATTAACAGGTGAATGGTTTTCGGTAGCATGCTGAAGCCTTGCCACAGCACGTACCCAGCGATCATCAACGTCAGAACTGTATCGGTCCAGTACCAGCCGTACACCAGTATCAAGGTTCCGGCTATAACAACACCCACGGATGCCATCGCATCCGACACATTATGCAGAAAAGCGGCCTTTATGTTCATGCTGTTCTTTGACATCGTGTAGGTGAGTATAGCTGTGGCAAGATCGACAATTAGAGCGATTCCTGCCACCACAACAACTGTCCAGCCTTCAATAGGCTGCGGGGAAAGTAGCCGTCCTAGGGCCTCGTAGACAAGGTACATCCCTACGATGATCAGCGTAACAAGGTTGATCAAGGCGGCTATGGTTTCGCTGCGCCGATAACCGAAGGTCTTAAAGGCGTCCGGTGGTCTGCGGCCGATCTTACGCGCCACAAGAGCGATAACCAGTGATGCGGCATCGCTCAAGTTATGGAGAGCATCAGCAATGAGAGACAAGCTACCAGACAGTATCCCGCCGATTATTTGCGTCAGTGTGAGCAGTGCATTAATGCCAATTGCAGCGATCAACCGTTTGTCGCCCAGAGTCTCGGCGCCATGATTATGTTCTTGTCCCATTAGATAGCCGCTTCCTAGAGCAATTAATCTGAGATGAAATACCCGAATGCCAAACGGTACTCCAGATCGGATGATCTATATTGGACACTCACAAACTTGACACTACAGCATTTTAATATCCAAGCCATTCTGGCGGCTGTAACTGGCCTCGGCTACTTTTTCCTCAATTGGCCGCTCGATACTGATCTTGACTGGTGGATAATTCATTGCCTCAAACAGTTCACAAAATCGGCACATCAAATTAGCGTCGATACATACGGTAAAGAAGCTAAATCGTATTTTGGTTAATCGACGCTCTTTGTAATCCTTACTTTTGATACCATACCACCAGTAGTCGCCAATAAAATAAAACTCTCCATTGACCAAGTCATCGAAGCCGTTAGCAAAGCGTTGCATTTTTTCTGCCCGTTGGCTTTTGTTAAACGCGGAGCATTTTACAGGATCGAAGTCACCTACTACATGACGAAACGAATCAAGGTATGCCGATTCGTATGGGGCAGAAACCTCTTCTGTTGGCCAAAAATCGCCTTCGATAGTGATTAAATACTGTGGGTCGATAAAGTCTAACTCCCTAAATGAGATGTCTCCGTTACTTTTCGCTTCTAGAACATCCATTCTGTATTCTTTTAGATGTTGAATCTGGCAGCTGGAAGACTTTCCACCGCATTCTTCCATAAGCCTAACGATATCAATCAATAGATCCCGCTCAAGCTCCATGCCTTCGATGACAAATTGAATCGACTGATCTTTATCGCTGTAGTAGGCGACTTCGATATCTTTACCATCCAGTAGTGATTGAAGTTGCGAATGGAATTCTTTGCTGATTTCCAGGTTGCTATAAATCGCTGAGCGGAAGCAGTACAAATAATCAAATAGAGGCTCCGAATTTTTATAATTCGGTTTTCCCATTGACGAAGACGGTGTTGTATTCATTTGGTTTCCTCAGTATTTGCTTGATGTCGTGATTTATTGCAGAGAGGCTCCGCGTCTTGGGGTTGGATGGCTATAAAGCTATATCGGGAGTCCGCGCGCCTGCCGAATACGTGACCCCATAAACCGCTCAAACATTGTGCGATCGGACGCTCCTGTTTCTGCTGCTAATCTTCCATTCTGATAGTTAAGTAAACTGTCCCCCGGAATTCTTGCGTTTAAGTTGAGATCTCCCTCCCCTTTAGAGTTCCCTTTTTAGTGTCAGTATTCGTTAAAAAGCTTCAGAAAACGTACTCTTATAACTGCAGCCAAATGGAAGCCTATAATAATCCTCTGGCTCCAGAATAATGTGGTAACTAATATTGTGATCGCTAAACTGGTTGGCATACTCTCGGTGAAATGTTCTTTTCCTGTATCGAAAATCTTCGCCATCGCTGATAAGGGTTACGCTATTCTCGCTGGCCTGCCAGGTTCCTCGCGCCAGCGTTGACTCTCCCACGGGGAAGCTAAAGTCGCTAACCAGAGCTCGACCATCATCAAACAGCTCGTACACATACTCAATATCACAGTCGGTACTGATAAACTCTGCGTCGGACTCGGAAATTGGGAATTCATCCCGAACACGACTTTCCTCGTTGAAGGAAGCCTTCGCATTTTCCGGCAACAGATAGAGTCCGATATTTCCGGCTGTATACACATGCTTTCCTATCTTATCCCGATAGAGCGTATAGCGATTCTCAGCGCTCAAGCCATGGGAAGTCAGGACTTTATCAATCGCCTGCAAATCTGCATCAATACCCTCGTGTGGAAAGTACAAAACAACACTTTCATCATAAGGGTACGCATTGGCACGAGGCGAAACCTTAAACCCTTCAGATTCCAGCCCAGCTTTCACGCCATCTTGTAACGTCTGAGGAAGTTCCCCTGCATGCAAGTGAACTGTCGTTCGAGTACAAGCCGAAAGACCCAGCAGGAAGAAAACGACAATGACTCTTGAAAAATACATTATAGATACGGCATGCGCCTTTTTCTTTTAAAAATAGTTGGCGGTGTCCATAGCGGTATGGCCGGTTTGAAGCTTAGAGCGCTGCACGTTTTTCCACACTATACTTGGAGCAGGTCACTCTTGCCGTTAAGCGGACTGCGCCCAGAATTTTTCAGTATAGCTTTCCCTAGTTACTCTTACAATGGTCGGGTTCGACTGTGAAAGATGCGAAATGCTTCCCGCCTTTCCCGTAATAGGAATAGGTGACAGGTACTCCGTTTTCAATAAAAACCTGCATTTCCTTTGTGGTGCACACTTTGTTAACCAGCAAAGGCTGCATCTCATTGGTAAAGCCCTCAAGGTCGAGATCCTCGGGGGAGAGGTTGACCATGGTAAGGTTGTAGCGAAAACTCATATTGCCACCTGAGGTGGAGTCTAATCGAGTTTCAGAATCAACCATTATTGGTAGACCATTATTCATTTCACTAGCGCCTTGCTTTAGGGCTTCGTTTAACTTTGACGCTCTTTGCGTTTGTGCAGTGGTGGTGTCATTTGTACCCTCTTCGGCACTTGAATGGGGTGATGGGCCTATCAGAGCTAACAGTAATCCAACTGATGACGCTGTTTTTCCAATTTTTCTCATTGTTTGTCGCTTTCCTAACATTGTTGACGCTCCACATGAGTATGGGGCTATTGAATGGTTAAATTTATATCAAATGTATCTGCTTCTGCTGATCGGTTGTCGATCATACGATGGAATCGAGCTGCTCTAAAACCCTTCAGATTAAGCATTGATCGGATCTACCTGGCCTTTCTGTGAGGTATATCCGGACAATGACTTATCCCCGGAATTTACGACTGAATTATCAATGCTCAGGTGTAAAATGTCAGCCTAGCCCTGCCTGCTTTCATTCTGAAAATTAAGTAAGCCCTACGGGAACTCCCGGAGGATCAGTAACTCCCCAGGATTTCGTTATCGATCTATATTGAACACTCCCAAACTTGACAATGCAACAGCTCTGAACCAAAGTGCATTTACAACAGTGCGTTCAAGGACGAGCCATGACCCAGCCACGGAAACAGCTGATTTCTCTCGACGACACTCCTTATTATCACTGCGTCTCCCGCTGTGTTCGCCGGGCGTTTCTATGCGGCTCTGGCGAAGGGTACAACTTTGAGCACCGCCGGGGCTGGATTGTGCAGCGGCTTAAACAACTGGCGGCGGTGTTCGCAGTGGACGTGGCCGCTTACGCAGTTATGTCCAATCACTACCATGTGGTGCTTCGCGTCAACAAACCCTTGGCCGACAACCTAAGCCGCGACGATATTATTCACCGCTGGCGAGCGTTGTTTAAAGGCCCGCCCCTGGTTCAGCGTTATCTGGCTGGCGTCAAGATCGGCAAACCCGAAATGGCGGTGGTAGACGAGATTGTTGAACAGTGGCGCAGCCGCCTATGCGACATCAGCTGGTTCATGCGTTGTTTAAACGAGCCCATCGCCCGCTGGGCGAACCAGGAAGACAATTGCACCGGCCGATTCTTTGAAGGGCGTTTCAAAAGCCAGGCCCTACTGGATGAGCGGGCGCTGCTCAGCTGCATGACCTATGTGGATCTAAACCCCATCCGGGCTGGCATGACCGATTCGCCCGAGACCTCAGATTTCACCAGCGTTCAGGAGCGTCTCGGGATTGACCGCTCTACCCGCGTGAGAACTCAAAATACACCCAGCACTCAACACCAGGACCCGCTAAATCTGGCAGAGCTCATGCCCTTCTCCGGCAGCGAGCACAAAGGCAATCAGCCCAATCACCTACCCTTTGATCTTACTGATTACCTACAACTGGTAGACTGGACCGGAAGAGCGATTCGGAACGACAAGCGCGGCGCGATTAATCAGCGCCTACCAGACATTCTTCAACGTTTAGGCATCCCCTCAAAGGACTGGCTGGACACCTGCTGGCACATCGAAAAACGGTTTGGCCGAGTCATCGGCCCGGTAGCGAAAATCACCGAGCTGTGTGAAGCACTGAACTTAAAGTGGATGCACGGCATCAGCCAATGCAGGCGGCTTTATCCGCAAACCGAATAGAGTTCTAAATTGCTCACCAAAAACCCCTAAAATGCTCAACCGGGCAGATTAGCCCGTGGCCGAAACACGGATTTTTTCCACAGGAAATTCGGCACAATCCTTCCCTCACACGCGGCCGCTATCAATGCACGTTGAAAGTCGGCTGTTTTGACGTGAATGGGGACTTTGGCTTTTAATATGTGGGTGTCCTGTAGTTTTTAGGTGTCCTGTAGTTTTTAATATAAAAACTCATTTTGGGTCGGTTAGAGTTAAGCTGAATATAAATACTTAAATATTTTATCCCCGATAAATTTTAGAGTTAAACGTTTGCTTTCTTATCTATTGAGCGTAGAGTTGGGATTGCACCGGGGTTTCAACAAGAAGCCTTAGGTATCCTGTCAAAAATAAATCTGTCCCCTTTTTCAGATGCTTCACTACACTGTCCCAAGAATTCCGACTCTCTCTTTATTTGCTCTCCCAGCGCTTCCCTTTTGTCTCCCAAGGTAATGCTGGCTGGCTACGCACCTTACGGCAAGATCCGTTTTGAATATGGTGAGTTTCCATTAGGTCAAACAACCGCCGTCCTCCCGCTCTGTTGAATCGAATAATAATCAGTACCAGTGGCTCGGAGGCGATCCCCCACTGATTAAATACGCAATCAATATTCTCTTCGTAATGGCGATTGTCTGAATAAGATACAAAGACTGAAAATTTGCATTTATCTTTCACTTTATGGAGCTGCTGAATCTCATTGACTTTGTCTACATATCTCGGTTCTTTCCATTCCCACTCTAAATTGGCGACTACCTCTTCACGGTTATCTTTAATGACGGCGTCTGTTCTATTGCCGTGCTCAAAGTATGTGAAATACCCCATTAGATCCGCTGCTGAGCGCGCACATATACCAATATGTGTAGTCCACTCTGCTCTTGATCCGGTTTCCTTATGCTGCTTTGTTAACGGGAAGTCTCGATACCACAAAACATTGAAGAGCGTAATGAAATCACGAGTAATCCGTCGCATTTTAATCCTTAGTAAATATGAAAAATTTAAGCATACGTATTAAAATTTTGCATCGATTTTCCGTCGGACACCTACAAACTTGACATCATCTGATCCCGCGTTTTTCGGTAAAGTCAAGCTCTCTCATATTTGGCATGCTGATAATTAAGTAAACTGTCCCCGGAATGCCTATAGGTTAAGTCAATCCCTCATATTTGGCATGCATATAATTAGGTAAGTTGTCCCCGGAATTCCCTTATCCAGAGCCAAACGATTTAATATCTTCAAGAAGGTCGCTCACTTGGCGTGATATGAAGTCATGAAATGCGGCTTCAATTTTCTCTGAGCTTAATGATTTCATTTTATGTCCATATCTCATTATAAGAATAGCTCTTTTTTGCGCCTCGCTATAATGATCGAAATTTTGGATGTATTTTGATTTATATCTATTGTGTAGAATTTCTTTATGTGATCTGGAAAATCTTTTTCGTGTGATTGAAGTGTTGAATCTTTTGCATAGTTTTTTTACGTAATTGTCAAGCTTGTGAAGAAGCTCTTCATCATTCATTTCAGAAAAAAAGAAAATCCATCCTTTACATTTGTTCTCATATATGCAGCCGGTTATTCTTAAGTTTACCCTCCACTCCAAAAATTCCAAACTCTGACCTTTTGAGTGCTTAAAGCTTGTGAACATTGCTGCCAAAGATTCTTTTATTCTTTCTACGGATGAATCTCGCACTGATATTGTTGGATAAGAAATGCGATATCCCAAGTAATGAAACGTTTCGTCAATGCGATTTACTCTAGATTTTTCAGGGTTTCTTTTTGGATCATGAATTTTTAGTCCTATCCTTTTAAATGAAGTTATAACTTCATTTAAAATCTCATTAGTATCCTCTGGCCGACAAAGAATGATTATATCGTCAACGTATCTGCAGTAGAAAATATTGCTTTTTGATAAAAACTTTTTATCGATGTTGATAAGGTATATTGAGGAAAGGATGTTGGATATTGAAAGTCCTTGAGGAACTCCTCGATCACTTTTTTCTCCTTTCTCAAAAGTCGTGCGAATAGCCTCGCTCACGAGCTTTAAAATTGGTAAATCTTTAATTCTCTTTCTTAATCTAGAGTTAAGTTCATCGTGCTTTATTGATGGGTAAAATTCTTCCACATCGAGCTTTATTACGGTGCCGTAATACCCGCTTCCAAGATTATATTTAAGGCTTCGGATTGTTGATTGAGGTAAGGTGATAGTGGTGGAGTTATTGAATCGTTTGTGTAAAAAATTAGTTAAGGCTCTAAGTGCCAATCTGTCGCGGGCGGTGGGTACTGAAATTTCCCTTGGAGCCTTTCCAGATCCTTTGCTTACAAGTTTTTTCTTGTATCGTGTAAAGGAATAACTCCCAGAAAGAACTTTCTTATTTACAATAGAAGTTTGCGTATCAAGTTGGCTTTCCAAGGCTTCTGGAGACATGTTGTCCGCTCCGGCGGTGCGTGAGCCTTTTATATTCTTTGAAAAAATTAACTTCAGGTTCTTAATTGAAAAGCAGGTTTCAAAATCTTTCCAGGCGCTAGTCATTAGCCAGTCTCTAATATTATTTAAAAAATACAAAAGTCGCTACAGGGAGGGCATAAAAGAAACTGAGAATGGTTATACGCATCAATTTATTACTAAACCAAGAAATCCAAACATAAGGGGTGGGAAGGCGATTTAATCTGGATTTTATATCGTCATTTTTGCTGCCCTTTGATGCTAGTAAATACTCTTGGCAGAGGGCGGTATAGTAATCAATCTCTTTGTGATTTTCACAAAGATTTAGAGTTTTTTCATACTCTTCTAGTAGCTCTACTTGGTCAGAACTGGGGAGTTTGCTTAGTTCATATAATTTTTGTAGCGCTTGGTAGCTTTCTTTAATTAGCGATGCGCGTTCTTTGAATGATAGTCCGGTAATATACCCACTAATGACGAGCACCCAAATAGAGGTGGCAATCCACACAATCTGCATTGACTCTGCTGCAGGAAACTTAAGGTTATAGACCGATGCTGACACTGATAAAAATGAGTACCATAGCAGTAAAAATTGAGACTGAAGAGAGTTCGATAATAAGCGTTTTTCTGTCTGAATTTTCGATTTTCTCGTCCACCAGATTTTGTCAGACAGTTCCATTCTTACATCCGCTAATAGTTTATTTAATAGGTAAAAACTTTTGTGCTCTTTGTGTTTTGTAATATCTTAAAAAGGCCTCGGGCGTCAATAGGTTACTGATTAACACCCCCTTTCGGGAGCAAGCCGAAAAGACTAAGAACATTGCGTTCTTCAAAATTAGTAGCGCCCTTTGGTGAGAGCGGCCGTGAATCTCACGACACGCCCGAGGAGGCCACTATAATACACTCAAAAAGGGCTATGTACTACAAAACTGCACAGCTGGTTATTGCTATAGAGCTGTGTGGGCCCTCTGCTCTTTTCGAGCTGGGATATAGTCTCAGCGATTTGCAGATATTTCGCGAAGAGGTCGCCATCGACTTGGGTCATTAGCATCCGGCTTATCTTTTTTTACTATTACTTTGATTTTCCCAAGTTGTTTCGATAATCCGAGAATTTTAGCTGGTTGTTGGGCAATCTGAACTAGTACGTCGGTGTTATCTAGGTCTGTATATGCTGAAACAATCTTAACTGTGGTTTTTTCTCTCCGGCCTGATGATGAGTTGGTTATTACCACTTTGTCACCAGCTTTAAAGCGGGTACCCCCAAGGTGGGCTGTATTTAGTAGCGCTACATTCGCATTGTTAGGGGCATGTGTTGTAAGATGAGCATAAGCTTCATACTCTCGCTCCCTGCTGTCTTTAACCACTTTGTCAATTTGTTCTGACCACTCTAGGAGAGCTGATGAGATAGATTCATGCCTATTCAATGCTTTCTCGATCTCAAGATCTTTCTTTTTTAAAGATTTGGATAGTTCACTTAGCTTTTCTTCATAGTCGGCTTTTGCTTTTAAAAATTCCGAGCGTAAATTTCCTACAGCGACAACCTTTTCCATTTCTTCCCATTGAGGCCCGTGGTGAGCAGCTATGTTCTTCTCGATGCTTGCTATCTTCGTCGCGAAATGGCCAAAGGTCCAACTTACTATACCAACTAAAAATATAGTGATAACTGCTCCAATAGTTGCTTCTAAATATTTTTCATACCATGAGTTTTTGGTATTTGGCTTTTTTTGGATTGGTGCTTCTGAGTCGTCGCTAGTATTAGTCTCTCTCTGCGCTTTCATTTGTACCCCATCCTTAAGATATTCAAGCAATACTCTGCATCAAACAGCACGAAGCGGAAAAGCTTACCCATGTTGAACATCTATACTGAACAGGATATAACTTTTCGGCATTAAAGGCCTGTCAAGTTAAAGCTTTCGAAACATAAAAAGCGGGAAGAGAGCATGAACACTCATGTTTCGATTGTAGTTTGGCTCTTTAATCAGCTGCTTAGCAACTCTTGGAGTTTCTTTCCACTTTCTTAGGCGCCCGAAATATAGGCTTCCACCATTTAAAATCGTGCCATGCTTCTCCTCGCTTGGCAACTGGGATACCTAAAACTAGGGATTTGGACATCTCGACCCCAGAGAGGGAATCCGCAAGAAAACATCGGGGGTCAGGCTTTACATTTTTCACTCGAATGTAAAATGTAAGGCCTGACCCTTAATTCCTCAGTATTATTCAATTTTTCGTGTAACGCCGTGCTTTGCGGGCGTAGCGAAGCGGAGCGCCGCAACAGCACCTTGTTAGCACTTTTTTAGCTCCAGTGATTTTGCTTTAATTTCCAAGAGCCCAGCACAAACATGTAACCTTAAAAGCTCATCGTACATAATGCCGTTGCTTATGTTCCCTGCTGAAGCATTAGCTTTTAATTCTGTTACATCCAATGTACAGATAAACCTCCTGATATCCTGCATTCCAGAATATATCTGTCTCGTGAGCTAGCTGTCTCAAAATCTTCATAGAGCTCTAATGATATGCCTATTGAGGAAGAGTTATTTTCGCTTGTTACAAACTCAATCTTGCCCAATACCCCATCATGCCATTCTATTTCATTCATAGATCAATTCTTCCTTGGTGCTAACAGCTAATTCAAAAGCCAAAGTAAAATTCCCCGCGGCAATATAATTCCCCTGGAAACGAGATAAAAAAATCGTCCTAGAGCTCTGATTTCAAAAGAAAATCAGTGTTTATCAATAACTGTCTCCCGTAGAAAAGAAAGACTCAGGCTGTATAACTCTTGAGCCACTTGATTCGCTCAAGCAAAACAGGTTTGATGCAACTAACTGATATTTCTAAGTTTTATTAAATATTTCTTTTGGGTCACACAAAAGCCGACTCTCTGCTCGATGAAAAAGAGTTGAATAGCATGAGCTTCCAGCTACCAATCTACTCTGTCTTTTCAGTACTAAGTAGAGTATTGCCGCCTGTCGTTCACGGGTGTTATCGAGAAAGCGATGTAAACAGAAGGGAAGTGCCCGCACCCTACTCCAGATGCTTATTGATTCCACCTTCCCATTGGCTACCGCTGATTTGCACAGCCTGAAAAGACCCGACAAACCCGCCAAAACACTTGAGGAAAAGAGTGCCACCGTTTGCGTCAATTGGCAATACGCAATTGACTTTCTGAAAAAGCCCAGAATCTGGCACCAAGAGGCTCCCCTGCGACTGAGCCGAGCGGAGGTAGCGGTTAGAGGGTAAGCAAACAGGAGGTTTGCGCAAGTATCGTCAGGCCAGGGACGGCCTGTCGATACGGCTCTCTAACCGCTGCCGGAGCGAGGGAACCCCGAAGGGGCCAGGCGCCGGGGCGCGCCTTTTGATGACTTTTCGTCGCGCAACGAAAAGTCATTCGCCCGCCCGGCGATAGAGGCCAAAGCCAATTCCAAAGTCCAATGTCGGACTCCCGACACCAAAACTCAACCGTCTCCCAAAACCTCCCCCAAAAACTGTCCCGTAAGCGACCGCTTACGCCGAACCACACTAGCCGGCGCTCCCTGCGCCACCACCCTACCCCCACCAGAACCGCCTTCCGGCCCCATATCAACAATCCAGTCCGCCTCGGCCACCACATCCAGATTGTGCTCAATCACCAGCACCGAATTACCCGCGTCCACCAGCCGGTGCAGCACGTGCAGCAGCTTGTCCACATCCGCCATGTGCAGGCCCACGGTGGGCTCGTCCAGCACATAGAGGTTGTGCTGGTTGACCCGGCCCTTGGCATCCTCGGGGGTCATGTTGGCCTTGGCCAGCTCCGAGACCAGCTTGATGCGCTGCGCCTCGCCGCCGCTTAAGGTCGGGCTCTGCTGGCCGAGGGTGAGATACCCCAGGCCCACATCCTGCAGCAGGCAGAGGGCGTGGTGCACCTTGCTGATGGGTTTAAAAAACTCGGCGGCCTCATCGATGTTCATGGCCAGCACATCGCCAATGTGCTTGCCTTTGTAGCGCACACTTAGGGTCTCATCGTTAAAACGCCAGCCGTGGCAGACATCGCAGGGCACGCGCACATCCGGCAGGAAATTCATTTCAATTTTCTGCATGCCCTGCCCGCCGCAGGCCTCGCAGCGGCCATCGCCGGCGTTAAAGGAAAAGCGCGCCGGGGTGTAGCCGCGCAGGCGCGCATCCACGGTGCCGGCAAAGAGTTTGCGGATGCTGTCCCAAATGCCGATGTAGGTGGCCGGGCAGGAGCGCGGGGTTTTGCCGATGGGCGTTTGGTCCACTTCCAAAATACGGTCGATGTTCTCCCAGCCGCTGATGTCAGCCGCGCCCTGCCAGGCGTGGGTTTTCTTGCGCTTATTGGCCAGCGCCTGCTTGAGGTTTGGGTAGAGCACACCGCGCACCAGGGTGCTTTTGCCGCTGCCGCTGACGCCGGTGATGGCCACCAGCTGGCGCAGGGGAATGGACAGGCTGACATTGGCCAAATTGTTGAGCGAGGCCTTTTCTATGCGCAGGGCCGATGCGTCCCAGAGTTTACGCATCTCGCTATTGCGCAGCTCGGGCATGGGGTGGCGCAGCGGCTTGGCGAGCATTTGCCCGGTGAGCGAGCGCGGGTTTTTCATCAATTGTTTGACGCTGCCCTCGCCCACCACTTCGCCGCCGTTGACGCCGGCGCGCGGGCCGATGTCGATCATATGGTCGGCCTCGCGCATGGTGTCTTCATCGTGCTCGACCACCAGCACCGTGTTGCCCTGGCGCTGCAACTCGCGCAGGGTTTGCAAGAGTTTGCGGTTGTCCCGCGCGTGCAGGCCGATGGTGGGTTCGTCCAGCACATAGCACACGCCCTGCAGGCTGGAGCCGAGCTGCGCAGCCAGGCGAATGCGCTGGGCCTCGCCACCGCTCAAGGTGGGCGCGGCGCGATCCAGCGTCAGGTAGTTGAGCCCGACCTTTTGCAAAAAGTGCAGGCGGTTTTGCATCTCGCTCAGTAAGTCGCGGGCGATGGCCTGCTCGGCACTTTTCAGCTTGAGGCTGCCAAACCATTTCTGCGCATCGTCTACCGGCAGGGCGGCCAGCTCGGCAATGCTTTTGTGGCGAAAGCGCACCGACAACGCCGTGGGGTTGAGGCGCTGGCCATCGCATTTGGGGCAGACGGTATCGGCAGTGCCCTCCTCGGCCTGCCAGGCGCTCTCCTCGCCGGTTTGTTCTTCATCAAAGTCCTTGAGCTTGAGGCCCGTGCCAAAACAGCCGGTGCACCAGCCGTGTTTGGAGTTGTAGGAGAACAGCCGCGGGTCCAGCTCAGGAAAGCCACAGCCGCAGCCCGGGCAGGCGCGCTGGGTGGAAAACAAACGCTCTTTGGCTTTGCCCCCGGGCGCGACTATGACCACACCGTTGCCGAGGCCAATAGCCTGCTCCAGTGCCTCGAGCAATTCGGTTTGCTGGCCGGGCGCGATTTTAAGCGTGGCGAGGGGCAGCTCAATATCGTGCTCTTTGTAGCGATCGAGCGCGGGCCAGTTGTCGGTGGGCTGATAGACACCGTCCACACGCAGCTGGGTAAAACCGCGCTCGGCGCTCCACTGGGCCAGCTCGCGGTAAATGCCCTTGCGCGCGACCACCATGGGCGCGAGCAGGGTCACGGCTTTGCCGCGGTAGTCTTTTTGCAGCCGGGCGAAAATCGCATCGGTGGTTTGTGGCTCGATGGGCAGATCGCAACTGGGGCAGTACTGGGTGGCGAGCTTGACGAACATCAGCCGCAGGTAGTGATAGATTTCGGTCAGGGTGGCAACGGTGCTTTTACGCCCGCCCCGGCTGGTGCGCTGCTCGATGGCCACGGCCGGCGGTATGCCGTAGATGGCATCCACATCCGGGCGCGAGGCCGGCTGCACAAACTGGCGCGCGTAGGCGTTGAGCGATTCCAGATAGCGGCGCTGACCCTCGCCAAAAATCAAATCGAACGCGAGGGTACTTTTGCCGCTGCCGCTCACGCCGGAAATCACCGTGAGTTTATCCCGCGGAATGCGCACATCGATGTTTTTCAGGTTGTGCTCGCGGGCGTGATGCACGCTGATGACATTGTCGGTTTTGCTGCGCTTGGTTTTTTTATCGCTGGCCCGAGACAGTGCACCACCTTGCGCGAGGGTTTTCACATAGTCTTTTAATGCTTTACCGGTAAAGCCTTTGCTTGATGTCATCAGGGTGTCGGGCGTGCCCTCGGCGATCAGCTGGCCGCCGGCGTCGCCGCCCTCGGGGCCGATGTCGATGATCCAGTCCGCCGCGCGAATCACATCCAGGTTGTGCTCAATGATCAGCAGCGAATGCCCCGCCGCCTGCAGCTGGCGAAACGCCTGCATGAGCGTGGCGATGTCGGCAAAGTGCAAGCCGGTGGTGGGCTCGTCAAACAAAAACAACATGTGCTCATCGCTCTTGGCGCGGGTGCTGGCGAGGTGGCCGGCGAGTTTCAGGCGCTGGGCTTCGCCGCCGCTTAAGGTCGGCACGGCCTGGCCAAGCTGCACGTATTCCAGCCCCACATCCGCCAGTGGTTGCAGGCTTCGCACCACCTCGGGTTGATCGTCAAAAAAGACCAGCGCCTCGCTGACGGTCATCTCCAGTGCATCGGCAATGGAGACGGCGCGGCCTTTTTTGAGCAGTTTGATTTCGAGGATTTCATCGCGAAAGCGTTTGCCGTCGCACTCGGGGCAGCGCAAGTAAACGTCGCTGAGAAACTGCATTTCAACGTGTTCAAAGCCGTTGCCCTGGCAGGTGGCGCAGCGGCCATTGCCGGCGTTAAAACTGAAAATGCCGGGCTTGTAGCCGCGCTCTTTGGCCTGGGGCGTGGCGACAAAGCACTTGCGGATGGCATCAAAGGCGCCCACGTAAGTGGCGGGTGTGGAGCGCGTGGTTTTGCCAATGGGGCTTTGATCCACGAGGACGACTTTATCCACGGCCTCCAGGCCGCTGATGCTGTCGTAGGCGCCGGGGGCCTCGGTCTGCTCGCCAAAGTGTTTGAGCAGTGCCGGGTAGAGAATGTGGCGCATGAGCGTGGATTTTCCCGAGCCGCTGACACCCGTGAGGCACACCAGCTGGCCGAGTGGAATGGTTACATCGATGTGTTTGAGGTTGTGCTCGCGGGCGCCTTTGATGGTAATGGCCTGGCTCTGGCGCTGTTTGAGCGCGGGCAGGTACTGGGCGGCGACCTCGGCAACGCCCTCTGCCGGCAGGCTGATGTGTTCAGTGCCGTTGAGGTAGCGGGCGGTGAGATTGTTTTTGCGCTGCATCAGCGCTTTGGGCGTGCCAAAAAATTCAATGTTACCGCCGTGGCGGCCGGGCCTGGGGCCGATGTCGAGAATGCGGTCCGCCGCCAGAATCACTTGCGGGTCGTGCTCGACCACCAACAGCGAGTTCCCGGCATCGCGCAGCCGGTGCAGAACTTTTACCAGCCGGTCAATGTCGCGCGGGTGCAGACCGGTGCTGGGCTCGTCCAGAACAAACAAGGTGTTGACCAGCGAGGTACCGAGCGCAGTGGTGAGATTGATGCGCTGTACTTCGCCGCCGCTCAGGGTGCGCGACTGGCGATCGAGCGTCAGGTACTCGAGGCCCACTTCGCACAGATACCCCAGGCGCGAGCGAATTTCGCTGAGCAGCAGTTCGGTGGCCTCGTCTACGGCCGAGCTGCCCTCGCCTTTTACCTTGGAGAAAAACGCCAGGGCGTTGGCCAGCGGCAGGCGCATGGCATCGGCGATGTTGAGGCCGGACAAGCGGTTAAACACATCGTCGGCCAGTGTGGCGCCCACGGGTTTAAAGCGCGGCCGCCCGGCGAGTGCGGTGTCGGCGGCCTCCAGATCGCCGATGCGCCACCACAGGGACTCGGGCTTTAACCGCGCACCGCCGCAGGCTTTGCAGGGGGTGTAGGCGCGGTACTTGGACAGCAGCACGCGAATGTGCATTTTGTAGGCTTTGGATTCCAGCCAGTCGAAAAATTCACGCACACCGTACCAGACGCCTTTGCTCCAACTGCCCTCGCCCTCAATGACCCAGTCGCGCTCTTTTTCGCTGAGCTCGGCCCAGGGTTTGGTGATGGGAATGCCGCGCTTTTTTGCAAACTTGATCAGGTCGCTCTGCACTTCGGCGTAGCTGGGGGTCTGTATGGGTTTGATGGCGCCGTCTTTCAGGCTTTTTTGCTCGTCGGGAATCACCAAACCCCAGTCCACCCCAATCACCCGGCCAAAACCGCGGCAGGTGTCGCAGGCGCCCAGGGGCGAGTTAAAGGAAAAGTGGCTGGGGCTGGGTTTGCTGTAGCTCCGGTCGCAGCCCGGGCAGTGGTGATGGCTGGAAAAGCGCTCGGCCTCGCCCACCTCTCGCTCGTCGTTTAACGGGTAGACCAGCACATGACCTTTGCCGTAGTGGAGCGCCGCCTCCAGAGCCTCGGTGAGCCGGCCGCGGTTGTCTTCACTGAGGCGCAGGCGGTCTTGCACCACCTCGACCCGCGCGCCCGAACGCTGGTAAATACGGGCGTAGCCCTGCTGATTGAGCAGTTGCAGGACGTCATCGTCCGTGAGTGTTTCGGGCACGGTGATGGGCAGGCAGACCATCAGGCGCTGGCCACTGGGAAAACGGTCAAACAGCGCCTTGAGAATGCTCTGCGGGGTGTCCGTGACCACGGGTTTGCCACAGCCGGCGCAGTAGAGCTGGGCGAGACGCGCAAACAGCAGTTTTAAATAGTCGTTGAGCTCGGTCATGGTGCCGACCGTGGAGCGCGAGGTGCGCACAGTGTTGCTCTGCTCGATGGCAATGGCCGGGGGTATGCCCTCGATGCTGTCTACCGCCGGCTTGTCCATGCGGTCGAGAAACTGGCGCGCGTAGGCGGAAAAGGTCTCGACGTAGCGGCGCTGGCCCTCGGCGTAGATGGTGTCGAACGCCAGGGTGGATTTGCCCGAGCCACTGACGCCGGTGACCACCACCATTTCCCCGAGGGGGATGTCCAGATTGAGGTTTTTCAGATTGTTTTGGCGGGCGCCGCGGACTTTGATGGCATCGAGGCTCATAGAGGCTGGGTTCCGTTTGCGAAAAGACTGGCTAAATATACAGGAGTGGAGGGGCCGATCCAAGTATCGGCCGCGTGCGTCTGTGTGCGCTGGGCCGCATCGCGGCGCACCGGTGAGCATTACGCGCGAGGTGGCACAGAAGATCAGCCGCTGCCATTAAGCGGCTGGGGCGGCAGGCGTCAGTAACCGACGCCTATCGAGGGTTGTGCGGTTATTCGTTAACCAGTAACGAGCTTTTGATGTCGGCCTGAGCCTGGCGGCGTTTAACGGCGTGCATGAGCCGCGCCGCCTGGCCTAAGGTGTCCTCGGTGGTGTCCAGCTCCACGGCAATGCCGTTTTCCTGAGTGCGCACCACTTTGCCCTTGAGGGTAAAGCCGGTAGTGAGATCCACGGTAATGGTCAGGCTCTCGTAAAGCCGGTAGGCCTCGGGCTTGGTGGCGAGAAACAACCCCAGGGTGCTGAGGTTTTTAATGCGGGCCACGGAGCGCTTGCCCCGGGTTTTGTGCAGTTCGGCTCGCAGATCGGCGGTGGTACGTGGGCTTGCGCGATGTTCCATATTACTTCTCCGGTGAGATGTCGTCTGAGAAAGGCAGGTCCTGCCCCAGGCGATCGTAGCGAATGACGTCTTGCTTGATGCGGGTGGCGAGATCGGCGGGTAGATCCTCCCACTGAAAGCGCCAGAGCCAGTTGTTGTCGAGGGTGCCCGGCGTGTTCATGCGGGCGGTGTTGTCCAGTTCGAGCCAGTCTTGCAGCGGCACTATGGCCATGCGCGCCACCGAGGCCAGCGCGGTTTTGATCAGCCCCCAGGGGGTGGGCAGCGTATTGAGGTACTCGGCCAGCCGCTCGCGTTCGGCGCTGGTGAGGCTGTCGAGCCAGCCTTTGGTGGTGTCGTTGTCGTGGGTGCCGGTGTAAACAATGTTCACCGGCTCAAAGTGATGAGGTGCGTTGATGTTGGTGGGGTTGCCGTCAAAACCAAACTGCAGCACCAACATGCCCGGCAAGGCAAAGCGTTTGCGCAGCGACTCGACCGAGTCGGTGATCAGGCCGAGGTTTTCCGCCACGATTGGCAGGTTGTGACAGTGTTTGAACAAACTGGCCAGCAGGGCTTCACCCGGCGCCTCGACCCAGCGCCCGGCGCGCGCGTCGGGGCTGCCGGCGGGAATTTCCCAGTAGGCGTCGAGCCCGCGAAAGTGATCGATACGGATCAGATCAAACTGGGCGAGCTGCCCGCCGAGGCGGTCGCGCCACCAGGCGAAGTCATCGGCTTGCATGGTGTCCCAGCGGTAATGGGGGTTGCCCCAGTGCTGGCCGGTTTCGGAAAAGTAATCCGGCGGTACGCCGGCGACGCTGACAGGCTGGCCGCGTTGGTCCAGCATAAACTGATCCGGGTGGGCCCAGACATCGACGCTGTCGAGCGCGACAAAAATGGGGATATCGCCAAACAGTTGCACGCCCTGCTCGCTCGCGCTCTGGCGCAGGGCCTGCCATTGGGAATAAAACGCAAACTGTTCAAAATAGGCCTGGGCGATATCGCGCTGATACTGCTGGCGGGCGCTGGCCAGGGCCTTGTTGTCGCGCAGGCGCAAAGGCTCGGGCCAATCGAGCCAGCTGACGCCGCCGTGGGCTTTGCGCAGGGCGAGAAACAGAGCAAAGTCGTCCAGCCAGTGGGCCTGCTCTTTGAGAAAGCGCTGGTAATCGCGGCCGATGTGTTTGCCCTGCGCTGTCTCTATATGCCGGAAAAATTCATCGCAGGCGATGGTGCGCAGCTGCGCCATGTCGTCAAAGCTCAGGCAGTCGCCAACCGGCAGATGCTTGGCGATGGCCTCGGCGCTCAACCAGCCCCAATCGATCAGCTGTTGCAGGCAGATTAAATTGGGGCTGCCGGCGTGAGCGGACCAGCTCTGATACGGCGAGCGGTCGCTGTGGGTGGGTCCGGTGGGCAACATTTGCCAGACGTTTAAGCCGGCGCTGTGCAAAAAGGCTAAAAAGTGATGGGCGTGGCGGCCGAGGTTGCCCGAGGGCACGTCGCAGTGGCCGAGTTTAGCCGCCGGCAGTGAGGTCGGGTGCAAGAGGCAACCGGCGGTGCGGCGGTTAAAAATATCGGCGGGTTTGATCGGCGTTTGCCTCATAAATGGCCTTGACGCATAACGCCGCCATTGGCCGGTGAGCCCGAGCCTTTGCTGATGGGTGTGGCGAGTTTTTCCGGTGGTTTTTTACCGATGATGTTGTAGAGGTTGGTGACGTGCTGGCGAAATAGATAGTCAAAATCGCGCACGCTGTCGGAGGGGTTGTAATCGCCAAACCACCAGAACCAGTCGGACCCTTCGCACAGTGCCAGCTGCAAATCGGCCAGCCGGCGCGAGTCACCCGCAAGTCCCGCTTCTACGGCGCTGTCGTAATCGAGCTTGGCCTGACAGAGAATATCCCAGGCTTTGTTTTTTTCGCTGTCGGCAATCCAGGTAGAAAAGGTGCCGTAGACCCAGCTGCCGGCGCAGAGACTGTTGAGCGCTACCGACTTGGGTGTGGTCTCCAGCCACTCGCTGTAGGTGGTGGTGTAAAGCCGCGGGTGATCTTCCAGGCGGGCGTAGAGCGCGTCGAGAAAATAGTAGGCGTTTTCCGGGTAGTACTCCCAGGCGTTCTCGCCGTCCATAATAATGGAAATGACACAGTCTTCGGGGTTGGATGCGCTCTTGGCGATGTTTTCCAGGTGGTGGAGAAAATCGCCCACGGCATCGTCGGCGTGCCAGTTGGCGTATTCGAATCCGATTTTATCCGACAGGCCGTCGTCGCGGAAGAACACGCCCGTGGCTTTGTCGGCCACAGAAAAAACGCTGTGACGCTTATCCGGTTGTTGTTCAATGCGTTGCGCCGCCTGCTCGTTGGCGGGAAGTTTGAGGCTGTTGTACATCACCGAGTCGCCGGTGGCGCTCCATTTAAAACCCACCTCGGACAAGAGCGCCAAGGTTGAGTCGCTCAGAGAACCCTCAGAGGCCCAGCAGCCTTTGGGCCGAAAGCCAAAGTGGTCTTTAAACACGGCCAGACCTTTTTCCAGATGCCAGATGGCGCGGCCCTGCCCGCCGGGATAGTGAGAGGCGGCGGGCAACAGCGCGTCGGGCATGGCCTCGCGGGTGGAGGCAAAGTCCTGCAGCAAGGGCAGGATCGGGTGGGCGTATGGACTGGTGATGATTTCCGCCTGCCCGGATTCGGCAAGACGCCGGTAGCGCGGCAAGAGGTCGGCCATCAATTCGTGAATAATTTCCAGCAGTTGCGTGCAGTGCTCGGGGGTGAAGCCCGTGCCCTGCTCTTGCAGCTTGGTGACGCGCTTGTCGCTGCGGCGTACGGTTTCACCGAGCCAGCCTAAGTGATACCAGACCGCCATGTCGGTGAGGTATTGCTGGTTGAAGTAACAGGGCAGCGCGTCGTCTTGCTGCCAGGTATCGAGCATATTGACCAACTGCCGGTAGGGACAAAAGCGTTCGATGATGCGCTCGCGGTTGGCGCGGGTGCACTTTGCCAGCAAATCGGCAAAGCGCTCACTGCCGGGCGCGGGTCGCTCGGCGCTGGTGAGCAGTGCCAAGAGCGGGTCTTTGATGGCATCTCCGCGCTCCAGGTAATGCTTGAGCTGGCTGGCGTAGTCGGCGAGCTGCTCGATGAGTATGGGGACAAAGTTAAACACGGCCTTGCAGCCCGGGTGGGCTTCAAGGTGCGCGGCCATGTCCACATAATCTTTCAGTGCGTGCAGGTAGGTCCAGGGAAAGTAGTACTCGCCTGTGACGCAGTCGCGATAATCGGGCTGATGCATGTGCCACAAAAATACAACTGGGATTCTTGTGCCGCTGTTCATGGTAAGCCTCTAGGGTTGATTGAGCATGTCGGGTGTGACGAGCACGACCCCACCGGGCGAGACATAAAAACGTTCGCGGTCGGCGGCTTCGTCATAGCCGATTTCGGTACCGGCGGGGATCACGCAGGAGCGATCGATCAGCGCCTTTTTGATCTTGCAGTTGCGCCCCACCTCGACGCTCGGAAAAAGCACTGAGTCGGTCACTTCGCTGAAAGAGTTGACCCTGACCCGGGGAAACAGCAGCGAGTGGCGCACCACTGAGCCTGAGACAATACAGCCGCCGGCGACCATGGAATCGACGGCCATACCGCGCCGGCCGCTGTCGTCAAAAATAAACTTGGCCGGTGGCACATGTTCCTGGTAGGTCCAGATGGGCCACTCGGCGTCGTAGAGATCCAGCTCGGGGGTGATGCCGGTGAGTTCCAGGTTGGATTGCCAGAGGGCATCGACGGTACCCACGTCCCGCCAGTAGGCCTCGCCGCCTGAGACCGGGTCTTTAAAGGGAAAGGCCTGGACTTTGCGCTTGCCCAGGAGCGACGGAATAATGTCTTTGCCAAAGTCGTGGCTGGAGCCTTCGACGCTTTGGTCTTTTTCCAGTTCGTCGAACAGCACATCGGCGCTAAAGATATAGATGCCCATGGAGGCGAGCGAAATACCGGGTTTGCCGGGTATGGATTCGGGGTTGGCGGGTTTTTCCTTAAACTTGATGATGTTGTAATCCGGGTCCACTTCCATGACACCGAAGGCGGTGGCCTCTTCGCTCGGCACTTCAATACAGCCGACGGTGATGTCTGCGTCGTTTTCCACATGGGCGCCGAGCATGGTGCCGTAGTCCATCTTATAGACATGGTCGCCGGCGAGAATTAAAACAAAGCGGGGCTCATGGCGGCGGATAATATCGAGGTTTTGCAATACCGCATCGGCGGTGCCGGCGTACCAGGATTCGCCCAGGCGCTGTTGGGCGGGCAAGAGTTCGACAAACTCGCCCATCTCGCCGCCGAGAAAACCCCAGCCGCGTTGAATGTGGCGGTTGAGCGAGTGCGACTTGTATTGCGTAAGGACGCTGATGCGGCGGATGCCGGAGTTGACGCAGTTGGACAGGGGGAAGTCGATGATTCGGAACTTGCCGCCAAAGTGCACGGCGGGTTTGGCACGCCAGCGTGTTAAGTCTTTCAGCCGGGTACCCTGCCCGCCAGCCAATACCAGTGCGAGTGTTTCGCGGGTTAGACGGCTGACAAAGCGTCCCGAGTTCTGATTGGTCATACGAATGAAGCTCCTTCCTCAATGTGGGATAGACAATCGCCCCTTTCCTCTCGCGCGGGCCGACTTTGTGAGTCTAGACCCTACCGCCGCAAGACGGTAATGAACGTGTTACAAAAATGTCATGAGCAAATTAGGTGCCATAAGCTAGACGCCGACAAGGCAATTGAAAAAAGCACTGCGGTGAGCGAAGGCTAACAAAGACTTACCCGAATCAATACCGAGTCTGTCACGCAATTGTTTTACTCTTTTGAGTGGCCAACGCATACAATGACTTGCAGAGAATGATGCTCACGTGTAATGGCACCGAAAGTGCAGATGCATCTTGAAGGCGTCCCGTGTGACTCCAAATCGCTCATCAATACCCGCAACTATAACCATTGTGTGTTACGGTTTTGTGTTTGCACCAGTTGAAAAGGAATAAGCGAGCTATGACGCGCCCCAAAGGATTACAAATTACCCCGGCGATGCAACGAATCAGTGCAGCCGCCCATCACGACCCTTTCGAGGTGCTTGGCCGCCACAGCGAAATACAAGACTCCGCCAATGACTGCCGGGTAACGGTTTTTCTTCCGGGCCTCGCTGGCCTGCCGGAGCTGCGCACGCGTTCAGGTGCCGAAGCTTTAACGCACATTCCCGAGACCGACTTTTATTACTGGCAAGGCAAAGCGGGCGAGCTGCCCGATCACCACCGCTTGGTCTGGCAGTACGCCGATGGGCAGAAGATCGAGCGTCACGACCCCTACACCTTTGCTCCCCAGATATCCGATTACGACTTGCACCTGTTCGGCGAGGGCCGGCATTGGGACATCTATCGCGTGCTCGGTGCGCATATAAAGGAAGTCGATGGCATCAGCGGGGTGCTCTTTGCCACCTGGGCGCCCGGCGCCGAGCGCGTCAGTGTGGTGGGGAACTTTAATCGCTGGGATGGACGCGTTCACCCCATGCGTTCGCGCGGTGCTTCTGGCGTGTGGGAGCTTTTTGTGCCGGGCCTTGGGGCCGAGGAAGTGTACAAGTTTGAAATACGCAGTCGCGACGCCGCCCGGGTAGTGGTTAAGACGGACCCCTATGGCCGACAGTTTGAACTGCGCCCGGCCACCGCAGCGGTGGTGGTGGGTGAGGATGATTTTCAGTGGTCGGATGAGCCGTGGCTGGAAAAGCGCCGCAGCTGGGACTGGCAGCGCAGTCCCCTGTCGGTCTATGAGGTGCACCTCGGCTCCTGGCAGCGCCCAGCCGAAGGTGGCTACCTGAACTATCGTGAACTCGCTCACCGTCTGGTGGAGTATGTGGTGCCCATGGGTTTTACCCACATCGAGATCATGCCCGTTGCTGAGCACCCGCTGGACGATTCCTGGGGCTATCAGTGCACGGGTTATTTTGCACCGACCAGTCGTTTTGGCAGTGCCGATGACTTTCGCTACTTTGTCGACTACCTGCACCGGCATGATATTGGGGTCATTCTGGATTGGGTGCCGGCGCATTTTCCCAAAGATGAATTTTCCCTTGCGCGATTCGATGGCACAGCGCTCTACGAGCACGAGGACCCGCGCCTGGGTGAACACAAAGATTGGGGAACCTTGATTTTCAACTATGGGCGCAATGAAGTGCGCAACTTTCTCATTGGTAGCGCGCTTTACTGGTTAAAAGAGTTTCATCTGGATGGTTTGCGGGTGGACGCTGTCGCGTCCATGTTGCACCTGGATTACTCGCGCAACGACGGCGAATGGATACCCAATCGCTACGGCGGTAACGAAAACCTCGAGGCGGTGGACTTTATTCGCGAGCTGAACGTCCAGTGCCATGGCCAGCACCCGGGCACTTTGGTGATAGCCGAAGAGAGCACCGCTTGGCCGCAGGTGTCGGGGCCTGTCTATCTTGGCGGTTTAGGGTTTTCCCTCAAATGGAATATGGGCTGGATGCACGACACGCTCGAATACATGAGTAAAGACCCGATTTATCGTCAGCACCATCACGACAGTCTGACCTTTGGCATGATGTACGCCTACACCGAGAATTTTCAGCTGCCCTTTTCTCACGATGAGGTGGTTCACGGCAAGGGCAGTATGATGGGCAAAATGCCTGGCGACTACTGGCAGAAGTTCGCCAACCTGCGTTTGCTCTACACGTATCAATTTACCTACCCCGGCAGCAAGCTGCTGTTTATGGGCTCGGAGTTCGGCCAGTGGAGCGAGTGGGCCGACAAGGGACAGCTGGATTGGGCACTGCTTGATTTTGATGCCCACTCTGGCCTGCGTCAGGCACTCAGTGATTTGTGCCACCTCTACCGCCAGCAGGAAGCCCTGTTTCAGCGCAACTATTCGCCAGACGGTTTTGAGTGGATCGATTGCCACGATAACACCCAGTCGGTGATCAGCTACATCCGCCGCAGTGATCACCAGCAGCTGATTGTCGCTCTGAACTTTACCCCTGAGCCGCGCCATCATTACCGCATCGGCGTGCCCGGTGGGGGTCAGTACCGGGAGCTGTTTAACTCCGATTCGCTCTACTACGGCGGCAGTAATCTGGGTAATGGCGAGCCCATTCAGGCAGAGGCCCTGCCCTGGATGAATCAGCCTTTTTCGATGGAAATTACCCTGCCGCCTCTGGCCGGGGTGGTGTTTCTCAGTCACTCATAGGGAGTTTTGTTGTGAAGTTACTTTATGTGTGCAGTGAGGCTTTTCCCCTGGCAAAAACCGGTGGCCTTGGTGATGTGGGGGGCGCCCTGCCCCGCGCGTTATTGAAGCGCGGCGTGCAACTGCGCCTGCTGCTGCCCGCCTATGCCGCCACTATGGCGAAAGCGAAGGCCCAGGGACTCAAACTGTTACAGACGCTTACCCTTGAGGGGTGCGAGGTAAAACTCTGGCAGAGTCGCCTACCCGGTAGCCGCGTACCGGTATGGTTGGTGGATGTGCCGGAATTTTCCGCGCGTGAGGGTGGGCTCTACGGGGACGCGAGCGGCAATGACTGGCCGGACAACGCATGGCGATTTTACCTGTTTAGCCGGGTGGCTGAGCAGATTGCCATGAACCAGGCGGGACTGGAATTTGCGCCGGATATGGTTCACTGCCACGACTGGCAAACCGGCCTGGTACCGGCTTTTTTAAACGAGTACGCGCAGCGCCCGGCAACGGTGTTCACCATTCACAACCTGGCTTATCGCGGTATTTTTGATCACGCCACTTTCGCTGCACTGCGCTTGCCCGGGCACTGGTGGCACCACGAAGTGCTGGAGTTTTGGGGCAACTTTTCCTTCTTAAAGGCCGGATTGGTGTTTGCCGATCGCCTGACCACAGTCAGTCCGAGTTATGCCGAGGAAATTCAAACTGCCGCTTTCGGTTGTGGGCTTGAAGGTTTGCTGCATCACCGCCGCTCGGTGTTGCGCGGTTTGATCAACGGCATTGATATGGACACCTGGAACCCGGGCAGCGATAAATTATTGGAGGTGCCTTACAGTCGGCGCAGCCTAAAGAAAAAGGCGGGCAACAAGCAGGCGCTGCAAACGCAAATGGGGCTGAGTGTGCTGGCCGATACGCCACTGCTCGGTTTTGTCGGCCGACTGGTGGAACAAAAAGGCGTTCACTTGGTATTGGGTGCGCTGCCTGAGTTGCTGGCAAAGGGCGACTGCCAGTTTGTCGCGGTGGGCACGGGGCAGCACGATTATGAAGAGGGGCTCAGGGCCTTGGCGCAGCAGTTTCCCGGCAAGGTGGCTGTTCATATTGGCTATGATGAAAGCTTGTCTCACCGGGTCGAGGCCGGCGCCGATGCGTTTTTGATGCCATCGCTGTTCGAGCCCTGCGGGCTCAATCAAATGTACAGCCAGAGGTACGGCACCGTGCCTGTGTGTCACTACGTGGGCGGCTTGCGCGACACGGTGGTGCATCTAGCCCAGTCGCAAATTGCCGGATACTTGAGCGGCAGTCTCGGGTTGGATGACATTGATGAGACCGGTTTTTTGTTCTCCGAGCCCTCCGCCGAAGCTTTGCAACAGACGCTGCAGCAGATGATGGTGTGCTATCGTCAGAACGAATTGTGGCAGCGGTTGCAGCACAACGGCATGGCGCGGGACTTTAGCTGGGAGGCCAGCTGCACAGGTTATATTGAGCTCTACGACGAGCTGTTGTCAGCCAGACAACCCATGGTGGCCAGAGCGTAAAAACCTGTGTTGATTAAGCGCTAACACCGAGCTGTTATCGGTATTCACGCCGGGCGGCATAATACGGGCACCCCAAAGGAGCCTTGCCATGTTGCCCAAACCCTTATGTCTATTCTCGTTAACTTCTGGTGTGCTGCTCAGCACCCTCGCCCATGCCCATGACTCGATTGAGCAGATTACCGTTTCCGGTCGCGCTGTCAATTTAATCGGTCAGAGTCAATCGGCCTCTGAGGGGCTGGTTTCGCAAAAAGACATTGAGGTTCGCGCCCTGCTGCGCACCGGTGAAATCCTCGAGTTGATTCCCGGCATGGTGGTCACACAGCACAGTGGTACCGGCAAGGCCAATCAGTATTTTCTGCGCGGTTTTAATGTGGACCATGGTACTGACTTTGCCACGTCTTATGACGCCATGCCCGTGAATATGCGCAGCCACGGTCACGGCCAAGGCTACACCGACCTCAATTTTATTATTCCCGAGTTGGTGGGCGCCATGCACTACCACAAAGGCCCCTACTACGCCGATGTGGGTGATTTTAGCGGCGCGGGCGCGGCGCAAATCATCAGCCGCAACCGCCTGGATGCCGGAATGGTAAAACTGACCGGCGGTGAAAACGGCTATGGCCGTCTGCTTGTGGGCGACACCTTCGCCGGCCCGCGCACTGATATTACCGCCGCCCTGGAGGCAACCTACTACGACGGCCCCTGGACGGACATCGATGAAGACCTGGAAAAGTTTAACGGTCTGCTTAAGGGCGTCAGCGAACTTGGCGGCGGCACCTTTGCCTGGAGCCTGATGGGCTATCGCAATCAATGGAACAGCGCCGATCAGATACCCGCCCGGGCGGTGAATGACGGTGTTATCGACCGGCTCGGTTCAATCGATACCTCGACCGGTGGTGAGTCTTCGCGCTACAGCGTGAATCTCGGCTGGCAAGGTGAGCGCTGGAAAGCGAGCGCGTATATTCTTGAGTACGACTTAAACCTCTGGTCCAACTTTACCTATTATCTCGATAACCCGGACACTGGCGATCAGTTTGAGCAAGTAGATGATCGCCGTATTTACGGGGGTGAGATGAGTTATACCCGCGAGGGCCAGCTCGGTGCGATAAAGGTGAGCAATACCTTCGGCCTGCAAACCCGAGTGGACGACATTAATGAGGTGGGCCTCTACGCGACAAGCGAGCGAGTGCGCCAGGGTGTGGTCCGAGCCGATGCCATTACCGAGGCCAGTGTGGCGGCCTATTGGAGCGGCGTGTTTGAATTAACGCCCCGCCTGCGCTCGGAGCTCGGCGTGCGCTACGATTTTTACGCCTTTGACGTAAAAGATAGCGTGGGCGTCAACAGCGCTGGCGTCGATCTCGGCGTGAACAGTGGCCGTACCCATGAGGGTATGGCATCGCTAAAGGCCAGCCTGATTTACACCTTGAGTGAGGCGTGGGAAACCTATCTCTCGGCGGGCACCGGCTTTCACTCCAACGACGCACGCGGCACCACCATTGTGGTGGACCCGGCCGATGGCAGTGCTGCCGAGCCCGTCGACCCACTGGTAAGATCACGCGGGGCCGAATGGGGTGTACGGGCCTATCTGGGCGAGCGCTTGAACCTCTCGGCGGCGCTCTGGTATTTGGAGCTCGACAGCGAATTGCTGTTTGTCGGCGTTGCCGGCAACACCGAGGCCAGTGATGCCACCGAGCGCACCGGACTCGAGTTGGCGGCCTACTATGCCCTCAGTGATTATTGGACGCTGGATCTCGAGTACGCCTATACCGACGCGCGCTTTCAACGCGAGCAGCCGGGCCTTGATGTCCCCGGCGCGGTGGAAGACGTGCTGCAGCTCGGGCTGAGTGCAGACTTTGCAAATGGTCTGTTTGGCAGTTTGCGTCTGCGCTATTTTGGCCCTCGCCCTCTGGTGGAAACCGGCGAGGTTCGCTCGGCCTCCAGTACTCTGGTTAATTTGAAAACCGGCTACCGCTTTGATCAATTCACCCTGAGTTTGGATCTTCTCAATCTGCTCGATAGCGACGATCACGATATCGACTATTTTTACGAGTCGCAGCTGGCAACTGAGACCGCCCCTGTGGAAGACCTTCACTATCATCCGCTGGAGCCGCGCACAGCCCGTGTGACGCTTGAGTATCGGTTCTAGTCGCCATCACGTCGATTGTCCCGATCGACGTGATGGTTGCCCTCGCAATCCTGGCGGAGGTGCAGGAATTTTAAGGGCTCACGCCTGACCAGTCGTCGGCGCTGTATTCAATGAGTGTTAGCAGGCCCTGACTAAACGGCCGGTTTCACCGCTATATTCAGGTGCTGACCGGGTTATTCGTCAACGCCGGCGCCGCCAATAAAATCCCGGGCAAATTGCCAGGCGACACGGCCGCTGCGCGAGCCGCGGGTCATGCTCCAACGCAATGCGGCCATGCGGGTGTCCTCGCTCCAGTGTCCTCCGAGGCTCTCCACCCAGTAGCGGGCCGCGGCCAGATATTCGTCTTGACGGAAGGGGTAAAAACTCAGCCAGAGGCCAAAGCGCTCTGACAGCGAGGTTTTTTCTTCGATGCTATCGCCCGGTCGAATGTCGCCATCAACCTGCTGGGTTTCCAGGTTTTCGCTCATTTTATGCGGCAGCAGGTGGCGCCGGTTGCTGGTGGCGTAGAAGAGAATGTTCTCGCCGGGCGCGCAAATGGAGCCGTCCAGTGCCGACTTCAGTGCCTTGTAGTGATGCTCACCCTCTTCAAATGACAAGTCATCGCAGAAAACAATAAAACGCTCGGGGCGCTCGGCCAGGCTCAGCAGTAATTGCCCCAGTTGCGGCAAATCCGGTTTGTCGATTTCCACGAGCCTAATGCTGTCCCTGTGGTAGTGCCAGCAGGACTTGATAAGGGTGGATTTGCCCGTGCCTCGAGCGCCGGTGAGCAGCAGGTTGTTGGCGGGTTTACCCGCGGCAAACTGGGCGGTATTGCGCAGCACCCGGTCTTTTTGCTGGTCGACATTTTGCAGCGCCTGCAGCGGAATATGGTGCGGCTGATGCACCGCCTGCAAATAGCCGCCCTGATTGCCGGCACGCCAATAGAATGCTGGTGCGCGCCAGTCGGGCTCGGGCGGTGGGGTGGGAATCAGATGCTCCAGGCGATCGAGCAAGCGATCGACCCGGCTCAGAAGTTCGGACAGTTCGGCCATGGGCTCTCCTCAAATGACTTGGGCGGCGGGCAGACAAAGATAACAATCGGCAATGAAAAAGCAAGCACAGGCTCGCTCGCTGTTCTATAGTATCGGCAAGAGGGGGAGATTAGATCCAATGCAGTTTTCACGTGAAGAACAAGCGCTTATTACCGAAACACTCAAACAACGCCAGGCTTGGCTTAGCAAAACCCTGCCCACCCTTGAGGGCGAGCAGCGCAGTCGCGCCGAGCAATTGCTCGGGCAGCTGAAAACCATTCTCGGTAAATTCCAGCAAAAGGCTGGCAGCGCCAGCGAGCCGCAAAGCGGCAGCGATGTGCGCATTCTGGTGGTGGACGACGACGAGTACTGTGCCAAGTTGCTGGTTGCCCAGCTAGAGGAGTTGGGGTTTGACAATGTGGATATGGCCAAGGATGGGCAGGAAGCCATTAACCTGATGTACGATACGCCCCTGCCCTACGACATGATTCTCTCCGACTGGAATATGCCGATAAAAAATGGATTGGAAGTGCACAGCGCCATGCTGGCCGCTGAGCGCTATGACAACAGCCAGTTCGTAATGACCACCTCCATCACCCAGGCGAGTCAGATTCGCGAAGCCATTGATCACGGCGTCAACGATTATTTGGCAAAGCCCATCGATGTCGAGGCGCTGCAGAAAAAGCTGCAGCGTTTCTTCCCCAATGTCAAAAGCTAGGAAGATTAGCTGGCCGGTCGTGCGCTAGCGCTGACGCTCCAGCAACTGATTGACGGATTCTTGCAGCTGTTTGAGTTGCGCTTCAAGGTCGGAGCGAGCGGGCTGCTCGCCCTGTTCTTCAATCTGCCGGGCACGGTTTTCCGACTCGATCACGTTGACCACGATACCGATGATCATGTTCAAAAAAGCGAAGGCGGTCAGGAAAATAAAACTGACGTAGAACAACCAGCTGAGTGGGTAATGCTCCATGGTTTCGTACATGACATCCGTCCAGTCCTCGAAGGTCATCACGCGAAACAAGGTGAGCATGCTGATGGCAATATCGCCCCACAATACCTCATTGACCGAGGCAAAAAAGAAGCTGCCGATGGCACCGTAAATATAGAAAATAATAAACATCAGCAGTGCCACATAGCCCAGCTGGGGCATCGCTTTGATCAAAGAGCTGATCAGTACCCGCAGCTCGGGGATAATCGACACCATCCGCAGCACCCGGAACACGCGAATCAACCGGCCTACCAGTGCCATCTCACTGTCTTCAATAGGCACAAGACTGACAACGACAATCAGGGTATCGAATATGTTCCAGGCGGATCTAAAAAAATCCCGTTTACGCGGTTCGCCTATAAACCGAATGGTGATTTCAACCAAGAAAAACAGGGTGATAAACCAGTCGGCAAATACGATAATCTTGGAGATGAGCGGCGGAATATCGTAGGTTTTCGCGCCGATCACCAGCGCGGAAAACACGATAATGCCGATGACAAAAAGCTCGAAAGCTTTGTTGCTGCGCAGTCGATGAAAGCGCGCCTGCAGAGACGGCGGGTCTAACTCATCCACTACAGTGGGTTGGTTGCTGGTCACGGCTTTGGCTCTCGGTTAAGGCAAGCTACTGGTAAATGCACTGCGCAGCGAAGAGTTTGGACTCTTCATCGGACCAGTCGTTGTCGGCCTTGATCATCATGGCCTCGCACCAGGCTTCGGAGCCGGGCTCCGCATCACCCAAGGGCACATCTGTGACCGCGGATTCGAGCTGTGGCACCACCACGAGGGCGGCGCTGCTGCTTTGGGCGGTGGCTTCCGGCGCAGGCGCGGGCGTTTGACTCAAAACATAAAGCCCGACAGCGATGGTCGCGAGGCCGATAATGGTGGCGATAATGGCAATAACAAGTGATCGGGACATGATTAATCGGTGCCTTGCAGCCAGAGGGCGATGTCGGTGGCGTAGTAGGTAATGATTAGGTCGGCTCCTGCCCGTTTGAAGGCGAGCATGGTCTCAAGTACCACCGCACGCTCATCAATGACGCCGGCGGCGGCTGATGCCTTGATCATGGCGTATTCACCGCTGACATGATAGACCGCCAGCGGTCTTACGCTGTGGGCGCGAATGGAGGCCAGTACATCGAGGTAGGCGAGCCCCGGCTTGACCATCAAAATGTCGGCGCCTTCGGCTTCATCCTGCATGGACTCGGCCAGTGCCTCGCGACCATTGGCCGAGTCCATTTGGTAAGTGTTGCGGCTGCCCTTGAAGTTACTGTCCACCGCGTCTCGAAATGGGCCGTAGAAAGCCGAGGCAAACTTGGTGGAGTAAGACATCACCGGCAAATGCGGAAAACCGTTGCTGTCGAGCGCTTCGCGTATGGCGTTCACCATGCCGTCCTGCATGCCCGAGGGGGCGATCATATCGACACCGGCGCGGGCGCAGTTGACCACTTGCTTTTGCAAGTTTTTCAGGGTTTTGTCGTTATCCACATCGTCATCGGCAACCACGCCACAGTGGCCGTGACTGGTGTACTCGCAAAAGCAGTTGTCGCTGATCACGATCATGTCCGGGGCAGCGGCCTTGGCCGCACGAACCATGCGCGCCAGTAGACCGTCTTCGCGCCAGGTATCGGAACCCTTGTCATCTTTGTGCTCGGAAACACCGAACAACAAGACCGCGCGAATGCCCAGTGCCCAGGCGCTTTTCACTGCCTCGGCCAGCTGGTTCTCCGGGTAGCGGACAACGCCGGGCATGCTGTCTATGGCGACGGGTTTATCAATGCCCTCTTGCACAAACAGCGGCAAAATCAGATCGTCGGTGGTCAGGTGCGTTTCTCTGACCAAGGCGCGTAGTGCCGCGGTGCGGCGCAGGCGCCGAAAGCGAAAATCGGTGGGGTTCATATCAGGCTCTTAAGTAATCTTCGTGGCTCCACTGGCACTGCACGTACATGTCACCGGAACCGGGCACATGAAAATTGCGGTTGCACTCCCAGGTAAAGGTATGGGTGCCGCAGAGCTCGGTTTCCAGGTGTACCGTGGCCGAAACCCAGTACATTTTGCTGAGCAGGTTTTCGAACTGCTCAATCCACTGGTTCCATTCGTATTCCACCGCCTTGTAGGAGGCGCCAAAGTGCATCACGTCGGTTTGATAGCTGCCGCTGATGCGCGTCGGGTCGGGGATGGCAAACATTTCCTGGCAGAGAAAAGGCCACTCCTCGGCGCGCGGCAAGGTCAGCATGGCGTCGCGATTGATTTGAATCCGCTCGCTCTGACCGGGGCCGATAATGCTGTCTTTGATGCAGCCGTAAACGATTGATTCCGCTTCCATAGGTAGATCCTACTCCTGGAATTGACCGTGTTGTGCCAGAAGCGACAGAAGGGCCGCCTCGTCCAGTATCTCGATGCCGAGCTGTTCGGCTTTGGTCAGTTTGGAGCCTGCGCCGGGGCCCGCGACAATAAAGTCGGTTTTCTTGGAGACGCTGCCGGCTACCTTGGCGCCGAGGGCGCGCAGCTTATCGCCTGCTTCATCGCGGCTCATGGCATCGAGCGTGCCGGTGAGCACACAGGTTTGCCCGGCCAGTGGCAGCGCTTCGGCGCTCGCCGGTTCGCTCTCGGGCCAGTGTACGCCCGCGCTTTGTAAATCGCGAATAATGGCGAGGTTGTCTTCGGTGATAAAAAAGTCGCGGACAAAATGGGCGACAACCGGGCCTATGTCCTCGACTGCCTGCAGCGCCTGCTCGTCTGCCTGGGCCAGGGCCTCAAGAGAGCCGAAGTGTGCGGCCAAATTACGCGCCGTGGCTTCGCCCACCTCGCGGATTCCCAGGGCATAGATAAAACGTGCAAAACTGACCTGCTTACAGGCCTCGAGGGCGGCCAGCAGGTTCTCTGCGGACTTGGGCCCCATGCGCTCAAGGCTGCTGATTTGTTCCGCCTCGAGGGCGAACAGGTCCACCACTGTGCTGACCAGGCCCTGCTCGACCAATTGCTCGACCAATTTGTCACCGAGCCCCTCGATGTCCATGGCCTTGCGCGAGGCAAAGTGAATAATGGCCTCCTTGCGCTGGGCCGGGCAAATCAGCCCACCTTCGCAGCGCACCGCGGCCTCGCCGGGGATTTGCACGGCCGGTGAAGCGCAAATCGGGCAGTGATCGGGAAACGCTATCGCCCGCGCGTTTTCCGGGCGGCGCTCCAATACCACGCCGACAATTTGCGGGATGACATCGCCGGCGCGGCGCACGATCACGGTATCGCCGATGCGCGCATCGAGGCGGGCAATTTCATCGCGGTTGTGCAAGGTGGCGTTGGAGACAGTGACGCCACCGACGAACACCGGCTTGAGCCGCGCCACCGGGGTAATGGCGCCGGTGCGACCGACCTGGAACTCGACATCCTGTAGCTCGGTGATCTCTTCCTGCGCCGGGAATTTATAGGCAATGGCCCAGCGTGGGGCCCGCGAGACAAACCCCAAGGTTTCCTGAAGATCAATATCGTTGACTTTAAACACCACGCCGTCGATGTCGTAGCTCAGGCCATCGCGCTTTTCACCCAGGCGTTGGTGGTAGGCGATGCACGCTTCTATGGAGTCGACCGCCGCCATTTGTGGGTTGATTTTAAAGCCCCACTCCTTGAGTTTGTTGAGGATATCGGTGTGCCTTGGCGGCAGTGCCAGCCCCTGATGAGCCCCCACGCTGTAGGCACACAGCTCGAGCGGACGTTTGGCGGTAATACGCGAATCCAGTTGGCGCAGGCTACCGGCGGCGGCATTGCGCGGATTCACAAAAATCTTTTCGCCCTGCTCGGCCGCTTTTCTGTTCAGTTCAGCGAAACCCGCCTTGGGCATGTAGATTTCGCCGCGCACCTCCAGGCGCTCTGGAAATCCCTCGCCGCGCAGCTTGAGCGGTACCGAGCGAATGGTACGCACGTTTTGGGTAATGTCCTCGCCGTTAGCGCCATCGCCGCGGGTCAGCGCCCGCGTCATGATACCCTGTTCGTAGAGGATACTGATGGCAATGCCATCGAGCTTGGGCTCGCAGGCGTAAGCGATGTCGTCGGTAATTTTCAGGCGGTCTTTTAAGCGCTGATCAAATGCGCGCAGGTCCTCGTCACTGAAGGCGTTGTCCAGTGACAACATGGGCTTTTCGTGGGGGACACTGACAAAACTGTCGAGCGGTGCGCTGCCTACCCGCTGGGTGGGTGAGTCCGAGCTGGCGAGTGCGGGATGGGCCGCCTCCAGTTCGCGCAGCTCTTGCATCAGCCGATCGTATTCAGCGTCGGGGATTTGCGGTTCGTCGAGCGCGTAGTAGCGGTAGTTGTGATCGTCGATACTCGCGCGCAGCTCGTCGGTACGCTGGCGCACCTGGGCCGGAATTTCCTCTACAGACACCTCGGCCCTCTCTTAAGCGCCGGCGCGCGACAGACGTTTGCGTTCGTAGTCGGCAATGCGCTGACGGCAGTGCTCCATGGTCTGGCGAGTCATCACGCTGCGGTTTTCGTCTTTCAGCTCGCCGCCCAGGGTGTTGGCGATGGCAACGGCCGTCTCGCGCATAATGTCAAACGCCTTGATGCTGTCTACCCGCATGGGCAGCGTCATAAACATACTGACGCCCGGCGTGTAAAAGTTGGCCATGGTATCGAGATCAAACACCCCGGGCTTGACCATATTGGCCAGGCTGAAAATCACCGGGCCCTCGCCGTTGTCGCGCGCGTGCCGGTGGAAAATATTCATGTCGCCGTAGCGCATGCCGCATTGCAGCAAGGTATCGAGTAAGGCAGCGCCGGCAAATTGCTGACCCTCGCGGGCCATGACATTAATGATAATGACCTCGTCCGGCTCTTCAGTCAGGGGCTGATCGTCGGTTTCGTTGGGCGTTTCGGTGTACAGGGGTTGATCGTCCAGAGCCTCGTCTTCACCCAGCGCGGAAAAAGACGGTTCGGCGCGATCGTCACTAAGGGGGTGATCTGTGTATTCTCCTTGCGCATCGTGGCCGTAGGCTGGCGTGGGATGCGATGATTCATCCTGTGCATAGTGCGCGTCATCTTCCTGCGCCCGGCCGTCCTGGAAATCGGGTTCATCGAAATCGGACTCTCGATCTTCGGGTGCAAAAAATTGAGGCTCGCGGCGCTGTTCCTGTTCGTCCACTGACTCCATGAGCATGGGCACTGATTCATCGAGGTTCAGCGAGACTTGCTGTGGAATCTGACTCTCGCGCTTTGCCTGGGCGACCGCTTCGCGGCGCTGAGCTGGCTTTGGTGTCTGGGTTGGCGGCGGGGTTCGCTTGGCAACGACGCGGGCACCGCCATTGGGCAGTTCGCTGGTGTATTGATCGTCGGCGGGCTCGGGTTGGCTTTCAAAGCGGCGGGCACGCCGCGACACGCGGATGTTGTCCCTGCTGGCCGCGCGCATACGCCGCCAGCCATCGAGCAAAATGCCGACAATCAAGAGCACTACGATAACGGTTAACCACTCTTGCATAGCTACAAATCCAGTCTACCTAAGGGTCATTAAACAGCGGCGAGCTCGGCGGCCTCATCCACGTCCACAGTTACCAGGCGAGAAACGCCTGGCTCATGCATGGTGACACCCATGAGCTGATGCGCCATTTCCATGGCGATCTTGTTGTGGGTGATGTAAATAAATTGCACATGCTCTGACATCTCTTCCACCATGCGCGCGTAGCGGCCGACGTTTGCGTCGTCGAGGGGCGCGTCCACCTCGTCCAGCATACAGAAGGGCGCGGGGTTCAGGCGGAAAATCGAGAAAACCAAAGCGATGGCTGTGAGCGCCTTCTCACCACCGGAGAGCAAGTGAATGGTGCTGTTGCGCTTGCCTGGCGGTCTGGCCATGATGGCGATGCCGGTATCGAGCAGATCCTCGCCGGTCAGCTCCAGATAGGCATGGCCGCCGCCAAAGACCTTCGGAAACAGCTCCTGCAAACCGCTGTTGACCTGATCGAAGGTCTCTTTAAAGCGGGTGCGGGTCTCCCGGTCGATTTTCTTAATGGCATTTTCCAGAGTTTCCAGTGCTTCCACCAAGTCTTCGTTTTGGGCGTCCAGGTAGTTTTTGCGCTCGGACTCGGACTTGTACTCGTCAATCGCCGCCAGGTTAATCGGCCCCAAGCGGGCAATGCGCGAGGCGAGCTGCTCAAGCTCGGTTTCCAGCGGTGCCATTTCGGCGTCTTCGGCAATATTGGCCAGCAGTGTCTCCAGGTCGAACTGGTCTTCGGCCAGCTGCTCGGCGAGGGTATTGCGCTGGACCTCAAAGGCCTGGGCGCTCAAACGCTCTTGCTCCAGATGTGAGCGCACGGCCTGCACCTCTTGTTCGGCGCGGTTGCGCGACTGCTCGGCCTCGCGCAAGTCGTGTTCGACCGCTTCGAGAGCGCGGCGGGCTTCGCTCAGCTCTTCTTCGACCCGCACGCGCTTGTCGAGGGCCGCTTCCAATTCCAGCTTGTTTTCTTCGGCCGGATCGCGGTTTTCCGCCATGGACTCAGCCAACTGCTCGCGGCGCTCTGCCAGGCTCTCGCTCTGTTCTTGCAGGCGGGCGATGCCGAGCTTGATGCTGTCGATTTGGGTGTTGAGCGAGGACACGCGCATTTGCAGCTCGTGTGCCTTGTCTTTGTCGTGCCGGGCTTTTTGCCGGGCGCCATCGAGTTTGCCGCGAATCTCATCGCGCGCTGCCAGCAACTCTTCGCGCTCCTGGGTATCCGCCTCCATGGCGTCGATGGCCTCGCTGAGAATCATCCGCGCTTCGGCCAGCTGCTCGACCTCCTGCTCCATCTGCTCGCGGCCTTCGCGAATTTCGCTCTCAAGGCGCGACTTGCGCATGCCCGTCTGTTCAATTTTTACCTGCTTGGCGCTGATGCTCGAGCGCAGCTCGCCGTGGCGGCTGTTCAAGGTATCCAGCTCGCGGCGAAGGTTCTCCCGCTCCTGCTCGGTCTGGCGGGCCGCATCGCGATTGTTCTCGAGGCTCTGGGCCAGCGCGGCAACGCTGGCTTCGGCCTCGGCGATGGCCTCGGTCAGCTCCTCGAGCTCCTGGCGCCGTGCAATCACGCCAGCGCTGGCGTCGGTTTCTCGCGCGACTTTTAGCCAGTGCGGACTGAGCCAGAGGCCGTCGCGAGTGACCACGGACTCGCCCGCCCCCAGGCGCTGACGAATTTCAAGCGCGGCGGCCAAATCTTCGGCGACGTGAACGCCGGCGAGCAGGCCGGCCACATCCCAATCGGCGCTGATGTAATCGCTCAGCAGCGGGCCTTTAGCCGAGGCTGTGACCTCGCATTTGGCTTTGGCGTCCAGCAGAATCAACTCACCCTGAGTGAGGGATTCAAGCGTCCCGGCGACGTCGTCGGCGCCATCGACACACACTGCTTGCAAGGTGTTACCGAGTACGGTCTCAAGGGCTTTGTCCCAGCCGTCGCGAGCGCTGACTTGCTCGGCCAGACGCGGAGCGCTTACTAACGACTGACTCTCCAGCCACTGGGTGACCGCTTTGCTTTTCTCACCCAAAGCCGCCTGCTGCAGTGCCTCGAGTGAGGCGTGGCGACCGCGCATGCTCTGTAATTGACTGCGCTGGCGATCGAGCTCGTCGGCCGCCTCGCGACCGTCCTGGCGAATGCTCTCCAGGCGTTCTGACTGGGTTTCGCTCGCCTCGCGGCAGGTCTCCATCTTGACGTCGAGCTCGGCCAACTCCTCGCGCAGAAGTTCCACCTGGTCGTCGTCGGCGGCATCCTCGCCCAGGCTTTTCTTTTCTTCGGTGAGCTTTTCGACCCGCGCCAACAACCGCTGCTGGACTTGCTCCAAGTGCTGGATGCGCGATTGTTGTACTTCGGCCCGCTGGCGCGGTTCGGCAGCGCGCTGGTTGAAGGCGTCCCAGTCGCTCTGCCAGCGCTGCATCAGTTCTTCGGCCTCCTGCAACAGGTCGCCCGAGCTCTGCTCGGCGGCCTCGACCAGCTCCAGCTCAGGTTCAATTTCCAGTAGCTCGGCTTGCCAGAGCTGCTCGCGCTCGAGGTCCGCCGCCAGGCGCTCCTTGGCCTCGCGGCTTTCGCGATCGGTGCGCTCAAGATCGGTCTGCAGCTGCCGGTTGCGCTCTTCGGCGTGCTTGATGCTCTGTTCGATTCGCGCAATGTCGGCGCCAATGGAGTAAAAGCGGCCCTGTACTTCGTTGAATTTATCGCCAAGTTCCGTGTACTGACTGCGAAATTTCTCAATTTGGGTGTCTTTGTTCACCTGATCGGAAACAAAGGACTCCATTTTGACTTCCAGGTCGCGAATGGCCTGCTGTTTCGACTTGGCCTGCTCGTCCAGGTGGCGGTATTTGAGGGCCTGGACCTGGGCCTTGAGCAGCCGCTCCTGTTTCTTGAACTCGGTGTATTTCTCGGCCGCCTGGGCCTGGCGCTCCAGGCGCGAGAGCTGGCGCTCCAGCTCCTCACGGATATCTGTCAGCCGCTCGAGGTTCTCCTGCGTCCGGCGCATGCGGTTTTCGGTGTCGCGGCGGCGCTCTTTGTATTTGGAGATACCTGCGGCCTCTTCGATATACACCCGAAGCTCTTCGGGCTTCGCCTCAATCAGGCGCGAAATCATGCCCTGCTCGATAATGGCGTAGCTGCGCGGGCCGAGACCCGTGCCGAGGAAAATATCAGTGATATCCCGGCGCCGGCATTTGGCGCCGTTAAGGTAATAGAGGTTCTGGCCGTCGCGGCTGACCTTGCGCTTGATGGAAATTTCGGTGAAGGCGGCGTATTCGCCAACCAGGGTGCCGTCGCTGTTATCGAAAACCAGCTCAATGGAGGCCTGGCCCACAGGCTTGCGCCCGCCCGAGCCGTTAAAGATAACATCGGTCATCGACTCGCCGCGCAGGTTCTTGGCGGAGGATTCACCCATTACCCAGCGCACGGCATCGATAATATTGGACTTGCCGCAACCGTTGGGCCCCACTACCGCGCAGAGGTTACTGGGGAAGTTCACGGTTGTCGGGTCTACAAAGGACTTAAACCCCGCCAATTTAATACATTTTAACCGCATAGGTCCTTGTCACTCGTTATATGCCGCCTGCGTGGGCCGAAAAGGTGTGCGACAGACGTCGGCCATGTGGTACCGGGGCAGCGGATAGGCAAGATGCAACCTGCCTACGCTCTAACAAAGCGGCTTTGCGCCAGCCATTACCCAGATAAAGACGAGAATTTTACACATTTGCCGGGGGCATTACACCTGTGCCATCAGCGATTTAGCGAAGTTTTTTAACAAATCCATGACGCCCGTCGACTTTACCGAACAGGCGCCAGAGTGGTTACAAGCGTTCGCTGATTTTTACGGTTATTTGCTCGGGCAGAGCGCCCATGTCGAGCGGGCCAAGCGAGCCCTGGAGATCCCCCGGTTGAGGCATGGCCTGCCCACTGCTGGAGATGCGGGCGACTAATTCTATTTGCCCCTCCTGCATCAACCGATCTTTTGTTGTCATGGCCATAGTTTCATCCAGGATAATTGATTCCGGAAACTGGGGTACGGGGCCGCGGTAAACCGCCAGCGGCATAGGGCCGGCGTTGTACTGGCGGGCAAACACAAACAGCGTTGCTCCGGCCGGGGCCTCAAGCCCTTCGGCGAGACTGACCGTGAGTGGAATCTGCCAGCTGGCACTGTCGCTCACAGGGGCGGGCGCGCCATCGGCGCCCTGCTCACTGCGCGCCCTGGCAACCCCAGCCATCAGCGCCTGACGACCGGGCGCGCCTTCGGGAGTACTCTCGACCGCGCGCAGCCAGTAGCGCTCGGCGTCGCGGAAATTGCGCGCTTCAAAGGCGCGAATCCCGGCGAGACCCAAGGCCGTGGTGTCTTGACTGTCGCCCTCAAGGGCACGGTCCACCAGAAAGCTCACCTCGTCGTTGATGCGATTACCATTGCCGAGAAAAATGGCCTGGGCGAGCTCCGATGCCGCCCCTGGGTCATTGGGCGATTGTTCGTAGACTTTACGAAAGCCGGTTTCGGCGCGTTGATAGTCGCCCACCTGGCTGGCGTAGCGGCCGAGCATATACCAATAGCGTGTATTGTCAGGGCGCGATTTCAGCCGGGCCTCAATCGCCTGAATCAGTGCTCGGGTCGGCTCTATGTCCGGCTGCTGCCCTGCCTGCATGGCGGCAAAATTGTCCATGGCGACCTGTTGCTGTAAACGCGTCAGCTCCACATCGGCCGCCGAGCCGCGTTCGAGGTACCACCAAAGCGCCCCGACAACCAACAGCGCGGCGGTGACCAGCAACAAGGGGCGGCCTTTGTTTTGGTAGCGGCGCTGCCCTATGGCCGCCTGGTCGGCAAGCAAGTTGCGTTTGAGCTCCAGCTCAAGGCGCTGGTACTGCTCCTGGTCGATGCCTCCCTCTGCAAGCGAGCGCTCAAGCTCTCGGTGATGTTCGCGGTACAGCTGGACGTTTTCTTCCTCGCGGGCTTCGGTCGCTGCCGAATCCACCAGCGCCCGACGGCGCATCGGCCAGAGCACACTGGCGAGCGCCAGCAGTGTCAGTAGAAAAGCGCCGATATAAAGCTCGTTCATGGCTGCTCCCTGGAGGCTGCTTGGGTGTCGTGTTCGTCGAGTAAGCGCTGCAAGCGGGCCTGTTCAGCGGCCGACAGCTCAGGGTCCTGAGCGGTTTGCCGTGCCCGGCGGCGCACCATTAACAGCAGCACGGTGCCCCCGATGAGCAAAAGGCCGAAGGGCCCCAGCCAGAGCACGGCTGTGGAGGCGTCAAAGGGGGGGCGGTAGAGGATGTAATCGCCGTAGCGGCGCACCATATCGTCGATGATTTCCTTGTCACTGCGCCCTGCCAGAATCTGCTCGTACAGATCTTCGCGCAGGGTCTCCGAGACCAGTGAGTCGGAACCGGCCAAGTTTTGATTCTGGCACTGGGGACAGCGAAGCTCCTCGTTAAACTGTTGGAAACGCGCCCGATCCACCGGGTTGTCAAACTCGTATACGGGCTCTGCCTGACAGACAAGACCCAGAAACATCAAAAACACACACAACAATCGCATGGTGATACCTTCTCCAAAGCAGTGGCGAGTATACCTGCCGGGTGAACGCAGTGCGAGTCCGGCAGCCGCAGACCTTTTGTCATAAAAATTGCAAAAAAGTGGTTGACCTTCGGTTGCGAATCATTAGAATACGCAGCTCCTGAACGGGGGTGGTTAGCTCAGCTGGGAGAGCATCGCCCTTACAAGGCGAGGGTCACAGGTTCGATCCCTGTACCACCCACCACTTCAGGATTGCGGACCGGTAGTTCAGCTGGTTAGAATGCCGGCCTGTCACGCCGGAGGTCGCGGGTTCGAGTCCCGTCCGGTCCGCCACTATTTGAAAAGGCTCCACACTGTGGGGCCTTTTTTATGCCCGTTAAATAGTCCTAAGCCAAAGGACGGGACGACGAACCCGCGAAGCGGTGTTCGACAAAACGGCAGGATAGCCGTTTTGCACAGTACGCAGGTGCTGCCCGTAGGGCGAGGGTCAGGGATGACCCGAGTGTTTCCCGTCCGGTCCGCCACTATTTAGAAAGGCTCCACACTGTGGGGCCTTTTTTATGCCCGTTGATATTGTCCATGCCTAACGGGCGGGATAGCCGTTTGTAGGATTCCCCTTCCTGGCGCTGCACACCCGCTCTAAGGACTCTGCTGCCCCAGCGCCTCGCGATACTGTGGTCCGAGAATTTCCCGCCAGACCCTGTCGTCGACAACGCCGATATGCCGATAGAGCACAACCCCCTCGGCATCCACCAAATAGGTCTCCGGCGCACCGGTGACCCCCAGCTCCATGCCCAGGCGCCCTTCGTTGTCGTAGAGACTGTATTGATAGGGATTGTGCAGCTCCCGCAACCACTTTTGCGCCGCTTGGCGCTCGTCTTTGTAATTGACCCCGACCAAGTTGATACCCTGCTCTGCCAGCTTGTTCAAATAGGGGTGCTCGGCTTTACAGGCAAAACACCAGGTGGCCCAGACGTTCAGCAAGGTGACCTGCCCTTTCAGATCCGCCGAGGTGGCGGTGACATCGGGTTGCTCAACCAGAGACAGTTCAAAGTCCGGCAGCGGGTTACCCACCAGCGCAGAGGGCATGGCGTAGGGATCGAGCCTGAGACCGACGTAAAACAGTGGTAAGAGCACCAGCAATACAAGTAGGGGAAGAAACAGTTTAACTCTCTGCACCCTGAGCCTCCGCAGCGTTTGCCGACAAGGATTCTGTATGTTTTGTCACCCGCCGGCGATAGCGCTTATCGATGACGGCGAGCACACCGCCGCAGGCCATCATCAGCGCTCCGAGCCAAATCCAGCGCACAAAGCGCATATAGTGAACACGTACGGCCCAGGTGGAGGCATCGATGTTATCGCCCAGGGCGACGTAAATGTCGCGGGTAAAACCCGGATCGAGCGCAACCTCCGTCATAATCTGCCCACTGGCGAGGTAGCGGCGTTTTTGCGGCTTTAATACCACCAGGGTTTTGCCGTTGCGGCTCATGCTGACTACCGCCTGATCAGCGACATAGTTGGGTCCGCGGATTTTCTCAAGCTTATCCATGGTGAACTGGTAGCCGCCAACAGTGACGGGGTTGCCGACGCTCATCCGGATTTTTTGCTCATCACTGTAGTGGCTGTTGTAGCACACCCCGAACACCATGGTGGCGATGCCCAGATGCGCAATGATCATGCCCCAATAGCTGAGGCTGAGCTGGCCCAGACCCGTCGCCCGGCCGTCGCGATGGGCGCTCTTGCGCCATAGGTCTGCGAGGGTGGCGCTCGCCACCCAGGTGCCGACAAAGCTGGCAAAAGCCATAAGCAGGGTGAACTCCCCCAGGGCGAAGGGTAGCGCTATGCCCGCTAGTACACTGATGAGCAGTGGCCAGCGCGCCTTTGCTACTAATTGCCCCAGTTGGGTGCGCTTCCAGCGGCTTTCTGGTGCCAGACCCATCAGCAGGCAGATCAGCGTGATAAAGGGCAAAAAGGTCAGGTTGAAGTAAGGGGCGCCCACCGAGTATTTACCGAGCTTTAAGGCATCCGCTACCAGCGGGAACAGTGTGCCAAAGAGCACCGTGATCATGCTGATCACCAGGATGATGTTGTTGGCCAGCAACAGCGCTTCGCGCGAGAGCAGTGTAAAACCGGGCGCACTTTTGACCACGGGAGCGCGCAACGCAAACAACAGTAGCGAACTGCCCACCACTACGGCGAGAAACATCAGCACGAACATGCCCCGCTCGGGGTCATTGGCAAAGGCGTGAACCGAAGTCAGCACCCCGGAGCGGACCAGAAAGGTCCCAAGCAGGCTCAACGAAAAGGCGAAAATCGCCAGCAGGATGGTCCAGCTTTTAAACAGGCCGCGCTTCTCGGTGACGGCGAGCGAGTGAATCAGGGCCGTGCCCACCAGCCAGGGCATAAAGGAGGCATTTTCCACCGGATCCCAGAACCACCAGCCGCCCCAGCCGAGCTCGTAATAGGCCCACCAGCTGCCCAGCGCTATGCCCACCGTCAGAAAGGCCCAAGCAACGGTGGCCCAAGGGCGCGACCAGCGGGCCCAGGCGGTATCGAGCTTGCCGGTGAGCAAGGCGGCAATGGCGAAGGCAAAGACGCTGCTAAAGCCTACGTACCCCATATACAGCAGCGGCGGGTGGAAAATCAGCCCCGGGTCTTGCAACAGCGGGTTGAGGTCTGCGCCCTCTTGGGGCGAGAGTGGCAGAATCCGGTCAAAGGGATTGGAGGTCAGCAGAATAAACAGCAAAAAACCCGTCGCCACAAAACCCATCACGGCTAGCACCCGTGCCTGCATGTCGAGCGGCAGCGAGCGACTGAACACGGCAATGGCGAAGGTCCAACCAGAGAGAATCAAAATCCACAGCAGCAGCGAGCCCTCGTGGCCACCCCAGATGGCGCTGAGTTTGTAGTAGACGGGCATCAGCGAGTTGGAGTGGTTGGCGACGTAGGCCACAGAAAAGTCGTCGTGAAGAAAAGCCCAGCCCAAAGCCACAAAAGCCAGGGCGATGAGCACCAACTGACCGGTGGCCAGAGAGCGCGCCGAGAGCATCAGCGGCTGGCTGCCCCGGTATGCGCCCCACAGCGGCAAGACAAACAGGGCTGCGCTCAGCCCGAGGGCCAGAATCAGCGCGAAATGACCGAGCTCAGGAACCATAATCGACAACCTCGCAGGTGGCCTGGTGCTCTTCACCATTGCCCATGGCTTCGGCCACTTCGGGCGGCATATAGGTTTCATCGTGCTTTGCCAGGACTTGATCGGCGTAGAACACATCGTCGTCCTGCCACATTCCATTGACCACGGCGGCCTCCCCTTCGGCAAACAGATCCGGCAGTATGCCTTCGTATTGCACGGTCAATTGACCGGTGTTATCCACCAAGACAAAGCGTATTTTCAGGGATTCATCATCGCGCACCACACTGCCGGGCTCGACACAGCCGCCGGCTCGTAGCCGGACGTTACGCGGGACTTCATCGGCGCTGAACTTGGCCGGCGGATAGAACAGATTGATGTTTTCGCGCAGCGCAAACACCAACAAGCCAACCGCCACCGACGACAGTAAGACAATGGCGAGAACGACGATCAAGCGCTGTTTACGGACAGGATGCATGAATACCTCAAGGTGTGTGGGGACTGCGCTGGTGGCGGGCCTGCTGGCTGCCTTGCAGTTGACGCTGACGCAGAATATGGCGCTTTTGCGAGCGGTGCAACACCAGTGGGTGAATCACCAGTGCAGAAAGAATGACGGCGGCAATCAGCACGCAACTCCAGACATAGATGCCATGCCCCGCCATGGTGATAAAGTCGTTTAACGAGGAAAACTTAAATTCAGGCATGGCGCTCGCCCCCGCTCTTGTCACCGTTGTTCGGCGCGCCGACAAGCTCACCGACCCACTGGGTGCGCGCCTCGCGTACCAGTACTTCACGGCGGGTGTAAAGAATCAGCGACAGTGTGTAAAAACAGTAGTAGGCGACGATGCACAGCAACAACGGATAGAGCATGCTGGGGTGAATGCTGCTGGCACCGGTAAACTTAATGCTTGCCGGTTGGTGCAGGCTGTACCACCAGTCCACCGACTTGTAGATGATGGGTACGTTCACTGTGCCCACCAGGGCGAGTATGGCGCAGGCTTTATCGGCGGCGTCGCGCACCGGGTAGACCTTACCCAGCACCACGATACCCAGATACAAAAACAGCAGCACGAGCATAAAGATATTCCGCGCATCCCACTCCCAAAAAGTCCCCCAGGTGGGGTAACCCCATAGCGAGCCGGTGGCCAAAGTCAGAATAGTCAGTGCTGCACCGATGGGCGCGGCGGCCTGCATCACCATAAAGGGCAGTTTCATACGCCAGATAAGCCCGACGCCGCCGGCGATGGCCATGATGTAATAGCCGACGAGTGAGAGCACCGCTGCAGGCATATGGATAAAAATAATCCGGTAGCTGTTCCCCTGCTTGGCGTCAATGGGGGCAAATGCCAACCCCCAGATAAGGCCGATAAGCAGCAACGCAATGGTCAAAGGCGCAAACCACACGAGCCAGCGGCTGGTCTTTTCGTAAAACCAGCGGGGAGATCCCAGACGGTGAAACCATTGCCAAGCCAAGATAAAGCCCTCTTATTTTATTGATTGGACGAAATTCGTAGCGCCCCGGCAATGGCCGGTGGCATGACAATCAGCGCCAGGGCCAGCCCGGCGCCCAGTAGGGCCAGCTCACGGCTGTAATCAAACCCCGCCACGGCGCTGCTGACGCAGTTGGCACCGATGATTAGCACCGGCAAATACAGGGGCATAACAATCAGCGTCAGAACCAGGCCGCCACTGCGTAAACACACGGTGAGTGCCGCGCCCAGTGCGCCGATAAGGCTCATCACCGCCGTGCCCAATGTTAAGGATAACGTCAGGGGTATGTAACCCCCTTCCGGCAGCGCCAGCATCACCGCCAGCAGCGGCGCCATTAGCGCCAGGGGTAAGCCTGTCGTGAGCCAGTAGACGGCTACTTTTGCCAGCACGGTCAAGTACAGCGGCTGTGGTGCCAACTGGAATTGCGCGAGACTGCCGTCGTCGTAGTCGCCGCGAAACAACAGATCCATGGACAATAGAGTCGCCAGCAGGGCCATAATCCAGAGCATGCCTGGTGCAATGCTACCGAGCAGCTGGCGGGACGGGTCGACTCCGAGAGGCAGAAGTGTGATGGCTATCAGAAAGAAAATCAGCGGATTGGCGAGGTCGCTGCGGTGGCGCCACATCAACCGCAAGTCGCGACTGAAGACCGCGCTTACCCCACTCCAGTTGTCACCGCGCTGATCATCCATAGGCGTAACTGGCTCCGGCTTGCGGTTGAAAGTCAGCCAGGTTCAACGTCTGCATCCCGGCCACTCGAAGTGCCTGGTGGGAAGTGAGGACGGCGATTCCGCCGTGGGCGCAGTGGCGCTCCAGCAGGGCTTCGAGCTTGGCGACCCCCTCTTTATCGATGGCGGTGAAGGGTTCGTCGAGCACCCACAGCGGTGCCTGGCTCATGTAAAGCTGAGCGAGGGCTACCCGCCGGCGCTGGCCGGCGGAGAGCGAGTGACAGGTAATATCGCGATAGGCGAGCATGTCCACCTGCTCGAGTGCCCAGTCCAGCCGTTCAACTGAGGCGCCTTGCAAGCGGGCGAGCCACAGAGCGTTTTCAGCGACTGTGAGATGGGCTTTGACCGGGGCTTGATGGCCGAGGTACAGCAGCGCCTGGCGAAAGGCCCGGGCACTATTGGCAATGGGGGTTTGCTGCCAGAGGATCTGACCCTCAGCGGGCGCAATCAGGCCGGTCAAGGCATGGAGCAAGGTGGTTTTGCCGGCGCCATTGAATCCGACAACTTGCAACAGAGTACCCGCCTGGCAGTTATACTGCAGGTTACAGAACAGCACCCGGTCATCGCGCTCGCAGGTGACATTGTCCAGCGTCAGCCGGGGTGGTTCTGTCGGTTGCCTTGCTGGCATCAGGGCACTCAATTATTGGGGCCGGTGGCCGAAAACGTGATTGCGCGCCGATTATATAGCCCCGGGACACAAAAGTTTACCCATGACGGCGTTAATTGGCGTAAATGCTACGGACATTAAGACGACTATGCCCATAGATTTCACCCAGCTGTACCGCCCTGGCGGCGCTGTTCCCCGCTCGCAGGGAGAGTCGCTCCCGGCTGCAAGCGCCAGAACCGCGATCGATCTGCCACTGAAGATCGGTGAGGTGGCCCAGGCGCAGGTGGTGCGCCAGCAATCGCTCAGCGTCGAGCAGCGCCAGTGGTTAGCCGGGCAGACCCCTCTGCCCGCCGGCCTCGCGCCTTCCACAAAACCTATGGCGCCGCCGCCACTGGGCCAGGATCTCAAGCTGGCGCTGGCTGCGGGCGAGAGTGTGCGGCTTGTCACCCTGGAGCTCAAAGGCACAAGCCTGCCAGTGCTGAGTAAAGAGCCTCTGCAAACGGGTCAGCAAGTAAGCGTATTGCTCAACGCCAAACGACAACTGTCTCTGCAACCTGCCCCCCCTGCCCCTGCCCCTGCGGCGGCCGTCTCCCAGGCCACCACTGGCGGCAGTGCGCAGCTGGGTCGCGCGCCGATTGAACCAAAAGCCCTGGCACAGGCGCTGCGGGAAATCTTACCCCAACAGAGCGCTCCAAGACTGGAAACCAATATTCCGTTACTCCAGCAACTGCTCTCACGCCTGCCAGTCAGCGGACGCCTGGAGGCCGTGCAGGCACTGTTAGCTCGAATCGACCGGCAGCCCGTCACGGCGCCCGAGGTGAATACGACCACGCTTAAGTCGGCCATGGGGCACAGCGGTACCTTCTTCGAGCAAAAGCTGGCCAGCGCCTCGCGCCAAGGGCAAGAAACGGTCCAGAATCTGATCAATAGCGATCGCAAGGCGCTCTTGCTGAAGCTTGTCCAGACCCTCGCTCCCGCCGTGCCCGGCCCGGCGGCGCAAGGCCCGCCGACTCAGCCAAGCAATAGCGCGCCCGCAGCTGATTTGGCACTGATTGCGCGCCTACTCGCTGGCAGTGAGAATGCAGTGACAAAACCGCCAGTACCCACGGGAGCGCCCGCTCCCCTAGCATCGGCGCCAAAGTCACAGCCCTCTTTGAGCGGTACTCAGCCATCGCCGCCAGAGAGCTCCGCCGCAGTCGATAAACGCTGGTCTCTGCCGGCACTGTCGCAACTGCTGCTCGCCCAACCCCCACGAGCCCTGCCGGCGAATGATGCGCGAGTGCTGCAAACCCAGCTGATGCTGCTCACCCATCAACTGACCTTGTCGAGTTTGGCGCGGGTGCGACACAACCAGTTGCAGCCGGAAATCACCCGAGCACGAGCCGGCGAGACCCAGAGCCCGTCTAACAGCGTGAGCCTGGACCTGCCCATTCGCGTTGACCAGCAGCTATGCCACACGCGCCTGACCATTGAAGAGCAAGCGCAGGACCGTCAGACGCAGAAAGGGTCGAGCAAGCGTCGCCAATGGCAGGTAACCCTGGCCATGAATACCCCAAAGGTCGGTGATATCTACGCCCAGCTACGCTATTGTCAGGACGATCTCGCGGTGGTGATTTGGGGTGAAGACCGCCACGTGCTGGCTGAGGCTCGAGAAAAGTTCAAGCAAATTGCGGCGGCGCTGAAGGCATCCGGCGTCACTTTGACCGATATCCAGTATCGCGAAGGAGCGCCGCAACAGGCGGGCAACCAATTGGGCTACCATCTGGTGGATGTGAAAACATGAGTGAAACCGCAAGTTTTGAAGAGCTGACAAAAGCCGTTGCACTTTACTACGACGGTAAATCCTCACCGGTGATCAGCGCCAAGGGCACTGGTGATATTGCCCGCGAGATTATCGATATTGCCCGCGAGCACGATGTCCCGCTTTGCGACAATGAAACACTGGTGGATTTTCTTGTGACGCTCGAACTCGGCGACGAGATACCGGAAAAACTCTATCTCGCCGTAGCCTATATCATTGCTTTTGCCTACGACCTTAAAGGCTGGTCGCCCGAGGGGCCCACTCACCCTCGTTGAATTCACCTTCTGAAGCCAATTACAGAGAGCGAGCCCCTGTATAAACATAGCGAATAATCACATCCACCGGCTTGCCCTTGGGACCTTTCAAGTTAGAGCGCCCGGCGTAGGCAAGTAACCTTTGTTGATCATCAAAGGCCAGGTAAATCGGGTCCACCAGTAGCGCCAAGAGCGCATTGTCGAGCGCCATGGAAAAGTAGTGACTCGCAGCGAATTGGTTGCCAAAAGGTGTATCGGATTGGTCGACTTTGCTCGCAGTGAGCGACACATTGTCGAGCCGGTCGACAAAAGCGAAGTCAAAATCAACGTCTCCCCCGTTTATCAGGCCGCTCCAGTTCTGACGCAGAAAATGGGTGAAGCCGGCATCGACGACCTGGGTTTTGGCGCGATCGCGCTCTTTCTTGCGCTTTTTGCCCTCTTCATCGACAAAGAATTGCAACCGATCTTGACTTACTGAGACCGATTTGACTTGCTCAAAGCGAAGATCGGTGAGTCTAAAACTCGGCGTTGCTTCGCCCGTACTGTAATCCAGGCGTTTTTCGGCGATGACTTCATCCTCGGGAGACAAATAGGTCACCTGAGTTGTCTGCTCATCGAGCACTTCGTAAGTCTCGCGATAGACTAAGATATCCGGCGCCTCCAACAAATAGGCACTGCCAAGGATCTCTGGCTCCGCTACTACCCTAGAGGCGAGGATCAACAATAGAGACAACAATAGCGCTGATGGCGATCGATTAGTCATGAGGTTCAGTTCTCGTATAGTTGATTTCCAGCAGCGCACAAACACGCCTGTGCAGGGGCAAGACCACAAGCCAGGCCGCGGCTATGATCAATACGCCGGCCTCGCCCAAGGTTCCCCAACTAATGGGCGACAGGGAGACACCTGCGTAATAGGCAAAGCCCGCCGACACAGCACCGAGTAACGAAGCCAGCAGCGGGCGCCGGTAAATCTCATACAGCGAGTGCCTGAGGGTCAGGCCGAGCAGCCACCACAGACACAAAAGCCAAACCGGCGGCAGGAAGTGCCCTGCAAACCCAAATACACCGGTGGCCAGCATAAGGCTGTCGTGCAGCAAACCCATGAAAAGGGCTATCGACGCATAGAGCCAATCGGCCCTCTGGTTACCAAACAGCCAAAAGTGGAACAGCGAGGCCGCTACTGTGAAAATCAACGCATAAAGGCTGCCGAATAAAATACACACCAGCCAGCCGAGCTGAAACATGAGCGCATTAAGCAGTATCAGGCGGTAGCGCGAGAAAAAATCAACGAGCGACGCCCGCTTCATTCTATCGACTCACGAAAGTCCTGACCGGCAAACAGGAACTGGCCGGTGCCAATACTGCGTTCGATAAAGCCGCCTTCGCAGTAGCACAGATAGTACTCCCACATGCGGATAAAGCGCTCATCGAATCCCTGCTGACGAACCTGCTCGAGCCGGGCCAAGAAACGTTCGCGCCAGGCCTGCAAAGTGCGGGCGTAGTGCGCGCCTATGTCCTCGAAGTGCAGTAGATTAAAGTGCGTGCACTGGCCCATCAGCTCGGACACCTTGGCGACGGATGGCAAGCCGCCGCCGGGGAATATATAGCGCTGAATAAAGTCGACGCTTTTTCTCGCCATGTCGTAGCGCTGGTCGGCAATGGTGATGGCTTGTAACAACATCAAGCCGTCTCTTTTCAGCAGTCGAGAACAGACGGAAAAATACTCCGGGTAGTGCCTGTGGCCGACGGCCTCAATCATTTCAATGGAAACCAGCTTATCGTACTGACCGCGAAGATCTCGGTAATCATCAAACAGCACCGTCACTTTATCCTCGAGTCCGGCCTGGCTCACGCGCAGGCGCGCCTGATCATACTGCTCACGAGATATAGTCGTGGTGGTTACCCGGCAGCCGTAGTGCTTGGCGGCGTAAACGGCCATGCCCCCCCAGCCGCTGCCAATTTCGAGCAAATGATCACTGCCCGAGAGTCTGAGCTTGTCACAGACGACCTTGAGCTTGTAGCTTGCGGCCTCTTCAAGGTCAGTGCTTTGCGGCGGAAAAATCGCCGATGAGTACATCATTTCCCGATCGAGAAACAGCGAAAAGAAGTCGTTGCCAAGATCGTAGTGAGCACTGATATTACGTCTGGCTCCCTCTTTTGAGTTGCGGTTTAACCACTCGAAAAGCTTGAGCAATTTTTTACTTGCCCATGACTGGCTCTGGTCCATGGCATCCAGCGCATCAAGGTTGCGAACAAATATCCGCACCACGTTGGTCAGATTGGGGGTCGACCAATAGCCCGACATATATGCCTCTCCCGAGCCGATAGAGCCAGAAAAGGCAACGTCGGCATAGACACCGGGATGATGCACATGAATGTCAGCAACGAGATCCGCCGAGTCGGGTGACTCACCAAAACAATGGCACTCGTCGCCTTCATGAACCCTAAGGCAGCCCAGTGATAGCTTGTTCAACGTGGCTAACACCAGAGTTCTGGCAATACGCTCGCGGTAAGTAAAGACCTGCGCGCGATGAGGCTGCACTCTGGCAATACCTTTGCGGGTAGTCGCATCAGTCACAGCTGGTTCTCCTCTGTCATTTTTGGCGATAGAACCCTATCGCCCTTTGTATGGTTATAGATTGGCGCCCCTTTTAGCCAGAGCTTCAAAGCCTGCCAGTAAATGGCGAGCGGCACCTTCATTGTGTTGAACGGTGTACGTATCAAAACTCGGTTTAGATTGCCCGTTGTCCAAGTTTTCTTTTCCAGCTGTAAGGTGGCATCCATGTGGCAACGACCTTCACGGTGGTTTTCCATATGCACGCTCAAATGCTCTCCGGGTAAGCTGCTGCGCCAGTGGTAGGTCATCTCGAGGGGGTTGAACGGCGAGACATGGAACTCTTTGGCAAAACGCTGTTTGTTGGTTGTTCGCTCAGCTTGAACCGGTATCACATAGCAGTGACGCTCATTCCAGGGGGTATTATTCACTTGAGCGACTATGGCTTTCAGCGAATCGCGGTCGTAAACGTAGTAAAAACTTACTGGGTTAAAACACATGCCCCATTGCCTTAGGTTGGTCAGCAGATACACAGAGGGCTCTTTCAAGTCGATGTTGAGCGCATCCACAACTTTTTGCAGCACCAGCGATTCCAGGTTGTCGCTGTGTGGCGCCATATAGTCTTCTCGGCGAAAGTAGCCGAGGTTGCGCCGATTCAGCGACCAAAGACGGTGACCGCTGAACAGGCCATTTAATTCATCAAGACGGACAAAAAACAGGTTTATGTGGTAGCTGAATTGGTGCTCTACCGGCGTGAATCGTCGGTGCCTTACGGTGCCAGAATAGATGCACGATTGTGGCTGAACGGTGTTCACAGGCTTACCCCAAATGCTTTGGCAACCCTCAGTGCCGATGCCAGTCCATCTTCATGAAATCCGTTGTGCCAATAGGCACCGCAGTAGTGGGTATTCATCGCCCCGCTGATCTCTGCCCAGCGAGCGCTGGCCGCAACGCTGTCCAGCGTGAAAACCGGATGGGCGTACTCGTATTCGCCGAGGACCCGAGCGGGGTTCACCGCCGCATCTGGATTAACCGTCACGCAGAAGGTCTCTTGGGCCTCGATACACTGGAGAATATTCATATTGTAGGTGAGCAGGGTGCGCTCATCCACGGCACCTTTCAGGCGATAGTTCCAGCTCGCCCAGGCGCGGCGACTCGAAGGCAACATGGCCGTATCGGTGTGCAAAACCACCTGATTGCTCTTGTAGGGTATGGCGCTGAGAACGGCAATTTCGGTTGCACTCGGGTCGCGTAGGAGCGCCAGCGCCTGGTCACTGTGACACGCAAAGATCACATGATCGAAGTGCTCCGACATACCCCCCTGGCGTTGGACGTTGACTCCCTCTGGGGTACGGGTAACGCCCTCGATGCCTGCATTGACCACGATGTTGTCCTGAAAGCTCCGAGTGAGAGGTTCCAGATAGGCGTGCGAGCCCCCGCGCAAGGTGTACCACTGGGGTTGATCGGTAACAGTCAAGAGGCCGTGGTTGTGGAAAAAACGGATGAAAAATTCCAGTGGCATCTGTGCCGCGGCTTGAGTGCCCGACGACCAGATGGCCGAAACCATGGGCAGCAAATAGAAACGGCTGAAGGCCGGAGAGTACTGATGGATTTGCAGAAACTCAGCCAGGGTTATGCCCTTGGGCACGGCGTCTTCTTCATACAGTTTGGTGCAATGTCTGTTAAAGGCAACGATGTCTTTGAGCATCGACCAATGCTGAGGACTCAGCAAGTTGCGGCGCTGAGCGAATAAACCATTGATCGAGGTTCCCGCGTATTCCAAACCGCTCTGCTCGCAGCTCACACTGAAGCCCATTTCGGTCTTCTGACCCTGCACGCCCAGCTGGTCCATGAGCTTGATAAAGTTGGGGTAGGTTCTGTCGTTGTAGACGATAAAGCCGGTGTCAATCCAGTACTCGCCGGAGTCCACCTCGACTTTTTTGGTGGCCGTATGGCCGCCAATCTGATCCGCTGCCTCATAGAGGGTAACGTCGTATTCTCGGCTCAGCAGATAGGCACAGCTCAAACCGCTGATACCGCCGCCGATAATCGCAATGCTGGGGACAGCCGCACTCATGATCTCACCATTTTTTGCAAGATACGGGTGAGTATTGGGGTGGGCAATAGCCTGAGAATACGCATGGGCAGTGCAAGCTGCCAGGGGAAGCGATAGACATAACGCCTTTGGGCGATGGCTTTCAGAAGATGCTGTGCGGCCTGTTGAGGCTCCATTAAAAAAGGCATATCGAAATCGTTCTTGTCCGTCAGTGGTGTGCGAATAAAGCCTGGTTTAACAACGGTGACGTCAATCCCCAGGTGATAAAGGTCCGTTCGCAAGGACGCCATCAGATAATCAAAACCGGCCTTGGAGGCGCCGTAGGCTTCGCTTCTCGGTAGGGGCAGTTCAGTTACCAGGCTGGAAACGCCGATAATATGACCGCCACGGCCCGTCTGCCGCAGCGCGGGAATAGCGGCCTCCAGAAGGTTGGCGTTGCCCTGCAGGTTGACAGCCTGAACCCGTGCGAAGGCCGCGGCATCAAAGCCGCCGGGCTCAATGTACTCACAGGTGCCGGCATTGAGAATCAGTGTGTCTACTCCCTGGCAACTTGCCATGACATCTTTGATGGCAGCCCGATCTGTGATATCGACCGAGATGGCGTGCAATCTGCCTGCTGATGATTGCTCCAGAGGTTTCAGCTCGTCGACATTTCGAGCGAGCCCGATAACCTCGCAGCCGGCCTCGAGCAAGGCTTCTGTGACGGCAAGGCCAAGCCCTTTGCTGGCGCCGGTAATCAGGGCTCTTCGCCCGGCAAGTGGTTCACGACTCATTGGCAGTGGCCTCGTTGGATTTGAGCGATTTGAACAGGTCGATGGCTTCCTGACGGCTGCGATTAAGATCGACAATAGGATCACAGTAGGCTGCGGCGCCACGTCCGGTGTGAACGTCTTTATTGTTCAATTCGGCAAGCTCTGATACATAGCGGCGAATAAACTGCCCATCCGGGTCGTGGCGCTCGGACTGACTGACCGGATTCATAATGCGAAAATAAGGCGCGGCGTCTGTGCCGGTAGAAGCACTCCATTGCCAGCCCCCGTTGTTCGCGCAGAAGTCGGCATCAATCAGCTGCTCCATGAAATAACGCTCGCCCCAGCGCCAGTCAATTTTGAGGTTTTTGCACAAAAACATTGCTGTCACCATTCGCAGGCGATTGTGCATCCAGCCGGTATTGTTCAGTTGGCGCATGGCTGCGTCGACAATGGGAATACCCGTTTCTCCATTGCACCAGCGTTGGAAGAGGGTTTTATCGTAACGCCAGGGAAAGTCGTCGGTGTAGGCTTGCATAGGCTTGTGGCGGCTTAATGCCGGAAAGGCCTGGGCGATGTGCATGTAAAACTCTCGCCAGATTAACTCATTGATCCAGGTGTTGACGCCAGAGTGTTTTTCCCAGTCGCCTTTTACCCTAGCCGCTGCCGCGAGATAGCACTGCTTGGGGCTCAGAGAACCGATGCTTAGATACGGCGACAGTCGCGAAGTGCCGGGCCCGGCAGGCGTATCCCTCTGCTCGTCATACTCGAGCAGTGCGTTATCGCAAAATTCTTGCAGTTTTCGCTGCGCGATGTTTTCACCGGGTTGCCAGTGATCAGGCGCTGGACGAAGGTCACAGCGGGCAAAACATTGGTCAATCGCACGGGTAGCGTCTTTGGCTTTTTTTCCTCGTCCTGTCTCAGGGGCCAAGTAGGCTTCCAGCCTGGCGGACTTTATTTTCTCTTTCCAGGCTTTACTGAAGGGCGTAAAAACGCGATAGACGCTGCCCTGCCCGGTTTTGAGCATTCCCGGTGGAATCAAGCAGCGATCGTGATATCGCCTGAATGCGATATCAGCGCCTTCGCAGCTGGCTTTGACTTTGCGATCGCGCTCAATTTCGTCGATGGGATACTCGGCATTACAGTAGAGCGATTTGATGCCCATTTCTTTGCAAAAAGCCATTAACTTTGCAGGAATATCCCCGGCTTTTGCCACGCGAAGAAGGCTGAGCTCAATGCCGCTCTTTTGTAGATTCACGGCCAAGTCTTTGAGCGACTCGCGAATAAACCATAACTTTCTTGGGCCAATGGGATGCGACTCAACATACTGGTCACAGAGTATAAACACGGCTTGCACATCCGCCTGGTCGTCGCAGGCGTAGTGCAAGGCCGGATTGTCGGTCACACGAAGGTCACTTCGAAACCAAACCAGTCGACTCATGAGCGCTCCATGCGACGCTTAATCAGGCGAATCGCCGAGCCGATAACCGGTAAACGCTCGTAGAGCATTTCGCCGAGATCGTAGTAATCCCTGTGATAGTAAATGCCCTCGCTGGTGTAGCGAATATGCGAAGAGCCGCTCAGAGACGCCGGCTTCCCGCCCTGCACACTGGGGTGGGCGTAGTGCATGGTCCAGAACAATGCCGCCTGTGAATCTGCGCCGCTGAGAGACGATTGCACATGCTGATCGAATTCAAACCGACAAAAGTCGAGTCCCTCTGCCATGGCGGTGAAATAGCGCTCAAGCGCTGGTTTGCCTTGCAAGTGACTGACGGGGTCGGTAAAGACAATCGACTTTTGATAGAGCGACATAATTGCCGGCAGGTTGGCCGTGCTGAACTCAGCATAGTGCGTCATCAGCTGTTCGAGTACAGAGGTGGGTTGGGTGTGGCTGTTCATGGCGTAAGCTCGCTGGTTAGTTCTTCATAAGCCGTTGTGATACTGGGCAATACGGCAGAAATTGAAGCGCGATCATTACAGCAAAACGATACGGCGGGCACCCTGAGCTCGGGCGCCTTTGACAACAGTTCCGCGTCAAGCAGGTACCCATCGGCATCGGCTTTGCTCATCACCTCAGCGGCCTCATCAGAGCTGCAAAACATCCCGAAAACCAGACGATCACTGTTCAGACTGAAAAGCTGCGCACAAAGCCGGCCGAGCTCGTAGTTATCACTGGTGGTTAGCACCAGCACAATTTGCGAGGGGTTCGACTGCGGGTAGGCGATACAGTGCGTCAAAGCCGAGTACAGCAGACTGTAGTGATTGCGCCGGTGATGCAGCATCAGGCGCACTTGGCTGGCCAGTGAACTCCAGGAGCCGATGACGGCGTAGCGTTGGTCGGCGGTATCAAGCTGGTGACGCAAAAGCCGATAAAGTTGGTGAACACGCATCTGGCTGAGGGCGTCGTGCACGGCGTCATTGCCGGCACTGTCTGCCTCCGCGAGCCAGGTGGCATCGATCCGGCCCAGCGGCAAACCGCGATGCGCCCACTTTTTGATGCGCTCAATAAGCACCATGTCGTCGCGCGTGTAGCGCCTGTGCCCTTCCCCGTCACGTTCAGGCGTAAGCAAGTTGTAGCGTCGCTCCCAGGCCCGGAGGGTAATGGCCGGCACCTGGGTGTAGCTCGCCACCTCTCCTATTGAGAAATCGGCTTTCGCACTAGGCAATGTAGACATTGCGCAGCCCCAGCTTCTCAGGATGCGGCGACCAAAAGGTTTGCTGCTGCAAGTAGGGATCATCCGCTTTTAACAAGTGATGCTTGAGCAGTGTCAGGGGGACCACAAGCGGCACGAGGCCGGTACGATAGTTTTCAATGATCTCACCCAGCTCCCGCTTGTCGTCTCTATCCAGTTGATCTTTGAGGTAGCCGCGCAGGTGCATCATCGCATTGGTATTACCTTTACGTGTCGCTCTGTGGGCCAGCGCCTGCATAAACGCCTGAATAAACTCATCGCAGACCTGCGCTATGGGCCGATCACTCAGATTGGATAACAGGCGGCCGATGCTCTTGTAGCTGGGTACATGATGCGCCATAACCTGATACTTGTAGCGGGAGTAGAAGTCGATCAGCTTTTTCGCCGTTGGCTCGACTTCGACGCTGGTGCGCCAGTCGTGGTAGGCAAACACGCGGGTGATGAAGTTCTCGCGCAGGCCGGCGTCGTTTAACCGGCCCGCCTCTTCCACCGGTAACAACGGCAGTGCGGCAATCACTTCCCGGGCATAGGCCCCCTGGCCGTGTTTATCGAGCGGATAACCGTTGGCGCCGTAGCGCTTGAGGTCAAAAACGCCGCAGCTGGGTGAATTCTGCATAAAAATGTAGCCGCAGAGGGAGGTGAGCTCAGGCAGCATTGCGCGGCCGTAATCGACGAGGGCGTCAGTGACATCCACGCTGTCGTCATCGGTCTGGCGAACCCGGGTGCCCTCATCGGTAGCCACCAGGCGAATGGGCTTACGGGGGATTCCCAAACCAATAGCGACTTCCGGACAAACCGGGAAAAACTCGAAATAGTCGCCGAGCTGATCCGTGATAAAGCGTGAGCGCTTATGGCCGCCGTCATAGCGCACGGGTTCTCCCAGTAAACACTGGCTGATGCCCACTTTGATTTTTGCCGATTGCATAGGTTTTTGAACCATGACTGTACAATACAAAATTCTTGTACAGGTATTCGTTGGCCGCTGGATTTCGGATCACCGAATACTGTAAATAATGCGTCAAACTCTCAGGGACACGGGGCCCGCGCCGGGCCTAACCCGGCGCGGGCTCAGTAAGATGGCAGGTGGATGTCGGAAAACAGATCGTCCAGCTCGACTCTCGAGTGGCAGCTGTAGGCCTGGTTTACCACCTCGCGGGTCAGATGGGGAGCGAATTGCTGGATAAAGTCGTACATAAAGCCGCGCAGGAAGGTCCCCCGCCGGAAGCCAATTTTAGTGATGCTGGCATCAAAAAGGTGGCTGGCATCAAGAGCGACCAAATCATCGTCAATCTCCTCGTCAAACGCCATATGGGCAATAATGCCTATGCCCAAGCCAAGCCGCACATAGGTTTTGATAACATCGGCATCGGCGGCGGTGAACACCACCTTGGGGGCCAGTCCTTTGTTGATGAAGGCCTCGTCCAGCTTCGAGCGGCCGGTAAAACCGAACACATAGGTGACGATCGGGTGCTTGGCCACCTCTTCCAGCGTCAGCTCTGACAGTGACGCCAGGGGGTGATTTTTGGGTACCACAATGCAGCGGTTCCAGCGATAGCACGGCATCATCACCAGATCGCTGAACAGCTCCAGCGCTTCGGTGGCAATGGCAAAGTCCACGGTGCCGTCGGCGGCCATCTCCGAAATCTGCATGGGCGTGCCCTGATGCATGTGCAGAGACACCTCTGGGTACTGGCCGATAAAAGACTCGATCACCGGCGGTAAGGCATAGCGCGCCTGGGTATGGGTCGTGGCAATAGACAGACTGCCCTTGCGCTCATTGCTGAACTCCTGGGCAACCTGTTTGATGCTTTCCACCTTGCGCAAAATTTCGCCGGCCGTTTTGAGAATGGCTTCGCCGGCGGGCGTGATGCGGGTCAGGTGTTTACCACTGCGGGAGAAAATCTCCACACCGAGCTCGTCTTCCAGAAGACGAATCTGCTTACTGATACCGGGCTGAGAGGTATACAGGCTCTGCGCAGTCGCGGATACATTGAGATCGTGGTGAGCCACTTCCCATATATACCGGAGTTGTTGCAGCTTCATAAGCCCTCCAAATGGCCTATCCGTATCGTGTTATAAAAATATAGTTGATTATTCAAGTCAAGAATAGCTGATTTTGCCGCCGGGGCCAAAAAAACGGGCACTGAACCGGCTCGGAACTCGCTGAGCAAGTCAAATCGCCCCGTTTTTTGCGCCCACTTAGGGTTTGACTGAACCCGCCGGACCGCTGAATTCCGGCGAATTGGCCACGCCATGAGGCACGTGGCCTGTCGCTACATGAGCGCTGGCTGATTCAATGTGGGCCTGTTGATCGTCGAAAAACACATCGGCGCCATAGGCCTTGAGAAACTCTCCCTTGGGCAGCCCGCCGAGAAACAGCGATTCATCGATGCGGATTTTCCAGGCTCTTAGCGTGCGAATCACCCGCTCGTGAGCCGGCGCCGAGCGCGCCGTGACCAATGCGGTACGAATCGGACACTGACCACTGTCGCCGTACTCAGCCTGCAATTTGTGCAGTGCGTCGAGAAAAGGCTTAAACGGACCGCCCGGCAAGGGCGTTCGCGCCGCGGCCTTTTCGCTCTCGGTAAAGGCCGATAAACCCTGGCGTTTGAAAATCTGTTCTGCTTCATCGGAAAACAGCACGGCATCGCCATCAAACGCAAAGCGCAGCTCATTTTCATTTTGGCTGCGACTCTTGGGGGCCATCAAGGTGGCCGCAGCTATCCCATGCTCAAGGGCGTTGCGGACATCGTCGGGCTCTGTTGACAAGAATAGGTGGCAGCCGAAGGCAGAGGCGTAGCGATAAGGGCTCAGACCGCTGCAAAAGGCGGCGCGGGTGACATTGAGCTTGTAGTGCTCGATGGAGTTAAACACCCTCAGGCCAGTGTCGGCACTGTTGCGAGACAGTAAAATGACTTCGACCCGAGGGTCTCCCGGCAGGTTCTCATTGAGCCGCAGTAACTTTTGCACCATGGGAAAGGCATCGCCGGGCTCTAGCAGCTCATCTTCATGGTCCATTTGATATTGAGCATAAGCTTCCAGTCCCTTGTCCATAAAGACCTTATGGGAATCGTCCAGGTTAAACAGCGCCCTGGACGAGATAGCGATGACCAGTTTATTGCCAAATCCGCTAGCCATTAGTTCAAACTCTTACTGACGATTTCATAACTGTCCGGAGACAGGCCCGGTTGATCGGCGAGCCGTTGCAGCTGCAAGCGCATGGCCTGCCCTCTGTCTCCAGTATAGCGGCGCCAACGGGTCAGCGGCGTGATCAGGCGCGCGGCTATCTGCGGATTTTTGCTATCCAGTTGGAGAATTTGCTCGGCCAGAAACCGGTAGCCCGCATCCGGCTCATCCGCAGTGCCAGTGTGAAAATTCAAAGGGTTGTTGTTGCAAAATACGCTGATTACTGAGCGAATTTTATTGGGATTGTTGCCGTCATAGGCCGGGTGCTGAAGCAACGCCTGAACCCGCTCAAGCGCCCCGGGAATGGGATTTCGTGCCTGCAGCGCCAACCACTGATTGACGACCAAGGGCTCGTCTTGCCATTTTTGGTAGAACGCGGTCAGAGCGTCCCGGGCCTGCTCTTGTGCAGTGTTGTCTTCACAACACACCAAAGCAGTCAGGGCAGCCATTTCGTCCGTCATATTGTTGGCACGGGCCAACTGATTGAGGCACAAGTGCAGATCCTCGGCGGTGGGCAGCAGCATTAGATAGCCGAGGGCCGCATTTTTCATGCTGCGCAGCGCTATGTCGTCGGACTGCGCCCGGTATTCGCGGGTCGGGTCATAGGCCGAAACCCTCAGGCGGAAGAGCTCGGCCAGCTCGCTTCCCACATAAGCCGCCACCTGGCGCCGGGCAAAGTGGATGGCCACAGGGTCGATGACCTCCTGCTCTTCGGCGATATAGGCCTCGGAGGGAAGATTGAGCATGAGCGCCAACATAGCCTGGTCGAGGCTGTTATCCTCCAGCAGCAACCGGTAGACCTGCACCAGTGTCGAGTCGGGGACGAACTCGGCCAGCGTGTCTTGCTGGTAGGCCAGCATGGCGTCTTGAATGGTGGCGAGAGCGAGTTTCTGGCAGGCCTCGTACCGATTAAAGCCATCGCTGTCGTGCAGTGCCAGGGTCGCGAGATCTGCACGGCTGTACTGATAGTCGAGTTTTACCGGCGCCGAGAAACCGCGTAATAAAGACGGCACAGGTTTTTCAGGTATGTCGGTGAAAACAAAGGTTTGCTCGGTTTCGGTCAGCTCCAGTACTCGATGAGTATTGTCTTCTGGCAAGTCGTCGAGTGACTCGTCGGCGAGCTTTAGCGCCAACTCGCCGGCCTCGCCCAAAAGCCCCATTGCCACGGGAATGTGAAAAGCGAGCTTTTCGGCGCACTCGGGTGTGGCCGGAGTGCTCTGGCGAATGGTCAGACTGTAGCGGCGCTGCTCTTGGTCGTATTCATCGGTAACGCTCAGGCGCGGCGTCCCCGCCTGGTTGTACCAGCGTTTAAATTGGGTGAGGTCGCGTCCAGACGCGTCTTCCATGGCCTGGACAAACTCTTCCGTGGTCACAGCTTGACCGTCGTGGCGCTCGAAGTAGAGATCAGTGGCTTTGCGAAAATCGGCCGGCCCAAGCAAGTTGGCCAACATACGCACCACCTCGGCCCCTTTCTCATAGATGGTCAGCGTGTAGAAGTTGGAGATTTCCATGTAGCTCGCTGGCCTGATTGGATGGGCCATGGGGCCGGCATCTTCAGCAAACTGCAAGGTGCGCAATACAGCCACATCCTCTACCCGCTTGACGGTACGCGAGCCCATGTCGGCGGAGAACTCGGCATCGCGAAATACAGTAAACCCTTCTTTCAGGCTGAGCTGGAACCAGTCTCTACAGGTCACACGGTTGCCGGACCAGTTGTGAAAATACTCGTGCGCCACCACGCCCTCGACTCGCTGAAAGCCGGCGTCGGTGGTCGTTTCGGGCTTGGCCAAGACGCACGACGTGTTGAAAATGTTGAGCCCTTTGTTTTCCATGGCCCCCATATTGAAGTCATCGACAGCGACGATCATAAAAATGTCCAGGTCGTATTCGCGGCCATAGACTTGCTCGTCCCAGCGCATGGCGTTCTTCAACGAGGACATGGCGTGGTCGCATTTATCGAGGTCTTTTTCCTCGACAAAAATTTGCAGTGTCACCTCGCGACCCGAGGCGGTACGAAACCTGTCCTCAACCTTCGCCAAGTCACCAGCCACTAAGGCAAAGAGATAACAGGGCTTCTTATGGGGGTCATGCCAGGTGGCGAAGTGGCGACCACCGTCCAAGTCTCCGCCGTCAATTTTGTTGCCGTTACTGAGCAGAATCGGACACTCGTTTTTATCGGCGCTTACGCGAGTGATAAAATCACTCATGACGTCCGGGCGGTCAAGATAATAGGTAATCTTGCGAAAACCCTCTGCTTCACACTGGGTACAGTAAATGGTGCGTGAGCGATACAACCCTTCGAGTGAGGTGTTTTGCTCAGGCAGAATTCGCACGCGCGTAGTGAGCACGAAGCGCTCGGGCGGGTTGTGCAGTGTCAAGCCGCGATGGTCGCACCGATATTGAGTGCTATCGAGCGCCTTGCCATCTATGGCGATATCCAAAAGCTCAAGTGCCTCACCATCGAGAGTCAGGGCTTGGGGACGCTCGTCGAGGCACTGGAACTGCAACCGAGCCAGAACAAAGGTTTCGCCTTTATAAATATCCACATCCAGCTCGGTCTTTTCAATTATATAAGACGGTGGAGCGTAATCCTTTAAGTACACAGTTTTGCCGGATGGCACGGGCTCTGAGCTATTCATAGTTACCTCATCAAAAATCTGTTACTGCCACTTCAGCGGCACATCCGCATCGGGAACGTCTTGGTCGCTGGCACAATGAGTATGCGGTCTGGGCGCGATATAGCCGGTTCGCTCTTCTGGCGGCAGGTGTTCGTGCTCGTAGGCAATCACAGCCTGCAGGCACAGGGATCTTTGCTCCTGTGAGAGTGCGCGGCCGTCAGGCCATTTTCCCAGTTCAATGGCGCGTTTTAAGCTGCGGTAGATCTCAGGCGTCAGCTTGTTGATCAGTTGGTTTAATTCATTCATTGCTTGGTCTTGGGTTGTCGAATTGCGGAGAGTCCACCGAGCGCGGCACCAGCGACCAGACCACCCAGATGGGCACCATTGGCTACGCCACCGCTCATAAAGAGATCAACGACGCCCAGCATACAGATTCCCAGCCAGGCGAGCATAAAAATAAGAATACCGCGCGGTACTGCTAACGCCGGGTGCGGGCGCAGCCATTGATGAACGCTTATAAAGCCTACCATAGCGTAGACCACCCCCGACATGCCGCCGAACATCGCCGCCTGTGATGGCCAGACGTATTGGGTCAGGTTGCTGGCAAGGGCGCTGAACAGGAAAAAGACCGCGTAGCGCCACGGGCCCATCACCCACTCAAGCCGACGTCCCAACTCCCAGGTCCAAAGTGCGTTAAAAACGATATGAAAAATCGAAAAGTGCAGAAAGGCGGGGCTTATCAGACGCCACCACTGACCGCTCGCCAAGGTATCGTTAAGCTCACCCAGGTAGTAGCCACCCGGCACTTGTAGCAGAGGCACGAAAGTCAACTCGCCAAGCCAGGCTTGTAAAGGCGCGAAGCGGGCAACGGCAAAACCGAGCAGGCTCAGGGCGATCAGCAACACTGTGAGCGGAAATTTTCTCAACTGCAGCAGCACAGCCGCCCCAGGCTCGCCTTCGGTTTGCTCGACAACGGGTGTGTCCTGCGCCGGCACGCCGCCGGCAAGCCAGGTGTCGATAAACTCTCCGACAGGTTCACCGAGGCGTGGATCTGGCACTTGAAGAATTTGTCGCCCCTGATACTCGGTGACTCTGTGCGGAATTTGTCGCGTGCGCAACAATTGCACAAGTTCTGTCAGATCCCGCTCGAGGGGAAATTCTCTTACACTGGTCCAGAGCACTGTCTACTCACTCTCTCGGCCCTAGGGGTCCACATAGACCCAGGCATAATTATCCGGATGAATTCGCTGAGCACCGTCGCCCCGATAGGCCACCAGCCGACCAAATTTAACAGCACTGTAATCCAGGCAGGCAATGTTGGGGGCTACCGGTTGAGGAACGCCGCTGAGCCAATAGTGGCCAAGGAACAAGGGCGGCTGACGGCTATCATACACCACCAGTTGCCGGTCGATCTCAGGTTTAATGGCCAGTGCTGCGATTTCCGCCGGCAGCGGGTCGGGCTGAAACGCCAGATCGCCAAGGGTTTGGGGGGCTTGTTCCCAGAACTTGGCGCGGAAGCTGCGGCGTTTGTAGCCCTCGGCCGAGAGCATAAAGCGCCCCTCTGGCAGCGGGAGCTCAATACCCGAGGTCAGCCGCTTGACGTGTTGGGCGCTCATCGATGACGGGTCGGCCAATGCCAGCCACTCACTCTCGTCCAAAACGGCACTGGTGCGTGCCTCAATCACGGTGCTGTCCCAGCAGGCGTGGACAATGTTGGCCCCGCGCGCCCGCAGATACAGCGGCCGGCGCGCCAGCCATTGCAGGTGGTCGCGCCACTCGTCATTGTGATGGGCGAACTGCTCCAGGGTCTCACTGATAATTCGGGTGTTGCGAGGTGTGTGCGGCCTTAAGTAGTTGCCGGGTGCCGAAGGGTGCACAGTGCAATAACACAAGGCGTTAATCTCATGATTGCCGAGTATCAGGTAGGCACTGCCGCGCTCGACCATCTCGCGTACCAAGGCGAGCGCCTCGCGAATGCGCGGCCCGCGATCAAGAATATCACCGACAAAAACGGCCTTGCGCTGGGCGTGGGCGTATACGCCCTGCTGATGCCGATACCCCATTTGTTCGAGGAGACGCTCAAGTGTCTGCGCACATCCGTGCACATCACCGATAAAATCCAGGCGCGAGGCATCTTCGTCGAGGTCATAGGGCTCAGCGGGAGTCATGACTTATCCAGCAAATGGCCTCCCCAGCCCAGTTTGGAGCGGCAGCGCTCGTAGAAATTGTGGTTCAGCGGGTGAATCAGCTTTAAGTGCTGGGGTTTTTTGCTAATGATAATCTGGTCACCGCCGCGCACGGGGTCGTGAGTTTGCCCATCACAAGTGACCTGGGGTACGGCGCTGTTGCCCTCGCCCACCAGTATGCGTATCACGCTATCGCCCGCAACAACCATAGGCCGACTGCTGAGCGTGTGGGGGTTCATGGGCACCAGAACTATGGCGTCGAGTTTGGGGTGCATGATCGGGCCGCCGCCGCTCAGCGCGTAGGCGGTAGACCCGGTGGGTGTGGAGACAATGATCCCGTCCGAGCGCTGAGACGTGACAAAATAGTCGTCCACATAGAGTTCAAATTCGAGCATGCGAATAAACTCGCCCGGGTGCAGGACCACATCGTTGAGCGCATCGCCACCGCATACCGGAGCACCGTCGCGTACCACTTGCATGTCCAGCAAAAAGCGTTGCTCTGCCACATACTCGCCCGCCAGCACCTCGGCGATTTTTTGTTCAATGTCCTCCGGGACTATGTCGGTCAAAAAGCCGAGACGCCCTCGATTGATACCGAGCAAGGGTACGTCATACTGCACCAGATCTCTCGCACCACTAAGCAGACTGCCGTCGCCCCCGACGACAATCGCCAGGTCACAGCTGGTACCGAGCTCATCCATATCCGCTACCTGCAATTGCGGGTAGTGTTGCCCGACATCGACGATTTGCGCCGTCTGCTCTTCGATGAGCACCTGAACATCGCGGGTCAGCAGGAAGCGAATCAGCCGATCCACGCTATAGCGTGCCCGCTGATTGTCCAAGCGACCGATAAGGCCTATTCTGGAAAATTGCGTCATGGTCTTCCCCGCCGTTACTATTATCCGCGCCATTATGCCCAAGCCGTCAGCAAACGCCAATGAACAGCAGTCCTGAACACAACGGTATCACAGAACTCATACGCGAGCTTAAGGTGCGGCAGGTTCGCGAGCTCGCCTGGTGCTGTTTTGGACCGGATGTAGTGGCCGCTCTGACCTACCCCGCCAGTGGCTATCGAGTGCCTTTGGATGACAGGACCATCGATTGGCTGCGCTCGCTCGATGGCGACCCAGGCGCCCTGCTTGCACACCTGTCCGGTCGGCGCAGCACCCGACTGGGGCTCTATTTCGAATCCCTCTGGCAGTTCTACTGGCAGGCGTTCAGTGGCGATACACTGATTAGTCACAACCGACAAATCAATGGCGATTCGCGTACTCTGGGCGCTTTTGACTTCATCCTCGCCAGTAACGATGGACACTACCGACATATCGAAGCGGCGGTAAAATTCTATCTGGGTCAGGGTGAAGACCTCCGTCAGCTGGCCGCGTGGGTTGGTCCCAATGCCAATGACCGGCTGGACATTAAGGTTCGTCATTTAACGGACCATCAGTTGCCGCTGTTGCATCGGCGCGAAGCCATGGAACAGCTGCGCCTCGACGGCATGGACAGCGCCCACGTTGAGCAGCACTTTTTATTGCGCGGCTGGCTCTTCGCGCCGGCCAGGGCAGATTTAACAGAGTTGCCACCGGGGGTAAACCGGGAGGCTCTGCAGGGGAGATGGTGGTATTTGCGGGATTTCACTGCAGGCACTGCGAGCGGTGCCTTCACCGCCGATAAGCCATTTTTTAGCGTCATACCGAGAAATCACTGGCTGGCCCCGGTTCGTTATCACCGAGCTCTGCAGCCACTGCAACGCACCGAATTGAACTTTGCGCTGATCAGTCAGGTCGGCGGCCTGGGTGTGCCCAAAATGGTCGCACGCCTTGAGCCTGAAAAAGACATTTGGCAGGAGTGTGAGCGTTTTTTTGTCGTGCCAGATCACTGGCCGGCAACGGCCAAGCCTTCGCGCAACACATAGTTTTTGTCTGCCTCAGGAGTAAGTTCGCTATCGGCGCGGTGAAACAGTTGGTCGCAATGCTCGAGCGCTTTGACGGAAAACCCCTGTTCGCGCAACAGGTGAGTGGCAGCGCCACTGCGCCGGCCGGTATCGCAGTAACAAATATAGTGAACCCCTAGTCGCAGCAGGCGGGATTTTATACCGAGCAGGTGCAGGGGAATGTTCACCGCCCCCGGAATGTGGCCCTGAGCGTATTCTTCGTCCGAGCGAACATCGACCACCGCCGTTTGCTTAACATCTCGTTGTAACACCGTCTGGTAACTGACCAATGGTACTTTGGGGGCTTTGAGCAAGCGATAAAACGCCTGCTTGGGCAGACACATGATGACGCCATCGCTGGTCATAGTGACACTGGCGTTGCGCGGGGCGTCGTTCACCAGGGCATCCTCGCCAAAGCAGCGCCCCTCCGCGATGCTGGCAACTTTCTCGCTGCCCGTAGGCCCCTGGCGGGTCACCTCTGCCCTGCCCTCTTTAATGAAGTAGCACATATCGCCGATTTCGCCCTGACGGATAATGACTTCCCCGGCATCCACAAGACGCGGTGTCATCTGGCTAAAGATCTCTTCAACGTTCAGAGGTGGCACTTTAAAAAACAGGTTTGAGCGCAATACCTGCATCATCCACTTAACGTCTTCGTCCATGTCGCGGTCGCGGGCGATGACGCTGTGCAGATAATCGGCTACCTGGCTCCAGGTCAGCAGCTTGTCCAGCTCGTCACTGTGTATGCGCAGCACTGCGCAATCGGTTGCCGCTATCGCCTGGTACTGGCGCGGCCGTTCGTGCGCCAGGGGCATAATGGTGGTGCGCCCTTTAACCACCGTTTCCAGGCCGTCGGCGTCTTCGAGCAGCAAGTCCCCGTAGAGTAAATAGAGGTGGCACTGATCTACCGCACCCCGGTTAAACAATGACTGACCGGGGTACAGAAATTCCGCTCGCGCCCCGTCGAGTAATACCTGCAAGTGCGCTTCGCTCATATCCTTGAGCGGCACCAGCGCCCGGGCCTGCTGCAGTTCGACACAGACACTGTTTTGGCCGTAGTTGGTTTGCTGTTCCATAACTTACTGCTCACAAGGCGAAAGTGGTGATGGGCTCGGCCAGTCAATTTGTGCAGAAAACCCGCGACGCCCCTGAATACCGCCGGTGTGCAACGCGATCAGCGTTGTGCCCGGGCGCCAGTATCCGGCGAGTGCCAATTGATTGATGCCCCATAACATTTTCAAGGTGTAGACCGGATCGAGCGCGATGGTGTGTTCGCGCTCAAATCGACGCCAAAAATCCATCATGGCGGACGGCAGGCGGCGGCCATAGCCGCCGCCGTGAAAACCCCAGATAAGGCGCCAGGGCCTATCCGTTGGCAGGCCCATTGCGATTTGGCTTTGCGCCGAATCGTCTTTGAGGGCCGAAAAACCAATGGTCGGCAGTGCCCCCGCGAGCCCCCGGATCACCCCGGCCATTGTCGCGCCGGTACCCACCGGCAAACAGATCGCCGCGGCATTGCCAGAAGCGCTCAGCGCGATGGCCTGGCCCAGCCATTCACACCCAAGGCGACCAAGCTCATTGGCGCCCCCTTCGGGCACAAAGTAGTCATCGTCGGCTATTCCGGGCGAGGCGCCCGCCGCGTAGGCCCGATACGCCTGGCGCGAGACAAACTGTAGTTCCATTCCCCAGCGCTGTGCGTCTAATAACGTAGCGCTCAATTGCGCCGGGCGCTCACCACGCACGATTGCCTTGGCAGCGAAGCCGTGTTCACTGGCCATGCGCGCCAAGGTATGCAGGTGATTAGACCAGGGGCCGCCCAGGCTCACCAGGCGCGTTTTACCGAGCTGCCTCGCTTGAGCCAAATTGAAATAGAGCTTGAACAGCTTATTGCCGCCGTAAATGGGGTGGAGCAAGTCGTCGCGGCGCAACAACACCTCAACGCCACGCGCCTGACAGTGCGGTAGGCGCAAGCGATCGTATGCGACGCTTTGAGCGCTTTGCAGCAGGGCGTTGAGTGGTTGGTAGCTGCCCATCAGCCGCGCCCTGCCGCGAGGTTGCCATCCACGGTGCGGTGCAGCTCACAGCGGTTTGTCTCACCCTCGTGAAAGTCCGTGGGATCGGTAATCCGCTTGACGCCAGTGCCGCACTCTTCGCCATCGGCTGTGGTCGCCGTACAATAGGGGGACTGGTAGTGGTCGAGCCATAACCGGTAGATGGCGTCACTGACACCGCATTTCTGCGCGGCGTAGGCGGCGGGGTCTGCCAGGTAATCGGCGATGTCTTCCGCCGGAAGCGTCATCTGCCCTGCCCCTGGCTGATAGGCCACAAAACTGATACCAGCTTTTTGCAGAGGGGCCAGCATTTGACGGGCACCGTGCTCCAGTAGCCCCTCGCGTTCTTGCTGCAGCTGCGCCAGTTCTTCGCGTAAACTCTCTTCCTGCTGTTGGCGGTAAAAGAGTTCCATTTCGCGCATGTCCAACAATTGCTGCAGTTCGTCGCGGGTTTCCTGCAGCTTTTGCTCAAGCTCGCGGGCAAAGCCTTCTTCTAGCGCTTCGAGTTGTGCGCCGCCGTCGAGACGGGTGGCACTCAGTTTATGCTCGTAGTATTCGCGCACGCCCTGCAGTTTGCTGTCCCTAAGCGCCAATTCGTGTTCGAGTTCGCTGATGCGCTTTTGCTGTTGCGCATTCTCTGCCTGTTCGCGCTCCAGTTTACCTTGATACCCGCTCAGACGCTCCTGATGTTCGCGCTTGAGCGCATCCACCTTTAAAGAGAGCCGGCTCTTGAGAGTATTGATCCGCAACCGCTGCTCTTTTAGAGTGTGCGCCAGCCGAGTGCGCATGGCCTGCGCGTATTCGCGCTCGAGCTTGTCTTTCAGCTCGCTGGCACCGGCCGACACCGGCTCTTCAGCAGGTTTCTCCGGAGCCGAGAACACCAACCCAAGGCGGTTTGCCGCTATCGCCTTTTTCATCAATACGAAACTGTTGCGACCCGGCTCCATAGTAGGGTCCCAGAGGTTTTTCTGGTGCCACTCGATCGGGCACTGGCTGTAGCACGCCAGAGCAATAGGCCCCGCCCCCAAATCCGGGCCACGGCTGGCGCTGTCAGCCAGTTGCTGCAGTGGGACGTTCCAGCGGGCGCCGATCATGCCCCTGGCATCGAAATCGACCATAAAAAACACACAGGCACGGATTCTGAGCTGGCGGTTAATACGCAGGTAGACGGCGCAAATTCGCCGGTTGGCAAAATCGGGCAGAGGGACAAAACCATCCATAACGGCCTCAAACTCCGGGTACTGAAGTTCCCGATCGATTTTGCCGTCTTCGAAAATGACCACTGCTTCTACTGATTCATCCAGACCGGACATGGCTGCCCCTGCGCGCGTTACACATACGCCCTACTCCGCGATTTCGTCAAAGTATAGGGTTAGAGGCGGGATAAATCAGCTATTTCGGGGTTTTTGGGTCTTTTGGGGGGGAAATGTGGGATTTGGTTCAGGTTTTCACAATCGGCTGGGCCCCGCCGATTTCCGAGCACCAGGCTCGGCAAACGGCAGGTTTAGAGTTCAGAATAATCTTCGCCGCCATCCTCATCGAGCTCTTCGAGGGGCGCCTCCAGCAACTCTTCAAGATAATCTTGCATGTCTATTTCCTCAGGGTGTTTCAGTTTTTTTCGTGTATTCCGCTTCCTGAAGTGGCTCCAGGGAATCGGATCAGGGTTATGACATTAAAAAGCCTTGGCAATTCCCTAAATCAGGAGGTTCCCACAGCTATATGACAATAATGTGATTTTTGAGGTCTTGCCGGGCTCTTTACGAGAGTGCACGCTTCTTGGATCAGGAATAGAGAGCAGCCTACCGGGTGCAGACGGAGACTTTGGCCAGCGGAGAAAAACACTCAGAGTATGCCCGCTTCGGATGAGGGCAATGCCCAAGCTCCCATGACTCTGAAGCAATGCTCACTTTGGGCCCTCGCCTCTCGGGTAGTAGTGCGGCGAATTGGTCGAACACAGCTTGGCGGGTTCTCGCCCTGTCCTGTCGGCATGGACAATATTAACGGGCATAAAAAAGGCCCCACAGTGCGGAGCCTTTTTGAATAGTGGCGGACCGGAGGGGAATTATGGCCGCCGATCCCTGGCGGCCACCCTTCGGGCAGCTCTGTCGAGCTGTGCCAATTGGCTCCCGGCCAATTGGTCGAACCCGAACGCGGCTTCTTGCCCGTCTCGAACCAGAATACATACAAAAAGCCCCCGCATTCGCGAGGGCTTTTTGTATGTATGGCGGACCGGACGGGACTCGAACCCGCGACCTCCGGCGTGACAGGCCGGCATTCTAACCAGCTGAACTACCGGTCCGCAATCCTGAAATTGGTGGGTGGTACAGGGATCGAACCTGTGACCCTCGCCTTGTAAGGGCGATGCTCTCCCAGCTGAGCTAACCACCCCCCGTTCAGGTGCTGGGCATTCTACTGAAAACCTAATAGGTGTCAAACATTATTTCAAATTAATTCCCTAACCGACTAAAATGTATACACTTTTTCTATTTTTCATCCGTTTTCCACGGGTTTTCAGGTCTGTCGGCGCATCGGCTTCGGTGCTAGACTGCCGAGCTCAAGAGACGTTTGTGGGGCCGGGTTTGACAGTGGGGCGCAGGTTAACGAAAACAGTTTTCTGGCTGACTACGCTGACAGCTGCTCAGGCATTTGCCCAGGCAGGCAATGGTGAGCTGAGCGAGCGAAATTGGCTTTGGGTGATCATTCTGATCTTGCTCATGCTGCAAACTACACTGATTATCGGGTTACAGCGCAGCCGTCTGAAAATAAAGCACGCCCGCCAGGCGCTCTTTGAGTCGCAAAAAGAGCTGGAAGAAAAAGTCCGCGATCGCACCGAATCCCTGCACAGTACCAACGATCAGCTCTACCAGGAAATTGGCCGCCACGAAGCTACCGAGCTTCTGCTACGCGAAACGCAGGAATATCTCCACAGCATCATCAACTCCATGCCTTCGGTGATTATCGGCGTGACGCACAGAGGTTTTATTACCCACTGGAACGCCGCGTCGGAAGACAAAACGGGAATAGCATCGGCCGATGCTTTGGGCAAGCACTTGAAAGACGTTTACCCAAGCCTACCGGTGGACGGTGATATTATCAGCGATACCATTGAGGCGGGCACACCCTATATCAGCCAGAATATTCAAGAAACCTACTCCGGCGAGCTACACTACAGCGACCTGACCATATATCCGCTGATCGCCGCTCAAGCCATCGGAGCCGTTATTCGGATCGACGATGTCACTATGCGGGTGCGCGTTGAGAACATGATGATCCAAAACGAGAAAATGCTCTCTCTGGGCGAATTGGCCGCAGGCATGGCACACGAGATCAACAATCCGCTGAGTACGATTCTGCACGGTGTCCAGAATATATACCGCCGGATTTCCCCTTCACTGGCCGCCAATCATCGCGCTGCCGAGCATCACAATGTGCGGCTCGAACAGCTTGTCGCCTATTTGGAGGAGCGGAAAATTTCGCAGTTTTTGGAAGATATTCGCGAGGCAGGTGAGCGCTCGGCCGACATTGTCACCAATATGCTGGATTTTTCCCGCTCCAGCGGACAGAGTCAGCGGCCTTTTGATCTTGCCCACGTTATCCGCCACGGCATCGAACTGCTCGCCGCCGAGCGCTCCCATTTACCGGAGATCGTGCTCGAACTGGACGCTAGCCTGCCGCAAATTCATGGCAGTGCCGCCGAGATACAGCAGGTATTGCTCAACTTGATTCGCAATGCCGCTCAGGCGATTGGCGACGATTTTGATGAGACAGCCTACATTAAGATCCAGCTGGCCCACGATCAGAACGACGCCATATTGGAGGTAGAAGACAATGGCCCCGGGATGCCCGAGGAGGTCGCACGCCATATTTTTGAGCCATTTTTCACAACCAAGGACATTGGTCAGGGTACGGGGCTTGGACTTTCGGTATCCTATTTTATTGTGACGGAGCACCACGGCGGCACGATTGATGTTGCGTCTAACCCCGGTGAAGGGACGCGCTTTACCATTCGACTCCCCAAAGACCGCAACCGGGATGAAGGAAGCCTGCCTGCGTCTTTGCTGGTTCACTGAGGATCTTCTATGTCATATTTTAGGCCATTTTCCCTGACCGCTATTGTCTGTACAGCGCTGCTGTTAAACGCCTGCCAGACCAAAGAGCCCTTGCCACCCACAAGTGCCGAGTTGGTTGTTTTTGCCCATAACGTGCAGGATGCCGCCGTGGAAGACCTGACCGTCCTTGCCAGCTGCAGCGCCCTGGGAGGCCCGGTCGCCGACCAGGCAAGTGCCGTGCGCGAATCCTGGCAATTCACCAACACCGAATTGCTGTCACGCTCAGAGGCGCTGATTCTGGCAGACCAGCCCGACGTGGTGAACTGGGACGAGAGACTTTACTCGCTGTCCAGTGTCTTCAAAGTTCGGGACTTGGGTGATCGCGTCTCCGACAGACTCAACTTGTCTCAGCGCGGGCCCGACGCCCAAAAGGCGGTCTGCCGCCGGGAGCTCGACCGGGTGGAGAGCGCTCGCTACACAGAGCTCGATGCAAACGCTGCTCTAAGCCAAACGCTCCTGAGCGACTACCCGCCCCTGGCCGATAACATCGTCGGTGTTAGCGACATCCGCGATCGTTTCAATCGCTGGCCCGAACCTGGGCGCAGCTTTTTCAGTGTTAGCCAGTCATTGCAAGCCAACTGCAGTGGCAATTCCCGTATAATCACGCTTTTGAATCAGTGGCCCCTGGAGAGCTACGCCCACTACTGCAATCAGGCGCCCGCAGCGCTGGTAAGTTGCGAGTGGGGGGAGTGTCGCCAGCAAGACCCAACCGCTCCCGATAGAGAATCTGAATGACCCAAGCATTTTCCGACGAGGCATACCCCCGGCAACTGCAGGAGAAACTCGCCAAGATACAAACGCTGTTTAGCAACTGCGCGCTTCCCGAGATTGAACTGTTTGACTCCCCTGCCCGCGGCTTTCGGATGCGGGCAGAGTTTAAAATTTGGCACGAGGGAAGCCGCGCCCACTACGCCATGTACCGCCAAGGCGAGTATAAAAAGCCCTACTTTATCGACGATTTTCCCCAGGGTTTCAAGACCATTACCCAGTTGATGCCGCCACTGCTGGAGGCGATCAATGCCAGTGAGCTGCTCCGGCGCAAGCTGTTTCAGGCCGAATTTTTAACCACCTTGTCGGGCGAGGCGCTGGTTACTCTGATTTACCACAAAAAGCTGGATGAACAATGGGATGAGGCCGCTCGACCTTTGCAACAGCAGTTCAATATGCGGCTGATTGGGCGCAGCCGCGGACAGAAACGAGTCCTGGACAGAGACTATGTCACAGAAACCCTGACTGTCAGCGGCCGTCAGTACCGTTATCAGCAAATAGAAAGCAGTTTTACCCAGCCTAACGCCATCGTCTGTGAAAAAATGCTGGGCTGGGCTGTGAAACACAGTGCTGGAGCCGGGGGCGATTTACTCGAGCTCTACTGTGGCAACGGTAACTTCACTTTACCGCTGGCGCAGAACTTTGAGCGGGTACTTGCCACAGAGTTGGCGAAAAGCTCGGTAAAGTCAGCTCAATACAACATGGCACTCAATGGTATCGGCAATATCGAGACAGTGCGAATGTCCAGCGAAGACTTTTCCCAGGCGCTGGACAAGGTGCGTCCCTTTCGACGCCTGCAGCATCTTGAGCTGGACAGCTATCGCTTCACTACGCTGTTTGTCGACCCGCCCCGAGCCGGCCTAGACCCGCACACCACCGAGATCGCCCGGCGTTTTGAGCGCGTCATCTATATCTCCTGCAACCCTGAAACCATGCACCGTGATATAGTGGCTCTGCAAAGCAGTCACAAGATCAGCGCCTTTGCGCTTTTTGATCAGTTCCCTTTTACCGATCACATCGAGTGCGGCGCTGTTTTGGAAAAATCAATTGCTTAAAACCGTTTAGAAACTGCGGTGCTGAATTCGCTGCGCCGCATCCAACACAAACTCTCGAAACTGCGCTTCTTTTTCCAGCCGTTCTTTATCGTAGGTCATTTGTTGACGTGGTGTCAGCTGTTTCCATGCATCGAGGATGGGAATGTGAGAAGTGGCGTCACGCAACTGAAAAAACACCGAAAATTCATCGCGCACTGAATCTTCTACGCCGAGACTGTCGAGCAATACGGACAACCGAATACTGGCTTCGGTCAGACTCAGCTCATCGTTTTGTGCAGCAATAGCGATAACGCGGATGCTATTGTTAACGCGCTTGCGCTGCTCCTCACCATGCTCTTGCAGAGCTTCTAGCTGGCGCTTTTGCTGTTGGCGCAGGCGGCGCAATTGATACACATAGTAGCCCGCCATGGCAGCCAGCAAAGCAACTACCGCTGTGGCCGTCACCAGTAATACCATTTTGATAGAGTCAGGGCTCATCCGCTACCTCATCGTCAGTGTCATGATCGCCAAAGGATTCAAGTTGCTTGGGATCTATGGTTTTTTTTGTTTTTGCGCCGAGGGTGCGCAAAGTGTCGACGCGCCGCAGCAAGTTGCCCTTCCCGGTAGACAAACGTTTGTACGCCAAATCGTAGGCCTCTCTGGTTTTGTCGAGATGACCCCCCACATTGTCCAGCGCTTCCAGCAATCGGACAAACTGATCGTGCAGTCCGCCGGCATCCCGGGCAATTCGTTCGGCATTGCGGTTTTGCTTCTCGTGTCGCCAGATATTATCGATGGTACGTAAAATAGCCAGCAAGGTGGTCGGGCTGGCGAGAATGATCTGACGATCATAAGCTTCTTTATAGAGGTTGGTGTCGTACTGCATGGCAAGCATAAAAGCCGCCTCAATCGGAATAAAAATAAAGACAAAATCCAGTGCTTTGAGCCCTGGCAGATCCTCATAGTCTTTAGCACTCAACCCCTTTATGTGCGCCCGCAATGACTGAACATGTCGCTGTATGTGCTGCTGTCGCTCCTGCTCATCATCGCTGTTGCAATAGCGCTCATAGTCTGTAAGGGAGACTTTGGCGTCAATGATAATGTCTTTGCCCTCGGGCAGGTGCACTACCACATCGGGCATGCGGCGCTTGCCATCGGGCGCCTTAATACTCAGCTGGGTTTCATATTCGCGACCTTTTTGCAGGCCCGATTGCTCGAGAAGACGCTCGAGTACCACCTCACCCCAGCCACCCTGAGTCTTGGTGTTACCTTTTAACGCCTGAGCCAAGCTAACCGCGTCCTCACCAATCTTGTGGGCCTGCTTTTGCAGCTCGATGATTTGTCCCGACAAGCGGTTGCGCTCAGCGTTTTCCCGCTCGTAAACGTCTTCCACTTTCTTGCGAAATTCCTGCAGCTGGGATTTAAACGGACTGAGAGTCCCCTCCAGTAAACTCTGACTGGCACTGTTGAACTGCTCGGACTTACGCTCAAACAGCTTATTGGCTGTCAATTCAAACTCGCGCTTGAGCTCGTCTTTGGTGCGCTCGAGAAACGCTGTTTGAGCATTGAGTTGCTCGCGTTCAGCCTCAAGACGGGTTTGCAAATCCCGTTTTTCCTCGCTTAACTGGACAAGTCGCGCTTGTGCTTGCTCCATTTGCTGCGCCTGAGACTCATAATGGCTCAACCGTTCGCGCAAACTCGCGTTACTCTCACCAAGCTCGCTCGCCCTTGCTTGCAGCAGTTCGCACCGCTCTAGAAGCCGATTATGCTCGGTCTGCAGGTGTTCAAGGTTATTGGTGAGCACGGCCTGCTCATGCTGCCACTGCGCCTGCAGCATTTGACCCTGATAATCGCGCTCAACCAATTGCTCGGTTAATTGCCGCTCGCGGGACCTGGAAGGGCGTATCGCCAGCCAGTAGAGAGCAGTTGAGAAGAATATGGCGCCCAGAAATACGCCAGCCGACAAGTCTGCCAAGGGGGCGCTCAAAAAATACTCAAAGATCTCCATGCTCTACACTAGGCCTTCACTTGCTGCGACGGGACTCGCTATACTTGTGGTAGGATTCCGACCCTAAACAGACGGATAATCCGGGATATGCTCAAGAGTTTACCCACTTTGAGCGCTAGCAATATAAGAACGCCATTGACGACTGAATGAGCACTCCAGACCTTACACTGCAGGTACGCCGGCTCTGCGCCGATGGTTACCGCCTATATGACAGCGGCAATTACCGGCTGGCCCTACGCTCATTCTATCAAGCATGGCTGCTGATACCCAAGCCCCAGACTGAGTATGTCGAGGCCGGCTGGGTGCTCACTGCCATTGGCGATGCCTATTTTCGCCTCGGTCAATTTGAACCCGGTTGCGAATCTTTGGTGTCGGCGCTCTGTTGCCCACAGGCCGAGCAAAGTCCTTTTTTGCAGCTTCGCCTCGGCCAGTGCCTCTGGCAGCTTGGACGTGCGCCGGAAGCGCGTAAATATCTCTTCCACGCCTACCAGGCGAGTCCGGATTTGCTCGACAGCGAGCCGTCGTGCTACCTGCAAGCCATTGCTGACTTGGTGAGCAATGACTAAATCCGGTAGTCGGGCACCCCACGTACTGGTTTACGACTCTGGTGTCGGTGGACTGAGTATTTTGGACGAAATTCGCCTGGCGCATCCTGGCCTTAAGGTGAGCTATTTGTCCGACAACGACGGCTTTCCCTATGGCAGAAAACCCTCGACGTTTGTCATTGAACGCTGCCTGAGCGTCCTTAAGAGCTTCCGCTCGCAGACGAGCTCCGCTGCGGATATTCTGGTGATTGCCTGTAACACCGCCAGTACCCTGGCCCTTCCCGCCCTGCGTGAGGAGTTCTCAGAACCCGTGGTCGGTGTAGTCCCCGCCATAAAACCCGCCGCCGAGTATTCCGCTAATCGCTACATCGGGTTATTGGCGACACCGGCTACGATCCGGCGGCCCTATACCCAGCAGTTGATTCAGGACTTCGCGAAAGATTGCCACCTGGTAATGAAAGGCTCTTCGTCTCTGGTCGACCTCGCCGAAAGTAAACTCAGGCAGGCGGTGGTCAACCGGGCTGAATTGCGCTCGGTTTTACGGCGCTTTCGCGAAGCGAACGCCGCCAACCCGCACCCGGAAAAGCTCGACTGCCTAGTGCTCGCCTGCACCCATTTTCCGTTGCTGGCTGACGAAATACAGGACTTTATGGGGCCTCAAGTGCGCTTACTCGATTCTGGCGAAGCCATAGCCCGGCGCGTAGGCTATTGGCTGAGCCAATTGGGGTTGTACACCGGTTCAACCGCCGAAGCGGGCGACACCTGGTTCACCCGGGAAAGCGCCGATACCGACATGCTGGCGCGCGCATTGAAAACAAGAATGTTAAACCCTCCCGGCGTATTGCGCGCCGAGCATCATCAGTCGTTGTCATCGGCAAACAAAAGCGCAATGAAGTGATCTGCCGGCAATGGGCGACTGTACAGAAATCCCTGACCATAATGACAGCCGCAGCCACTCAAAAATTCATGCTGTTCTTTGGTTTCCACTCCCTCGACCACAACCTTGTAGTGAAGACTGTTGGCCATGGCCACAATGAGGGACGTAATCGCGCGATCTTCCTCGTCTTCGGGCAGGTCTTTAACGAAGCTTCGATCCACTTTCAGGCTGTTGATCGGCAAGCGCTTTAGATAACTCAAGGAAGAGTAGCCGGTACCGAAATCGTCAATGGCCAGGCTGCAGCCTTTCTGTCGCAGCTGCTCAAGTCGGGGGATAACGTTCTCCGCGTCCACCATCAGAGTACTTTCTGTCACCTCCAGTTCAAGGGATGCTGCCGCGAGACCCGTCTCACGCAGGCACCGCTCCAGAGTCGTGATAAAGTCCGGCTCATTCAGTTGTCTCGCGGATAAATTCACTGAAATTTTAAAATCTCTGGCTAGGGCCTTTTGAATGCCCTTTGCCTGATAACAGGCCGTTTTTAGTACCCATTTCCCCAGGGGAACAATCAACCCTGACTCCTCGGCGGCAGGAATGAAATCGGCCGGCGACACCATGCCGTGCACCGGGTGATTCCAGCGTACCAGTGCCTCGGCGCCAACAATCTTCTCTGTACCGAGATCAATCAAGGGTTGGTAGTAAAGTTCAAATTGCCCGAATCTTAAGGCCTGACGCAACTCCCGCTCTATAGTCAGGCGCTGCTCCACCGCGAGGTTCATGTCAGCGGTATAAAACTGAAAGGAATTCCTGCCTTTATCCTTCGCCTGGTACATCGCCAGGTCGGCGCTTTTCATCAATGCATCGAGCTCATTACTGTCATCAGGTGCGATGGTGATGCCAATGCTGACGCCGGGCACCACTTCTTTGCCGTGCAGCTCCACCGGATGATTGAGGGCCTGAATGATTTTGTTTGCCACTACGTAGGCATACTGCGGGCTTTCCACCTCATCGAGCATGACCGCAAACTCATCGCCGCCGAGTCGTGCCACCATATCCTCCTGGCGCAAGCACTCGGTCAGGCGTCTGGCGACTTCAATCAGCAGCAGGTCGCCATCCTCGTGACCGAAGGTATCGTTAATCCTTTTGAAGTGATCCAGATCCAGATAGAAGAGCGCCATTTTGTGCCCCGTACGCAGGCAACGGTTGAGGGTGGCGCGCAGCTGAGATTTAAACAAGGTTCGGTTGGCAAGCCCGGTCAGGTGATCGTAATAGGCGAGCTTTTCGACCTCTTGCTGCTTCTCCTTGAGGTCGGTGATGTCTTGGCCGACACAGACATAGTAGTCGGGGCGCTGATCGTTGCCGAGAATGGCCGTTACCGTCTGCATCAACCAAAAATGCTGACCACTGGCCGTGGTCGCCAAATACTCTGCCTGCCATTTCGCCGAGTCCTCGATGTTGCCGCCTCGGGCAAGTTGCGACTGCAGTTTTCTATCAATGTCTTCGAGGGTGATTTTCTCGCTGTTGTTTTCATCCAGTAATAGCGGCCGATAGCGCGTGCAGTCGTCATCAGCGCTAAAGCCGGTTGTTTGCCAGTATTGCGAATTGGCATATTCAATTTTCCAGTCACGATTGAGGATCACCACCAAGCTGGCACTGTTTTCTATGGCGCTCATCAACCGGCGCGATTCAAGACTCGCCTTGTCCAGCAGTGAGATTTTATCGTCGAGTCCGCGCACCAGATGGCGGATCTGATCCAGCATGTTGTTGATGCTTTTACCCAGGCGCGCGATTTCATCGGAGCCACTATCCGGCACACTCATGTACCAGTTTTCTCGGTCTATGCGACTGGTGGCATCAGCCAGGGCACTGATCCGTCGCACCACATAGCGGCGGATGCTGAAAAACAGCACCACAAACAAGAAAACGGCGAGCAAAATAATGTTGATGTACACCGATATCATGGACTCGCGGAACCGAGTTTCGATCAAGCTGTGCGGGTAGTAAAAGCTGATAAACCATTCCATTTTATCCAGGCGGTTGGCAACCACGTGAACAGGCTTACCGTCGATGCTTGCTCTCGCTACTTCCCCAAGAGAAACGCTGCCCGCAGCGACCCCGGCCATATAGTCAGCGGCGCCAACCTCTGGCTCACCCGGGGCATTCAGCAGTGGATAGTCTTCACTGCGCTGTCCGACGTCGGGGCGCTGTGCACTGTGAATGACCAGCTGGCCCTCATCATCGTAAATAAGCGCCATAATCTGGTCACCATCGGTATCCAGATCGCTCAGCTTGCCCAGCAGATAACTGACATTGATATCCCCGCCGATCACCCCAACAAAGTCGTCTTGCTCATACACGGGGACAATGAGAGACGTCATCCACTCCCCGCTGTAGGCATCAAAATAAATGGGTGTCCATTGCGGTGCTCTCTGTGGATTTTGCTCTGGGGTGGCAATGGTATAAAAAATCTCTGTGGTCACATCGTGATCGGGGCGATGATTGATGGCGATAGTTTGGGGCCAGACCCGGGAGACCCGCTCGCGACTAATAAAGTAAAACGCACTGAACACGCCATCGACAACGGGGGTAACTCTCTCCCAGGCGAGCTGAGACGCATGGGCGAGCTGGTTGATGCGGGCATCTATGGGCTGATCCCGGTGGACAAATACGCCGGAGTAGCGATCCATCTTGCGGTAGGCACCGTCGGCGTCGCGGTACTCACGCAAATCCGGTTCTAGGACGCGGGGTTGAGACAGTGCCTCTAGCAAAACATCCCGCGCCCCTAAAAGGGTGTCGGCCCGAGCCTGCAGCTCATCCTCCAGATAGTGGCTGTAACGTGACGACAGCGACAACAGACGGTTATCGTAAAGGGTTTGGATGCGGCGGGTTTCTGCAAACCCCACGCGCACCGCTCCCAGAATGCCGCTGAGAATGACAAAGCCAATAACGATGAGCAGCAGTTTAGCGTTGAGTGAGCGAATAGTCGGCCGCAAAAAAACTCCAGAAATGTCCGAGCCTGTCTCTGAACCTTATACTACATTTTGTGGCGCCCGATAACACCTTACGCTTCTTGCGATTGATAGGGCCTTGACCTTACACTGGCGCCTGATTGCAGAGGGATACAAGCGCCGATGGCCGCCGTACTGTTTGATATTAGCCCAGTTTATGAGGATTTAAAGCGCGGCCGGTTAATTCTCACCGCCAACAATCGCCAGCGCAACCAAATACTGCGCGCTTATCACAACGCCCAAAGTGTGCACTCAAACTGCTGGAAAGAACCCAGAGTGCAGGCCTTGGGTCAGTGGCTAGAGGGGCTCTGGCAACAGCTGCAGCTCAATGGCCAGGCCGGCTCCGAAAAAACCCTCGCAAGCTCAGCGCAACTGAACTTTCTCTGGGAGTCGGTGATCGGCGAATCGGAACTTGCCAGTGGGCTGATGCGTCCCCACCAGCTCTCGGGCAAAGCAGAATCGGCCCGCACCAGCCTTGAACTCTGGCTGTGCCCAGTGTCCGAGCTGGACAAATGGCCCGAGGCAGATCCCGCTTTCCGGCTCTGGTATGAGCGCTTTTTAGCCCGTCTCGACGAGCACCAACTGCTCACACGAGAAGATCTACAGAGGCGGTTGCTTAGCGCCTACCACGACCGACAGCTTGCGCAAGAAGAAAACGCCTGGCTCTATGGCTTTGACGATGTTCCGCCACTGACCGCCGAGCTGTTTCGCGAGGCACTGCCCAGCGCTCAGGCGCTAGACCACTCAACACAGCAACCACGCAGCCTCTGTCTGACCTCGGCCCCCGATGCGGAAGAAGAAATCCGCCGCGCGGCGCGCTGGGCCGACGACGTCTTGCATGCACACCCAGACGCCGCTATCGGCATTGTAGTGCCCGATCTCGGTCAGCAGCGAGCCAGGGTTGAGCGAGTCTTTCAGGAAGTATTTAACCCCCGTGCCCCTGCACCGGAAGTGTCTCGTACGGTAGCGCCGTTTAACTTCTCGGCGGGGACGCCACTGGCGAGCGCACCGGTGGTTCAAACCGCGCTGGATCTCATCGCCCTGCACCTTCACCCTCAGACGACTGACTTTACTTGTCAGCTGCTGCTCGATGTTTTCTGGGGCGACTACCCCCAAGAGCTGCCCTTGCGCACAGCGTGCGCCATTGCACTCAGGGGGAAATGCCGACGGGAACTCACCGGCATTCAGGTGCGCGAGTGTGTCCGTGCGCTCACCGATCGGTTTGCCAGTGCCGCGGCGCTTGCCCGCACCTTGGAGATCACCCGCGATCTAGAACGCGAAAAGCACCATCGACAAACCCTGCCCTATTGGTTCGAACGCATTCAGCAGACCTTGAGCGCCCTCGGCTGGCCCGGCAGCCGTCGGCTCGATAGTGTTGAGTATCAACAGGTGCAGCGCTGGTATGAGACACTGGACGAGATGGCCCGCTTGGCGCATTTGCAGAGCGGCTTTACGCTCGTGGAATTGCTGCCACTGATGCGCAGAACCCTCGAGCGCACGCCGTTTCAGCCCCAGACACCTGACTCGCCGATTCAGGTACTCGGCACGCTGGAAGCCTCAGGTTTGCAATTCACCCACTGCTGGATCATGGGCATGCACCACCGCGCTTGGCCGCCGGCGCCCGAACCCAATCCGCTGTTGCCGGTGGGCTTGCAACGCCAGTGGCGCATGCCCAGAGCCAGCGCCGAGCGCGAGCTAAACTACGCCGAGCGCCTGACCGAAACACTGAGCCACTGCGCCACCACCATAATTTTCAGCTACCCAGAAACCCAGGCGGATCAACCCCTGAGACCGAGCGCCCTGATGCAACAGCTGCCTCGTGAGAGCCGCATCGGTGAATCACAGCCGGCGGTTTTCCAGGACAATTATCGGCTTTTTGCCCTCAGCGGCCTGCTTGAGCCGGTGGCAGCGGACTTCGGACCACCCTTGGGTTCGGTCAAAATTCCCGGCGGCACGGGCTTTTTCAAAGCCCAGGCCGCCTGCCCGTTTAGTGCCTTCGCGCGCTACCGCCTGGGCGCCCGAGAGCGGGACCGTGCAGTGCTCGGATTCTCGCCCGCCGAGCGAGGTATTGCCCTGCACCGCATACTCGCCGAGTTTTGGGAGAAAACGCGCAGCCTGAGCGCGCTGCAGACACAGACTGCTGCACAGCTCCAGCAGCAAGTAGACGCTCTTTGCCACAACGCCATTGCCGAGATTGCCGGCAAGCGCCGCGGCGAGCTCACTCCAGGCTTCTGCGAACTCGAGGCCTCTCGCCTGAGCGCACAGATCATGGCCTGGCTCGAACGAGAGCGCGAAAGGCCCGACTTCACCGTTGAGTGGATCGAAAAGGCCGAGCGGGTATCCTTCGCCGGGCTGGAGTTCAGCGTCCGAATAGACAGAATGGACCGGCTCGTCGACGAATCCCGGCTAATCATCGACTACAAAACCGGCAACGCCAAACCCAATGCCTGGCGCAGCACCGCACTCAGTGATCCCCAGCTGCCCCTATACGCCTGTACACTTTTGCCAAACGAGCTGAGCGCCATCGCCTTTGCCGTCATCAACGCCCGGCAACAAGCGCTCGATGGGTGGGGAGAGCAAAAGCTACCCATCGAAGGCATCAAAACCCCCGAGGCGGGCGATTGGGCGGCGCAACGGCAAGCCTGGCAACTGACCTTGGAGCAACTGGCCAATGAAATAAAGGCCGGCTTCGCCGGCGCGGTGTACCGTTTTGCCGAGGCCCAGCGCTTTGATGAAGACATACGCCCCCTGATTCGCATCAATGAACAGCGCGACCTACAGCACTGGTTGGCAAGCCAGCGGAAGCCTGCTTTATGAGCCAGACCAAACGCCCCGAAGACTTTAAAGCGCGCCAAGAGGCTCTCAATCCCGAGGGGTCCTTCGCCGTCTCGGCGCCCGCCGGATCCGGCAAAACCGGCTTGTTGACTCACCGTGTCCTGAAGCTGCTTCGGCGAGTAGAGGCCCCGGAGCAAGTGCTGGCGATAACCTTTACCAATAAAGCTGCCAGCGAGATGCAAGAGCGAATCCTCAAAGCACTGGACAGCGCCGCCCATGATCCAGAACCGGCATCAGAGCACGACAGTGCGCTGTGGCTCAGCGCCCGGGAGCTGCTGGAGCACGACCGACAGAACAATTGGAACCTGTTGCGTAACCCCGGACGCCTGCGAGTGCAGACCATTGATGGCCTGTGCCGCTCCATCGCCGCTCAACTGCCCTTCCAGAGCGCACTTGGCGCCCTGCCCGAAACCATTGACGATCCCGAACCGGTATACCGCGAAGCGGCGCGAGCCCTACTCCACCAAGTGGGGCAGCCCGATGCCACAGGCCAGGCTCTGGCCCGCCTCAGTTTGCATCTGGACAATCATCTGGAAAACCTGATGGCACTGTTTGTCAGGCTGCTCGGCAAGCGCGAGCAGTGGCTACCGGTCATTCTGTCGATTGCCGGTGTCAGTGCCCGCCCGTACCTAGAGCAGGTGCTGCAGGATGTGATTGAAGAGCATCAGCGCAGGGTTACCCGTCTGCTCGCGCCGGTCGCCAGCGAGCTGGCCCTGCTGATTGACGGCGCCGCGAATTATTTGCAAGAGAACCAACCCGGGCATCCGCTGGCACCTTTGGCCGGCAGCGCAGGTTTGCCAGAGTCGCATTACTCGGCTCTGCCCCATTGGCTTGCCCTGGTCGATGTATTGCTGACCGCGGACAACCACTATCGAAAATCCGTCACCGTCCGCCAGGGCGTGCCGGCGGGCGCTGCCGGCAAGACCCAAAAAGCGCGCTTCGGGCAGATTGTCGAGACACTCGAGGCGCTCAGCCCGGAGGCCTGCGAAGCGCTGGGTGAGATTCGGACCCTGCCCGCGCCCCACTACACCGATGACGAGTGGCAGCTGCTCGAAGGCCTCACGGAGCTGCTGCCGCGGTTGGCGGCCCAGCTCTGGCTGCAATTTGCCGAGCAAGGGGGTACGGACTTTACCGCCATTACCCTGGCGGCACTGGACGCTCTGGGCGATGCCCAGGCACCGACCGACATCGCCCTTAAGCTCGACTATCAAGTTCGCCATATTCTGGTCGATGAGTTTCAGGACACCTCACTCCCTCAGCTGCAGTTGCTGGAAAAGCTCACTCACGGTTGGGAGGCAGGTGATGGGCGAACCCTTTTTATTGTCGGGGACGGCATGCAGTCGTGTTATGGCTTTCGCAACGCCAACGTCGGTTTATTCCTTCAGGCACGCCAGCAGGGAATTGGTTCGGTGGCCCTGACACCGCTGGATCTGAGCGTTAACTTTCGCTCTGAGGCCGGTGTTGTCAATTGGGTGAATCGCAGTTTCTCCGGCGTCTTCCCCGCTCAGGACGACATTTCCCGCGGCGCGGTTAGCTACTCACCCTCCACCGCATTCAAAGCCGAGGGGGATATGCCCGCCGTCGACATTTATCTCAGCGACTACGACGATGAGCTGACCAATAGGCAGAGCGCTCGTCTGAATGAGGCCGCCGCCATCGCCGGGTTAGTGGCGCAGGCTCTGCAAGAGCGCCCTGAAGACAGCATTGCCGTGCTCGGGCGCAATCGCGCCCACTTGAGCGAAGTGACCGCCGAGCTGAACCGGGCGGGTATGGCCTTTCAGGCACAGGACATGGACTCGCTGGCGAGCCGAATGGTGATTATCGACTTGCTGACACTGACGCGGGCCCTGTTGCAGCCGGACAACCGCAACGCCTGGCTGGCCTTGCTGCGCACTCCCTGGTTTGGACTCGATTTAATGGATCTGCATGCCCTGGTGCGCTCCGATCCTGAAAACAGCGTGCCCGAGCCACGAGACCCTGGTGGCTTTCCCTTTGTCTGGGAGCGGCTGTTCGATGCCCAGGCGCACTCTGAACTCAGCCAAGCAGGCAAAGCTCTGTGCGTAAGAGGCGCCGAGGTACTTGCCCAGGTGATGGCGCAAGCCCAACGCAAAAGTCTGCGCGACTGGGTGTACGGTGCCTGGCTGGCACTCGGAGGCCCCGCTGCGCTGCTTGATGACAGTGAACACACCGATGCAAGACAGTTCTTTGAATTGCTGGAAAGGTTCGACGCAGGACATAAAATTCGCGACTGGGAGGGGTTTGAGCGCGCCATCAACCGGCTTTATGCCGCTCCGACGCAGACCGCGGACAGCAAAGTGCAATTGATGACCCTGCATAAATCCAAAGGGCTCGAATTCGATACCGTGATCATTCCGGGGCTGGATCGAGGCAGCCGCGCTGACGATAAATCTCTCTTACTCTGGCGCGAGCGAATCGGCCCGGCCGGACAAAACCAGTTATTGCTCGGTCCGATCGCCCCCGAGGGGCAGAATCAAAGCCCGCTGTACAACTATCTTAAAGCCGAGCAGAAACAGCAGGATGCTCACGAAGCCAATCGGTTGCTGTACGTCGGTTGCACGCGGGCAATAAAGCGCCTGATATTGACCGGTTGTTGCAAACTGGGCACGGAAGATAGCCTCGCTGAGGCGAAGCCGGCCGGCCACCTGAGGGCCCTCTGGCCTGCGGTAGGCACTCAAGCACGGCGCATACCGGCCTCGCTCCAGCGATCGACCGCTGCACCTACAGATCCAAGAGAGCTTGAGCGCAGCGCCATCCGCCGCCTCACCGCTGACTGGGTTGCCCCGGTGTGGCAGGACAATCCACGCCTGGCGCACCTGCGCGGCCGCGAGCTGGGTGACGAGGAAAACCTGCCCGAGCGCGAGACCGCCCAGGCCCGTCAGGCGAGGCTGACAGGTACTGTCATACACCGCATTCTGGAGCAGCTGGCCCGAGGCCCACTGCCGCGGGACATCGATGCTTACATAGACCGCAATCGGCCGCTTTGGCAGCGGCAACTGGCACAAGAAGGCGTATTCCCCGACGAGTTAGGCGTGCAGTTAGACAAAGTGTGCCGTTGTGTTGCGCGGACACTCAACAGTGAGACGGGACGTTGGCTGCTGGATGCCTCACATCAAGACTCTGCGACCGAAGTTGCCTATGTCGGCAAAGAGGCTGGCAAGTTTCGCCGGCAGGTGGTGGACCGCACCTTTGTCGACGCCGGCCAGCGCTGGGTGATCGACTATAAAACCTCAGAGCCCTTACCTGGGCAGCCAGCGGAGCATTTTCGCGCCCAATTAATCGCTGATTACACCGGTCAACTACGCCGCTACGGCGCCTTGTTTGCCGGTGAGAACCCACCCTGCCGCCTTGCCATTTTCTGCCCGACCCTCGATGAGCAGCAGATGTTTATCGAAATTCGATAGGCAGCTTTCAGGCAATAGCTTCTTAATATCCCGCTTATTGGTAAAATCATCACCAAAAACCCATTAAATTTCAGTAGAATAGCCTTTCGTCGCGCGCTCAGCGAAAACCTGAGGTCCGGGACGCCTCGACAACATAAAATGATGAACTGGAAAGCGAATGTCACACGAAACTCAAGACGCAGCCATTGACGACCTGAATGTGGTCTCTCAGGAGCTGCTCATCTCGCCGGCAGAGCTCAAGCGCGAGCTGCCTCTGACCGATAGCGCACGCCAGGCGATCACCCAGGGTCGTGCCACTATCCGCAAAATCCTCGATCGTGAAGATCCGCGTATTTTCGTCGTGATTGGCCCCTGCTCGATCCACGATGTGGAAGCGGCCAAGGATTATGCGGCTCGCCTGAAGAAGTTGGCCGACGAAGTCAGCGATAGTATCTATGTTGTCATGCGTGTCTATTTTGAAAAGCCAAGAACCACTGTCGGCTGGAAAGGTTTAATCAACGACCCTTACCTGAACGATTCATTCAAGATTCAGGAGGGGCTGCACATCGGCCGCAAGCTGCTGCTGGACATTGCCGAGATGGGCTTGCCCACCGCCACCGAGGCGCTGGATCCGATTTCCCCGCAGTACCTGCAGGATTTAATCAGCTGGTCTGCCATTGGCGCCCGCACCACCGAGTCCCAGACGCACCGGGAGATGGCCAGCGGCCTGTCCTCGGCCGTCGGCTTCAAAAATGGCACCGACGGCAGCCTTACTGTCGCCATCAATGCCCTGCAGTCGGTCTCAAAACCGCATCGTTTTCTCGGCATCAACTCCGAGGGCCAGGTGTCCATCATCCATACCCGCGGAAATCAGTACGGCCATGTAGTGCTGCGCGGCGGCAATGGTAAGCCCAATTACGACTCAGTCAGCGTCGCCATGTGCGAAGAAGAGTTGAACAAGGCCAAGGTACTTCCCAACATCATGGTTGATTGCAGCCACGCCAATTCCAACAAAGACCATAACCTGCAGCCTTTGGTCATGGATAATGTTGCCAACCAAATCATGGAAGGCAATAAGTCTATTATCGGGCTAATGGTCGAGAGCAACATCGGCGCCGGCAGCCAGAAGATACCGGAAGATTTGAGCCAGCTCGAATACGGTGTCTCGGTGACCGATGCCTGTATCGACTGGGAAGCTACCGAACGCGCCTTGCGCAGCATGCGCGATAAAATCAAACCAGTTCTCGCCCAGCGCAACCGCTAAGACGCTAACCGGCGCGAGCCGCCGGTTAGTAATTCCAGGTTAAACCAATGGTCAGGGTGTAATCGTTTTTCTCCGGCAGCTCTCCATTTTCGTCTACCTGGGGCTTTTCGGTCCGGTTCCATGAGTAGGTCAAATCCAGCTCCAGGCGATCGGTAATGTCCAGGCTCAGGCTGCTCTCCAGGTAGTGCTTGTAGCGGCCGGTTTCCTCATTGGTAAATTGCGGCTCATAGGACAGATAGTAAGTAATATCATCCGTAATGTCCCATTTCAAATTGGCGTCGGCAAGAAAAGCCCCTGTCTCCTGCGTCAAGTCCTGACCGGCTGGCGCTGTAGTGAACTCTTGATACTGGTAACCCGGCCCGCCACTGACCGATAAGGTCACAGCCCTATTATCGATCAGGTAGTAACCGATAAAGACACCGTAGGTAGCTCGGGCATCAATATTCTGAAAGCGATCCCGATAATACTCAATGTAGCCTGGGGTCCAGTAGAGTGAGGTGCCGATAAAGCGATCCCACCGGCTGTTGGCTCTGTGGCTCTCCTCACTCTGGACGCCATCGGTCTCGTCCATGGCGCCTTTGTAACTGATACTGAACCTTGAGAGCGCCGTGCGTCTCGCCACACCCAGATCAATGTTGTATGACTTTTCGCGGACATTGCCCCCCTTGAGGGACCCGCCAAGGCCTATTTCGGTACGCCATAAATCGCGCTCGCGCTCTCCCTTGACCGTCATGGCGACAATCGCCGAGCGGGCATAGCGCTCTTTCAGCGGACCGGCAAAACTCAGGTACTGTTCGTCGATAACAACCGGGCCATAGACGGTTTCGCCATTACTGAGGCGCACGCCCATACTACGGGCCGACAGCACGCGGGTGACGTCATCGTCCCAGTCGAGCGTCAGCTCATTGAAATGGTCAGAATCGAAGTTGAGTTTTTTGTCGTAGAGGCCAATGATCTCCCCCTTGATCCATTCGCCGGAGTCCAGCTGCACCCAATCCCAACCGGCGAGGCGCTCAGGAGGTGCTGGCCAAACGCCACCGTGGGGAGATTCTTGTGCTTGGCTGAATGCGGAGGGAGCGATCGAGCAGAGTGAAACGACAAGGCCCAGTGCGAGCGACAGATGTGTCACAAAGCGGCGCACTGGGTCTCTGGCCATGTTGGTCGCTCAGGCTGCCGGTGTCAGAAATAGGCTTGGGTGCGATCAGTGTGATCGGTAATGTCCCGAATACCTTTTAATTCTGGAAGCTTGTCCATCAGCGCAACCTCTACCCCGTTTTTAAGGGTTAAGTCTACCGCGCTGCACCCCTGGCAGCCACCCCCGAAGCGCAAAATGGCGTAGCTGTCATCGGTGACCTCTACCAAGCTCACTTCGCCGCCGTGGGCGGCCAAGCCGGGGTTCACCTCGTTATAGAGGACATAATTGATTCTGTCCTCCAACGGACTGTCGTCGGTCACCTGAGGCATTTTCGAATTCGGCGCCCGTATCGTCAGCTGTCCGCCCATACGGTCGGCCGAGTAATCCACCTTGGCGTCTTTTAAAAACGGCAGACTGCGCTCTTCAAAGTAGGCCTGAAAACCGTCCAACACCATGCTGACGTCACCTTCTTTGACCTCACCGGGCCGACAATAGGCAATGCAGGTCTCTGCCTGAGGGGTTCCCGGATTGGCCACGAACATGCGAATGCCAACGTCATCACTATCGGACTGCTTTTGCAGCAACTCTTTAAGATAGGTTTGCGCCGAGGGAGTGATATCTACATCTATATTAGCCATAGTGAGGAGCTTGCACCTGTATACCTGATTAATTTACTCAGGTATTTTACTTCACTTTGCCGCAGATTAAAAACGGCTCGAGATCATCAAAATGCGAGCGGCCCGGCTGACCACAGGATCTCCGGTGTTTTTCCGTTTCCGGGTGCGCGCCCGGAGGGCCCTCATCAAGGGTCTGAGCGCTTGATATGCGGCACAACGTTTCGAAAGCCCGTTGTTAAAAAGGGCACGGGCTGATAACCGAAACCTGCTCGCCAGTGACGGGATGTCGAAAGCGCAGCTCAGTGGCGTGCAACCGAAGACGCTCCGCACTAGAGCGAATGGGCTCGGGGGCGTAAAAGGCGCAACCGAGAATCGGGTGGCCAATGGCCGCCAAGTGCAGCCTCAGCTGATGTGAGCGCCCGGTCGCCGGCTCTAGTGAGACCTGCGAGGTGTCACTGACCTGCCAGTAGTGATCCACTCGGTAGCGGGTTAATGAGGGCTTGCCGGTCTCTGGACATATTTTGTATTTGGGGCGGTTATCCTGATCCGGCGCGATCGGCAGGTCAATCTCCCCGTGGTGCTCTGCCAAAGCCCCCGAGACATGGGCGGTGTAGCGTTTGTAGGTTTCGCGCTCCTGGAATTGCCGGGCGATGGCGCCATGGGCCTTTTTATTGAGCGCCACCACCATAACCCCCGATGTATCAAAATCCAGCCGGTGGATTATACTGGCACCGGGGTAATCGCGCTCCAGTCGTGACAGAACGCAATCGTCATTGTCTGGGTGGCGGCCGGGCACGCTCAACAGCCCTGCCGGCTTGTCCACCAAAAGGAAGTGTTTGTCTTCACGGAGAAGCCCTATTGCTTGATCGCAGGGCGGCAGTACGGCCAACTGGTCTATCGGTGTGCTCATAAGGAAATAAACTGGTACTCTGTTGAACCTTGGGAAGACATGAAAGTGTACCCCAAGCACCGATTGACTGTTAGTAGATGCCCGCAATGAGCCAAACCGAGCCAAAAAAACCACAAAAACCCGGTGTTTTTCAGATCATTCTGAGCACCCTCGCCGCCGCCTTCGGTGTGCAAAGCAACAAAAACCGCGAGCGGGACTTCAGCCAGGGCAATCTTTACATCTACATTGTTGCCGGTATCAGTTTTACCCTGATCTTCGTCCTCAGCCTCGTGTTTCTGGTGCGCCAGCTGCTTCAAAGCTGACCGGTACGAGTGGTTAATCCAGGTTACGCCATAAAGTGTTGCTCTCCAGGCCGCCCGCCCGCAGTAGCTTCTGTAGGTTACCCTTAAAGGCCCTCACCTCCGTGGGCGGCAAGTGAGATAAAAATGACGCCTGATGTGCTTTTGCCAGTTCATCGATACGCCGCATTTTCAGGCGCCCGCTCTGAGTCAGGCGCACCTTAACCGAACGGCGGTCACCGTGGTCATGCTCTCTGACAACCAACCCTTTATCCGCCAGCCGGTCCAGCAAACGAGTGACGGCTGAGCGATCGACGCCCACAAAATCAGCAATTTGAGCAGGCGTCTCGACCTGACCATGATACAAGGTGTTCAAGGCAAGCCACTGGGGCCAGGACACGTCTACTTCCTTCAGCGCCAGATTAAAGCTCTCGCGCATGGCGCCAGCCAGTCGGTTGACCCAGTAGACCAAGCTGTTGTGAACCTGAAAGCCCGCTTTATCACTGTGCTCTGAATCTCTGCCCAACATATCCACCCCCGCAGCCATAGATCCAGTGAGTTTGGCAGCCTTTAATTGACTCAGCAACTAAAGCTTCTGTGGAGCCCGAATGTCAGAGGGAAGTTACGGTAAGAGCTTGAGCGAGCCGTTCAGAGTCGCAATACACACTAACGTTACTAAGGGGGAGGAGAAGGCTGGAAGTTACAGGCAGAGGCCTGGGGCAACCCCCCTAAGGGCGCCCCGGCTCTGTGGTTCAGCAGGCCTTGATTATTGGCCGCTAATCCAGAAAATACAGGTAGCAACGAAGATGGCGATTAGCGAAACCGCAGCGATCGCATCCGCCACGCTGTCACCCTGATCTTGCATTTCAATTTGCTCGTTCATTATTTTTATTCTCCCCCGATTAGGTTGTTCTCAAAGGACTATGGCGGCGCCATTGCCCAAGACCAGCACTCCCTGCAAATGTTAAAAAATGTTCCACGCGTATGCTTTCTTATACACAATCTGAGCAAACTGATCAACCCCTGACCCGGTTATAACCAAATATTTCAAGGATAGTGAAAACAATTCGTTCAAATCCCGCGTAGATCTTGCTACCTTGCGCCGGTCCGGGCCCTCGCGATTGCCGGTGTTTTACTGTATCCTTGCGCGCCTGCAACGCCCTGCCCGGGTTCTTCATGCAACGGTAAATGATCTATGTATATTTACGACCATTATGACCACGAAATTCTGCGCCAGCGGGTGGCGCAATTTCGCGATCAAACCCAGCGCTATCTGGCCGGCGAGCTGGCCGATGCCGAGTTTCTCCCCCTGCGCCTGCAAAACGGCCTCTACATTCAGCGCCTGGCGCCCATGCTGCGGATCAACGTGCCCTATGGCATGCTCAACACCCAGCAGTTACGGCGGCTGGCCCGCATAGCCCGGGATTACGATAAAGGCTACTGCCACGTCAGCACGCGTCAGAACATCCAGTACAACTGGCCAAACCTCGAGCAGGTACCTGACATCCTGGCGGAGTTGGCCGAGGTTGAGATGCACGGCACTCAATCCAGCGGTAACTGCATTCGCAACATTACTTCAGACCAGTTTGCCGGCACCGCCCCGGATGAAGTGGTAGACCCACGGCCCTACTGCGAAATCATTCGCCAGTGGTCGAGCTTTCACCCGGAATTCGCGTTTTTGCCGCGCAAGTTCAAAATTGCCATTTCTGGATCGCAAATGGACCGGGCGGCCATACAGGTTCACGACATCGGCCTGCAACTGGTGACAAACGACGCAGGCGATATCGGTTTTAAGGTCTTGGTTGGCGGCGGCCTGGGGCGCACCCCGGTCATTGGTAGCGTGATTCGCGACTACCTGCCGGAGGCGCACATTCTGACTTACCTCGAGGCCATTTTGCGGGTCTACAACCTGCACGGCCGCCGCGACAACAAGTACAAGGCCCGCATTAAAATTCTGGTGCGCGCCATGGGTCCGGAGACCTTCGCACAGGCGGTGGAAGAGGAGTGGCAGCACCTTAAAGGAGCTCAGAGTACTCTGCGCAGTGAGGATATTGAGCGGGCTAAGAGCTACTTTACCGAACCCGACTATCAAACGCTGAACGACGCCCAGGCTCAGGCCGGAGTGGACGCCCTGGCAGGAGAGCACCTTGCCTTTTCCAAATGGCTGCAGCGCAACGTTCGCGCCCACCGCGTACCCGGCTACGCGGCCGTCACTTTGTCGCTAAAACCCACTGGCATTGCGCCCGGTGACGTTACTGACAGCCAGTTGGAGCGCATTGCCGATCTGGCTGAGCGCTTTAGTTTTGGCGAGGTGCGTACCACCCACGAGCAAAACATGGTGCTGGCCGATGTGCGCAAGGACGAGTTGTTCGAACTTTGGCAGGCCGCCCGGGAAGCGGGCTTCGCCACGCCCAATATCGGCACGCTGACCGACATTATCTGCTGCCCCGGAGGCGACTTTTGCTCTTTGGCGAACGCCAAGTCTATCCCGATCGCAGAGGCCATTCAGCGCCAGTTTAGCGACCTCGATTATGTCTATGATCTGGGCGATCTGGATCTGAATATTTCCGGCTGCATGAACGCCTGTGGGCATCACCACGTGGGCCATATAGGCGTGCTCGGTGTCGATAAAAAAGGCGAAGAGTTTTATCAGGTGATGCTGGGCGGCAACGCCAGCAATGACGCCTCTCTTGCGAAAGTGCTCGGCCCCGCGTTTGAGGCTGAGCAGATGCCCGAAGTGGTTCAAAACCTGGTCAATGTGTATCTGGAAAACCGTACCGATGAAGAGTTGTTTATCGATACCTACAATCGCATCGGGATAGTCCCCTTCAAGGAGCGTGTGTATGCCAAAGCTGGTTAAAGATGGCGCCATAATCGAAGACACCTGGCAGCGCCTGGACAAGCCCGCTGGCGATGCCGCTGACGTCGCCGTGCCCGAAGGGCAGGTGATTGTGCCCTTGAGTGTGTGGCTGGCCCAGCGCAATGCTTTACAGGCGCGCAGGGACATAGGCGTTTGGATTGACAGCGATGAGAACGCGCTCGAGCTCGGGGAAGACGCCAAGACGCTACCGCTGGTGGCGGTTCACTTTCCAGGGTTTATGGACGGTCGCGCCTTCTCCTCGGCCCGACTTCTGAGAGAGCGCCTCGGTTTTGAGGGAGAGCTTCGCGCCGTGGGCGCTTTTATTCGTGATCAGCTGTGCTATCTCTCACGCTGCGGCGTCAACGCATTTCGCTTTGACGATGAGACCACGGACCTCGAGCAGGCAAAAAACTCCCTAAAGGACTTTACGGAGTTTTATCAAGCCGGCGTAGACCAACCGGTTCCCCTGTTTCGCCGAAGAGCCTGAGACGCGAGCCGGGGGGCGCGGGCAAACCGCCCGCTAGCCGCTTGCGGCGTCTTTTGTCAGAGGGCCGCTGTGGAACCTGAAAGCTTCATCGTCTGCCTCGATCAGAGCTCTTTCCCGTTCAAGAAAATAGCCGACACGCGCCTCGATTTCATCGCCTCCCGCTGCTTTTTGAGCCAGTGTCAGATAATCCTTAAAGTGTCGCGCTTCTGATTTCAGCAGTGACAGATAAAACTGTTGCAGTTCCTCGTCCAGGTGAGGCGCCAGCTTGGCAAATCGCTCGCACGAGCGCGCCTCAATAATTGCACCCACGATCAGTGTGTCAATTAACCTGCCCGGTTCATGGGTGCGTACTGGCTTTCGTAACTCGGCGGCGTAACGCGAGGCGGCGATTTGCTCATAGGCGATACCCCGTTTTTCCATCAGGGCAATCACCTGCTCGAAGTGCCGAAGCTCCTCGCGGGCCAGGCGTGACATTTTGTTGAGCAGCTCAAAATCCGCCACATAGCGATACATCAGGTGCATCGCAGTAGAAGCGGCTTTTTTCTCACAGTTAGCGTGATCAAGCAGCAAGAGCGCCGGGTGGGCGATGGCATTCGCTACCCAGGCATCGGGGGTTTCGCAACGTAAAAACTGATGGATTTCGCTGAGGTCGGTCATCGTTGTTCCGCCGGGTGCAGCCCCGGTTCGATATAGCGCTCGTAATAAGCGCAAGAAAGCGCGTAAAAATCTTTGTCAATGTCATCGCGCAGGGTCACCAGGGACAGCCCCCGCCATTCGGGCCTAAGAGCCAGACCATAGACGGCTAGATCACTGATCTGGCTGGCACCGGCGCGCAATAGATCAAACACCCAACACTCCGGGCTCTGCTCAGGCTTGAAGAGAATTTGCTGGTGCTTTATTTGCGCGAGCAGCAGCGACTCGTCGAGCACTACAAAACGATTGGCCACCACTTGCGTGAGGTAGGATTCAAGGCGCCTGGCAATAATACGGCGCTGCTGTTCGGTGTAGGCATTCCAGTGAATGACCTCGTGGGCAAATCGCTTGCAGCCACGGCAGACACTGTCACCAATACCGGTGGAACAGATACCGACGCAGGGGGTTTTGACGGGCTTGAAAACGGCCATGAGACTCCACAGGGGCAAATCAAGGCCGCATTTTACACCACCATTAACTTGTCAGTAAGGCAAACCGGCCACATCCAGTTCAAGTTTCCACAGCGACCCCATGCCGGTGAGATAGAGTGTCTTGCCCTCGTCCCCACCAAAGGCGCCGTTGGTAACATTGGCATCTAGCTGAATCTGGGCAATAACCTCGCCCTCAGGGTTAACTACCCGCACGCGTTGGGCCGTGTGCTCGGTGATATACAGATTCCCCAGGCAGTCGACGGCCATGCCATCCGGCACGACCACGCCGTCCAGCAGTACGCGCTGGCTGTAAGGAAACTCGCTGGTCAAGTCATAGGCCCGCACATACCCGCTTTCGCCGCCGCCAGCGACATACAGGGTTTTTTCGTCTGGAGAGAGAGATATGCCATTGGGGTTGGCTATGGTGCCATCCAGCAAGCGCACCTTGTCACCATCAACTTGATAGACGCCGGTAACCGGCTGACCACCGGGCGCAGCTCGGCGTTGAAAATCGGGGTCGGTAAAATAAAGTCGGCCATCGCGGTCGACCGTCAGGTCGTTCGGCGAATTAAACACCTCGCCCTTATAGCGCTCTGCCAGAGTCTCGCGCTCTCCAGAATCAAGGTCAAAGCGCGAGACCGCCTTGTACTTGTGCGTGCCCGCCACAAGTTCGCCGTGCTCATCCAGTGCCAACCCATTGCTGCCGGAATCAGCCAGCGCGGTGGTCAACTCACCCTGCGAATAGGCCAGCACTTTCGAGGGGAAGCCATCAGTGAACAAAAAGTGCGAGAAGTACAAGGTACCGTCACGCCAAACCGGTCCCTCGTAGAGTCCTGCAGCAGCGTTGTCTGCTATCGCTATACGTTCAGCGTGAAGCTCTCCCGATGGCGCGGTGCCGGGCTCTGCCGGGCAGCGGTCCCCTGCTTCGCCAGCCTGGGCGCTCAGTGCGCCACTTATCATTCCTAAACCTGCCAAGTAAACGGTGTAAATAGATCGGTTCATGGCAATACCTGTTGCTCTCTTATTGATAGAATATTCATGGCGAGCCCCTCATTCACCTTGGCCGCGCCTAGCGGGGCCATAGTAGCAAAGTGTTTGCGCTAACACAGCATCAATCATACCCCGTTAGCAGCACGTCGCCTATTGAGGTATAATTTGCGCCCGATTTGCCCCTTCGGCCCGTTCCCGATCACTGGATAACCCTGTGGAGGTTGCCATACCTTCGGCACGGCGCTTGGTGCAAGGTTCAGTCGCTCACGCACACTCACTGCGAAGACGGCAGCTTACCCGGCAGCCCCAGGTCTTTGCTAGCGAGCCGGTGAGGACAATAAACCCTGCCCTTGCCCTGCCCTTAGCAACATAGAGCTAGAACAGGCGGTATCGAGTGGGTGAACAGGCCAGAGGCACCCATCCATGTGGGTCATGGATAGCCTCCTAGGCAGCGATCCTGCTAACGGAGTAATTCAATTACAATCAGAGGACCACAATCGTGCTTGAAGCCTACCGCAACCATGTTGCCGAACGCGCCGCCCAGGGCATTCCACCCAAACCCCTCAATGCTGAGCAAGTTGCCGAACTGGTTGAGCTGCTGAAAAATCCGCCCGCCGGCGAACAAGACTACCTGCTGGAGCTGATCAGCGACCGCGTGCCGCCAGGTGTGGACGAGGCCGCCTATGTCAAGGCCGCTTTCCTGAGTGCGCTGATTAACGACGAGGCGCAGTCACCGCTGATCGACAAGCCGCGGGCCGTAGAGCTGCTGGGCCTGATGCACGGCGGTTACAACATCGAAACTCTGGTCTCGCTGCTCGATGACGACACCCTCGCCCCACTTGCGGCCAAGGAACTGAAACACACCTTGCTGATGTTTGATGCCTTCCACGATGTGGAAGACAAAGCCAAAGCCGGTAACGGGTTTGCAAAAGACGTTATTGAATCCTGGGCCAATGCCGAGTGGTTTACCTCGCGCAATAAAGTGGCCGAAAGTACCAAACTGACTGTTTTTAAAGTCACAGGCGAAACCAACACCGACGATTTGTCACCGGCACAAGATGCCTGGTCACGCCCGGACATTCCGCTACACGCGCTCGCGATGTACAAGAATGAGCGCGACGGCATTACCCCCGATGAGCCAGGCAACGTTGGCCCCATCAAGCAAATCGCGGCGCTGAAAGAAAAAGGCCACCCACTGGCATTTGTGGGCGATGTGGTCGGCACAGGCTCATCGCGCAAATCGGCGACCAATTCCGTGCTTTGGTACATCGGCGATGACATCCCGGGTGTGCCCAACAAGCGCACGGGCGGCGTGTGCATCGGCGGCAAAGTCGCTCCTATTTTTTACAACACCATGGAAGATGCCGGCGCACTGGTGTTTGAAGCACCGGTGGATGATCTCAACACCGGTGATGTGATTGACGTGCGCCCTTACGAGGGCAAGATTCTCAACGCGGAAACCGGCACTGTGATTTGCGAGTTTGAGCTGAAATCTCAGGTCTTGCTGGACGAAGTGCAGGCCGGTGGACGAATCCCGCTGATTGTTGGTCGCGGACTCACAGCGAAGGCCCGCGCTTCACTGGGTCTCGGCACCAGCGACGTCTTCCGTCTCCCAGAGCAACCCGCCGACAGCGGCACAGGCTTTACTCTGGCGCAAAAAATGGTCGGTAAGGCCTGCGGCATGGAAGGCGTGCGCCCTGGCACCTACTGCGAGCCCAAGATGACCACCGTTGGCTCGCAGGACACCACCGGCCCCATGACCCGCGACGAGCTGAAAGACCTGGCCTGCCTGGGTTTCTCTGCCGATCTGACCATGCAGTCTTTCTGTCATACGGCGGCTTACCCCAAGCCGGTAGATATTGAAACCCAGCACACCCTGCCGGATTTCATTATGAACCGCGGCGGCGTTTCCCTGCGCCCGGCCGATGGGATTATCCACAGCTGGCTGAACCGCATGCTGCTGCCCGATACCGTAGGCACCGGTGGCGACTCACACACCCGTTTCCCGCTGGGGATTTCCTTTCCGGCCGGCTCTGGCCTTGTGGCTTTTGCCGCAGCCACTGGCGTTATGCCGCTGGATATGCCCGAGTCAGTACTGGTGCGCTTTAAAGGCGAGATGCAACCTGGGATTACCCTGCGCGACCTGGTGAACGCCATCCCCTACTACGCCATCAAAGACGGGCTGTTAACCGTCGAGAAAAAGGGTAAGAAAAACATCTTCTCCGGTCGCATTCTGGAGGTTGAAGGTCTGCCCAATCTGAAAGTGGAACAGGCGTTTGAAATCTCCGATGCCTCTGCCGAGCGCTCTGCTGCGGGCTGCACCATCAAACTGGACAAAGCACCGATTATTGAGTACCTCAACTCCAACATCGTCATGCTGCGCTGGATGATTGAGCAGGGTTACGGCGATGTCCGCACTCTGGAACGTCGCGCGCGCAAGATGGAGCAGTGGCTGGAGAACCCCGAGCTGATGGAAGCCGATGCCGATGCCGAGTATGCCGCGGTTATCGACATCGATTTGGCAGAGATCAAAGAGCCCATTCTCGCCTGCCCGAACGATCCGGACGATGTCAAAACCTTGTCCGACGTGCAGAACACCAAAATTGACGAGGTGTTTATCGGCTCGTGCATGACCAACATCGGCCACTTCCGTGCCGCCGGCAAACTCCTGGATGCCGCCAAGGAAGATCTCGCCACTCGCCTGTGGATTGCCCCGCCGACCAAAATGGATGCTCACCAGCTGATGGAAGAAGGCTATTACAACATCTATGGTCGCAAAGGCGCCCGCACCGAGATGCCCGGATGCTCGCTGTGCATGGGCAACCAGGCGCGCGTTGCGCCCAAGTCCACGGTGGTCTCCACCTCGACCCGCAATTTCCCCAACCGCTTGGGGCAAGGCGCCGACGTCTATCTCGCCTCGGCAGAACTCGCAGCGGTAGCGGCCATTCTGGGCAAAATACCAACACCTGAGGAATACTTGGAATACGCCCGAGACCTCGACAGCATGAGCGCGGACATTTATCGCTACCTCAACTTCAATGAAATTGAGCAGTACCAAAAATCTGCAGACGAGGGCAAGCGCATCGCCGCCGTCGAGATTCAAAATGTTGCGGTCTAGACTGTTCTAAAGTGCGAGAAAGAGGCTCACCCGGCGGGTGGGCCTTTTTTATTTTACGGGTTACAGAAACCAGCGGAGGCAAATCCAGAGTATGATTTTCCGTATCAGCCTGACACTGCTTATGGTGTGCGTGGCTGGCTGTAGCCCCCACAAGGACGCCGAAGCTCTTTTGGATGACTATCTCAAGCGCCTTGAGCGCGTCAGTGGCCTGGAGATCGCTCCTGTCGAGCCCGCAGAGCGCCCCGCCTACCCGCCGAGGCGACTGCTATTACACAGCATAGAGCCACCGGATATCGGCTGGACGGAGCTGTGGGGTTATCGTCATTGCGGCCTGAGCGAGCTTCTGGGTGAGCGCAACAGCGTCCTGGGCAAACACATGCAGGACTCAACGCATTTCGTCATGGATGCGCGGATCATCGAGCGCCTCAGGGCCTGCCTGGAGCTTATCGACGATGATGAACAGAAAGCCTTAACCCGCTCGCTATTGACAATCAAAATCTCGCAGCTCCCCTATCGCTTTAGCAATGCGACAGTGGCCAGCACTGAAATGCAAACGTTCTGGTCATACAGTGCCCCTCCTCTACAGCCAGATAGCGCTGGCATTTCCGCAGCGCTTGAGGCGTTAGGTGTTTGGGCTTCAACCGGTCAAATGGCCGAGTCCAGCACGCCAGAGCTTGTCGTACTTGAGTCGCAAAACTCGGTGCTGCGCCAGCGCGGCGGTGGGCGCACGGTTAAAGCCTTGCTAATGGTGCGAGAAAAGCTCGAAGCGGCGAATACATTGCTCGCCAGCGCCGCCTCCAGCCGTCGCTTTTGTCCCTACAACCACCCTACCGAAGAGCTTGAATGGGCCCGCAATGTCATGCGCAAGGTCTTCATCGGTGAGGTTCAGCCCTACATTGCACAGCTGAACAACAGCAGCTTACAATTGCTGGAAGAATTTTTTGAGCTTGTCGAAATACAGCCGACAGAAACGCAAGAGGCTTTAGCGGATTTTGGCCAGCGGCTTAATCAGACTCAGCAAGACTTTGTCAGTGCGACAAAAAAACACGTAGCCTTATGGCAAGAAGTATTCAACAGCTGTCATTCAAGCCCTAGGACACAAGAACGCACCCATGACTAAAACCAAGAGCATCTTAATCACCGGCGCCTCAAGCGGCATTGGCTATTACTGCGCGAAGGCGCTGCACAGCGACGGTTGGCAGGTGATCGCCAGCTGTCGAAAATCCGCCGACGTATCGCGTCTGCAAGCGGAGGGAATAACCTGCGTGCAGCTCGATGTTAGTGACAGTGACAGCATCCAGGCAGCGCTGACAAGGGCCCTCGAGCTAACCGGCGGAACTCTCGACGCCCTGTTTAACAATGGCGCCTACGGGCAGCCCGGTGCCGTAGAGGACCTAAGCCGGGATACGCTAAGACAGCAATTCGAAACCAATTTTTTCGGTTGGCACGAGCTCACCAACACCGTGATCAAGGTTATGCACCAACAGGGATATGGTCGCATTGTTCACAACAGCTCAGTACTGGGCTTTGCCGCCATGCCTTTTCGCGGCGCTTACAACGCCAGTAAATTCGCGCTTGAAGGGCTGACTGACACCCTGCGTCTGGAGCTGGCGGACACCAACATAAAAGTCTGTCTGATTGAGCCCGGCCCCATTCTCAGTGATTTTCGCAAGAATGCGCTAAAAGCACTGGAAGCCAACATTGATTTCAACAGCAGTCGCCATGGTTTCAAATACGCCGCTGCCACCCACCGACTGAGCAAGCCCGGTGCCGCGTCCAAATTTACCTTGGGACCAGAGGCCGTCTACAAAAAACTCAGGCACGCACTCACAGCCGCTAACCCCAAACCTCGTTACTACGTTACCTTTCCGACGTACCTGATGGGCTATCTAAAGCGGCTACTGCCAACGTCCTTGATGGACAAGATCCTCGGTAAAATCTCCAGCTAACAGAAAGAGACTGCGCGTATGCAATACAAACAAGTCACCCTACCAGCCGCCAAATCCATAGCCTTGGTGGCACACGACAATAAAAAGCCGGATATTGTCCGCTGGTGTGAGAAGCACAAAACGGATCTGGCAAATCATACGCTTTACGCCACAGGCACCACAGGCACTGTGATTCACAAGGCTACGGGACTGAACATCAACCGCCTGATCAGCGGTCCTCTGGGGGGAGACCAGCAAGTAGGGGCATTGATTACCGAGGGGAAAGTCGATTTTTTGATTTTTTTCTGGGACCCGTTCGAGCCCATGCCGCACGACCCCGACGTGAAAGCACTGCTAAGAATTGCCGCCGTCTGGAACATTCCTGTGGCCTGCAATCCCATCAGCGCAGACTTCATGGTGGCCTCACCACTGTTTAACGGCGAATTCACGCGCAATGTGCCCGATTACGAAGGCTACATGAAAAGCCGAACCTAACGATTCTTCGCCCCGTCCGTCAATCAAAGGCCAGCAAAATGGCGCCCGCCCGGGGCGGGCGCCGGCACTCAGTGGCTAAGCTCCAATAATAGCTTGTTCAGGCGTTGCACATAGGCAGCTGGGTCCGCCAAATGGGCACCCTCGGCCAGATTGGCCTGATCAAACAGCACTTCCACCAGGTCGCCAAAGCGGTCTTCATCCTGCTCATGATCCAGCTTTTTCACCAAGGGGTGCTCGGGGTTAACCTCGAAAATCGGCTTAGAATCGGGCACGGTTTGACCCGCAGACTCGAGAAGCCGGCGCATCTGCGCTCCCATCTCGTGTTCGGGTACCACCACACAGGCAGGCGATTCGGTAAGCCGGTGGGTAATTCGCACCTCAGCCACTTTTTCACCAAGCACTTTTTGAACCCGCTCAATCAACGGCTTCAAGGACTCAGCAACTTTTTCCTGAGCCTGCTTGTCTTCTTCGGAGTCCATCTCGCCAAGATCCAACTCACCCTTGCCAATATCTTGCAGCGCCTTGCCATCGTAGTCCATCAGGTGGCTCATCAACCACTCATCAACCCGATCAGACAGCAGCAGGACTTCGATGCCTTTTTTTCGGAATACTTCAAGATGGGGGCTGTTTTTCGCCGTGTTGTGATTCTCTGCAGCGATGTAGTAGATTTTTTCCTGCCCTTCTTTCATCCGCGACAAGTAATCATCAAGAGACTGGTCCTGTGCCGCCGTATTCGTGTGAGTCGTCGCGAAACGTAGCAACTTGGCAATTTTTTCGCGGTTCGCGAAGTCTTCGGCCGGGCCTTCCTTAATAACCTGACCGAACTCTTTCCAAAATTCGGCATAGCGTTCCGGCTCATTCTTGGCAAGTTTGCTGATCATATCCAGCACCCGCTTGGTCAGCGCCGAACGCATGGAGTCAATATTCGGATCTTTTTGCAAAATTTCCCGCGATACGTTCAATGACAAATCGTTGGAATCCACGACGCCTTTGACAAAGCGCAGATACAACGGCAAGAACTGCTCGGCGTCGTCCATGATAAACGTGCGCTGGACGTAGAGTTTCAGACCGCGCGCACCGTCGCGGTTGTATAAATCGAAAGGCGCCTTGGCGGGAATGTACAAAAGACTGGTGTAGTCGAGGTTGCCTTCTACGCGATTGTGACTCCAGGTGAGCGGGTCGGCAAAATCATGGCTGACATGCTTGTAGAACTCTTTGTACTCTTCGTCGCTGACATCGCTGCGAGAACGGGTCCACATGGCTGTAGCGGTATTAACCACCTCTTCTTGTGGCTCCTGCGCGGCCTCATCCTCACCGACAGCTTGAGGCATTTGCATGACCACCGGAATGGCGATATGGTCAGAGTACTTTTTGATGATGGAGCGCAAGCGCCAGTCATCGGCAAACTCGCTGGCACTGCTTTTCAGATGCAGTTCAATAGAAGTACCGCGCGCCGGTTTTTCAATATTTTCGATAACGAACTCGGCCTCGCCGTCACACTCCCAGCGCACGCCCTGATCGGCGGGCACACCCGCTTTACGCGTACGCACCACCACTTTGTCGGCCACAATGAAAGACGAGTAAAAACCCACACCAAACTGACCGATCAATTGAGCATCTTTTTTCTCATCGCCCGTCAGGCTTTGTACGAAGGCTGCCGTGCCGGATTTGGCGATGGTGCCGAGGTTTTCGATGACTTCATCGCGGGTCATGCCAATACCATTATCGCTAATGGTAATGGTATTGGCGTCTTTGTCGACTTCTACCCGGACTTTCAGCTCACTGTCGCCCTCGTAGAGGCTGTCGTCTTTGACCGCCGCAAATCTCAGCTTATCGGCGGCGTCTGAGGCGTTGGAGACGAGCTCACGAAGAAAGATCTCCCGATTGGAATAGAGAGAGTGGATCATCAGGTGCAAAAGCTGCTTGGCTTCGGTTTGAAAGCCGCGGGTTTCTTTTTGCGCTTCTACCGTCATGGGGTCAGGACTCCTGTAATACATAACAACCCAGGCCCGGGGGCCGTTCATTTCAGGTTCAGTAGATGGGGGTAGTATGAGGAAAATCAAGGCTCGAAGCGCGGTGACTGAGCACAGAGAAACCACTTAAGATTTCACAGGCAACAAACTGAAAAATAAAGAAAAATTGGTACGACCGAGTGGACTCGAACCACCGACCCCCACCATGTCAAGGTGGTGCTCTAACCAACTGAGCTACGGTCGTACTGAGGCAGGAAACAGGCCGCTGATGCGTCCCGTATGCAACTGGGCGCGAACTTTACCAAGCCCTTGCGGCGCTGGCAAGCCCTTTCTAATAACAATTTTAAACAGCTTTGTCGGATAAGCTATTGAATAATGGTGAAAAATGCAGAATGAATCTCACCCTTTGACCACAGATGCCGTATAATACCTCGGCGTAAGGACACATATCGCGTGATATCGACATCAAGGCCAACTGCCATGCTCAAAGCGCTATTCGAGTCTTCCCGCACCACCAAACGGCTCATCTCGCTGGCCTACGACTCCCTGGCCATCACACTGTCTCTCTATATTGCCATATGCCTGCGTTTAGGTAGCTTTGATATCCCCGTTACCGAGCGCGAACTGGGGACTTTGGCCATTACCATATTGGCGACCCTCGGTGCGTTCGTCAAAATGGGCATGTACCGCGCCATCTTGCGCTATATGACGCCGCAAGCACTGAATACGGTCTTTTTCGGCACCTGTTTTTCAGCGCTGATTCTCGCCGTGGGCAGCTTCTTCACCCAGTCGTTTATACCTCGCTCAGTGCCCTTTATTTATCTTACAGTCGCACTTATTCTTCTCGGCGGCCCGCGCTTGCTGGTGCATCATATCGTCATGGTTCTCAACGGTAAGCATCTGGGCAAGAGCGAGCCGGTGATTGTCTACGGCGCGGGTTATACCGGGCACCAGCTGCGGCTGGCCCTGAAGGCAACCAATTACAAGGTCGTTGCCTTTGTCGATGATGACTTGACCCGCCAGGGCTCAGTATTTGCCAATATCCGTGTGCAAAGCCCCGCCGAACTCCCACGCATCATCCGCAAGTACGGCGCCACCCGGGTGTTGCTGGCGCTTGGCAACACACCTCACTCGCGCCGGGCACAGATTATCAAGGGCCTCGAACCTCTGGGTGTCAGCGTACAGACCGCCCCGGCCATTCCTGACCTGATCAGCGGACGTGCGCGGATAGAGCATATTCGCGATGTCGACATTGAAGATTTGCTCGGGCGCGACCCGGTCAAAGCCAATGACCAGCTGATGAGCGCCTGCATTACCGACAAAGTCGTAATGGTCACCGGCGCCGGTGGCTCCATTGGGAGCGAATTGTGCCGCCAGATCATTCTCCAGGCGCCACGCCGCCTGGTCCTCTTTGAGCTCAATGAGTTCAGTCTCTATCGGCTCGAAGCCGAGCTCAAGCATATGCTCGAGGGGCAGAGCTTCAGCACAGAAATTATCCCCCTGCTCGGCTCCGTGCAAAAGGAGCACAGGGTCGAAACCATCATGCGAACATTCAGTGTGCAAACGGTTTACCACGCTGCGGCCTATAAACATGTCCCCCTGGTAGAGCACAATATTGTCGAAGGGGTTCGCAACAACGTCTATGGCACTTGGTATACCGCAGAAGCGGCCATCCGCGCGGGTGTAGAATCCTTTGTCCTAGTGTCTACCGATAAAGCCGTGCGACCAACGAATATCATGGGCGCTTCTAAGAGGATGGCCGAGCTGGTCTTACAGGGCCTCTCCCAGCGCCAGACAGACACGCGCTTTACCATGGTTCGCTTTGGCAATGTGCTCGGCTCGTCAGGCTCAGTCGTGCCACTGTTTCGCCAGCAAATTAAAGTCGGCGGCCCCGTGACCGTGACCCACCCGGAGATTATTCGCTATTTTATGACCATTCCCGAGGCAGCTGAGCTCGTCATACAAGCCGGTGCCATGGGTACAGGCGGTGATGTTCTGGTGCTGGATATGGGGGAGCCAGTAAAAATCGTCGATCTAGCTAAGCGCATGATTCACCTGTCCGGCCTGACGGTGAAAGGAGAAGACGAACCGGATGGCGATATCGAAATCACTTACACCGGTTTGCGCCCCGGTGAGAAGCTCTACGAAGAGCTGCTCATTGGTGACAACGTATCAGGCACCATCCACGACCGGATTATGCGCGCAGAGGAGTACTGCCTGAGCTGGCCAGAAACACGAGCCATTCTCGATGAGCTGGACAGAGCCTGTCACGACTACAGTTGTGACAGGGTAAGAGAATTGCTAATGCTGGCACCCACCGGCTACACCACAGAGGAAGATCTTGGTGATGCTGTCTGGCTGCATAAATCCAATACCGCCAAGCTCCGTGTGATTAAGTAAAAACTAGCTAGCGATTTGGGACCTTCGCCCCGCCCCCAAGCGCCACACCAAAGCCACTATAGGCGCGTAGGCCATCAGTAGCGCCAGAAAACCGCTGAACAAACCGGAGACCACCAACCACGCCCAAGGCAGTAGCCACAGCAGATTAATAGCCAATACGGCAAGGGTAACGGGAGTGTGCGAGCCGAGCCGCTGCGCTGTGTGTTGATAGGCATGGGAACGGTGCGCCAGATACACTTTCTCACCATGAAGCGCCCGCCTTATTAGGGTGACCGTCGAGTCCGCGACGAACACACCATAAAGAATCAGCAGCGCCCAGAAATACACCTCCGCCTGCCCCAAAGCTAGTATCGACAAGCCTCCGATTAGGCTTCCGAGAAAACCACTGCCCACATCACCCATAAAAATACGCGCGCGCGGAAAATTCCACACTAAAAAACCCAGAGAACAGGCGGCCACCAACGCGAAAAAAAACCAAACATGGACGGGCTGCCCCGACAGAAACATCAATAGCGCCATATTGCCCAAGACACTGGCAGCCTCTATCGATGCGATGCCGTTAATGCCGTCCATAAAATTAAATAAGTTGATAGACCAAGCCAGCCAAAGCGTCAGTAACACCGCCAACATCATACCCGGCAGTGTGAATCCAACCAATGACAGCTCTAACGGCCAGAGCAAGAAGACCATCAGCGCCGAGCAAGCACCGTGAACACTGAAACGATAACGCGCCGATACGTGGCTGTGATCATCGCGCCACCCTACCCAGGCAACCAGAAACGCCGGTCCAAGCACCGCCCAGACATCAGGGGCCACTGTGTGAGAAACAGCCAGATAAGCCGTGCCAAGGAACGTCACAAGCACGATGGCAAGGCCGCCGCCCCTGGGGGTAACTTGGCGGTGAGAGCTACGCTGGCCGGGAACATCCAATAGCCGATGGTGCAGCGCATAACCTCTCAGAACAGCTGTCAGCGCCAGCGTTATTCCAAACGCCACCAGCAGGAGCGCAAACGTCACCGAGATACACCTATCGCTGCGCGAAAGTGTCGCCCGACTTCGGCAAGCGCACAAGTGGGCTCACACTTGGCCTGCCAACCCAGAAGGCGGGAGAACTTGGAGGCATCCACGGTCAGCGAGCCGCACAGCTTGTCGAACTGCTCGGCTCGTCCTGTTAACCTACAGGCACCTGCAAGCAGGCGAGGCGGGCAGGGAAAAAGTCGCGCAGGCTGTTGCATTCCGTGGGCGAGCGCGCGAATAACCTCCGGGGTACTCAAGTCTTTACCATCACACAACATAAACATCTCATTCGCCGCACCGGGGTGCGTCAGAACAACATCAATAGCGCCCAGAAGATTTTCGAGCCCGAGCATTGAACGCTGATTATTTACGCTGGCAAGCGGCAAAGGCAATCCGCGAGCAATTAGCCTGAGCAGCCTGTCCAAATTACCTTTCACACCCGGACCATACACGAGCGGCAGACGCAAAATGGTTGTCTCCATCGGCAGGCCTGCACTCAGCGAATGCAGATATTGTTCTGCACGATACTTTGAGCGCCCATAAGCCGAGTGTGGCCTGGGAGTATCAAACTCGCAGAGCGGCTGCTCAGCGTTCGGGCCGTTCACAGCTATGGAGCTAAGAAAAACAAAGCGCTTAACCCCGACGCTGGCCGCGGCACGCGCAAGCAAGTGTGTGAACTCGGCATTGATTTGATTAAACAACGCGGCTTGCTGATTATCCGCATCGAGAACATGGGCCTTTGCCGCCGCATGGATGATGTAATCCACGCCTGCTAACTCCGCGGCCATTTGCGCCTCGGCCAGGGTATCGTTCAACACGACATAACCTGGCATCAGTTGGGATTGAGCTCGTACTGTGCCGGTGACCGAATAGTCTTGATGCTTCGCAAGTTCAGACACAAGCGCGCGACCAATAAAACCGGCGGCACCTGTCACGAGAACTCGCTTTACTGCCACGATTAAAACTCTCCGGGAAGGTAGTTGTTAGTGAAGCGAACCACATCGTCTTCACCGAAACAATCCCCAGTTTGAACTTCAATAATATCGAGTGGTTGATCTCCACAGTTGCGAAGGGAGTGGACGTCGCCGACGCGAATATAAACAGACTCGTTTTCCCGGAGAATATCGGTTTTATCACCAACGGTTACTTCCGCCGTTCCGCTCACGACAATCCAATGTTCGGCGCGATGATGATGAACTTGCAATGCGATGCGTGCCCCCGGCTTTATCATCACATGCTTTACTTGATAGTGCGTGCCGATATTGACGGTTTCCACGCTGCCCCAGGGCCGGTAAACCACACTGTGGCGCCGGTGCTCCGACCGACCACTGGCTTTAAGCTGTGCGACCACCTCTTTGACATCCTGCGCCCTGTGGCGATTCATGACCAATAGCGCATCGGGCGTATCAATAATCGCCAGATCTGTCACGCCAACGGCACTAACGAGACGAGCCTGGCTGCGCACGAAGGAGTTTTCGGTATCGTGCAGTATGACATCCCCCTGCACAACATTACCGTTTTCGTCTTTACTCTGGGTGTCGTACACCGAACTCCAGCTACCGACGTCGTTCCAGTCACCGCGGTAGGGAACCACCATGCCCAAATCCGTGCGCTCCATAACCGCCACATCAACTGACACCGATGGCGCCTTTTCAAAAGCGCTCTCCCCTGCACGGATAAAATCCAAGTCCACGTACTTAGTGGCAATAGACTCGGCGACTGCCTCATAAATTTCAGGCTCGAATCGCTTAAGCTCGTCGACAAAAACTCGCGCGGGAAACAGAAACATACCGCTATTCCAATAGTAGTTGCCCGCGGCAAGATACTTTTTAGCGGTTTCCACATCGGGCTTTTCATGGAAGGCACCGATAGACGATACCTCGCCGTATTGAGTCGCTTCAATGTAACCATAGCCGGGTTCCGGATAGCTTGGCACCACACCAAAAGTAACCAGTTTGCCCTCGTCGGCCAGAGCATCCGCCAAGGCAATAGCCGCGCAAAAAGCTTCTGTGTCCTCAATGACATGATCGGCAGGTAACACTAGAATTTTTGCCGCGGATGAACGCTCCAGAGCTTCAAAAGCGGCCAGAGCTACTGCCGCCGCCGTATTTCTCGCCGCCGGCTCCAGTAATATTTCGCCGCTGGCGCCCAACTCTGTGAGCTGTTGAGCAATTAAGAATCGGTGCTCGTTGTTGCAGACAATAATGGGATCTTGCGACAGTTTGCAGGCATGAATCCGGCTTACCGTCTGCTGAATCAGCGTCTGGTTACCGCCGGTGAGATTGATGCATTGCTTGGGATAAAGTTCGCGCGATAGTGGCCACAAGCGATTGCCTGAGCCACCAGCCAGAAGAACTGGGATGATCATAGTATGACTCTAATTGTCTTCATTATGCCGCTCGATAAGCGCTATAAGCGCCATCTTCCTTCCGGTCAAAGCGGCTCGGTCGGAACAGCGTATTTTGACATAATGATGACAATTAGAAAATGCGGGAAATTACGGGCTCAGGCCCTCAACGCCTCCAAAGTTTGTGCTACAGGCTGAAGCACCGCCCCACGCCCCACAGAATAGTAGTTAAACCGGCGTGCCTTTAATCGCTCTGGGTCGTAGACATTGCGCCCGTCGAATATCACATTATCCGCCAGTTCTCGCTGTAACAGCGCAAAATCTGGCGCTCTAAAGGCCTGCCACTCCGTAACCACCACCAGCGCATCCGCGCCTTGCAAGGCTGATTCTTTAGTTCCGCAGAGTCGGAAATCATCGCGCTGACCGTAGAGCCGCTGCGCCTCTTCCATGGCCTCTGGATCATAGGCCTGAACACGCGCGCCTGCACGCCACAAAGCCTCAATGAGCACCCTTGATGGGGCCTCCCGCATATCGTCGGTATTGGGCTTGAAGGCCAGTCCCCAAAGTGCAAAAGTCTTGCCCTGCAAATTATCACCGTAATGGCTGACAATCTTCTCAAACAGCGTGGTTTTCTGGCGCGTATTGCGCACTTCTACCGCCTTGAGAACTTCAGGCTCAAAACCGACCTGATGGGCGGTGTTGATTAACGCTTTAACATCCTTGGGAAAGCAGGATCCGCCATAGCCGACGCCGGGGTAAATAAAGTGGTAGCCGATCCGTGGGTCACTGCCTATTCCCAGACGCACGGCTTCAACGTTAGCACCAAGATGCTCTGCCAGGTTGGCAATTTCGTTCATAAAACTGATTTTGGTCGCCAGCATGCAATTGGCTGCGTACTTGGTCAGCTCTGCGCTACGCACATCCATAATCATGATTTTTTCACGATTTCGGTTAAATGGCGCATAGAGTTCTCGCATCAGCTCTTCAGCGTACTTACTGTCTGTACCGATAATAATACGATCTGGCTTCATACAGTCGGCTACCGCTGAGCCCTCTTTCAGAAACTCGGGGTTGGACACTACCGTAAACACCAAGTCCCGCTTGCGCTCTGACAACGCCTGATCAATCTCAGCGCGCACCGCATCCGCCGTACCCACAGGCACCGTGGACTTGTTGACGACGACAAGATCCCGGTCAATGAAGCTCCCGATGGTGCGAGCGACGGTGAGCACATGCGTTACATCGGCCGCGCCATTCTCATCGGGCGGTGTGCCGACGGCGATAAACTGGATATCGCCATGGCATACGCCATATTCAGGCTGATCGGTGAATTCCAGCCGCCCTGCCGCATGATTATCGATGACTAACGCGCTTAGACCCGGCTCGTAAATCGGAATTTGCCCCTGACGCAAGCGCTCGATTTTGTCGCTGTCGATATCCACACACACGACATGATGCCCCACTTCCGCCAGCGCAGCAGCCTGCACCAACCCCACATAACCGACACCAAATACTGTTACTTTCATCGTCACCCAAGCCTCTTGCCGCTCTCTGACCCGGGCTCAGTAAAGCAACTGATGTTTACAGAATTGTTAAAACAGGAGAAAAGGTACCGGCAAGCGCGGGTTACTCCCCCGCGACACCTCGAATAGGACGCACACTCCCCCAGGTTTTGCACCCTGGGCAGAGCCAGTGCAGGCTGTTGCCGGTAAAGCCGCACTTGTTGCAACAATAGCTGGGCTTCTCTTCGATAACGCGGTCTACCAACTGCTTGAGCAACTGCAGATTTTCTTTTGCTCTCCCCTCAGAATGGGGCAGATGCAGCTCCACTAGACGATTCAGAGTGCGTATACTGGGCCGCTGCTTGAGCTGCTCGGCAATAAAATCAGCTGCCACATAATCGTTTTCCAGCCAGCGAAGACGCTCTGCGATTTTAATCACGAGGCTATTGCTCGGGTACTCGGCGAGCAGTGAGCGCAGGTACTTCTGAAGAGCCTTGGGTTCTCCGATCTTTTCGTAGCACTCGCAAATCATATCCAGCGCTTCGATCAGATAATCGGCGTCCTGCTGGGGAATTTTATGCAGATGATCAAGGGCTTCTCTAAACCTCGACTGATGGATTTCCAAGCGGGCGAAAAGCAGGCTGGCCCTTGCCGAGTCAGAGTCAAACCCCAGAGCTTCCTGCAGGTGGGTACGCGCTTTGGAGAAGTTGCGCTGAGCCATATCTTCCTGCGCCTGCTCGCAGGCAAAGTGGGCCTGCAACTGCTTCAATCCGAGTCCGGACTTAGGGCGGTAGTGCTTACCGTCGAGCTGGCTGGCTGCCGAAATGGCGTTGTCCCACTCATTTTCGTCCTGATAAATCTCGATCAGGTGTTCGAGGGCAGCCTGTTTGTAGGCAGAGGAGATTTTGACCAGTTCAAGCAGCAATGCTTCTGCCCGATCCAGTAAGCCGGATTTGATGTAATCTCGGGCCAGCTCAAGCTGTGACTCGTGCTGCTGACGAGTGTTCAGGCCGGGGCGGGCCAGCAGGTTCTGATGAATTTTGATGGCCTTGGTCACCTCGCCGCGCCGCCGCAGCATATTACCAAGCGCCAAATGTGTCTCCAGCGTGTCACTATTGACCTCTAGGGATCCGATAAAGGCATCAATAGCGCTGTCTGGCTGCTCGTTAAACAGGTAGCTGAGCCCCTTGTAATAATTGAGCGCGTAGTCTTTTGGGTACTGACTTTGAAGGTGCCTTCGGCTCAGGCGACCAAGGGCAAACCCTACTGCCACAGAGACGAACAGAGCGGCAAAAAGAACCAGGGCATCCATATTAATCGCGAAGGCTCTGGCTTCTCAATAATTGGACTTCCTGCTCCAATTGGCGGTTTTGACGCGTCAACTGAGAGAGCCGGCGTTTGCGCCCGAGCGAGGGAAACAACCCGAGCAATAGCCCCAGGAGCAAGCCCACCAGGGTAAACAGAAGCAGCCACACGCCCAAAGCGAGCTGTGGAAGCGGAAAACCCACAAGGGTGACGGCGACAGGCTCGGGGTTTTCCAAGTTAAACAAGTAGCCCAAAAACACCGCCGCCAGCAACAGTAGAATGTAAATCCAGTGACCGACTCGCCTCATAGTGACCTCTTCGGGCGTTGCAGATGCTCAGGTGACTCAGGCTTGAATACTCTCGTTGACCCGATCGCGCATTTCCTTTCCCGGCTTGAAGTGGGGAACGTATTTGCCTTCTAACTCCACCGACTCGCCGGTTTTGGGGTTACGCCCCATTCTCGGCGCCCGGTAATGGAGCGAAAAGCTGCCAAAGCCACGGATCTCAATACGCTCGCCCTCTGCCAGCATTTCGGACATATAGTCCAATAGCAGCTTGACCGCCAGCTCTACATCCCGCACGGGCAGGTGGTCCTGCTTTTCGGATATGTATTCAATAAGCTCTGATTTCGTCATAGCCTGATCTCAGTTGTACGTTGTTGTCCAGGCGGCATCCCGAACCGGGCCGAAAGTTAGCTTATAACGTAGTCAATTGGGACGCAATACTTAAGGAGCCTATAATGAACATTATGTAAGTTATTGATCTTAATCCTATAACAATTCGGCTGAGCATAAAAAAGGCCGGCTATAAAGCCGGCCTTTTTGGGTAGTGACAAGGACAAATATCAGTCTTTTGCTTCCATTTGTGCCTTGATCAGGTCACCGAGGGTCGCCGGCTGAGCTTGCTCTGACTGCTTGGCAGAGTGCTCTTTAATAGCCGCTTTCTCGTCAGCAACATCTTTTGACTTAACAGACAGGCTGATTGAGCGGTTTTTGCGATCGACACTGATGATCTTGGCTTCAACCTCTTCACCCTCTTTGAGGACGTTGCGAGCGTCTTCGACCTTCTCGCGAGACAGCTCTGAAGCTTTCAGAACGGCTTCAACATCTTCAGCCAGGGTAATCACAGCGGCTTTGGCTTCCACTTCTTTCACAATACCTTTAACAATGGCGCCTTTATCGTTCTCAGCGACATACTCAGAGAACGGATCGGCTTCCAGCTGCTTGATACCCAGAGAGATGCGCTCGCGCTCGGGATCAATGGCCAACACAACGGTTTCGATCTCATCGCCTTTCTTGTATTTGCGAACGGCTTCTTCGCCAGCTTCGTGCCACGAGATATCAGACAGGTGGACCAGGCCGTCAATGCCGCCATCGAGGCCGATGAAAATACCGAAGTCAGTGATTGACTTGATCTTACCGGTGATTTTCTCACCTTTGGCACAGGTACGGGCAAAGGCGTCCCAGGGGTTTTCCTGGCACTGCTTCACGCCCAGAGAAATACGACGACGCTCCTCATCAATGTCAAGGATCATCACTTCGATTTCATCACCAACGTTCACAACTTTGGACGGGTGAATGTTCTTGTTGGTCCAGTCCATTTCTGACACGTGGACCAGGCCTTCAACGCCCTCTTCCAGCTCGGCAAAGCAGCCGTAGTCGGTCAGGTTGGTCACAACCGCTTTAACGCGGGCGCCTTCCGGATAGCGACCGGTAATTTGCAACCATGGATCTTCACCCAGTTGCTTCAGGCCCAGAGAAACGCGGTTGCGCTCACGGTCAAATTTCAGCACTTTAACGTCAATTTCATCGCCAACGTTCACGATTTCGCTCGGGTGCTTGATGCGCTTCCAGGCCATATCGGTAATGTGCAGCAGGCCGTCAACACCGCCCAAGTCAACGAAAGCACCGTAGTCAGTCAGGTTCTTAACGATACCTTTAACCACCATGCCCTCTTGCAAAGTAGCCAGCAGCTCTTCGCGCTCGGCTGAATTGGCTTGCTCCAATACCGCGCGGCGTGAAACCACTACGTTATTGCGCTTTTGATCGAGCTTGATCACTTTGAATTCGAGTTCTTTGCCTTCCAGGTGGGCGGTTTCGCGCACCGGGCGAACATCCACCAATGAACCAGGCAGGAAGGCGCGAATGCCAGCAACGTCAACGGTGAAACCACCTTTAACCTTACCGTTGATAACACCTTTGACCACCTCGTCGGCAGAGTGCGCAGCTTCCAGCACTTTCCAGGCTTCAGCGCGCTTGGCTTTTTCGCGAGACAGACGAGTCTCACCGAAACCGTCTTCAACGGTTTCCAGGGCAACCTGTACTTCATCGCCAATTTCCAGGTTCACTTCACCATTTTCATCGGCGAACTGGCTGGCGGGAATCACGCCCTCGGACTTGAGGCCGGCGTGTACAGTTACCCAATCTTTATCAACATCGATAACAACACCGGTCACGATCGTGCCGGGCGCCATTTCGACGGTTTTCAAGCTCTCTTCAAATAACTCAGCAAAACTTTCGCTCATGGTCACAAAAATACCTATAGTAAGAAAGACGCTGCCCAGAACCCGCTGATCACAGGATCGACACAGCACCGAACGGTCAGTCATTCGGGTCGGTTAACATTTAGGCCTCCTGTCCTCAACGCTGACAAGTAACGGGAAACCAACTGCCTATAACCAGTATATGAAGGGAAAAAGAGCGATCTTGCCTCGTTTCACCCGGCACAGGTCTTAGCAGGTGCGGCAGGCTACCAGATTGCCGGAGGCTTGGCAAGAAAATTATAGCCCCGAGGCAGCGGTTCTACCCCGGGCTATAAAAAGGCGCGATATTATGGGCAATACGTCTTTTGCAGGTGCTCCGTCACAGCACTGCCCACCTCGGGGTGGCGTGATGCGTAGGTGATATTGGCAATCATATAGCCAGTTTTGCTGCCGCAGTCGTGACTCTGGCCAACCAGCTCGTAGGCTTCTACCGTTTCCTTTTCAAGCAGCATATCCAGCGCATCGGTCAGCTGGATTTCACCACCGGCGCCGGGCTGGGTGCGCTCCAATAACCCCCAGGTAGCCGCAGAGAGAATGTAGCGGCCGACGATAGCCATATTAGACGGCGCATCGTCCACAGGAGGCTTTTCCACCATTGCTTTAATTTCGCGGCTTTGGCCTGGGCCTATGTCTTTACCGTCACAATCCACCACCCCGTATTTGTAGACCCACTCCCAGGGGACCCCTTCCACGAGGATCTGACTGGCGCCAGTTTCATCAAAGCGCCTGACCATACCCGCCAGGTTGTCTTTTTTAAGGTTGCACGCATAACCATCAACAAGGACATCCGGCAGCAAGACCGCAAAGGGCTCATTGCCAATCACTGGTTTGGCACAGAGTATCGCGTGCCCCAACCCCTTGGCCTCAGCCTGGCGCACGGAAATGACCGTCAACCCCGGCGGTGTAATCGACTGAACCTGCTCCAACAAAGAGCGCTTGAGACGGGCCTCTAGCTGCGCCTCAAGTTCAAAGCTGGTGTCAAAATGGTTCTCAATGGAGTTTTTGGAAGCGTGAGTGACGAGCACAATCTCCTTAATGCCAGCGGCGGCGGCCTCATCGACGACGTACTGAATCAGCGGCTTGTCCACCACAGGCAACATTTCTTTCGGAATCGCCTTGGTGGCGGGCAGCATGCGTGTACCCAGACCTGCTACCGGAATGACGGCTTTTTTGACTTGCATCCTCTACTCCTTTGTAAGACTTAGATCAGCTTTCAAGTAACGCGATGATTTCATCGGTTTTTTCCCGCATTAGCGCTTTATCGCCGCGGCTTTCTACGTTCAGTCGCACCACCGGCTCAGTATTGGACATGCGCAGGTTAAAACGCCAGTTGGCAAACTCCATACTGATACCATCGGCGTCATCAATGTTTAAGGCGCTGCCCTCAAAATGAGCTCGTACCTTGGCAATCGCCGCTTTTGCGTCAGCCACCTCGCGGTTGATTTCACCGGGAGAAGGGAAGTTTGCGATGCATTCCGCCATCATGGAGGACAAAGTGGCATCTTTGCGACACATGAGCTCGGTCACCAAAAGCCAGGGAATCATACCGCTATCGCAGTAGAAAAAATCTCGAAAGTAGTGGTGAGCACTCATTTCGCCACCATAAATCGCGTCTTCTTTGCGCATGCGCTCTTTGATAAACGCGTGTCCGGTTTTGGATTGAACAGCCTCGCCCCCGCAGCGTTTTGCCGTATCTATGGTGTTCCAGGTAAGGCGCGGGTCATGCACCACTTTGCTGCCGGGCACTTTGGTGAGAAACGCTTCCGCCAGCAATCCCACTAAGTAGTAGCCCTCGACAAACTCGCCGTGCTCATCAAAAAAGAAGCAACGATCAAAATCGCCATCCCAGGCAATACCCAAATCAGCGCCATGCTTAAGTACGGCATCGCGGGTCGAGTGTCGGTTTTCAACTAGCAGCGGATTGGGAATACCGTTGGGAAAGCTACCATCTGGCTCATGATGAACCTTGATAAATTCGAACGGGAGAAATTGCTCGATGGCATCAATCACATGGCCGGCGGCACCGTTACCGGCATTCACCACCAGCTTAAGCGGCTTGAGCTGGCTGACATCCACATAGCTCAGCAAATGCTCCACATAGTCAGCGAGCGTGTCGCGCTTTTCCAGCGTACCGCGCTTACCCTCGGCCACGGACTCAAATTCACCCTGCTCTGCGATGCGCTTGATATCCAGCAGTCCGGTATCGCCACTGATGGGTCGAGAACCCTCACGCACAGGTTTCATACCGTTGTAATCGATAGGGTTGTGACTCGCCGTCACTTCGATACCACCGTCGGCCTCAAGGAAGCTGGTAGCAAAGTAAACCTCTTCGGTACCGGTCATGCCGATGTCGATAATATTCACGCCCTCATCGCGCAAACCATTGCCAACCGCCTGCTTCAGCGCCTCGCTGGTTTGACGAACATCGCCCCCAAGGACCACAGTTTGCGGTTTCAGGAACTGACCATAAGCCCGCCCTATCCTGTAGGCAATGTCCTCATTCAACTCTTCTCCCAGCTTTCCGCGAATATCGTAGGCTTTAAAACAGGTCAGACTTGACATAATGCTCTCTTCCGATTTTTGATTTCACGCACACCACCAACGCTACCCGCGGTGGTCAGTTTTACAAAATCACGCACCATATTTGCGCGTCTTACACCTCAAACCACCGCCAGAAGCTTGGTTTGTGCATCAAAACGCGCTCTTATGGAGCAATGCAGTTATCGCACCAACTTAGACAAGGCAACTGCTCAAAGCGGGTGCATCAGAAATGGGCTAGCAGGCCCCGCCCGGCACAGAGACATGCAGCAGCATTTGCTGCAAAACCTCCTCAATGTTTAGCTCGGTGCTATCGATGATCCGCGCGTCGGGAGCCGGCCGCAAAGGGGAACTGGCGCGAGATTGATCACGTTCATCGCGGGCCTCGATATCAGCGACCAGGCGGGCCATATCCACCGTCTCACCGGCGGCCACCAGTTGAGCGTAGCGTCGCTGCGCTCGGGCCTCGGCGCTGGCCGTCAAATAAAATTTAAAGTCGGCCCGCGGGAAGACTGTGGTTCCCATATCCCGCCCGTCCGCCACCAGGGGACCATGGCCAGCAAAGTCTCGCTGGCGCTGCAACAGCGCTGCCCTCACCGGCTCCAGTGCGGCTATCGCCGAAGCCTGCATACTGACGCGCTCATCACGGATTGCAGTCGTTACATCTCTGCCCTCAAGCAAAATTCGCACACCGCTTGCACTGGAAGAAAACTGGACATCGAGATCTCGAGCACAGACGGCCAACTCATCGACAGAATCGACCGCAATAGACTTATCAAGACTGGAAAGCGCCACCAGCCGATACAGGGCGCCGCTGTCTAAAAGAGTCGCACCCAGTTCGCGCGCCAACAGCTGGCTAAGGGTGCCCTTACCTGCCCCGCTGGGCCCATCAATCGTCACTACAAAGTCTTTATTCATCTACGAGCCCCGGGCAGACTGGCCAAAATATCGCGACAGGCGACACTGGGGTCAGGCGCCTGGGTGACAGGTCGCCCCACCACCAAATAGTCACTGCCCGCTGCTACGGCCTCAGAGGGCGTCATGATGCGCCGCTGATCATCGGCCTGGGCGCTGACTGGCCGAATCCCCGGAGTCACCAACAAAAACTCTTTACCACAGGTTTGTTTCAGTTGCTGTGCTTCCCGAGCGGAGCAGACAACCCCATCAAGCCCAGAATCCCTTGCCAAATTAGCCAGATGTAACACTTGGTTCTCAGGACTGGCAACAACACCCGTATCGGCGAGGTCGGACTCCGTCATGCTGGTAAGCACCGTTACCGCAATCAGTAGTGGCGTCTCCGCGTAGCCTGATAGCGACTCACGCGCAGCCTCGAGCATCCGGCGGCCGCCTGCGGCGTGGACATTGACCATCCAAACCCCGAGATTAGCGGCGGCGGCTACCGCCTTTGCCGTAGTATTGGGAATATCGTGAAATTTAAGGTCGAGGAAAATATCAAAGCCAAGGGTCATCAGCTGCTCGACGAGCTGCGGGCCACAAGCGGTGAACAGTTCTTTGCCCACCTTCAGGCGGCAGTCTTGCGGGGAGAGTTGGTGTGCAGTTTTCAGGCAGTCTTCGGCGTTATTAAAGTCCATCGCCACGATCAGTCGTGGCCCCTCTAGCTGTCGCATAGTCCCCCCATTGTGAAATGATTCTGCCTCAACAGATCAGGGGGCTATTAAAACAAACTTCCGCTGAATTCGCAGCAAGAAACTGCCCATGGCGGGCCCTGACGGCCCGCCGTCGGGGCCTCTAAAGGCTGATGTTATCGCGGATATCTTCCAAGGTGGCCTCACCAATACCATTAACCGCCAGCAGTTCATCGGCACTTTCAAAGGGACCGTTTTCCTCGCGCCAGGCAATAATCGCCTGGGCCTTGGTCTCCCCTACTCCCTTAAGCTGGGTCAAAGCAGTCACATCAGCCGTATTGATATTGACCGTCACAGCCGGTGGCGCCTGGACGTCGTCCGCCAGTGCAGGCAGAAAGGAAACGCTAGCGAGAGAAAGCAGAAAACAAAACAGAACAGCGAGCTTTTTCATAAAAACCTCCGTGTTGGATTGAGTTTTACGACAGACCTGTCGTCCTTCTTAAAGTAGACAGGCTGTCATAAAACTGCAACATAGAGATTTCTGCAAACTCTGTAAGAGAAATCCTACAGGGCACACTATTTGAGCAAGTCGCTCAGATCCTTTGCCTCCCAGTGTGGGAAGTGCTTTCTGATCAACGCATTGAGCTCAAGCTCAAACTGGCTATAGCCGCCGCTGGCGGTTTCGTCAATATCCGTTTTCGCGTCAATAACCATACCGGCGCCGACAGTGATATTCGTCATCCTGTCAATCACAATAAAAGCGCCTGTAGCGCGATTATGCGGATAGCTATCCACCACCACTTTTTGCGCCAGAGCTACGCGTGCCACCGCGATATCGTTGAGCCCCAGGGAATCTGTGGGCGTATGCTCTTGAGTATTGACGTCGATTTGATAATCGAATGCCGCCAGCCGACCACTGACCACTTTGCTGGCAAACTTGAACAGGTATTCACTGTTAAGCTTGCCCTGATTCTCGTTCATCCAAACAATATGTGCTTTCAACTGGCTGGTTTGCTGTACCGTATCCTCGGCCAGTACCAGCATATCCCCGCGGCTCACATCAATCTCATCGTTGAGCGTTAAGGTCACCGCCTGACCGGCAAATGCCTGCGGCAAGTCGGCATCATAGGTAACAATGGACTTAACGGTGCTGGATTTTCCCGATGGTAAAACTTTGACCGCATCACCGACCTTGACCACCCCAGAGGCGATGGTGCCGCAAAATCCGCGAAAATCCAGATTGGGACGGTTGACGTACTGCACTGGAAAACGAAAGTCATCGAAATTCTTATCCGCCGTGACAGGCACAGACTCAAGAATCTCCATTAGGGTCTTACCCGTATACCAGGGCGATCGCTCTGAGCGATTAACAACATTGTCACCATCGAGAGCAGAGATTGGCACAAACTGCACATCCACCATCCCGAGTTTTTGCGCAAACGCTAGGTAGTCCGATTTGATTTTGATAAACGCCTTTTCATCAAACTCAAGGAGATCCATCTTGTTTACGGCTACCACAATATTTTTTACGCCTAGCAGAGAGGCAATATAGCTGTGCCTGCGGGTCTGGGTGACCACACCATAGCGAGCGTCAATCAAAATCACCGCAAGATCACAGGTGGAGGCACCAGTGGCCATATTGCGCGTGTACTGCTCATGCCCTGGCGTGTCGGCAATAATGAATTTTCGCTTTGCTGTGGAGAAGTAGCGGTAGGCCACATCAATGGTAATGCCCTGCTCCCGCTCGGCCTGCAGGCCATCCACCAACAGCGCCAAGTCGAGCTCATTGCCAGTGGTGCCGTGGCGGCTGGTATCGGATCGCACTGCTTCGAGCTGATCTTCATAGATCATTTTTGAATCGTGCAGGAGTCGGCCGATGAGCGTGCTCTTACCATCATCCACACTGCCGCAGGTGAGAAAGCGAAGCAGCTCTTTGTGCTCGTGCTGCTCAAGATAGGCATCGATATCAGTTTCGATCAATTCCGATTGGTGACTCATGTTGCACTCTCAATTTGTCTAACATTGCGGGGAGGCTCTGCCTCAACCCCAGGATTGTCACAGGTATCGCAAGCTCTAGAAGTAACCTTCCTGCTTTTTCTTTTCCATGGAGCCGGCGCTGTCGTGGTCAATGACACGCCCCTGACGCTCGGAAGTGGTTGTCAGCAGCATCTCCTGGATGATTTCCGGCAAGGTAGTCGCTTCAGACTCGACAGCCCCGGTAAGCGGGTAGCAGCCTAGGGTTCTGAAACGAACCATTTTTTCCTGTACCTGCTCATCGGGCTTGAGCGGCATGCGATCGTCGTCAACCATAATCAAAGTGCCGTCGCGCTCAACGACAGGACGCTTGGCCGCAAAGTAAAGCGGGACTATGGGAATGCCTTCCAAGTGGATGTACTGCCAGATGTCCAGTTCGGTCCAATTGGACAAAGGGAAGACGCGAATGCTCTCGCCCTGATCCACCCGGCCGTTGTAGATATTCCACAGCTCTGGACGCTGATTCTTAGGATCCCAGCGGTGATTGCGGTCCCGGAAGGAGTAGACGCGCTCTTTTGCCCGGGATTTTTCTTCATCACGGCGAGCGCCACCAAAGGCGGCATCAAACTTGTACTTGTTCAGTGCCTGCTTGAGCGACTGGGTTTTCATAATATCGGTGTGTTTGGCGCTGCCGTGGGTAAAGGGCCCCACGCCCATTTTCACACCTTCTTCATTGATGTGGACCAGTAAGTCCCAGCCCAGCTCTTTAATCCGGTTATCGCGAAACTCAATCATCTCGCGAAACTTCCAGGTGGTATCCACATGCAGCAGTGGGAATGGGGGCTTACCTGGGTGAAACGCCTTCATGGCCAGGTGCATCATTACCGCCGAATCTTTGCCGACGGAATAGAGCATGACCGGGTTATCAAACTCGGCCGCCACCTCGCGGATGATGTGGATACTTTCAGCTTCAAGCTGTTTCAGATGGGTCAGATTATATTGCTCGGACATGCCGCTCACAGTCTATTAGGTCGATGAATAGTCGCAGGCCCTGGGCCAGCGGCGCGTATTATAGGGGAACTTGAAAAATTACTCTAATCACTCTAAACGGGCGAACGATACCCTGTTTCAATGCAGCTGTTAACAACCGTTTCCTTCTATGCTTATAGCCTGCAGTTTATGCGCGGCCGGTCACTCGGGTGTTTCGTCGTTTGGGCTCGACAGACGGGTGTAACAATCTCTGGCCGTTTTAGCACGGGTAAACATCTGCAACAAATAGTCACCGTCACTTCGCTCAATAGCCGCGCGCAAGCGAGTCAGATTGTCCATAAACTGATCAAGCGAGTGCACGACCGCATGACGGTTGGCCTTCATGATGTCATGCCACATAACAGGATCGCTGGAGGCGATGCGGGTAAAATCGCGAAAACCACCGGCGGCATAGCGAAAAATGTTGGGGTTATCGATATCGTGCGCCAGGGTGTCCACCAATGAGTAAGCAATGGCATGGGGCAAGTGGCTGGTCGCACCGAGCACATCGTCGTGCTCCGCGATAGGCATGTCCACCACCTCTGCCTCCAGCCCCTGCCAGAGCTGGCGAACCCGCGCCAGGTGCCCGGCACCGGTTTCTGCGGTGGGCGTTAAAATCACTCGGTGATCGACATAGAGGTTCGGGTTGGCGGCACTGACCCCGCTTTTTTCTGAGCCTGCAATGGGGTGGCCAAGCACCAGCTGCGCAGGCAGTAGCCCGTAAACCCGCCGGGCGGCCTCAGCCACACTGCCCTTGACACTCGCACCGTCGGTAACTGTTACCTCGCTCGACAGGCAAACCTGCAGTTGGCGCAGAACCTCCTCAACGGCCAGGGTCGGCACGGCGACCATGACCAGGTCCCCTTCACCCAGCTTCGGCGCCACTTCTTCAATGTTCAGGCAAGCCCGATCGACAACGCCCGCCTCTACTGCCAGGCGCGCGGTTTCGGCGTCTCTGACAACACCGATGGTCTCTTGGCAGAGGCGACGCTGACGGGCACCACAGGCGACACTGCCGCCAATAAGGCCCACGCCAATCACCACCAGCTTGCCAATCGCCTCCGCCTGCTTCCCGGCCATAATCAAAGCACAGCCTTGGGGTAAGAGCCCAACACCTTGAGGTCGGCAACCCGCGACGAGACTTCATCGAGTGTTGCCCGAATTACCGGATCGTCCATATGGCCATTAAAGTCGACAAAGAAAACGTAGGTCCAAACCCCTGTGCGCGACGGCCGAGTCTCTACGCGGGTCAGGTCGATTTCATGACGGTGAAACGGCTCGAGCAGATTGTGCAAGGCACCCGGTTGATTGCGCATAGCCACCAAAATTGATGTTTTGTCGTGACCGCTGGCAGGCACCACCTGAGTGCCGATAATCAGAAATCGGGTACTGTTATCGGGCTGGTCTTCGATCTTTTCGGCTAAGATATTCAGCCCGTAGATTTCCGCTGCTTTGGCCGGCGCAATGGCCGCTGCATTCCACTCACCCTTCAGACGGCGGGCGGCCTCAGCATTGCTCGAGACCGCCACACGCTCAGCTTTCGGGTAGTGAGAGTCCAGCCATTTACGACACTGGGCGAGCGATTGACCGTGCGAATAGATACGGGAAATACTGTTCACGTTGGTTACGTCGGACACCAACAGGTTGTGGTGCACACGCAGTTCTACTTCACCGCAAATTTTCAGGTTGGAGCTCATGAAATTGTCGAGCGTATGACTGACCACACCCTCAGTCGAGTTTTCCACCGGCACAACACCGTAGTTAACCGCACCCGCCTCGACTTCGCGGAAGACCTCATCAATCGCCGAGAAAGGCAGTGACACCGCCGACTGGCCAAAATGCTTGAGCGCCGCCTGCTGGGTAAATGTCCCCTCAGGGCCCAGGTAGGCCACTTTTACAGGCTGCTCCAACGCCAGGCACGCAGACATAATCTCGCGAAACAGGCGCGCCAGTTCTTCATTGCTCAGCGGGCCCTCGTTGCGCTCCATGACTTTACGCAACACCTGCGCCTCGCGCTCGGGTCGGTAATAAAGTGCACGCCCCTCGGCGCTGGCATTTTTAACCTCGGCAACCTCTTGGGCACAGCGAGCGCGCTCGGAAATCAATTGGCCGATACGCTCGTCAATCCCGTCAATGCGATTGCGCAGCTCCAGCAGTGCCTGCTCTTGAGTCTTGGCATCAGCCATGGTGCTTACTACTCCTGTGCATCACTTTGCCGAACATCATTTGGCTGGGCATCATCTTCCGCCAATTCACTCTCTTCGCCGGAGTCCTCAATACGGGCCGCACCTTTAAGATGTTCGCTCTCACGCAATTTAATCAGTCTTACGCCTTGAGTGTTACGGCTGAGCACCGACACCTCATCGACTCGCGTGCGAACCATCGTACCCTGATCGGAAATCATCATGATCTCCTCGCCGTCGAGCACCTGCACGGCGCCAACCAGAGCACCGTTGCGCTCGCTGGTCGCCATAGCGATCACGCCCTGGCCGCCTCGCCCCTTACTGGGAAACTCTTCCACGGGGGTGCGCTTGCCGTAGCCGTTTTCGCTGACGGTCAGAACCTTACCGTTGTCCACGGGCACGACCATGCCGATGACCGACTGCCCATCCTGCATACGAATTCCGCGGACCCCGCGACTGATTCGCCCCATGGAGCGCACCGCCGATTCGTTGAAGCGGGCCGCTTTGCCGTTGCTGGCAAACAGGATGACATCGCGCTCGCCATTGGTGATCGCGGTGTAGACGAGGTGATCGCCTTCGTCGAGATCAATCGCTCGCAAGCCAACACTGCGCGGGCGGGAAAACTGATCCAGCGAGGTCTTTTTCACTGTGCCTTTTTCTGTGGCCATAAAGACAAAGTGATCGGCGTCAAACTCTTTGACCGGCAGGATCGAGGTGATGCGCTCGCCTTCATCCAGCGGCATCAGGTTCACCACCGGGCGGCCCCTAGACTGCCGACCAGCCACCGGAATTTGATAGACCTTGAGCCAGAATACCTTGCCGGCGCTGGTAAAGCACAAGACTGTGTCATGCGTGCTGGCGATCAGCAAGTGTTCGACAAAGTCTTCGTCTTTCACTGATGTCGCCGACTTACCCATGCCCCCACGCCGCTGCGCCTGATAGTCTGCCAGTGGCTGACTCTTGGCATAACCGCCGTGGGAAATCGTCACGACACGCTGCTCTTCATTGATCAGGTCTTCGACCGTAAGGTCCAGTGTCGAGGCGGTGATTTCGGTGCGCCGATCGTCGCCATAATCGTTGACAATTTGCTCCAGCTCTTCACGAATGACCGTCATCAGGCGGGAAAAATTGCCTAGTATTTCTAGATACTCAGCAATTTGCTCGAGCTTTTCGCTGTACTCGGCGAGCAGTTTATCGTGCTCCATACCGGTCAGACGATGCAGTCGGAGCTCCAAAATGGCCTGCGCTTGCGCCGGCGAAAGATAGTATTTGTCGTCACGCAGACCAAAGGTATCCGGCAACTCCTCAGGGCGGCAGGCATCTTCACCCGCGCGTTCCAGAAATTGCCCCATGGTACTCGCGTCCCAGCCACGGGCGATCAGCGCGTCCTTCGCCTCGGCCGGGGTGGGCGAGGCTTTAATCAATTCAATCACCGGATCGATATTAGCGATGGCCACCGCCAGGCCCTCGAGAATATGCCCGCGCTCACGCGCTTTGCGCAGTAAATAAACAGTGCGGCGAGTGACCACTTCACGGCGGTGGCGAACAAAAGCCTCTAGCAGCTCTTTAAGGTTGAGCACCTTGGGCTGACCATCGACCAAGGCGACAATATTGATACCAAAAACGTTTTGCAGCTGGGTTTGCGCATAGAGATTGTTGAGCAGCACTTCGGCCGACTCATTGCGCTTGACCTCAATGACCACCCGCAATCCGTCTTTATCAGACTCGTCGCGCAACTCACTGATGCCGTCGATTTTCTTTTCTTTGACTAACTCGGCGATGCGCTCGATCAGTCGCGCTTTATTGAGCTGGTAGGGAATCTCGGTGACAATAATCGTCTCGCGGCCGGTCTTTTCATCGACTTCGATGTCAGCCTTGGCCCGGACGTAAATGCGACCGCGACCGGTGCGATACGCCTGTACTATGCCCGCACGGCCGTTAATGATGGCCCCGGTGGGGAAATCCGGCCCCGGAATATACTCCATCAATTCATCGATGGTGATCTCTTCATTGTCGATCAGCGCCAGGCAACCTCGCACCACCTCTTTGAGATTGTGGGGCGGAATATTGGTGGCCATACCCACCGCAATACCCGAAGAGCCATTGACCAACAAGTTGGGTACTCTGGTCGGCAAAACGTCGGGAATCTGCTCACTGCCGTCGTAGTTGGGGATGAAGTCGACGGTTTCTTTGTCGAGATCCGCCAGCAGCTCGTGGGCGATTTTGGCCATGCGCACCTCGGTGTAACGCATGGCAGCGGCGCTGTCGCCGTCAATGGAGCCGAAGTTACCCTGCCCGTCCACAAGCATATAGCGCAAGGAGAACGGCTGCGCCATGCGCACAACGGTATCGTAGACCGCCGAATCACCATGGGGGTGGTATTTACCGATTACATCCCCGACAACACGGGCCGACTTTAAATAGGATTTATTCCAGTCGTTTTTCAACTCGCTCATGGCAAAGAGCACACGGCGGTGAACAGGTTTCAAACCATCACGGACATCGGGCAGTGCGCGCCCGACAATCACGCTCATGGCATAGTCGAGATAGGACTGTCTGAGCTCGTCTTCAATATTGACGGGTAAAACTTCTTTCGCTAAATCGCCCATGGAGAAACGGGTTCCTTATTGTCATAAAGCGGTTTGCAAGGCGCCTTGCGGTCGCCCCCAGGGCCTTTGGCCCCACGCCCGCACGCGCGGACACAAAGTTTGTAATATTACCATAAAATCAGATGGATAGGGGCGCCCAAGGACCCCTATCAAGCCCCATGAATCGGCACTTTGCGATATACTGTCAGCAGAAAGACCTTTGCAACCTAGGAGCCTTTATGGCAGCGCGGCAGTCTGTGCGTTTATTGATCAGAGCACGCTGGATCATTCCGGTGGTGCCCGAGCGGCGGATTTACGAAGATTGCGCCATCGCGATACAGGGACAGGAAATCATCGCTATCACCCCTTGGGAGCAAGCGCAAAAGCAATTCAATGCCGAGCAGACCCTCACTCTGGACCGGCACATCCTTATGCCTGGGCTGATCAACGCTCATGGCCACGCCGCCATGAACCTGCTGCGCGGCTATGCCGATGACCAGCCGCTGCACACCTGGCTTAATGAGCACATCTGGCCCGCCGAATCCCGCCACGTCAGCGCCGAATTTGTCGAGGACGGCACTGAGCTTGCCATCGCCGAGATGATTCGCTCGGGCACTACCTGCTTTGCCGACATGTACTTCTTCCCCGAGGAGGCGGCCAAAGTGGCGCGCCGAGCGCATATGCGCGCCCAAATCACTTTTCCCATACTCGATTTTCCCACCAACTGGGGCGACGGTCCGGACCAGTATTTCGCCAAAGGGCTGGCCCTGCACGACGACTACCGGGGGGATGACTTAATCCGTATCGGTTTCGGCCCTCACGCCCCCTATACGGTCGCCGATGAACACCTAAAACGGGTCGCTGTGCTGGCCGAGGAACTTGAGGCGCCGATACAAATCCATCTGCACGAGACCGCCGACGAAGTGCGCGACTCTATGGACATCTACGGCAAACGCCCCATTGAGCGCCTGGCCGAGCTCGGCCTGCTCACACCTCAAACCCAGTGTGTGCATATGACTCAGGTCGAGGACACGGATGCTGTGCTACTCGCCGAGTTCGGCGCCCATGTGATTCACTGCCCGCAATCCAACCTCAAGCTTGCGAGCGGCTTTTGCCCCGTTGCCAAGCTGCGCGCTGCCGGCGTTAACGTCGCCCTTGGTACGGACGGAGCAGCCAGCAACAACAACCTGGACATGCTCGAAGAGATGCACACCGCCGCTCTGCTCGCCAAGGCAGTCGCCGGCGATGCAGCCGCCCTCAGTGCCCATCAAGCGCTGGCAACAGCGACCATCAACGGCGCCAGAGCACTGGGTATAGACCAAGTCACCGGCTCTTTGGAGGTCGGAAAATCCGCCGACATCATCGCTTTGGAAGTGGACGCCGTCTCGGCCCAGCCAATCCACGACGCAGCCTCAGCGCTGGTCTATAACGGCCGGGCGGCGCGGGTCACCCACAGCTGGGTCGCTGGCCGGGCCCTGCTGCTCTCGGGTCATCTGCAAACATTGAATGAGCGCGACATTATTGCCCGCGCCCGACGCTGGGCCGAGATTATCCAGAACACGCCACGCGAGGCGGGAGCACTATGAGCACGCAACAAACCCACGCCGTCAACGCCGACGCTGCCGAAATCGATAAATTCGAACAGCTGGCACAGCGCTGGTGGGACACCAAAGGTGAATTCCGGCCACTGCACGATATGAACCCGGTCCGGGCCAACTATATTGACCGGCGCTCACCAGTCGCCGGCCAACGCTTGCTGGACGTTGGCTGCGGTGGCGGCATCCTCAGTGAAGCCATGGCGCAACGGGGCGCCCAGGTCACCGCCATCGACCTCGGCGAGGCGCCTCTGGCGGTGGCAGAGTCCCACGCTCAAGCCTCGGGGCTCGATATCGACTATCAGCTGATCAGCGCTGAGCAGCTGGCTGCCAAAGCGCCGGGGTCTTTTGATATTGTGACCTGCCTTGAGATGATCGAACACGTGCCTGACCCGGCCTCGGTGGTCAATGCCTGTGCTCGCCTGGTTAAACCCGGCGGAAACGTCTACTTCTCGACCATCAATCGAAACCCCAAGGCCTGGGCCATGGCGGTTCTGGGAGCGGAGTACCTGCTCCAGCTGCTGCCAAGAGGCACCCACGATTACGCGCGTTTTATCAAACCTTCCGAGCTTTCCGCCTGGGCGCGCCAGAGCGAGCTGGAAGTCAGCGATCTGAGCGGAATCGTCTACAACCTCTTGACGCGCCAGTTCAAACTTTCCCCTACCGATGTCAGTGTCAACTACGTCTTACATTTGCGCAAACCTACTGGCTTGGAATCTGATTGATGGGGCTGTCCTCTGCTACCGCCGTTGTCTTCGACTTGGACGGCACCCTGCTCGATACCGCACCGGATCTAGCCCGGGCACTCAACCGCCTGCGCATTGAGAAGGACTTGCCACCACTGCCAGACGACACCATTCGCGCCAGTGTTTCCAATGGCGCCAGGGCGCTGGTGGCTCTCGGTTTTAACGAGACGCCGGGCAGTGAGCGCTTTGATGAATTGCGCTCCCGGCTGCTCGAACTCTACATGCAGGACATTGCCTCCGCCACCGAGTTGTTCCCGGGCCTTGATGCACTGCTGCGCTGGCTTGACCAACACAACATCGGCTGGGGCATTGCCACCAATAAACCCGCTCTCTACACCCAGGCGCTGCTGGCGCAACTGCCGCTGCCCAGCAGCCCGGGCATTGTCATCTGCCCCGACCATGTCACCCACCCGAAGCCAGACCCCGAGTCCCTTCTGCTTGCCGCCCGCCATTTTCAATGCGCGCCGGAGCAGCTGATTTACCTGGGAGATCATCAAAGAGACATTGCCTGTGGTCAGGCTTGCGGCGCCATAACCATCGCCTGCCTCTATGGTTACATTGAGCAAGGCGACAACCCCGACAGCTGGCAGGCGACACACACTGTGAGTGATTCTCAGCAGCTGCTGGCATTGATTCAACAACTGATCCGCGAAAAACAACGAGTAACCGAGCCCTTATGACAGACGCCTCAGCTATTGCCCAATTACCGGCAGATTATCGCCCTACCGGCCAACTCTTGTCTGACCGCATCATCCTGGTTACCGGTGCCGGAGACGGCATAGGTCGCTCGGCAGCGCTGAGCTTCGCACAATACGGCGCTACAGTGGTACTTCTGGGCCGGACCCTGCACAAGCTGGAAAGTGTCTACGACGAGATAGAGGCTGGCGGCGGCCCGCAACCGGCAATTTACCCCCTGAACTTTGAAGGCGCTGCGGAAAAAGACTATCGGGACATGTGCGACACACTAGACCGGGAATTTGGCAGACTGGACGGCATACTGCACAACGCCGGCGAACTGGGCGACCGCATGCCGCTGCGCGATTACGCGGCCGATACCTGGAGCCGCCTGATGCAGGTTAACGCCACCGCGCCGTTTATGCTGACCCAGGCGCTAATCCCCCTGCTCGAGCGCTCCGAGTCAGCTTCGCTCATATTCACCGGCTCAAGCGTGGGGCGCCAGGGAAGAGCCTACTGGGGGGCCTATGCAGCCAGTAAGGCGGCGCAGGAAAACCTGATGGAAACTCTGGCCGACGAGCTTGAAAACACACGCATTCGCTGTAACAGCATCAACCCCGGAGCCACTCGCACAGCCATGCGCGCCGCTGCCTACCCGGCGGAAGACCCGACCACACTCTTGTCGCCCGAGCAAATCATGCCGCTGTATCTGTACCTGATGGGCGATGACAGTAAAGAGATTACCGGGCGACGTTTTAACGCCCAGTAACGCAGGTGAGAGATCTAAGCGGTGGGTTTTTTGCGCAGCGCATCCAGCAGTGATGCCTCGGCGCGAGACAAGCCGCAACGGCTGGCTACTTCGTCGCGATCCAGCCCCAGCGACAGCAGGTGTGTCGCCTCTGAATAGGGACGACTCATATCACCATCGTCAGCCAAGCCCGGATCCGCCTGGGTACGCTGCTCCATAGCGAGAATGCGTTGGCCCATGCCCACGGCACCGCTGTGTAGCAACGCAAGCTCCTTTTTTAGCCGTCCCTGCTCGCTGCGTAAGGCGACCAGCGCTTTGCGCTGGCCGAGCGCCAACAGCGCCGCCAGCAGAGCGACAAGCGCCACAAGCAAAGCCAGTGGCGCTACGCGGGGGTCTGACAACCATTCCATTGTTGACATGCCGGCATCAAATCTCTTCGAGCTCGGCCCACTCTTCGTTGGTGAGCAGCTTGTTCAACTCAATCAAGATCAGCAGCTCGCCGTTTTTGTGGCACACACCCTGGATAAACTTGGCACTCTCTTCGTTACCGACATTGGGCGCCATTTCGATCTCTGACTGACGCAAATAGACGACTTCCGCCACACTGTCGACGAGTATGCCAATAACGTGACTATCAGTCTCGATAATGACAATGCGTGTGTTGTCTGTCACCTCCCCCTCAGGCAGCGCAAACCGGTGACGGGTGTCGATCACGGTCACCACGTTCCCCCTGAGATTAATGATCCCCAGAACGTAAGCAGGAGCACCCGGTACCGGCGCAATCTCCGAGTAACGCAGCACTTCCTGAACCTGCATGACATTGATGCCGTAGGTCTCTCCATCCAGGCGAAAGGTCACCCACTGCAGAACCGGATCATCGGCATTGTGATTTTGGTTGGCATTGGTCGCCATGTCACTTTCCTCGGTCGTTGGCCGTCATGAGGCCATTAAATTGGAGCGCTCAAACCGCGATAAAACCTTCTAATACTATAGCTTACAGCACAAAATGCGCCAGCGGCTATCATGAATCGCCTAGCCGTTAATCAGCCGTTCCATTTGGACTGTGTTCGCCCCCTGAAGAACAAGCGGGGTCTTACGAACCCATCTAAACGCCTCAATAGCGGGGAGCCTCGCAGCTACGGATTAGCGCTGGGCCCGTTTCGCATTTTTATCGGCGTCTGTCAGCAACTTCCCCATCATGGGGATGTCCAGTAGCGCACACATCTGGGCTTTCACGGTTCCGGCCAGCCAGGGCCTCTGTGTCCGCGCACTGCGCCACTTGACGTCGTCCGGGTCGAGGCTTATTGGCTGCTCTACGGTATCCACGGCCAGCCCCCAGGGGACGCCGTTGATGGAAATCACGTATTTTGCTGTATCCACAAACGCCGGGTCGTAGCGCTCGGGCATCACAAATTTGGCGGTGTTAACCGTGCGGACTTTACCCGCTGGAGTGGGCTGCAAACCCATAAACCAGTCAGCCTGGCCAAATAGCGGAGTCAGCTCATCGGTCAACGGCTGAATTTGGCCAAGCGACATCAGCGGCACAGCCAGGGTCAAGCCACTGACCTTGAACAAGAGGACTTCAAAGGTCTCTTGCGCCCAACGCGGGCGGCCGTTTTCCAGCCATTGCAGCTGCTCCTCAAGCACGCTCAACGCGAGCGAGTCAGCCATGACTTCGTCAGCTTCGATAGGGGCACTCGGAGGCTCGGTTAATTCAATCGTTGGCTCGACACTGGGGGCCGGCTCAGTGTCTACGACCTGCTCCACCTGAAGCCTGGCACTGTGAAGCAATCGCTGTAGCTCCGCGCGTTTTAATGCCAGCGGGTCTTCGCTCGCGAGCGCGGGCTCGGCAGTCTTTTCTTGCCTCGCAACTACGGGCTCAGGCGCGGACTGCGAAGGACCCTTGGGCGTCTCGGGAGGAGATTGATCGCCGGATGCGGCGCCAAGCAAGTCATTCAGATAATCTTGCAATACGTCATCGGAGCGATGGGTCATGAGAGCCCCCCTACCGCGTTTTTCAATGGCTGCTTGCCCTCAAGGTGACTAAGCCATTTAAACAATGAGCGGTAGGCCTCTACACCACGACTTTGCGGCTCGTACAAATGCGGCGGCACACCAGCCTTGCTGGCATCGCGAAACTTGGTATCGATGGGTATTTTGCCCGGCCAGGTCTGGAGCGGATAGTCATGGCGAATGCTGCGCAAGGTGGTAACCGATGCCTGAGTACGACGGTCAAACATCGCAGGGACGATGTGGTAGCTGACCTCTCGCTGACTAGAGCGAGCCATCATCTTTAGGGTGTTGACCATGCGCTCCAGCCCCTTGAGGGCCAGGAACTCGGTCTGCACCGGAATAATCAAGCTGTCGCAAGCCGCCAGGGCATTGATCATTAAGACCCCGAGCAGCGGCGGCGTATCGATCACCGCCAAATCGTACTGCCCTTCCAGTTGCGCAAGAGACTGCTTGACCACCAACCCCAGGCCATCTTGACCAACCGCACGCCGCTCAAGCGTCGCCAAAGCCGTCGCCGCAGGAATGATATCGAGGTGGTCAAAGCCTGTGAAGTGAATCACCGAGCGGACAAAGCGTGGCGATAATTGCTTGCGCTCCATAAAAAGGGTAAACGCGCTGCGCTCAATGGTGTCGGGATCTTGACGAAAGTAGCTGCTGAGCGAACCGTGCGGATCCAGATCCAACAGCAATACCCGCTGCCCCTGCTCAGCGGCAAGGCCGGCAAGTGCTGCGCTGGTCGTGGTTTTACCCACACCGCCTTTTTGGTTTGCCACTGTCCAGACTTTCAACCACTCCCCCAACGTCAAATTTTAATTACTTGGTTTACAGATGAATGAGCCAGCAACTATCGTGCCCGCGCAAGCGCTCTCTATTCACGGCCCTGCCTTGGCAGATCCGGATCACTACTGAACAAGAGGTCGCCGTTGCCCATTTCCACCGCCTGCACCTCGGTGTCGGCAGGGGCGTCACTAGTGATTGTATCGGCGGAATTTTGCGCCGCTGAAGGCCCCTGGGTAAACTCAGCGTCGGGCGCGGCGACCTGGTCGAGCAGCTCCCCGCTAAGCTCACTCACCTGGGATTTTGGCCGATCCATTTTATCCCGTGCGATCATGATAGCAACGCGGCGATTCTGCGCACGCCCCTCTGCTGTCGTGTTTGGCGCCAGCGGTTGATGCTCACCGTAGCCGACAGCGGCAAGGCGAGATGGGTCCACGCCTTCGGCCACCATCCATTTTACGATGGCGCTGGCCCGCGCCGAGGACAGCTCCCAGTTACTGGGGTAGCGGTCCGTGCGAATCGGCAGGTTGTCTGTAAAGCCCTCAATCTGCACGGGATTGTCGGTACTTTCGAGAATATCGGCCACCTTCGAAAAAATTTCACGGGCCGTATCGCTGGCCTGGGCACTACCAGAATCAAACAGGATGCTGTCGCGCAGCTCGATTTGCAGCCAAAGCTCGTTGCTGGAAATGCGCATTAACTCATCGTCTACCAGCTCGTCGAACTCGTCGCGAAAGGTTTTTTCCAGCACCCCTAAATTGCCCTGGCTTTGCGGCTTATCGAGCTTAATGACCGACGTTTCGGAGGTAACAGCCGGACTGCCCACTTGAATCGGATTAGCGGTGCGCGCTGCCGGTCTAAACGCCTCGACCAAAGTGTCCGACAACACCCGGTACTTGCTCTCGTTCACCTGTGAGATGGAGTACATCACCACAAAAAATGCGAACAGCAAGGTGATAAAATCGGCGTAGGACACCAGCCAGCGTTCGTGGTTCATGCGAAGATCTGACGATCGGCGACGTGGCATTGAACCCCCTAGGTCAAGTAACCGCTGAGCTTAACCTCGATGGCCTTGGGGTTCTCCCCATCCGCAATGCCCATCACCCCTTCAATCAGCATTTCGTGGTAGCGCGAATCGCGATCCACACACTGCTTGAGCTTATTGGCGATAGGAAGAAGGAACAGGTTGGCCAGAGCCACCCCGTAAATCGTCGCCACAAAGGCCACCGCAATACCAGGGCCGAGTTGCTCCGGGTCGGCGAGATTACTCATGACGTGAATCAGCCCCATCACCGCGCCGATAATGCCAATAGTCGGTGAATAGCCCCCCATGCTCTCATACACCCGCACCGCATCCATATTGCGCTGCTCTTGCAAAATCATGTCGCCTTCAAGCACCCGGCGAATCGCATCGGGTTCATTGCCATCCACCAAAAGCTCAAGCCCTTTGCGTGCAAAACTGTCCTTTTCTTCTTCGGCCAAACGCTCGAGACCTAAAAGCCCCTCTTTGCGGGCCACTACAGACCAACTGGTCACCCTGTTTACACCCGCGTGAAAGTCGATATGGGGCGGGCGAAATACCCAGCGAAAAAGGCGCATTGCACGCTTCAGGCAATCCTTGGGCGTCTGCAACATGGCCGCGCCAATGGTACCGCCGAGCACGATAACCGCGGCCGGCAGATTGACCAGAGAGCCGAGCGATCCCCCCTCAATAAAGTTACCGCCGATGATAGCGGCAAACCCGAGAATAACACCGATGATGCTGAGTAAGTCCATCAGCCCACCTCGTCAGAAATCGCCCGACCGATGTCTTTAAGCGGCAATACCCGATCGGTCAACTTAGCTCGGGCCACCGCCATGGGCATGCCATAGATAACGCAGCTGGCCTGATCCTGGCTCCAAATTTGCGCACCGCGCTGCTTGAGTAGCTCAGCGCCTTTGCAGCCGTCCGACCCCATACCCGTTAAAACAACGCCAAGGACTCGGTCACCATAGCAGTTAGCCGCTGAACCAAAGGTAATGTCGAGGCTCGGCTTGTAGTTCACACGGGCATCATCCGGCATGATTTTAACAGCACCGTTGCCGCGTTTATCCAACATCATTTGCTTGCCGCCTGGTGCCAAAAGCGCCAGCCCTGGACGCAGTTGGTCACCATCGACAGCCTCGCGAACCTCAATGGCACACTGCTTGTTGAGTCGCTCAGCAAACGCCTTGGTAAAGTTCTCTGGCATATGCTGCACCAGCAGTAATGGCAGAGGAAAATTGCGCGGCAGCTTGGTCAGCACATCGGTCAGCGCCACGGGTCCACCCGTGGAAGCGCCAATGATAACCAGTTTGGGCTTGACCGCGCTGCGCCTGGGTATAGGCCGCGGCGGCGGCTTGATAAAGTCAACCTCAGGCGCAGTGACTTTGGGCGCAGGCTTGGCGGCCTCCTGAGGCTTGCGCGCCAGAGTCAGTAACCGCTCGTGCAGCTTTTGCGTAAGAGTGATTGAATTGCGCGAGACTTCGGCAAAATCCTTGGGGATAAAATCTAAGGCACCCGCCGCCAGGGCGTCGAGGGTGATTCTGGCACCCTCGTAGGTCAGAGACGAAAACATCAAGATAGGGGTGGGTTGCTCGGCCATGATATGTTTGACAGCGGTCACACCATCCATCACCGGCATTTCAAAATCCATGGTGATGATGTCCGGCTTCAGCTCACGGACTTTATCCAGTGCCTCGCGACCATTACTGGCGACCCCGACCACTTGGAGGCTCGCATTTTGCCCAATAATGTCTTTTAGACGGGTCTGAAAAAAATGCGAATCGTCGACGATTAATACCCGTACGGGCATGCCCTCTCTCCCATCAATACCGCTTCAAACGGAGTCATTGTCTGCTGGTTTAGCCAACCGGTCTCAGGCGCCGCGCGAGTAATGTTTGAGCAGGCTGGGCACATCGAGAATCAACGCAATGGTGCCGTCGCCCGTAATAGTGGCACCAGCCATACCGGGAGTGCCTTGCAGCATTTTCCCAAGTGGCTTGATAACCACCTCTTCCTGGCCTATGAGCTGATCCACCACAAAACCCACCCTGCGGGTACCGACGGTGACAATCACCACATGCCCTTCTCCCATACTCTTGGCACTGACTCGCTGACCATGGACGAGCCAATTTTTCAGATAGAAGATGGGAATGGCCTGATCGCGCACAGCCACACATTCTTGCCCGTCGACAATATGGGACTTACGCAAGTCCATATGAAAAATCTCGTTCACACTCACCAGCGGCAAAGCAAAGGTTTGATTTGCCAGCATGATCATCAAGGTGGGCATAATCGCGAGGGTAAGAGGTACCTTGATGTTAAAACGTGTCCCCTCACCCAAAGTCGACTGGATTTCTATCGAGCCATTAAGCTGTGTGATTTTGGTTTTGACCACATCCATGCCCACACCGCGGCCGGATACATCCGAGATTTCCTTTTTGGTGGAAAAACCCGGAGCGAAAATCAAATTAAACGCCTCGGTATCGGATAAGCGCTGCACAGTGTCCGCGTCAAATACGCCTTTATCCACGGCAATCTGCCGGAGCTTCTCAGGATCCATACCCGCGCCATCATCGGTAATGGACAGCAGGATATGATCACCTTCCTGCTCTGCGGCCAACACCACCCGGCCCTGCCGAGGCTTGCCTTTTGCCTCGCGCACCTCGGGCAACTCGATTCCGTGATCGACGGAATTTCTTACCAGGTGCACCAAGGGATCGGCTAGCGCCTCGACAAGGTTTTTGTCGAGATCGGTCTCTTCACCCACAAGCTCAAGGTTGATGTCTTTTTTCAGATTGCGCGCGAGATCGCGCACCACTCGCGGAAAACGGCCGAACACTTTCTTGATGGGCTGCATCCGAGTCTTCATAACGGAGGTTTGAAGATCGGCCGTAACCACATCCAGATTGGCAACAGCTTTGCTCAGCGCCTCGTTCTGGGCGCTGTCGCCGAGTCGAACCAGACGGTTGCGCACCAACACAAGCTCACCGACCATGTTCATGATTTCATCAAGGCGTTGCGTATCCACCCGAACGGTGGTGTCCACCTGTGCCGGCGCTCCGCCTTCACGCTCGGGGCGGGTTTTCACCGGCGGCGTATTGGTTTTCATGGAGGGAGTGGGCGCATCGCTGCTTTTCTGCGCCCCAGAACTGGCCGCCGGCTTGGCCGGCGTATTGCTCGGCGCTGTGGCTGCGGGTGCCGGCCCCTTACCCTTACCGTGCAATTGATCCAGCAGAGCCTCGAACTCATCGTCGGTTATTTCATCACTTCCGGTAGCCGCTTTATCGGCTTTTGCCGGCTCTTTGGCCGCGGGCTTAGCAGGGGGCGGCGCAGAAGCTTCCCCGCCCGGCCCCTTGCCTTTGCCGTGAAGCTCATCGAGCAATGCTTCAAACTCGTCATCACTGATGTCATCACTGACCGGCGCTTTCGTATTCGTCGGCACACCGGGGGCTTTGCCCTCCCCGTGCAAGCTGTCGAGCAGCGCCTCGAATTCATCATCGGAAATATCATCGCCCGCGGAGCTTGGGCTTTCGCTGGCTCCGGCGGCTTTTGGAGAGGAAGGCGATGGTGTGTCACCGGCCAGCGCGTCCAGTAAATCACTGAACTCGTCGTCGGTCATATCGCTGCCGCCGCGAATTTTTCCTGGCCCCGCTTCGGTGTTAGCAGCCGCTGATTCCGTCGTGGACACCTGATTTACCGGTGACTCCTGCAAATCTTCACAGGCGACCAAGCGCTCGAGGGTGGCAATCAGCTCCGCAGACGGTGGTGTCACCTCTTCGCGGTGGGACACTTGTTCAAATTGCTGGTTTACAACGTCCAGAGCTTGGAGCACAACATCCATCAACTCCGAGGTCACTTCGCGTTTACCGTTGCGTAAAATATCAAACAGGTTTTCGGTGACGTGGCAGCACTCCACCATGGGGGTGAGCTGCAAAAAGCCTGCACCGCCTTTTACCGTGTGAAAACCGCGAAAAATGGCGTTGAGCAGGTCGCGATCGTCGGGCCTGCGCTCGAGCTCGACCAGCTGCTCGGAGAGGTTCTCCAGGATCTCTCCAGCCTCAACCAGAAAGTCCTGAAGAATGTCTTCATCATCACCGAAACCCATGCACTGATCCTCTAAAATCCGAGACTGGAGAGCAGATCGTCCACTTCGTCCTGACTGGAGACCACATCGTCTTTCTGGGTATTGATTTGTGGCCCTTCACCGCGACCGTTATCGACGACGCGGGCCTTACCCTCGCTATCGGCCTCGACATGCAAACCTGTAATTTCTTCCACTTGGCCCGCGATTCGAACCAGACTGACCAAGTCCTGCTCGACCTCGGCAATCAAGCCCATCACCCTCTTCAACACCTGCCCGGTGAGATCCTGAAAACCCTGCTCGAGAATAATTTCCTGGAGATTTTTGCCAAGCTGCTCGGTGCCGCTTTCCATTTGCGCCAAGAAATCTTCCATGCGGGTGTACAGCGTGCGGAACTCCTCGGCGCTCATGTCCCCGCTCTGGAGCCTGGTCCATTCGTTGCGAAGATTGTTGGCTTCCTGCCCCAAATTCATGGCAATGGGCGCCGCCTCTTCTACCATATCCATGGTTTTATCGGCGGCTTTTTGGGTGAGCTCGATAACGTACTTGAGACGATCGGAAGCATCGCGAATTTCTGATCGTTCAATGTCCGGCGGCTCCTTACTGAAATCGCCATCGACATTGAAGTTGACGATCGCGTTATGCAGGCCGCGAGTCAAGCGACCAACGGACTGATACAAGTGTTTGTCCCGCGACTCAATAATCGAATGTATCAGCTTGGAAGCTTCAGCAAAGTCATTCCCCTGAAGCTTTTCGACCAGCAGGCTGGCACTCTCCTGCAGCTCTTTGACAAACAGGTTATTGTCGTGCTCTTGCTTTTCCGAAGTCATTGTTGTGCCTTATTCTTTTCTGGAAGTCTAGCCGACGCGCTCGAATATTTTTTCTATTTTTTCCTTGAGTGCGGCAGCGGTGAACGGCTTAACCACATAGCCGTTGACGCCAGCCTGTGCGGCCTCGACAATCTGATCGCGCTTGGCTTCCGCCGTCACCATCAGCACCGGCAAAGAGGCCAGCTTTTCATCGGCACGGACGGCCCTGAGTAGCTCGATGCCACTCATTCCTGGCATATTCCAATCGGTCACCAGAAAATCAAAGCCCCCACTTTTCAGCATCGGCAAAGCGGTGACCCCGTCGTCCGCTTCATGGGTATTGCTAAACCCCAAATCTCTAAGCAGGTTTTTTATGATCCGTCGCATTGTCGAAAAGTCATCGACAATGAGAATCTTCATATCTTTATCCAATGCTGCCTCCGTCTCACCCCAAACAGGGAAGTATGGTTTAACTCTTAGTCTAGCCGCTGGCGGCTGTGAATCCAGTGCCAGCAGGCTACATACAAATTAGGTCCAGCCGAACCGAGCTGGAAAATTACTGGGAATTGCGCCCCGGGTCAATCGCCCAGCGTCCAGTCAGACAGCTTGGCTCGCAGGCGGCTGGCGGCCTGCGAGTGGATTTGGCTCACCCGGGACTCGCTTACGCCTAAAATTTGACCAATTTCCTTGAGGTTTAACTCTTCATCATAATACAGAGCCAAGACAAGCTTTTCTCGCTCGGGCAGCAGAGTTATCGCCTGGCTGAGCGATCGCTTGAGGCTTTCACGGGTAAAGCCCTCTTGCGGGTTGGCAAATTCGTCGCCCTCGCCGGCCAAAGATGCGCTGGCGTCGTCGGCAAAGGTCTCTTCATAGCTGAACAGGCGGCTGGAATTGGTGTCACGTAGCATGGCGTAGTACTCGTCCAGTCCCACACCCAGCTCGGCGGCGACCTCCGCGTCTTCGGCGTCGCGACCCTCGCGCGCCTCGACTCGGCCAAGGGCCTCACTCACCCGCCTGGCGTTGCGGTGTACCGAGCGCGGCGCCCAATCACCACGGCGCATCTCATCGACAATCGCACCGCGAATTCGGATCCCGGCGTAGGTTTCAAAGCTTGCACCTTTGGAGCCGTCGTACTTCTGCGCGGCCTCCAGCAATCCGATCATTCCTGCCTGGATTAAATCATCTACCTGAACGCTGGCCGGCATACGCAGCATCATATGATGAGCGATGCGCTTAACCAAACCAGCGTACTCTTCCACCTCGATGGTGTTAGCTTGTGCTCTTGTCTCAGTGTACATAGCCAACCCGTTTGCCGCGTTCATTGATCAGTACTCCGAGCCCGCCGCCTGCAGCAGTCGCTCGACGAAAAACTCCAAACGTCCGGTAGGGGCCGAGGGCAAAGGCCAGCGATCGACATTCTCGGCCAGCTCACGAAGCGCCTGCGCCGCTTTGCAATTGGGAGCGAATTCTAACAGGGGCGTTTGCTTCTGAATGGCCTTGCGCACTGTTTCATCGAAAGGCACCTGGCCAACGTACTGCAAGCTAACGTCGAGGAATCGCTCACAGACCGTATTGAGCTTATTGAACATTAACCGCCCTTCACTGGCGGTCCTAGTCATGTTGGCCACCACACGAAAGCGCTGCAGGTCGTATTCTTTATTGAGTAGTTTGATTAGGGCGTAGGCGTCGGTGATTGAAGAGGGCTCATCGCACACCACCACCAGCACTTCGTTTGCCGCGCGCACGAAACTCACTACCGTGTCGGAAATACCCGCCGCCGTATCGATGACCAATACATCGACTTGTTCGCTGAGTTCACTAAAGGCACTGATCAGCCCTGCATGTTCCTGCGCACTCAGCTCTGCCATGCGCTGCACCCCGGAAGCGGCCGGCACAATTTTGATGCCGCCCGGACCGGTAACCAACACTTCTTGTAGGGTACAACGCCCAGCGAGCACATCCGCCAGGGTGTATTTGGGTGAAATACCCAGAAGTACATCGACATTGGCCAAGCCCAAGTCGGCGTCCATCAATACCACCCGGCGGCGCAGCTGGGCGAGCGCAATACTCAGGTTCACGGAGATATTGCTTTTACCGACTCCCCCTTTGCCTCCAGAGACGGCGATAACCTGTACGGGGCGACTTTGACTCATTCGAACTCTCTCTCTACAGACCCGGCCCGACGGGCTCTGGGTACTGGCGTAACCTTACGCCCTGGATTTGCCATTAACCCTGAGCTTTACGGGCACTTGCGGCGGCCTGAGCCAGCTGCGCGGCCCGACTGATCAACTGATAGCCGCGGGCAAGCTCAATATCCTCCGGGATATCCTGCCCATGCGTAGTATAGGCTATTGGCAGCCTTGCTTGTATGGCGCAATCTACCGCTTCTCCTAGACTGGCGGTTTCATCCAGCTTGGTCAATACACAACCTTCAAGGGCTGCTTCACGGTAGGCATGGACGGCTGCCTTGAGCATTTGTGGCTGACTGTTGGAGGGCAGTACTAAATAGGACTTAATACGCGCAATACCTGCCAACTGCTGCATCTGCTGTTTTAGCTGCGGGTCGCCATGGCGCATGCCCGCGGTATCGATGAGCACCAGCTCACAGCGGCGCAAACTGCGCAAAACGCTGGGCAGTGGGTTATTTGCATCCACGACCCGCAGCGGCACGCGAAGAATGCGAGCCAGGGAGCGAAGCTGGTCGTGGCCCGCCAGTCGCTGAGTGTCGGTGGTCACCAGCGCAACCTTATCGGCACCGTGTTTCATAACATAGCGCGCCGCCAACTTAGCGACGGTAGTGGTCTTGCCCGCGCCTGTGGGGCCGACGAACGCAAAGACCCCCCCTGCGGCGGTCACATCCTTACCGGCCACAGGCACAGCCTTAGCCATTCGCGCCATGGCCTCGGGCCAAGCTTTCGCCACCAGGCGGTGAGACAGGGGCTTTTTCAGTACCGCCCGACATACTCGCTCGGAGAAGCCCAATCTTTCAAGCCGCTGACCAATACCACTGAGCTGCGCTTTACCCGGTCCACGAGGGCTGGCGCCCAAACGCCCCAATTGCTCTTCGAGTAACAGCCGCATTTGGGCGATTTCCTCGTGCAGCATATCAATATCGTTGCTGGCATTGGCGGTGGTAACCGCAGCTGGCGCGGGTGTCTCAAGTAAACCATAGCGCTCTGCGGCCGACTGGGTTCTAGCCGGGGCGTGCTCGGCAGAGCTGTGCCCCTGAACGCGGATACCGGCATTCACCACCTGGTTATCGCGCAGGAATTCGTCGGCGGAGGCCTCAGTCAATTGCTTGGCGGCCAGACGGCGACTGGCAAGTTCAATGTCAGCCGCTATATCGGCTCCGGATTTGCCCAATTTATGAGAGGCCTCGGCGGCAAATGGCGCTGCGGTGTTGGCGTTTTCCGACACGGCCGGAGCCACGGCACTGGCGGGTGCTCCGCCGCTGGTAAGAATCTCGACCCCCTCTTTCACCCGACGACTTGAGAGAATGATGGCGTCTTCGCCGAGTTCCTGACGCACCAGCTCCAAAGCCCGGCGCATGTCTTTGGCCACAAAACGTTTCACCTGCATAGCAATCTCCCCTTACACCCTAGCGATCGGCTGATACTGAGGCATCGATCGTAATCTGTTTGTTATCCGGAATTTCTGTATAAGCCAACACGTGCATGTCCGGAACACTGTGCCGACAGAACCTGGCCAGCATCGATCTGAGCGGCGCGGCCACTAAGAGCACCAGCGGTTTACCCGCCATCTCCTGCTTTTGAGCAGCGCTCACCAAGGATTTTTGCAACTTCTCCGCCAACCCCGGCTCAATAAACGCACTGTCATCAGCGCCAGCTTTTTGTGCCTGCTGTACGGTACCTAGCAATAGCTGTTCCAGCTGTGGGTTCAGCGTGATAACCGGCAATTCCGGCGCCGTGCCATTGATGCCCTGGACAATTTGTCGGGCCAGGGCGACACGCGCCAGGGCCGTTAAAGCGGCGGGATCTTGACTCTTGCCGCTCTGCCCTGCCAAAGCTTCGGCAATACTGCGGATATCGCGCACAGCCACGCGCTCACGAAGCAGATTCTGCAGCACTTTCAGCAAGGTGTTCAGGTTAAGGGTATTGGGTACCAGTTCGTCGACAAGCTTGGGCGATGTCTTCGCCAACATATCCAGCAGCTTCTGCACATCTTCATGACCAATAAGCTCATGCACGTGCTGCTGCAGAATTTGGTTGAGATGGGTCGCCACTACAGTACTGGCATCCACGACGGTGTAACCCAGAGTCTGGGCCTGCTCCTTCTGCGAACTACTGATCCAGATGGCGTCCAAACCAAAGGCCGGGTCCTTGGTCTTGATGCCGTCGAGATCGCCAAAGACCTGCCCTGGGTTGATGGCCAGGTCCCGCTCCGGGTGAATCTCAGCCTCGGCAGCAGTGACGCCCATAAGGCTGATGCGATAGCCATTGGGTACCAACTCAAGATTGTCGCGAATGTGCACGGTGGGCACCAGAAAACCCATCTCCTGCGAGAGTTTTTTCCGCACGCCTTTTATGCGACCGAGCAAAGTGCCCCCCTGATTTTTGTCCACCATGGGGATCAGGCGATAACCCACCTCCAGGCCGATCACATCCACGGGCTGAACGTCGTCCCAGTTGAGCTCCGTTGCCGGCTCGCCCGGCGGCAAAGCAGCACCGGCCGGAGCCGCTTTAGTCGGAGCGGGCGCTGCCGCCCCCGTATTGACCGGTGTGCCCGGCCGGACGCCCTTGGGAAAGTAGTCGTCTTCCACCGCCTCGGGCTGCTGCTTGCGCCAGTGAATGTAGTAGGCGATCGCGGCACACAGCGCCGCCAGGCCGAGGAAGGCAATGTGGGGCATACCGGGAATAACGCCCATGATGAACAAAATTCCCGCGGCAATAATCAGGGCTTTGGGAGAGTCGAACATCTGCGACATCACCTGCGCGCGCATATCCTGCGAGGTATTGACCCGTGTCACCAGGATGGCCGTGGCGGTCGACAGCATAAGCGAGGGAATTTGGGCCACCAGGCCGTCACCAATGGTCAACAGAATGTACTTCTGCAGGGCATCGGCAAACTCCAGATTGTGCTGCACCATGCCGACACCCAGACCGCCGATGATATTGATGGCCAGGATCAAAATACCGGCGATGGCATCACCGCGAACAAACTTACTGGCACCGTCCATGGCGCCATAAAAATCGGCCTCGCTGGCGACATCTTCGCGCCGGCGTCGGGCCTCATCCTGATCAATCAAGCCCGCGTTCAGGTCGGCATCAATCGCCATTTGTTTGCCCGGCATGGCATCGAGGGTAAACCTGGCGCTGACCTCGGAGATACGCCCTGCACCCTTGGTGACCACCACAAAGTTAATGATCATCAGAATCAGAAACACCACCAAGCCGACAGCGTAGTTGCCGCCAATCACCACTTCACCAAAGGCTTGAATCACCTTACCCGCCGCGTCCCCGCCCTCGTGGCCGTTGAGCAAGACCACACGGGTGGAAGCCACGTTCAGGGCGAGCCTGAGCAGGGTCGCCACCAGCAAAATCGTGGGGAAAGCCGCAAAATCAAGCGGGCGCAATGCGTAGACGCCCACCAACAACACCACGATAGACAGGGCGATATTGAACGAGAAAAAGGCATCCAGCATAAACGCGGGCATGGGAAGAATCATCATCCCGAGCAGCATGATCAGCAAGATAGGAATGCCGATATTGCCTTGGCCTACCCCTTTGAGCTGCAAGAGCGCGGCTTTGCTGTTGGTCTTATTGAGTTGCCCGAAAGATAGTGCCATAGAGGTACGGTTTTTTGACGCCTGTCGTTGTGTAGGAGGCGTATCGCAAGAACCGTACCTAAAGCGGTTGGAGAGTCAAAACCTTTTCGCGCAAACGCTCAAGGGGGACAGCCAGAGGGGGAATGCCTAGCTCAATGGGTTTGAGCGTTTAGACCCTCGCCCAACGCTTTGGGCCCGAACCCCTCATCCGTCGAAGCGCATGTCCCTGGGCACATTGATGTCCCGGGGATAAAGCGGCTTATCGCCGCGCCCGCGCCGGTAGGCTCTAAGCCCGAAGACGTAGGCCAGCACCTGTGCAACTGCCATGTACAGGCCCGCAGGGATTTCATCGTCGATCTCGGTGGTGTGATAAACAGCGCGCGCCAGAACCGGCGACTGGATAATATCGATGTCATTGACTTTGGCAATTTCCCGAATTTTCAAGGCGACATGATCTACCCCTTTGGCCAACAATATCGGTGTTGCCATGTTCTCAGGATCGTACTTAAGAGCCACCGAGTAGTGCGTAGGGTTGGTAATAACCACATCCGCCTCGGGCACCTTGGACATCATGCGCCGCTGCGCCATTTCCCTTTGCAACTGTCGAATACGTCCCTTGACCTCGGGTTTGCCCTCAGTGTCCTTGTGCTCATCTTTGATTTCCTGGCGGGACATTTTCAGCTTTTTGCTGTGATCCCACATCTGAAAAGGTACATCGATCACCGCGATCAAAATCGTTACCGCGGACATCGCGATGGTGGCGTAAGCACTGATCTGCAGCGACTCCACAATACCCACCCGGGTTTCCTCGGCCGCCAGCTGAAGCATGTCTTGCTGCCAAAAAAACAGCGCAAACATAGCCACAGCCATGACCACAGCCACTTTTCCCAGAGACTTGGCGAGTTCAACCAGAGCCTTGACTGAGAACATTCGCTTGAGACCCGCCAGCGGGTTCATGCGACTGAATTTTGGCGCCATCGCCTTGGCACTGAGCAACCAGCCACCCAACGCAATGGGTCCGACAATAGAAGCCACCAGGAGCATAAACAACAAGGGCACCAGGGACATCAGCCCTTCATAAAATGAGCTGCCCAAATGAGCATACATCGCATTGGTGTCAAACACCTCGGCGCGGGCCAAAGTGAAGTTATTAATCGTTAGGTTTTGCATACTCAGGCTGATGAGCTGGCCAAACACGTAGAGGCCAATGCTACCCGCCAGCAATATAAAGGTGGTTGTCAGATCCCGAGACCTGGGAATCTGCCCATCTTCACGCGCCTTTTCCAGTTTTCGGGGCGTGGGTTCTTCTGTTTTTTCCTGACTGCTGTCGTTATCTTCGGCCATCAGGGCAGCCTCATCAACTGCTGGCCGATCAACGCCGCATCATCAAATACCTGGCGGAAATACGGCAAAAACGCCATCAGGCTGATCCACATAAACAGCAGCCCAAAGATCAGAGTGATGGGAAAACCAACGGTAAACACGTTGATTTGTGGCGCGGAGCGATTCATGACCCCAAAGGCCATATTGATCACTAAAAGCGCCGTGAAAACCGGCAAGACAAACACCAGCGCGGCACTGAACATCCAGCTACCCAGCGAAGCTATCTCAATAAAAGTCTCTACGCTGAGCCCGGCTCCCCCCACAGGCAGACTGGTAAAGCTTGAGACAATAATATCGATGATTACCAGATGACCGTTCATAATAAGAAACAGGACGGTGGACAGCAGCAGGTAAAACTGCGAAAGAACCGTCACTGAAATGCCATTACTGGGATCGTTCATGGAGGCGAAGCCCAGCCCCATCTTCATCGCGATCAACTGCCCCGCGAGCACAAAGATGTGCAGTGCCACCTGAAAAGCAAACCCGAGTGAGAGACCGATCAGCACTTCATTAAGCACCCGCAAAAACGCCTCGACACTGACATAGTCTACAGGCGGCGGACTGGGTAACATGGGGCTAACTAGCAAGGTAACAAACAGCGCCAATAAGATTCTAATCCGCGCTGTAACCGTTCGCGCGCCAAAAATCGGCGCGGCCATAAACAAGGCGCCGATACGAATAAACGGCCAGAGATACTGACCGATAAACTGGGACAGCTGGGCATCGGACAGAACGAGAGGCTCCACGATTAGCCTATCAAGTTGGGGATGCTGTTGAACAAGCGATTGAACAAGTCCATAAGCTCCATCACCATCCAGTTCCCGGCAATCATAATAGTGATCAGCATAACGATAAGCCGAGGCAAAAAGCTTAAAGTTTGTTCGTTAATCTGGGTGGCCGCCTGAAACATACTCACCACCAGCCCCACCACAAGACTGGGGCCGACAATAACCAGCACCATCAACACGGTAAGATAAAGTCCATCGGCGAATAAACCCAGCGCTATCTCGGGCGTCATTGCTCAGACTCCAAAGCTCGCTGCCAGCGTGCCGATAATCATGGCCCAACCATCGACCAAAACGAACAACATGATTTTAAACGGCAGTGAAACAATCAGCGGCGAGAGCATCATCATGCCCATGGCCATCAAGACACTGGCCACGACGATATCAATCACCAGGAAAGGAATAAAAATGATAAACCCGATTTGAAACGCCGTTTTCAGCTCGCTGGTGACGAATGCCGGTACCAAAATCGAAAAAGGCGTATCCTCGGGTGTTGCAATTTCCACATCGCCGGCGATACCCACAAACAGGGCAATATCGCTTTCCCGAGTCTGAGCGAGCATAAAGCTATGAAACGGCCGGGCTGCCTCAGCAAGCGCCTGCTGCGCGCTGATTTCATTATTGATGTAGGGCTGTAAAGCCTGGACATTGGCTTCGTCGAACACCGGTTTCATAATAAAAAGGGTTAAAAACAATGACAGGCCAATCAGTATCTGATTTGACGGTGACTGCTGCAACCCAAGTGCCTGACGCAAAATGGCGAAGACAATAATAATGCGGGTAAAAGACGTTACCATCATGAGCAATGCTGGCAGGAATGTCAGCATGGTCATAATGGCGAGAATTTGCAGGGTGACCGAATACTCTTCGGTGCCGTCATCGTTGGTAGTGACGGTGAAAGCCGGCAGCCCTGGTATGGCCGGCAGTGCGCTGCTCTGGGAGCTCTGCGCCAACTCTGTCGGCGCAACCTCTGGCGCCTGCTGCGCCTGGGCCGGGACTGCCGTAATCACCCAAAGCGCCAAGAGTAAAATCAGCCCACGAACTAGCGTCATAGGGTTAGGATCGGCGCGCAGCATCGTCTACCTCGGCGGGGTTGCTTTTAGGCCCACTGGCACCGCCTGACTTCATGACAGACAGTAATTTTTCGGCGAAATCCTGACGCTCTTCACTGGCCTCGAGCGTCACAACGGGCTCATCAAACACATGTAACTGACGAACGGTTTGGGGCGTCACCCCGAGCAAGATCTGTGTCCCGGCAACGTCCACTAACAGCAGTCGCTCTCGAGTGCCAAGCGGCATACTGGCCACCACCCGCATGTGCGGTGACTTGAGCCAGCCGCTGCCGCCGCCGAGTTTTTTCACGCACCAAGACAGCAGCAAAATCAGGGCGATAACCGCAGCGAGCGCCACCAGCACAGACAATAGTTGACCGGCCGAACCCGAGCGCACAACCTCTGCGCCCTCTTTTTCGGCGGATTGCGCCAGTGCCAGGCTCGCCACGCAAACGCTGGCGCCGGTCAATGCGCTCTTGAGCCAGAGTTTCATCGTCTAACGCAACTTCTTAATCCGCTCTGACGGACTGATAACGTCGGTCATGCGGATACCAAATTTTTCGTTAACCACGACCACTTCGCCGTGAGCAATCAAAGTGCCGTTCACTTTCACGTCCAGTGGCTCCCCGGCCAATCGATCCAGCTCAATGACCGAACCCTGGTTGAGCTGCAGCAAGTTGCGAATAGTAATAGAGGTGCTGCCCACTTCCATTGAAATAGTGACGGGAATATCGAGAATCAGATCGAGCTCGGGACCCACTTCGCGGGGCCGGCCTTCCTGCTTTAACTCATCCAGGGCCATAGCACTGGCATCGTCCTCGGCGGCACTGTCCACCACCTCTTGCTCCTGCATGGCGGCAGCCCACTCATCGGCCATGGCATCCTGGTCCAACTCGGACTCATCATTATTATCAATATCATCGTTTGCCATGCTTGCCTCCTTCAGCGGCCGTAATGTTATAGGCACTGCTGTGATCGATAAAGTCGTTTACTTTCAGGGCCAGATTGCCCTTGTGCTGTCCGAGTTGTGTGCGAAACACTGGAACGCCATTGGCGGTTAACACGTGCTGATCGGGGAACTCCACCGGGATGATATCCCCCACGTCCAAATCAACGATGTCTCTGAGGGTGATTTCGCGACGGACAATCTCACACTCAAGCTCTACCGAAGCGGTCAGTACATCCTCGCGCAGGGCCTTGACCCAGCGCTCGTCCTGCTCGTCACTGTCACTTTGCAAGCCGGCATCCAGCACCTCGCGAATCGGCTCGATCATTGAGTAGGGAATGGTCAGGTGCAATTCACCACCGCCGCCGTCCAGTTCAATGTGAAAGGTGCTCACCACCACCACTTCACTGGGGCTAACGATATTGGCCAGTGAAGGGTTGACCTCCGAGTTGATGTACTCAAACTCAATGGGCATCACCGCCTTCCAGGCCTCACCCAAATCGACAAAGACCTGATTGAGCACCATCTGCACGACTCGCAGTTCAGTAGGAGTAAATTCACGGCCTTCAATTTTGGCGTGACGCCCGTCGCCACCAAAAAAATTGTCCACAAGCTTAAACACCAGCCGCGCATCGAGAATGACCAGGGCCGTTCCGCGCAAGGGGCGAAACTTAACCATGTTCAGGCTGGTGGGCACGTAGAGTGTGTGGACATATTCACCAAATTTCTGAATTTGAATTCCGCCCACAGAAACATCAGCGGTTCGGCGGAGCATGTTGAACATGCTGATACGAGTGTAGCGGGCAAAACGCTCGTTGATCATTTCCAAGGTGGGCATGCGCCCACGGACGATGCGATCCTGACTGGTCAGGTCATAGGAGCGGACCGCACCGGGATCGAGATCCGACTCAGTATCGATGTCCCCTTCGTCAACGCCGTGCAACAGCGCATCGATTTCATCTTGCGTTAATAAGTCCTGCACCCTTGTGCGCCTCTATTGCAATACCAGGTTGGTGAACAGCACCTGCTCAATGCCGGGTTTACCGATTTCCTGCTGCAGCACTTCCTGCACTTTTAACAGCGCTTGCTGACGCAGTAGCTCTTTGCCTTCGGCGGTTTGCAGCTCCTCGTAGCTCTGGCCACGCATTAACATAACCAGGGCATTGCGGATAGCAGGCATGTGCAGCTCAATCGCGGCAACCACATCGTTGTCGCGCAGCATAAAACTCATCTCCACTTGCATATAGCGCTGCCGGCCGCGCACCTCGTAATTCGTCACAAATTCGGGTTTGAGCGGGTAGTAGATTGCCGGCTGTATGGCCGGCACTTCGGCTTCCTCGGCGGCTGCCACCTCTTCCCCCTCGGCGGCGGGCTCGCTCTCATCGAAAGTGCCCAGTAAAAACAAGGTGCCGACCACAGAAACGACGATCAATAGCAGCGCGACGACACCGATAATGATCCACTTTTTCTTACCGCCACCGGTTTTTTCCTGATCTTCTGCCGAATTTTCCTCGTCATCATCCAGGTCTTTGCGATCGTTGTCTGCCATGTCAAATATCCGTCACTCGGGCGTTTTTTGCGTCTTATACAGGCTTATCAGCAAACGGCGTGCCATAGGCCTGCGCCGGTCAGCCACTGAGTGTAGCTAACCGCGCTGAAGTGAACAACGACAATTGCAACCGCTTGAGACGATGCTCAGAGAGGTAGGGCCTATAGAATCAGGCCCTCTTTTGGCAAATCAGGCGTATTGATCGATCAGGCGCACCACAGCACTGGCGGCTGCGGCCGTGCTGGCCTGAGTATCGTCATCCGCTTCACCGCCACGAGTACCGAAGCCACGACGACCCTCACCGGGCTCTTGCTCTTCACCGGAATGATCCGCCTGGCGGTCAGACACATCGACGTTTACCTGCTGCATGCCCTGCTCGGCAAGCATTTCACGCAACCGAAACGCGTTTTGATCCAGCGCTTCGCGCACTACGGCCTGCTGGCTGGTAAAGGTGATGTGGGCCTGATCATTTTGCACAGAAACCCGCACCTGCAAAGGGCCAAGATCGGGAGGGTCCATGCGCAGCTCGGCAGAACTGATTTTCTGACTTGCCATCCACAGGACTTTTTGGCCGACCGCATCCCCCCACCCTGGAGAGGCGAACCGAGCTCCGAGCTGCGATTGCAGCGTCGGGGCTTTTACCTCGATGGCCGCCGGGCTGCGCTGTCCGGTCAAATCACTCAGTGCGCTAATACTCGCCTGGCTGACCCGATCCGTCGCTTCACCACGAGAGGAGAACAAATTGTGCAGTTTAGCCACATCCAACAACTTGCCAGCATCGAGCTGTTTGTCCAGGGTATTGGCCTGTCCCCCTTCGTCGCGCAGCCGAATAATGCTGTGCTTGCCGAGGAGCCTATCCCCCTCTTTTACCGCCAACTCGCCAGTCGGCGCCTTATCGTCCGCACCTTTGAGTGCAAACTTATCCGCTTCTGTCGGGCTCAGCGGTTTGGTCGCTGCCGCCTCCCCCGCTGCTGTGGCTATACCGTCGAGCTTAGCGCTGTCCGCAACGACGTTTTGCCGAGCCGACCTCACCACACCCATCTGCACACCGGCAAGCCACTGTGCCAAGGCTGACTTTGCATCGGAATCCGGCTGAGTGTTCACCTGTTCAACGACCGAATTTAACTGCGTTTTCAGCCAGTGAGCCAAATCGGTATCTGCCACTTGATCGTTGATCAGCCTCTCAGCCTGAGCGAGGGTTTCATTGACATTGTGTTCTGCCGAAAAAAGCACCGCCAACTGGTTGAGCAACCCCTGCAGTTTTTCTCGCTCAACGTCGCTCAAATCGGCCAGTTTTGCCGCAATCTCCGGCGTAAGCCCCTCGAGATCAGCACTTTGCTCGAGCATGAGCGCCAACAATTCACTGCGCCGCTCGGGCTCCATGGCTTGAAGAGCGGCCTTTTGCTCTGCCGGCAAGGCCTCAAGGGCATCACGCTGCTCATCGGTCAGTTCAGCGTCGGCGCTCTTGTCGGTGCCACCCTCGATCTTCGCGTCTTTGTCATGAGCCACTGTGCCCTCATTGGCCGCACTATCGGTGGTGCTGGGCCGCTCCCTCACAGAGCCGCGTGCTGTAGCAGGCTCAGGCGCTGAGCTTTTGCCTCGGGCATCCGGTCTGCCCACTGGCTCTTTCGCCGGCGATGAAGCCGGCGGCGACGATTCTCGCGGCGGCTCGCGGCGAACGGACTCAGGCCCCGGACGCTGGTGTTTGTCGCTGTAAGCGGTATTGAACGCGGAGCTGAAAGGCTCACCGGCCTGCGCGGCCTGCCGTTTGCCTGCCTCGCGGGGCGCCGCAGTCTGAGGTTTGAATAAAGCGCTGAGCAGTGTGGTATCGGTCATTGCCGACAACTCCTGTATAAAAGCGGCAAGCGCTTGCCGCTTGAGTGGTGATTTAAGGTCTACAGGAGGGTAATAGCAAAGCCAATGCCAGACAGGCTTACTGGTAGATTTCGAGCTGGTTTTTCACCTGGTTAAATTCATTTTGCAGCTCCACCAAAAGATGCTCCAGGCCTTTGAGTTCACCCTTGGCAGCGCTGTCTTCGATGGTTTGGCACCTCGACACCAGACCATTGGCGCCGAGATTGCTGCAGCTGCCTTTAAAGCTGTGGGCGGCGCGGCGAACTTCTTCGCCATTTCCTGCTGCCAGTGCCTTTTGCATTGACGCCAGGCGCTGCTCGGAATCGCCAATGTAGGTCTCAATCAGATGATAAAAGTCGTCTTCCATCACCTCGCGCAAGGCGGCCAGGGTATCGTGGTCTATGGGGTGGGAGTCACTCATCCTCTGCCTCCTTGCGCCGGAACGGCTCGTCGAGCAGCCAAGGGTGCGCCCGTTCGTTGCACAGGCTTTGCTCACGTCTCATCTGCACCTCCTTCGCCTCGTCAATAGCCCGCCCCGGGCCGGGTCAATCGTCACAATGCCAACGGTAAGTCGCCAGTACGCAGTTGCCCGGCTCGCGATACTCCAGGGTATCACACAGGGTTTCCACCAACTTGAGTCCACGGCCGCTGTAGTCATTGCCACCATCGGATTTTAACGAGCTTATATCAAAACCGGCCCCGCTGTCTTCCACGATAATGTTCAAGCAGCCGCCCTCGGCAAAAGTCTGATGCGCGAGAGTGATGCGTATGTAACCCTCGGTAATTTGCCCGGTGCGCTCTTTGCGAAGCTCGTAGTACCGATCGAAACCATCCGGGTTGTTTTTGAGGTTGGAGTCCAGCCCCAGCACCCCGTGCTCAAGGGCGTTGGTGTAGAGCTCGGATATCACGGTGTACAAGGTACCACTGTGATTGCGCAGGCCCGGCACCTCTAACAACACACTAAGCAGCAAGGGCAGCGGATCGAAAATGGCAAAGCTGGAGGGCTTGACCTCAAACGCCAGGCTCCACTCGGCCAGCTGGGACTGTGCCCTCGCCTGAACTGATTTATCGACATAATCGAGCGGCGATGGCGCCATTACCAGCTCAATCAGAGACAAATCGTCGCTTTTCTCGCCGCGACCAACAAAGGCCTTGACTTGAGAGAGCACTTCGTCGAACAACTGCTCACGCTCGGTATTGCGGGCGAAAACGCCGAGCAGCCGCTCCTCGCCAAACATCTCGCCCGCGGTGTTGCGAGCTTCATGGATACCGTCGGACCACAAGTAAAGCCTGTCGCCCTCATCCAAATGCAGCAGAGCCGGATCGGCTTTGAAATCCTTGTTGCTTAATACCCCGAGGGGCAGATGCGTCGACTTGACCTGCTCTATCTCGCCGCCGGCTCGGTAAATATAGGCGGCAGGCAAGCCGCCCGTCCAAATACGCACCGTGTTTTTGCGGAAATTCATATCGACCATGGTCGCGCAACAAAACAGTCCCACCGGCAGTATGCTTTTCAGTTTGCCGTTAATTTCCGCGAGGATGTCCGTCATGGAAAAGCCTTTGCTCACCATGCCGTAAAACGTCGTCGCCAGAGGCATGGCCCCGATGGCAGCGGGCAGACCATGCCCGGTAAAGTCCCCAAGCAAAACCATAAGGTTGCCTGCCGGGGTGGTAGAGGCCACCATTACATCGCCGTTAAACACCGCCAGTGGCGACAAAAAATAGCGCAAATTATTGGTGTTGAGGTGGCCGCCACTGGTGATATTGTCAAACACCTGCTTGGCAACAGTCTGCTCTTGCAGAAAATGCTCGTTGTGTAGGGCGATTTGATCGCGCTGTTCAAGCATGGTGCGGTTCATCGTCCGCATGCGGTAGAACGCCTTGATCTTGGCCTTGAGAATCACCCGGTTGTAGGGTTTGGAGAGAAAGTCATCGCCGCCGGCCTCAAGGCACTTCACCAAAGATTCAGTGTCCGTCAGCGAGGTGAGAAAAATAATAGGTACCAGCTCTTCGCCGGCCAAGGCTTTAATTCTTCTGGCCGCCTCAAAGCCGTCCATATTCGGCATAAGTGCGTCCAATAGCACAATGTCCGGCCGCGCCCGATCAAACTGCTCAATCGCCTCAAGACCGTCGCGTGCGCTGACCACGGTGTGGCCCTCCTTGCGTACGATGGTTTCGAGGATCAGCCGGTCGGTATCGGTATCATCGGCGACCAGTACGGTGATGGCCCGGTCGTCTTTCATCAGCTGGCACTCCGGGCCCGGTTACTCGATACTGAACAGCTGTTCAAAGTTGGAAATCGTCAGAATGCGCTTGACGTCGGTACTGGTGTTTTTAATCTGAATACTGGCATTGTCGCCTCCGGCATGGTCCCGCAACAGCAGAAGCATCCCAAGCGCGGAGCTGTCTAAGTAGGCGGTATCGCTCATATCGATCACATAACGACTGGGTTTGGTGGGGAGGTTTTCGTAGGTGCCGCGAAAGTCCTGATGAGAGCTGAAATCAAACCGTCCCTTGATGGCGATGGTGAGCTCAGAGCCATCACTGGAAACCGTTGACGAGATTGCCATAACGTACCTCTTTATCTGGGCTGAAGGAGCATGACCCCTGGTAACCCACGCGCTGCGGGCCTCTCCATGGAGCAAAGCGCCATTTTATATCATAGATTGCGCTGCTTTCGTCCTCCAAGAATAGACCATTTTGCGCCGCCGCAATAGCTCTAACCTACCCCACTGGGCTTGTGCCGACGCGACGCACTGGCCATTTCATCGAGCTGTTTTTGCAGCTGCTTCTCCACCTCGCGATCCTCTCCCCGGCGTAGGCGAGCGATCAGATCTTCCACGGCCTTGCGCCGCTGGTGCTGTTCATGCCAGTGCCGCCGGACGGTTTCGAGCTGTTGCTGCAAAGTGGCCAGCTTGCGCTGCTGATCGTCGATCGCACCACCCAAGTGCAATAAAAACTGACTGTAGCGCGACAGCTCGGCCGGCCCCATACGGGCCTGATCACTGGCGTAATGCCCGAGATAGGTATCGCGGTATTCGGCCAGCTGAGCGAGCTGTTCGGTTTCATTTCTCACCAATTCGCTGTGCCGGCTCAGATAGCCGGCGGCCTCTTGCTCGTGCCGCTCGGCCACCATCAGCACCACACCCATACGCTCCGATCGTCTGGCTGCCACCGCCGCTTCCCTCTATTTAGGTTTGGCGGCGGGCGTGGGCCGCGGCCAGGGGGCTCTCTGACTTTTCCGCAGCCGGCCTGAGCACCGAGCGCAGCGCACTCATGGACTCCGGTAGATGAACCGCCTCTTTTAGCCCCTGCTGGATAAACGCCCGCAATTTGGGAAAGCGCTCTATGGCTTCGTCGGTTTGAGGGTCCGAGCCTGGGCTGTAAGCGCCAATGGCGATCAAATCGCGATTTTGCTGGTAGCGGGACAGCAAGTGTTTAAATTTCTGCATCTGCTTGAGGTGATCATCTTGCACAATATTGGGCATAGCCCGGCTGATGGAGGCCTCTATGTCAATTGCTGGGTAGATTCCCTCTTGTGCCAGCTGACGGGAGAGAACGATGTGCCCGTCAAGAATGGCCCTGGCGGCGTCTGCGATCGGGTCTTGCAAATCGTCGCCTTCGGTCAATACCGTGTAAAACGCCGTGATCGAACCCTCCCCTTCAGCGGCATTACCGGCACGCTCGACCAGCTCGGGAATACGGGCAAAGACCGAGGGCGGATAGCCCTTGGTTGCCGGTGGCTCGCCGATCGCAAGAGAAATTTCACGCTGAGCCTGAGCAAAGCGAGTGAGCGAGTCCATCAGCAGAAGAACATTGAGCCCCTGGTCTCGGTAGTACTCAGCTACCCGGCTCGCCAGCTGCGAGGCTCGCAAACGCATAAGCGGCGCGTCATCGGCCGGCGAGGCGACCACCACGGCTCGCGCCATACCCTCGGCACCGAGGATGTGGTCGATAAACTCCTTGACCTCGCGGCCACGCTCGCCCACCAGCCCAACCACCACCACATCAGCCGTGGTGTATTTGGTCATCATGCCCATGAGCACACTCTTGCCGACGCCGCTGCCGGCAAACAGTCCCATGCGCTGGCCACGCCCCACCGTCACCAGGGCGTTGATCGCCCGAATGCCTACATCGAGGGGCTCACTGATTGGGTGCCGACTTAGCGGGTTGATATCTCGCGGCACGGCATCGAGAAACTCACCACCTTGCAGTGGCCCTTTGCCGTCGAGCGGCTGGCCCAGACCATTGACCACACGCCCGAGGGTTTGCAGCCCTATGCGCATGGCCTGGCCGTGCGCCAGAGGAATCACGCGGGCACCGGGTTCAAGCCCCTCGACCCGCTTGACCGGCATTAAATAAATACTCTGGCCGGCAAAGCCTACCACCTCGGCCTCAACCCGTCGCCCGTCGCGGGAACAGACCACGCACTGGCGTCCCACCGAGACATTGAGCCCCACAGCTTCGAGGGTCAGGCCAACAGAACGCACCAGTTTGCCCTCGGCCTCAGGCACAATGGGCGCCGGGTCCGGGAAATAGGGCCGCAAGCGATACCAGAGGTCGCGCCTTTCACCCATGGGGGGGCTCCCCGTCTCCGTCAAGATCGCCAATACTCGATGAAGGCTCATCGGGTGTTGGGATAGGATCGTCGGGAACTTGTTGGGCGGCGTCTTCCGGGCTTGCGAGCAATGCCTCATCGGAGGTTTTTTCATCGACTTCCTGTTGCGATAAAAAGCGCTCGATGACTTCTTCCAGGCGCCGCTCGACGGAGTAATCAACGTGGCTGTCGCGGGTCGACACTTTGACGCCTCCCGGCGTCAGGTCGGGATCGGGGTGAAAATGCCAGTCCAGTGAATGATCCTTACTGTAGGCCTCGACCACCGCCAGATCTTCCGGGTTGAGATGCACTGTCATAACTTCACTGCCGGCGGGCAGCGCGGCGATACTCTGTCTGACCAGCGCCAGAATGTCACCGGAGTCGGTCGTTAGCTCGCGCATCACCACGGCCCGCGTCATACGGCCCACCATATTGAGAAGCAGTTTTTCGAGTTTTTCGTCCTGGTCGTTGAGCGGTCGGCTAAAGGCCTCGACCAGCGACTGAAAGGTTTTCTGTTCGGCCACTAGTTGCTGGCGCATATCCAAGGCGCCCTGCTGCTGGCCGCTGAGATAGCCCTCGTCATAGCCGGTTTTAAAACCGTCTTCGCGGCCCTTGGCAAAACCTTCCTGCTCGGCCTGGCCAACAATCTCGGCCAGCTGCTCGGCTGTCATGCCACCGGACGGGAGATTATCAAGCTCCACGTCTTCAATGGATTCGTCGGCTTGGCGCCCTTTATTTTTGTCGGCACTGACCACCGAGCCGTCATCGCCGATAACCGGCATGGCCCAGCTTCGCCAGTGGTCGGCGCTCTCAGCCGGAATTCGGTTGGGATTGGCCTTTTCGCCCATAACGTATACCTAGGGCCTGCTACAGCATCTGCTCGCCACTGCCGCCAAGCACGATTTCGCCGGCATCGGCCATACGCCGCGCAATGGTAAGAATTTCTTTCTGCGCAGCTTCCACTTCGGACACCCGGACCGGCCCTTTGACCTCCAGATCGTCGCGCAACAGTTCGGCCGCCCGCTTGGACATGTTTTTGAAGATTTTTTCCTGCAGATCGTTGTCGGCCCCTTTGAGGGCGACAATCAATACCTCCGAAGAGACCTCCCGCAGCAACATTTGAATACCACGATCGTCCACATCTTTGAGGTTGTCGAAGACGAACATTAAATCCTGAATCTGATTGCCCATGTCTTCGTCCACCTCTTTGATGGCATCCATCAGCTCGGCTTCGATACCGCCGTCGAGGTGATTCATAATTTCAGCCGCTACCTTGTAGCCGCCCATGGCTTTGGTCTGAGAGCCGGCCTTGCCGGAGAATTGTTTTTCCAGAATATCGTTCAACTCTTGCAGCGCACTCGGCTGAACCGTATCCAGCGAGGCGACACGCATCATAATATCGATCCGCACTTTCTCGGGAAAATAAGCGAGGATTTCCGCCGACTGGTCAGCGTCCAAGTAGGCGATAACAATGGCCTGAATCTGCGGATGCTCATTGCGAATAATATCCGCCACTGAGCGCGCTTCCATCCACTTGAGCGTGTCCAGCCCAGTGGTGTTGCCGCCGAGCAGAATCCGGTCCACCAGCGAGTTGGCCTTGTCTTCACCGAGCGCGGTCACCAGCATGTTGCGAATATAGTTGTCCGCCCCCATGCCGAGCCCCGTGAGGTTGCGCGCCTCTTCCAGAAAATTCTGCATGACCGATTGCACGTCGCGCTGTTGGACGTTGGTGAGGGTCGACATGGCCGCGCCTATGCGCTGTACTTCCTTGGGGCCCATGTGCTTGAGCACTTCGGCGGCGTCCTGTTCACCAAGTGACATGAGCAGGATCGCAGCTTGATCCACATAGCTCATTTTGGTCGCTGGCGTCTGCTCGTTTTTTTCGGCCACGGTCTTTACTCGTCTTTGTTAATCCAGGATTTTACCACCTGTGCGACCCGGCCCGGGTCTTCGGCAATCAATCCCTTAATGGCATTGAGTTGCTGCTCATAGCCTTCCTCCGGCCCCGGCAGGGCTACCGCTCCGCCGGTCAAGGTGACCGAATCTCCGGACAGGTCGCCGCCGAGACCAGCCGCCTCAAGTGCGGCCAACTGACGCGCCTCTTCTTCATCCGCCGCTTCGGAGCCGGACCGGGCGATGGTTTTCAGCACCGGCCGCAGGAGCCCGAAAATCAGCGCGAGAATCAGCAGAAAACCCACCAGCGGCTTGATATAGGGAATTAACCACTCCTGTTGCCACCAGGGTAGCTCTACCACTTCAGCCTCGGCCTCAGTGCGGGCAAAGAAGGGAGAGTTAACCACATTGACGCTGTCACCGCGGGCGGCGGAAAACCCTACCGCGTCACGCACGAGCATCGTCAAGCGCTCCAGCTCCTGCTCCGTCCAGGGTTCGCGAACGGCCTCACCCTCGGCATTGGTGCCCATCTTATCATCCAGCACCACCGCCACGCTCAATCTTTCGATATTGCCCTGCTGACGTCGAGTGTAGCTGATGGTCCGATCCACCTCATAGTTGCGGGTGACGTCCTCGCGACTGTGCTGCACCGGGGTCTCCTGCACCGGCAGGCCTGTGGCGGGGTCGATTTGCTGGGGCGCAGCACCGTCTGCGGGTGGCTGATTGGTCAGAGCACCGGGAATGCCGCCCAGGGCATTTTCGCCAATGCGCCGCTCATTCTGGGTGTGCTCGCTGCGTACCGCCGGCTGCTCATCGTCATAGATTTCCTGGGCCTGCTCCACGGCAGTAAAGTCCACCGCAGCACTGACCTCGGCGCGAAAGTTACCACTGCCCACCACCGGTTCCAGAATACTGTTGACACGTGTCAGCAAGCTGTCTTCAAGATTTTCCGTATACTGACGCTGCTTATCGGCGAGAATCAGCTCCGGCGAGTCCTCTCCAGTGGAGAGCAAGTTGCCGTGCTGATCAATGACGGTCACGTCTTCGTTCTTAAGTTCGCTGATGCTAGAGGCCACCAGGTTGGCAATGGCTTTTACCTGGCGCGGCTCAACCTCGCGGCCGGGGTAAACCTCAAGAAATACCGAGGCGGTAGGCTTGCGTGCATCACGGACAAAAACACTGCGCTTGGGCAGCGCCAGGTGCACTCTGGCGGTCCGCACCGTGTGAATGCTCATGATGGTCCGGGCAAGTTCGCCCTCGAGACTGCGGTGATAGCGAGCGTTCTCGATAAACTGGCTGGTGCCCAGCGCTTGCTCTTTTTCCAGCAGCTCAAAGCCGACCGACTGATTACTGCCAATGCCCATCTCGGCCAACTTCATGCGCGCGGTATGAATGTTTTCTGTGGTGACCAGCAGCGCCCCTGTTGACGGCTCGATTTTATACGGAATTTGATTCTGCTCGAGAATATCCACCACCTGTGAGGAATCCAGCCGGTCCAGGCTGCCGTACAGGGGTTTATAGTCTTCACCCTGACTCCAGAGCACGGCGTAAAAGCCAATGGCTACCGAGGCTGCCAAGCCGATCATCAAACCGACTTGCCGCAACAGCGTCAGGTTGCTGAAACCCTCAACCAAGTCGCTGCCAGAGCGGGGGGATCTTTCCGAAACTTCAGCGGGTACATCAGCGCTTTGTGCTTGAGCCATGATTTATCCACCCCAGATTAAATTGGCATATTCATAATGTCGCGGTAGGCTTCTACCAGTTTGTTGCGCACCTGCACGGCCGCCTCAAAAGACACGCTGGCTTTTTGCGAGGCGATCATGACGTCGGTAATGTCGACATTTTTATCGCCGCGCTGATAGGCCTCCGCCAAATCACCGGCGCTTTGTTGCACCTCATTCACCTTGTTAACCGCCTGGGTCATCACCTCGGAGAAGCCGGGAACCTGACGATTCTCCTGAACGCGATCCAGACGCTCGGTGCGGTTCAGCTCGTTCAGCGCCTGAGGCTTCTGAAATGCTTGGGTCTGCGCTTTCATGGCCCGCATTTCATTGAGAAGGTTGTTGATATCCACTCGATTGGTCATGACACCATCACTCTTTATTCACCCCGACTGCGACGAAAATTTGGCAGTCAGGCCAATTTATCGGCATTTAGCAGTTCAAGTGCACAAAGTGGGCCAGAGTTTGCCGATGGCAATTGTTTGCCGGTATGAACAACAAGAGAAGTGTCAGAGGCGGCCAAGCCGCCTCAGGGGAACTTAAATATCGAGGGCGTAACCCTCGTCTTTCAGGCGGGCAATCTTGTAGCGAAGGGTACGGGCGCTGATACCGAGGCGGTCAGCGGTGTTCTTGCGGCTACCGCGCTCGCTCAGCAATGTGCTGCGTATAATCTCAAATTCACGCTGGCGTAAATCACTGCCAAGCACGGGCATAGCGGGTTCTTCCCGCTCAGCTACGAGCGCCTCCTCATTGATTGAGGGCTGCGCACTGACTCTGGCTTGCGGTATCGAACGCGGCTCCATAAGACTAGGCTTGGCACTGTAACGTGCCTCTTCCACCAGCCCCAGATCCGCAGCGCTTATCACCTTGCCCGGCTGTAAAATCAACGCGCGCTGCATCACATTATCCAACTCGCGCACATTGCCGGGCCAGCGGTACTCGGCCAGTGCGATACGCGCACACTGATCGAGGCGAACCCCCGAGCGCTTTTGTTTTTTGGCGTGCTTGGCCAGCAGCTTTTCAGCCAGGGGCACGATGTCTTCGACCCGATCGCGCAGTGGCGCCCACTGAAGGGGTAAAATACTCAGTCGATAGTAAAGGTCTTCACGGAATTGACCCTCCATAACCGCTTCGCGCATATCCCGGTTGGAAGTAGCGATAACGCGAACGTCCAGCGAAATGGTTTTCCGCCCGCCCAGGCGCTCTACCTCGCGCTCCTGTAACACACGCAACAACTTGGCTTGTAGGCCAATGTCCATTTCCGATATTTCATCCAGCAGCAAGGTCCCGCCATTGGCCTGCTCAAACTTGCCCGGCGCGCTGGTGTGCGCGCCGGTGTAGGCGCCTTTTTCATGACCAAAGAGCGTCGCTTCCAACATGTTTTCGGGGATGGCGGCGCAATTGATGGCAATAAAAGGCTTGTCCGCCCTGGGCGAATGGTCGTGGATGTAGCGCGCGAGCACTTCCTTACCTGTACCCGACTCACCGATGACCAATACAGTCGATTCTGATTGGGCAACGCGCTGAGCCAGCTGCAACAGTTTTTTGCTCGACTCGGCCTCGGCCACAGGTTCGTCTTTGGCAAGACCGACCGCGCCGAGATGTCGACCCACGGTCTCCAATAAGGTTTCGGGATCAAAGGGCTTGACCAGATAGTCAACGGCCCCTTCTTTGATGGCAGCGACCGAATCGGCGATGCTCGCATAGGCGGTCATTAGCAGCAGAGGGATATGCGCAAACTCCGTTTTGACCTGACGTAACAAATCGTAACCGGACATGGTGCCCATATTGACGTCCGATACGATCAGACGGATATCGCTTTCCCGGCGCAAACACAGCATTGCCTGCTCGGCGCTCTCGGCTTCGCAGACGGCATAGTCAGACAACGCCAGGGTGTCGACCAAAGCCTCTCGCAAAGAGGGGTCGTCTTCTACCACCAGCACTTTCGCGGCGGTGGTGTCTTGTGATAACTGCACAGCGGTATTATCCATAGGTCTACCCTATCAAACGCAATGGTTGCTGGTTGGTTCATTGGCATCGCAGGGCAGCAGCATAATGGCGCGCGCGCCCTGCCCCTTGTCGGATTGCAAGCTAAAGCGCCCGCCATGGGCCTTGGCAACGGCGTTGACGACCGCAAGGCCCAGGCCTGTACCCTGAGATTTTGTCGTCACGAAAAGCTCACCCAGACGCGGCAGAAGCTCCGCGTCTATGCCCGGCCCCTTATCAAGTACTTCTATGCCGAGCCAGGCGCGGCCGCTGATCTTATGCACGCCCAGAGATATGGTGAGCTCCGCCTCACTGCCCACTGCTTGTATGGCGTTGTTGACCAGGTTGAGCAAGGCGCTGATCAGCGCATCACGATTGCAGGTCAAGTAGTACTCCCGATCGCTGACGTGCCAATTTACGGTGCTTCTGGAGATGGCTATAGGCGCTTCCATGGCCTCGGCCAGCTCGGCGTGAATCTGGGCCACACTGGCGATGTCCTCCCGCGGGATTTCGCCTTTGACAAACAACAGCATGTCCTGCACCTGCCGCTCCATATGCCGCAGGCGATTGGCCACCTTATCGGCAAACACCTGGCGCTTATCATCCCCGAGTTGCTCGCGCTTCAAGTGTCCGGCGTAAAGCAGCGCCGCCGATAGCGGCGTGCGGATTTGGTGTGCCAACGCAGAGACCATTTGCCCTAGCGCGGATAAGCGTTCGTGACGCGCCAGCTCGCTTTGCAGGCGGCGGGTTTCGGTCTGATCGGTGAGCAGAATAATCTGTCCGTCGTCACCGAGATTGCGCGTTGCGATACTGATGCGCCGTCCGTCGTGCAGCGACACTTCGTGGCCGTCGTCCCGGCGTGGAGCAAAGCTGCGCGCAATGACTTCGCGCCAGGCTTCGCCCTCCAGAGGCTCGCCCAGTAATTCAATGGCTGCGGGGTTGCACTCACGCACCCGACCGCTGCGATCGAGCACAACCACACCGCCGGGGAGAACATTGAGCAAGCCTTCCAGACGATGGGCCAGGCGTTCTTTTTCCGCTAACTCCTGCAATCGCTGGTGAGTCACCTCAGTGAGCTCATCGTTGAGCTCGGCAACCCGCTGCTCGAGCTGACGATAGGAATCCGTCAACTGCTCTGACATCTCAGAAAAGAGCGCAAAGGCGTCTGCCAGCGCCTCGGCTTTGTCGTCCCGGGGAGAGCCCCGCCCCGGTGGCTGCGATGAGGGTGAGAGCGAATGTAGACTGGCCTGCGTCGCCATGAAAATAACCTTTTGTGTACGTGGGCAGGTGACAGCATTTTGTCAAAGCCCTATGGATACACGGGTTATTGCAAGTGCAATGCCAATGAAATTTTACTTTTTATTTCAATAGGTTACTATAATGCAGAGAAGATGAGGTCAAAATATTGGCTGTTATAAGAAGTGCGATGCCAAATGCCCCCACGGCGCCGGCCTTTTGATCATGGCCGGCGTAGAGATTAGCGCTGGAGTTCGTATTTGCGCATTTTTTCAACCAGAGTCGTGCGCCGGATGGCGAGCTTGTCGGCCGCTCTGGCCACTACGCCACCGCAATCGTTCAGCGCCTGCTGGATAAGGTCTCGCTCAAGGCGCGTCAAATACTCCCTAAGGTCAATGCCCTGCTCCGGAAGCAAAGGCGTATCGTTCATGCTGACCACAGCCGTGCCGCTCGCCTCCGATGTCGAGCCGCCGACCACAAAGGACTCCTCTTCATAATCCACATGGCGGTACTTGGCCGGCAAATCCTGCACACCAATCACACCGTAGGGATGCATGATCGCCATACGCTCGACAAGATTGGCCAACTCGCGAATATTCCCCGACCAACTGTGGCGGCACAGTGAGAGTATCGCCGCCGAGTTAAAACGAATAGAGCCACGCTTCTCGCTCTCCATGCGCGATACCAGCTCGTTGATCAACAGCGGAATGTCTTCCGCGCGATCTTTCAGAGGAGGAAGCTCTATGGGGAACACATTCAGCCGATAGTACAAATCTTCCCTAAAGCTGCCCTCGCCGATCATGGATTCAAGGTCGCGGTGGGTCGCGGCAATGATCCGCACATCGGTGGCAACGGTTTTATTGCTGCCGACCCTTTCGTAGCAGCGCTCCTGCAGCACCCTGAGGATTTTTACTTGCATGTTCAGCGGCATATCGCCTATCTCGTCGAGAAACAGCGTGCCGCCCTCGGCAAGCTCAAAGCGACCAGCCCGCGAAGAAATGGCACCGGTAAAGGCACCCTTCTCATGACCAAAGAGTTCACTTTCCAGCAATTCAGCGGGGATGGCGCCGCAATTGACCGGGACAAACGGCTTTTCGCGGCGAGCGGAATGATAGTGCAGGTTACGAGCGACAACCTCTTTCCCTGTGCCCGACTCTCCGGTGATCAAAACCGACACATCCTTGTCGGCCACTTGAGTCATCATTTCACGCACATCCTGCACTTCCCGGCTGGTGCCCACCAGCGAGCGGAACAGATGCACGGGGCGGCGCTGTGCGCGCTTTTTATTGGCGCTCTGGGCCTCGCAATACAGCCTGGCCCGGTGGAGGATATCAACCAGAGGGTTGTAAGTAATGGGAAGTGCTACCGAGCCTATGACTTTGATTTTTAAATCGGGAGCAAAGTCTTGATAGTCGGCTTCGTCGTCACCGAGAATGGCCAGGGCCACCTCGTCGTTCCAGCGATTGATTTTCTCGACAAGTGCCTCGCTCCAGGCGCTGCAGCGATCACCGATTAAAATAAGCACATAGTCCCCACCCTCAGGGTGTTGAGCGATGTGCTCGTCCAATCCGCCACAGGCAATAAAATGGGCTTCCTCGCCAAGAAAGCTGAGAATGGTATCTAGCTGGGCCCGCCGCTGTTTATCGTCCTCAATAACCAGTACTTTATTATTGCGACACATATGATATTCCCGGTCTTGTATAACAAACTTCCCCAAGATCTGGCACTGGACCGCGCCAGATTATCGTCCTTGCTTAACAATTAATAGCTTGCGGGCGCACATCAGTCAAACTTTTGACACGAAAAAGCAGCAAATAGAGGAAAAACAATAAGTTACGAGGATTATCTCAAGCTTTTGCTTCAGGGGCAATCCCGTCCCAGCCACTTTTGAGTGTGGTTAGTAAACGAGCGACTTCTTGCAACTGCGAAAGGTTGTTGTGCCTGGATGCCTCGAGCAAGATGAACTCGCAGTACTGGTAGAGGCTGTCCAGCTGGGCGGCCAGGTCGCCAGAGTCGATATCGAGACTTTGGCGTAGGCCAGAAACAATGTCGATGGCACGCCCGATGTGATGGCCCTTACCGGCAAGGTCACCTTGCTCGAGCGCAAAATGTGCTTTGTTAAGCTGCTCCAACGCGCCCTCGAACAACATCTGAATCAGGCGGTGGGCCGAGGCGCTCTGAATTTCGCCTTGCAGGCCCAGTTTGCGGTACTGGGAGGCCGCTTTTTGGCCACTGTAGCTGGGCATTATTCCACCATGGGGTAAGCCAGGTTCAGGAGCAGGCTGCTCGAGCCAGGCGCTCACTTTCCTGAATCATCTGCGCATAGAGCGCTTTGAGATCCATCATTGACTCCAGCAGTATAGACCGGTTTTCACGATTCGCCGCGATAAGCTTGTCCAGTAACACAGCGCAAGTCTCATCCAACTGGCGCACCCGGGTGTAATCACCGACCGCCAACGCGCGGCTCATGTCCGTCTGCAACTGGCGCAACTGCTCAAAGCCGCCAGGCCCGGCCAGCGAGTCGGCCTCAACCAGTGAGAGACTCACGGGGCCTCCCTCTGCTCTGGCAACTGATCCCAGGCAGATTTGATTTCGCCGAGTAGGCGGCCGCACTCGTCAAGCTGGCTTGGGTCGTTATTGCGATTCGCGGCAATCAAAGTGCGAACGATATAATCGTAGAGCTGATCGAGATTCGCCGCCAAATCCCCGCCCTCGGTATCGCTTAAACTGCCCTGTAGCCCCTGAACGATATTTACCGCCTTACCAATCAACTCTCCCTTAGACGCCACATCGCTGCGCAGCATGGCCCCTTTTGCCTGAGCGATACGCCCGAGAGCGCCTTCAAACAACATTTGAATCAATCGATGGGGGGTGGCATCGACCACACTGGACTGAACGTTTACCTGCTGATATTGACGTGCGGCGCTGGAGTAGTTCATAAGGCAATCTCTTATATGCTGCGTTTTTGCGTTTCAGTTCGAGCCCAGGCTCTTAACAAGTTATCGACAGGCGACAAAAAAACTTTATTGAACAAGACGCAAAAGACGTTTTTTTATTGCAGGTAAAAAGAAAAAATTGATCGACAAAAACCGACCAATCCAAAGCCAGCAGAGCGGCTTTGGATTGGCTTGTAGGTAATCATCTAATCAGCGTCTGTTAACCCTAATTATTCTTGGCGGTGAACGGCAGGCGATCGAGAATTCCGTCGAGGAATGAGCCTGTATTGTTCAGGTTGTTAACGATCAACTCCATAGCGAGAAACTGACTCTGCAAACGTGAACGATACGCCTCGGTGCGCCGCTCAAGTTCGGCCCTGTCGTCATCGACATCTTCCAGGTCTTCACGAATATTGGCTTCGCGCTCGTTGATCAGGCCGTTGTTGCTTAAAAAATCGTTCACCAGAGACGACAGGCCACCGGCAAACCCTCTGGAAAAGGTCACTGTCGAATTGGTCGCGCCGGGAGTGATGGTCATGCTCAATCCATCGGCCTTGGTATTGATGGCCGGTAGCAAAATATTGCCGTAGCCAAAGGCTGCCTCGCCATTGACCGTGCCGACCACATCCAGGCCTGAGGAACCAGCTTTGGCCGTAATGCCCAACTCGCCCATATCATCGCCTACCGCGGCGAACGACACACGGCTGTCTGAACCGTAGGCATCGGACACAAACTCCAAAGCACCAGTATCAGTGTTGTAGCTTACAGAGACCTTTACCTGCGCCGCTTGCAAAGAAGCGTCTAGGTTAATCAGGGTTTGAAAGTCAGCAGCGAGCTCCTGCGCGGAGTTGTAGGTTTTGCCATCCGGCAGAGCAATCGTCGCGGCGTCGACACCATCAACTCTGATATCGAAACTGTAGTCTTTTCCGCTGGTATCCAAAGGAAAGCTGGCCGGCAGCGGATCGGCGATAAACTGACCGCGGGTCGGGTCCTGGCTGATCACCACCTCATAAGTGCCGGGCTGGGTCCTGGCGCTGTAGCTGTTGATTTTAACCTTGGCATCGCTGGAGTTGGTGGTGGGTACAAAGAGGTCGCGCACCAGGCCAAAGTTTTTGTCGATTGCAGCACGAAAGTTGGTGTTGGGTTCATCCGGATCTTCATTAATTTCCAGACGTCCATCGAGGCGCGTGCGAATGCCGAGGTTTGCCAGCGAGGTAAAACCGTCCTCCAGGCCGGGCACAGCGCCGCCGATAAATTTGCGCACCTGATCGACCAGATTGTCGGCCAAAGAGTCATTGCGCAGGCTGCCAAACTCTCCGGACTCTTCGTTAAAACCGGTGAGCTTTTGCGCCTCATCAAAAAAGGTGTTGTAGGCCTCGACAAAATCGCGAATGGCCTGCTCCGCGGTGGATTTGTCAGCGGAGATGTTGAGGTTGATCACTTCGGTGCTGGAGCTGTTAAAAATATCAAACTCCAGGCCCTCGATCACGTCGGTAATATGGTTGGAGTCACGAGCCACCAGCAGGCCATTAACGCGTACCAACGCATCCATACCCTCTTGCTCCTGGGTCATGGATTGGCTGGATTCATCGAAAGAGAAGGCAGCCAAGCCGGGAGAGCCCGCCTCTTCCGTCACTGAAATTTCCAACTCATTGGTGGCGCCAGAGGGGCTGGTAAGCAACAATTTGTAGGCGCCACCATCGGCAACAATGCTGGCTTGCACCCCGATATCGGCCTGGTTGATTGCATCGCGCAAACCGGTGAGCGTATTGTTGGTTTCATCGATGGTGATGGTGGCGCCGGTTTTTTCCGCATCCACGTTGAAGTTATCGAGTGCGCCATTCCAGTCACCGAAACGAATGGTCAGCTCACCCTTACCAATCTCGGTGGTTTGCGAGGCAAAGCTCGCCGAGCTGAGCGATTGTGGTTGGGCCACCTGCTCAATTTTGAGCCGGTAGTCGCCCGCCGCTGCCTTGGCGTTGAGCTGGGTCAAGGCGATCAGAGAAGTATCCGGCAGGGAGACAGATTTGGCATCAAAGGTGTCTTTACTGGACACCGCATTGACCGCGCCCTCCAGACTGGACAGCGCGCTTCGGAGCAAACCGTAATCGGATATTTGTGATTCCAATAATTCCTGGCGGCGGTCCAAGCGCTGCTGATCAGGCGTGCTTTGTAAAGACACCAGGTCGTTGATCAGATTGCCGGTATCAATGCCTGAGCCGCCGCCCACTCTGTTGATAATGTCATTGCCGATCGTTGTCATTGCCTGTCACCTGAATGCACTCAAAGCGCCGATTACCACTTACCGAGGGTTTCGGCGCGCCCTCTAGAAACTTTAGCCTTATCGCCGGTATGGGGCAAAAAAAAGGGTGCCCTAGGGCACCCAATCGCTATACGACGTCAAACACAGGCTAGGCTTGTGCTGACAAGAGCTGTACCGGCTCATCTGTATTCAATTCACGGGCCAACTTTAAGAAGATCTCATCGGGTATTTGTCGTATCACTTCCTTGGTACTACTATCCAAAACTCTCACAATAGTATCACCTGAGTCACTGTCGTAGCTGAACTGCAGATCTCGTTGGGTAGACTGTATGAACTTGTTCATATGCGCTACCGCTTGTTTGACACTATCCTGAAAATCTCCTTCTGAGACGCCCTCGCGAGAGACTATTTCTGACTTGGTAGTCGTTTCCGGCGGCAATTTTTTGCCGCTTTGCTCAGCTTCTCGGCTGGCCGGTGCTGATGAAGCCGCCCCATTACTGGCGGGAGTGTAACGAGTACCCCCTGTAGCGCTAACTTCATTCATACCTTAGTCCTCAATCAGAAAAACCCGCCGGCTATCCGGCGGGTCGACTCACGCTTACTGCAGCAGAGACAGTACCTGCTGGGGACGGGCATTTGCCTGGGCCAGCATGGCTGTTGCCGCCTGTTGCAGCACCTGAGCGCGGCTCAGGTTGGCAGTTTCAGCCGCGAAGTCCGCATCGGTAATCCGTGAACGGGCCGCTGAGGTCTTCTCAGATACGTTGGACAGGTTGGACACGGTGAAGTCCAGACGGTTGTTCACCGCACCGAGCTGGGCGCGCGTATCGTTAATGGTGGTCAAGGCGTTGTCGATCACACCAATGGCCTTCTGAGCGTTGGCTGCGGTATCGATGCTGATGGTGCTGATCGCAGCGCCAAAGCTACCACCGGCACCGGCGTTCGCATCAATCAAGCCGGTTTTGTCCTCTGCAGCCGTGTCTTTCAGGTCCACCGAGATCGGGTTGCCGTTGTCGCTGGTCAACTTGATGCCACCCGCAGCTACCGACGTATCGGTGATGTCACCAGCAGAGCTCTCATCGCCCGCTTCTGCGAACTGAACCAGGGCGCCGCCGCCATCAACCAGTGCTGCAGTGGGCTGATCAGCGCCACCACTGCCCTGACCGAAACCGATCTGAGACACTTCGCCTTCCAGAATAATGCGAGTACCCGACACGGTCGCGGTCACACCAGTGGCATCCACTTCGTCATTAAAGACTTCAGCGATATCGGCCAAAGTGGTGGTCGCAGTACCGGCCGGAATCACCAAGTCAACACCGTTCATGGAGATGGTGCCACCTACCAGAGTAGACAGGGCAACACTACCGAAGTCTAGAGACACAGAGGTAAAGGCAGTCGCCGTTACGCCAGTTTCGTCGGACACTTCGTTAATGGCTTTGATCTTATCGGACAAACCACCAGATTCGCTAGAACCGACATCAACACCGTTGATTTTCAGATCGCCAGCGGCCAGGGCGTTGGCGTCCACGGCATGACCTTCAATGGTGCCGGGCTCATCGTTTTCACGGAAGCCGAGGAAACCCAACTGCTCCAGTGTACCGGTGGAGCCACGGGTCACGGTGACTTCGTCACCACTGTCTGAGGTCAGCACCAGGCGGGCATTGGCTGCGGTGGTAATACCGGTACCCAGGGCGCCGGCGGCGTCAGTTACAGTGATGGCCGACACGCCTTCAGCGGAGATGGACACTTTACCGTCGTCGTCAACATCCACAGAGAACTTGCCACCGCTCTGCGCATTCATTTTGTCGACCAGCTCGTTGATGTTCTCGGTACCACCGCCCACTGTAATGGTGGTGGTAGTGCCATCGAGGTTGGTCAGTGCCACAGCAACGTTTTCAGTGTCGAGCAGGATACCGTCACCGGCAGCAGTGGCAGAGGCAACAGCGTAGGTGGAAGCCGTCACACCATTGACGTTGGTGTTTATGAAATCCAGTAGATCCTGATCGGAATCAGATGCACCGTCAAAGGTTTCAGTGCCTTTCACAAGGGACTGGCCATTGATCAGGATGTCGCCGTCGGAGAGGGTCAGAGCACCGGTCAGCGAGTCGATGTCGCTGGCGCCACCCATCAGGTCAACCGAGGTTGAGCCCATACCCAGGGTTTTCGCGTCCATGGCCTGAACTTCAAGGCTGATGGTTTCGTTGGCTTGCGCCCCCACTTGCAGGTCCACTTTACCCAGAGTACCGTCGAGCAGTTTCTGGCCGTTGAAAGACGTGGTTTCCGCAATACGGTCAAGCTCTGACACCAGCTGTTTTACCTCGGCGTCCAGAGTGGCGCGGTCGGCTTTGGAGTAGATGCCGTTAGCAGACTGAATGGCCAGTTCGCGCATGCGCTGCAGGATGTTGGTGGACTCCTGCAGAGCACCTTCAGCGGTCTGAATCATAGACACACCGTCGTTGGCGTTACGAATAGCCTGGTCCAGACCGCGAACCTGAGAAGTCATACGGTTAGAAATGGCGAGACCAGCGGCGTCATCTTTGGCTGAGTTAATGCGTTGGCCAGAAGAAAGACGCTCGGTGGCACGATCAAGAGCCGAGCCTGAGTTCATCAGCTGGCGCTGGGAATTCAGGGAGGCAACATTGGTATTAATTACTAGAGCCATGAGTAATCTCCTAAGTGTTATTCCTGTTCACAGTCTTGCCAGCTGTGACCAGCCGATTGATGAAGCCGCAGAGTTGTGTTGCAGGACTTCTGTGTAGGTTATCGTCCACTTAGGAAAGAGCTTTAATCTTTTTTTACTCGTTTAGAAGGGCGCACAAAGAAAGCTAACACACTGTTTTCTATAGAGTTAGAGAAAATTTGACGCCGATAATGGAGGAACAACAGATTACACTAATTCGCAATAACCCACTGAAATATCGCTGAAAATGGTTATAACGAAGAGAAATGTGCCAGTTTCAGTCTTTCTTGCGGGCCCCGACCTTGTAGGCTTTGGCCGCTTTTTGAGCGAGGCGAGCACCGCGGTGCTCGCGCTGCAGACCTGCCTGCTCGCTCTCGACGCGCTCTAGGAGCGCCAAATTCGCGTCTTTCAGCGTGTTTAGCTGTTCGGCCAACTCGCGCTGCTCGGCCTCTGGCAAGGTTTCCACCGGCAACTCCGCGAGGCCACCAAGGCATTGATCGCGGCTGGCAAGGACCTCACTGAAGCCCGGCCAATCCCCGGCATCGACACGCTGAGATAGCGACTCCTGATACTCCCAGGCTTGCCGAAGGACCTGCTGCCAAGTGTTCATAGACGCGCGAAGTTACAGGAAGTTGAACAGCGAGAGGTTGCTGACCTTGACGAAACTCTGTTGAGCCGCCGTCAATACAAAGGTCTCCATTTCCAAGCGCGTGGCGGCCTCGGCGTAGTCCAGATCGCGCAAATCGGACAGCACCTCTTCGGTATAGAGCTTGTTATCCGCGTTGAGATCTTTAGCACTTTCCAGCGTATTGAGCCGCGCACCCACCTCGCCTTGCACGGCAGATAAGTTGGTGACGGTGTTGTCCAGATTGGTCAGTGTTTTGGCGACAATCTCGGCCAGCTCGGCCTTGCTGGCCGGGGTATCCTCGACATTCTGCATGGCCTGGCTAAAGCGCGACAAGGTAGTCAGCAAGCCCTGTTTATTGGTGCTGTTGACGGTAAAGCTGTCCCCCGCCTCGCCCACCACACCATCGGTCGAGGTAGTGCCTGCTCCGGTGGTGTCGAGGCCCATCACCGTATTCGTGTTGGCATCGCCCGAGCCGATGGTAATATTCCAGCCGCCGGCAACCGTAAAACCGGTCGCATCGACGTCAATACCGAGCGACGCGAGTTTTTGGGCGTTATCGACCGCGCCACTGCCGACAACCGTATCATTGTTGGCACTGAGCGCTGCGGCGAGGTCGGCGGCGCTGGTCACATTGCGATCCAGCACCAGGGTTTCACTGCGATCGCCCACCTTAACGGTTACCTCAGATACCGCCGCCGAAAAGTCCACCGGCCCACCAAAAGTAAAACCCAGAGTGGCCGGCGTGCTTGGCTGCCCAGGATAGGGTGTTCCGGTAATATTGAAGCGCGCACCGGCGACTTCAATGGCGCCTCCCTCTACGAACCGCTCGTTAGCGAGCAACACACGGCCCGATGAACGCTCATAGACAGTGAAGTTGGATTCCGGGGGATTGCGGTCTCCCGGATTGTTAAAGCGAATCACCAGATCGTCGGGAAAGAGTTCGTCAAACGCCTCTTGGTTGAACACTTGGCCCACACTGATTCTCGCCGCTGGATCGGCCTGATTGTCAGCACTGGCTTCGGTGTAAAAGGTATTGTGGCTACTGGGGATATCGACAAACAGCTTCTTGCCCGAGTCGGATACCGCTACGGAAACGCTGTCAGAGGCCTGTAGACGTAACTGGCCCTCATCGCCCAAATAGTTATAGTTACCCCCGCCATCGGCAGCAAAGGGCCGGGTGTTGCCTTGATAGCCGGCAAAAATGTACTGCCCCGCCGAGTTGCGGGTGTTTTGCAAGTTCAGTAACTCTTCGATTCGGCTCTCGGTTTCCGCCACCAGGGCTTTGTAGTCACTGGGTGTGAGCACACCGGTATTACCCGCGCTAACGGCGAGCTCCTGCATCCTCTGCACTAGGTTGGTAATGCTTTTTAGTGCCACCTCTTCGAGGTTGAGATTGTTCTCCGCCACATCGATGTTTTTGGTAAATTGCTCAGTGCGCGCCAGCTCCTGGGTGAGCTGCAAAATCTGCGTCGCGGCAATAGGGTCATCGGCCGGTGACAGCACCCGCTTGCCGGTAGCAATTTGCTCTTGGGTTTTGGTCACCGCACTCTGGGCGTTGGCCATGCCGATATTAGCGATATTAAAAATCTGCGATGTCGATACGCGCATGAGTCTTACCCCGGGGTCACTACACTGAGTTTAGCAGTGTGTCGAACAGATCGCGGGCCACGCTGATGACCCGGGCGTTGGCATTGTAGACCTGTTCAAATTTAATCAAGTTGGCCGCCTCTTCATCCAGGTTGACGCCTGAAATACTGTCACGCAGGGACTGGCTCTGCTCCAACAGCGTCTTACTCGCATCGGTATTGATGCGAGAAAGGCTACTCTTGGTGCCCACCTCTTCCACCAGCCGGCCATAGGCTTCGGCGAAGCTCAGGGAATCCCCCTGAACCACACCAGCGGTTTCGAGCTCGGCAAAGCGCAGGGCGTTGCGGTTATCGTTGCTGGCGTCATTGTTGAAGCCAACAGTGAATATATCGCCTGCTTGCGGCTGACCTTTAATGGTGACCTGATAACCCGTATAGGTAGAACGGGCAAAATCAGCGGCGGCGCTGTCGCCCAACAGCTGACTATCGGTAGGCGCAGTAGCCAGACTGACGCCATCGGCCATGGTGACATCGATACGCCCGCCGACGGTGACGGCGCTTTGGTTACCGGCACCGGCGCCGGTCAGCACGACGCTCGGATTGCCGGTGCCGTCACTGACCGACAGAGAATCGGCGCCGCTGCCGGCCTCCAGACGCAAGTCCAGATTGGCGCCAGTGTCAGACACCAGCCGCAGTTCGGGCCGCCCGGTTGCCGGGTTGGCACCAGCGACCGCCGTGATCCCCTGATCCGTCAGCGCATCATTGGCGTTGATCTGGCCCGCGAGGTACTGGTAGAACTCCGACTCACTCTCGTTCGGGTCTGGCACATTACTGCTCAGGCTACCAGCGCTGTAACCGAGCAAGTCTTCACCGTTCAGCGTGATTTGCAAGGGCGCGGTGAAACTGTCGATATTCATATCCGACACGCTGGCGGTGGTATAGGCGTTAGCAGACACACCGGGCACGGAGCTGATCAACGCGGCGGTTTGCGCGGCTGAGGCATTGGGGCTGGTGACAAGGGCCTGAGTGGTGCTGGAGCCGGTTTGTGGATCAACCCGGGTAAAGGTGTACTGCTCCACAGGATATCCGTTGGCCTGAGCCGGATCGGAGGCACTGAGCGCAGCCGCCACACGCCCGGCTGGCAAACCGGTGCGAGCGCCATCGCCCACGACAATGGTCTCCCCAGGGTCATCCGTAAATATGGCGTTTTCGATACCCGGGGTAAATTCAAGGTTCGACAAGGGCGGATCAAAAGGCTGGGGGTTGGCCGGATCTGTGTTATCCAATATCTCGTAAGTAGTGCTGGTAGTAAAGCGAATAACCACGGGCGGGCTCAGCTCGCCCGGCTCGGCAAACGCGGGCAGTGGACTGCCAGCGGCATCCAGCAGCTGCAATACCTCACCGGCGCTGATCACACCGTTGCCGGTATTACCGATGTCCGTCGCCGTGCGAATCGGTGAGGCCAGGGCCAAGTCTTCCGGCCTGCTGATCAACGACTCGATATCGCGCGCACCGGTTGCTGTGGGCTTGATGGTAAAGCTATCGCCCCCCTGAAAAGAGCCGGACTCGAGGGTCACAGTGACGCCATCAAAGCTGATATCAGCCGGCAGCGCACCCGGCAAAATACCCTGAGTGACCACAGTGTCGTCATTGACCCGCGTCACCACATAGTTGTTGCTACCCGCTGGAATTTTCAGCGTATAGTCGCTGGTGGTCAGCTCGCTGATGTCATCAATACTAACAGACAACACCCTATCCGACGGCGGCGGGTTATCGCCGTGCTGGACGCGATTGCCCGTCAATGTCGGGCTATTGATATCACCAAAAATGTCCTGACCATAATCACCGTCCAGGTCCAGGCCCTCTCGCTGCAAACGATTAAATTCGTCGGCCACCGCTATGGCCACACGCCCAAGCTCATTCATCGACGGATAGAGAATGTCGTCGCGAAAACTCAAAAGCCCGCCCAGTTTGCCACCGTTGATTTGCTCGGTGACATTGGCTCGCTGAACGCCATTGGAAATTTGAATATCGCCATTGCGGCTTACCTGAAAGCGGCTGACAGTGGTACCCACCACCAGTGACTGGCCACTGCCGATAAACACATTGACCTGGCCGGAGCCTGAATCCACCACTCGCACAGCCACCAATTCCGACAACTGCCTAAGTGCTTCATCACGTTTGTCGAGCAAGTCGTTGGGCTGGTTACCATTGGCTCCGCCACCCTGCTCGCTGATTTGCTGGTTGAGATCTGCCACCGAATTGGCCAGCGATGTAATCTGGTCGGTAACGGTTTTCAACTCACTGTTGATACTTCCCTCAATAGACTTGAGGCGATCGTAGAGATTGTTAAAGCGAATGCTCAGGCTCTCGCTCTCGTCGACAACCAGCTGACGCGCTGGCGTCGACGAGGGCTCGTCTGCGGCATTCTGAACCGATGCAAAAAAACTCTGCAGCCCGCTGGCAAGGCCCGTATTGACATCGGCCAGCAGCTTATCGACTTTGCCAATATTGAGATTGTAGGTTGCCAGCTGGTTGTATGCGGCCGTGTCCAGACGCAGCTGCGCTGTGACAAACTGATCCACTACCCTTTCAATAGATGTTGTGGTGACGCCACTGCCCAGGAAGCCGGCGTTGCCCAGGCGCTGTTCGGGCCGCGTAGCGTACTCCACCTGCTGGCGACTAAAGCCGGCGGTGTTGGCATTGGAGATGTTGTGACCAGCGGTGCGCAGCGCATTTTGGCTGGCCTGTAGCCCCGAAATCGCATTGGATAGAATGGACATCAGCCGTTACTCCCGGAAAGCGATGCAGCCGACACTTGTGCGGCGGCCTCGCCGAAGTCTGTGCGCTCAAGAATGGACTGAATTTTTTCGGCATACTGCGGGTCGGTGGCGTAACCAGCCTCCTGCAGCTTTTGCAAAAACGCTGGGGCATCGGTGCCGGCGGCAAGCGCCTCCCGATAGCGTGGCTTGCGCAAAAGCTCTACGTAGTCAGAGAAACTTTCAAACAAAGAGGCATAGCGGCGAAAACTCGCCGGCTCATCAGTGGCCATACCTTCGGTGTACTCAAGTGTGCGCGCCGAGACGCTTTCACCCGACCAACCGCCGCCGGTTTTAATGTTAAACAGATTGAGACTGCTTCCGCCGTCGTCGGCGCGCAACACGTGCTTACCCCAGCCGGTTTCAAGCGCGGCCTGAGCCATCAATGCCTCTGGCTTTACACCCAGCACGCCGGCCGCCCAGTTCGCATAGGGCTTGATAGTGTCAATAAACGAGCGCGGTGAATCAAACAGGGGATTATCACCCGGCCCACTTAGCTCACCAGACGTGCCAGCGGCGCTGATGTCACCCTCAGGCACCACGCTCTTGGGCTCGTTTGCCTCGCGTTTCGGCAATTGATCGCCGTAGCTCTGCATCATCTGTTGATAGAGCACATCGGCGAGACCCAGGCCCCTGCCCTTTGTCAGCTCAAGCGACAGCTGCTGATCCAGCATCTGCTGATAAAACTGGCTCTCTGAGGAGTTGAGAAAGTTGTCCTCGGAAAAAGCCTCACCGGCGGCGCGCATGCTCTTGAACATCTGCTGTACAAACAGAGATTCAAACTGCTTGGCCATTTGCTGAATGGCCTGGGGGTCTTGGTCGCGGCCCATTTTCCGCACCGCGTCCAGACCCGCACTGTTCAGGTAGGTGTCGGTCGCGGTTTGATTGATCAGTGCACTGCTGATGGTTTTCATCAAATCACCATTAAATCCGCTTTCAAGGCACCGGATTGTTTTAGTGCTTCCAAAATAGCCATTAAGTCGGCGGGAGAGGCACCCACATTGTTGACGCTTTTTACAATGTCTTCCAAGGTGGCACCCGGAGCGAACTTGAACATGGGATTGATTTCCTCATCCACTTCAATATTGCTGTCGGGTGTCACTACAGTTTGCCCCTGAGAGAACGGTGCAGGCTGGCTCACATCGAAGTCTTCTGAAATCGAGACCGTGAGGCTGCCATGGGTAATGGCAACAGGAGAGACGCGAACATGCTGGCCAACCACAATGGTGCCGGTGCGGGAGTTGATGACCACCCTCGCAGGCTCTTCGCCGGGCTTGACTTCAATGTTTTCCAAAAGCGCCAAAAAGTCCACCCGCTGCGCCGGGTCCACTGGCGCATTGACGCGCACGGAAACCGCATCCATAGGACGAGCCACATCGGGACCGAGCATGTCATTGATGGCAGTTGCCAACCGATTGGCTGTGGTGAAATCGGCCTGATGCAGATTGAAAACAATCGGCTGACCATTGGCAAAACTGTTGGGCACCACGCGCTCAACAAATGCACCACCGGGTATCCGGCCGACACTGGGTACATTCACGGTAATATTGGAGCCATCGCCGCCCTCAACCCCGAAGCCGCCGACCACCAGGCTGCCCTGGGCAACGGCATAGGTTTTTCCGTCCAGCCCCTTAAGCTCAGACATCAACAAGCTGCCTCCGCGCAAGCTCTTGGCGTTACTGATGGATGACACAGTCACATCCAGCTTCTGACCCGGCTTGGAAAAAGCCGGCAGATCCGCCTGGATCATCACCGCGGCAACGTTTTTCATCTGCATACGCGTGCCCTCAGGCACGGTGATGCCAAACTGTTTCAGCATGTTATTAAATGATTGGGTGGTAAACGGGCTCTGGGTGGTCTGATCCCCAGTACCGTCGAGCCCCACAACCAAGCCGTAGCCAATCAACTGGTTGCTTCGCACACCCGCTACCGAAGCGATATCTTTGATTCTCTCCGCACTGACCTCGGCGCAGAACACCAGAAGCGTTAGGGCCATTAAAAAAGTTTTCACAGTTGTGTCTCCTAGAAGGGCCAGTATGCGCTGTTAAAGAACTTCGACAGCCAGCCCATGTTCTGCGAACTGGCCAATTCCCCGGTACCGCTGTAGGAAATCTGTGCGTTGGCCAGACGAGTCGAAGACACAGTGTTTTGCGGGGAGATATCCTCAGGACGCAAAATACCGCTGACCCGAATAAACTCATCACCTCGGTTTAGTGTCATCCACTTTTCACCGCGTACAATCAAGTTACCGTTGGGCAATACATCGGCCACGGTAACCGCAATACTGCCCGTCAAGCTGTTGCTTTGATCTGCACCGGCGTCGCCTTCAAAATCCCGGCTCTGACTCACATTGGTATCAAAGGGGGAGCCATTGAGCGTTGGGGACATACCGAAGAGCGTGCCCGCCGGCAGACTGGTGGAGCTGTCCTTGGTCACATTGACGCCTGAGCTTTTGCTCGACACCGTGCGCTCGCTCAACACAATCGTAATAATGTCACCGATGTTGCGCGCCTTGGTGTCTGTGAACAGGCTCATACCGCGGGTAGGCTGGTAGAGCGAACCATTAGTGGTCATTGGCTCCTGCGCGCTGGAAGAGACGGTGGGTGCGTAATAGGGGTCACCCGGCTGAGGCTTTGGCCCGGTAGCACAACCGCTGATCAGCACTGCAAAAATCAAGGCAAGTGCAGGTTTGGCGTTGGTCATCATCTCAGCCCCCTACGTTACAGTGTTTGCGTGATGTACTGCAGCATTTGATCGGCTGTCGACACCACTTTTGAATTGAGTTCGTAAGCGCGCTGGGTAGTGATCATATCCACCATCTCCTGCACGATTTCGACGTTAGAGCTTTCCAACATGCCCTGCTGAATACTGCCCATGCCGTTTTCCGCCGGTGCACCAATCAGCGGGTTGCCGCTAGCGACGCTTTCGAGAAACAGGTTTCCACCCACAGCCTGCAGGCCGGCCGGGTTAACAAAGTCAGCCAACAGAATGTCGCCGAGCTGTTGCGGCTGAACTTCCCCTTCAATAAAGGCACTCACGACGCCATCGGTACTGATGGTGATTTTGCTCGTGCCTTCAGGCACATTGATAGCCGGTTCGAGCAGGTAACCGTCAGCGTTGACGAGCTGGCCCTCGCCATTAATCTGCAATTGACCATTGCGCGTGTAGGCAATGGTGCCGTCAGGTCTCAACACCTGCAAAAATCCGCGCCCATTGATGGCGACATCCAGTGCCTGATCGGTCACTTGCAGATTGCCTTCGGTAAACTGTTTTTGCGTGCCCACAACACGCACCCCTGTACCCAACTGCAACCCGGAGGGCAGTTCGTTGTCCTGGGTGGCTTGAGCACCTGGCTGGCGCTGTGTTTGATACAGCAAGTCTTCAAAGGTGACTCTGTCACGCTTGAAACCCACGGTGCCGACGTTGGCCAGGTTGTTGGAGATGGTGGTCAGTTGTTTATCCTGCGCCGTCAGGCCGGTTTTACTGACATACAAGGCTGCGTGCATGGTATTACCCTCGTGTTATCTGGCCGCGTCAAGACATCTGCAGCAAGCGCGCTGAGCTCTCTGAATTCTGTTGAACGGTTTTCATCAACTTGACCTGCATTTCGTATTGGCGGGACAAGCTGAGAATATCGGTAAAGGCCTCCACTACGTTGACATTGCTGCCTTCAAGAGCCCCTGTGGTGACCTGCACCCCAGCATCGGCCGGCAAGACTGGCTGCACGGCGTGCCGAAACAAACCGTCAGCCGACTTTTCCATCTCGGCCGGATCCGGGTTCACCAGTTTGATTCTGTCCACTTCCACCAGAGTTTCTGGTCCCTGCCCCTGGGCCACTATCGAAATGGTGCCGTCGCTACCGATGGTGACTTTTTCAATGGGTGGCAAAGCGATGGGGCCGTTATTACCGTATACGGGCAAGCCGTTACCGGTGCGCAGAATACCGTTGGCATCCAACTGCAAATCACCCGCGCGGGTGTAGGCTTCGGTGCCGTCCCGTCCCTGAACGGCAATAAAACCGCTGCCATTAATCGCTACATCCAGATCGCGCCCTGTTTGATTGATCACACCTTGTTTAAAATCCGTTGCAGGAGACTCTGTCAGTGCGTAAGCGCGGGTCGGGTGGCCGTCGCCGTAGTACACCGCCATGGAGCGCGCCTGAGCAAAGTCAGCGCGAAAGCCCGTGGTGTTGACGTTGGCCATGTTGTTGGCGTGATTGGCCTGGGCCTTCATGTTGTGTTTGGCCCCGGTCATGGCAATGTACAGTGCCTTGTCCATCTCTGACTCCGCTGTTTTTTTGTCACTTTGGCTGGAATAACCCCTCTGGTAACGTATTCAGCAAGGGCTATGCCAAACGGAGAAAAACAACAAAGAAAAATAATTTGACTATATTTTTCAGTGAGTTACCCCACTAAAACCGAATCTGTTAGAGCGGGAAAGACGCGAGGAGAGAAAAGACAAAACGCCGGCGGCAAGAGGCTTCCGCTGTTTGCCGCCGGCAAGGCACCCTAGGTATTCAGGTGCGAGAAAGTTAACGCAGGTTAATAATGGTCTGAGTGGTCTGGTTGGCCGTTTCAATGGTCTTGGCGCTCGCCTGGAAATTGCGCTGGGCAATGATCAGGTTCACCAATTGCGCCGACAAATCCACATTCGACTCTTCCAAAGCGCCGGAGTTAATGCTGCCAAGAGACGCCGAACCAGGTGTGCCAATCACAGCCTCGCCGGTATCGGCCGTCTGAGCCCACATGGTATCGCCAACGGGCTTGAGTGCTTCGACGTTGTTGAAGTTGGCAAGGGCAACCTGACCGAGAATCTGCGCTTCGCCGTTGGTAAAGCGAGCGAAGATAATGCCGCTGTCACTGACATCGAGTCCTGCCAGTCGGCCCGTGGTGTAGCCGTTCTGATCCTGAGCCTCCACACCGAACTCTTCGCCGTACTGGGTAGTGCCTTCCAGAGAGATGGCAAAGTTTGAACTCGAAGGTGGCTCAGGCACAGGGATCACCCCGCCTTGCAGCACATTCTGTGGGCCCAGAGCGCCGATTTGGTCACCATTAGCGTCGCGCGGCACCCAGTTGGAGATCAACATGCTGTCCGTGAGGGACTCATTCAGAGTACCGTCTTCGTTAAAGTGCACGTTATAGGATGCCATAGTCGCCTCGGTGTTTTGTGGCGAGGGCAAGGTCGGATCTGGGTCGCCCACGTTCTGACCGTCTATCTGTACATACATCAACCAGTGATTGGGTGATGTAGACGGATCCATCGGGTCAAAAGGCTGCTTGACGAAGTACTGGGTCATAATATGCGGATTGCCCAGACTGTCGTAAATCGTGGTGGAGTTGCCGTGGTTGTAAGTGGCCTGATCATTGGGATCAAATTGGTTGATCGGCACATCGGTGAAACTGGTGGCGGTCAGGGGTGCAAACAAGTTCCCCACCGCCGGCGTGCTGCTGGCCACAGAGAAACCCTCTTCCATCACAATGGAGACTTCGCCGCCAACCACCAAGCCGTCTGTGGTGCTCGACAGGTTTTGCACACCGGTGCCGCTGCGGCCAATCACATCAATGACCCCCGCCGTGGGGTTGACGTCGCCGTCAAACCCAAAGCTGAGATCGGTACCCACGGCCGAGCTGATCACCAAATCGCCGGCAACATTCACATCGGCGGTAATGCCCGGTAGGGTCGAGGTGGAGAGCGCGTTGATTTCCGCCTCGAGCCCAGCCAAAGTGGTGGAGCTCAACAACACGCCGTTCAGCGTCAGGTTGCCGTTGGTATTGTCAAATGTACCGGCCTGAATGCTGGCCTCGGTGGTGGCGCTGGCCGTTACCCCGGCCAGAGAATTGAGCTCAGAGGCGATTTGCGCGGCGGAGGAGCCGGCATCGGAGGTGAAAGTCACAATGCCGCCATTGGGCCCTTCAATTTCGAGGGTTTGCGGGACATAGCCGTTGTCCACGGCAGGAATACCGGCAACGGCCGCCGGCGCACCACCAAGTGCGGTAGACAAGGCGTTTGCCCCGGTGACGTTGGCGATGGTGATGTCACTCGACACACCTTCGTTAATGTCACGCAGCTCGAGGTTCCCGCCATTGGCGATAGCCTGCACATTGATGGGCGTTGCACTGCCGAAAATGGCGCTGTTGATCAGGTTCGCCACATCCTGCAGAGAGTTGGCGGTTGAAGAATCCAGGGTCACCGTAATGGTGCCGTTACCCGACGCCGGTAGCGAGCCTGTCAGGGTCAAATCAAAGGTAGTCGGGTTAGTGGCAAAATCCACCGGCACCGCCACCGCGCCCAAATTGACCGTCGTGGTAGTGGAATCGCTCTGACCTACCTGAGCAACGCCTACAGCCGCACCATCGGTCGCGAAACTCGTACCCACGGACTCTAGCACAGACTCGGTTGCATCAAGGTTGACCGACAAGTCAACTCCGGTTGTTTGGCGCGGGGCCTGGGTGCTGACGTCAACTTGCAGATCACTGATGATACCGCTGACATTGCCATTGGCGTCTGCCGCATAGCCCTGCAGGTTGCCTCCGGTGTTAGAGACAATGTAACCATCGCTGTCCAGGCCAAAGGCTCCGGCGCGCGTATACAACTGATCCCCCTCGTTGCTGATCACAAAAAAGCCCGAACCGTTTACCGCCAGATCCAGCTGGTTGTCGGTAAAGTTGAGGTTACCCTGGTTGAACTGCTGGCGAATCATTTGCAGATTCACACCACTACCGGGCGTATTCGAACCGCCCCCCAACAGGGAGCTGGCGTACACATCACCAAATTCCGCACGGGAGGCTTTGAAGCCAGTGGTACTGGCGTTGGCGATGTTGTTACCGGTCACCTTAAGATCGGCGTTAGCGGCCCGAATGCCGCTCAGGGCTGTGTTAAAAGGCATTGTGCGCTTCTCCTCATCAGGGCGTGCCGCCGGCAGCCTGTTGTATGTTGTTAACTCAATTAAACTGCGTAATGTCGCCGATGTTCACGGCACCCACACCGGCAAGATTGAGAATAATCTCGCCGTTATTGCCCAGGGTCACGCTGTTAACGTTGGCACTGAGCGAGGTATCGAGCTGCTCTGACTGGCCATCAATCAGAGCGTTGACTTCAAAGCGGTACTCGCCCGGCGGCAGGGGTTCCTCACCTGCGCTCCAGTCCAGTAGCTCGCCGTTAACCTCCATAAACTGGCCATCCCAACGAAACACCACTTCGCCCTCCTCTTGCAGACCAAGTGGTACAGAACCCACCAGAGAACCGGCATCATCGTAAATACTCACGCTCATTTTGCTGGTGGTCTGCTCCAGCTGGACCGAGCCGGCCACAATACCGCCGGGCGTCAACATCGTGGTGTCCGTCGGCACCGACACAGAACGGCCCACCAGGCTTGATGCCTGCAAAGCCTGGTTTGACATAAAGCTGCCACTGAAGGACTCAAACTGACTGTTCAAACGCTCGAGCCCTTCCACCGAACTGAACTGCGCCAACTGCGCAATGAAGTCGGTGTTCTCTTGGGGATTGAGCGGATCCTGGTTGTTCATCTGAGTGATCATCAACTCCAAAAACGCGGACTGACCCAGCTCATTGCTCTTTTTTTCAGGCTCTTTGTTCGAGATGCTAAAGTTGCTGAGAATATTGGCAGCGGCGTTGCCATCATTGCTGACTTGGGTGGTCATGCCTTTGGCCTCACTGTCCGAGCGTCAGAACGCGCTGCGCCATTTGCTTGGCGGCGTTCATCACTTCTACATTGACTTGAAAAGAACGGGAGGCGGAAATCATGTTGGTCATTTCCTCCACCACATTCACGTTGGGGTAGAACACATAACCCTCTTCATTGGCCAGAGGGTGATCCGGCTCATAGCGCTGCTCATAGGGTGCATCGCTTTCCACCACACCCAGAACCTGAACGCCGGCACTAGCGCGTCGATCGGCGCCGTCAATGGCTGAGAAGCCCGAGCCATTCATCGCATCGCGGGCAACAGCGGCAAAAACCGGCTGGCGTGAGCGGTAGACATCGCCGGCGCTCGAACTGGCGGACTGGGCATTGGCCAGGTTGCTGGCAGTGGTATTGAGGCGCAGACTCTGCGCGTTCATGCCGGAACCGGCCACATCAAAAATCGTATTCAGTGCCATATCCGCTTCTCCTACTGACCGGTAAGGGCTTTGCTCAAGCCCTTGAATTTACTGTTCAACATCATGAAACTCGCCTGGAAATCCAGAGCATTTTTCATGAATTCGGCGTGTTCGATCTGATCTTCCACGGTATTGCCATCGAGAGATGGCTGCTGCGGCGTGCGGTATTTAAGACTCTGGTCCATCCCCGAGGCCGCATAGGCATTGAGATGACGGCTGGAGGTTTTGTTTAGGCCGACGCCTGTCTGGCTGGCTGATTGCGACGCCATCACTGAGCTGAAATCCATATCCCGCGCCTTAAAACCGGGGGTGTCGGAATTCGCCAGGTTATTGGCCAACACCTCAGCACGGCGCGAGCGCAGCTTGAGTGCCGGCTCGTGAATACCCAGTGCGTCATTAAAGGAAATTGCCATGTCTTTGCCTGCCAATCACAGTGTGTTTACAGGCTTAAAGCATAGGCTGTGCCAAGAAGCAGACGAACCGGTAACCGAATGATTTTTAAAGACTTTTAATCGATAGAAGCTGAAGGAACGGTGACAGTGAGGAGTTTGAAGAGGCTCAAACGGCAAGTCATTTCCGCCTTTGCCGCCGACTGGCGGCAAAGGCTTTAAATGGCCCGATAGAGGATACCGGGCTCGCAGCGCACCATTTCGAAAAGGCTGGCGGCCTGCCCCACCCCTTCCGATGAGCCGAGAAACAGAACCCCACCGGGCTTGAGGCAGCCGTGGATTTTCTGCAGTATTTTGAGCTTGAGTTCGGCGTTAAAGTAAATCAGCACATTGCGGCAGAAAACGATATCGAAGCGCCCGAGCGCGGCGTAGGAATCGAGCAAGTTCAGTGCCCTGAATTCAATGCGCTCTCGCAATAAGGGCTTAACGCGCCAGCGGTTCTCATCCAGCGGGTCAAAAAACTGGTCGCGCCGCTCCGCGGAAAGACCCCGCATCACCGATAGCCGGTCATAGATGCCTTCCCGCGCCTGATCAAGCACTATGGAGGACAAATCAGTGGCCACTACCTGAACCGGACGGGCCAAAGTCCCCATGGCTTTGCGCTTGTATTCCTCAATCGCCATACTCAGCGAGAAAGGCTCCTGACCCGAAGAGCAGGCGGCAGACCAGATACGTACCGGGCCAAACATTTTGTTTGCCGGCAGCATCAATTCGGGCAGCAGCTTGCTTTTTAAATGCTCAAAAGGATAACCATCGCGAAACCAAAAGGTTTCATTGGTCGTCATCACATCGATGACCTGATCGCGCAAGCGGCGATTGGTGTTTTTCTTGAGTGCGGCAATCAGCTCGCTGAAGGAGTGCAAGCCGTGCTCGTCCAGCAGCCTGCGCACCCGGTTTGTCACCAGATACTGCTTGTTTTCCCCCAGGGCAATACCGCAGGCGTCCTGCAGAAACTGGCGAAAGTGATCAAACTCCGCCTGTTCGAGGCTTTGTGTTGCGCCCTTAGATTGGCTATTCATACCCTTCCTTACATCGCGAACGAGTCAAACCGCGGCTATAACTTACATTAGCTAGGCGGGTTATGTCATTGTATTTATTCATTTTCTGACAAAAGATCTTCACCAGTAATGGCTAAGACCCGGTCATTGACCCGTTTGGCCAGCTCATCGGGATGGAACTTGGCCAAAAAATCGTCAGCCCCCACCTTTTTCACCATAGCCGCGTTGAACACACCGCTTAATGATGTGTGAAGGATGATAAACATGTCCTTCAGCTTAGGGTCCGCCCTCACCTCAGCGGTAAAGGTATAGCCATCCATTTCCGGCATCTCAATGTCGGAAATGATCATAATCAATTCATTGTAGGGGTCCTGACCATCGGCAATGATCGAGCGTAAATAATCAATGGCTTCGCGCCCATCCTTTTTCAAAGTGGTGCGAATACCCATGGACTCGACCACGCGCTGGATTTGCTTGCGCGCGATGGTGGAGTCGTCGACGATCAACACCTGCTTTTTCACCACCCGCTCGCTCAGACCATCCTCAACCACGCCCGCGCTGATGGTTTCATTAACCGGTGAGACTTCGGCGAGGATTTTCTCCACATCGACGATTTCCACCAGCTTATTGTCCACCTCGGTCACCGCCGTCAAATAGTGTTCTTTGCCAGCGCCCTTCGGCGGCGGATGAATATCGCCCCAGTTCATATTGACGATTCGCTCGACAGCACGCACAAGAAAGCCCTGTAGGGTGCGGTTGTATTCGGTGATGATGACAAAGCACTCGTGAATGTCTTCCAAAGGACGCCGGCCGATGGCCTGGTTCATATCGAGAATCGGTATGGTTCCGCCGCGGATATGGGCCACTCCGCGCACCACGCCACTGCGTCCTGGGATCTCATTAAGCTTGGGACACTGCAGCACTTCTTTGACCTTGAACACGTTAATGCCATAGAGCTGCTGGCCCGCCAGGCGAAACAACAACAACTCCAGGCGGTTCTGCCCCACCAGTTGGGTTCGTTGGTTGACACTATCCAGTACACCCGCCATACCGAGCCTCTCATTATCAACAGGTACTTTTATTTGCTAGGCCCCTACTGGGGCTTGTTCACTCGATCCGGCGAACGGCACCGAGATTCATCCTATTGCTTACAAACCTCTCCACCGGCCTGAAGCAAAGGGCATAGTCCTTGCTTTAACTCTCTTCAGAAGGTGTTAACGGCTGAAATTTGACGATATTTAGCGCAAAACTCAACAGCCTGCTCCTGCTATTAGGATAGGACACTATGAAGCAACTACGTAATCTTTGCGTAATTTTATTCGTTTGTGCGCTCGCCCCCAATGTCTTGGCCCAAAGCGCCGCCTGGCAGGGCCTGGATGAGTTACGCACTAAAGCAGCAAACTACCTGCGTGAGCAGTATAGCGGCCTGTCAGACAGGGTGGAGATTCAGGTCAATCCGCTGGACGCGCGCCTGCGCCTTGCCCAGTGCAGTGAGCACTTGGCCTTTGATGTGCGTGACCTGACCGGTGATGGTGGCTCGGTCAGCGTCGAGGCCCGCTGCACTGGCGCTACGCCCTGGAAGATCTACTTAGGCGCTCAGGTAGAGATATACCGTCAGATTCTTGTCGCAGCCGGCCCCCTGAGCCGCGGCGATATCCTTGAGGCGTCGGACCTGTCCATGATTGAGGCACCGAGTTCCACGCTCCGTTCGGGCTATTATACGCAGCCCGAACAAATTATCGGCCAGCAGCTACGCCGCGCTGTGGACGTTCGCGAGCCCCTGCGCCCAGCGCTGGTAGAGGAGCCTCTAGCGATAGCGAGAGGTGATATTGTGACTCTGGAGTCGGGCAGCGGCGCCATTGTTGTCGCGACCCGGGCAGAGGCGCTCGCCAACGGCCGGGTCGGTGAACAAATACGCGTGCGCAACCTTGCCTCAGAGCGGGTAATTCGGGGCCGGATCGTGGGCGACGGGCGGGTCGCGGCTAATTTTTAGCCGACCTCATCCCTAACAATGACCAAAGTCACAAAAAACCGGGAAAAAGCATTAAAGTTATACAAGGCCGGGCCGATAGCAGATACGCGGGAGCTGCATTCGCAGCCGCGCTGACACAGGCACCGGCCGCAAGGCCAGCAAACATGTTGGGAATGATTATGGCTATCGACACAAGCAACACAATGAAACCCGGTGGACCCACCACCGGCCGCAGTGGCTCAACGGCAGCACCGACTCGGACCGACAACAGCAGTCGCAAGCCCGAAACCGCCGCCGAAGCGCCCAGAGACAGCGTGGTTCTCAGCCAGGAGGCGCAGAGCTTGAGCAAGCTTCAGGAAGCTGTAGAGAACGCACCAGAAGTCAACAGCGAGAAAGTAGACGCCATTAAGCGGGCCATCGCTGAGGGCCGTTTTGAAATTAACGCCGATCGGCTGGCTGAGGCCATCCTAAGCCAAGACGATTTACTGAATTAATCCCAGTGCCGCTGTCCGGCCCCCAACTCCGGACGCGCACCTTGCCTACACACCGAGGTGTACTATGTCAGCAAATCCAGCGCTGGTGAGAGAAATGCTCACCGCCGACCTCAAGGCCGCGCAAGCGCTCTTGGCGCTGTTGCAAAAAGAATCTGAGCTTCTCAAGCATCGCGACCACGGCGCCCTGACCGATCTGATCGAAGCCAAAACTCAGCATATTGAGTTGTTAAACGCCCACGCCACCGAGCGAAGCGCACTGCTGCAAAGTCTCAATTTGCCCGCTGACAGCAACGGCTGGCAAGCGTTTATGTCCGGCAATGCACCTCTGCAAGCGCTTCTGCCTCTGTGGCAAGAGCTGCAAGAGTGCATTGCCGAGTGCAAAGCTCTCAACAACATCAACGGTAAATTAATCGGCCGCTCCCAGCAAACCTTGCAACGGCTGCTTGATCTTGTGCGCGGTAAAACCTCGACGCCTGAACTCTACAACGCCAAAGGCAGCGCCACCAATCGCGCTCTTTCCAGCTCCGTCGCCAAAGCCTGATCACCGCGCTCCGTTCTCCTGCCTGCACACTGGTCGCAGGCGGGCTTGGCTTTGAGCGCTAAAATTTCTACAATGTGCCCGTCGCTCAAATGGGGCGATTTATGCCCCGGTAGCTCAGTAGGATAGAGCAGCCGCCTCCTAAGCGGCAGGTCGGACGTTCAAATCGTCTCCGGGGCGCCATTTCTCTGTGGACCTATGAACCTGATTCTTTTATTTCCCGACGATTTCACACATGGCGATACCGTCTGTTTACGCGACCGGCGCCGCGTCGAGCATATTCTTAGGATTCAAAAGGCGCAATCTGGTGATCGTCTGCGGGTCGGATTGGTGAATGGCCTCATGGGTGAGGCTCTGGTGACGGAGACATCCGCCGACTCAATACACCTGTCGGTGCACCTGCAGTATAGGCCGCCGCCAGCCTCTCCCATCAGCATGATCCTGGCATTGCCGCGCCCGCCCATGCTCAAACGCTGCTTGCAAACCATCAGCGCTCTCGGTATCAAGGAGCTGATACTCCTGCAAAGTGCGCGCGTTGAAAAAAGCTACTGGCAATCGCCGCAACTGCGCGAGGAAAAAATTCGCGAGGAGCTGGTTCTCGGACTTGAGCAGAGTTGCGACACACGGCTGCCAAACGTTCGCTTTGCCAAACGGTTTCGCCCCTTTATCGAGGATGAACTGACAGAGCATGTCGCCACTCGACAAGCGCTGATTGCCCACCCCTATGCGTCTAAACCCTGCCCCCACGGACAAACCGCCCCCTGCGTTCTCGCCATTGGCCCTGAGGGCGGTTTTTTAGATCAGGAAATCGAAGCGTTTAGCGAGCGGGGTTTTACTGGGGTAACCCTTGGCGAGCGAATTTTGCGGGTTGAAACGGCCGTGCCTTACCTGCTCGGCCGTCTTAGCGATCTTTTGCCCGATTGCTGAGCAATAACTCGATAAACTTGTCGCCTTCTACCGCCGGGCTAAAATAAAAACCCTGGTAAGAGTGACAGCCGTAGCTGCGCAGAATCTCAAGCTGCTCAGCTTGCTCTACACCTTCGGCCACCAACTCAAGATCCAGCAAACGCCCCATGGTGACAATGGTTTCCACCAGCACTCGGTCATTGCGATCGACGATGATATCGCGAACGAAGCTCTTATCAATTTTTAGAGTGGCCACGGGCAAGCGCTTGAGGTAACTGATGGACGAGTAGCCCGTACCAAAGTCGTCCAGCGAAAAACTCACCCCGCGCTCGGTCAGGGTGGTAATCGTGTCTATCGCCTCATCCACTTGCTGGATCACCACACCCTCTGTAATTTCCATGTCCAAAACCCCTTTGGGCAGGCGGTAGCGGTCCAGCGTCCTAATAACATCGGCAGCAAAACGCTCACGGCGGAACTGACGGGGGCTAATATTAATGCTTAACTGCATGCCAGCGGACCATAGACCACGCTCAGACCAGTTTTCCAGGGCTCGGCAGGCCTCCTCCACCACCCACTGACCCACTTGCAAAATCAGACCTGAGGTTTCCAGCACGGGGATAAACTCGAGCGGCGAGACGTTACCCTTCTCGGGGTGATGCCAGCGCAGGAGAGCCTCGGCACCGACAATCTTGCCGCTGTTCACATCCACCTTGGGTTGGTAGAAAAGCGAGAACTGCTCGTCTTCTAGCGCGCGATGAAGATCGCCTTCCATCACCAGCTGCCGGCTGACTTTATCGGCCATTTCCTCGTTAAAAAATTCAATCGCGTCGCGACCTTTCTCCTTGACCTGGTACATCGCGGTATCGGCGTAGCGTAGCAGTTCATGCACGACGTTATTTTTATCGGGGTAAACCACCACACCCACACTGCAGGTGACCCTAAGTTCCATATCTTCATGGATAAACGGCAGAGAAATCAGGGCGCGAATTTTCTCACTGATTTCGCCGGCCTTGAGCGCCGCCACCTCAACGTCCTGGTCGAGCACGGTGAGCACCACGACAAACTCATCGCCACTGAGGCGCGCCACCAAATCCTCGTCCCGTACGGCTCCCTGCAATCGACGGGAGACTTCCTGTAAAACACGATCACCTACAGGGTGGCCGAGAGAGTCATTGATATTTTTGAACTTGTCCAAATCAATAAACAGCACCGCACCAAAATAGCCGTGCCGTTCGGCCCGCTTAACCTCATGCTCCAGACGCTCGACCAAATGCAGACGATTAGGGAGGCTCGTCAATGCATCGTGATGCGCCATATACTCCATTTTTGCCTGGGCATTTTTGCGCTCGGTGACGTCCACCGAGACGACCAGCGACACCACCTCATCGTAGTAATCCAGCGGCATCATGTGTGTTTGTAAGTACAGCTGTGTACCATCGGCGCCAATAAAACTCTCTTCGATAACGTCAATTTCCTCACCCTCTTTGATCACTCGCAAATCGTTGGTGAGGATACTCTCCACATCCAACACCGAGTTTTTCAGCAATTGGCGAACGTGGACATTGTGCATTTGCTCAGGGGTGAAGCCGAGGGTGTCCGCAAGTGCCTTGTTGGCAAACAGATAATAACCCTCAATGTTGCGCGCGCCGATCAACACCGGCAAGCTATCGACGATCTGGCGCAAATGCTCTTCGCTTTTACGCAGAGCGAGCTCCACAGCCCGACGCTTGGCCAGCGACAACTCAACCACGTCGAGCAATTGGTTACTGCTGCTGATGACCGTACCCAACTCATCGCGGCGATGCGACTTAAGCTGGGTAAGGCGCCTTACACCGGGTTGATCGGGATCAATCTCGTTGATTTCGTAGGACAGACGCACCAAGGGCTTGGTCAATTTGAAATAAAAGGCAACAAACAACAAGATCACCAACAGGAGGTTGCGCAGTACCCCCATCACTAAATTGATCTCTGAGCGTTGGTAAAAGCTGGAAAGGGCCTGGCTTTTATCCACAGTAAACACAATTTGCCCCGAGGCGTCCTGAACATAGCCCGGCACTTTCAGTTTTGAGGAATAGGTAAAATCGCCACCGGCGACAATGCGGCTCAGCCAGTGGGTTGAGTTGGCAGGTTGCGCGCGGCTGACATCGGCCAATACATTGCCGCGCTCATCGAGAATGGCCACCTCGTTGATAAAGTTGTAGGTCAGCAGCCCATTGACCACTTCAGAGGCGAGATCGTCATCGAGAGTATGCACGGCACGCGCCGCAGGCGGTGTTGCCACTTCAACCACCCGGTCAATCAATTGCTCCAGCTCTTGAGACTGAGCTTTAAAGTCAATATAGACCTGTACTGAGCTCATCACAAAGCTCAGTACAAACGCCAGTATGATACCGATTTTGGCCAGTTGAAACGAAATGCCCTCGAAGAACGAAGGTGCCTTTTCTCTCATTGTACGGCTTTAACCCCACATTGCTGTGCCGCTACCCTGCGCGCCCTGGCATTTCCTGCTGTTTTATTCAATTGGCTGGTATGACTCACCGAGCGACTCCGCCACCTCGCGATGGGTGACTCGCCCCCCGTGTACATTTACCCCGCTGCGCAGAGCCGGATCACTGCAGAGCCCCGCCCACCCCCTGTCGGCGAGGGTTTTCACATAGGGAAGTGTGGCATGGCACAGGGCCATTGTCGACGTGCGCGCCACCGCGCTGGGTATATTGGCCACGCAGTAGTGAATGACCTCATTCACGGTGTAGGTTGGCTCCGCATGAGTCGTCGGTCGAGATGTAGCAAAACAACCGCCCTGGTCAATGGCCACATCGACCAGCACGCTGCCCGGCCTCATGGCCGCAATATCGTCCCGCGTGAGCAGCCTTGGCGCCGCCGCCCCCGGAACCAAGACGGCGCCAATCAACAAGTCAGTGCAGGCAGCAAGCTCGCGCAGCCGGTCTTGCGAAGCGAATTCCAAAGCTGCCCGGCCCGCAAACTTATCCTCTAGCTCGCGCAGCCGCGCCAGAGACTTATCGAGAATGGTCACCCGTGCCCCCATGCCTAGAGCGACACTGGCCGCCTGGGCACCGACAACGCCACCACCGACAATCAACACCTGGCCAGCGGGCACGCCGCCCACCTGACCGAGCAAGACCCCTCTGCCGCCGCGTGTCCGCTCGAGATGATGAGCCCCGGCCTGCACCGACATCCTGCCCGCGATCTCTGACATGGGCGTCAACAGAGGCAGACTGCCATCGGGGGCGCAAACAGTTTCATAACCTATGGCCGTTACCTGCGATGCCATCAGTTCGCGGGCCAACTCAGGCGCTGCCGCTAAGTGCAAATAGGTAAACAACAGCTGGCTCGGCCTGAGCAATGGGTACTCCTGTTGCTGAGGCTCTTTCACTTTAACGATGAGCTCGGCCTTGGCGTAAACCTCAGCGGCCGTATCGACTAGTTTGCCGCCCGCTTGCTGATATTGCCCATCGTCAAAGGCACTGCCCTCCCCCGCGCCTCGCTCAACCAGGATTTGATGGCCAGCAGCGCTGAGCTGCGCCACTGCCGCTGGGGTCAGACCAACCCGATGCTCATCCTGTTTAACTTCCCGGGGCACTCCCAGCTGCACACGCACCTCCGCTGCCAACAATGTTGAATGAAGTATAGAACAGACACAGGCTCTACCGCCCGAGCTCTGAACTCAGAGCTGAACGGCATCGATATAACCGACCACTGTCTGTTGCTGTGGGTCCTGCTCGTACGCCATGACCTGAGGCTTCAAAGAGACGAAGTCAAACAACTGGCGGTCGGCCAGCTGCGAGGGCGCTACATTCGACAGGGCGGAGAAAATGGTTTCCACCCTACCCGGGTGGCTGCGCTCCCAGTCTTGTAGCATTTGCTTAATGACCTGGCGTTGCAGGTTCTCCTGCGAGCCGCACAGGTTGCACGGGATGATTGGAAAGCCCCGGGCCTCGGCGAAAGCTTCAAGGTCTTTTTCCTTACAATAGGCCAGTGGACGAATCACTAGGTTACGACCATTATCAGCCAACAATTTAGGCGGCATAGCCTTGAGCTTACCGCCGTAGAAGAGATTTAAAAACAGGGTTTCAACAATGTCATCACGGTGATGCCCAAGGGCAATTTTGGTCGCCCCGATCTCATCGGCAAAGCTGTACAAAGTGCCGCGTCGCAATCGCGAACATAAACCGCAAGTGGTCTTACCTTCGGGGATAATCTCTTTAACGATGCTGTAGGTGTCTTTTTCAACGATATGATACTCAACGCCAATGGAATCCAGGTAATTGGGTAACACATGCTCGGGAAAACCCGGTTGTTTTTGATCCATATTGACCGCTACCAGATCAAAATGCACCGGCGCCGTTTTTTGCAGGCCGAGCAGGACATCGAGCATGGCATAGGAGTCCTTGCCGCCGGACAGGCACACCATGACCTTATCGCCCTCTTCGATCATGTTGTAATCGGCAATCGCTGAGCCCACTTGTCGGCGCAGGCGCTTTTGCAGCTTGTTGAATTCCAGCCGCTCTTTGCGTGTTGCCGACTCCGATACCGTCTCGCTCATGTCTATCAACCTGTCATTGAAAAATCGGCCGGTATTGTACGTATTTTGCCCAGCAGATGGAATTGCCTTTGCCGCTGAGCGGCACCGCTTTGCCGCGTTTTTCCGCTTCAGATAACTGCCCTGCCCGCCGGGCCGCGCGAGTGCGGCCTTTTCTCTCTGGCATAGCCCTTGCTCTAGCCGATAAAAGTACCTGCTACCGACAGGTGTGTATTGCCGCAAGGAGAAAGACATGTCTCTGATTCGCCGCCTGATGGCCAAAATCAGTCAATCCAGCGCTCCGGCCGAACCCACGGGTGTGGCTGGGCCAACCAGCGACAACCATCGCCCCGCCCCAGATGCCGGGGCCCTGGCCAGCCAAACACAAACAGGCGCAGCGGCCCTGCTCACACACCTGTGTCAAACCCGCCAGCTTCTGGAAGTGAAACTGGAAGGTGAAACCCTGAGCTACCAGAGCATGATTGTCGCTGTGGACGCCGCGCGGGGTTTACTGTGGCTGGATGAATTGACCCCAGGCGCCCCGCTGCTGAACGACGCTCACTGGTTGATCATCAGCCATCAGCGCCAGGGCGAGGTTCTGACCCTGCGCCTACCCGTGGTGGCGGGCCCGTCGCAGGGACGCAGCGCGATTGCCACGGTACTGCCCGAGCACGCCGACTACCGCCCTCGCCGCGCCTGGAGTCGGTTTGGCTTGCCCGGCGCTCAAATGAAAGCGAAAGTGCGCGCCGTCGGCAACGAGCCACAGTTTGGCAAAATCCTCAATCTTTCCGCTGGCGGTATGCGCCTGGCACTCACAGGCAATCAGCTTGGCTACATGCGACGCGACGCTCTCCTACCGCTGTGCCAATTTCAGCTGAGCGGGGGCCTGCGTATCAACTGTCAGGCAAGGGTCAAATCCGCCCGAATCGCCAGGACACCCTTTCGCCATACTCAAGTCAGCCTGGAATTTACCGATATACTGCCGAGCGACAGAGCTGCCTTGGACAGGCAACTGCACCGGCTCGAGCAACTCAACCAAGTGTCGGACGCCGATTCTGCGCAAGCCGCCTGAGCATCGAACCCATAGCTCGGACCTATAGCTCGAACCTATAGACAGCCGCTCGCTTGGAGCGCTCGCGAACATCGATAAATCGTCTAAGCTCTACCATTAGAGCTTGGAATTAATAAATTGCCTAAGGAAAACACCATGCGCAACAACGGCCCTGTTACGCAAAAAGAAGTACCGGTAAAACCCGGTGAAGAAATTGTTTCTGCCACCGATCTCGCAGGGACCATTACTTACTGCAATGACACCTTCTGCCGCATTGCGGGCTTTACCTCCGATGAACTGATCAAGCAGCCCCACAATATTCTTCGTCACCCCGATATGCCGCGCGAGGCCTTCGCCATGCTCTGGGAGGCGATGAAATCCGGCCGGCCGTGGATGGGCGTCGTAAAAAACCGCTGTAAAAACGGTGACCATTACTGGGTCGACGCCTACGTCACCCCCGTGGGAGAAAGAGGCCGCACACTCGGCTACGAGTCGGTGCGTGTACACGCCGACCGGCAGCTTATCCAGCGGGCCGAACGGGCCTATGCCCGCCTGCAAGCGGGAAAGCCTGTGTGCCCACCCTCCACCCGCTTTTGCCAGAGCTGGCAGACTTTTCTCGTTCTGGCGCCTTGCCTGTGGCTGGTGCTGGGTATCGCTGGTCTGCTTTTGAAGCTGCCCCTGAGCTACCAGGTGGCCGCAGCACTGATGGCGGTGGCGGGCGGCGGTGCCATTCAGGCCTACCTCAATCTGAAGATCGACGAGTTGCTTGGCAACGCGCGAGAAATTCATCACGATCCAGTAGCGGCCTATATCTATACCGGGCGAATCGACCGCATCGGTGAAATCCGCCTCGCACAACTCGCCCAAAAGGCTCGCCTGAGAACCGCGCTTGGGCGCTTCGAAGCGTCTGCCGGCGAACTTCGCAACCGCGCCCAGGCGGCGCAGCAGCAGGCCGAGGCCACCTTTGGTCATATCAATGAGCAGCATGAGCAAACCGCCAACGTGGCCCATGCCATGGGGCAGATGGCCCTGGCCGTACAGGAAGTCGCCAGCGGCGCCACGCAGACCTCCAGCGCTACCCGAGATGCCCTGAAACAAGTCGGCAAGGGCAATACCGTCATTGAAAGCGCGGGCGTTGCCATTGACGATTTATCGAAAACCGTTGCCAAACTTGGCTCGGTGCTCGACCGCTTGACCGAAGGCAGCGTCAAAATTGCGTCTGTCGTCGGCGTGATTCGCGGCGTCGCGGAGCAGACCAACCTACTCGCGCTCAATGCCGCCATTGAAGCGGCGCGCGCCGGCGAACAGGGCCGGGGCTTTGCCGTGGTCGCCGACGAGGTAAGAACCCTGGCGCAGCGGACTCAGGAGTCTACCGAGGATATTCAGAACATCATCAGTGAATTGACCCAGGCCACCGAATTGGCAGGAGAAGGAATGGACGCTTGCCAGAACCACGTCGAGCGCAGTGTCAGTGAAATGGATAATGTCAGCCGCGCCCTCAAAGCCATCTCCGAGGCCGTGAGCATCATCGACCAGATGTCTCATCAAATTGCCGCTGCCGCCGAGGAGCAATCGGCCACAGCCGCCGATATCGAGAAAAACACGCAAGCCATTACCGATATCGCCGACGGTGCCCAGGAGCAGATCCGCGAGGCCAATCGCTTGAGCCGCGAGATGGCCTCGCTATCGGCCAATCAGTTTGAGCTGGTGAAGCGATTTCAGTAGCCGCTGGCTGGACATCCAGCGGCAAAAGCCTTAGCGTGAGCGCTTTTTAATGGCATAGACTCATGCAACTGACCAACGACGAGATTCTGGCCCTCGATCGACAACACGTCTGGCACCCCTACTCTTCGTTTTTAAACCCGAGCCCGACTTACGCCGTTGCCAGCGCCAGCGGAGTCACGCTGACGCTCGCCGATGGCCGTACCCTGATTGACGGCATGTCATCTTGGTGGAGTGTGCTGCACGGCTACAACCACCCGCGCCTGAATGCAGCGCTGCGCAATCAGAGCGAAGCCATGAGCCACGTAATGTTTGGCGGCCTGACGCACGAACCGGCTGTCAGCCTCTGCCAGCAGCTGGTTCGGCTTTCGCCGCCAGGCTTAAACAAGGTGTTTTTGTCAGACTCTGGCTCCGTGAGCGTAGAGGTCGCCATGAAAATGGCCCTGCAGTTCTGGCACTCTCAAGGTCGGCCTGAAAAGCACCGCTTTGTCGCGCTTACCAATGGCTATCACGGCGACACTTTTGGCGCCATGAGTGTCTGCGACCCGGTGACCGGCATGCACCATCTTTTTTCGCGCAACCTGCAGCAGCAATACTTTGCTACCCGCCCGAGCAGCCGGTTTGACGCCCCGTTTGATGAGAGCGACCTGGCCAGCATACGCGAACTGCTGGCAACCCATAGCGACATTGCTGCGGTTATTTTAGAACCGATTGTGCAAGGGGCCGGTGGCATGTGGATGTACAGCCCCGAGTATCTAAAAGCGGTGCGCGAGCTATGCGACCAACATCAGGTTTTGCTGATCGCCGATGAAATCGCCACCGGCTTTGGCCGCACGGGTAAGCTCTTTGCGTGCGAGCATGCCGGGATTAGCCCGGATATTCTATGCCTTGGGAAAACCCTCACCGGCGGCTATATGACGCTTGCGGCCACGCTCTGCAATGACCAAGTGAGCGATGGTATCTGCCGCGGCGAAGCGGGTGTTTTTATGCATGGGCCGACGTTTATGGGTAACCCATTGGCCTGTGCTGTCGCGGGTGAAAGCATTCGTCTGCTGCTTGAGGGGAATTGGCAGGAGCGGATTGGCACCATTGAGGCGCAATTGCGCCGGGAGCTTGAACCCTGCCGGGAGCTCGACCGGGTGGTGGATGTGCGTGTACTGGGGGGAATTGGCGTTGTCGAGCTGGACCAGGCTCCGGACATGCAAACATTGCAGCCTGCGTTTGTTGAGGCGGGAATTTGGGTCAGGCCTTTTGGACGGCTGGTGTACATTATGCCGCCCTACGTGGCCAGTGAGAGTGAAATCAGCGCCCTGACCGGGGGTATCTACTCCGTGGTCAGCGCGCTTTAGCGCGAGATCGCTACGAAAGGCCGCACAGTGGCTTGCGTCATAGCGATTACGCCATTGGCCGCAGGCCCACAGCTGAGCGCAAGCGCTCCATAAACGGCTCGCTGTGCTCGCGCGCTCGCGCGGCGCCAAGTTGCAAAATCTCTTCAATGTCCGCCGGCCGCTCCATCAGCTCATAGTAGCGCTCTCTCGCCTCACCTATTTGATTGTTAATCAATTCAAACAGCTGGCGCTTGGCCTCACCCCAGGCAATACCCTCAGCGAACTGATCACGCATCTGCGCTGCTTGCTCGTCCGAGGCAAACGCCTCCCAGATTTGAAACACTGTAGAGCCTTCAGGGTCTTTCGGCTCGCCCGGCTCCAAGAGGTTGGTTTTAATTTTATTGATGTGCTTTTTCAACTGCTTTTCCGGCAGGAATAACGGAATGGTGTTGTTGTAGCTCTTGCTCATCTTGCGTCCGTCCAGGCCGTTGAGCACTGACACCTTGTCATCCACCATCGCCTCAGGCAGGGCAAAATGCTCACCGTAGTGGTGGTTAAAACGAGCGGCGATATCGCGCGCCATTTCAATGTGTTGTATCTGATCGCGACCCACCGGTACTTTGTTGGCATTGAACATCAAAATATCCGCGGCCATCAGCACCGGATAATTGTACAGCCCCATGGTAACGCCGTAATCGGGGTCCTCTCCTGCCTCTTCATTCGCTGCCACGGCCGCTTTGTAGGCGTGTGCCCGGTTCATCAGGCCCTTGGCTGCCATACAGTTGAGCAGCCAGCAAAGCTCGGGAATCTGCGCGATATCCGACTGACGATAAAAGACCGCATTGTCGGTGTTGAGCCCCAATGCCAGCCAGGTTGCGGCAATTTCCTTGCGCGACTGCTCGACCCGTTCGGCCTCCTGACACTTGATCAAGGCGTGGTAATCGGCGAGAAAATAAAAGGATTCCAAAGAGGGATCTTCACTGGCGGCGATAGCGGGACGAATAGCGCCCACGTAGTTGCCCAGGTGCGGCGTGCCTGTCGTCGTAATACCAGTGAGTACGCGTTGCTTGCTCATGTGCTTCTCTTCGTCGTTTGGAGTTGCGCGACCACTTATCATTGGCCTTTCACGGCCGCGCAGGGCACGGCGGGCGCCTATGATACAGACTCTGTACGAAGCTGTGTAGCGCCGCCAGCCAGCTCGTGCAGACACTGCCGGTATATTTCGCGCTGCCCTGACCAGGCCAGGGCGCTCACATCCGGCGCTGCGGGGAGTCTGTCGGCCAGCAGGCCGTCCACCAACTCCACCAGCCGCATCGCCAGCGCCTCGGCATCGCTGTGCAGGTCACCGGTGACTGGATAGCACCAGTTATCCCCCAGCATTTCAGGGTAAACCTGATGCTTCGGCACAACCGGCAGGCAGCCGCTGGCAACCGCCTCCAACACAGCGAGCCCCTGAAAATCATGATCCGCTGTGGACAGGGCGATGTGCGAGCGCAATAGCAGCTCGCGGTACTGCTCGGCATCGGCGACATAGCCCCAGTTACCCAGAGCACCGGCCTGCTGCAGAAGCTGCTTCAAAGGCGCAAACGCCTCCGGCTCGCGGCGAAATTGCTCGCCAACAATGTGCGCGACAAACGGCAAGCGGCCGCGATAGTGCTCGCATATCCGCCCCATAGCCTCAAGCAGCAAACGCGGGTTTTTGTCGTACTCCCAGCGATGATTCCAGATGAGCGTAGGACGATTCGCCCGAAGCTTGGGGGCAGACTTGCGGAGAAAGAGTTCGTCCTCAAGAGGCACAGGCAAAACACTGGACTTTGCCGCCAGCGCATCCACTACTCCCCTGGGAACGAGATCCGGCATTTTACCGAGCAAGGCCTCGGCCCCTTCAAGAAAAGTGCGGCGGTTGTACCTCGAGTTAAACGCCAGGCGATCGGCGCAAATGGCGCTGTAAAGGGTCACCATCTGCGGCTCAAGAGAGTGGTGCTGCTGGCCGCTTGCCGGATAAGCAAACTGATTTTCGTGAAAGTACAAGAGCGTGGGCAAACGCGCTATGGCTGGCAGCATTCCCCTTAGTGACGACAGGTCCACCATGGAAGTGGCGATCAAAAAATCGTAGGGCTGCTCCAGCACTTCGCGCGACAGCCCTGCCAGGGACAGGCTGCTGCCGCGAATGCGCCAACTGAAATAACGCGGCGGCAAAGCCACCTGGGTAAATTGAAAGTCAGGCAGGCTGCGCTCAAGGCCGAGCCGCCAGCGCCTGTGACTGGCGGCATCGTAACCCGAGAGCAAAAGGCCTTTCACTGGCCGTCAAAGCGCCCCGGCGCCCGGGGGCGGGCGAAATACGCCCGGATGACGCGCATCAGGGCGTAGGCATCCTGACTGCCGGCCAGTTCGCGCGTGGAGTGCATGGCAAAGGTAGGAACGCCAATATCCAGGGTTTTAACCCCCACCTCAGCGGCGGTAATCGGGCCGATGGTGCTACCGCACTCCATATCGGTGCGCGAGACAAAACTCTGTACAGGCACACCCAAGTCGTCGCACAACAGGCGAAACAAACCACTGGTTTCGCTGGTGGTGGCGTAACGCTGATTGGCGTTGACCTTGATCACAGGTCCACCGTTGAGTAATGGGCCGTGCTCGGCATCGTGCTTTTGCCGATAATTTGGATGGATGCCGTGCGCGTTATCCGCTGAGATCATCATGGAGGCATCCAGCGCGCGCAAGCGGTCACTGGTCTCAGGTATTAAGCGCTGTAAAAACTGATCGAGCATAGGCCCACGCGCGCCACATGCCGACGCACTGCCCACCTCTTCATGATCCGTGCAAACCAGCAGGCAGGATTGATCGCCCTTGGCGGCGAGAATGGACTCAAGACCCAAATAACAGCTCAGTAAGTTGTCCAGCCGGGCACTGGCAATAAACTCCCTGCGCAGGCCGATTAAGGCGGGGCGCTGGGTGTCATAGAGCGAGAGCTCAAAGTCGAGGATTTCACGTACCTCGATACCGGGATACTGCTTTTGCAGCTGGGCCAGAAGCAAAGCGGGGAAGGTAAACTTGTCCGGATCGTCATCGGCCAGCATCAGCAAGGGCCGCAACTCCTCCTGTGGATTAATACTGCGATTGCGATTTACGTCGCGATCCAGGTGAATCGCCAGACTGGGCACCATAGCCACGGGAGCGACAAAGTCAATCAACCGGCTGACGGGCGAGCCATTCGCGCTGCGAAAGGTCACGCGCCCGGCAATGGACAGATCGCGATCAAACCAAGTGCTCAAGAGCACGCCGCCATAGACCTCGACGCCGAGCTGGTAGTAGCCGGCACTGATAACGCGGGCATTAGGTTTAACCTTAAGGCATGGGCTATCCGTGTGCGCACCGAGCATGCGGATGCCCGAATCAATCAGCGACTCGCGGCCATAAACGAACGCAATCAGCGAGGAGCCATTGCGCAGCAGGTAATAGCGCTCACCGGGCACCAGCGTCCAGGACTCTGACTCTTTGAGCTCAGTAAATCCGGCCGCGGCAAGCTGCTCAGCCATGCTCTTCGAGGCGTGGAAGGGCGTAGGCGACTCACCGATAAAGCGAATCAATCCCTCGTTAAACTCCTCTAATGTATCGGACACCTGCATAATTAACCTCAATCGTTTACCCGGCTCGACTCAAACCCTTGCCAGGGCCACGCTATCAAGCCGGGAATACTAACATCCAATCTCTCAATCCTGACGCCACCAGTAAGTGCGTAAGGAAATCATTTACTGACGAATTCTCTCTCGCTTTTTCCAGGAAACGGTATCGCGGACATAGTTTGGCTGCACATGGTCCACACTCTGCCCCCGACCCGCGTCAAAATCCCGGGCAGCCAGCGCGACCAGCGCGCCGGCGCGCGGATAACAATCCACCTGAGGCTCAGGCGCTAATGCTGCCATGGTCTCAATCGCCCATCCGGAGCCTACCCCGACGAGCCCACTCAGCCCATCGGGCAAGGCATCGCCGACCCGCTCTGGAGGACAGACGCTGGGTTCAACCAATACCTCGAGGGAGTCGGACGCCTGGCAATAGCGGTAGAGTGCCCAATAGACCTCACCCATGCGTGCGTCCAACGCCGGCATGAGCACAATATCGCCGGTGTTCCGGCTAACCTGCTGCCAGGCCATGGCCTCGAGGGTCGATACGGCCACCACCGGTAGATCAGCGGCAAAAGCGAGGCCTTGGATTACGCCGAGGCCAATACGCAGGCCGGTAAAAGACCCTGGCCCTGCGCCTATGGCCAAAGCGTCCAACTGCGACAAGCTCAGGGCTTCTTCGGTCAGTAGCTCATCAATCATCGGCAGGGCTCGCTGGGTATGGCTCTGGGCAGCGAGCTCGAATTTTTCCGTTATCTGACCGTCGCGCCACAGGGCCACCGAACAGGCGTCGCTGGAAGTATCCAGCGCAAGAATAGTGGTCATGGGGGCACCTTTTAATAAAACTGCTATTTTGACAGATCGCGTCCCGCTCACCAACACCTCTGCCAGCAGGGGTAAGAAATCACGCTGATAGGGCACTTGCCTGAATGGCGCTCAGCCGTATAGGCGGCACAAAAAAGCCCCAACCACTGAGCGGTAGGGGCTTTGGGGTTTATTCTATACTCTGGGTAAACTGCGAGAGATCAGGCCTTTTTCGCTGGACGACCTCGACGGGCAGTAGCGCGTTTACGCTTTGTAGGCGCCTTACGGGCCTTGGCTTTTTTCGTCGCAGCTTTTTGCTTGGCCGCTTCTTTGCGTTCAAGCGCTTTCATTTTTGCCCTGGCCTTTTTCTCTGCGAGCTTGGCCTTGGCTGTCATTTTCTTGGCCGCCACCTTAACCTTGCGGGTATTGGCCGCAGAACGGGACTTTTTCCACTTGGATTCAAAAGCCGCTCTCGCTCTGACAAGGTCTTTCTCCGCACGCGCGGCAAGGCGCTCTTCCATCTCGGCTAACTTAGCTCTGCTGGAAGCTTCAACAGCACGAATAGCGGCTAGGGTTTTCTCCTTTGCCAAGCGTGTTTTCTGCTCGGCCAATTTGGCCTTGAGTGTTTTCGCTTTGTCAGAAGCACGGGCTGCTGCACCACTGGCGGTCTTCGCCGCACGCTTATCAACCGCCTTACCACTTTTGGAAGCTTTGGCACGGGCGGCCTGTGCTTTTTTACGCGCCGCGTCGACTTTCTTACTTTGCTCGTTGACTTGCGCCTGAGCCTTATCAACTGCTACCTGTATTTTTGCTACGGCCGGATCCACAGAAATAGCGGCCGCGCGCTTAGGGGATTTACGGGTTACTGATTTACGTTTCGCCACCGATTTACGTGCGGCTTTTTTCGCAACTCTGGCCATGTCATATCTCCTAAAATTGTTTTTGCTTGTCGCACTTTTCTAAGTTGCAACGCTGTAACGTTGCAATAAGCATTATCAATATATTTAAAAAATAGACAAATTGCACGTTTGACAAGCAAATTAATCGCTTTATTGGCTGCAAATGGCGGAATTCTTTTAATTATTCCCGTAACCGCGCATCGAAAGAAAATAAAGCAGAGCAATGTAGAAAGCCTGCACGTGTTAACCTTGCCATGGAAATTGTCGCTACACAGTCATCTGTTGAATGACATTTTTCCGACAAAAACGCCTCTCACCTGCAGACCTATAAAAACCGGCACAAAAAAAGGCCCGAATATCGGGCCTTTCTTGAGCGTCATTTTAGAAGCGAAAATGCACATTTAACACGCCGGCTGCGCAATCCGCGCTTCAGAGAGGAGTCAGTCGCTCAACACGGAAAACAACTGCGCGCGGATGCTGTCCACGCTTCCTACGCCGCGAATACGGGTAAACTTTGGCGCTGTCTCTGGGTTTTTCTGTTCTTGCTGCTGATAAAACTCTACCAGAGGCTTGGTTTGCTCGTGATACACCGCGAGACGCTTGCGCACGGTTTCTTCTTTATCGTCTTCGCGCTGAACCAGCTCTTCACCGGTTTCGTCGTCTACGCCGGGCGTTTTCGGCGGGTTGTGCTCTATGTGGTAAATACGCCCAGAGGCTTCATGCACACGACGTCCGCTCAGGCGGTTAACGATTTCTTCGTCTTCGACTTCGATTTCAATCACATGGTCGATATCAATACCGGCTTCGAGCAGCGCTTCGGCCTGAGGGATGGTGCGAGGAAAACCATCGAACAAAAAGCCTTTGACACAGTCATCTGCAGCGATACGCTCTTTGACCAGCGCGATAATCAAATCATCCGGCACCAGACCACCAGCGGCCATAATGTCTTTTGCCTGAACACCAAGAGGGGTCCCCGCTTTCACCGCGGCACGGAGCATGTCGCCTGTGGATATTTGGGGAATGCCGAACTTATCCATAATCATTTTTGCCTGAGTGCCCTTCCCTGCACCCGGTGCCCCCAATAAGATGACTTTCATTGACTGTGACTCCTCACGTATTATTTCCGGTTCCCCGGTCAGGAGAGCCGACTGGCGCTCTTAATGCGCTGTATAGAAAAAAGGCGATACGATACACGGCTGACCCCGGAATCACAAGACAGTGCCCATCGCGAAACATAACCCATTGTTTTATATATTCTTTTAGACTATATTGACTGAGGAGCCATCAGCCACGACCCAAGGTGAGGTATACAGCATGGATATGAAACCCGGTGAATTATTAGCCTACTGGGAGAAAACCGCAAGCGGCCGCCTAACCAGCACCCCCTACCCGGTACGCCTGCCTCTGGAAGATGCCGCCAAGCTTGAAGCACTGGCGCAAATGTACCCGAAAAAGTCGCTGGAACAGCTGGTCGCCGATCTGTTGTCCTCCGCACTTCACGAGCTCGAAGAGTCCATGCCCTATATCAAGGGCAGCGAAGTTGTCGCGCACGACGAATTTGGCGATGAAATCTATGAGGATGCCGGCCCAACCTCGCGCTTTTTGAGCCTGAGCCAACAAAAACTGGCCGAACTCAAGGAAAAAAACTAACCGGCGGTAATAGGCTGCCAAGCACTCGCCAGCTCAGGCATCGATTTCGGCGTACTGCTCGCCTTCCTCGAAGATAATTTCGCTGACAACCTCAGACGGGGTCTTCCCACTGCAATCAATAGTGATATCAGCGTAGCGCTGGTATAGAGGCACACGCTCCGCATAGAGCTCGGAAAAACTCTGCTCCTTCGGCTTAGCGATACCGCGACTGTCCATATTATGGATACGTGTTACCAGTTCCGACTCCGGCAAAGCGAGATAGACAATTTGCCCCAGCGAACGCAGCAATTTCATAACCGCATCGCTGTATATCACACTGCCGCCCGTGGCGATCACATGGTTGGTGCACTCAAGCTGAAGCAAGGTGGCCTCTTCCAGCTCACGCAAATGGAGGTAATCAGCGTCGTAGATAATGTCCTGCAGGGTTTTACCCGTGTGGGTCTGGATCAACAGATCCGTGTCGACAAACTGGCGGGCCAGCTCTTTTGCCAAAAGCACGCCTGCGGTACTTTTACCCGCCCCGGGCATTCCAATCAAAATAATGCTATCGCCGTTTGCGACCACGAGCTACTCCCCATCGCCAATTCACAATGGCTACACTCTAAAGCTACCCACCAAATTGCGCAAATTCTGCGATAGGTTACTGAGCTCGCGGCTGGCTTCCGCGGTTTTGCTGGCGTCATCGGAGGTATTCATCGCCAGCTGATTGATTTCCACCAGGTTTTTATCGATTTCAGCCGTCACCGAGCTCTGCTCCTCCGCCGCGGTGGCAATCTGTATCGCCATATTCGTGATCGAGCCGACGGCGTCGCTGATGCTGGCCAGAGATTCGCCGCCATCATTCGCCGCCTGGACCGCCTCACCGGTCATGTTATTGGAATGATTCATGGATTCCACCGCACTTTGCACGCCACCTTGCAGCTTGACGAGCATTTGCTGAATGTCTTCCGTGGACTCCTGTGTTCGACTTGCCAACGTGCGCACTTCATCGGCCACCACAGCAAAACCCCGACCTTGCTCCCCGGCCCTGGCCGCCTCAATGGCCGCGTTCAAGGCCAGTAGATTGGTCTGCTCGGCCACGCCGCGAATCACATCGATCACGGAGGTTACGTTTTTCGCCTCCTCTTCCAGCTGTGCCATGACCTTGGAGGTTTCGTTGATACGACTGGACAATTCCTGCACACGACTGACCGCTGCACGGATCCGCGACTGACCCGCTTCGGTCACGCTGCTGGCCTGCTTGGCACTCTCAGCCGTTTCATTAGTATTTTGCGCCACCTCCTGGATCGCCACAGTCAGCTCATTAACCGCCGCCACCACCATGGTAATGGCATGGCACTGTTCATCGGCGGCCTTCTGACTGTTGGCCGACACATCGAGCATCATGTTGGCCGCCTGAGCCACCTCTTCAGTATTGTTGCGAATCTGCATGATTAAGTGTTGAAGCTTTTCCATAAAGCGATTGACGTGCCCGGATAGCTCCCCAAGTTCGTCATCACTGTGAACATCGACGCGAATGGTTAAGTCCCCATCGCCCTCAGCGATGTTCTGAATCCGATCGCCAATGGCTTTTAATGGCCTGATCACCATAATCGGTAAGAAGATCGCGGCGGCGAGGGCAACCAATGTGCACACCACAGCAATCGCCACGAGCTTCGCCGCTATGGATTGCTCGTCCGCCCGAATCTGTTGCGTAAACTCTTCAACATGCACCAGACGGCGCTCGCCCACAACATCCAAGTGGGTGCGCACGGCATCAAACAATTGGTAGCTGCGTTCAAAACCCTCGCGCTCGACCTCGTCGATGGCATTGGGGTCACCAAGACGCGCCTTGTCGAGTAGGTTACGGCTGTAACGGTACCAGGCCTCGTAGAGCCGTAGAAACTCCGAGCGCTCCGCCTCAGTGCTGGTATTGGACAAACTCAGTGACTGTAAAAAGCGTTCGCGGGCCTGCTCGGCATTCTCGCGGTGCTCTGCCACCAAGCTATCCACACTGGCACCACTGACTCCACTGATAAACACCGTGCGTTCAGCGGTCAGGGCCTGGTATAGATCCCTATCCGCTTGCAAGATCAATTGCAGCTCCTGCAAATTGATTTCAGCAATGGTACTCGCGTGCTCGGCCAACTTGCGGGCCGAGACAATTGAATAGACGCTGGAGTACAAAAACAGCGCGACAAGTAGCAACAATGGCAGGGTGAGCTTCCAGCGAAAGCCCATATTATTATACCAGCTGAACATGATGTGGCCTCTCACAAAGGCTTGCGGTACGTTTAGTGTAGTACAGATTGCGCCACGCAAGTGCCGCGGCTAAGCGGCTTATCGGCCGCCGCGATAAAAAGCTTTAGGCCGAGAGAGACAGGACTGGCCCACCGGCCTAACGATTGAGTTTTAAACTGACCTTGGTCACCTTGGCATCGGCCATTTCCAGCACAATAAACTCCACCTTCCCCAGGCTGACCCGATCGCCCACCACCGGCTGCTTGTAGCGTCGGTAGATGTAGCGGCCGATACTCCAGTTGGCCATTTCCTCAGGCACGTCAAAGCCATACAGAAGGCCCAAATCCATAAGCTTGGCACGCGGCGAGAACACAAACTCACCAAAGAATGCCTGAGCAGAGAGTCGATCAGGTTCGCGCTCGCCCACCAAGAGTTTGTCGAGCGCCGACAGCGCATCGGCCTTGGCCAACAGGTAGACATGATCGCCCGCCTCCAGAGGCGTTAATGCCGGATCGGCAACGGGCTCCCCCTCGCGCATAACGCAAAGCAAGCGCGCCTCGGAAGAGCTCGGCAAATGCACCCCGCCGGATCTGAGCGCGGGCGAATCGGCCAGCAGCTTATAGCCAACAAATTCGTAGCCCGCCTGCCCCGGCACACCCAACTCCACCCGCTGCACCCGGGTGGTACTCGCGGGCACATCGACTTTTAGCCAACGCGCCAGAGGTGCCACTGTCCACCCCTGCAGGACCAGCGAGACAATGACGATAAAAAACGCAATATTGAAGAAAAAAGGCCAGTGCTCCAACCCCGCCAGCCAGGGGAACATAGCCAGCACAATAGGGACGGCCCCGCGCAAACCCACCCAGGAGATAAACAGCCGCTCGCGCCAGGAAAACTGGAACGGCATCAGCGATATCCCCACCGCGAGCGGACGAGCGACAAAAATCAGAAACAGTCCAACCAGCAACGCACTGGAGGCGTAGGTCACCAGCTCAGAGGGGGACACCAGCAGCCCCAGCATCAGGAACAGGCTGATCTGAGCAAGCCAGGCGATGCCGTCGTGAAAACGCTGAATATTGTAGAGGCCACGGGACACCCGATTGCCCACCATAAGGCCGGCGAGGTACACGGCGAGAAAACCACTGGAATGCAGAACGGCCGCCAAGCCAAAAATCGAGATGCCGCCAAAAAGCGCCAACAGCGGATAGAGCCCCGGACTCAATGCCAGCCGCGTAACTCCCCAGGCGAGCACCCTGCCGCCGGCGACACCGACCAGAGCCCCCACGCCCATTTGCCAGGTAAAGCCGAGCAGCATGGTGGCATCAAAGCCGGACTCCCCCATGCGGATAAACTCCACCACGGTAATGGTGAGGAAGATCGCCATCGGGTCGTTCAGGCCCGACTCAATCTCCAGGGTTGCCCCTACCCGGGCCTTGAGTGCCAGCCCCTGCATGTTGAGCACAGAGAATACCGCTGCCGCATCCGTGGAGCCGACAATCGCCCCGATCAGCAGACCCTGGGTCCAGGGAAGATCCAGCAACCAGGCGGCAAAAGCGCCGCAGACACCCGCGGTAACTACCACGCCCAGCGAAGCGAGCACCAGAGCGGGCTTGAGCCCCACCCGAAAATTGTGAATATCCGTGCGCAAGCCGCCGTCAAAGAGTATGACCGCCAGCGCCAAGGTGCCGAGAAACAACGCCGACTGAACATCATTGTAGGCGATACCGCCTAACCCGTCCTCACCACCGAGCATGCCCACCAACAGAAAAACCAACAATAGCGGCATGCCCACCCGGGGTGAGAGCGCACTGGCCAGGATGCTGATTAAAAATAAAACAGCACCGAGCAAAATTAACTGATTTAGCACATCCATACGCCAATAATACTACAGCGACCCGCGGCTGCCTGTATTTCCTGTTATCATTAGCGTCATCACACCAAATTGCCCAAAACAAGTTATTGATTCATGCTCAGTAAAGATGCGCTGTCGCAGCTGTCCCAGTTAAAGTCCAACATCGTTTCACAAAAAGAGTACGCCGAGGGCGTGGTCAGGGCCACAGCCAAGCGTTTTGGTTTTGTACGCCTGGACGACGGGCGCGATGCCTTTCTCGACCCGGATCAAATGCTCCGGGTATTACCGGGTGACCGCGTACAAATCAGCGTGAGCGAAAACGACAAAAAGCAGCTCGAGGCCCGCCTGGAAAAACTGCTGCAAAGCGAGACCAAGCGCTTTGTCGGACGCTACGTAAGGAAGGGCCCTGCCCACTTCGTCGAGCCCGACCTCCCGCCCTTTAATCGTTGGCTGTTTATCCCTCCTCAAGAGCGCACCAACTGCACCGAGGGGGATCTGGTGGAGTGCGAATTAATCCGCCATCCCTTCAAGCACGAGGGCAAGGCCCAGATTCGTGTGATCAATCGCATCGGCCGCCCCGATGAGTCGGGCATTGAAGGCCGCTACGTGGCGGCCAAATACCAGCTGCCCACCACCTGGGCCGAGGAAGCACTTGAGCAGAGCAAAGCCTTGTCACCGGAGCAAGCCCCCACTGAGGCCCGCGAAGATCTGACCGATATAGCCTTTGTCACTATCGACTCGGAGTTCACCCGGGACATGGACGACGCCATCTTCGCCGAAAAAACCGATGGCGGCTGGCGCCTGATGACGGCCATTGCCGACCCCGGCAGCCTGATAGCGCCCGGCAGCCCCCTTGAACAAACCGCCCGGGAGCGGGCCAGCACGCTCTACCTGCTGGGCCACCCAATTACCATGTTGCCCACTGAGCTGTCGCACGAAACCTTCTCTCTGGTGGCCGACGCCGAGCGCCCCGCCATTGTCTGCACCATGGAAATCGACACTCAGGGGGCCATCAGCGACTACCGGTTTTGCGTCGCCAAGATCACCTCTAAGCACAAGCTCAGCTACCAAGCCGTGACAGAGCTGCTTGAAGGCGAAGACGCTGAAGGCTTGGCCAGCCGCCTGCCAGAGGCTATTGTCGACAGCCTTAAAGCGCTCAATGACTGTGCACAGGCAAGGCTCAGCCAGCGACAGGAAAACGCGCTGGTTATGGAAGACCGCGCCGATTACCAATACTGGCTCAACGACCAGAAGAAAATCGAGCGCGTTGAAAAGCGCCTGCGCAATACGGCGCAAAAAATGGTTGAAGAGGCCATGCTGGCCACCAACGTGTGTGCCGGTGATTTGTTCAGCCAGCACCCGGGTTCAGCCATTTTCTCCGGTCATATTGGTTTTCGCCCCGAGCGACTGGACGACGTCCGCCAGCTTGCAGGTGAACTTTCCGCCGATTACAGCGAACTGGATTACACCACGCTTGCCGACTTTCAGACGCTGTTCAAACAGCTGCGGCAGGACGCCAGCCGGGCGACTTCACGTCTTCTCTCGCTGTTGCAGCGCATGCAGCAGGCAGGCAGCCTGACTCGTGAGCCGGCGGGACATTTCGGTCTGGGCTTTCCCGCCTACGCGACCATCACCTCACCAATTCGACGCTATCAGGATCTGTACAACCACTACGCCCTAAAACGCATCCTTGCTGGCAAAACGGTCTCTGGCCTCAGCAATGAACTGACGGAAGACTTGCAGGAAAAACTTACCCGCGGTCGGCAGGCGGCCCGCATGCTTGAGCAGTGGCTGTTATGTCAATACATGAGCGAACACATCGGTACGGTTCACTTCGGCACTATCACCGGCGTTAGCGCGCGCGGCATTACCGTGAGGCTGGACGACATAGGGACCGATGGCTTTGTGCAACTCGCCGAAAAGGGCCAACCAAAACCCAAGTTTGACAGCCGGCGCCTGAGCCTCATCACCGACACAGCCGAGTTCTACCTGGACGAGCCTGTCACGGTTAAAGTCAAAGAGGTGGATATTAACGCGCGTCGCATCAGCCTTGAGCTGGTCGACAAAGAAACCGCTGAGCGCCTTAAAGCCTTTGAGCAATCCGATCAGCCAGACGCGCCATGAACTACTGGCTGTTCAAATCGGAGCCCGATTGCTATTCCATTGCGCATCTGGCCGCGGAGAAGCAACAGACGGCCCGCTGGGACGGCATACGCAATTTTCAGGCGCGCAACCTGTTGCGTGATCAAGTGGCAAAGGGCGATGAGGTTCTTTTTTACCACAGCCGCTGTAAAGCCATAGGCGTGGTGGGCACGATGAGGGTGGCAAAAGCCGCCTACCCCGACCCGCAGCAGTTTAACCCCGACAGCGACTACTTTGACCCCAAGGCCAGTCCGGATAACCCCCGCTGGTTTTGCGTAGACGTAACACTCACACGCACTTTTAATCATCCCGTTTTGCTCGACACCATCAAGCAGCTTCCCGAATTTGACACCATGGTGCTGCGCAAGCAGTCGCGGCTGTCCATTCAACCGGTGGAGAAATCACACTTTTTTCGTATTCTCGAACTGGCCGACCGGCCGCCAAAATAACAATCGTTTGTAATTTTTGTTACACGCGCTCCGCGACACTGATTAATCCCTAAACACTTTGTTTATTTCTCGACGGGCATCTGTGACTGACTGCACAGCTTATCGGCAATTTGCCACAGCTGGCCCGGCCTTTGCTCTGTACCGGCAAACCCTTTGTGAAGGAGCAAACGATGAAAGACCACACATTCACCAAGCGCACCGCCCCTCTGGCAGCAGCCCTGTTTCTGTTCGCTGGCGCCCACACTCAGGCTGCGCCCAATAGTGCCGTCAGTTATGACTACGCAGGGGTCGAGTATGTTGAGCAGGATCTCGACGACTACGACTGCAATCAGGACGGCCTGAGTGCCTACGGTAGCATGACCATTAACGGCCCCTGGTTTGCCGTGGCGGAGGTTACCGATGTGAGTGGCAACAAGGGCTGCGGCTCTAGCACCCTCGCCGCTGGCGGCGGTTATCACACACCGCTCAATAGCCAATGGGATTTGTACGGCACCTTGAGTGTTGAACGCACCGATCCCGACAACGGCAGCAGCGATACCGGCCTAGTCGCGGCGGCCGGCGCCAGAGGTTGGCTCCTGCAGCGCCTTGAGGGCAAAGCCGAGCTCGCGCACCACACCGCCTTTGATGACACCACCTCACTGAATCTCGGGGCGAACTACTGGTTTGTCCCCAGCCTGGCAGCGACCCTGGACACCAGTTTTTCCGATGAGGGCAATGCCATCGAAGTCGGTGCAAGGCTGAACTTTTAAGGCCGTGCCTGCAATCCCCCGGACGGCGAAGCCGCTCCGGGGTCTGTTATAATCGGGCCTCACTCAGCGAGGATCCACCATGGCCCAGATCGGACACTACACTACAGCGCCCATCGTTAAACTTGTTGATTTTGGCGCGTACCTGGACCTCGACGATCTTGGCACTGTCCTCCTACCAAAACGCTACCTCACCGAAGACATGACACTCGGAACCCAAGTCGATGTGTTTCTCCATCTGGACAGCAACGATATACCGGTGGCGACAACCCTGAAACCGCGCGCCACCGTGGGCGAATGCGCCCACCTTCCTGTGGTAGACATAAACGACGCCGGCGCGTTTTTGGACTGGGGGCTTCCCAAGCACCTTTTGGTGCCCTTTAACGAGCAGCACAAACGCTTTGAGCTCGGGGGCTCCTATGTCGTGACCCTCTATCTGGACGCTTACACCAACCGTATTGTCGCCTCGTCACGGCTGAGCAGACACCTGCAGGAGCAGGCGCGCCACTTCAAGCCCAACCAAAGTGTGGATTTGTTAATCTGCGGTAAAAGCGATATGGGCTATAAAGCCGTCATCAATCACCAGTACCTCGGTCTGATTTTCCGCGATGATGCCTTCCGCCCCTTGCAGTACGGCGAACGCACCACCGGCTATATCAAGGCGATTCGGCCCGACGGAAAAATCGATTTGAGTTTACAGGCAGGCGGAGGCAAAGGACGGGACCGATTACAGCAACACATACTGGATCACCTGGCCGCCAGTGGCGGACGATCACTGCTCAACGACCGCGCCGCTCCCGATGAAATATACCGAACGTTTAACACCAGTAAAGCGGCCTACAAAAAAGCCCTGAGCGCGCTCTACAAGCAGCGGCTGATTGTCATTACCCCAGACGACATTCGTCTTAACGACGAATAAACTCCGCGTAAACTTCAATACGTACAGCATCACCCACTGCGGGAATAAACTGGCCCATGCCAAAATCGGAACGGTTGAACAGAAGATGTGCCTCAAAACCCAAGGTATAGTTGCCGGTTAACCGGTTAGTGGTGGCGCCATTGATCTGCACATGAAGCTCAACCGCTTTGCGCACCCCACGAAAATCCAAAAAACCCGGAAACACCAGCGAGTTGCCATCGCGCCTTGCGCGCCCCTGCGACTCAAACACCGCCTGTGGATAGCGCCCAGTGCACAGCCAGTCGCAACTTTTCAGGGTATCGGCAAAATCCGGACGGTTCACATCCAGTGATGCCAGGTTCACCGACGCGCGCAACTGACTGTCAGCCGGGTCGGAGGCGTTGTAATCAAGCTCGGCACTCGCCTGATTAAACCGGCCGACAAAATCCGACACAGCCAGATGACCCACTTTGAACAATACCGTCGTATGGTGCGGGTCCAACCGATAGGCGCCGGGCTTTAGCTCAATTAACTCGCGCTCCACCTCGCCACTGAGCAAAGCGCCGCACGCCGTCAAGGACAGTAAAACTGTGACAATGGACAAACAGTAGGTTATTTTAAGAAACTGCACTTCTCAGCTCCACTGCCACCAAAGGCAAGCACCAAGAGCCCAATCACTCCCACTCAATCGTCGCCGGTGGTTTACTGGACACGTCGTAGGTGACCCGCGACACGCCAGAGATTTCATTGATAATGCGGTTGGAGACTTTCTCCAGCAGCTCGTAGGGCAGGTGCGCCCAGCGGGCGGTCATAAAGTCGATGGTCTCTACCGCACGCAAGGCGATGACCCACTCGTATCGGCGCCCGTCACCTACAACACCCACGGACTTCACCGGCAGGAAAACCGCAAAGGCCTGGCTGGTTTTGTGGTACCAGTCGGCGTTGTGTAGCTCTTCGATAAAGATAGCGTCTGCCTCACGCAAAATATCGGCGTATTCTTTTTTCACTTCGCCGAGTATGCGCACCCCAAGACCAGGCCCAGGGAACGGATGGCGATACACCATATCGTAGGGCAGGCCGAGTTCAAGGCCGATAGCCCGCACTTCATCTTTAAAGAGTTCACGCAAAGGTTCTACCAGCTCAAGCTTCATGTCCTCGGGCAGGCCACCGACATTGTGGTGCGATTTAATCACATGGGCCTTACCGGTTTTCGCAGCGGCGGATTCAATCACATCCGGGTAGATGGTGCCCTGTGCCAGCCAGTTCACGTCCTTAATCTTGGCGGCCTCTTCGTCAAAGACCTCGATAAAGGTATTGCCGATGATTTTGCGTTTGCGCTCGGGATCGGCCTCGCCTTGCAGGCGGCCTAAAAACAGCGCTTCACGATCAGCTCGGATGACACGTACGCCCATGTTCTTGGCAAACATATCCATCACCTGATCGCCTTCGGCTTTGCGCAGCAAGCCATTGTCGACGAACACACAAGTGAGCTGGTCACCGACGGCTTTGTGAAGCAGAGCCGCCACTACCGAAGAATCAACGCCGCCCGAGAGCCCGAGCAACACTTTATCCGTGCCCACTTGCTCGCGAATTTTGACGATGGCATCCTCGACAATGTTGGCGGGCGTCCAGAGTGGCTCGCAACCGCAGAGCTTGAGAACAAAGTGCTCGAAGATGCGCTTGCCCTGCAGGGTGTGCGTCACCTCGGGATGAAACTGCAGGCCGTAAAACTCCTTTTCTTCACAGTGCATGGCGGCAATGGGACAAGACGGCGTCGAGGCCATTACGGTGAAGCCTTCCGGCAGGGTCACAACCTTGTCGCCGTGACTCATCCACACATCGAGCAGCGCTTTGCCGTCGGCGTCTACGTGGTCTTTGATGTCGTCCAGCAAAGGGCCGGCGTCTTCGACGGAAATTTGCGCGTATCCAAACTCCTGAATGGCTGACCCCTGCACCTTGCCGCCCATTTGCTCGGCCATGGTCTGCATGCCGTAGCAAATACCCAGCACAGGCACACCAAGCTTGAACACCACTTCGGGCGCACGGGGTGAGTTTTCTGCGGTCACCGACTCGGGACCGCCGGCGAGAATAATGCCGTTGGGATCAAACTCGCGGATTTCTTCCTCGGTCATGTCGTAGGCGCGAATAATGGAGTAAACCCCTACCTCGCGCACACGGCGGGCTATCAGTTGCGTGTACTGAGAGCCGAAGTCGAGAATCAAAATACGCTGAGCATGAATGTCCTGAGTCATGGATGTTCCAGTGGCAAATGTGAAAATGAAAAACCCCTGTGTTCACCACAGGGGTTGTAGGTGTCAAGAGCGTTTAAATCAGCGGCCGCTGATTGGGTAGTTGGGCGCCTCTTTAGTGATCTGCACATCGTGCACGTGGCTCTCGCCCATTCCCGCTGATGTCACCCGCACAAACCGGGGCTGGGTGCGCATTTGCTCGATATCCTTGCTGCCAGTATAGCCCATCGCCGAGCGTAGACCGCCCATCATCTGGTGGACGATCACATGCAGTGGACCCTTGTAGGGAACACGCCCTTCGATGCCCTCAGGCACCAACTTTTCTGCACCCTCGCTGGCATCCTGGAAGTAGCGGTCAGACGAGCCCTGGGTCTGCGCCATGGCGCCGAGCGAACCCATACCGCGATAGGCTTTGTAGGTGCGGCCCTGATAGAGCTCGACCTCACCGGGCGCCTCTTCGGTACCAGCGAACATGGAACCCATCATAACCGCGTGGGCACCGGCGACAATGGCCTTGGCCAAATCACCGCTAAAACGCACACCGCCATCGGCGATCACCGGCACGCCCGTGTCTTTCAGAGCCTCTACCACATTGGCAATGGCCGACACCTGCGGCACGCCCACCCCGCTGACAATACGCGTGGTGCAAATCGAGCCCGGGCCAATACCGACCTTGACCGCATCGGCGCCAGCCTCGGCGAGCGCTTTGGCCGCCTCCGCCGTGGCGATATTGCCGCCAATCACCTGCACCTCTGGGTACTGCTGCTTAATGGCGCGCACCCTGTCGATGACATTTTTGGAGTGGCCGTGAGCGGTATCCACCACCAGCACGTCCACACCGGCATCCACCAGGGCTTTTACCCGGTCATCGGTATCGGCGCTGGTGCCGACACTGGCGCCCACCAGCAGACGACCTTCGGGATCTTTACTGGCGTTGGGGTATTGCTCGGCTTTGTTGATGTCTTTAACCGTGATCATGCCGCGCAGCTCAAACTGATCATTCACCACCAGCACTTTTTCAATTCGGTGCTTGTGCAACAGCGCCCGAATATCGTCGGCGCCGGTACCTTCAAGGGTGGTTACCAACTTTTTCTTGGGCGTCATGATGCTGGAGATGGGCGCTTCCAGATTGGACTCAAAGCGCACATCGCGGCGAGTGACAATACCCACCAGCTCACCGTTTTCCAGCACGGGCACACCGGAGATGTTGTTGGATTTGGTCAGCGTCAGCAAATCATTGATGCTGGCGCTGGCCTCAATGGTAATGGGGTCTTTGACCATGCCCGCTTCGTATTTCTTCACAGCGCGCACCTGCTGGGCCTGCTGTTCGATGGGCATACTCTTATGGATAATGCCAATACCGCCCTCCTGGGCGATGGCAATGGCCAGGCGGGCTTCGGTCACTGTGTCCATGGCCGCCGAAATCAGCGGGATATTCAGTGCGATACCGCGGGTCAGCCGTGTTTTGAGGGACACATCCTTAGGCGTGACCTCGGAAAATCCGGGCACCAGCAAAACATCGTCAAACGTGAGTGCTTCTTCAGCGATTCGCAACATAGCCATCCAACCTTTGCGCTTGGGAAAAATAAGCGCGGAATTATAACCTATTGCAGCGCTCCCGGTAAACCAAATTTTCGCCCGCTGGCGCCCGTAACTGACTGATATTGTTTTATTTTTGTAACCTTAGAAAATGGCAGGCAACACGCGGCGGGCAAGTGTTTGAGGCGGCGCTCTGATACAATAGCTGCATGACAACCGACTACAGTGGCGCGCCTGGACAGGGCCGCGATATTCTCAGCGTTTCTCACCTCAACCGGCTCAGCCGGCAGCTGCTCGAAACCCACCTGCCATTGGTGTGGGTGGAGGGAGAAATCTCCAACTTGTCCCGGCCCAGCTCCGGGCACTGGTATTTCACTCTTAAAGACGACACTGCCCAAGTGCGCTGCGCCATGTTCCGGGGCCGCAACCAAACGGTTAAATTTAGCCCCACGCAGGGCCAGCAAGTCCTTCTGCGGGCGCGCGTAAGCATCTACGAAGGCCGCGGGGACTATCAGCTGGTCGCCGAGCATATGGAGGAAGCGGGCCTTGGCGCCCTGCAGCGCGCCTTTGAGGCCCTGAAAAATAAGCTCGCCGCCGAGGGGCTGTTCGCCACCGAGCGGAAGAAAGCCCTGCCCGAGCGCCCCGAGCATATTGCCATTATCACCTCACCCACGGGGGCGGCTATTCGCGATGTGCTTTCTGTCATACAGCGCCGCTACCCGGCGCAAAAAGTCACGGTTATTCCTGTGGCGGTTCAGGGTGAACAGGCGGCGCCAGCGATTGTCTCCGCCCTGCAGCTGGCGGTTCAGGCCGAGCTGTTTGACTTGCTGATCCTCACCCGCGGTGGGGGCTCGATTGAGGACTTATGGGCCTTCAACGACGAGGCCCTGGCGCGCGCGATCAGCGCCTGCCCCCTGCCTGTCATCAGCGCCGTGGGTCACGAAGTGGACTTCACCATTGCCGATTTTGCTGCCGATCTGCGCGCGCCGACACCCTCCGCCGCCGCGGAAATCGCCGTACCCGATGTCCGGGAGCAGCTCGCCGGGCTACAAGAGCGCGAACGCCAACTGGCTCGCTCACTGGACAGGCTGATCACGCGGGAAAAGACGCGCCTAGAAGCCCTAAGCCGGCGCCTGCGCCACCCCGGCGAAAAACTGCGCCACCAAGCGCAGCAGCTCGACCAGCTGGAACTGCGCCTGCGCAGCACCATGCACTGGCAGCTGGAACGGCAAGAGCGCCGCCTAAGGGAACTCAGTGTGCGCCAGCAACACCAGCATCCACAGGCCTTGGTAACGCGCGCCGAGCAGCTGCTGCAGCGTTCGCACAAGGCGCTGCGTCGGAGCATTGAGCAGTGCCTCGCGCGCCACCGGCAATTACTCCATGAAAAAGCGCGCGTGCTCGACAGTGTCAGCCCCCTGGCGACTCTCGACCGGGGCTTTTCTGTGGTCCGCAACCAAGAGGGTGCAGTGATTACCGCCGCAAATCAGGTCGCGGCGGGGGAAGACATCTCGGCGCGCCTCGCAAAGGGTCAGCTCACCTGCCGGGTGATTGCAACCGCGGAGTAATCGCTTTATATTGATCGCACTTGTCGGGGCGCCTCGGCTGCAACTGCAGCTCGGAGGCTGAGATCGGTACGGCCGAACCCGTGGAACCTGAACAGGCTGGTACCTGCGGAGGGAACAAGTAAACGGATGAGCGCACTCGTCCGCCCTCCTCCCAGCCTCGACGACGCGAGGCAGTTGTGACACAACAAAACCCTCAGACCCAAGACCCTCCGTACCCGGGTGCCCGCATCGGCATCGCAGGTGGCGGCTTGCTCGGGACGCTCATGGCCTGGCAACTCGCCGAGCGCGGCTACCGGGTCACGATATTCGAGGCCGGCTCAGCTGAGCGCAATCTCAGTGCCGCCCATACGGCCGCCGGCATGCTCGCCCCCATCAGCGAAGCGGCCGCCGCCGAGCCCTGTGTCTACACCCTCGGGCTGCACGGAATCGAACGCTGGCATCAATGGCTCGAACAACTAGGCGAAGGCGCAAAGCACTGTATCCACAACAAGGGCAGCTTGCTCGTGGCGCACCCGCAGGATGAATCCGAGCTGGATCAGTTTATGCTCGACAGCCGGACCCTGCGCGGTCAGCCCCACGCACGTATAGAACCACTCGACGGCGGCGACATACAATCGCTCGAACCAGACCTTAACCCACAGCTAAGACGCGGCATTTTCCTCTCGCCGGAAGCGCACCTGGACAACCGCCAGATACTCGCGCGGTTGGATGCGCGCCTTGCGGCGCTGGACGTTGAAAGAATTTACAACACCCAAGTGGTGCCGCGGGCAAAGCAAATTCTGGATACCCAGAGTCAAACTGCCCGGCCCTTTTGCCTTGTTATCGACTGCCGTGGTGCGGGCGCACGCCATTGCCTGCACAACCTGCGCGGCGTGCGAGGCGAAACCCTACATCTGGAAACCACCGAGGTGAGTCTGAGCAGACCGGTGCGCCTGATGCACCCGCGCTATCAGCTGTATGTGGTACCTAAACCCGGCAACCGCTACGTGATTGGGGCCACCCAAATCGAGAGCGAAGACCTCGCGCCAATCACCCTGCAGTCGTCATTGGAACTGTCCAGTGCCGTTTATACGCTGTCGCCGGCATTTGCTGAGGCCCGTATTCTCGAGGCCGGCGTCAATCTGCGTCCCGCCTTCGCCAGTAACTTCCCGCAGCTTCAGTGCGAACCGGGCCTGCTGCGGCTCAACGGCTTGTTTCGCCACGGCTATTTGCTGGCGCCGGCGCTCGTGGATTGCGCGCTGGCTCAAATCACCGGTGAAAGCGAGTCGCCCCATAAGCGCTATTTTATCGAGCCCAAACAGGCTCTTTCCCTGTCAAGAGCGAGTGTATGAGTAAACGTACCATCGAAGTCTTTTTAAACGCCGAACCCGTGCAGCTGCCGCACAACACCAACCTCAGCAGCGCCCTCGCGCTTTGGATTGATGAACAGCGCATCGGTGAGCAGTTTGCCGCTGCGGTCAACGGCGAATTTATCCCGCGCTCAGCCTATGACGATTGTTTGCTCGGCAGTGGCGATATGGTCGATGTGGTCACACCGGTCGGCGGAGGCTAAACATGAAAGAAGACCACTTAACGCTCTACGGCGAAACCTTTTCAAGCCGCTTCCTACTGGGCACTGCATTGTATGAATCGCCGCAGCAAATGTGCGATGCGGTTGCCGCCGCACGCTGCGAAATCATTACGCTCGGGTTGCGCCGGCAAAACCCGGCCGCTGGCGATGGCGAGAGATTCTGGCAACTGATTCAGCAAACCGGATGCCGCCTCCTGCCCAACACCGCCGGTTGCAAATCGGTCAAGGAGGCGGTCAATCTCGCGCAAATGTCCCGCGAGCTGTTCTCCACGGAGTGGATCAAGCTGGAGGTCATTGGCGATGATTATAATTTACAGCCCGACCCTTTCGCCCTGGTGGAAGCCAGCCGGGAACTCATCGGCCAGGGCTTTAAGGTTCTGCCTTATTGCACCGACGATTTAATCCTCTGTCAGCGCCTGCGCGAGGCCGGCTGTGAAGTCTTGATGCCCTGGGGCGCGCCCATAGGCACAGGCCGCGGCCTGCTCAATCGCTACGCCTTGAAAACCTTGCGTGAGCGCTTTGACTGCCCTGTGATTATCGACGCTGGCATTGGCGCTCCATCGCAGGCGTGCGAGGCCATGGAAATGGGGTTTGACGCGGTACTGCTGAATACCGCCGTCGCCAAAGCGCAAAACCCAGTGCTTATGGCGGCGAGCTTTGCCAATGCTCTTGTGGCGGGCAGGCAGGCGTATCGTGCCGGTTTGATGCAAGCCCGGCAAACGGCAAGCCCCAGTACACCGACCATTGGTCAGCCGTTCTGGCATCAGAACAAATAGACTGGCTGCTTAAGTAAGAGATCAGCCGCCAAGAACCCAGCGCCAGACAAACAAAGTGGGAATACCAGCGAGCAAACTGTAACCCACCAGCGAGGCGGCAAGGCGAGGCGCCAGTGCGTAACGCATGGCGAGCACGCCCGCGGAAATCATGGCGGGCATGCCGGCTTCGAGCACCACCACCCGGTGAGCAATGCCCTCGCCGCCCATCACGGTAGAGACCAAAAGCGCAGCGACGGGCTTGAACACCAGCAGGGTCGCCAGGGCTGCGGCAAAAATCGTTAAATCCGCCGGATCCAGCTTCAGGTGCCAGGAGATACCCACGGCCACCATCACCACCGGTACCAGAGTCCAGGCAAGCCACGCGAGCACTTGTGACAACCAAGGCGGGTACTCCCACCACAGGAGCGCAAAAGCCAACAACAAGCTGATAAAAGGAGGAAAGCGTAGAATTCGGCCGACAATATAACCGGCGGAGCTTTGGCCACCACTGAAGCCCACCGCTATGGCAATCCCCAGCGTATTGAGCGCGAGAAAGGTGCCGAACTGGTCGTAGAGAATGGCATAGCCGATACCAGCGTCACCCACCAGTGCCTGAATCAGCGGGATGCCGACAAAACCGGTGTTACCGAGCGGCAGCATCAGCAAAAGACACCCTGTCACACCGCGCGACAAAGACCACAGGCGCGACGCCAGCAGAACACCGAGGGCGGTAGCCGCCATGACCGACCAGCTCACAACCACCGGCAGCAAAACGGTTGCATCAAAACTGAGTTTGGGCAACTCGTAAAGAATTAAACTCGGCAGGGCAACATTGATGACATAGGCGTTTAAACGCGACGCGGTTCGCTCGCCGGCAACGCGAGCAAACTGTAAGGCCAGCCCTGCCAGCAAGCACAGGGCGATAAGCACAAACGGACTCACAAGGTCTAGCTGCCTTTACGCGGCGCGCGGCGCTGACTGCGCACGGGCGCCTTGGGCTTTTTGCGCTCGGCGAAGGGGTTGTCGCTGGATTTGAATTCAATGCGTACGGGTGTACCACGTAAATTGAGTGCGCGGCGGAAGGTTTTTTCCAAGTAGCGCACGTAATGCGCGGGCACTTTTGCCGTTTGATTGCCATGAATCACAATAATCGGCGGGTTGCTGCCACCGGCGTGGGCGTAACGCAGTTTGATGCGCCGACCGTTGATCATGGGCGGCTGGTGCTCGGCAACGGCGTCCTGCAAAACCTGTGTCAGAAAGCTCGTCGAGAGTTTATCGGTGGCGCTTTGATACGCCTGCTCAATCGACTTGTAGAGGTTGCCCACCCCAGTGCCGTGCAGCGCCGAAATATAATGAATATTGGCAAAATCAATAAATCGCAAGCGGCGGTCAATTTCGTTTTTAACGTACTGCTTGTGTCCCTCGTCGAGCCCGTCCCATTTGTTGAGCGCTACCACCAGAGCCCTGCCGGCGTCGATAATCGTACCCATCAAATGCAAATCCTGCTCGACCACGCCCTCACTGGCATCGATCACCAGTATCACCACGTTGGCGTCATCAATGGCCTGCAGGGTTTTAACGATAGAGAATTTTTCGACCGTCAGAGACACGTTTTTGCGGCGACGAATTCCCGCTGTGTCGATAATGGTGTAGGGTTTATCAAAGCGCTCGTAATGAATATACACGCTGTCGCGGGTGGTGCCGGGCAAGTCGTACACCACCACGCGGTCTTCACCGAGCATGCGATTAACGAGCGTCGACTTGCCCACATTGGGCCGGCCAACGATGGCCATTTTAATCCCCGTCGCCTCGGGTTCAGCGGGATCTTCCTCGCTCGCGGGCAACTCGGCCAATACACTTTCCATCATGGATTTGACACCCCGGCCGTGGGTGGCAGTGGTGGCGAATACCTCGCCAAGACCCAGCTCATAAAACGGCATGACTGCCATATCCGGGTCCATGCCGTCGACTTTGTTGGCGACCAGATAGGTTTTTTTGCCGCGCTGGCGCAGCTGCTTGGCGATGATGTGGTCGGCGGCCGTCAGACCATCGCGACTGGAAACCATAAACAGCACCACATCGGCCTCATCAATCGCCTGCAGCGACTGTTGCGCCATCAGGGTGTCTATGCCCTCTTCCTCGCCACTGATACCGCCGGTGTCCACCAGCATAAAACGCTGGTCACCGATTTTACCCTCGCCGTATTTGCGATCGCGCGTTAGCCCCGCATAGTTAGCGACAATGGCATCGCGTGAGCGTGTCAGGCGATTAAACATAGTGGACTTACCGACATTGGGGCGTCCGACCAGGGCAATAACAGGGATCATAGTGTTCAGTCTTGATAAAAAGGCTGCCCGCTTGGGGCAGCCGGAGGGCCATTAGCGGCCGGATAGGGTATAGGCGGCGAGTGTGCCATCATTGGCCAGCACATAGAGTCGCTCGCCATCGCTCCACAGCGGTGCTCTGACACCGGAGCCGTCCACCCGGGTCCGGGCGGCGAAGCTACCGTCACTGCGGTTCATAAAATGAAGATAGCCGTCTTCGTCCGCCACTGCCACATAGTCACCCACGCTGGCGGCGCCCGTGACCTGACGGCGCAACATCTGCTCGTTACTCCAAAGCTCGGTACCAGCCGCGGCGTTATAGGCCGTCACTTTACTGTCTGCGGCAGAGACAAACAGCTCGCCGTTGTCGAGCCAGAGCTCTTGGTAACTGGACGAATCAATCGACCACAGCGGCCGGCCATTGGCGCGGGTGACCGCCATTAGACGGCCCTGGTAGCCGTTCAGATACAAAATTCCGTCCTGCAACAGCGGGGAAGCCTGGATGTCGACCATCTTTTCCAGGTCCGAACGACCTCTGGGCATAGCGACGCGCTGCTCCCAGAGGATAAGACCGTTTTGCGGATTAAAGGCCATCAACCGGCCGCTGGCAAAGCCCGCATAGATGGCCGAACCGGTAATCGCCGGCGTCGGGCGACCGCGCAGGGTCAACTTCGGCGGCGGATTGTCGTAAAACCACAACACTTCACCGCTGCTGGCGTTGACCACCGTCAAGCGCCCGTCCAGCGTCTGCGCGGCCACCACGGCACTGTCACCCGCGGGCACCGACATAATCTCGCTCGAAAGCTGGGTGCGCCAAAGCTCTGTGCCGTCGTCCTGGCTCAGGGCCAGAAGCTCACCCTCATCAGTGCCGAGCAACAACTGGTCAGCACCCAGGCCCACACCACCGGCAATGGTTTCGTCGAGATCGCGACGCCAGACAACTTTGCCTGACAGACGATTGATGGCGCTCAGCTTGCCTTCGTAGTCGACAACATAGAGAAGCTCATCATCAAACGCTGGCGTTAGCCGGGTATAACCTTCGCCCTGGCCCGCGCCCGTATCGCGCTGCCAGATCCGGTCAATTTTGGCCGTCGGCTCAAAATCCACCAGCTCCATGGGTTCAGTGCCATCTTTTTTACTGAACAACGAACAACCGCTCAGCGCGATAGCCAGTGTCAGCGTCAGGATCAATCTCATGCCGAGGGCTCCTCAGATGAAGCGGGCTTGGTATTGTCAATTTTCATTTGCAGCACCATACGTCTTTGCTGCTGGTCACCCGTGAGACTCTCCAGAGCTTTTTCATAGGCGGTCAAGGCAGCGGCGCTGTCACCGTTTTGACGCAGAATATCCCCGCGCACCTCTGCTTGCTCTGCGGCAAAACCTGCGGCGGGCTCCGAGCTCACCTGATTAAGCGCTGCGGAAAAATCACCTTTCGCGGCCAGAACGCGGGCCAGGCGAATGCGTGCCACCTCTTTCATGGCCTCGCTGTCGGCGTTGGCCAGAACCCATTGCAGCTCGCCCTCGGCAGCGGTCAAATCGCCGCTTTCAACGGCTTTTTTCGCCGCAAAGAAAGCGCCCTGAACCGCGTAGGCACTGTCGCTGGCCGTGCTTTTAATCTGCTCTGACAAATGGCTCACGGTCGCTTTGGAGGCCTCGGCATCATCCGCCTGCGGCGCGTTGGCGCTGCCCACGGCCGTTACCAGCTCTTCGTAGCGATTGGAGGCATTTTCCAGACGCTGCTGCTCGGCGTCCTGCCAGTAATTCCAGCCAAAGTAGCCAGCGGTGGCCACCACAACACTGGCAATAACGGTGGTGCCGTATTCTTTCCACAGTCTTTTGAGGTTTTCTAATTGTTCTTCTTCGGTCAGATGATCGCTCACTCTTTACTCCTACCCGTCATTATTTAGCTTCTTGCTGCGCGCCGCTTGCCACACTCGTCAGCAGCTGCGCAACGTCATTTTGGTTGAGACTCTGCTGAGGCCGATCCTCACGCAAATATTTAACCGCCACCTTGCCTTCGGCCGCCTCATCTTCACCGAGAATCAACGCCACTTGAGCACCACTCTTGTCGGCTTTTTTCAGCTGGCTTTTGAAGCTGCCGCCGCCGCAGTGCATTCCCAGACGCAACTGAGGCAACTGCTCGCGCAAACTTGCCGCGAGCTTCAAAGCCTCGGCCTGCACATCCCCCACAGCGGCCAGGTAGACGTCTACCGATGCGTCCAGACCCTCCGGCAGGCGCCCTTCACTTTGCACCAGAAGCACTAAACGCTCAAGCCCGATGGCAAACCCCACCGCGGGTGTCGGCCGACCGCCCAACTGGGCCACCAGATTGTCGTAGCGTCCACCGGCGCAGACGGCGCTCTGTGCCCCCAGGCGATCGGTCACCCATTCAAAGGCCGTGCGGCTGTAGTAATCCAACCCACGCACCAGCCGGGGGTTAACGCTGTATGGGACACCGGCGGCGTCCAACAGTTGCGTAAGGCGTGTGAAATGCTCGTGTGAGGACTCATCGAGATAATCGGCCAGGCTCGGGCCGCCATCGAGCAGCGCCTGGGTGTCGGGGCTTTTGCTGTCGAGAATACGCAGGGGATTGGTGTGCAAGCGCCGCTTGCTGTCCTCATCCAGCTGCGCTTCGTGTGCACTGAGATACTTCACCAGTGCTTCGCGAAAGGCGGCGCGCGCCGCATCGCTCCCTAGGGAGTTGATTTGCAGGCTTACGCAGTGATCCAGCCCCAGCTGGCGGAACAAGTGATAACCGAGCAATAGGAGTTCGGCATCAATGTCCGGCCCCTCGAGACCAAAGGTTTCGATGCCCACCTGATGAAACTGCCGATAGCGACCTTTTTGCGGACGTTCATAGCGGAACATCGGCCCCATGTACCACAAGCGCTGCGTTTGATTGTACAAAAGACCGTGCTCTTCGCAGGCGCGCACACAGCTCGCTGTGCCCTCTGGTCGCAGAGTAACACTCTCACCGTTGCGATCTTCAAAGGTGTACATTTCCTTTTCAACAATATCGGTAACCTCTCCGATAGAACGTTTGAAAAGGTCGGTCTGCTCCATAATCGGAAAGCGAATTTCACTGTAGCCAAAACCGGCCAGTGCCCGCTTGACGCAGGCTTCCATATACTGCCAGATTGCGGTATCTGCGGGCAGCAGGTCGTTCATTCCGCGAATCGCCTGAATTTTTTTCAATCTGATACCTTACTGATAACTAAACACACTGAGAATAAATCGTCACTCGCGGGTACTTAGCCGCGGGCAATAATGTCTTTTTCCGCCAGCTCTTTCTCCGCCGCCTTGCGCCGGATTAAACGCTCCAGATCATCCACCAGAGAGCCGTTGGTGAGTTTACTGTCTGGCTGACCGTCGACGTAGACGAGATTGCTGGGCGTACCGCCGGCAAGCCCCAAATCGGCCTCTTTTGCCTCACCAGGACCATTCACCACACAACCAATAACGGCCACATCCAGCGGCGTGGTAATGTCTTCCACCCGCAACTCCAGCTCGTTCATGGTTTTGATCACATCAAAGTTCTGGCGCGAGCAGCTCGGACAGGCGATAAAGTTGACGCCCTTGCTTCGAAGCTTGAGGCTCTTGAGCAAGTCCCAGCCCACCTTGACCTCTTCTACCGGATCGGCCGCAAGCGAGATGCGAATGGTGTCGCCAATGCCATCGAGCAACAGCGCCCCGAGCCCCACCGCCGACTTAACCGTACCTGAGCGCAAGCCACCGGCCTCGGTAATACCCAGGTGCAGAGGCTGATCAATTTTGTCGGCCAGCAGCCTGTAGGCACCTACCGCCATAAATACATCGGAGGCCTTGACGCTGACTTTAAAGTCCTCAAACCCCAGCCCCTCGAGAATCGCCACATGACGCATCGCCGACTCGACCAGTGCCTCGGGCGTCGGCTCCCCGTATTTTTTTTGCAGGTCTTTTTCCAAGGAGCCGGCGTTTACCCCAATGCGAATCGGAATGCCGAGATCGCGCGCCTTATCCACCACGGCCCGAATGCGTTTCTCCCGACCGATATTACCGGGGTTAATGCGCAGGCAATCGACCCCAAGGTCCGCCACCCGTAGCGCAATGCGATAATCAAAATGAATATCGGCCACCAGGGGCACATTGACTTGCCGACGAATTTCGCCAAACGCCTCGGCCGCCTCCATAGTAGGCACAGAGACACGAACGATATCGGCACCTGCTGCCTCCAGGCGCTGGATCTGGCCTACCGTGGCAGCCACATCGCAGGTTTCTGTGTTGGTCATGCTCTGCACAGCGATGGGCGCATCGCCACCCACGGGTACCTTGCCAACCATAATTTGCCGCGACTTACGCCGTTTGATGGGTGATTCGTGATGCATAACGACCTACTCGGTAAGACCTGCGCTGAACCTGACCACATTGCCGGAATCGGCATTGGGAATACTGACCGTTTGACCATTCAGACTGACGCTTACACCGGCCGTATTGCCCAGTTTGATGCTAAAAGGGGCAAGACCTTGAAGCTCGATACTCGAACCGGCTCGCTGCAAATCGGCGGCCAGCATATTCCCTGCACTGTCCTCGACTTCAAGCCAGCAATCCTGCGCAAAAGACAACACCAAGGTATCGGATGTGACGGCGGTCATCTCGTCGGTATTCACCGGCGCCGATTCAACAACCTCAGCGGGCACTACGTCGACCTCATCGAGCGGGGCAGCTTCAAGCTCACCCGCGGTGTTCGCCTCATCAATGACAGTACCTGATTCGGGCAGATTTATGGCGAGTTCATAATCGGCAGGCACAGCAATTTCTGGCTCACTGTTTGTGTCGGTTTGCAGCGCCGATACACTGACTTCTTGAGCAGAATCAGCCTCGCTGGAATTTAAAGAAGCCTCTTGCGCCGCGCCGCCGAAATACCAGTAGGCCAAGACCCAAAGCATCACGATGACCACAATCAACAGAAGCCTGCCCGGCCAAGCCGAGCGCGGGCGGTTCATTTTGACATTGAGCGACTCACCGATGGGCAAAGGCTGCTCTTCGGTGGTGCTCATTTCATCGAAGCGGCGTACCAGCGGCTGGCTGTCTATTTTCAGAAGCTTGGCGTAGCTGCGAATGTAGCCGCGGGTAAACACCGCCGAAAACAGCCGATCATAGTCGCCCGCCTCCAGAGCCTGGAGTTTGTTCAACTGAATATTCAGTTCGCTCGCCACCTGTTCGCAGGTTTTTCCCTGGCGCTCACGCTCTGCTTTGAGTACAGCGCCCGGATCGAGCTCAGCGTGTGGTTCTTGCTCAGACATGACTAGTCCTGATTCTCCAACATCTGTTTGTACTCCAGATACTCGGCGGAATACGGGTATTGATTTTTCAGCAGCAGCGCATAGCTTGCTTCTTTGTCCTTGTTGCCGAAAATGCGCTCAACTTTAATGCCCAGCAACAAGGTTTGCGGAACGGGCCGGGCAATTTGCTCGTAGGCTGCCAGATATTTCTTTGCCTCGGCGTAATCGTTCTGCGCAAAGTTGAGGGCGGCCAGCTCGTACTTAACCGTCGGCATAGCCGCGTTTAGACGGTTGGCGTGTTCAAAGACGGCCTCTGCTCGCTCGGGCTTGTCGAGTTTAATGGCGGTGCGGCCAAGGTTAACCATTGCCTGGGCCCGGTTGTCATAGTCGAGGTCCTCCGAGGCAATTTCAAACTGCTCGTAGGCTTCCTTGTAGCGCTCGCGGCCAAAGAGAAAAGCTCCGTAGTTGTTGCGCGCACGAGTGTAATCTCGATCGAGTTTCAAAGTCCGTTTAAAGTACTCCTCAGCCATCTTGGGTTCTCCCTCAAGCTGATAGAGCATGGCCATAGCAAAAGTGGCCTCTACCGATTTGCGGTCAATCTCAAAGGCCTTGCGCAAATGATGACGCGCCGACTCTCGGTTTTGCGCCTCAATGTATTTGAGCGCGAGCTGTACGTGGCTATCCAGCGCCCGCTCTTCATCGACCTGGTATTTGGAGGGCGGCACCGTGCTGACACATCCGGCCAGCACCAGGGTGGCGGTCAATGCAATAATGGATTGGCAAATGCGCTTTAATGTTCGGATCGTCAACACTGCTCGGCCTCTTGTTGTTATTGATTGACAATAGTAACTGGCTCCGCCCTGGAAAACTGTGCGCGGTATCGCTCGGAGCGGCGGGTAATATCATTCACCTCACCGGCCAGCTGCCCGCAAGCGGCATCGATATCGTCACCCCGCGTGGTACGCACGGTGGTGATATAGCCCTCTGTCATCAGAATATCCTGAAAACGGCGCATGGCGTTGTTGCTAACACGCTTGTAGTTGGACAGGTTAAACGGGTTGAAAGGGATCAGATTGATTTTTACCGGCACGTCGCGCAGTAACTCCGCCAGCTGATGCGCATGCTCGGGACGATCGTTCACCTGGTCGATCAAGGTGTACTCGATGGTGATTTTGCGATGCGTGTCCGGCAGAGATTCGATATAGCGCTTGGCAGAGGCCAGCAGCATCGCAATCGGGTATTTTTTATTGATGGGCACCAGCTCGTTGCGCAGCTCGTCGTTGGGCGCGTGCAGCGAGATGGCGAGGCAGGCATCGGTGTATTGACTCAGGCGGTCGAGCTGCGGCACCACGCCAGAGGTGCTCAAGGTCACCCGGCGCTTGGAGATGCCGTAGGCATTGTCGTGCATCATGAGATTCATGGCATCGACCACATTGTCGAAGTTCATCAACGGCTCGCCCATGCCCATCATCACCACATTGGTGACCTTGCGCGGCCCGTTGGGACGTAGCTGGCCAAAGGATTGCGCGGCGATCCAGACCTGGCCGATAATCTCCGCTGCGGTCAGATCGCGATTGAAACCCTGCTTGCCCGTTGCACAAAAACTGCAGTCGAGCGAACAACCCACCTGCGAGGACACGCAGAGAGTGCCGCGCTCGCCGTCGGGAATAAACACCGTTTCGACGACACTGCCGCCAGTGACCCGGATCAGGAACTTGCGCGTGCCATCGGCTGAATCCAGTTGACGAAGCACTTCCGGGGCGCGAATCTCGCAGTTGGCCTTGAGCTTTTCCCGCAGCGCCTTGCTGATGTTGGTCATCTCGTCGAAGTTATCGACACCCAGCTGATGTATCCATTTCAGCACCTGGGCGGCGCGAAAACGCTTCTCACCCATGGTTTCAAAAAAGGCGATCAGCTTGGACTCGGGCAGACCGAGCAAGTTAACCTTGCCCTGCCCTGCCGCCGTATTTGACTCCAACGCCACTTCTGTCATGACCAACACCTTCGCGCTCAGCGCGTGTAAATCTCGTCTGCCGCAAAAAAGTAATCGATTTCCCGGCGCGCCGATGCCTGAGAGTCCGAGCCGTGCACGGCATTGGCACTGACTGCGGTGGCGAAATCGGCGCGAATGGTACCCGGCGCCGCCTCTTCCGGGTTGGTAGCGCCCATCAGCTCGCGATTGCGCGCCACGGCGCTTTCACCTTGCAAAACCTGGACACAGACGGGCCCGGAAATCATAAACTCCACCAAAGAGGTAAAAAATGGGCGCTCGCTGTGCTCGGCGTAAAAGCCCTCGGCTTGCTCACGGCTCAGCTGCAGCATTTTCAGCGCCGCGATTTTAAGGCCCGATTCTTCAAAACGCTGAATAATAGCGCCGATATGGTGGTTACCCACAGCGTCGGGTTTAATGATGGATAAAGTCTGTTCTACGGCCATCTGGCACTCCATTTTCCTGATCTAACGGGGGCTGCCCCCCACAAATACCCAAAACCCGCGGATTATACGCGGGTTTTGGGTAATTTTATACGCAAATACGCCCTCAAAACGGGCCGAAATCGCCTCAGCCGCTCATCGGGCCGAAGCCTCAGCCTGGATGCGCTGCACCATCGCCTTGAGCCCATTGCCGCGGGTGGAACTCAAGTGCTTAAGCAGATTGAGCGCCTCAAAATAGCCGTCGATATCAAACGCAGATACCTCGGCCGGGCTTTTGCCATTGTAAGCGGCCAAGACCACCGCCAGCAGCCCCTTGACGATAAAAGCGTCGCTGTCCGCGGTAAAATACAGCTTGCCACCTTCTTCGCGGGTGACCAGCCATACTTGGCTTTGACAGCCGCGCACGAGGTTTTGCTCCGTTTTCCCGGCCGCGTCCATGGGCGGCAACTCCTTGCCCAAGTCTATGATGTACTTATAGCGCTCTTCCCAGCCATCAAAAAAGCCTAGGGTTTCGATGATATCGTCGCTGGTGACGTCTGTGCCGAACTGGGTCATTCGTCTGCCTTAAAAAAACATACCGGTTTCAAGCTGGGCCTCTTCACTCATCATGTCGCGGTGCCAGGGCGGATCAAACACCAGATCGACCTCCACCTCGCGGACATTGGGGACCCGACCGACACGGTATTCCACATCACCGACCAAGACCGGGCCCATGCCGCAGCCGGGCGCGGTCAGCGTCATGGTAATACCCACGTGCCCACGTGCCTGGTCGATATCCAGCGCATAGATAAGGCCGAGGTTAACAAGATCCACCGGGATCTCTGGATCAAACACCGTTTTCAGTGCATCCCACACCTGCGCCTCGCTGATGCGGCCGTCGGCAGGGGCCGTAAAATCGAGCAACTCCGGCTCTTTGCCGATGGCGGCAGCGTCCAGGCCGTCCACACGCACCATCTGCCCCTGATAACTCAGGGTGTAATTCCCGCCCAGCGCCTGGGTGATAGTGACAAAGGTATCTTTGGGAATGGTCACCGGGGTACCGTCGGGCACGCGCCTTGCCGGGCAGTCCTCCCGGGTAACGACCATCTCGCGTTGTGCGGCCATAGCAGTTCCTAACCGATGTTAAAACTTTCACCGCAACCGCAGTAGTCGCGTGCATTGGGGTTCAAAAAGGCCAACTGACGATTGACACCCTCGGTGACAAAGTCAATTTTGGTGCCGCGCACAACAGGAATGCTCTGCCGGTCCACATAGAGAGACACATTACCTTCAAGCGGTAATATTTCATCCCCCTGGGCCGGCTCGGCCACCAGATCCAAGACATACATAAACCCGGTGCAGCCGCTCTCTTTCACCGACAAGCGCACGGCTTGGGCGCCCGCCGTATCAGCGGCCAACTGCTTTTTAAAGTGACTCAGTGCTTCTGGCGTTACCTCCACCAAAGCACCGGCCGTGGGATCAAAACTCTCGACACTCATAGCAAACCTCTAACAAACTTGATAACTCAGGCGAGAAACATCTTGGCTTTTTCAAGCCCCGCCATCAGCCGGCTGATGTCATCGGCCGTATTATAGAGACTGAAGCTGGCGCGCACCGTTCCCGGTAGGCCGTATTGATCCATAATCGGCTGGGCGCAGTGATTCCCGGTGCGCACCGCAATCCCCTGCTGATCGAGAATCATGCCGATATCCTGCGGGTGAGCAAAGTCGCTGACAAAGCTCATTACCGCAACTTTCTCTCGAGCTCTGCCCACCAACCGAAAACCACCCAAGCTTTGCAGTGCGGCCTCGGCCTCGGCCAGTAACGCCTTCTCGTGGGCATCCGCCGCCTGGCGGTCCAGCCCCTGCAAAAAATCCACCGCTGCACCCAAGCCAATGGCGCCGGCGATGTTCGGAGTTCCCGCTTCAAACTTATAAGGCAGTTTATTGTAGAGCGTGCCGGCGAAGCTCACCGATTCGATCATCTCGCCCCCGCCCTGATAGGGCGGCATTGCCTCAAGTAGTTCGCGCTTACCATAGAGCACGCCCATGCCGGTAGGGCCAAACATTTTGTGGGCAGAAAAGGCGAGGAAATCGCAATCTAGCGCCTGAACGTCCAGCGGCCAGTGAGCGACCGACTGCGCGGCGTCTATGAACACCCGCGCGCCCACATCGTGGACCATGGTAGTAATCGCCTGGATCGGGTTGATGCTGCCGAGAGCATTGGACACATGGCCCACGGCCACCATTTTGACCCGCTCATCGAGCATTGCCGCCAGCGCCTCAACATCAATACATCCGAGCGCATCTACCGGAATAGGCTCGACAGTGGCGCCGACGCGCGCGGCCACCATTTGCCAGGGCACGATATTGGAGTGGTGCTCCATGGCAGAGACCAAAACCCGGTCACCCGCTTGTAAGCTTGACGCACCCCAACTGGCTGCTACCAGGTTGACGCCCTCTGTCGTGCCGCGTGTCCATAAGATTTGCTCGCGGGAGCTGGCGTTGACAAACTCGGCAAGCTTCTGACGAGCCGCTTCAAACTTTTCCGTAGCCCGATCGCTCAGCGCATGAGCACCTCGATGCACGTTCGAGTTGTCGAAACGGTAGTAGTCGGCAATGGCATTGATCACCGACTCGGGCTTCTGCGTGGTGGCCGCATTGTCCAGATAAACCAGAGGGTGGCCGTTGACCTCCTGCCGGAGTATCGGAAACTGAGCCCTGATGGCGGCGACGTCAAAATCAGTCAAGCGTATCGGCCTCCAACACCAGCAAGTCATCCGGCTGGCGGCCAAATTGTGAAGCCAACCGGGGCAGAAGATATTCAGCCACAGCGGGATTTTTAATGGCCTGGATCAGCTCATTGATAAAACCAAAACTCATCATTACCAGCGCCTGTTCTTTGCTGATACCGCGAGTTTGTAAATAGTAGAGCGAGGTTTCGTCCAATTGAGCCACAGTCGCGCCGTGGGCGCACTTCACATCATCGGCGTAGATTTCCAGCTCGGGCTTGGTGTCTACCTCCGCCTTATTGGACGTCAGCAAATTTTTGTTGGACAACTGTGCCAGGGTTTTCTGCGCCTGCTCAAAAATATGAATACGGCCGTTAAACACCGCCTTGGCACGGTCGCCCACAATGCCGCGGAAAACCTCATTACTGGTGCAATGCGGTACGCGATGCTGAATATTGGTGTGATAATCCACTACTTGCCGGCCGCGCGGCAGGTAAACACCTTGCAGCTCCACGTGAGCGCCAGATCCGCAGTGGGACAGCACATAGTCGTTGCGAATCAGTTCACCGCCAGTGGCTATCGCAAAACCATCAAACAGCGCATCGCGCCCAAGCTCGGCAAACACGCCCCCCATATGAGTGACGCCCTCGCCCTCCAGGTTGAGGCGATAATGTTTAACGCGCGCATTGTCCCCAAGCACCATTTCCGTCTGCGCGGTGACTAGGTTCGCCTGCTCTTGGGTGTCACAGAGGAAGTGCTCGATCAGCTCGAGCTCGGCGCTCGCCTCTGCAAGGACCAGTATGCGCGTGCTGGCCAGCAGCGGCTGCTCTCCACAGCTGTAGTGAACCACGTACAGAGGCTTATCCAGAACCTTGCCGGCAGCGATGTGCACCAACAACCCCTGCCCGAGGGTTGCCTCAGCCAGTGCGGCAAACAAATGCTCCTGACTGTCGGCCTGACGGCCCAGGTGGGCCTGCAGCAGCTCAATCTCGCTACCCTCAGCGTCGGCCAAGGTGACAACGCCCTCGGGCAGAGCGTCAGAGTGCTGCGGCGAAAATACACCGTTAACAAACGCTATTTTGTAGGCGTCTACATCAATCAGCTCACCCTCGGGCAAAGCCATTACATCGTCAACGGGCAGCGCCAGTTGCTTTTTCGCAATGGCGACCAGCGGTGTGTATTTCCAACGCTCGGTGCGCCGATTGGGCCAGCTGGCACTGGCAAAGCGCTGCGCCCCGCGGCGGCGCAAATCGCCCGCCCACTCAGGCGCCTGCTGGCGAGCGGCCAGCTCGAGCGCGTGAGTTTGTAGATCTCCCATCAGGCCACCTCGCTTTCAAGCCAGCGGTAGCCTTTCGCCTCGAGCTCCTTGGCCAGAGACTTGTCGCCGGACTTCACAATCTTGCCATCGGCCAAAACATGCACGACATCTGGGACGATATAATCGAGCAGCCGCTGATAGTGGGTGACCACGATGAAGCTGCGCTCTTCGCTGCGCATGGCGTTCACGCCGTCGGCAACGGTTTGCAACGCATCGATATCCAGCCCGGAGTCGGTTTCATCCAAAATGCACAAGCGCGGTTCAAGCAGCATCATCTGCAAGATTTCATTGCGCTTTTTCTCGCCGCCGGAGAAGCCCTCATTCACGCCGCGCTTTAAAAACGCCTGGTCCAGCTTGACGCGTTTGCTGGTTTCCCGGGCGAGCTTCATAAACTCGACACTGGACAAATCCGGCTTGCCCTGATGCTTGCGCACGGCATCCACGGAGGCTTTTAAAAATTCCATATTACTGACACCGGGAATTTCTACCGGGTACTGGAATGCGAGAAACAATCCTTCGCGAGCACGCTCTTCCACATCCAGCTCGAGCAGATCCTTGCCATCAAAGCGGACCTCGCCTTCGGTCACGGTGAAACTTTCACGCCCGGCCAGTACGCTGCCGAGGGTGCTTTTACCGGCGCCATTGGGACCCATGATGGCATGCACTTCACCCGGTTTCACCTCTAGGTTGAGGCCTTTCAAAATGTCTTTGTCTTCCACGCGGGCGCAGAGATTTTCAATGGTCAACATAGTCAATTGTGTCTCGTGTTTGAGGCGCCTGCCCCTGTCAATGTGTGTTACCCGACGGAGCCTTCAAGGCTCACTTCCAACAATTTCCCGGCCTCGACGGCAAACTCCATGGGGAGCTCCTTGAAGACCTCGCGGCAAAACCCATTCACAATCATGGATACCGCTTTCTCTGCGTCCAGACCGCGCTGCTGGCAGAGAAACATCTGATCGTCACTGACTTTCGATGTCGTTGCCTCGTGCTCGATCACCGCCGAGGGGTTTTTACTCTCTATATACGGAAAGGTGTGCGCGCCACAGCGATCACCGATCAACAGCGAGTCACATTGCGTGTAATTACGCGCGCCCTCCGCACCGGGGTTCATGCGCACCAAACCGCGATAACTGTTCTGACTGCGGCCGGCCGAAATCCCCTTGGAGATAATGGTCGAGCGGGTGTTTTTTCCAATATGAATCATCTTGGTGCCGGTGTCGGCTTGCTGGTAGTTGTTGGTCAACGCAACCGAGTAAAATTCACCGACACTGTTGTCTCCGCGCAGTACGCAGCTCGGGTATTTCCAAGTTACGGCCGAGCCGGTTTCCACTTGGGTCCAGCTGATCTTGGCGCTGTTATGGCAAACGCCGCGCTTGGTGACAAAGTTGTATATACCGCCCTTGCCCTCTTCATCGCCGGGGTACCAATTCTGCACAGTGGAATATTTGATTTCGGCATTGTCTTTGGCCACCAGCTCAACCACCGCCGCGTGCAATTGATTTTCATCGCGCATGGGCGCGGTGCAACCCTCAAGGTAGCTGACGTAGGCGCCTTCTTCGGCGACGATCAGGGTGCGCTCGAACTGGCCGGTATTCTGCTCGTTAATGCGGAAATAGGTCGACAGCTCCATAGGGCATCGCACGCCCTTGGGAATGTAGACAAACGAACCGTCGGAAAACACGGCCGAATTCAGAGCCGCAAAGTAATTGTCTTTTTGCGGGACCACGGACCCCAGGTGCTGCTTTACCAATTCCGGGTACTTGGCCACGGCTTCGCTGATGGAGCAAAACAGCACACCGGCCTCTTCCAGTTTTTCGCGAAAAGTGGTGACGACACTGACCGAGTCGAACACCACATCCATGGCGACACCGGCCAGCATTTCCTGCTCGTGCAGTGGAATCCCCAGCTTTTCATAGGTTTCGAGCAGCTTGGGATCAACCTCATCCAGACTTTTCGGACGGTCGGCCATGCTTTTGGGCGACGAAAAGTAGGAAATCGATTGATAATCGACTTTTGGATACTTCACCTGGGCCCAATCGGGCTCATCCATTTCCTGCCAAGCGCGGAACGCCTGCAGGCGCCACTCAAGCAGCCACTCAGGCTCGTTTTTTTTGGCCGAAATAAACCGCACCACCTCCTCGTTCAGGCCCGGCGGCAGGGTTTCGGTATCAATCGCCGTGTGAAAACCGGCGGCGTACTCTTTCCTGATTAGGTGTTCAACCTGTTCAGACATCTTTCACCTCTTCTTCACCGACGTGAAGTGGGCAGGCCTCGCCTGCCGTGCTAATCACTTGCAGCCTTTCGCTGCACTCTCTGCGACCTGGCGGTCGTCTCATTCTTGGGCCACTATCCGGCCTTAACTTGCAGCTTTCCCACCACATCGCGGATATGGGCAATCGCCCGGTCAATATCCTGCACGCTGGTGTAGCGGCCGACGCTAAAGCGTATGGACGACAGCGCCTGAGCATCGCTCAGACCAATCGCCTTGAGCACATAGCTCGGCGACATACTCGCCGATGTACACGCCGATCCGGACGACACCGCCAGCTGGCGCAGGGACAACAACAGCATTTCGCCATCGATGCCGTCAAAAGCGACGTTTAAATGACCGGCAACTCGTGCGCTCGGATGGCCGTTAAGCCGCACACCCGGCAGCGTGCCAATACCCTGCCAGAGCGCGTCGCGCAGCTCGGCAATCCGCCGGGCCTCAGTTTCAAGCTCCGCACCGGCGAGCTCGGCGGCCACGCCAAAACCCACGCACTGGTGGGTGGGCAAGGTGCCAGAGCGCATACCGCGCTCGTGACCACCGCCGTGAATCTGCGCCTCGAGCTGCACATCGGCGCTGCGCCTGACGTAGAGCGCGCCAATGCCCTTGGGACCATAGAGCTTGTGGGCTGATACGGAGAGTAAATCCACATCCAGCGCTTTGACGTCTACGGCGATCTTGCCCACCGCCTGGGCGGCATCCACGTGCAATAGACAACCACGCTCTCGACAAAACCTGGCAATCTCGGCGATGGGATTGATGGTGCCGAGCTCATTGTTGACGAGCATGACGCTCACCAAACGAGTCTCAGGCCTCATCATGGACGCGACCCGCGCCGGGTCAATCTGGCCATAGGTGTCGGGCTGCACAAGCTCGAGGTTGACGCCCTGCTCGGCAAGCGCCTGGGCCGGGTCCAGAACCGCCTTGTGCTCAATACTGGGCACCAACAAGTGATCCCCGGGGCGGCATATGCCTTTGAGGGCCAGGTTGTTGGACTCGGTCGCCCCGCTGGTCCAGACAATCTCCCGGGCATCGGCATTGAGCAAAGCCGCCAATTGCCCGCGCGCCTGCTCCACCGCCTCCTCGGCCTGCCAGCCGTACAGGTGAGAGCGCGACGCCGGGTTGGCGAAATTACCATCGAGCGTCAAACACTCCGCCATAGCCGCAGCGACTTCAGGTGCGGCCGGCGTGGTGGCGGCATAATCCAGATAAATCGGTTGCATACTGCTTTGCTCCGGCTCAGCTTATGTCGCTACAGACAATCTGTTGCCGGTCGTGGCGGTTGTCCTGGCGTTGACAGACGGCCTGAATATCGCGACGCGCTACCAGATCCGCCAGAGTGATACCGCTTAAAAAGTCGTGAATTTGGCCGCTCAGATCCTGCCACAGGTGATGAGTAATACAAATTTCTCCGTCCTGGCAGTCACCTCTCCCATGGCACTTGGTGGCATCGAGCGACTCGCTCACCGCATCCACCACCTGGGCGACAGAGATCTGCTCTGCCGATGCCGCCAGGCAGTAGCCGCCACCCGGACCCCGCACGCTTTTGACCAGAGCTTCACGGCGCAATTTGGAGAACAGTTGCTCAAGATAGGACAGCGAGATTCCCTGGCGCTCTGAAATATCCGCAAGGCTCACCGGCCCCGCATCGGAGTGCAGAGCGAGATCGAGCATAGCTGTCACCGCGTAGCGGCCTTTGGTGGTCAATCTCATGGCTTTCTGGCATTGAGTGCTGCAGCGAAAAGGGCTGCCGAATAACTGACTATTTTACTCAACTATTCGTCAGATTCCAAGTGCCAGCCCGCGCGCGCCGGGCTCGCCAACCTGGTCAGCGCTCATCTTCACCCGACTCGCCCAACTCCTCGAGCTTTTTGCCCGTGTGGTAGACGTAATTTTGGGTCGCGGTTAAGACCCCGCGCAAAATGGACAGCTCCATTTCATCCATGCGGATACGGCCGTAGAGTCGGCGCAAGCGCGTCATGGTCTGGCGGGGGTTGTCCGGCTCGAGAAAACCCAGCTTCTCGAGAGTCTCTTGCAGGTGCTCGTAGTAACGCTCCATGGCCTCGACTTTGGCAGGCGGCACATCCCAGTCGTCAAAGGTGGGGGCCTTGCCCTGCTCGTGGGTCAGCCAGGCCATCCGCAGCTCGTAGGCAATCACTTGCACGGCGGCGGCCAGGTTGAGCGAGCTGTACTCTTCGTTGGCGGGAATGTGCACGTGGTAGTGGCAGCGGTGCAGCTCTTCATTGGTGAGGCCGCGATCCTCCCGGCCAAACAAAATTGCGACTTCGTGGGTACCGGCTTCGGCAATAGCCTTTTCGCCACACTCCCGCGGATTCACCAGAGGCCAGGGAATACGTCGCTCCCGCGCACTGGTGCCAACCACGAGTCCACAGCCGGCAATGGCCTCATCCAGGGTTTCCACCACCACGGCATTGTCGAGCACATCCAGGGCCCCTGCCGCTCGCCACACCGCCTTCTCAGCGGGAAATTCTTTGGGAGCCACCAGGTACAAGCGCGACAGCCCCATATTTTTGATGGCTCGGGCAGCGCCGCCAATGTTACCGGGATGAGAGGTATTCACCAGCACGATACGCAGATTGTCCAGTCGGTTCTCGCTCATCAAATCGCCTCAGTCAATGCGCCGCCGGCGCCGAAAGCGCGGCATTCTAGCAAAAATGCTGCACTGGGGCATTTTTCGTTGGTCAATAGGCTGCGCATTGCTATAATTCCGCGCCTGGCCTTAACGGCTACTGTTCTTTAAGCGTTTCTATAAATGGTGCCCCATGGAACCCATGCTGAATATTGCCCTGCGCGCTGCGCGCAAGGCCGGTGAACTGATTGAGCGCGCTGCCGAGCGCGTCGACTTACTCGCCATTGAGGAAAAAGGCCGCAACGATTACGTGACGGAAATTGATAAAGCTGCCGAAAAGGAAATCATCTACCACCTTAAAAAGGCCTACCCCGATCACAGCATCCTCGGTGAGGAAGGCGGATCACAGCCCGGCAGCAATGCGGAGGTGGAGTGGATTATCGATCCGCTGGACGGCACCACCAACTTTATTCACGGCATTCCGCATTTCGCGGTTTCCATTGCTTGCCGAATGAAAGGGCAGCTCGAACACGCCGTGGTCTACGACCCCATCAAGCGCGAAGAATTTACCGCCAGCCGGGGCCGGGGCGCCGCCCTCAATGGTCGCCGCATCAGGGTCAGCAGCCGCAAGGGCCTGGCCGGCGCTGTCATAGGCACCGGCATCCCCTTCAGCGGCTATGCTCTGGACAACATCTCTGCCTACCTGGCCGCGCTGCAGGAAATCGCCGGTCAAACCGCCGGTATACGCCGCCCGGGCTCTGCCGCTCTCGATCTGGCCTATGTGGCTGCGGGCCGATTTGACGCCTTTTGGGAAATGAACCTCAACCAGTGGGACATTGCAGCGGGTCTGCTATTGGTTAAAGAGGCGGGCGGACTGGCCAGCGACTTTAATGGTGGCCACAGCCATCTCGAAACCGGCCATGTGGTCTGCGGTAACCCCAAGGTCTTTAAGCCGGTACTGCAAATTGTGAAAAAGCACATGGGTCACATCCGTTAAGGCCCGGCGCCGGGCACCCGAATCCCCCCAACCTGAGCCACAATTGGCTCAGGCCTGCCGGGCCCGCTCCAACACCGGACCCGGTGGTTCATTCAGCAAACGATTAAGCACTTGCACCAGCTGATGTATTTGCAACGGCTTGGTGAGATACTCGTAAAAGCCCGCATCCCGGCCTTTTTGCACATCGATGGACATGACATTGGCCGATAAGCCGATCACGGGGATATCCCGCGTTGCAGGATCACCACGCAGCACGTTCAGCACTTCGTAGCCATCGAGACCCGGCAGGTTGATATCCAGAATGATCACATCGGGGCGGCTCTGACGCGCGCGAAATATCCCGAGGTATGGCTCCTCGGACACCTCCATGACGAAATTATCGTGGCGCCGGAAAAAGTGCTCCATCAGGCGAATATTGGTGGGGTTGTCCTCGATGTAGAGTATCCGGTGGCGCCCTTGCACCCTGAGCTCCTCATCGGCGGTCACGCTCTGAACGACGCTGCTTGCCGTGCGCGTGTCCTCGGCCTGCCCGGTTTGCACCAGGTCCAACCAAAAGCAAGTGCCCTTGCCGGGCGTGCTGGCAAAGTCGATGCGACCATCCATCATTTCCACCAACTGCTTGGTGATCACAAGACCGACGCCTGAACCTTCCACCTTGCTCATCTCGGCGTGCAGTCGGTTGAAAGGCTGAAACACTTCGTCGCGACGCGAGCGCTCTATGCCAGTGCCGGTATCCCTGACGTTAATCCGCAGCATATAATCCTCGGTCACCTCAAGGCTGACCTTTACCTCGCCGCCCACTTTGTTGTACTTGATGGCGTTGCTCATCAAATTCAAAAGCGCCTGCTTGAGGCGCACAGGGTCGGCGTTGACACAGGCGTTTTCAAGACCACTGTAATCGCTGTGCAGATATATTCCGCGCGCATCCGCCTGAGGTTGCACCAGGGTAAAACAATCGGCCAGCAGCCGGGTCACCAGCACCGGTTGCAGCGCTGCCTGCAAGGCACCGGACTCAATCTTTGCCAGATCCAGGACATCGTTGATCAATTTCAGCAAATGCTCGCCGGCGGCGCGAATTTCGCGAATATTGTCCTTTTGTACATCCTGCAGATTATCGTCATATTCAAAAAGCTGGGCGTAGCCAAGTATGGCATTGAGGGGGGTGCGCAGCTCGTGGCTCATACTGGATAAAAATTCGCTTTTTGCGCGATTGGCTTTTTCGGCCTGCTCCTTCGCCCGGACAACACGCTCCTCGGCCCGCTTGATGTCCGTGATATCCATATTGGTGCCCGACATCCGCAGAGGGCGGCCATCGTAATCGAAGCTGGCTTTACCGCGGGCCCGAATCCAGCGGATCTCGCCATTTTTGGCATGCACCCGGTACTCGACATCAAATGCGCCGCGCCCGGCCAGGTGTTCCTTCAGGGTTTTGTCGAACTTGGCCAGATCATCTTTATGAATGTGATTGCGCCACTCGCGCATCCGGTCTTGGCCCTGATTGACGATATCGTCTTCATCGGAGTAGCCCAGGTGCTCCCAGCAGCGCGCGGAGAAGTGAAAGCCGTTGCGCTCGGCATACCACTCCCAAATCCCGTCTTTGGATGCCTGGATAATGCGGGCCTGCCGCGCCTCGCTGTCGCGCAGCGCCGCCTCGGTGTCCTTCAGCTCGGTGATATCGAAATTGACGCCGGAGATATAGAGCGCCCTGCCCGCCTCATCGCGAATGGAATCGGCACGCACCTGGGTCCAGATGTAACCACCGGCCTTTGTGCGGATCCGGTAACAGGTATTGAGCGGCTCGGCAGTACGCAGGTGTTCGCGTACTGCCTCAAACATGTCTTCCACATCATCGGGGTGAATGTAGTTGGGAAGCTCCCGCGAGTCGGTGAAATGCTGGCGGTCTTCGTCGGAATACCCAAGCTGTTCCCAGAAACCGCCCGACCAGTCGATGTAGCTGGTGGTTAAATCCCACTCCCAGAAACCATAGCCACTGCCGCAGAAAATTCGCCGGTAGCGCTCCACAACCGCGCGCAGTTCGCTGTAAGACAGTCCATCGAGATCCTGGGTTGTACTTATTGTCGGTACCTGATCACTCATGTGCGCGGCGTCGCCCGGTGTGTTGAAGATCGTGTTTCAAGCATACCCTTGTTGAGCGGCAAAAAAAAAGCCCGCTGTGACAGCGGGCTCTTGAGAACGGTTACGGCATCTCGTCGACCTCGGCGCCCTCTTTCTCGGGTGGCATCAAGTCCTCTTTGCTGATGTGCATCCACATCAGGGTATTGGCAGAAACATAAATCGAGGAATAGGTACCAACCATGACCCCGACAATCAGGGCGATGGCAAAACCACTGATCAACTCGCCACCGAACACGAACAGCATGATGAGCACCAGTAAGGTCGTTAAAGAGGTGATGCAGGTACGCTCGAGGGTCTGCGTCAGTGAAGTGTTAATCACCTCGGCCGGGCTGCCCTTGCGCATCCGGCGAAAATTCTCCCGAATACGGTCATACACCACAATAGTATCGTTGAGCGAGTAGCCAATCACCGCCAGCACAGCGGCGAGCACCGTTAGATCAAAATCAATCCGAAAGAGCGCAAAAAAGCCCACGACAATAATCACATCGTGAATCAATGCCAACACAGCGCCCACCGAGAACTTGAACTGAAAGCGCGCCGCCACGTAAAGCATGACCACTGCCAGCGCCACCAGCATTCCCAGGCCACCTTCATCGCGCAGCTCGGCGCCGATTTGAGGGCCCACGTATTCGCTGCGGCGCAACTCCACTTGACTGCCGGTTTCGGCTTCCAGCACTTCCAAAAGCTCAGCGGTGTAAGCCGTGTCCAGCGAGTTCTCGACCAGGGCGGAGACGTTATCGCCAGAGGTGTTGTATTCCACGCTGCCAAAGAAACGCTCGGGCAATACATCGCCGGCTTTTAGTGCGGACCTATCGGCACCGGAAAACACCAGCTCTTGAGTAAAAGTGCCGCTGTCACGCGGCGCCCGGTTAACCGCCTCCAAACTGGCGCCCAAAGGCTGCAGGCGCGAGCGCAGCGCCTGCTCACCGCCATCGGACATAGCGCCCTGGGTGCGAATCAGCACTTCGGTATCCGAACCAAACAACACGGCCACCGGGTTGGTCAGCCCCTGGTTGTTTAGAATGCCGCGTATCTCCGGGATATCTGCCGGCTCTGAGAAACTCACCTCTACTTGCGCTCCACCGGTAAAATCCAGACCGAGTTTGAGCCCATTCATTGCCAGAGCGCCGATCGCGACCACCAGCATAATGACAGACAGAGCCGTGGCCGGGAGGCGAGCCCCCATAAAATTCAGTACTTTTTCAGAAGACATGGCCAAGCCCCTCAAATCCAGAGTTTTTTCAGGTTTTTACGACGCCCGTACACCAGATTGGTGAGCGCCCGGGTCCCCATGATCGCGGTAAACATGGACGTGAGAATACCGATAGACAAGGTGACAGCGAAACCTTTAACGGGCCCTGAGCCAATGGCGTAAAGGATCACCGCGACAATCAAGGTGGTGATGTTCGCATCGAGAATAGACACATAAGCCCGGTCATAGCCCGAGGAAATTGCAGACTGCGGACTGGCCCCAAGCTTTAGCTCCTCCCGGATGCGGGCAAAAATCAGCACGTTGGCATCCACCGCCATACCCACGGTGAGAACAATACCGGCGATACCCGGCAAGGTCAGAGTCGCGCCGAGCAAGGACATCACGGACACCAGTAACAACACGTTGACCGCCAGGGCGATGTTGGCAAAGACCCCAAACACCTTGTAGTAGACCAGCATAAACAGCAGCACCAAGCCCAGGCCCCACTGCAGCGACTTGATGCCGAGCTGGATATTTTCCGCACCTAGAGATGGGCCAATGGTGCGCTCCTCGACAAAGTACATGGGTGCCGCCAGAGCGCCGGAGCGCAGCATCAATGCCAGCTCGGAAGCGGCGCGCGGCGAGTCCAGACCGGTGATGCGAAACTGCACCCCGAGGGCGCCCTGAACGGTCGCGAGGTTAATGACCGAGCGCTCCACGTACTGCTCGGGCACCTGCACCTGTTCACCGTTGTCATCGACCTCGGTGTTCATGCGGGTTTTGTACTCGATAAAGAGCACACCCATGCGCCGGCCGATATTGGACCGAGTGGCGTGATTCATTTTGGTGCCGCCCAGGCTGTCGAGGGTGATGTTCACCTGCGGCATACTGGTTTCCGGGTCCAGCGAGGCATTGGCGTTGGTCACATGATCGCCGGTGAGGATGATCTTGCGCTCGAGCACCGCCGGATAACCGCGATACTCAAACTCCTCGGTGGTGGCTCCGAGGGCGTTGGGCTCTGCCTCCAGGCGAAACTCCAGGTTGGCGGTTTTACCAATCACGCGTTTGGCCTCGGCGGTATCCTGCACGCCGGGCAACTGAACAATAATCCGGTCGCGCCCCTGGCTCTGCACAATAGGCTCCGACACACCAAGCTCGTTGACCCGCTTGCGCAGCGTGGTCAGGTTTTGCGCCAACGCGTCCTGCTCCATCTGCCGCTGCGCGGCCTCACTCAGGGTGGCGGTAAAACGAAAGCGACCTTCGGTTGCGGGAGTATCGGTGCTGAAGAGCATGTCGCGGTAATCGCCGCGCAGGGCGCTGACCGCTTCATCGCGCAAGTCTTCCGAGCGGAACAACCCGTGAATCACCGGGCCTTTGACTTCAAAATCCAGATAGCGAATACGCGCCTCGCGCAAGGCGTCTTTCATCTCTTCAGCGCTGGTCTCCTGGCGCTTAGCGATGGCCGAATCAACGTCCACCTCCAACAGAAAATGCACCCCGCCGCGCAGGTCAAGCCCCAGCTTCATGGGTGAACCGCCGATGGCCATCAGCCACTCGGGGGTGGTCGGCGCCTGGTTCAGCGCCACCACATAATCGGCACCCAGGGCCTCCTGCACCACTTTTTTACCCTGCAGCTGATCTTCACCATTGTTGAAGCGCAGCAGCGCCGACGTATCGCTGTATTCGCCGGCGAAATAGTCGATACCCGCTTCGTCCAGAGACTCGCGTGCGCGATTGAGGACACTTTCATCAATGGTCAGGGTACTGGAGCTACCGGAGATCTGGATAACGTCATCGGGTGGGTAGAGATTCGGTATGGAGTAGATAAAGCCGAGAACTGCCACTACGACAATCAGCAAATACTTCCAGAGAGGATAGCGGTTTAACATACGAGTGTCCGTCAAGGGCGCTGAAACAACCAAAGGGAGGCATCAGGCGTATTATGATTTCATGTGTCCCGAGCCTATATGGGACCAAACGCAGGCTTCTCAAGCCCGCCGCGGCAAATGCTGGGGCAGGATTATACCGAAACTCGCTGGAACAACAATGAAGCGGCCCGGAACTTAGGGTGCCGGTGGCACTTCAAGTCCCTGGGAGCCGTAAAAATCGCTCAGAAACTGATCAAGCGTGTCCTCTTCCAGAGCCTCTCGCAAGCCGGCCATAAGCGTTTGGTAGTAACGCAGGTTATGAATGGTATTGAGCTGTGCACCGAGGATTTCACCGCACTTATCCAGGTGGTGCAGGTAGCTGCGGCTGAAATGAGTGCAGGTGTAACAGTCGCAACGCGCATCCAGCGGGCCAGTATCGTGCCGATGGCGGGCATTGCGGATCTTGATAACGCCTTCACTGGTAAAAAGGTGTCCGTTGCGGGCGTTGCGGGTGGGCATGACGCAGTCAAACATATCAACCCCGCGGCGTACCGCCTCGACAATATCAGCGGGCTTGCCCACACCCATCAAGTAGCGGGGCCGCTCAGCAGGCATCTCTGGGGTCAGGTGCTCCAATACTCGCAGCATATCCTCTTTAGGCTCACCGACCGACAGGCCACCGATGGCGTAGCCATCAAAGCCAATATCCACCAGCCCCTGCAGCGATTCTGAGCGCAAGTTTTCGTACATTCCGCCCTGCACAATCCCGAAAAGCGCCGCGGCGCTCGGCCCGTGCGCAGTCTTTGATCTGGCCGCCCAGCGCAGCGACAGCTCCATGGAGGCGCGCGCCTCAGCGGGCGTTGCCGGATAAGGCGTACATTCGTCAAAGATCATGACGATGTCCGAGCCCAGGTCGCGCTGCACCTGCATGGACAGCTCCGGGTCCATAAACACCTTGCTGCCATCAATCGGCGAGCGAAACGAGACGCCCTCCTCGGTAATTTTGCGTAGCTTGCCCAGGCTGAACACCTGAAAGCCGCCGGAGTCGGTCAGTATGGGACCGTCCCAACGCATAAAATCGTGCAGATCGCCGTGGGCTTTCACCACTTCGGTTCCCGGGCGCAGCATCAGATGGAAGGTGTTGCCGAGTATGATCTGCGCACCGGTCTCCTTAATGTCCCGCGGCGCCATTCCTTTTACCGTGCCATAGGTTCCCACGGGCATAAACGCCGGGGTCTGAACCTTGCCGCGCGGGAAGCTGAGTTCACCGCGACGCGCGCGGCCAACGGTGGCAGACAGGGAGAAGCTCATATGGCACTGGCGGGTCATAGGGAATACCTGGCTCAGTCAATGGCCGGCGGTGCGTCCGGCGAAGGGTTGCGGTCGATAAACATGGCATCGCCATAGCTGAAAAAACGATACTGCTGGGCCACGGCCTCGCCGTAAGCCGCCATGGTGAAGCGGTAGCCAGCAAAAGCCGACACAAGCATCAGCAAGGTGGACTCGGGCAGGTGGAAATTGGTAATCAGGGCATCCACCACCGCAAAGCGGTAGCCTGGGTAGATAAAGATATCCGTTTCACCCTGAAACGGCGCTATCTCACCGCCGCTCGCCATGGCAGCGCTTTCCAGGCTGCGCACACTGGTGGTCCCCACCGCAATCACCCGCCCACCGCGGGCTCGGGTTTCAGCGATCTTACGGCAGACGTCCTCCCCCACATCCACTCTTTCTGAATGCATGGGGTGCTCGAGAATATTGTCCACCTTAACGGGCTGAAAAGTGCCGGCGCCCACGTGCAAGGTGACAAAAGCTCGCTCAATACCGGCGGCATCAATCTGTGCCAGCATGGCCTCGTCGAAATGCAAGCCGGCGGTCGGTGCGGCCACAGCGCCGGCCTTTTGTCCGTAAACAGTCTGATAGCGCTCGCGATCAAGGGCGCTATCGTCACGTTCAATATAGGGAGGCAAAGGCATATGCCCCAGACGCTCCAGCAGCTCAAGCACCGGCTCGGGGAAGTCGATTTCAAAGAGCGCGCCTTTGCGGCCAATGACCTGCAACCGGGACTCATCTGCCAAAATCAGCTCGCTGCCGGGCTTGGGGGAACGACTGGCGCGAGTATGAGCCAGCACGCAGCGCTCACCGGTTATGCGCTCGACCAATATCTCAACCTGTCCGCCGCTGGCTTTGCGGCCAAAGAGCCGCGCTGGAATAACGCGAGTGTCATTAAACACCATCAGATCGCCGGGGCGCAGCAACTCGAGAAGATCCGCGAAGCCCTTGTGCGCCATTTGGCCGCTGGCGCCGTCGAGGTGCAGCAGCCGGCTGCTGCGGCGTTCATTCGCGGGCTGGTGCGCGATTAACTGCTCAGGCAAATCGTAGTGAAATTGCTGTCGCTGCATACAAGCTCTGGTATCACCGAAAAACAAGGCGCGCAAGGTTAGCCCAAAAGCGCCCGAGGTGCCAGCCTCAGGTAAAAAAGCTGGTTGACGGGACCAAACTCGCTGCTATAATCACGCCCTCTTCGCAGCCGCGAAGACCTTTTTAAGGTGCGGATTTCAGGCTTAACGTCCCTGCGCCTCGTGAGATTGCTGCCAGAGTGGTGAAATTGGTAGACACGTCGGATTCAAAATCCGATGGGGTAAAACCCGTGCCGGTTCGAGTCCGGCCTCTGGTACCATCGTGCAATCTCCGCCTCAGTTTTCGACACACCGCCCAAAACACGTCTTTAAATCGTCGTATATCTGGCCTATGCTGGAGGCTCACCTGAGCAACCAGAGAGACTAGCCTGTGCTCGATATCAGCCCTGCCACCTGCACGGCCACATTGTCGGAACAGTACCATCAGGTGCGAAACCGCACCCTTGAGCTCACACAGGGCTTGAGCGTCGAAGATATGATGCTGCAATCCATGCCCGACGCCAGCCCCACCAAATGGCATCTGGCACACACCACCTGGTTTTTCGAGCAGTTTATTTTGTCCCGCTGGGTCAATCACTATCGCTGCTTCGATCCGAATTTTAACTTCCTGTTTAACTCCTATTACGAGAGCGTTGGCGAGCGGCATCCGCGCCCGATTCGCGGCCTGCTCTCCAGACCCTCGCACCAACAGGTACTCGATTACCGGACCCACGTGGATCGGGCCATCGGCCGCTTGGCAGTTGACTTGCCTCTTGAAGAGGACCCGGAGCTCAGCGAGCGACTGATTATTGGGTTGCACCACGAAATGCAGCATCAGGAGCTGATCCTGACCGATATCAAGCACGCTCTGGCACAAAATACCGTGATGCAGCCGCGCCTGCCTCCCGACCCACCGGGCAGTCAAGCGGACCGCAAGTTCAGCACCTTCTCCGAAACGCTAACGACTGTAGGTGCCGACGAAGCGGGCTTCAGTTACGACTGCGAAAGACCCAGACATCGGGTCTTTCTGGAGCGTTTTGAGCTGCGCAATAGCCCGATTAGCAACGGCGAGTGGCTGGCGTTTATGGCCGATGGAGGTTACCACCAAAGCGGGCACTGGCTGAGCGATGGCTGGGACCTGTGCCAACAAAACGCTTGGCAGGCGCCACTTTACTGGCACCACCTTGATGGTGAGTGGCACGAGCTGACCTTTTGGGGCTACCGCCCTGTTAATCCACACGCCCCGGTATGTCACATCAGCTTTTATGAGGCCGACGCCTTTTGCCGCTGGGCCGGTTGGCGCCTTCCCACAGAGTTTGAGTGGGAATATGGCGCAGCTCGCGCCTCTGCGCCGTCTCAAGGACACTATGCCGAGAGCGGACACTGGCACCCCAAAGCGGCCAGCGGTAAGGGGCTACAGCAATTCTATGGCGACGTCTGGGAGTGGACCTCAAGCGCCTATTGCGCCTACCCCGGCTTCACACCGGCCCAGGGTGCACTCGGTGAGTACAATGGCAAGTTCATGGCAAACCAATTTGTGTTGCGCGGCGGCTCTTGCGCCACAGCCAGGGATCAGATGCGCCCAAGCTACCGCAACTTTTTTTACCCACATCAACGCTGGCAGTTCTCCGGTGTGAGACCGGCGCGCTGATAAATAACTATTCACCCATGCCCACAGGCAGCAAGGAGAGACCATGAGTCAGGCACAGGCATTGAGGGCCGTTGAGCCCTTACAGGAACACGGAGAGTTTCTCGCCGATGTATTGCATGGCCTACAGGCCGAACCGAAAACACTCTCTCCCAAGTACTTCTACGACAGCAAGGGCTCACAGTATTTTGATGAGATTTGCGGTCTCAGCGAATACTACCCTTACCATACCGAGCTAGAGCTGCTGCCGCAGGTCGCCCACGATCTGACGCGCCAATTCAATCCGCCAGGCGGACTGGAAATCGTCGAGTTTGGGGCGGGCTCTCTGCGCAAGGTCGGCATCTTACTGCGCGCCTTAAAAAAAGTGCGCAGTTTCACGGCCATCGACATCTGCCGCGAACATCTTGTGGAATCCTGCCGCGTGCTGGAAAGCCAGTACCGCGAGCTGACCATCAACCCCTGCGTGCACGACTTCACCAAACCATTGACGCTAATCGACACCGAACGAACACGCCTTGGCTTTTTTCCCGGTTCCACCATCGGCAACCTGAATCGGGACGAAGCCCGTGAGTTTTTGCGCAACGCCGGTAAAACCCTTGGCCCTAGCAGCTACTTACTGATTGGTGTCGACACCAAAAAACCAGAGCCTATATTGCACCGCGCTTACAATGACGCCCGAGGGGTAACGGCTCGTTTCAATAAAAATATCCTGACTCGAATCAACCGCGAGTTGGACGGCAAATTCATCCCTGAGCAATTCGCTCACCACGCCTTTTACAATGAAGAGAAAGGCCGCGTTGAAATGCATTTACGCAGCTTAAAAGCGCAAACGGTAGAAGTGGCAGGTCATCGGTTTTTCTTTGAGCGCGGCGAGAGTATCCATACCGAAAACTCCTACAAATATCGCCCAGCTGAGTTTTCGGCGTTGGCCAAACAAGCGGGCTGGGAAACAAAGCGCTTATGGCTCGGCAAGGAGGATTTGTTTTCCATCAGTCTTTTGCGTCATGTCGACTGAGCCAGTCCGCTATATCAGCTTTTACGACTCACACGCAGCAGGCAATGAACACACCATTTGCCTTACCCGGCTAAATCCCGCCTCGCTCAACAGCGAGGCGGGCAACGTCGTTTTTGTAAAGCTGAACGCTGCAGCCGCGCCCCAAGTCAGTTTTGTCAGCCGAGGCACCCATATAAAGCGCTGCGGTTCGGGCACCTTAGCCGTCGCCAACTACCTCTACCAACACCACTTTAGAAAACATTTCCACACGCCGATTGAAACCGAGGCCGGTGTCGTCGAGCTCGGCTGCGACGCCTTTGGCCCCTACTACATCGACATCCCTCTGGCGCAGCGGCCGCTGACACGCCCGGGATTGTGGCAACACCTGGTGAAAGCGCGCTTTCAGGCGGGGCGCGATATCGGCGCAAACGCCGACTACAGCCTTTTGCATTTCTCCAGCGAGGCGCAGCTGCTCGAACTGGCGCCTAGGCTTGGGCTTTTCGCGCGTTTTACTCGCCGCGCCCTGATCGCCGTTGCCGGCTCCGGCGAGCGCTCCTTGCTGCGCTACTTTGCGCCTCAATACGGTGCCGGTGAAGACAATGCCACGGGTTCAGCAGCCGTCCAGCTCGCCCGCTATTGGTTTGACACCTTCGGGGGGAGCCGCCTAATGATCAGCCAGCGATCCAAGGCAGGCGGCGTTATACAGACGAACAGACTTCCGGCGGGACGCGTGCAGGTTCGAGGGCAGTGCCGCGAGGTCGCCTGAGCCGCCGTGTTATACTCGGGCGCAGAACCCAGAACGGAATTTGCGATGCAACCCAAACGCCTTTCTCAAGCGGTCATGTTTGCCGATGTGTCCGGCAGCTCCCGGCTGTACAAGGAACAGGGCAACACCCAGGCAAAACAGAGTATCGATACCACTTTGGAGGGAACCCGCGCCATTATCACCCAGCATCAGGGGACGGTGGTGAAAACTCTGGGCGATGAAATCATGGCTCGGTTTGACGAACCTCACCAGGCTTGCCAAGCAGCTGTGGATCTGCAGCGCCGCGCCGAGGGAGAGCTTGCCCTGCGCATTGGCATGTCCTGCGGCGAGCTGCTGATGGATGAACACGGCGATGTGTTCGGCGATGTGGTGAATGACGCGGCCGCCGTGTCGCACATTGCCCGCGCCCGACAAATTGTGATTACCGATGTTATGCGCGATCTGCTGCCGGGCTTTCTCGCTCATCAGTGCGAGGCTTTTGACCGCGTCACCCTTAAAGGCGCCAATCACCCACGGCTGGTCTACCGGCTTTGCTGGGAAACGCCCACCCAACCCCACAATGCCACCGCCGTCATGGAAGTGGCCGAGCTGCACCAGCGGCTGCAAGCTCATCGACTCTACATTGAAGGCGCGCAGCGCTCCCAGGAGTTGGGCCCGGAAGATCTGCCACTGACTTTCGGCCGCGATGCCGAGGCGGTTCACTGGGCCATCGACAGCGATAAAGTCTCTCGCGAGCACTGTGAAATTGTGTTTCGCCGCGGCAAATTCGTGCTCATCGATCACAGTACTAACGGCACCTACGTAACGGTCAGCCAGGATGAAGCGCTTTATATTCGCCGGGAAGAAGCCCCGCTGACCGGCAGCGGCACTTTGTGCCTCGGACAAAAGCCCGGCCGCCCCGACACCGTCACCCTGAGCTTCACTGTCAAATCCACCTAGGACCCGGTGCAATCAGACCCGAGCAGAGTATTTCCTTTATAATGCGCGCCAGTTGATACGGGAGCCGCGCATGAATCAAACCCAGAATACCCCCCCTGTCCCCTACCCCAGTGCCGGGCTGGGTAAACGCCTGGCGGCGTGGGTGTACGACTTTTTCTTGCTGTTCGCTGTCAGCGTTGCCTATGGAGCCTTGGTGCTTGCCATCAAAGTCGGCGTACTGGGTGAAGTCTTGGCGGAAGGGGAAAAGGCCAGCCTCGGACCGCTCGGTTTTATCGGCTGGCTGATGGTGCTCATCGCCTTTTACTGTCTGTTCTGGCGCCGGTTTGGCCAGACCCTCGGAATGAAAGCCTGGCGCTTGAAAATTACCGATACCCAGGGCGAGCATCCATCCATTGCCCGCGGTGCCTTGCGCTGCGTGCTCGCGACTGCCTCAATGGCGCTGCTTGGCCTGGGGTATCTTTGGCTGTGGTTTGATCCGGAGCACCTGACCTTGCACGACCGGCTCTCGGGCACCCGCGTTTGGCAGCTGCCCAAAGGGCATTAGAGCCCCTACCCCGCCCGGCGCAGCAAAAAGACGCCCAGGGCAAAACACAGGGCAATGGGCAGTAGCACGGCGATCAGAGGCGAAAAGCCAAAGACGATACTCGAGGGGCCGAGCAGACTCTGCACCAGGCGAAAGCCAATTCCAAAAACCACTCCTGTGAAAATCCTCTGGCCCATGCTCACCTCCCGCAGGGGGCCAAATACAAAGGAGATCGCAATGAGCACCAAGCTGGCGGTTGCCAGAGGCTGGAAAAGCTTTTGCCAAAACGCCAGAGCGTATTCGGTGTTTTGCAGGCTCTGATCTTCAAGATAATGGGTGTAGCGTCTGAGGCTCGAGATCGACAGCGTCTGCGGCTCCACCGCCACAATATTCAGCAGCGCAGGGGTTAACTCGGTGTCCCAGCGGCGTGTCTCTCGCTCAGAGGTGCTGATCTGCTCGGCACCAAATTCGGTCACAGCCACTGACTCCTCCTGCCAGTAGCCGTCACGATAGCTCGCACGGCGGGTAAAGCTCGCCTCCAACAGCCGCTCGCCATCAAAGCGATAGCGACTCACACCAAAGAGTTCACCGTCAGGCTGAATCACGTTGAAGAGAATAAACTCATCGGCCTCACGGTGCCAGACGCCTCGGCGCGCCTGATCTGTTGACGAGTACCCCAGAGCCAGAGCCCGCCGGCTCTCTGCGGTTTGGTCGGCGTAGGGGATGACAAACTCCCCCAGTGCAACACCGAGCACAATAAACAGCATCACCGGTTTAATGACCATCCAGACAATGCGCCCAACCGACACCCCGGCGGCGCGCACAATGACCAGCTCACTGGCACTGGCGAGGCTGCCCAGAGCAATCAGACAGCCCACCAGCACCGCATAGGGAAGGTATTCATAGACACTGCGCGGCAGGCTCCAGGCGATGTACACCAACATCTCATAGAAGTTGTAATCCGCCCGCAAGCTCTCAAGCTGGTCAATCACCTTGCCGATAAAATCCAGGCACAGCACCAATCCCAGCACCATGGCAACGGCCAGAAAAACCTGGCGGGCGATATAGCGATTGAGCAAAGTCATCGGGCACCTCTGAATCCAGTAAGGAGTTTTCCGGGCCCTACGTAGACCACCCAGGCAATTGCCGCGAAAAGCAGATGCACTGCCCAAAGCCCCGGTAGAACCGGAAACTCACCGGCCTCCATGGCGCTGCGAATACTACTGAGGCTGGCGACATAGAGCAAATAGAGCAAAATCGCCGGCAACATTTTCAGGTAGCGCCCCTGGCGCGGATTGGTTCGGCTCAAAGGCACGGCCATAAACGCCACCACCAACACCAAAATGGGCATAGAGAGTCGCCACTGCAAGGCCGCGCGACTTTCGGGCGAGGCATCGGCCAACAGAGACAGCGTATCCCTGCCGTCAGCCTCGAGATCGTAGGCTGAAGAAACTTCGGGCTCGGGCAGGTGCTGGGCCAGCAGGTCAAATTCCGTGACCTGGTATTCCGCCGTGCCCGGGCGGCCCTGATAACGCGTGCCCTGATGCAATTGCAGATACCTCTGCCCATACTCCGGGTGGATGATTTGATTGCCCCGACGGGCGACGGCAACGGTTGTGCCTCTGTGATCCACCTGAGCAAGAAATAAATGATTTAGTTGCAGGCGGTCGTGACTGAGACTCTCGACATAGGTCACCTGCTGACCATTCAAGCGCTGGAAATTGCCCGGCCGGAGCATGGTGAATTCACTGCGCGAGCGCTGCTCGGCAAAGAGCTTTTCGGTTTGCGCCGCCCCCCAGGGGCTCACCCACAGGCTCATGGCGCCCACCACCAAAGCTACTACCACAGCCGGCACAGCGGTAATCGAAAGCAACTGACGCTGACTCATGCCGCAGGCCGAGAGCACGACCATCTCACTGTCCATGTGCATGCGGCCATAGGCGAGCAGAATAGCAATAAGAAAACCGAGCGGAATCACCAGCTCTAAAAACCCCGGCAAGCGGTACAACATAATCGCAAAGAGCACATCCACGGCTATCTTACCGGCGGCGGCCTCGGCCAGGTATTTGACAAAGCGACCGCTCATGATGATCAGCAGAAGTGTGCTGCTCACCGCGAGCATGGTCAGCAAAATCTCCCGGGACAGATAACGATAGACGATCAAAGCAAACACCTCAGGGCACGGCCTCGCGGCCACCCGAACTCAACAATGTGGCACCATCCGGCACCGTGGTAAACTCTAGCGGTTGATTGGACTCCGCGCAGGCGAGCATTATCCCGCACCCAGGGGTGTTTGTCTCGCCATCGCGTAAATGGTACAAATCGGAATACTCCGCCTGCGGGCATACACATTCAATTGAGGGTCGTCATGCAATTTCAAGCCAAATCGAGCAACGCAGTCACATTCAAGTCCGAGGCTTTGGTCGTCGGCGTCTATGAGGGCAAGCGCCTGAGCGCGGCCGCGTCTGCGATCGACAAGGCCGGCAATGGTGCCCTGACAAAACTCATCAACCGGGAGAAGTTTACCGGAGCGAGAGGCGCAACGCTGACACTGCATCACAGTCTGGGCCAGCAAGCTGAGCGCCTGATTCTTCTGGGCCTGGGGAAAGCCGACAAATCCGGCGCAAAGGTGGAGGACATTACGGCTGCTGTCAGCGCTCTGCCGGCGATGTGTAAGCCGCTGCGCCACATTGCCATCGCGGTGGATGATCTTCAGGTGGAAGGGCAAAAGACTGACTGGCTCGCCCGCCACATCGCCCAGCAACTGGTCACCGCCCTCTGGCAATTCGACCAATTCAAGAGCCAAAAGCCCAAGCACCCGACGCTGAGCAAAGTTACCCTGCTCGGCAGCAGCGCTCAGCTAAGTGCCCTTAAACGTGGCCTCGGCGAGGGACAAGCCGTGGCCGACGGGGTCAATTACGCGCGCGAGCTGAGCAACCTGCCGGGCAATGTGTGCACGCCCAGCTATCTCGCCAGCGAAGCGCGCTCGCTCGCGCGCGGCCATAGCCACCTGCAGGTCAAAGTGCTGAGTGAAAAGCAAATGAAAGAGCTGGGCATGGGCGCCTTTTTGTCGGTTTCCGCCGGTAGCGACGAGCCCGGGCAGATGATCATCATGGAGTACCGCGGCGCGGCCAAAACAAAAGCGCCGCTGGCGCTGGTGGGCAAGGGCATCACCTTCGACACCGGCGGTATCAGTCTTAAACCCGGTCAGTCAATGGACGAAATGAAGTTCGACATGTGCGGCGCTGCCAGTGTCTTCGGCACCATGAAAACCCTCCTGGCACTCAAGCCAAAAATCAATCTGGTCGCCGTGGTAGCCGCTGCGGAAAACATGCCCTCGGGCCGCGCCAGCAAACCGGGCGACATAGTGACCACCATGTCCGGGCAAACGGTGGAAATCCTCAATACCGACGCTGAGGGCCGCCTGGTACTCTGCGACGCCCTGACTTATGTGCAGCGCTACAAGCCTGCGGCCATTGTCGATATAGCCACGCTCACAGGTGCCTGCGTGATCGCCCTCGGCAGCCACGCTCACGGTCTCTATGCCAACGATCAGTCACTGGCCGACGCCCTGCTGCGTGCCGGTGAGGCAACCGGTGACCGGGCTTGGCAAATGCCGCTGTGGGACGATTATCAAAAGCAGCTCGACAGTAATTTTGCCGACATGGCAAACATTGGTGGGCGCGAAGCGGGCAGCGTTACAGCGGCGTGCTTTTTGGCACGCTACACCAAAGACGTCAAGTGGGCTCACCTGGACATTGCCGGCACCGCCTGGAAGTCCGGTGCGGCGAAAGGCGCAACGGGGCGCCCGGTCTCCCTGCTGGTGGACTATTTGATCAACTCATGACGCGCGTCGACTTTTACATTCTGCCGACGGCCGAGCCCGAACACAGGCTCGGCTTTATCAGTCGCCTGGTGGCCAAGGCGCTGCGCCAGCGGCGTCAGATTTTGATCGCCTGCGACAGCGATGAAAGCGCAGCGGGGCTCGAGCACGCCCTGCTGCACGAGCAGCCAGAGAGCTACATTCCCTTTCGCCGCGCCAACGAACCTGACCACCAAGAGCCGGTGATCATAGCGGTAGAACAGGACTGTGGCGAGCAGCACGACCTGCTCATTAGCCTGGGGCCGCAACTACCGGATTACTTCAGCCGCTTTCAGCGGCTGATAGAGGTCGTCGTCCAGGAGCCTCAGATATTGGAGCAAACTCGCAAGCACTGGGCATTTTTCAAAGAGCGCGGCTATCCTGTACACCACCATAAACTCTAGGCCTGATCGACAATGGACCGGGAACGCGAAAAAACCAAAAGTGAACTGCTGAACGAGCTGGAGTCCATACAGGGGTTGCTCGACGACGATATTCCCCTGCTCAACCAAGTCATTGATAAGCTTGATCACAGCAATCCACAGCAAAGCGCGGCCAGCGCCCTGCGCGAGCACTTCAGTGAAGAGGATTTGCAGTCCCTACAAAGCGCCTACGATGCGCTCGCGGGCGGCTCGTCGACAACGGCTGGTGATACAACCCCCGCTTCAGAGCCGCCCCTCAGGCACGAAGAGGAAAACTACGAGCTGGACCTTGGCAGTCTACCGACGCACACGCCCGAACCACCGGCGCCACCGCTTGAGGCGCTGACACCCAAACCTCAGGCAAATTCGCCTCTGCCCGGCCAGCGCCCGCTGTTTCAGGCACCTGCACCCGGCGGCGAACCCGCGAACCAGACCAACACCGGCAGCCAGCAGCGCGAGCCAGATGCCGGTAGCACCACCAATACTGCGGAAAACCCTTTTCTGCCGCAACACATTCGCGACCGTTTACGCGGTAACCGAGCCGGAGAATTTGCAGCGCAATCAATACCGGCGTACTACAGCCGACAGCAATTGGTGGACGAGCTGATCGATACGGTCATGGGTCAACTGGAAACCAACCTACGGCTCAAGCTGGCGGTAATGAGCGAACAAGAATTGCGCGCCCTACTCAAGGATAAACCCTGAGCTCGCCTAGCAGCACCTGTGTTCTAAATCGCGATGGGCATATTATGGCTCTCCCGATCCGAACACAGTTGCTGCTAGTGCAGAGCCCGACGCTGACGCACAAAGAAAAACAGAACCGTTGCCACTGCAACCAAGGCGATATTGGCAAGAAAAACACTGTGATAGCCATAACCTTCAGCTACGGTACTGACCAGCAAACTGCTCAGGAGTGTACCGGCATGGGTGGTGTTGGTGTAAAGTGCCGAGGCACTACCCGCCCGCCCTGGCAGCATCTGCTGCACCACAGAAACCCCCAAACCGGCCAAAATGCCGATAAACACGGCGTTGGCAAGCTGCAAGACAAACAACTGCCACAAGGCATCGGCCCAGTAGATACCGGCGTAGAGCATCAGGCCGGCAAGGCCACTGGCACGCACCAGGTACAGAGGGTTGAGCCGCGCGGCCAGTACTCCGGCCAGTAACATCACAGGCACCTCAAGGCCTGCCGCCGTGCCCATAATCCAGCCCACCCAAGCGGTGTCTATGACGAGATTACGGGTCAAGTGCAATGGCAAACTGATCAAGTAGGCGTTGTTGACGCCCCACATCACCGACAGGGCCAGCAGACAGATGAGCAAGGAGCGCTGCTGCACCCAAGTGGCCGTGCGCCAAAAACCAGGGCCGGACGACAGATCAGCTGATTGAATTTTTCCGAGAGCCGGCAGCAGCTGAGGGCTAACCACCGCGACCAAGACAAAGAGCGCCGAAGCCGTCAGATAGAGTGTCGTAAAGCCAAAATAGCTGACCAATAAAAACCCCAGAGGTGGACCCGCTACCCAGGCAAAGGCAATCTGCGCCCGCACAATCGCATTGAACAGAGCGATACGCTCAAGGGGAAGGCGCCGCTCCGCATACTCGAGGCTGTAGGCGAGCATCTGGGAAAACGATACCATTGCCAAACTCAGTAACGTCACGGCGCTGGCGCAAGTCACCCAATACCGGCGCGAAAACGCAAAGACCATACACGCTAAAACCCCCACCAGGCATAGGGCGACGACCAAGGGTCTGCGATCGGCGAGCGAATCCGACCAACCACCAACCGCCTGATTGTAAACAATACTCGCCAGCGCCATCCCCGCGTAGGGAATACCGACCCAAAATGGGCTGACACCCACCGCATCGGCAAAGAAGATGCTCATGGTCGGCAGCAGCAAGGCGCCAACCACACCGGTGGCGAACGACATAAAGTAAATGCCGAGTGCCACCGGCCGAAACAGAGGATTGGTCACGCGTAGATCATCTGGCATTGGTTTAGCACGCTTGGCAACCGATTAAGTGATTGGGCAAAAAAAAACCTCACCGGCCCATGCCGATGAGGTCCTTTAGCCGTCTTTGGCCGTCAGAGCAGCAAACGGCGGACGTCCGCGATCACTGCCGTCAGATAAGTAAAGAAACGACCGGCATCGGCACCATTGATGGCCCGGTGATCATAAGACAGAGCCAGGGGCAGCATATTACGTGGCACAAACTCGCTGCCGTTCCAAACGGGCTTCATTTGCGCTCGCGATACGCCCAGAATGGCCACTTCGGGGGCGTTGACGATGGGGGTAAAGCCATTCCCGCCCATAGCGCCAAGGCTTGAGATAGTGAAGCAGCCGCCCTGCATATCGGCAGCGGTCAGCTTTCCATCACGCGCCTTTTTCACCAGTTCATTGAAGTCATCGGCCAATTCCCAAAGGCCTTTCTTGTCGACATTGCGAATCACCGGAACCACGAGCCCGTTGGGTGTATCCACGGCAACGCCAATGTGCACGTATTTTTTCTGCACAATGTGCTCGCCGTCGTGGTGCACCGATACGTTAAAGCTTGGTTCAGCCACCAAGGCAGCAGCGGCGGCCTTCAGTAAAAATGGCAGAGGCGTCAGTTTGGTACCGCGCTTTTCCGAATCGGCTTTAAGTGATTTCCTGAACTCTTCAAGCTCGGTGATATCGGCATCATCCCACTGAGTCACGTGCGGAATATTGAGCCAGTTGCGAGTCATATTGTCGGCGGTGAGCTTTTTGATTTTGCTCATTTTCACCGTTTCAATTTCACCGAACTTAGCAAAGTCCACTGGCGGAATGGGCGGAATACCGCTGCCGGCTGTCGCCGCGCCGCGACCTTCCTGCGTGGCCGTAACAATGTTTTTCACGTAGGCGCGAACATCGTCCTTGGTGATGCGCTGACGCGGACCGGAGGCGTTCACCTTGGCCAGATCAGCACCGAGCTGACGGGCCAGCTTGCGCACCGCAGGGCCTGCATAGACGTCAGTATTTCCGCGCGCCACCGCTTCACTGTCAGCGGTCACGGGCGAGCCTGCTGAGGTTGTCGGCGCCGCCTTGGCCGGCTCCTTGGGCGCAGAAACTGAGCCTTGCTGCTTGGGCGCAGCGCTGGCAGGTGCGCCAGATTCACCCTCGAGCCGGCAGATCAAATCTCCCTGAGAAACTTTGTCACCTTCTTTGAGGGCCAGTTTGACGATTTTACCGGCAGCCGGCGCGGGAATTTCCATAGACGCCTTGTCGGTCTCGAGCACGATCAGCGTGTCGCCCTCAGCGACTTCGTCGCCTTCGGCGACGGAAATTTCAATAACGTCCACGCCCTCGGCGCCGCCGATGTCCGGTACCGGCACGTCCTGCACGCCGCCACTGCCGGTGGTCGGAGCGCTAGAGGCCGGCTCTGACGCCTCGGGTTCACTGGCAACGCCACCCGCGGTTGTCATTACACCCAGCTTGTCGCCCTGGGAGACTTTGTCGCCCTCTTTCAAGGCAATGCTGACGATCTTGCCATCGGCGGGTGCCGGCACTTCGAGAGAGGCCTTGTCGGTTTCCAGCACCACCAGCGAATCGCCCTCGGATACTTCATCGCCAACGGCCACACAAATTTCAATCACATCGACATTTTCCGAGCCGCCGAGGTCGGGAATTTCGATGGTTTTCTCACTGCCACCTGAGGCCGATTTACTGTCTTTCGGGGTATCCTTTTTCGGCGCTTGCTTTGCTGGCTCTTTGGCGGGCTCAGACTCTTTGGCTGCGCTATCACCGGCGGTTTCCACCTCGACGATTACATCGCCCTCGGACACCTTATCGCCCTCTTTTACTTTAATGGCGGTGACTTTACCGGCCACAGTGCTCGGCACTTCCATAGAGGCTTTGTCGGTTTCCAGCACCACCAGGGAATCTTCAAGCTCGACGGTATCGCCCACAGCAACCGAAATTTCGATGACGTCTACGTTTTCTGAGCCACCAATATCGGGGACTTTTACTGATTCAATTGCCACTGTAAATCCTCGCTACTTGTTCTAACCGCCCGAGCTTTTGGCTCAGGCGCAGTTTATCCATTGATCTTGCAGCCGCCCAACACAGCGGCTACTGGTCGCGGTAGCGACTAAACGGTCAACGGATCGGCTTTTTCCGGATCAATACCAAATTGCTTGATGGCTTTGGCAACGACATCCGCTTTGATCTTGCCTTCATCGGCCAGCGACTTGAGCGCGGCAATGACGACAAACTCACGGCTGACTTCAAAGAAGTGACGCAGCTTTTTGCGCGAGTCGCTGCGGCCAAACCCGTCAGTGCCCAGTACCGTATAGGTGCCGGGAATGTAGGGGCGCAGCTGCTCGGCGTAGTTCTTCATGTAGTCAGTCGCGATAACAAACGGACCGTCTTTGTCTTCGAGCTGTTGGGTGATGTAGGCCTTGCGCGGCGCTTCGGTCGGGTGCAAGAGGTTCCAGCGAGTCGCAGCCTGACCGTCACGGGTCAGCTCATTCACACTGGGAACGCTCCAGACATCGGCCTCGACGCCGAAGTCGTTGCGCAGAATCTCAGCCGCGGCACGAACTTCATTTAAAATGGTACCGCAGCCCATCAGCTGAACACGATTTTTCTTTTTACTCGTGCCTTTTTCCAGCTGATAGATACCCTTGATAATGCCCTCTTCTACACCTTCAGGCATATCAGGATGGACGTAGTTTTCGTTCATCAGGGTGATGTAGTAGTAGCAGTTTTCCTTGTCCTGATACATACGCTTCAGGCCATCCTGCACAATCACGGTCACTTCATAAGAATAAGTGGGATCGTAAGTGCGACAGTTGGGAATCGTGTTCGCCATAATGTGGCTGTGTCCGTCCTGGTGCTGCAGACCTTCACCATTGAGAGTGGTGCGCCCGGCCGTGCCGCCGAGCAGGAAACCGCGCGCCTGGGCATCGCCTGCGAGCCAAGCGAGATCGCCAATACGCTGGAAGCCAAACATGGAGTAGTAAATGTAAAACGGCAGCAAGGGCTTTTCATGATTACTGTAAGAGGTTGCCGCGGCCACCCAGGCCGCCATTGAGCCGGCCTCGTTGATACCTTCTTCGAGGATCTGGCCTTTTTCATCCTCTTTGTAGTACATGATTTGGCCGGCATCCTGTGGCGTGTACTTCTGACCAAAGCGCGAGTAAATCCCCACCTGGCGGAACATACCCTCCATACCGAAGGTACGGGCTTCATCCGGCACAATCGGTACCACCTGCTCGCCAACTTTTTTGTCTTTGATCAGGGTGTTGAGAACACGGACAAACGCCATGGTGGTGGAAATTTCGCGATCGCCGGTGCCTTTCAGCTGTGCCTTGAACGCTTCCAGAGTGGGGATTTCCAAGGCTTCAAAGTCGGCCTTGCGCGCGGGCAGGTAACCGTTAAGCGCGCGACGACGCTCTTGTAAATACTGCATCTCGGCGCTGTCATCGGCCGGGCGATAGTAAGGGATTTTTTCCAGATCTTTGTCTTCAATCGGGATATTGAAGCGATCGCGGAAGGTCTTCAGCGCTTCAATATCCAGCTTCTTCACCTGGTGCGCGTTGTTGACCGCTTCACCCGTTGGGCCCATGCCGTAGCCTTTGACAGTCTGAGCAAGAATAACGGTAGGCTGACCTTTGGTGTTCACCGCATTGTGATAGGCGTTATAGACCTTGTGCGCGTCGTGTCCGCCGCGTGCCAAACGCAGAATTTCATCGTCTGACATATCTTTTACCAACTCCAGCAGCTCCGGGTACTTACCGAAGAAATGCTCGCGAGTGTAGGCACCACCGTTGGCTTTATAATTCTGCATTTCGCCGTCGCAGACTTCGTCCATGCGTTTTTGCAGCAAGCCGGTTTTGTCTCTTTCCAGCAAGTCATCCCAGCCGCCGCCCCAGAGCACTTTAACAACGTTCCAGCCGGCACCGCGGAATACGCCCTCAAGCTCCTGGACAATTTTGCCATTGCCGCGCACAGGACCATCGAGACGCTGCAAATTACAGTTGATGACGAAAATCAGGTTCTCAAGCTTTTCACGGCCAGCCAAGGAAATAGCTCCCAAGCTTTCCGGCTCGTCGCACTCACCATCGCCCAAAAAGGCCCAGACCTTGCGGTCGGCCATATCGGAAAGTCCACGCTGGTGCATATAGCGCATTACGTGCGCCTGATAGATGGCTCCGATGGGACCCAGGCCCATGGAAACCGTGGGGAACTGCCAGTACTCCGGCATCAGCCAGGGGTGCGGGTAGGATGACAAGCCCTCACCGTCCACTTCGCGACGGAAGTTATCCAGTTGGTCTTCGGTCAGGCGACCCTCGACAAATGAGCGGGCGTACATGCCCGGCGAGCTGTGCCCCTGGAAGTACACCAGGTCGCCCGGGCCATTTTCGTTGCCGCGGAAAAAGTGGTTAAAGCCCACCTCATAGAGTGTGGCGGCTGAGGAGAAAGACGCAATGTGGCCACCCAGATCGTCGGCGCTTTTGTTGGCGCGCACCACCATGGCGATAGCATTCCAGCGAATAATGGAGCGGATGTTGCGCTCAATGTAGTGATCGCCGGGGCTTTGAATTTCTTTTGCTGGGGGGATGGTATTGCGATAGGGGGTAGTAATGGCTGAGGGCTGATCGATACCGTGATCGGCAGCGGACTCTGACAAGCTTTTCAGAAGAAAGGCAGCCCGCTCTTTACCAACGTGGCGAACAACAGATTCCAGGGCATCACGCCACTCTCGGGTTTCCAGAGCATCAATATCTTCTATCATTAAGTTCTCCTCAGTCATGCGCCTTTTGAGCACATTTAGACAAAGCGTTAGTACTAACGCGGACCTAGCCTGGCAGGATAAAAACCAGTGGCCTCGCCCCCATTTAGCACCGACATCTACAGGGTTTTGCCCTTAGAGCCTGCCCACGCTATTTCACACATCACCGCTGCTGTCCATTGTCCAACGGAGCGAAAAAAAGCTGACTGGCCACTCACCATGAACGACAAACTTCCCGCCGAGTGAAACACTACTCGAGCGTCAAGACACAACCAAACGGCCAGCCTTTAGGGTGATTGTCGCTGATTGAGAGCACCCAAACCGCGCCGATCGCGCTCCGAATGGTGGCTTCTTAGTCACAACAGTGATCATCAAATTCGTGTAACAGACCCTAATACAAGGGCCGAAAAATGCGCGAATTCTTACATATTTACCGTGTTTTTGCTAGTCCCGGCCCCGCTTAGGCGGTTCTTGAAGCAACCCTTGCCCCAAGAACGGTACGCTTTTTGCTCACAAAGCGCAGTTTTCGCTCAGCACCCGGCAGCCAACTAGACCGGTTCGGACAAACAAACCAAATGCGAGTCATGGCACCACAGGCCCTAGGGACTCAAGCGTGCGCGCCTTTTGGTAGGCAGAGCGCTGCTGGGAATCCTCGGGCGCCACCAAAGGGTAAGGCACGGCCTGAAACAAGCTCCTGGCATAGCGCTCGATGGAGGCGGAGTTCAGCGCCGCCAGCGCTGTCCGGTAATCGCCAGTCTGCTCGCGCGGCAGCTCACGCCAAAGCTCGCGGCCCTGCCAGGGTGGCAACTCCGGCTCGCGCGGCTGACGACGCCAGACGGCTTTCAATTCATCTAGGCGCTGCCCCGTATCCGGCTCTGCCAGGCGCTCCAGCACCGCTGCCAGCAACTCGTCGGGCGAGGCATTCTGCGAGCTCTGCAGCAGCAGCCCCGGGCGGCCCGCCACCGGGAAGGGCTCGGCCCGCACCGCCAAAGGCGGTGGTGCGGTCTCGCCCTCCCCCGCGGGCACAGTTAACAACTCGCCATTGAGCAAGCCTGCCAGCGCGCGGGTAAAGACACTTTCCCGCGCATCCGAGCCCGCGGCCTGAAAATACACCGACAGTTCACCGTCACGGTAAGCCACCGCAAGTGGCGCTCGCCCGGCGGTTACCAACTGGGCCTGCTCCCCGGTGGGCCTTGCCTCGGCCAGAAAATAGTGCTCGCTCAGGGCTACCAGACGCTGAGCTTCCTGACGGTACAGATTGCCGGCACAGAGCATCAGCAGCTGCCCGACAGGTGGTGCCCGGCGCAGCTCCTCGTCCTGTATTCGGCCAAGCGCATCGATCAGCTCAACATTTGACCAGCTGGGCCGGTAGTGCCACTGCAGCAGCGGATCGGTATAAGCTCTGCTCAAAAACTCCGACGTCGGCCGCCCCAGTTGCTCAATCAGCAGCTCTCGCGCACGCTTGACACCGGAGGGCGCAACACCCGGCGTCGAAAACGCCTGCCCGATACGGCTCAGCATCAAGCCCAGCTGCGAGTTGAACCCGGCGACTTCGATATCCAACCCCAGCGGGTGCGCCCACAGGCGGTACTCGGCACCGGCCTGCTCGGCGTTGTAGAGAATTTCATCGAGCTGCTGGCGGTACACCTGAGCCCAAAGCAGGTGCCTGGCAGCGGCGTCCGCCGAGCTCTCCACGGTGTTTAACTGCAAGCGCAGATAGACACTGGCGGTGGGCATGGAAAGGTTTTGGCCACTGTGGAACCAGGCCTCAAGACCTGGCTTATCAACCACCTTAAGCGCGCCATCAGCGGCGCCGCCGGGGCCGGGTAACAACTGCGCCTCCTTCACCACCAGGCGCTTGGGAACAAAATTGTTAGGCTCGGCAAAAGCCAGCTTGCGCCTGACGGCAAGCTTGATGTCCGGGTGCTTGGACGCCGCCGACTGGGTACGGTAGGCAGTGCGCGTATAGCCTGTGAAAGTATCGGAGGAGACCTGCGAGTCACTGAGCGCAATGATCACATTGTCACTGCGCAAAAACTCCAGGTACCGGCGCACGAGCTTTTCATCAAATGCCGTGAAGCGGTAAGGCGCCGAGAGAATATCGCTGATGGCTACCCGGTGCAGTCGGCGGGCGAGCTCGGGCAGGTCACGTGCCGAGCGGGCATCAGTGTAGAGAAAATCCAGTTCGGCCAAACGGGACAACTCGTCAAAGCGCCAGGGTTTTAATCCCTTGTAAGGGATTTGCTCGATGACATAGAACACCAGCGCCACCACTTGCTCGCGCGCGGCGACCCCGAGCTCTGTCAGTTCAATCTCCAGCGCAAAAAGACTGTCGCTGTCACTGCTGAGCACCCTACCCGCCTGAATCGTGTGCGCCCACCCCAAAGACCGCAGCAGCGACAACAGACTCCCTGGCCCGCGGTCGGTCAGAAGCTCCGTGACGACCGCCAGAGGCTTTTGCCGATAAAGGGCTTCGGGGTTTGACATGGGAAAGTACAACCCCAGTTGCGGGCCGCTCTGTACGCGAATATCCACCTGCAGAGGCAAGGTGTCGTCGGCAAACATCTCAGCCACAGGCGCCCGCTCAAGCGCTGGCCCCGGCGCCAGCCCCACGAAGGCGTCACTGACACGTCGCTGCAGCTCGTCGAGACTCTCTTGGGAGCGGACCACCAGGCGCGCATTATCCGGGCGGTAGTAGCGCTGCCAAAATTGCGCCAGCTCTGGCTCGAGCAGAGGCAGCTGTACCAGACTGGCGGACTGGCCGGTACGCTGCGCCAGCGGGTGTCCGGACGCTACTAAAGTGCGTAATACATCAATCCGTCGCTCGTCATCCGACACCTGGTGACCGGTGCGCTGCAGATCGGCAAGCTGCTGCTGAGTGCGGGCAATCAGGCTCTGTTCAATATTGGTCGCGCTTAGCAGTGCGGCAGCTCTGGTAAGCTCGCCCAGATCATCCGCCCTAAACAGGCTGTAGCGATCTTCGCTGCGAAGTCGCCAATCGGCGCCGACGGCGGCCAGCTTTGCCATGGCCGCTAACCGATGCAAATCCGGCAGAGTCGCGGGGTCTTGGTTAACACCGGCGGCCACAGTCATGACCCAATGGGTCTGCGCTCCCGGCTCCTGAATCAACAAGGCTTCAAAACCGTTATCGAACACCAGGGCGCGATATTGCCGTGGATCACTGTCGCTCGCCGTTACCGCCAAAGCTTTCACACCCTGGGCGGCGACGGTCACGCTCGGCAGCGTGAGCGCGAGCACAAGCGTCGCGAAAGAGAACAAGCGAAGCGATTGGCGCCAGCTCATCAATCCTGCTCGGCCGTATCGCCGCCGCTTGATGCCATATTCGCCTCGTGCACACCAATCGGCCAGGCGTAGAGGATGGCCTTGACCAGAGTGGCCAGGGGAATGGCAAAGAACACGCCCCAAAAACCCCAGAGGCCGCCAAACACGAGTACGGCCATGATGATGGCCACCGGGTGGAGATTGACTGCCTCGGAAAACAACAGAGGCACGAGCACATTGCCGTCAAGCGCCTGAATCACGCCGTAGGCGAGCATTAGGTAGAAAAACTCCGAGCTCCATCCCCACTGGAAAAACCCAATCATCGCCACCGGGAGAGTCACCACCGCCGCGCCAATATAGGGGATAACCACCGACAGGCCCACAGCAATCGCGAGCAGTACGGCATAGTTCACCCCGAGCAGCGCAAAAACCACGTAGCTGGCGGCCCCGACGATCAAAATCTCAATGGCCTTGCCCCGCACATAGTTGGCGATCTGCTGGTTCATCTCATGCCAGATTTTGCTCATCACCGGGCGCTTGTGCGGCAAAAAACCCGCCACCCAATTGACGATTAAAGTACTGTCTTTCAGGAAGAAGAACACCAGAATCGGCACCAAAACGAAGTACACCAGCACCGCCACCAGCATCGGCAGACTGCTTACCGAAAAGCTGACAAGTCCCTGCCCCAGCCGCCCGAGCTCCGCCGTAGTGGCCGACATCAAGTCCTCTACTTGCGCGTGGGTTACCAATTTGGGGTAGTTTTCCGGAAGCAACAGCAGAATTTCCTGCCACTCGCCCAGCATTCGCGGCATTTCGGCTAAAAAGCGCGCGGATTGCTGCCAGATCACCGGCAAAAGAATCAGTAATATCGAGGCCAGCATGGCCACCAGTAAAATAAAGGTGAGCGTCACCGCCAACCAGTGGGGAGCGCCCCACTCGCGCAGGCGAACCACCACCCCCTGCATCAGAAAGGCGATGATAATGCCGGCAATCATGGGAGCCAGCACCATACCCATAGTGAGCAGAACCACCAGGCTGGCGGCTATCAGCACCACCAGCAGCACCGCCTCCTCATCCGAGAAGTAGCGGTCGATCCAGCTGCGGAATATTTTCAGCATACCCGGCCACTCCAAAGACACCGGCGATTCGGCCATTCAGCCCTTTTGCAACACATGGGTATAAACACCGCCATCCTCACTCTGACTGATCAATAAATGCTCTGACAATTCGGCGTAGGCCCGAAAGTCACGCACCGAACCGGCGTCGGTTGCTAAGACCTTGATCCGGCCCCCGACGGGCAGCTTGCTCAGCGCCTGCTTGGCCCGCAACAGCGGCATGGGACAGCGTAGGCCGCAGGCGTCCACCTGCAAGACACTCGCCTCGGAACTGCCGGAAGACGTTTCGGTCATAGACTACAGAAAACTCTCGACTGAGCCGGGACCCGCCCGGTGTTCGGTGTGAGCGAACATGCTATTGGACAATCTGCGCCGACACAAGTACAGGTATCTCTTTCTTTTCCAGCGGTGTTACCATTCGCCCTTCCCGGCGATAATCGTCGCCCGCGAGGACTCAGGATACCTCGATGGCCCGGATGTCTTTGGACGGAGTACTGACCCGACGTGAAACGAATACTTGCCTGCGCATCGCTGGCCTTGGGCCTGGCTCAAGCACCCGCTGCCGATGAGCTCAACCTGCCGGACTTTGGCGACACCTCCTCAGGCATCATTTCCTATCAGGAAGAAAAACGCCTGGGCGAGCTGTTTATGCGCAGTTACCGCAGCCAGATTCCCACCTCGTCAGACCCATTGCTGATTGGCTACCTGGAAACGCTGATCGCAAATCTGACCCGTTACAGTGAATTGAGCAACCGCAACTTCAAATTGATCGTCGCGGAAAACCCCACAATGAATGCCTTTGCCGCCCCCGGCAATATCATCGGCGTGCACACCGGCTTGCTGGTCTACTCGCAGACCGAGGCGCAACTGGCCTCGGTGCTTACCCACGAGCTCGCGCACTTAAGCCAGCGCCACTACGCGCGCCGACTGGAACAGCAGCGCAATATGACGCTGCCTTTTTACACCGCCTTGCTGGCGAGCCTGGTACTGGCCGCCAGCGGCAGTGGCGACGGCGGCATGGCGGCAATGGCGGCGACTCAGGCCGCCGCGGCCGACGCCCAACTGCGCTTTAGCCGGCAGAACGAGCAGGAGGCCGATCGCATCGGCGTAGAGACTCTGATTCAAGCCGGCTACGACCCCTACGCGGCCGCTGACATGTTCGAGCAAATGCTCAGAGCATCGCGCTACTCCCGGCGCCCACCGGATTTTCTACTCACCCACCCGGTCACCGAAAGCCGGGTGGCCGACGCGCGGGCGCGGGCCATGCGCTACCCCCGCCAGCTGCGTGAAGACAGCCTGGAGTTTCACCTGATGCGCGCCCGGGTTCGCTTTGCTCAATCGGAAACTGCCCAGCGCGCCGTCAGCCTCTTCACCGGTGAGCTCGAGGGGGACTCCCTGTCGCACGATGCCAGCCGCTACGGCCTGGCCCTCGCCTACGCCGAAGCTGGCGACACAGACGCCGCGGCCAAGGCACTTGCGCCACTGCTGGAAAAAGAACCCGAGCGCCTGACTTACCAGGTGATGGATATCGACATCGACATCGCCGCCGAGCGCTATGAAACAGCACACGACAAGCTGCAAAAAGGGCTGCGCAAGCTGCCCAACTACTACCCTTTCAATGTGCGCTACGCCGAGGCTCTGATGCAGTCGGGCCACTACCAAAGCTGCGCCGATTTTCTCTCACAGTATGTTCGCCAGCGGCCCGAAGATCCTTACCTTTGGTACCTGCTGGCCGAGGTGAACGGCTTGGCCGGTGATGTACTGGGCGTACATGAGGCGCGCGCGGAATACTTTATCCAGATTGGCGTGTACGACAAAGCCATGATTCAGTTGCGCAATGCGCTAAAGCTTACCAAAGATGATTACACTCTGGCGCTGCTCAATGAGCGTTTGCGCTACGTGGAAAAATTGCGCTCAGAATTGGACTACTGATTTATCTGGCTCTGCCCACAGGCAGAGCCGGTAAACGGGTGCAGTGAGCGCCCCGCTAGCAGAACCAGTGCGATTCAAGCATCCAGCGCTCAAGTTTTTCCTGATCCATGGGCCGACCGATAAAATACCCTTGGGCATTGTCGCAGCCCATGGATTGCAACTTCTCCAGCAACCTCTCGTTTTCAACGCCCTCGGCCACCACCTTAATCTCAAGGTTGTGTGCGAGCTGGATGGTTGACTTGACGATGATTTCATCGCGCTCGGACTCGAGCATTTGCCGGACGAACGAATTGTCGATTTTCAAGGTCTGAACCGGCAGCCGCTTTAAATACGCGAGTGAAGAATAACCCGTACCAAAATCGTCAATGGATAAACCCACGCCTAAGGCGTGCAGCTCGTCCAGGTTTTTCAACGCCCGGGCCGGGTCAGTCATAATCGCGCTCTCGGTAATTTCCAAATCCAGAGCCTGGCCCGGCAACTTATGTTGATCCAGCATCCTGCCAATCAGCGCGGGAAGATTGTCGTCGAGCAGATTGCGCGCCGACAAGTTGACCGCCACCGAAATTTTGTGCCCCTGATCACGCCATTGACGAACCTGCTTGATGGCGTGATCCAGAACCCAGACGGTCAGCGGATGAACCAGGCTGGTGAGCTCGACAATAGGGATAAACTCTGCGGGAGAGACAAACCCCATGTGTGGATGAAACCAGCGGATTAACGCTTCAAAGCCATAGCAGCGCCCGCTGATCAAATCCACTTTCGGTTGATAGTAGAGCGCCAGCTGGTTCTCCCGAATGGCTTTGCCAAGATCGCTCATCATTGTCAATCGCTTCGCCGAGTGCGGGTCGTAATCGGCGTTGTACAGCGAAAGCCCGGTCATGTCTTTCTTTGCCCGATACATGGCGACGTCGGCGTAGCGCATCATGGTGCTGACATCTTCTGCCTGGTTCGGGCTCAGGCATATACCAATACTGGCGCTCATCTCCGTGGAAAAGCCATCCAGCACAAACTCCTGGCGCAGGGCATCGAGCACGCGATGAGCAATCACAATGGCTTGCTGGGGATTGCGAATCCGCTGCAAAAAAACCGCAAACTCGTCGCCGCCGAGCCGCGCCACCATACCGGGCAGCTCCTCAACTTCGGCCTCAAGGCGCGGGCCGACCAGCTTCAGAAGTTGATCGCCCACCTGGTGGCCCAGAGTGTCGTTGATCTCCTTGAACCGATCCAGATCAATCAGCAACAGCGCACCCTGCTGATTGGCCTTGCGCCCCTCCAGCCACTGCTCGATTTCCTTATAAAGTTTGCTCCGGTTAGGCAGGGAAGTAAGCGAGTCGTGATTGGCCTGATAGGCCAGTTTTTCTTCGTAGCGTTTGCGCGCAGTAATGTCTTTGGTTGTGCCCCACACCCTCACCAGATAGCCACTTTCAATCACACCCACGCAGGAGATCTGGCGATAAATCCTCTCCCCGCGCTGATTGCTCTGCACAATTTCGTGGTCACCCAGTTGGTACTGGTTGCGAATAAAGGTGTGAATATCGAAAAAGTAATTCTCCGAGCCAATGTCCGTCAGGCCACTGCCGAGAATATCGCGCCGATCCGACAGCCCTAGCATCGTCACCAAAAGGTCATTGCACTGTGACAGGCGCGCGCCACTGGCAATGGCGGAAGCCTGAGCATCTACCGTCCACTGAATAGACACCGGCGGCTGCAGGTCGTAACACCAGATGGCGTCTGAGCTGTTCGCCCGATAGGCTTTATAGCGCGCCTCAATATCACGCAAATTCTGCGCCTGCAAAACCTGGTCGGTCACCTCGTTCATCGTGAGCAATACGCCCGAGATTCGACCGCGCTCGTCACGGGTCGGCACCTTGTCCACGCTGTACCAACGGGTCCGCCCGTGATGGGTGACACACTCAAGCGAATCGGTCTGGGCGATACCCGTGCGGATAACGTGCATGATTTCCCGTTGGCGCTCCGCCGGATCGTCCCAACCGGCGGCGTATTCGATAAAGTGCTTTCCCTCCATGTGACGGTGACCAAAGGCCTGGCTGGCCGCCTGATTGATCTCCCGGACAATTCCCCAGCGATCAAGGTAACAAATGGCCGCGCGCACCGCGTTGAGCAGCCGCTGTACATCGTAGGCTTTGCGCGTACCCAGAGGCGAATCCGCGGCCGGGCTCAATAGCTGCGCGTAAAAGCCCGACTTTCCCTCACCGGTGGTGAGGGGAATGTCCAGCACGTGGCAGCGGCGCTCGCCGCGGCTGGGACCGAGTGACAAATGCAAGGTTTCCGCAACGCAGCTGCGCCCCAGCACGGCCTCCTTGCCCAACCGCCTCAGAGCAAGTGCGGTGTGCGCCGAAAAGCGATCGAGATCCGTTGCACCGGGTCCCAGCTCGCCAAGACCCGAGGCCGCGGATGCAAAGTCGGCCAGGTAGGCGCCCTTGAGATTTTTTAACGAGACCTGACACTGGGCATCGATCATCAGTGGCTCAAGCTGGTCCAGGGGGTCATGCTTTCCGGCGCGCTGAATCTGCAGCAGCAACAGCTCACAGGGGCTGTCGCCCGATAGGATAGGGACAAAGCGCACCCGAAACTGATTGAAGACCGACTGGTTTCCAGCGGGTTTGACCGGGTAGCGAAGTACACAGGCACTGCCCTTCGGAGCCGTGCCCAAAGCGTCGAGCAACGCGGGCACATCGAGCTGATCATTGAGGTGGCCGTCCAGCCTGAGGTTGTAGCGGCCAATAGCCCGCTCGCTCTGGCGCTGGCTCATACCGAGCAGTTGCAGGGCTGCGGCGTTCTGCCAGAGCAGTGTACCCGAGGCATCAAACAGCGCCATACCGTCACACGCGAGCGACAGCGCCGACAGTAAGCCCCGCTCTAGTCCGGAAAAGAAATGCCCCTCCCCCAGTGCCACCGCAACGCCCTCGACACGCGCACCGGCCTCCGGGCGAATGCCGCCAGGGGCACTAAACAGCATGAGCAAAGGACCGTCGATACCGCCGCCTGCCCGCTCCAGCACACAGTGGCAATCGTCCGCCTCGGCGCCATCAAAGCGGGCCAAAGCTCCGCCGAACGCGGCGAAATCGGCCTGAGACAGATCGGAGGAAATGTTATCGATGCAATAACTCTGGGAGACCCCGGCCACGGCGAAGGTCAAGCGCCCGGTGAGGCGATCGTAACGCCAGTGCCAATGGGCGGCCGGGTTGGCCGGCGGTTCTTGCGTGAAGAGTCCGCGCGCGGCCTCTGTCCTGTCACTGATTCCCTGCTTCATCCTGAGGACGCACCTATCAGGTGGTAAGTGCTCTCAGTGTAGCCCCTGGCAAACACAAATGACAAACGGCTGACGCTAATAATGCGGGGGCCGCTCATCGGCCGGTGCAGCGCCCGAGCGCTCGCGCTCGTAGTGCATATCGTCGAGTTTTTTAACCAAGGCCGTAAAGGCCTCTGTCAGCTCGCTGAGCTGGCGATCCTGGCGCGCAACAATACCATTAAGCTCGGCGAGCGTATCTTCCTGAAACGCCAATCGACTTTGCAAATCTTCAATGTCCTGCTGACTCATGAAGTAAAACCTCTTCAATAACTGTGCACGCCGGCTATTCGACCCGGCTGCCCCCACTAACCACCCTTAAGGCAGGTCAAGGCCGCGATAAGCGACTGCGCCCGGGCATCCACCAGCAAGCTCTGACCGAGGCGCGAGGTCACATACCCAAAGCCAATGCCCGACTCCGGGTCGGCGAAACCGACACTGCCACCGGCGCCCGGATGGCCAAAGCCGGCCAACGAGCCGTAGCGGCAATCGTCGACGTCCTGCGAAAGCATAAACCCAAGGCCAAACCGCAGGTTCACACCCAGCACCCTATCCTGCTGTGCCGCTGAGCCGGCGGTAAACTGATCTCGCACCTCGCGCGTCACCACGGAGGGCTGGGTACTGGCCAGATCGGCATAAAAGCGCGCCAGAGATAAGGCGTCGGTATGGCAATTGGCCGCCGGAATACAGGCCGAGCGCCAGGTCTGCGTATTGGTGCTGTTCATCAAACTCATTGGGTTGCTGAAGGCCCGGTTGGTAACGCCTCGTGGGTCCGCCTTCATCAGCTGCCCAAGAGCGGCACTGTTGGCGCCCTCACTGGCGCTGCCAATACTGCCCAGGGGCTTTTTCAGAGGGGCCACATCGGCCAGCGCCTGCTGACGATCAATGGGCACGCCGTAGTAAGCTTGCATGGCCAAAGGCTGCGCCACACGCTGTTGAAACATTCGGTTGAAGTCCGTCTCTCCACTGACCCGGCATGCCAGTTCAGCGAGTATCCAGCCGTAGAGAAACGGCGAATAGCCCTGGGCGGTACCCGGCGACCACCAGGGCGTCTCGTATTCCAAAAGACCCGCAACCGCCACGCGGTCAAAGATGACCGGCTCTTTCACCCGCGGATGAAAAGCGCTAAGACCGCTGGTGTGACTGAGGATCTGACGCGCGGTAATCGCCTCTTTACCGCGGGCGGCAAACGCCGGCCAGTAGACGCCGATGGGTTTATCCAGGTCCAAGGCGCCCTCGGCCACCAAAGTCATGATCACTGCGGCGACCAGCGGTTTACCGGCAGAGAAGACATTGACGCAGGTGTCCTCTCGCCAGGGCAGCGTCTGCTCGCGATCGCGAGTGCCGGCCCAGAGGCTGGCAATCACCTCGCCACCGCGCACCACCGCCAGTGAAGCACCGGTCTCGCCAAAACGCCTGAAATTCTCCGTAAAAGCCTCTTTCAGGGGCTCGGCGCCCTCGGGCCAGTAACCCTCGACATCAATCACCAGCGCCCCCTTGAGGCTCACCGCCGGGCGTGGCTTGCGCGGAGAAGTAGGCAGCCAGGTGGAGGATGTCATCTTCATTGAGATTGGTGGCCATGGCGTTCATCATAGGATTTTCGCGCTCACCGGATTTGAAGGCCCGCATTTGCTCTGCCAGATAGGCTTCACTCTTTCCAGCCAGTGAGGGGTAGGAGGCGATGCGCGAGATTCCCTTAGGGCCGTGACAGCCCATACACACCCTCGCCTTTCGGGCACCGAGCTGCACCGGATCTTCCATCTCCACCGTGGCACTGGGGACCTCTTCCCGGCCACAGGCCATCAGCAGTAAAGTGAGTATCAAAAACCATCGCCGGTACGCCACTCGATTCTCCCACAATTGAACAAGTGGCCGCATTATACATACAAGCACCGGTATACTTACGTCATCATTTCCGGGCTCGAGGAGGCAATGTGAGCAAAGAGTCAAAGCTGGTTTATTCCACCGACCGAGGTCGCATCAAAGAAACCGCACCGCAGCCTGAAGCCCAGGGCAGCGCCGATGGCATAGTGCGCATCTGGCGCGAGAGCAAAGGCCGCGGCGGCAAGACCGTCAGCGTGGTCAAGGGGCTACCTCTGGCGGGCGCCGAGCTCAAGAGCCTGGCCAAAACCCTCAAACAAGCCTGCGGGACTGGCGGTGCAGTCAAAGACGGCCAGATCGAAATTCAGGGGGATCACCGCGAGACTTTAAAAGCAGCGCTGGAAAAGGCTGGCTACACGGTCAAACTCGCCGGGGGCTAAATCTATGGCGTAAATCTTGCTGAAACCGTCAAAAGCCCCAGAGGCGACGATTTACTGACGGTGACACACGAGGAACCCCATGGATACCAGCATCACCTTCGCCATCATTGACACCACCTTTAAGGTGGGCACTGGCGCCGCCATCGCCGTATTCAGTGCCTGGTGGTGGACGCGCCGCAACGCCGTTCTCGGCCCTCGCTCACTGCGCGAGCAAAAGCGTCTGGACGTATTTGAAGAAATCTCAGACTTTGTCGGCCAGGTGACCCATATTTTCAGCAAATACGCCTCGCTCGCCGCCGAGTCGGTTGAATTTGGCGAGCGCTGGCCCGCCAATCGCAAACAGGAGCTGGAAAAGGTGAATGAGGAACTGGTGGCGACCTTTCAGAAAATGGCCGCCGCCGAAGCCAAGCTGCTGATTCTGGGAGAGAAGAACCTGGAGAAAAGCCTGAAAATCTACGCCAGCCAAATCATCGGCTTTCGCCGCCAGGTCTACGCTGGCCGGCGCGACATCAACAGCGAGCAAGTCGCGGCCCTGCGCCAGGGGGTACTGCAGGCGCGCGAGAGTTTTTACGATATGCTCAGCCGGAAATACGACAAAGTCTTGGCGGGCACAGCCTAAATCCCAATACGAAAAACGCCCCGAGGGGCGTTTTTTTATGGATTGCCGTAGCTCATCAGGCGCTCGTAGCGCTTATCCAGAAGCTCTTCAATCGGCACACCACCAAGGCGATCGAGCTGCTCGCTCAAACGCAGTCTCAAGGTATCGGCCATGGCGTCAATGTTGCGGTGAGCACCACCGAGAGGCTCGGGGATGGTTTCATCGACGATACCGAGCTCCTCCAGCACACTGGATGTCACCCCCATGGCCTCGGCAGCCAGCGGCGCCTTATCCACGGTTTTCCAGATGATGTTGGCGCAGCCCTCGGGTGAAATCACAAAGTAAGTGGAATACTGCAGCATGTTCAGATGATCACCCACGCCAATGGCCAATGCGCCGCCGGAGGACCCTTCGCCGATCACCGTACAGATAATGGGGGTCTTCAGTCGAGACATGACCGCCAGGTTCTGGGCGATCGCCTCACTGATGCCGCGCTCTTCTGAGTCGATACCCGGATAGGCCCCGGGAGTGTCGATCAACGTCAGCACCGGCAGCTTAAAGCGCTCGGCCATCTCCATCAGGCGCAGCGCCTTGCGATAACCTTCAGGCTTGGGCATACCGAAGTTGCGCATCACCTTATCGCTGACACTGCGTCCTTTCTCCTCACCAATGACCATTACCGGCTTGCCGTCGAGCCGGGCAACCCCGCCGACAATGGCGCGGTCGTCGCCAAAATGGCGGTCGCCGTGCAGCTCATCCCAATCGGTAAAAATACGTTTGATGTAATCCGTCGCATAGGGGCGCTGCGGATGGCGCGCCACCTGCACAACCTGCCAGGACGTCAGATTGGAGTAAATACTCTCGGTCAGTTTGGTACTTTTTTCCTTGAGCTTGGAAATCTCTTCGGTAATGTTCAGGTCGTTGTCATTGCCGACCAATTGCAGCTCTTCGATCTTGCCCTCAAGGACAGCAATGGGCTGTTCAAAATCAAGATAATTCAGGTTCATAGTTCCACTTGCGCGTCCTGAAGTTGCCCGCAGGCAACTTCACAAAATGAATTCGGTCTTTGGCGCGCATAAGATACGCGAAAGCGGCCATTTAGTCGACCTCTACACACGCGCCTAAGCCGTGTGAGATGTGCGCATAGAAAAATGCGCCAATCGATTCACAAGCCTAAAAGCCTAACCAAGGTCTTCGGAAAAACACTTAGGGGCTTTTATTAGAATGGAACACTGCAGGACCGCTCAACAGGTAGGACGAATCGAGCGCATGCAGGCGCGAGCCACTTTAACCGGGACCGGTTCAAGGCCGGCCGAGGCTATGGCTCCAAGCCCGACTTGGGCAAAAGATTCGATAAGAAAACAAGATAATGGTGCCCGGAGCCGGACTTGAACCGGCACGGCCAAATAAGGCCGGCAGATTTTAAGTCTGCTGTGTCTACCGATTCCACCACCCGGGCCTTGGGGTGTGGCCCCATGTCAGGAACCTTTTCGCCTTTGCCTGCCGGTGCTGGCAGTAGGGAAAGTGGAGGCGCGACCCGGAGTCGAACCGGGCTAACCGGATTTGCAATCCGGGGCATAACCGCTTTGCTATCGCGCCGTAAAAGAGGGCGGCATTCTAGCCCAATTTACCGGGCCTGCCTACCTCTATTTTTCAAAATTCTTTTTCTACTCACGGCTAACTGACTGATTATTAAGCACTTAGCCGCTGGGGTCTGGCGCTACTCGCCGTCTGGCGCGTCACCGCTCTCATTTTTGCCAATATCAGCCAGTAAAAACGGCGCGGCGGCTTTCAGGTAGAGCACCATCGACCAGAGGGTCAGGGCCGCGGCAGCGACCAGGCAGATGTACCCGGCCCAGTTGAGCCAGGGGAAATCTGCCAACAGCACAATCAGGGCGATCATCTGCAGCGTGGTTTTCACTTTACCGATGTAGGACACGGCGACGCTGGCGCGCTGACCAAGCTCAGCCATCCACTCGCGCAGCGCCGAGATCACAATTTCGCGCCCGACAATCACCACCGCACAGGTGGCGAACCAAGCTTTCGGGTGAATGGTCACCAAGAGCACCAGGGCGATAACCACCATCAGCTTGTCCGCGACCGGATCGAGAAAGGCGCCGAGCTTGGTGCTCTGATTGTATTTGCGAGCCACATAGCCGTCGGCCCAGTCGGTAATGGCCGCCGCACTGAAAATTAGGGCCGCGGTAAAGTGTGCCCCGGTAAAGGGCAGGAAAAACACCAGCACAAAAAGCGGGATCAGGGCGATGCGGATCAATGTCAGTTGATTGGCGAAGGTCATACTGCGGGCTTCTTGTCAAAACTCAGTGGAGCGCCATTGGGCACCTGTTGGGGGGATGATACAACACTCACAGCGACAAACACTATTTACCGAGCGGGCAATTGCCTAGTCGTCGTGAAAATAGCCGTAAATATCCTCTGCAAGGCGCCGGCTGATACCTGACGTTTTCGCCAGGTCATCAACACTGGCACGCTGAATTTCTTGCAGGCCGCCGAAGTGGCGCAGCAGTTCGCGGCGCTTGGCGGGCCCGACACCGGCGATATCGTCCAAGGTCGAGCCCCGGCGCTTTTTATCGCGCCGGTTCTTGTGGCCGGTGATGGCAAAGCGGTGAGCCTCATCGCGTATTTGCTGAATCACGTGCAGCGCAGGTGAATCGCTACCGAGCACAATCTCTTGTCCGGTGTCAGCGTTGTACAGGGTTTCAAAGCCGGGTTTGCGGGTCGTGCCCTTGGCCACACCAATCAGCAACACGCCCTTCACGCCCAACTCGGCGATGACGCGCTCGGCCACCCCCAACTGACCCTTGCCGCCGTCGATAAACAAAATATCCGGCAGACGCCCCTCGCCTTTTTGCAGGCGGGTATAACGCCGGGTGAGCGCCTGCTCCATGGCCGCGTAATCATCGCCCGGGGTAATGCCCTCAATATTGAAGCGCCGATAATCCGATTTGGCCGAGCCCTCACTGTCAAACACCACACACGAGGCAACCGTAAGCTCACCGCTGGAGTGACTGATATCAAAACACTCCAACCGGCCCGGCATATCTTCCAGGCCCAGCACATCCTGCAGTGCCAGCAAACGATCGGTGACGGTTTTGCGGCTGTTGATGCGCGCGACGATGTTTTGTTCGGCCGCTTTCTGGGCCATCTCGACCCAGCGGGCGCGATGGGTGCGGACCTTGTGAGTGATATGCACTTTTGCCCCGCGAGCGGAGGCCAGCGCTTCGCTCAGCAATTCGGCCTCGGCCAGAGGCACACTGGTGACCACCGAGGCCGGCACCTCGCGCCCGCCTGCCAGATAAAATTGGGGCAAAAACTCTCCCAGCACATCGGCCTCGCTCTCGCCCAAACCGAGCTTGGGGTAAAAACTGCGGCTGCCGAGAATGCGGCCCTGGCGAATAAAGAGCGCGTGCACACAGGCATTGGCGCTGCGGGTGGCAACGGCGATGATGTCCATGTCCGCACTGCCCTCCTCTACGCTCTGCTGGGCCTGAACCTGGCGCAGGGCGCTGATCTGATCGCGAAGCTCAGCTGCCCGTTCAAACGCCAGCTCCGCCGAAGCCGCTTCCATTTCGTCGGCGAGTTCGCGCAATAACTCCTGGTTTTTCCCCGCCAGAAAGAGCCGGGTGTGATGCACATCGCGGGCGTAATCCTCGGGGCTGATCAAATCCACGCAGGGGCCGGTGCAGCGGTTGATTTGATACTGCAGACAGGGGCGAGACCGGTTGCTGAACACACTGTCTTCACACTGGCGCACCTTGAACGTCTTCTGTAAGAAGTTCAGGCTCTCGCGCACAGCACCCACATTGGGGTAAGGGCCGTAGTAATCGCCCTTTTTCTTTTTCGCGCCGCGATGGAAAGCCAGGCGGGGATAGGGCTCACCGGAGGAGACAAACACATAGGGGTAAGATTTGTCGTCGCGCAGCAGAATATTGTAGGGCGGGCGGTTCGACTTGATCAGATTCTGCTCGAGAATCAGCGCTTCACTTTCGCTGGCAGTGATTGTCACTTCTACCCGGGCGATGCGCGACACCAACGCCTCGGTCTTCGGCGACAGACCGCTCGCGCGAAAGTAGCTCGCCAGGCGCTTTTTCAGATTCTTGGCTTTGCCCACATAGAGAATGTCCCCGCTGGCGTTGAACATTTGATACACGCCGGGGGCTTGGGTCTGATTGGCGAGGAATCGCTTGGGGTCAAATTGCGCGTCTACCATAGGGCAGCATTATAACCCCAGTGGCGAACTAAACGACGGCTTCTGGATCGAGATAATTGTACTTTACGGCGAGCAGCGCCAATTCCACATCGGAGTTGATGCCGAGTTTTTCAAAAATGCGGTAGCGATAACTGTTAACCGTTTTCGGGCTCACCGAAAAGGTAGTGGCAATGTCTTGCGCCTTGTGGCCACCGGCAATCAGCATGGCGGTTTCCAGCTCCCGCTGGGAGAGCTTTTCGAAGGGCGAGGTATCCTGAGAGCCGGTGATGTTCCTCAGTGCCAGCTGCTGGGCAATGGCGCTGCTCATGTACTGCCGCCCGCGCACGACCGTGTCTATGGCGGTGGTGATATCGGTAAAGCCCGTCCCCTTGGTGACATAACCGAGGGCGCCGGCCTGCAGTAAACGGGAGGGATAAAGACTGTCGTCGCAGGCGGTCACCGCGATGATCTTGACACCGGGATTGGCGGCCAGCATTTTCCGGGTGGCTTCAAGCCCGCCTATGCCGGGCATCTTCACATCCATCAGCACCACTTCGGGGGCGAGGGTGCGCGCTTTGGTGACGGCTTCTTCGCCGCTTTTGGCGTCGCCCACCACCTCGTAGCCTTTGACGTCGTTGAGCATACGGACAATGCCCATACGCACCAGGTCATGATCGTCTACGACCAGAATTCTCGTCACCGGATACCCCCTGGGCTGGCCGAGGCCGCCCCATAACGCTCTATGCTGACCTGGCGGCCACCACAATTATGCTTATTTCCCTTGAATATTAGCAGGATTTGCCAGTCAGGTGGAACCTTGGATCACCTGGCGATAAGTCAAATTGATCCTGGGGCCCAGATCGCGCCGTGTTTTCGCCAGTTGGTGCTCCCAGTGACGCTGCAAAGTACCGCTCATGAGTAGCAGATCACCATCGGCAAGCTCCACAGCCAGAGTGCGGCGACTGGTCTTGTGGCGCAGGGAAAAGCGCCGGCTGGCACCGAGACTGACGGAGGCAATGGTGGGCTCAGGGCCCAGCTCGGGCTCGTCGTCGCTGTGCCAGGCAACGCTGTCGGCGCCGTCGCGGTACAGGTTGGCGAGCACGCTGTTGAACCTCGCTCCGGTATCGCGCTCAAGCCGACCGCGCAGGGCCGCAAGCGTCTCGGTCCAGGGTCTGGGCGCAAAGCTCGCGCCCGAGTAGGCATAGCCCGAGCCCGCATCGCCGTACCAGGCATTGAGCCGGGGGATAAGCTGAGTCCGACCATAGAGAGTAATGGGTGTCTGCTCCCAGCGGAGCTCTTGCGCAAGCGTCTGAAACGCGCCGCGCGATTGCTCCTCGCTCAGCCAGCGGCGATAAAGCACCGCCAGGCCATCCTCGTCAATCAGAACCTCAGGCTCATCCGAGGCAAACAGATCATCCTGCATGTCAGGGGTAAATCCGCGGTTCGATTTCCAGCTCCACGTCATAGGTCTGGCGGACACTGGCGCGAATCCGCTCGGCCAGAAACAGCAGTTCTTCACCATAGGCGCGGCCCGGATTGGTCAGCACCAGTGCCTGCTGGCTGTGCACGGCCACATTGCCCTCGCTCACGCCTTTCCACCCGGCGCGATCAATCAACCAAGCGGCGGCGAGCTTTACCTTGCCGTCCGCCTGCGGGTAGCCGACGATGTCCGGGTAGCGCGAGCGCAGCGCCTCGAAGTGATTGGCCGGCACCACTGGGTTTTTAAAAAAACTGCCGGCATTGGGAATGGTCTCGGGGTCGGGGAGCTTTTCCCGGCGAATGGCGCAGACTGCGGCGCTCACCTGCTCGGCGGTGAGCGCGTCGCGGGGTATAGCCGCCAAACGCTCGGCAAGAGCCGGGTAATCGATGCGCAAGTGCGCGGTTTTATTCAGTTTAAAGGTCACATCACAAATGATGTACTGGTCTTTCAGGCGCTGCTTGAACACACTGTCGCGATAACCAAAACCGCAGCCGTCACCATCAAAGGTCACAGCAAGGCGCGACGCAACTTCAAGCGCGGTAAGCTCGGCAAATACACTGTCGAGCTCGACACCGTAAGCGCCAATGTTCTGAATGGGCGCAGCCCCGACCGAGCCGGGAATCAGCGACAAGTTCTCCAGCCCATACCAGCCCATCGCGAGGCAGTAGAGAACAAACTCATGCCAGTTTTCCCCGGCCTGGGCGCGTACCCACAGGTGCTCCTGGGTTTCGTGCACCAGCTCAATGCCGCGCATTTTGATGTGCACCACCAGCCCGGGGAAATCTTCGCGCAGCACAATATTGCTGCCACCGCCCAGAGGCAAAATAGGCAGGCTATGCTCACGGGCAAACTGCAGCGCCTCAACAAGCTCTTCGCGACTGGCGACACTCATGTAGGCGCGCGCCCGGGCCGGGGAAGCCAAGGTGTTGAACCGCGCGAGATCAAACTCCGGCAGAACCAGCGCCACAGTGCTCAACCTACCCCGTGGCGTTTGCGGATATCCGCAAGCAGGCCATCGGCCGCCTGCTCGATGAGATCCAGCACCCGCAAGAAACCCTCGTCGCCGCCATAATAGGGGTCAGGCACTTCGGTTTCGTCGGTGTCTTCAGCGTAGTCCAGGTAGAGTTTCAACTGGCACTGGGCCGTGCGCGGGCGCAATGCTTGTAAATCCGAAAGGTTAGCCTCATCCATCGCCAGGACATAATCAAAACGGGCAAAGTCCTCTTCGCTGACTTGTCTGGCGCGCAACCCGCGAATATCAATACCGCGATCGGCAGCGGCTTTGATGGCGCGTGGGTCAGGCGGATTGCCCACATGCCAGCCACCGGTACCGGCCGAGTCGGTGTGAATCATAGCCTCCAGCCCCGCCTCGGCAATGCGGGCTTTAAACAGCCCCTCGGCCGTAGGCGAACGGCAGATATTGCCCAGGCAAACAAACAGCACCTTAACGGTCATTGGCTCTCTCCAAAACACGCGCGCACACGCTCGAGATCTTCCGGGGTATCCACCCCGCCCGGCACCTTGGCGCAGGCATCGGCCAGGTGAATCGCCTCACCATAGGCAAGAACGCGCAGCTGCTCCAGAGACTCTGTCAGTTCCAGGCGCGCCGGTGCCCAGCGCACAAAACGATTGAGCAGTGAAACGCGATAGGCATAGAGCCCGATGTGCCGGCGCGCCGCAAAGCCCTCGGGCACAGGACCGGCTGCTTCTACGTTAAGGTCGCGCGGCCAGGGGACCGGCGCACGAGAAAAGTACAGCGCCCTGCCGCTTTGATCGCTAACGGCCTTGACGACATTGGGGTTATGAAAATCCGAGGCGCTCTGCAAGGGCTCACAGAGGGTAGCGACACTGGCCCAGTCGTTTGCGGCCAGATTACCCGCCACCTGATCAATCACCTCGGCGGGGATCAATGGCTCATCGCCCTGCACATTGACAACAATTGCGTCGTCTTCAAGGGCCAGCTGCGCGGCCACTTCCTGCAAGCGGTCCGTGCCCGACACATGATCGGCTCGCGTCATCACCACCTCTGCGCCAAAAGCCTTCACCACCTCGGCCACACGCGCGTCATCGGTGGCCACCAGGACGCGTTGGGCCTGGCTTTTCTGCGCGCAGCGATACACGTGTTCAATCATTGGCCGTCCGGCAATATCCGCGAGCGGCTTGCCCGGCAGACGCGAGGAGGCGTAGCGCGCGGGAATAACCACAATAAAACTCATAACCTGCGTTCCTCAATCTCAGACGTGCGGGCCTCGAGAGCCGCATCCAGTGCGGGCCAAAACCGTTTGTCGATCACCGCATCCACCTCCAGCGCCAGCCAGTCGGGCTGAGCAAACGGCTGACATTTCACGGCGTCTTTACTGGTCATCACCACCGGCAGGGGCGTCTGAAAGCGAAAGTTGGCCGGTGTGAACACATGATGATCGCGATAGATATGACACTGGGGCGCGAGCCCGAGTCGGGTCAGGGTATCGAAAAAGCGCTGCGGATTGCCAATTCCCGCCACCGCATGCACACCGCTGCCACGGGGAATCTGCTCAAGCGGTAAGACCTCGAGATCCTGCACGCGAAACCAGTGTTTGGGTTGCAGCCGCATTTTATAAGCGCCGCTGACAATGTCGCTCTCTCTGTCGTCTTGGGTTTGGTTGGCGATCACAAAATCCACGACCTGCAAGCGCGCCGCAGGTTCGCGCAGCGGCCCTACCGGCAGGCAGTGGCCATTACCCAGACCACGGGCGGCATCCACCACGGCGATTTCAATATCCCGCCCCAACCGGTAGTGCTGCAAACCGTCATCGCTGAGCAGCACCGTGCAACCGGCCTGCACCAGAGTGCGGGCGGCGGCTACCCGATCGGCATCAATGCATACGGCGCAGCCACTGGCGCGCCAGATGGCCAGGGGTTCATCACCGGCCTGCTCGGCACTGGAAGCTGCAGAGACGACGTAAGGGTACTCTGGCGCCCTGGAACCATAACCGCGGCTGATCACGCCCACCTTGTGACCGCGCTTTTGCAGATACTTCACCAGCGCCACAATCACCGGTGTTTTACCCGTGCCGCCCACCGAGATATTGCCAACGACGATAACCGGCACCGGCACGCGAACTTGGCGCCAGCGCTGTAGCCACCAGCGTCGCACCGCGCTGACAAACCGGAACAGGCCCTCGAGCGGCAGCAGCCAGTACACCCAGCGGCGCCGGCCATACCAGGCCGCCAGCCAGCGGGCTTCGGTGGGGTCTTCTGCGGTCATGAATTACTCAGTGTCACCCTCGGGGCGGCGGGTGGTGATGCTCAAATTGACAAAGCCCAATTGCCCGGCGCTGTCCATCGCGCGCACCACAAACTCGTGAGGCGCTTTGGCATCGGCGGTAATGATCAACGGCTGATCGCTGTTGCCGCCCGAGACCTCGGTCAGTGCCGAGCGCAGGGTGGCGGACTGGTTGTTCACCAGCGACTGACCGTTCACAGAATAATTGCCCTCGGCGCTGACGATGATTTCCAGCGGCTCTTCGCGGTTGGGGGCAGCTTCACCCACCGCTTCGGGCAAATCGATTTCCAAATGGGTTTCTTTGGTGAAGGTGGTGGACACCATAAAAAAGATCAGCAGCAAAAACACCACATCAATCAAGGGTGTCAAATTAATGCTGTCTTCCTCGCGGGACTGACGACGAAATTGCACGGTTCAGTCTCCCCTTTAGCGCTTGGCTTTTACGTCGACGCGGCGATCACTGTGCAGCGCATCCACCAGCTTGATGGCCTCTTCTTCCATGGTCACCACCAGCGAGTCGATGTGCCGTTGAAAGTAGCGGTGAAAGATCATCGCCGGAATGGCCACACACAAACCGGCAGCGGTGGTGATCAGCGCCTGGGAAATACCGCCAGCAAGCACCCCGGCATTGCCCGTGCCTTTGATCATGATGGCGTTAAAGACTTCGATCATGCCAAACACTGTGCCCAGCAACCCGAGCAGCGGGGTGACCGCGGCGATGGTGCCGAGAATACCGACAAAGCGCTCCAACTCATGGATGACTTTATTGGCGGCCTCTTCGATGGAGTCTTTCATGATGTCCCGGCCGTAGCGCGAATTGGACAAGCCGGCCGAGAGGATTTCACCCAGCGGCGATGACTGCTTGAGCTCTTTGAGGCGGGCCGCATCCAGCTCGTTGCTTTTGATCCAACCCCACACCTGGGCGAGCAGGTGCCGGGGAGCGATTTTGTTGGGGTTGAGGCTCCAGTAGCGCTCGGCGCTGATTGCCAGTACGGCGACAGAACACAGAATAATCGGCAGCATCAACCAGCCACCCGCGGCAATCACTTCAAACACAAATGCAATCCTCTTTCAGCAGGCTTTTTATTGACCGCTAGGCGGCGGTAAAAACGCAGTAGCCTACCACAGAGACTGGGCCCGGAGTTAGCGTTGATGACGGCGGCGGTTCACACTCTGGGCGCTTGCGGGGTATCAATCACGCCAGTAACGCCGCTCAAGTGCCCTTTGCCTGACAAGGCGCAGCGTGCCTTGCGAATCGGCCGAAAAATGCACAGCGCCCGCCTCTGCTGTGTTGGCCATTCCACTGCCTTGGCGGCGATAGCGCTCAAGCACGTCGGGATGCGGGTGGCCGTGACGGTTGTTGAAGCCGGCGGAGAAGACCACAAGCTCGGGGCTCAATGCCGTAACCAAGCGCTCACTGGATGAGCTCAAGCTGCCGTGATGGGGCGCCACCAGCGCAGTCACCGGCCCCAGGTACTCGGCCAGCGAAGCCTCCATGGACGTTTCTATATCCCCCGGCAATAGCAGACTGAGCTCAGCCGAGCTCACCCGCAACACGCAGGAGGCATTGTTGCCCGACATCGTCGCCTGTCCAGGTGGCGAGATAAATTCAAAGGACACACCCTGCCACTGCCAGGGCGAGGCGGTATGGCAATTCTGCGCTCGGGCGCGGTCTTTATCCTCGATGTACTTGAGCCGCTCGCTGCGGTAGAAGCGCTCTACCGGCAGGGACTCAAGCAGCCCCGCTGCCCCACCGGCGTGATCACTGTGCGCGTGTGATACCACCAGCGCATCCACCCGCTTTACCCGCAGGGCTTTGAGGTAAGGCGCAAGAATATCGGCGCCGGCATTAAAGCCCGGGCCAAACCAAGGGCCTGTGTCATACACCAGGGTTTTGTCACCGGCTCGCACCACCACAGCCAGCCCTTGCCCCACATCCATCACGGTCACCGCGAGCGGCGGCGGTTTGGGGCTTGGCAAGAGCAAGGCGGACCCGGCCAAGAGCACTGCGGCAGGCATCAGTCGCAAAGGTGCCGGCAGCAACCATAGCAGGCAAGCAAGCCCCAGCAGCCAGAGGCCGCCGGGCGCGAGCGATAAAGGTACAGCCGCATCGAGACCAATGGCCTCGGCGCCGCGGATCAACGCCTCGAGCCAGAGCCAGAGCAAATCCAGCCCCCGATCCGCCAACCAGAGAAAGCCAGCGGCCAACACCGGAGCGATAAAGCTCGCGAGCGCACCGGCAAACAAACAGGGCACCACCCAGAGGCTGACCAGGGCAATCGCCACCACGTTAGCCACGGGGGAGACCAGCGACAGCTCGCCAAACACAGCCGCCAGGGGCACAGCGAGTGCAATAAACACAGCCCACTGAGGCTGCCACACCTGCGCCAAGTAGCGATGCCTGCCCAGGCTGCGGGCTCCGCCGAGCACCAGCGCCAAGCTGGCGACCGCGAGAAACGACAGCCAGAAGCCTGCGTCGTAGACGCTCAGGGGGTCGAGTACACACACCACCACGGCCGCCGCAGCGAGAAACAGGCCGCCACCGGGAAGCCACCCGGCGAGCCGCGCCAGGTAAAACAGCAGCACCATCACCAGAGCCCGCTGGGTCGGCAGACTAAAGCCGGCCAGGGCGCTGTAGGCCCAGGCGCAGCAAGCACCAAGCAAAAGCGCTGGCAGGTAAGCCGGTATTCCCAGCAAGAGTGTCAAACCCCGGCCCAATAAAGTGCCCAGCACATACCCCAGCGCCGCCGCCAGGCCAATGTGCAACCCTGAAATGGCAATTAAATGGCTGGTGCCCGTGGCGCGAAACAGCGCCCAGCGGTTGTCAGTCAGCTCACCGCGATCACCGAGCAGCAGTGCGCGCAGGACATCGCGATTGCGCGGCGCCTCTTGAACTAACCACAGTGCCAGGCGCTCTTTGACACCAACATCTTGGCGCCGGCTGAGGCGCTGATTTTCCGGGCTTTTGCGCACGTAGCCCTGGGCACCCACGCCCCGGCGCAACTGCCAGAGCTTGTAGTCAAACCCCGCCGGATTGATAAAACTGCGCGGCGCGCGCAAACGCACCCGCAACTGCAATCGGTCCCCGGGTCTGGCCTGCTCAAGCCAGGCGGGGGCACCGTACCAGCTGAGCTGTACCCGCGGTGGCATTTTTTCCGCACCCGGCTCCGGCGCCAGCACAAAACGATATCGGCGGCTGTCCCTCTCGGGCGCTGAGTCCAGCGTGCCCGTGACAAGCAAGTCCTGCCCCACCAGCGCCGCGGGCAGCTCGAGATCAACCAGCCGCTGCCCATAGGCGCTCGCCCAGCCAAACCCCAGAGCAAAAGCACTGAGCATCAGCGCCGCACCCCTGAGCTGAGCTGCCCTTGGCGAAGCGGAGTAAAGGCTGAAGGCGACCACAATGGCGCCAACTAACAGCAGTAAAGCCGAAAACCATAGGGGCGTGAGCTCGGGTAAAAAGCCGGGGAGAGTAAGACCTGCGAGCGCAGACAGCAGCGATCGATACATTTTCGTCCTTGAATTTGCCTGTATCCATCGCCAGTGTAGCAATATGACTCGGTTTTACCATGGTGATGCTCGGGTTTTACAGGTAAAATGCGCCCACTTTTGCAGTAGCGATGTGAACCCCGGATGGCTCGCAAGTTAATCAGACGTTTTCTACCCGACGCCGCAACGGTAAAAGAAAAGCCGGCACTGCAGTTTTTAGGTGACTTACTGCACGATCCCAACCTGTTTCACCTGAATCGGCACTCTGTGTCGCTGGCTTTCTTTTTCGGTGTGTTTTTCGCATTTTTGCCCGTGCCCGGGCAAATGGTGCTGGCTGCCCTGTGCGCGCTCTGGGTTCGCTGTAATCTGCCCATTACCCTGGCGCTGGTGTGGATTACCAACCCGCTGACCTACGCCCCCATTTTTTTTGCCACCTACCAACTGGGCCGCTGGATTCTCGACGCCCCCAGTGTCGGCTCGCCCACTGAGCACAACTGGGCCTGGCTGATGGAAGAGTTTGCCATTATCTGGAAGCCGTTAATGCTGGGCTCAGTGCTTACCGGTTTTGTCATCGGTGGGCTCGGCTATATCACCATGCAGCTGTTCTGGCGCTGGCATGTCATTCGCGCCTGGGAAAGGCGCAAGCGGGATCGCTCCTCTCGCCAGTAGTGCACCTATCAGTGGTTTAATTGTGCTGCGGTTTAATCATGTCGCAGCGCTTCGGCGGGGGGAATTTTTGCCGCGCGCCAGGCGGGGTAAATGCTGGCGACAAAGCTCAACACCAGCGCCGCGGCGCAAATATAGAGCGTGTCTTGCCAGAGTAGCTCGGCGGGCAAGTAGGTCACCGGGTAGACATCTGAATGGAGAAATTGAAAGCCGGTCAGCCGCTCAATAGCCGCCACGGCCTCAGTGACGAAGCTCGACAGCAGTACCCCGATAACCGCGCCGAGCGCTGTGCCCTTGCAGCCGATTATGCCGCCTTGCACCAGAAAAATGCCGACAATCTCGCGCCCCTTGGCCCCTTGCGTGCGCAAAATGGCGATGTCCGATTCCTTGTCCACCACCACCATGATCAGGGTGGTGACCAGGTTAAACGCGGCTATGCCAATCAGCAGCAGCAGCAATAGCGCCACCAGCTTTTTCGACATATGAATGGCCTGGTAGAGATTCCCGTGGGTGCGGCTCCAGTCGCGCCCGTAGTAACCGGGCGGCAGTTGCGCCGAGAGTTCGTACACGGTTTTCGAGGCGGCAAACAAATCGACCACTTTCAGGCGGATGCCCGAGACACTGCCGGGATAAGCGGTTAATTCTGAGGCGGCGGCCAAGTTCATCAGTGCCAGCTGCGCATCGATTTCGGTGCCGGTATCGAGAATGTCCACCACCTCGAGGGCATTGACCGCCGGTGATTGGCGGCCATCGCCCCGCGGGATTATCAGGGTCAGGCGATCGCCAATGCCCGCCTTCAGCGAATCGGCCAGCGCACTGCCGAGCACCAAAGCCCGCGGGCTGGATGCCAGCGCCTGCAGATTGCCACGGCGCAGGTACGCCCCCATGGCCGAGGCCTCCACTTCAAGCTCGGGCTCAACGCCAAACACCGCGGTGGGCGCCACCTCGAGGCCGTGAGACAACAACCCCTGTAGTTCTACATAGGGCGCCGCCGCCACAACTTCGGGGTGCTCTCGGACCCGGGCCATAATCTCTGAGGGGTTGGCGATGCCGTCGCGCTTGTAAATCACCGCCTGGGGCATGACCTGCAAAATACGCTCGCGCAGCTCGCGGTCAAACCCGTTCATAATCGCCAGCACCAGAATCAACAGGGCCACCGAGATGACCAGCCCAATCACCGACATGCGCGAGATAAAACTCACCAGGTGATTGCCGCCACGCGCCGTGGCGTAGCGCCGCCCCACCTGCCAGGTAAAGCGATTAAACACGCGCGGCTACCTCATCCTGCCAGGGCAGCAACTGACCGTCACGCAGGTGCAGAATACGATCCATCTTCTGCGCCAGGGCAAGATCGTGGGTCACCACCACAAAGCTCGTGCCAATGCGCTGGTTGAGCGCGAGCATCAGCGCCTGAATCTCAGCGGCGGTGTGACTGTCGAGGTTGCCGGTGGGCTCATCCATCAAGACACAGGCCGGTTCGGTCACCAGCGCGCGGGCAATAGCCACCCGCTGACGCTCACCGCCCGAGAGCTCGGAGGGCTTGTGGCTGACCCGCTCGGCCAGCCCCACTTGCGCCAGTAAATCCTGCGCTTTTGCCGTGGCTTCTCGCGGCGAGCGCTTACCAATCACCAGGGCCATAGCGACGTTTTCCAGCGCGGTGAACTCCGCCAGCAGATGATGAAATTGATAGACAAACCCCAGGCTGCGATTGCGCAGCGCACCGCGCTCATCGGCATTAAGGCTCGACAGGGCCTTGCCCGCGACACTCACAGAGCCGCTGTCGGGCGTGTCCAGCCCGCCGAGGATGTTTAACAGCGTCGACTTGCCCGAGCCCGAGGCCCCCATGACCGCCACACGCTCACCCTGAGCCACACTCAAATTGACATGATTGAGCACGGGCACCGCCTGGGGCCCCTGCCGGTAAGACTTGCTCACCGACTCACACAAGAGCACCGGATGATCATTCATAACGTAACGCCTCGGCTGGTTGCACCCGCCCGGCCCGCCACGCCGGATACAGCGACGCCAAGAGACTCAAAGCGAGGGCAAGAGAACAGATTGTCCAGACATCCGACCAATAGAGTTCGGAGGGCAAATGACTGATGAAGTACACATTGGGATCGAACACCCGAAGCCCGGTGAAGCGCTCGATCGCGGCCACCAGAGCGCTGATATTGAGCGCCACCAACACGCCGACAATGGCACCGGAGACGATACCGATCACGCCGACGCCGCTGCCCTGAACCATAAAAATGCCCATCACCTGGCGCGAGTTGAGCCCCAGGGTTCTAAGAACGGCAATGTCAGAACGTTTGTCCGCCACCATCAGCACCAGCGAGGACACAATATTAAAGGCCGCCACCACCACAATAATGCTCAGCAGCACACCGATTAACAGCTTTTCCATTTTCACGGCCTGAAACAAACTGCCCTGGGTCTGACTCCAGTCGCGCACCTTAAAAGTCTCACCCAGCTCGGCGCGCACACCCGATAGCACCTCCCCGGCGCGGTAAATATCGCTGACCTGCACCTGCAGACCCGACGGCCCACTCTGACGCAACAGTCGCGCCGCATCGTCCATGTGCATCAGCGCCAGCGTCTGATCCACCGGCGCGCCCACTTCAAACACACCGACCACAGTAAAGCGTTTGACCAAGGGGTAGGCACCGGCCGGGGTGATGCGCACCCGCGGCAGCGTCAGGGTAATTTTATCGCCGGGAATCACACCCAATTGGCGGGCGAGCAAAGCACCGAGCACAATATTGAATTGGCCCGGCTGTAACTGATCCAGCTCACCCATCATCATGCTGCGGGCCACTTCGGACACCCCCGCTTGCAGTGCCGGGTCGATCCCCGAAAAACTCACCCCCTCGACCCCGCGACTGTAACCGGCCAGGGCAAAACCACCAACGTAGGGCGCGGCAGCTTCAACATCCGGGTACTGCAAAAGCCGCGCGCGCAGAGTTTGCCAGTCACCCGAAGCTGCGGGGAAGTCCACATAACCGTGGGGGATCACTTGCAGGATTCTGGATTTCATTTCCCGGTCAAAACCGTTCATCACCGACATGACAATAATCAGGGACATGACCCCCAAGGCCATCCCCAAAAGAGAAAAGCCACTGACGAAGGAAATAAACTGATTGCGGCGCTTGGCACGGATGTACCTGAGACCAATCATGAGGGGGACGTTTTTCAGCATTTGCGCATTTAACCCCAACAAAGTCACAACCACAAGAGCGGCCCAGCACTATTGGTTGCGCCCAGGCAAACCTGTCCTGCGCCGGAATTGTTCAGGGGAATTCACCGAGTGTGCTATTGTTGAAGCATCTGCAGTGGCGCGCGCTGCTGCACCACTATCGAATAATGACAGGGTGGCGTTATGGACGATCGGCGCGAGTACTTTCGCATTGTGGTGGATGCCTGCATTGAGGTGGCGCCGCTGGATGCACCTCCGGGCCAACAACAGGATCCGGCCATTCACTTTGCCTCCAGTGCGGTGCTGCGCACCATGGCCGAACTCAAGAAAATCGATGGCGAGTCCGCCCAGGTACAACAGCAAATTAAAGACGGCGACCGGGCGCTTGGTGAGTATCTGCACCTGCTCTCGCGCAAGGTGGATGTGCTGGCCCTCTACTGCCTCACTTCCAGCGCCGAGGCCCAGGGCGATTACCAGAGCGTGACCTTGAGCGAGGGCGGCATCAGCTTTAACCACCGCGAGCCCGTCTCCCAGCACCAGTGGGTGGCCATGATGCTCATTTTCGCCAGTCCGCCCTCCGCCATTGCCCTGCACGCGCAAGTGACGCGATGTGAACCCGATCGCGACACCGGTTTTGATATTGCGGCAGAATTCCACTACAGCAACAGTGCACAACGCCAGCAAATCAGCCAGCAGATTATGCGGGCGCAGATGGATCAAATTCGCAGCACCAAGGGCTAGGGGGCCCGCCAACACTCATGTCACTATTCAATACCCTTTTACTGACTCTGAGCCTGGCGCTGCCGGCGGCGGCAGAGACGCTGCGCATCCCCATTGGCCAGCAGGGCGAAGAAATCACCACTCCGCCCACCGGCACCACCAAAGCCAAAGTACAGGAGCAGTACGGCGAGCCCCAAAGCCAGTCCGGCCCCGTGGGTGACCCGGCCATCTACCGCTGGGAATACACCGACTTTGTGGTCTACTTTGAAAACGACTGGGTGATTCACTCCGTAATCAAGTTTGAGCCCAAGGTCGCCACGGGCGAGTAAACGACCCTAGGGCCTTTTACCCGGCCCTAAGCCCGCCAACCGCCTGGGCTTACAAAATCCCACTCCTGTTTGTAAATAATTCACCGTTATCTGGCCGTCTCTCGCGCAAACCCCACAGAGCGCCGAGGCGAACACCTTGGTCATAATTTTGCTTACGCTAAGAGGTGAACCTTAGCCCCGACAGGAGCCCAAAAAATGAATGCCTCGCCAGCGCTGGTTTTTTATGCGGTTTTCCCAAGCACGAATGCTTCCCCACTCACTACCGCCAACGGCTAAGGGCTGCACATGGCTTACCACATCGCCGCCTACCTGACCCTGGCCTTTACCTTATTCACCCTGATACCGCGGACTCGCTTTACCCATTGGCTGATACGGGTTCTGGACTTTCCGCGCCTGCAAATCAGCGTGGGGCTGACGCTCTGCCTTGCGATCATGCTGGCTGGCCTGCTGTCAGGCAGCGCCCTGTCTTGGTGGGAGTGGCCCGGGATTATCTTTATACCGGGCTGCCTGGCTCTGATGCTGCAAGCGCGCTGGATACTGCCCTACACGCCCTTTTATCCGGTAAAGGTGCCAAGAGCCCAGACAAGCGAGCGATCAAAGCAGCTCACGATTCTCAGCGCCAATGTGCTGATGACCAACGACCGCTACCAGGCACTGATTGATCGCGTGCAGCAGTATCAGCCGGACATTCTGGTGACCTTGGAATCCGATGATCGATGGGAAGAGGCACTGGCGGTCCTGCACGACAACTACCCCTACCGGGTGGCATGCCCATTAAAAAACCTCTATGGCATGCACGTTTACTCTCGCCTTCCACTGCACGAAAGCGAGATCAAATTCTTGGTGGAAGACGACAAACCTTCCATACACGCCGCCCTACAGATTGCCGACGATTGGGTGAACCTGCACTTTATGCACCCGGCGCCGCCGAGCCCGACGGAAAACCCCTCCTCCGGCGAGCGCGACGCCGAGTTACTGGTACTGGCAAGAAAACTGGAAACCAATGGCGCCATACCGGCCATTGTCACGGGCGACCTCAACGATGTTGCCTGGTCCAAAAGCACCCAGACATTTTTGCAAATCAGCCGTTTAAAAGACCCACGTATCGGCCGGGGTACCTTTAACACCTTTCACACCCATTACTGGTTTGCCCGCTGGCCACTGGACCACTTATTCCACAGCGAAGCCTTTAAGCTTGTCAAAATGAAACGGCTAAAGAGCATTGGCTCTGATCACTTTCCGCTGCTCGCCACGCTCGCCTACGAGCCGGACAACAGACTCCCCAAAGAACCACCGCCCTCAAAAGACGACCGGGACTATGCGCAAGAGCGCATCGACGAGCAATCGGTAAGCGCCGCCGATGTGCCCAACCCGGCCAGGCAATAACGCCCTCCCGGAGCCAGCGGTTTAGACCACCGCTGTCGGTACGGGAAACGCCGCTGCAGCGATTAAGCCGCCACTGGCGATAGCCAAGCCTATCTGCGGCCAGGAGATGGTCAGGTAGACTCCCTTGCCCTGATCAATGGCCGGCATCACCACGGTGTAAGCGGTAAAAACCGCGTACCAGTAGAGCAAGCCAATAGCGATAAAGGGAGCCAAAGGCCCGCCCTCGCCCGCCACACGCATCACCTCTGTTGCTGTTTCGGCCAGCTTCTTGATGGCATCCGAGCCTTTGGGTAACTGTTTAATGGCTTCGTGGTCCACACGCATCACAACGCCCCAAAACTCAATGCTCACATGAAAGTGTTCCTCAAAGGCATTGCTTTTAGCCTTGAGCAGCATGGGCTGTTGCGTTTTGCTTAGCGCCCCTGGCCGCTGTTTGAGCTCCTCGGTCATCACCATGGACTCAAGGCCCGAGGCAAATGCCCTGATATGAGGGCTGTTTAGATCAGCGCCCATGCGCTGCATAGCGGCCAATGGGTCCCGCAAAAACTCCTCACGTTTTTGCGGATCGGCCATGATCTCGTTGAATTGATTCATCCACGCCTGTTGCTGCGGGCTAAAAGAGGTTTTTGTCATCGTTGTTGCTCCCTGATAAATGCGAGGTCGATCAGTTTGAAACCGACACGACCACGCCGTGTGTAGCACCTAGTCCTTTTCGACGAGCCGCAAAATCCAGTCTGTGACCGTGGCAAAAGTCTCAGTCATATTGTTGTGGCCCAGGCCCGAAAAAAGTACATAGTCGTAGGCATACCCGGCACTTGCCAGAGATTGTAAACGCTCAATGGACACATCCACCGGCACACTGCCGTCGTTGCCGCCAAACACCCAGAGCCCGGGAATCTCAAGCTCGGCCAAACTGGTGACAGGGTCGGTATCGGTGCCGAGAAAATCCGGCCAGACATAAGGTGTTTTGCGCGCAGCCAGGGCCTCGCGATAACTCGGCACCGCTGCGCCGTCGTTATCGGCGGTGTGCTTGGAAAAAATATCCTCCTCACTCACTTTGCATACCGGCGCACTCCACAACGCCATAAAATCGGCCGCGCCGCTTTTTTCCGCGGCCAGAGGCACAATCCAACCGGCCTGGCTGATACCGGTAAACCCCAGCGGTACACCCTGTGTTTTAGGGTGGGCTTTCAGCGCCGCCAAGGCAGCGGCCGCATCATCGGCCAACAAGCTAATGTTCATACCACTCACGCTCTGCTGGCTTTCATAGTCGCCATCGGAACGCCCTACGCCGCGCTTGTCGTACACCAGTGCGGCAATACCGGCCGCGGCAAACCGCTCGGCCCAATGAATACTGCGCTCCTGCGGGCCAGAACCGTGAACAAACACCACCGCCGCCCGGGCTTCACCGCTTGCGGGCAGTACCAGCGAGCCGGATAACTGAACGCCCCGGCTGGTAAAACTCAGCTCATGCTGAGGAAACTCCGCCGCCCGGCCGGCCACACTGCCCAGCGTCAACACCACTATCACCCACCAGCGCCACATATGTCCTCCCGAAAAATTGCCTATATTTGCAATAGGTTTGTAACTCCGGCCCCAACTGCCGGACTAGCCACCGATAAACCCTGAATGCTGCCCACCAGCACGGCAACAGGGTAGGAACACATGTTGCGTATTACTTGCCATGGCGTTCGCGCCACTCACCCGATACTTGCGCAAGAGGACAACATCATGCCCTACCAGAACCTCAATCAACTGCCGGACTCGGTGCAAAATGCACTGCCCAAGCACGCCCGGGAAATCTACCTTGAGGCCTTTAACAGCGCCTGGGATACCTATAAAGACCCGCAGAAGCGCCGCGGTAACGACGACAGAGAGTCGGTCGCCCACAAAGTCGCCTGGTCCGCGGTCAAACAGTCCTACACCAAATCCGATAAAGGCAATTGGGTAAAAAAGCATTAGAGCGACGCTTCACTGCATCAATCATCCTACCGGTCGGCCAGCCGCGGTCATGGCGCCGCTGCTGGGGCTTTAGCTCGGCCTCATTCTAGAGCCTCTCTTTCTTAACATCCTACACTGAGCGCTACAGCTCAGATGCGGCATTGACTGCGCCCATAACGCAGCGGCGAAGCCAAGGTCACCGCATTGTTGAAAATGGACTAATCTTACAAGCGGGCCGCTCAAATTGCCTCTTGAGCAGCCGATAGTTTATACCAACACTCCGATATCGCCCCAAGAGGCCCAGCGAATGTCTGTGACCAACAAATTTACCCTGTGGCTGGTAGCACTGATGATGGTGCTCGCCGCTATAGCAACGGCTTGGTTTGTGTCCATCGAATCGCACAACGTGAAAATGCAGGCCCGAGAAAGCGCCGCCGAGAAAACCCGCCAGAGCATCGGCATGCTGAGTGTGATTGATGCCATCATGGCCGAACGCGTAAAAAACAGCATGAATGTTCTGAAAAAACGTGGCCTGCAGTTGGGCACACCCGCCAAGGGGGAACCCACACAGGTCGCCGGGCGCGACGTCCCTCAGTTGCTGCTGGGCGAGCAGGAACAAAGTAATCGCTACGAGCTGGTGGATGGCCTCACTGCCGATATGGGCGGCACCGCCACCTTGTTTGTGCAAGACGGCGCCGACTACGTACGCGTTTCCACCAATGTCCAAAAAGAAGGAAAGCGCGCCACCGGCACCACGCTCAATCCGGCAGGTGCAGCCTACAAAGCCATAGCCTCGAACCGGGCCTTCTACGGGCAGGTGGATATTCTCGGCTCACCCTACCTCACCGGCTACGAGCCCATGAAAAACGCTGCCGGACAGACCATTGGCGTCTGGTACGTTGGCTACTCAGCCGACTTGACAGAGCTTGGGCGAAAAATCGCTGACGCACGGATTCTGCAGAAGGGGTTTATCGCCATTGTCGACGATCAGGGACGAGTGCGCATGCATTCTGACAATTACAGCAGCGAGCAGATCAACACCATTTTGAACAGCCCGGATAGCTGGCAGATCACCCGCACAGCCTTCGAGCCCTGGAACTACAGCGTGGTTGCCGCCTACTCAAACGCCGAGATCAGCAGCATTCTCTGGGCTGGCTCCGGCAAAGTCGTCGGCGCTATTATCGCAGCAGGCGTGCTGCTGATTATCCTGGTGGTGATTTTACTGCGGCTTCTGGTGACGCGCCCGCTGACATACTTGATCAGCGCCATTGACAATATTACCCAGGGTGACGGCGACCTAACCATACGCCTTAACCGCACCAGCCACGACGAGTTTGGCACAGTCGCTCACGGCTTTGATGCACTGATGGAAAAATTTCAGCAAACCATTCGCAGCATTGGCGAATCATCAAAGCAGCTTCTGGCGTCTTCGCAATCCCTGTCATCTGTGGCCGAGGCCTCCAGTGCGGCAGTGCAAACGCAAACCCAAGGCATTGAGCGGGTGAGCGAGTCAATGCAGCAAATGGTGTTGGCCTCACAAAATGTCGCGCACAGTGCCAGCAATGCCGACCAGCTCGCCAAAGACGCCAGCGCCCAGGCCAGCGCGGGACAAAACACCCTGCACGAGACCATCAACATCATTGAAAAGCTGACCAACAGCGCCGTCAGCTGCGCCGAATCGGTAAATGAACTCAGCGAACACAGCATCGCCATTGCCGGGGTGCTGGACGTCATCCACGGTATTGCCGAGCAAACCAATCTGTTAGCGCTAAACGCGGCCATTGAAGCGGCCCGCGCAGGAGAGCACGGCCGAGGCTTCGCCGTGGTGTCCGACGAGGTGCGCCTGTTGGCCAATCGCACACAGAACTCCATTGTCGATATCCGCGAGCAAATCGAGCAGTTACAACAGGGCTCGGAGAAAGCGGCAGAAAAAATGGCAGGCAACAAAGCCATGGCCACTGAAGTCTCCGAAAAGGCAACGCAATCCGGTGAATCCATCGGCCGGATACTGAAAGTCGTCAGGGAGATAGCCGCGCTCAACACCGACATCGCCGGTGCCTCCGAAGAGCAAAGTCAGGTATCCGACGAAATCAACCAAACCATTGAGAGCGTGCGCCAAAGCGCGCAGGACACAGAGGCGCAGGCGACAACAACCCGCAGAGCCAGCGAGGAGTTAATTACCCTGGCCAAACGCCTGCAGCAACAACTGGATGAATACCGTGTGTGACACCGGCTAGCCAAGCGTCAAGTGTCGTGAGCGGCTTGCGCAAACTCCAGTGAAGCAAGCTCGCCCACTTGGCTGACGATCACATCGGCGCCAACGCTTTGCAGCTCATCGAGACAGCCAAACCCCCAAAGCACGCCCACCGACCGCAAGCCGTTGGCCTTGGCGGCGAGAATATCCACGGCGCGATCGCCGATCATCACGGCTGAGGCATCAATTTTACCCGCGTGCAGCAGCTCGGCCAGCTGCTCGCGTTTTTGAATACCGATATCCCCGCCACTGACAAAGCTGAAGCTGTCTAGCAGGCCAAACATCGCCAGGATCTTCTCGGCAAAGTCTTTGCGCTTGGACGTACAGACACCGACTCTGACCTTAGCCTGCACCAGCCCCGCCAGCAGCTCGGCAACACCGGGGTAAAGCTGATTTTCCGAGTAGCCTAGGCTCGCGTAGCGCTCGCGGTACTTGGCCACCAGGCCCTCGATTGTGGCCGTATCGGCGCCCGGCTGAAACCGCCCAAAGGCCTCATCCAAAGGCGGGCCAATCTCCGCCGCCACCGTCTCTTTGGACACCTCGGCATAGCCATAGGCGCTCAGGGCAAAGTTCATACAGCGGTAAATCCCCACGCTGGGGTCGCTGAGGGTGCCGTCCAGATCGAAAATAAGGGTGCTGATTTTGTTCAATGCGGCCTCTCTAGTGCAGGACTGTGAATGCTCAAGTGAGAGCTTCTCACCCCACTGTACGTTCGGCCACTATGGTCTGCCAACCCCAAGCGAGCCCCTCCCCTGACTTGCCAACACAGAAACCTGTTAAAGGGGGTACCCCCCTAAAACAGGCGATCCGCTAGCGTCAGGCCGATCACCTGACGCATTTGTAGTTGGCGAAAGCTACACTAAAGAGCTAAGGCCGAACACATTGCCCTCGGTATCCACGCACAGGCTCACAAAACCATACTCACCGATAGACATTTTTGGGTTGACCACTTTACCGCCAGCCTTTTCAACGCGCGACTGTTCAAGCGCGCAGTCTTGAACACCAAAATAGACAACCGTGCCGCCACCGCCTGGGTCGGCCCCCTCCCTTTTTACCAGTGCACCACCCGCGCCATAGATACCCATATCGGTTGGAAAGCTCATCATCAACGCGCTGCTGTCCGTTGGGTCACCCATGCTTTCAAGCTCACACAGAAAAATCGACTGGTAAAACGTGGTTGCCCTTTGCATATCGTTTACGTAGATGTCAAACCACCCGACTGCGTTCTGCTTCATGATCACTCTCCTGAGTTAGGCTTACGAAATGACCATACTAAGCACAACTCAGCCCCCGGTATTGTATAAATCAGACATCGTATTTTTTGTAGTAGTCCGCGGGTGTATAACCTGTAATCTCCCGAAACGAGCGAATAAAGTGCGACTGATCGGTGTAGGCATCCAGGTAATGCCGTTTAAATGAACGCTGCAACCGCAATACCTTTAGCAAGTCGTGAGGGGAAAAGCCCGTAGAGGCTTTTAATATACGCTGAAGCTGCCGCGCCGACTTATGAGTGACCTCCGCCATATCCGCCACACTGCGAATCACCTCTAAGTTTTCCAGTATACTTTTGGTGACAGGGTTATCCTTTACCATACCGCGCTCGGCGAGCTCAGACACCAACGCTGAGAACACCGGCGAGCTGGCAGAAAAATCCAACGCCGCCAACTTCTCAGCCGTTTTCACCAGTGGCAAGCTGCCCTGGTAGGGCGAACCCACAAAACTGTCTGTGGTGTCATGCGCACTGGTGCACCAAACCCCTGGGAAAAATTGAACGCCCGCGTAGTGGAAATCCCTACCCAAATTCAGAGTCGTATACGTGGTTTGAAGCGCGGTAACACCCGCTATTGCGGTATCTTTGAGGTTAAAAAGAAGATTCACGCAAGCATCCGGCAAGGCGTGAAGCGTAAAATCCTCAGCCAGAGGCGCCTGGGTTTTGAGCTCCCAGTAGTTATGCACTACCTCAGAGAGCTCCTCCGGAGGTTTGGCCTCACTATAGCGAACCGAATCCAGACTTTTGTCCCTTCCATCCTGCACCGGCTCGTACATACGAAAATCTCACAGCCCTTTACTGACAAAGAATATATCAAGCATTGCTAGCCGAAAACCCGAATCATGTTGTGTCGCTGAAAACGCTATCCCCTAACACGATGGCTAAGAAAACCACTGAAACTGCACCATTGCCATCACAAGCAGCAAAGGCACGAGAAACGCCAGCATCGCCGGCCACAACTCGTAGGGCAAATCAAAACGATCCCCCAACTCCGCGTAGGAACGGTACATGGCAAACAACAGAAAATAGATGTACAACAATCGCACCGCCCAGACCTGAACCGCACCCTGCGCCACGTAAACCGTGCGGTCAAAACCGGCAATCGAAGGCTCAGCCCAGTGGAGGACAATAAATGCCAGCCACATCACGGTGCCGAGAGGACAAATCACATATTTAATCAAGCCAACCAAGGCGCTGTGGATTTTATTGTTCATAGTGCCGCCGAATCACGTGGCTCCCAAAGTCGAAAGGCGCTGCCTGATCAGAAAACGCACGGGAAATCGAATGATATCCATTGATTGCGTTTACTCCCTAAGCCTTTTCCCCGCGTGTACATACCAATGCAAAAGTTTAGTGGTTTGGTACGACCCCACATTACTGCACACCCGACAACCGCCGAACTGGGACTCGATCATCGCACTGACGAATGCGATTGCGGACATAAAGTCGGACGCCAACTGACCATCAACCTCATCTACACAAGTTACAGAGTTGATATGCCGCTTGGGAATAATCACCACATGCGCCTCGTAGTAAGGCTGCGTATGGTGAAACGCCAACACCTTATCGGACTCCCAGACCACATCCACCTGCTTGGCGCCGCTCAACACTTCATTACAATAAAAATCGACCATCAAGACCCTTATGAGATTGAGCAGGGTTATGCCGTCTCTGCATGCTCACCAAAGACTGGCCGGACACCGGCCTCCCTATTGAAAACGATTCGGCCGAGCCATCGGCCCGGTAGCGAAAATCAACGAATTTTATGAAGCGCTGAACTTAAAGTGGATACACGGCATCAGCCATTGCAGGCGGCTTTACCCACAAGCCGAACAGAGCCATAAATCTTCTCCCCAGCTTTCTATCCACCCTACTGGGCCGGATCACTCCTGTCTAAAAATTAGACTTTCCCTGAACATCCCAGCAAAATTCCCTCTTCATAATAGCTGCTATCGCTAGACGTTAGAACTCAGATTGAATTGATTAGAAGTGGGCTTTGGGCTTCTAATCTATGGGTTTCCTATATTTTGTTCCATCAATACTATTCCTACATCGTGTAAAAAGCGGGCATACAATTTAGTCGACTTTTTATGGTATTCCCACGTGCAAGACTTCATATTTTACCTTCACAGGGTCTAGTTAGGAGCTTGATTATTATCAATTACACCTAGGTACATTGGCTGTTCAAAGCCAGAAAATTCCGGTTTCCACTCTATGTCCCCTTCAGCTGCGTTGTAGTGGTACTCTGTGGTAGAGAAGACGATCTGAGCTCGATTACCTTTGCAGATGCTTTTTAATTTCGTGATAAATGCTGCAAAATCTTTAGTTTCAATATCATGCTGCCGTGGCGTATCAAATATCAGGAACTCTATAGAAGTGCATCCCATGGAAATGAACAGTTCAAAGAAGGCAGCCCTGAGAGCAAGGACTGTTCGCAAAAGTGTACTACCACTGAATTGGGATAATTTTTCCGCCCCAAACAAAATATTAAAATCAGAGTCGACAGCAATGTCCCTCGAAACGTTCTTAGTGCTGAGAACATCAAGCCATTCGACAATCTTTTTACGATAAGAATTTCTGAATTCGAGGATTCTGATATCACCCGAACCCGCTCCGCCTTCAAAAGAAGATATATCGCCCTGAAGACGCTTACGCTTATTCAATAGCTGAACGTAATCATGTTTCTCGGATTCGATCCGTTTCAATACATCTTTTTTTCCTTGGCGATCAATAATCGATCGTGTTAATGCACTTATTGCAGCTATCAAAGACGTTGTTTGGGAATTCTCCTCTTCCTTCGTCAAACTGGATTCGAGGGAGGCAATCTCCTCATCGAACCTTCTCAATCTCGATATATATTCATCCAGCCTTACTTCTTGAAATTTTGTGTTTCTGTCTAAGTCTTTGATTTGATCGCGAAGATAAAGCAAATTTTTTCCGTACGAATCCGAACTTGATGTAAAAAGACCGCAACTTGGTGCTGCACAAATTTCATTAAAAGAACTGAACAGCCGTCTAGACTCTTCGTTAAGAGACAAGGTATTAATTTCGATCTCTATTTCGTTCTTTATCTTATTGAACCCTGAGATCCGGTTTTCTAGGTTCTTGATCGAAGCCACCAGATTAAGCCGTTCATTCTGCTTCTCGCGAATCAGTCTTTGTAGCACATAATCGGCATCGTTCGTCACATCAAAACTATTACGGAGATCTTCCAGCTCGCCTCTAAATTGATCCAACTCTTCCTCAATCTCGGAAACAGAAATGTTACCAATATCGGACGGCTCTTCGAGTTTGCGTATGAATTCCTCAGTATTGACGATTTGAATATTTACTAAATCAAGGTCCTTTTTCTTTTCTATGAGAAAACGCTTAGCCTCGAACGAGTGTTTTGGAGCAATTCCAAGCCCCAACCTGACCATCTCTGCGTATTGATCTTTTATGAAACCACCTGGAGGCCTGTAAGCACTCGTGTAACCAGCATCTTGGTCAATATAAAAGAGCGGCAGGAATGTTGAGACATACGGATAAGTAGGCTCATTATTATTGCTCGTCAACGCGAGTGATGATAACCCAAGTCTGGATAATAGGTACTCAGAAATCTCTTGTTCGTTGTAGAAAATACGTGCTTCCTTGGAACCTTTTTCCGAAACTTCTATGTGAAACTTATCAGAAAATGACCTCTCGAAAGTGAAGTATTCCTGTTCATGCTCCACAGTCAGGCTGACTGAAGAACATTTCGCCATAATGTCGTCCCTGTATCTAACAGGGTACCCAAGCGCGAAGGCAATAGAATGAATGACAGGCGTTTTCCCTGCGCCGTTCGGCCCATATAGTTGGGTGATATCGCTAGCAAACAGAAGATCCTTCGAACCCCAACCGGTCTTCCCTGAAGGATGAATTTTTAATTTAACAAGTTTCATTCCAAATCCATTGCAATTTGTTTTTCTATTTGTATATCAAAATAATTTCTTTCAATTAGCTGGAGCGTGTAACCGAGGTCTGATTGTACATCTATTGCTTTTGATACGACCTTTTTCCCAAACTCGGTGGCTTTAATGCGAGAATCATGGCGGTCGACCTCAACAAGGCTTACTGTCTCAAGAAAGGTTAGCGCCTTAACTGTCCGCATCCTAAGGTTTGCCGACCATCCCAAGTGTTGGGATGAGCCTTTAAAGCCTGAAAATGTTCTCTCAAAACACTCGCCAATCAACTGACCTAGTTCGTCTGACTTAGGCTTGCGGCGTGTTTTAGACAACAAGAGAATAGTCATCGCGAGCAAGGGAAGATGAAAAAGCGCTTCATTGCTAAGCCGATGAGGTGCCGAACCACTGAACTGATCTAGAGGCAATACAATTTCTTTATCAGACGCTTCTTGAAAGAATTCTTCGTAATCCATCACGCATTTCCTCTAACTAAAAACGAAAAAACAGCGCCTAGAAGGAGTTCGCGATTAAGAGTGGCAGACAAATCTTCAGTATCCAAGGCAGACAATACTATATTGATTCGACTTTGAAGCAATGGAAGACTTTCTCCTAATTTCACCCACTCAGCCGCATTTTTCTCTATTTCTTCTAAAATGAAATTCAGGTCAAACTCTGGAATAGTATGGCGTTTGTCCCTAAACCATATATCCCATCGAACCTTACAGTCAGACACGAACTCTATCATTCGCTCTGACGCCCCAGCCTTACTCATCAACCTGTGAATAATGGAAGCATTCTTGACGGCTTGTGAGTCGCCGCTTTCTTTTAAGCTCTGATATGCCGCTTTGGAGATGCTCAGAATATCGAGCATTTCGGAAAGACTAACGCCTGCTATATCATCGAGGTCGCTTTCTCCTATTTCCTCTAATAGTTTGCCAAACGACTTCCGTTCGACAAGAGATATAAGACTGTTAAGAATTTCCTCACACTCTGAACGCTGCAAATCTATTTCACTGTATTGATAAATGGTCTCTCTTGCCTCAGAGAAAAATTTATCATCGTGTGGATTTAAATAGGAAACATTAGACTTAATCTTAAGCTTCTTAATGCGCTCTATAATGCCCTGATCTTCTATGGGCGCTTCTGGGCATAAAGCTTCATTAAAATTTTCAAGCAATAATTTGTAATAATTGTTATCACTATCGTCCTGTATGGCATCACGCAATCCCTCCAAATCATCATTTAGATGCACATTGGTAAGAAAAACGACGTTGCCACAAGAATTCTCGAACCTGATAGCATGGATAAGGAGTTTTCCAACGTAGCTATCGGTAATCTTGTCTGGCTCGCATGTTTTAGCGCCTTTCCTTATCCCTAAGACATCGTTTACAGACCATTGGTAATTCAATTTACCCTTGGTTTTAACCTGAAAAAAATTATAGACATAATTCCCCTCGACATTGAGGCGAGTAACGAAATCATCTTGGTAATCACAATAGACACGGTCTAGTGTCTCATCCTCCAATAGAGCCAAACACTCGAAAGCCGCTCCGCGAAACTGGGCTTGATAGCGGGCAATTGTTTCCCTTCCAACATTCTCCCGCGGCTCGACTTCATGAAGTCTTGGACTACCGATGTTTTTTTCTGCCACGCTTATCTTCCTTCAGGAAATATTCTTCGATTTATGATGCGCATTTCCTGATCCTATTATTGATTCTAGAGAGTAACTCAGTGTGACCCACCGTGTAACGCCTAAATTAGGTGCGCCGTAGGCGTCACCTGGATTTACTTGTATGGTTGAATATTCATAGAAACGCTGTTCCTTGCGACTGTTGGCGGGTAAATTGAAGCCCGTAGCTAGCGGCAACTAGTTACCGGAGAAGTAGTCCGATGCATGCCAGGTACTCGATACCGTTAACAAGCCTGGAT
>NZ_JAULRT010000053.1 GCF_030518215.1 Gilvimarinus algae
ATGGCGGCGAAGGGTTCATTCTGCACCAGTTCGATCAGCGCTTCCTTCACCAGTTCGAGAATCGCCATGAAGGTGACCACTACCCCCAGCTTGCCCTCGTCGGGCCCGAACAGCTCGACGAACGGCACGAAAGCACCGCCCTTGAGGCGCTCCAGCACCTGGCTCATGCGCTCGCGGGTGGACAGCGTTTCACGGCTGATCTGGTGGCTCTCGAACAGGTCGTTGCGCCGCATCACCTCGGCCATGGACACCAGCAGCTCTTCCAGGCTGACCTGCGGCAACAGCTTGCGCACCTTGGCCTGCGGTGCCTCCAGGCGCGGCACCCGCACCTCACGGCCAACCCGTGGCAACGCGTCGATGCCTTCGGCTG
>NZ_JAULRT010000054.1 GCF_030518215.1 Gilvimarinus algae
CACCGGATTCGTTTGCAAGAGTGCCTCTGTCGTGCTCTGGCCGTGCTGATCACGGGCAGGAGGATGATTTTGCGCACTCAAAGCTGAACTAACCTCACAAACATGGAAATGGTGCCAGCATGAATTTCCCTTCTCTTACCGAAACTGGACGCCGTCGGAAGCTAGAGTCACCTATGCGGACCATCGTCATGGTTTTGGCCGCAGCGTTCGCAGCATGGGTGATTCACTCTAATCTGTTCATTATCGCAGACCCGCTCATTCAGGGGATCCTGTTTGTATCCGGGATTTTCACGATTCTCTTCCTGGCGATTGGCGCAACCGCGAAAGCCCCCGATAGCATTCCATTTTATGACTGGATTTTGTCTGCGCTCAGCTTGGCCTGCGGGATTTACTTCTATGTAAGTTCTGGCGAGATTGCGGACCGTATCAG
>NZ_JAULRT010000055.1 GCF_030518215.1 Gilvimarinus algae
CTGAAATACTCGAGTTCACGTAATGTAAACTCAAATGCCACGATAAAGATGGCGCGTTGAGGCAAGTTCGAGGGTTTTCCCTCAGAGGCAGGAGCAGTTTCATGCCCACCGGTTTTTTGGTCAATTTGGGTGACGGGTCCCTGGATGCAGGCGACCAGCTGAACACGAGCACCTTCAGTTTCACCACGGATACCGTGTTGGGCACGGGCAGCATCACGTTCAGCGGCTCGCTTGGGCCGCGGATGCGTGTCAACGACTACAACATGGAAGGCACCTATTACGAGGGCACGGATGGCAATGTCTATTTCGTGCCCGATGTCATGCCGCGTCGTA
>NZ_JAULRT010000056.1 GCF_030518215.1 Gilvimarinus algae
GAGATGGTTATGCCGGGCGATAACATTCAGATGAGTGTTACGCTGATTCACCCGGTAGCGATGGAAGACGGTCTGCGCTTTGCGATTCGTGAAGGTGGCCGTACCGTTGGTGCTGGCGTGGTAGCCAAAATCATCGAGTAAGATCGATGACCGGGGCAGCCGAGAGCTGCCCCAACGATTTTTAGGCCAGTAGTTCAGTTGGTAGAGCGTCGGTCTCCAAAACCGAATGTCGGGGGTTCGAGTCCCTCCTGGCCTGCCATTTTGTCATTGCTTGAGTGTAGGTTGTCAGTCGAATGAGTACAAAAGCCGAGCCCAAAGAGTATCGCCTGGACGTCGTTAAATGGCTTCTGGTGATTGCAGTAGTGGCCGTGGGGGTGGTTGGTAACTCCGTGTACTCTGCCCAGCCCTTGTTGTATCGGGTGTTGGCGCTGGTGGCCCTGGCTCTGGTTGGTCTGGCTGTCGCCTCGCAAACCGCCAAGGGGAGCGCGCTGATTCAGTTGTTGCGCGAATCCATTGTCGAAGTGCGCAAGGTGGTGTGGCCCACTCGCCAGGAGACCAATCAAACAACCTTGCTGGTTGTTGCCGTGGTGATAGTGATGGCGTTGATTCTCTGGGGGCTGGACACCATTTTCGGTTTTGTCGCCTCCAAGATAATAGGATAGGCATAAATGGCGAAGCGTTGGTACGTAGTGCACGCGTATTCTGGCTACGAGAAGAAAGTAGCAAGCTCTCTGCGCGAGCGGATTGAGCTGCATCAGATGCAGGACGTGTTCGGCGAAGTGCTGGTTCCCACCGAAGAGGTGGTGGAAATGCGCGGCGGTCAAAAGCGCAAGAGCGAGCGCAAGTTCTTCCCTGGTTATGTTCTCGTGCACATGGAGTTGAATGACGACACATGGCACCTGGTTAAAGATACTCCAAGGGTAATGGGCTTTATTGGTGGCAAGGCGGATCGACCTGCGCCGATTACCGATAAAGAGGCCGAGGCCATCCTCCAGCGTGTGGATGACTCTATTGAGAAGCCCAAGCCTAAAACCATGTTTGAGCCGGGCGAAATGGTCCGTGTTATTGATGGGCCCTTTAACGACTTTAATGGTGTCGTTGAAGAGGTGAATTACGAAAAGAGCCGCCTGCGTGTGGCGGTGCTGATTTTTGGTCGCTCGACCCCGGTAGAGCTGGAGTTTGGTCAAGTAGAGAAATCTTGATCGTCTCCTGAACGGGAGATATTTTTGCCTTCCTTTGCCTGGCGCAGAGGGAGGTTTTTGCGTCCTCGGCAGGTTGATGGCCTGCCGGGTTAACAGGGGAGCCTGTGAGGGAAGGTGCTTCACCTTCCGGAGGCGTTACTACCCATAACTGGAGAAGTGATATGGCTAAGAAAGTACAAGCCTACATCAAGCTGCAAGTTGGTGCAGGCAAGGCAAACCCAAGTCCGCCGGTTGGTCCCGCTCTGGGTCAGCACGGCGTGAACATTATGGAGTTCTGTAAAGCGTTTAACGCCCAGACCCAAAACCTCGAGCCGGGTGCGCCGGTGCCGGTTGTGATCAGCGTTTACAATGATCGCAGCTTCACCTTTGCGATGAAAACCCCGCCGGCCTCTTACTTGCTGAAAAAAGCCGCCGGTATCAAGTCTGGTTCGAGCAATCCTAACACCAAGAAGGTGGGTACTGTAACCCGCGCTCAATTGGAAGAGATTGCGACAGCAAAAGAGCCGGATCTGACTGCAGCCGATATGGATGCAGCGGTACGTACAATTGCCGGCTCTGCCCGTGCAATGGGTCTTGATGTGGAGGGCGTGTAACATGGCGAAACTTTCCAAGCGTCAGCGCGCTATCGCTGAAAAAGTCGATCGCAGCAAGCAGTACAGCGTAGAAGACGCTGTTGCCCTGCTCAAAGAGCTGTCTTCTGTAAAGTTCTCCGAGACCGTTGACGTATCCGTTAACCTCGGTATCGATCCGCGTAAATCAGATCAGTCTGTTCGTGGCGCCACCACTCTGCCTAACGGTACCGGTAAAGATGTGCGTGTAGCCGTCTTTGCTCAGGGTGCCAATGCCGATGCTGCCAAAGCGGCCGGTGCTGATTTGGTCGGTATGGACGATCTGGCTGACCAGGTTAAAGCAGGTAAGATGGACTTCGACGTGGTAGTTGCTTCTCCGGATGCAATGCGCGTTGTTGGCCAGTTGGGTCAAATCCTCGGCCCTCGCGGTCTGATGCCCAACCCTAAAACTGGCACTGTGACGCCGGATGTGGCCACTGCTGTTAAAAATGCCAAGGCCGGTCAGGTGCGTTATCGCGCTGACAAGGGCGGTATTATTCACGGCGGTATTGGCAAGCTGACTTTTGAAGCGAACGCCATTAAAGAGAACTTGGAAGCGCTGCTGGCCGATTTGAAAAAAGCCAAGCCGGCAACCGCTAAAGGTGTATACCTGAAGAAGATCGCACTGAGCACGACCATGGGTCCGGGCCTGGTGATCGATCAGTCTTCCCTGGCGGTGTAAGCCAGACCGAACTTTGGGGTCTGCGCCTGGCGCAGGCCGTCAAAGACCGTAGGCGAGCCGCGGCTTGTAAAGAGCGGGTCTTAATCCACCAGCCTACGCAGACGGTGGACCCTCTTCGGCACAGCCGAATGAATTCACCGAATCATTGCCGGTTAAGAAGTATTTAGCCGGTTGTTAGACAAAACGACAGACGTGTCTGTCAAACCCAGGAGAAATCCCGTGGCATTAGGACTTGAAGGTAAAAAAGCGATTGTCGCTGAAGTCCAGGAAGCTGCGAAGAGCGCTCTGTCTGCTGTTGTTGCCGATGCACGTGGCGTGACGGTAGACAAAATGACTGCTCTGCGTAAAGAGGCGAGAGAGAACGGCGTGTGGTTGAAAGTCGTTCGCAACACTCTGGCCCGTCGCGCTGTACAAGGCACCGATTACGAATGTCTCCTAGAGAGCTTTGTCGGTCCTACCCTGATTGCATTTTCAACCGAGCACCCAGGTGCCGGTGCGCGTATTTTGAAAGATTACGCCAAGGACAATGACAATCTGGAACTCAAATCAGCGGCCTTTGAAGGCGAAGTTGTTGACATCGCTATGCTGGCATCACTGCCGACATACGACGAAGCCATCGCCAAGCTGATGAGCGTGATGAAAGAAGCTTCTGCTGGCAAACTGGTTCGCACTATTGCGGCCATTCGCGACAGCAAAGAACAGGAAGCTGCCTGATTTTCCAGGCTGGTTCTTCTCAACATTCATTAGAGCTGCGGCTCTAAACAGATAGGAATTTGGAAATGTCTGTAACTAAAGAAGATATCATCGAAGCGATTGCTGAGATGTCAGTAAAAGACGTTGTAGAACTGGTTTCTGCAATGGAAGAAAAGTTTGGCGTATCTGCAGCAGCAGCAGTTGTTGCTGGTCCTGCCGGTGGCGACGCTGGCGGCGCTGCTGAAGAGAAAACCGAGTTTGACGTTGTTCTGACTGCTGTTGGCGAGAAGAAAGTAAACGTTATTAAAGCGGTTCGCGAGCTCACCGGTCTGGGCCTGAAAGAAGCTAAGGCGATCGTTGAAGAAGCGCCGAAAGCTGTTAAAGAAGGCGCTTCAAAAGAAGATGCCGAAGCAGCCAAAGCCAAGTTGGAAGAAGCAGGTGCTTCTGTCGAGCTGAAGTAATCGCTTTTGCTCGCAAACAGTCTGACCTTTGTGTTGGACGCTGGGCTGGTGGGTTAATCCCGCCAGCCTTTTTCCGTTTTCGGTCGATTGATATGACCGGGCAGTGCTCGCAGCCGACACTGTGCGCCGTGTACATCGGCACCGCCGCAGTAGGGACAGTTTAATAGCGCTTTTGGCGTTTGCGGCCTGTTAGCCCGATCCGTGAACAAGCTGGGGAATACAGATGGCTTACTCATACACTGAGAAAAAACGTATCCGCAAGGACTTTGGCAAATTGCCACACGTCATGGATGTGCCTTATCTTTTGGCGATTCAGCTGGATTCATACAGAAAATTTACCCAGGCCGATGCGTCTGGCGAAGAGCGTTTTGATGTCGGCTTGCACGCCGCCTTCCGCTCTGTATTCCCGATTGTCAGTTACTCCGGAAATGCTGCGCTCGAGTATGTGAGCTACAACCTGGGCAAGCCGGCGTTTGACGTTAACGAATGTATTTTGCGTGGGGTGACCTTCTCGGCGCCGCTGCGCGTAAAAGTTCGGCTGATCATCTACGATAAAGAATCAGCGAACAAAGCCATCAAGGACATCAAAGAGCAGGAAGTGTACATGGGCGAAATTCCGCTCATGACCGACAACGGCACTTTCGTGATTAATGGTACCGAGCGGGTGATCGTGTCCCAGCTGCACCGCTCACCGGGTGTTTTCTTTGATCACGACAAAGGTAAAACTCATTCCTCAGGCAAGCTGTTGTACAGCGCGCGGATCATCCCCTACCGCGGTAGCTGGTTGGATTTTGAGTTTGACCCCAAAGATCTCGTGTACGTGCGTATCGATCGTCGCCGTAAATTGCCGGCCACCATCCTGCTGCGTGCCTTGGGCTTTAGCTCCCAGGAAATGCTGGACATGTTCTTCGAGACCAGTGCCTTTACTCTGGGCGAAGATGGCCAGTTTACCTTTAAAGTGGTTCCCTCACGCCTGCGTGGGGACGTGGCCACTTTTGATATCAAAGACAAGAAAGGCAAGGTCCTGGTTGAAGAAGGTCGTCGCATCACGGCGCGCCATATTCGCCAGCTGGAAAAAGCCGGTGTTGATGAAATGGCCGTGCCGGCGGATTACCTGCTGGGCCGTGCTCTGGCAAAAGACATTGTCGACCCAGAAACTGGCGAGGTAGTGCTTGAGTGTAACACCGAGATTACCGCTGACACTCTGGAAGTGCTGGCCAAAGCCGGTGTGCAAACTATTGAAACACTCTATACCAACGAGCTCGACTGCGGTCCGTTTGTGTCCGATACCCTGCGCATCGACCCGACCCGCACGCAGCTTGAAGCGCTGGTGGAAATCTACCGGATGATGCGCCCCGGTGAGCCGCCGACCAAAGAGTCTGCCGAAGCGCTGTTCAACAACCTGTTCTTTACTCAAGAGCGCTATGACCTGTCGGCCGTTGGCCGCATGAAGTTCAACCGCCGTCTCGGCCGTGAAGAAGAGTTCGGTGAAGGCACTTTGTCGAACGACGATATCGTCGATGTGATGAAAACCCTGATCGACATTCGCAATGGCGTGGGTGTTGTGGACGATATCGATCACTTGGGTAACCGCCGCATTCGTTCAGTAGGCGAAATGGCCGAGAACCAATTCCGGGTTGGCTTGGTGCGCGTTGAGCGGGCGGTCAAAGAACGCCTGTCCATGGCTGAAAGCGAAGGCCTGATGCCTCAGGATCTGATTAACGCCAAACCCGTTGCTGCCGCGATTAAAGAGTTTTTTGGCTCGTCGCAGCTGTCGCAGTTTATGGATCAGAACAACCCGCTGTCTGAGGTGACTCACAAGCGTCGCGTGTCGGCTCTTGGCCCCGGCGGTTTGACCCGTGAGCGCGCCGGCTTTGAGGTGCGCGACGTACACCCGACGCACTATGGGCGCGTTTGCCCCATTGAGACGCCCGAAGGTCCGAACATTGGCTTGATTAACTCGCTGGCCACCTACGCGCGTACCAATAGCTACGGCTTTCTGGAAACGCCTTATCGCCGCGTTAAAGACGGCAAGGTCACTGACGATATCGAATTCCTCTCGGCCATTAACGAAGCTGAGTTTGTTATCGCCCAGGCCTCAGCCAAGCTCGACGATAGCGGCAAACTGATTGAAGATCTGGTGTCCGTGCGTCACCAGAATGACTTTACCCTGAAAAGCCCGGCCGAAGTCGAGCTGATGGACGTGTCGCCGCGCCAGGTGGTCTCTGTGGCCGCGTCGCTGATTCCGTTCCTTGAGCACGATGACGCCAACCGCGCACTGATGGGTTCAAACATGCAGCGCCAAGCTGTGCCGACCCTGAAAGCTGAAAAGCCGCTGGTGGGCACCGGTATGGAGCGCAATGTTGCCTCTGACTCGGGTGTGTGTGTGGTCGCCAAGCGCGGCGGTGTGATTGATCGCGTTGATGCCGGCCGTATTGTGGTCAAGGTGCGCGACGAAGAAGTCGAGTCCGGCGATGCCGGGGTGGATATCTACAACCTGATCAAATACACCCGCTCTAACCAGAACACCTGTATCAACCAGCGTTCCATTGTGAATGTCGGTGATGAAGTTCTGCGTGGCGATATCCTGGCGGACGGCCCGTCTGTGGATATGGGCGAGCTGGCGCTGGGCCAGAATATGCGCATCGCCTTTATGCCCTGGAACGGCTACAACTTTGAGGACTCTATTTTGGTGTCCGAGCGTGTTGTGCAGGAAGATCGCTTCACCACTATCCATATTCAGGAGCTGACCTGTATCGCTCGCGATACCAAACTCGGCAGTGAAGAAATCACCTCTGATATCCCCAATGTGGGCGAGAACGCGCTGAACAAGCTCGACGAGTCCGGCATTGTGTACATCGGCGCCGAAGTCGGCGGTGGTGACATTCTGGTGGGCAAGGTGACTCCGAAAGGCGAAACTCAGTTGACCCCAGAGGAAAAACTGCTGCGTGCCATCTTTGGTGAAAAGGCATCCGACGTTAAAGATACCTCTCTGCGTGTGCCTTCCAGCACCAAGGGTACGGTGATCGATGTTCAGGTATTCACCCGCGACGGCCTGGAGAAAGATCAGCGCTCGTTGGAAATTGAAAAAGCCCAGCTCGATGAGGTACGTAAAGATCTCAACGAGGAATATCGCATCATGGAAGCGGCGACTCTGGATCGTCTGCGCAGTGTCATCCGCGATCAAAAAGTCGCCGCTGGCAAAGGCGTGAAAAAAGGCGATGTGCTCACCGATGAGCTGCTGGACAGCCTGCAAACCGAACAGTGGTTCAAGCTGCGCGTGGCCGATGACGCCCTTAACGAGCAGATCGACCGTGCCGAAGAGCGCCTGGCTGAGTGTCGTAAGAACCTGGACGAGCGCTTTGAAGACAAGAAGCGCAAGCTGTCTACGGGCGATGATCTGGCGCCGGGCGTACTGAAGATCGTCAAGGTTTACCTGGCCATCAAGCGCCGTATTCAGCCGGGTGACAAGATGGCTGGCCGTCACGGTAACAAGGGTGTGATTTCGGTGATTATGCCGGTGGAAGACATGCCCTATGACGCCAAAGGTGAGCCGGTGGATATCGTTCTTAACCCACTGGGTGTGCCGTCGCGTATGAACGTGGGGCAGATTCTGGAAACTCACTTGGGCATGGCCGCCAAGGGGCTTGGTGTCAAGATTGACGACATGATCCGCCAGCAAAAAGCCGTTAAAGAAGTGCGTGGCTTCCTCGAAGAGATTTACAACGAAACCGGTGACGTCTACGCCAAGGAAGATTTGGCGAGCTTCTCGGACAGTGAAGTGATGGATCTGGCGAACAACCTTCGCGGTGGTGTCCCCATGGCGACTCCGGTGTTCGACGGTGCTAAGGAGCATGAGATCAAAGCGCTGCTGCGGTTGGCCGATGTGCCTGATTCTGGGCAAATGCAGTTGTATGATGGCCGTACCGGTGATCCTTTCCAGCGTCCGGTGACCGTTGGTTATATGTACATGCTGAAACTGAACCACCTGGTGGACGACAAGATGCACGCCCGTTCCACCGGTTCTTACAGCCTGGTTACTCAGCAGCCGTTGGGTGGTAAGGCGCAGTTTGGTGGTCAGCGCTTCGGTGAGATGGAGGTCTGGGCGCTCGAAGCTTATGGTGCCGCCTATACCCTGCAGGAGATGTTGACCGTGAAATCGGACGACGTCACCGGCCGAACCAAAATGTACAAGAATATTGTCGACGGCGACCACCGTATGGAGCCGGGCATGCCCGAGTCCTTTAACGTATTGGTTAAAGAGATTCGTGCCCTCGGTATCAATATGGAACTGGAGCAGGACGACTAAAACGTCCATCGAACTAAATCGGTAAGCGGGGCTTAGCCCCGCCACGTGTGCAAACTGCACTTACTGGAGCCCACTGGAGGAAGTGCCTTGAAAGACTTACTTAATCTGCTCAAGTCCCAGGGACAAACTGAAGAATTTGATGCGATTCGTATCGGCCTGGCATCGCCGGAAATGATTCGCTCTTGGTCGTTCGGTGAAGTTAAAAAGCCTGAAACCATCAATTACCGTACCTTCAAGCCAGAGCGTGAAGGTCTGTTCTGTGCCAAGATTTTTGGCCCGGTAAAAGATTACGAGTGCTTGTGCGGCAAGTACAAGCGCATGAAGCACCGCGGCATCATTTGTGAAAAGTGCGGTGTAGAAGTCACCTTGGCTAAAGTGCGCCGTGAGCGTATGGGCCATATTGAACTGGCGAGTCCGGTTGCCCACATCTGGTTCTTGAAGTCGCTGCCGAGTCGTATCGGCCTGCTGCTGGATATGACGCTGCGCGATATTGAGCGCGTGTTGTATTTCGAGTCCTATGTCGTTACCGACCCGGGCATGACCACGCTCGAGCGCGGCCAGCTGCTGACCGATGAGCAGTACTTCGAGGCGATGGAAGAGTTTGGGGATGAGTTTGAAGCGTTGATGGGTGCCGAAGCCATCAAGGCGTTGATGGCAGACATCAACCTCGAGGAAGAAATTCAGCATCTGCGTGAAGAAATTCCCAATACCAACTCGGAAACCAAGATCAAGAAGTACTCCAAGCGCCTGAAGCTGCTGGAGGCTTTCCACTTTTCCGGTAACAACCCCGAGTGGATGGTAATGGAAGTGCTGCCGGTGTTGCCGCCAGATCTGCGACCGCTGGTTCCGCTCGATGGCGGACGTTTTGCGACGTCTGATCTGAACGATCTGTACCGCCGCGTGATCAACCGTAACAATCGCTTGAAGCGCCTCCTGGATCTCAACGCCCCTGACATTATCGTGCGCAACGAAAAGCGTATGCTGCAAGAGTCTGTAGACGCGCTGCTGGATAACGGCCGTCGTGGCCGTGCGATTACCGGTTCTAACAAGCGCCCGCTGAAATCTCTGGCCGACATGATCAAAGGTAAGCAGGGTCGTTTCCGTCAGAACCTGCTGGGTAAGCGTGTGGACTACTCTGGCCGTTCGGTGATTGTGGTCGGTCCTACTCTGCGCCTGCACCAGTGTGGCCTGCCGAAGAAAATGGCTCTGGAACTGTTCAAGCCGTTTATTTTCAGCAAGCTTGAGTTGCGCGGTCTTGCTACCACCATCAAAGCCGCCAAAAAAATGGTAGAGCGTGAAGAAGCGGTGGTCTGGGATATCCTGGATGAAGTCATTCGCGAACACCCGGTACTGCTCAACCGTGCACCGACACTGCACCGTTTGGGTATCCAGGCGTTTGAGCCTGTATTGATTGAAGGTAAAGCCATTCAGCTTCACCCGCTGGTTTGTGCTGCCTACAACGCCGACTTTGACGGCGACCAGATGGCGGTTCACGTACCGCTGACCCTGGAAGCTCAGTTGGAAGCGCGCGCGTTGATGATGTCCACCAACAACATCCTCTCTCCCGCATCGGGCGAACCGATTATCGTACCTTCGCAGGACGTTGTATTGGGTTTGTACTGGATGACCCGAGAACGCATCAACGCCAAAGGCGAGGGAATGGTGTTTGCCGATGTGGCGGAAGTGTCCCGCGCTTACTACGGCCACCAGATCGAGCTGCAAGCGCGCATAAAAGTACGCATCAATGAAACCATCATTGGTAGCGAAGGCGAGAAGCAAACTTCTACTCGGTTGGTGGAAACCACCGTTGGCCGTGTGCTGCTGTGGGAAATTGTTCCCGAGGGTATTCCCTTTGAAATGATTGATCGCCCGATGGTGAAAAAAGCGATTTCCGGTGTGATCAACCACTGCTATCGCGCCGTTGGTTTGAAATCTACGGTTATCTTCGCTGACCGCCTGATGTACATGGGTTATGACTTCTCGACCAAGTCTGGCTCATCAATTGGTGTGAACGACTTTGCCATTCCCGACGAGAAATATGAAATCGTCGCTCGCGCCGAAGGCGAAGTGAAAGAAATTGAAAGCCAGTTTGCTTCGGGCCTGGTTACCGCCGGCGAAAAGTACAACAAGGTGATCGATATTTGGTCTCGCGCCAACGACTTGGTCGCCAAATCTATGATGGACGGTATCAGCTTTGAGACGGTCATCAATCGAGACGGCGAAGAGGAGCAGCAGACCTCTTTTAACTCGGTGTACATGTACGCCGACTCCGGTGCTCGTGGTAGCCCGGCGCAGATTCGTCAGCTGGCCGGTATGCGTGGCCTGATGGCCAAGCCAGATGGCTCTATTATTGAGGCGCCGATTACGGCCAACTTCCGGGAAGGTTTGAACGTAGGTCAGTACTTTATCTCGACACACGGTGCTCGTAAGGGTCTGGCAGATACCGCGTTGAAAACCGCTAACTCCGGTTACCTGACTCGCCGTCTGGTGGATGTGGCCCAGGATCTTGTGGTTACACTCAACGACTGTGGTACCGATGAAGGTCTGGAAATGGCGCCCGTGATTGAGGGTGGCGACGTTATTGAGTCTCTGGGTGATCGTATCCTCGGTCGTGTAGTGGCCCGCGATGTTGTGCGCCCCAACTCCGATGAGATTCTGGTGCCCGCCGGCACTATGATCGACGAGGCTTGGGTAGAGCGCATTGAAGGCATGGGTATCGACGAAGTACTGGTGCGCTCGCCCATTACCTGCGACGCGCGGACCGGTATCTGCTCCATGTGTTACGGTCGTGATCTTGCTCGTGGTCATCGCGCCAACATCGGTGAAGCGGTTGGCGTTATCGCCGCTCAGTCCATTGGTGAGCCGGGCACTCAGCTGACCATGCGGACTTTCCACATTGGTGGTGCCGCCTCGCGTGCCTCTGCTGCTGACAACGTTCAGGTCAAGCAGGAAGGTACTATCCGCCTGATCAACGTCAAAGTTGTCAGCAACTCGCAGGGCAATCTGGTGGCCGTGTCTCGTTCTGGTGAGCTGGCCGTGGCCGACGCCTCGGGAAGTGAGCGGGAGCGTTACAAGATTCCATACGGCGCTGTGATCTCGGTGAAAGATGGCGAGAAAGTCGATGGCGGTCAAATTATCGCCAAGTGGGATCCGCACACTCACCCGATTGTGTCTGAAGTGGCCGGTAAGGTGAATTTCTCCGGCATGGAGGACAACCTGTCTATCCGTCGCCAAACGGATGAGCTGACCGGCCTGTCGTCCATTGAGGTCATGGATCCCTCCGAGCGTCCCTCGGCGGGTAAGGACATGCGTCCTGCGATTACCCTCACTGATGAAAGTGGCAATGAGCTGTGCTTGCCGAACACGACAATGCCCGCGCACTACATGCTGCCGGCCCATGCGATTTTGAGCATCGCGGATAAAGATACCATTGAGGTGGGTGACGTTATTGCCCGTATCCCTCAAGAGGGCTCAAAAACCCGCGACATCACCGGTGGTCTGCCGCGCGTTGCCGACCTCTTCGAGGCCCGCAAGCCGAAAGAGCCGTCCATTTTGGCTGAAATCTCCGGCACCGTGAGCTTCGGTAAAGAGACTAAAGGCAAGCGTCGTCTGGTGATTACTCCCAACGATGGCCAGCCTCTGGAAGACGGTTCAACTCACTACGAAGTGCTGATACCCAAGCACCGCCAGCTGACAGTGTTCGAGGGTGAGCAGGTTGTTAAGGGTGAAGTGGTATCGGATGGTCCGAGCAACCCGCACGACATTTTGCGTCTCAAAGGTGTTGAGGCTTTGGCGAGCTACATCACCAATGAGATTCAGGACGTATACCGTCTGCAGGGTGTGAAGATTAACGATAAGCACATTGAAACCATTGTTCGCCAGATGCTGCGTAAGGTTGAAATCACCGGTATGGGCGATTCCAGCTTTGTGAAAGGGGAGCAGGTTGAATACACCCAGGTGCTGGAAGAAAACGAACGCCTGCGCTCAGAAGACAAGCAGCCGGCCAAGTTTGAGCGCCTGTTGCTGGGTATCACCAAAGCCTCTCTGGCCACTGAGTCGTTTATCTCGGCAGCCTCGTTCCAGGAGACCACCCGCGTTCTGACCGAAGCGGCAGTTACCGGCAAGAAGGACGGTCTACGCGGCCTGAAAGAAAACGTGGTGGTTGGGCGTCTGATTCCGGCTGGTACCGGTTTGGCGTATCACAGCGAACGCAAGCGTCAGCGCGAAGAAGCGCTGGAGATTGCCGATACCGGTGTGAGTGCCGAAGACGTGGAAGCAGCGCTGACCGAAGCGCTCAAGTCCAGCGGCGACTGATCTTGGCCCCGAAAGGGGGCAAATTGGCGTAAATCCCGGCACTTCGGTGCCGGGGTAGGGTGTTTATTGCTCAATTGCGCCTTGACGGAAGTGGGGGGTGTCATTACAATGCGCCACCCGCTTTTTTAGAAGTGGGGAATGGCTGACGCCATTGCCTTTAAGCAAGCCCCAATGTGGGGCGTTTTATATATCTGTGGAGTTTATTTTCATGGCAACGATCAACCAGTTGGTTCGTAAGCCGAGAAAACGTAAGGTTCAAAAGAGCGACGTACCTGCTCTGCAAGCTAACCCGCAAAAACGTGGCGTATGCACCCGCGTTTACACCACAACACCGAAGAAGCCGAACTCAGCTTTGCGTAAAGTCTGCCGTGTTCGTCTGACCAACGGTTTTGAGGTCACCTCCTATATTGGTGGTGAGGGTCACAACTTGCAAGAGCACAGCGTAGTACTCATCCGTGGCGGTCGTGTAAAAGATTTGCCTGGTGTGCGCTACCACACTGTTCGCGGTTCGCTGGATACCTCCGGTGTTAACAACCGTAAGCAGGGTCGCTCCAAGTACGGTACCAAACGTCCTAAGTAAGTTCTAGGACATACGTTTTCGGTGTAGAACCGAGTAAGGCCAGGCGCAGTTGATGCAGTCCTGGATATTTCCTGAAGAGAGGCTATTAAAATGCCAAGAAGAAGAGTTGTCGCGAAACGCGAAGTCTTGCCGGATCCCAAGTACGGCAATGTGACTCTGGCAAAGTTCATGAACCACGTAATGATCAGTGGTAAGAAGTCCGTAGCGGAACGTATCGTCTACGGTGCGCTGGACGTTGTTAAAGAAAAGCTCAATCGTGACCCGATTGAGGTGTTCGACGAGGCACTGGAAAACATTGCGCCGCTGGTGGAAGTAAAGTCCCGCCGTGTGGGTGGTGCTACCTATCAGGTTCCGGTAGAAGTTCGCCCGGCCCGTCGTACCGCTCTGGCCATGCGCTGGCTGGTGGATTACTCCCGCGGACGCGGTGAGAAGTCCATGCCACAGCGTCTTGCTGGCGAGTTGATCGATGCATCGCAGAACAAAGGTTCTGCTGTTAAGAAACGCGAAGATGTGCACCGCATGGCAGAGGCCAACAAGGCCTTCTCTCACTTCCGCTTCTAAGTCTGTAAGCATTGAGAAACAAAAGGCAGCTATTATGGCTGCCTTTTACCATTTTAAGAATTTGGTAATTGGAGAGTACAGCTGTGGCACGTAAGACGCCGATCGCTCGCTATCGCAATATTGGTATTTGCGCGCACGTTGATGCGGGCAAAACCACAACGACTGAGCGTGTCCTGTTTTACACCGGCCTCTCCCACAAAATAGGTGAAGTTCACGACGGCGCTGCCACCACCGACTGGATGGAGCAGGAGCAAGAGCGTGGCATTACCATCACCTCAGCAGCTGTAACGACTTTCTGGCGCGGTATGCGTCAGCAGTTCGAAGAACACCGCGTCAATATCATCGATACGCCTGGGCACGTTGACTTCACCATTGAGGTGGAGCGCTCTCTGCGCGTGCTCGACGGTGCCATTGTGGTGCTCTGTGGCTCATCGGGTGTGCAGCCGCAAACCGAAACCGTTTGGCGTCAGGCCAACAAGTACGAAGTGCCGCGTATGGTCTTCGTCAATAAAATGGACCGCACCGGAGCTAACTTTACCCGGGTTGTCGAGCAATTACGGGAGCGCCTGGGCGCCAATGCCGTACCTCTGCAGATGACCATCGGCTCGGAAGATGAGTTTAAAGGGGTTGTCGATCTCGTTAAGATGCAGGCCATCATCTGGAATGAAGATGATATGGGCATGACCTTCGAGTATCAGGACATTCCCGCAGACTTGCGTGAAACCTGCGAGGAAATGCGCGAGTTTTTGGTCGAGGCGGCCGCTGAGGCGGACGACGACCTGATGAACAAATACCTTGAGGGCGAAACGCTTACCGAGGAAGAGATCAAAGCGGCTATTCGCAAGCGTACTCTGGCCAATGAGATCATCCCCGTTTTGGGCGGCTCGGCCTTTAAAAACAAGGGTGTGCAAGCCGTGCTGGACGCCGTGATCGAGTACCTGCCAGCGCCCACCGAAGTGAAAGCCATCGAGGGTGTGCTCAAAGACGGCGAAACCGTAGAGACCCGCGAAGCCGACGACGATGCGCCTTTTGCGGCGCTGGCTTTTAAAATTGCCACGGACCCGTTCGTCGGTACCTTGACTTTTTTCCGGGTCTACTCTGGCAAACTCAACTCCGGTGATACGATCTTCAACCCGGTGAAAAGTAAGAAAGAGCGCGTTGGTCGAATGGTGCAAATGCACGCCAATGACCGGCAGGAAATTAAAGAAGTTCTGGCGGGCGACATCGCCGCCGGGATTGGTTTCAAGGATGTCACCACCGGTGACACCCTCTGTGACCCCAATCACTTGATTACTCTTGAGCGTATGGAGTTCCCCGAGCCTGTGATTCATGTGGCCGTGGAGCCCAAGAGTCAGGCCGATCAGGAAAAAATGGGTGTCGCGCTCGGCAAGCTGGCGCAGGAAGATCCTTCGTTCCGTGTGAAAACCGACGAGGAAACTGGCCAAACGATCATCGGCGGTATGGGCGAGCTGCACCTGGATATCATTGTCGATCGCATGCGCCGCGAGTTCAATGTCGAGGCCAATATCGGTAAACCCCAAGTGGCCTATCGCGAGCGCATTCGCAACACCTGTGAAATTGAAGGCAAGTTTGTGCGTCAGTCGGGTGGCCGTGGTCAATACGGTCATGTCTGGATTCGTTTTGAGCCGGCCGAGGACGAAGGCGCCGAGGGTTTGGAGTTTGTCAACGAGATTGTTGGCGGTACCGTACCCAAAGAGTACATCCCTGCTGTGTCCAAAGGCATCGAAGAGCAAATGCAAAACGGTGTGCTGGCCGGTTATCCGCTGTTGGGGCTGAAAGCCAGTTTGTACGATGGCTCTTTCCATGATGTAGACTCCAACGAAATGGCGTTTAAAATAGCCGCATCCATGGCAACCAAAAAGCTCGCTCAGCAGGGCGGCGCTGTGCTGCTTGAGCCGATTATGAAGGTTGAAGTGGTGACTCCTGAGGAGAACATGGGGGATGTGGTCGGTGACCTCAACCGTCGTCGCGGTTTGATTCAGGGCATGGACGAGAGTACCAGCGGTAAGATTATTAACGCTGAAGTACCCTTGGCGGAGATGTTCGGTTACGCTACCGATCTGCGCTCAGCGACCCAGGGTCGCGCAACCTACAGCATGGAGTTTAAAGGCTATGCTGAGGCACCCAAGAATGTCACTGATGAGATTATGGCGAAAAACAATATCGTCAGTGGGTAATTGATTCTGATTGATTCATATTAGAGGAAAAGCAAGTGGCAAAAGAAAAGTTCGAACGGAACAAGCCCCACGTCAACGTGGGCACCATTGGTCACGTTGACCACGGTAAAACCACTCTTACAGCGGCCCTGACCCGTGTATGTGCGGAAGTATGGGGTGGCTCGGCGGTCGCGTTTGACGGTATTGATAACGCACCGGAAGAG
>NZ_JAULRT010000057.1 GCF_030518215.1 Gilvimarinus algae
CCAGCACATTGGTCAAGCTTCTAATTGAAACGCCCTGTAGGTAATTACTCGCTCATCCCTGAGCTCGGCCTTCGGTCAGCTACCGCTGCGCTAATCGGCTCCCGGCCGATTAGTCCTGCAGGGCGTTTTTCTTGTGGGTTACTGTCCACGCTAGGGGGGCTTGCCGATGACAGATAACCGCTCGCGTTATCTTCATTCACAGGGTCAACTTTGGGCAAGTAAAAAACACTTTGTGAAGTCACTCGTCCCCATGCCTTTTCTCTATTCCTCTCGGTTAACCAATGCCAATCTCTCTTTAAGCTTCTTTAACAAATGCCGGGGGTCAATTTGACTTTAACCTGCTATAGTGAGGCTGCTATTTTTATTTGTGCCTTTCCATTCCATATGTGAAAATTGGAAGGTGACTTCTGCCAGATTTTGTTCTGTCTATTCTAATAAGTGAGAGCCCATGAAACTGTCTAGCGTTTTAACCCAACTGATCGGTATGAGCGCGGCCCTGGTGGCGGTAAGCCCACTGGCTGCGGAAAAAGAACCCTGGCAACTCGCCCAGGAGACCGAGGTCTGGGAGCCGGTACCCGAAAAAGTCTCCGTTAACCATCGAGGTGTACCCTCTGACGCGGTAGTGCTGTTTGACGGCTCAGGGTTGGATGCCTGGGAGTCGGTGAATGATGGCAGCAAGGCACCTTGGAAAATTCTGGGCGATGAGCTGGTAACCAACCCAAAAACAGGCGATATCCGCACAAGGCAGGACTTCTGTGACCTGCAATTGCATATTGAATGGCAGGCACCCGCCGAGGCGGAAATGGAAGGACCAGAAGGTCAGGGGCGTGGTAACAGTGGCGTTTTCTTTCAAGAGCGTTATGAAGTTCAGGTGCTGGATTCATTTGGTGGCGAGACCTACCCCAATGGTCAGGCAGGCTCGATTTACAAGCAGCATATTCCCCTGGTGAATGCGACCAAGCCACTCAGCGAGTGGAACGTCTACGACATTATCTACACAGCTCCCAGATTTTCCGATTCAGGGGAGCTGGAAAAGCCCGCCTATATCACGGTGTTGCACAACGGTGTGTTGGTGCAAAACCACGCCGAAGTTCAGGGTCCTACCGCCTGGATTGGTCATCCTCCTTATGAGGCGCATGGCTGTGCCCCGCTTAGGTTGCAGGATCACGGCAACCCTACCAAATTCCGCAATATCTGGATTCGCGAACTCTAAAGACAAGCCCCAAGCAGAAGGGCGGCGATGTGAGAGCCAAGATCATGAACGCACAAATGACCAAACTAAGCCTCCTGGCGGCGCTTTACTGGCCCGTCAGTGGCTGGGCCGCGACTCAAGCCGCTGCCGATTTATTTTCCTACCTTGATAAAGTCGACACGCTGGAGCGTGTGGGAGATGTCCGTTACGAGGCGGGTGCGCTTGCGCCCGAGAAAGGGGATACGGTCTTGCTCGGCACCGCCGGCCAGGCGGTGACCTCTAATGTGCACCTGTCAGACGCTGTTGTCACGCTGGAATACCTCGCCAGTGATGCTACTCGCGCCGGCTTGTATTTGCAGGGGCGCTATGAGCTGGCCCTTATGGATGTCGATGACGACAAAGCGCTGACTTTTGCCGATGCCGGTGGTGTCCAGCAGCGCTGGGACAATGAGCAGGGCAAAGCCATCGGCGGAGTGGCGCCCAAGCAAGATCTCGAGCTGGCGCCGGGACAATGGCATACCCTGACGGTGAAATTCCGTGCACCGCGCTACGATGAGGCCTCCAATAAAGTGGATAACGCCATGATTCTTGAGGCGTCCATTAATGGCCAGGTGGTGCAGAAGAATGCTTTACTGGAGGGCTTTACTCAGGAGCCTTTGCAGCAGTGGGAGACCACCTCGGGGCCGGCCATGCTGCGCATCAGGCAAGGGCAGCTGGCGGTGCGGCGCTTCTCCAGCCATCCGGCCGATTTCTCTAAGGTATTGGTGCCGGAGTCTTCCGGTGGCGAAAGCAACGAAGCGGCACTGGTAGACTTTGTCTCTGTCGGCCAGGAGGCCTTTATGGCGCTTGGCTGCAAAGAGTGTCACGCGGTCGCGGCCGATGATCCCAGTATGAAAACCGGCCCCAACCTGTTTGGTCTTTTCAAGAACGTGCCCCGAGATCGCGACATCATCGAGAGCGCGGAAAACCACCATTTCACGGTCAAGGCTGATTTCAGCTATCTTGAGCGCAGCGTCAGAAGCCCGGCGGCAGAGCTGGCCATTCATGAATCAGGCGAAAAGGCCGGTGATGCCTATCTGCCAATTATGCCGCCCTACATGCAGCAGACCCTGACGGACAAGCAGCTCGATGCCATCGGCTACTACCTGCAAACATTGAACACGCCCTGGGACCAGGGGCCGGTTGTTAAGCTGGTTGAGTCTTCGGGGCCGGAGAAATACGACCCGTTGGAAGACGATCTGCAGTTTCTGGTGGATGACCGGGTAAGACTGCAGCGTGGTCCCATGGAAGGACTGTCTGCCCGGAGTATTCACGTGGGCCAACCGAATGCGGTTAACTACAGCTTTGATCCGCGCATACTCGGTATTGCCAAGCTCTGGCAGGGCGGCTTTTTGGATATGACCGGAGAGTTGACCAACCGCGGTGGCAGCGGCCTGAAAACCGGGTTTGAGACTCGCGAGATTGACCTCGGTGAGCAGGGCGTTCTGATTGCACCACTCAACAGCGCCGGAGAGTTAGTCGACTTTTCGTTCAAGGAAGCGGTGTTTAAGGATACCGCTACCATTGCCGCCTCACTGAATGCGGCTGAAGATCAGCAGGCGCTGATTGACGCCCAGGATGCTCAGTTTCTCGGTTATCAGCGACCGTCCAAAAGCAAGACGGCCGCACCGGCATTTCGTTTTCGTGTTGGCAAAAACCGCTTGTCCATCGCTATGGCGATTGAAAGCTCCGGCGCTAGCAGCGTGACCATTAGCGGTGAGCGCACAGAGCCGCAGTCGTTTAAGGTCAATACCGAGGTATTTGGCGAGGCAAAGGTTTCCGTGGGGTCGCTCGACGAGGGCGTTTGGAGTCTGCCGCCGGGGAAGCAAGAGGCCCGCTTGCAAGCGCGTGTTGCTCTGGCGGCCAACGCCTGGAAGCCGGCGTCCAGTGACTTTGCCCACGAGCGTCAAAGCCTGAAACGCGTGGATGCCGTGGCGGATTTGCCGGCCGGCTATCGCATAGAAAACTATCTGCCGCCTCAGGACAACTACGGGCGAGACCAATTGTTTGAAGCTCTGGGCCTGGCCTTGGCAAAAGATGGCACCGTGGTGGTTGCCACGCGTACTGCTGGTATCTGGCGCCTCAAGGATGGTCAGTGGCAGTTGTTCGCCGAAGGCCTGTTCGACAGCTTGGGCGTGCAAATTGAGGACGATCACGGTCTGCAGTTGGTGGTGGGACAGAAGGCGGAGTTGACCCGTATTACCGACACCGATGGCGACGGTATGGGCGACCGCTTCGACACCCTGTTTGACGCTCACAGTTACCACGGTAACTATCATACTTATATGCACGGCCCGGCGCGCGCGGCCGATGGCGCCTACCACGTCAGCTTGAATTTGGCACACGCAGACGAGGCGGTGTACAAGGCCGAAGGGCTGTACATGGGCACGCAGGGCGGCTACAGCGGCTGGAACCTACGCGTGACGCCGGATGGCGAGTACAGCCTTTATGCCAGTGGGTTGCGCAGTCCGGCCGGCCTTGCACAGGGTCCAGACGGTGAGCTCTGGTATACCGAAAATCAGGGTGAGTTTGTCGGCACCTCCAAGCTGTTTGTGATTGAGCAGGGCAAGTTTTACGGCCACCCCAGTGGGCTGGTGGATTTGCCCGGCATGACACCCGAGTCCCCTCAGATTCAGTGGGAGCGGGTGGCCGACACCCGTGAGCGAGCCGCCGTGCTCTTCCCTCACAATATTGTCGCCAACGCCCCGGGCAATCCGATCTGGGATACCACCGGTGGAAAATTCGGTCCCTTTGCCGGGCAGATGTTGGTGGGTGATCAAACGCAGTCCAACCTGCTGCGCGTAGTCACAGAGACAGTGGGCGGTCGGCGCCAGGGCGTGGTGATTCCCTTTATGTCGGGCCTGGCCTCAGGGGTGATGCGTGGGGTTTTCTTACCGGATAACAGTCTGCTGGTGGGACAGACCGGCCGCGGCTGGCAGGCAAAAGGCGGTCATGTGGCAAGCTTGCAACGCATTTACTGGGACGGCAAAACTCTGGCGCCGGCAATAAAAACCGTTAAAGTGACCGCTCGCGGCTTCAGCGTCCAATTGACCATGCCTGTCAGCGCCGAATCATTGAACCAGAAAGTCAGCGTCCGCTCTTGGGTCTATCGGGATGCGCCGGATTACGGCTCCCCCGAAATGGGTGAACGGGAGGAGGCCGCTAAGGTCCGCCTGGCCGATGACGGCATGTCCCTGATCATCGATCTGGCCTCTACCGAGCAGGGACAGTTGGACCCGCAGCAGACGGCTCGCGTCTACCAGATCACCCTGGCGGAGGATCTGCTTGGCCCATGCTCACCCGCTCTTAATGCCTTCTATACCCTGTATCGGTTTGCCGACTGAGACATGGATCGACGGGTATTGTGGAAAAGCCGGGCTTCTGCCCGGCTTTTTTTTGGCTAAATGAATCGGAGCTTTGCATTATGAAAGCGAAAACATATATCATATAGTCATTATGACTAAATAGAGCTGGCGCGGTTTGCCAGGGATAGGGCACAATGCGTAAGGCCCCTTCTAGGGCTTGCAGGTTATTTGTCCTGCCCACCCGCAGAAGGGGCACTCATAAGCCCCATAACGATAAACCAAAGAAGATAACAACATGACTGCACGCGTAGAGAAAATTTCCGTAATGGAAAAGGTCGGCTACAGCCTGGGTGATTTGGCGGCCAACTTGATCTTTCAAACACTGGTGACCTTCCTGGCGTTTTTCTATACCGATGTCTACGGCTTGCCGCCGGCTCAGGCGTCCATGGTGACCGGGATCTGCGGTATTCTCGGTGGGGTGATCTTTACCCCAGTGGTGGGCATGCTGGCAGACCGAACCAATACCCGCTGGGGTAAGTTCCGTCCCTGGGTGTTGTTTACCTCGATACCGTTTGGTGTGGGCGTGCTTCTGGCCTTTACCACGCCCGATCTGGACCCCTCGGGTAAGCTGGTCTACGCCTTTGTGACTTACCTGGCGCTGGTCATGCTGTACTCGGCCAATAATCTGCCTTATTCCGCTCTGAGTGGCGTTATTACCGGCAATATGGGGGAGCGGGTTAGCTTGTCCTCCTACCGTTTTGTGTCGGTGATGGTGGCTCAGTTCATTATTCAGGTGCTGTTGCTGCCGCTGGTGTTGATCCTGGGTGATGGCGACAAGGCGGAGGGCTTCAAGCAGGTCATGACGGTGTTTGCCGTGGTCGGCGTGGTGTTTTTCGTTATTACCTTTCTCACCACCAAAGAGCGGGTCGTGCCTCGCCCTGAGCAAAAATCCAGCGTCAAAGAGGACCTTGGCGATCTGTTTAAAAATATCCCCTGGGTCATCATGCTGGTAGCAACCATTCTGGTTTTCATGATGCTTTCGCTGAAAAGCGGCTCATTGATCTACTACTTCGAGAATTACCTGAGCGAGCCGCACCTTGCCCGCTTTTTGGAAGAGACCGGCTTCAATAATTTCATTGCCAGCCTCAACAGTGTGCTGCAGGGCGCCGGCTTGACCAAATTCCGCTGGCCGGAAGATGCTGCGACATCGGCTTTCAGCCTGTTTAATGCGCTTGGCATTATTTTCATGATCGTGGGTATCGGCTTCTCCAAGCCGCTTACCAATCGCTTTGGCAAGCGCGATGTGTTCGGTTGGGCGCTGGCAGCTTCCATGCTGTTTGTGATCGTCCTGTACTTTATCGCGCCTACCTCTATTGGCAGCGTGTTTACTGCTCAGATTTTGCACGGTTTTACCTATGGCATCACCATTCCGCTGCTGTGGGCAATGATCGCCGATGTGGCGGATTATTCTGAGTGGAAAAATCACCGCCGCGCGACGGGTATTATTTTCTCGGCCATGATTCTTGGCCTCAAACTGGGTCTCACACTGGGGGGCTCACTGGTCTCCGCGATTCTCGCAGTTTACGGCTACGAAGCCGCTGTTGCTGTGCAGACGCCGGAAACCATTAACGGCATCAAGCTGGCGGTGAGTTTGTTTTCTTCTCTGCCCGCCTTTGTTGCCGCCGCCTTGTTGTTCTTCTACAAAATCGATAAGAACTTGGAGCAGCAAATTGAGCGCGAGCTTGATGCTCGCCGCAACGAAACCACTGAAAGTGCCACTATTTGATTGAGAGAACCCCATGGCTGATGAAGAGTACACAAGCCTCGATTATGACGAGTTGAACGCAAAGGCGCTGTCGGCGCCGCTGGTGAAGCACATTTATACGGCTGACCCCTCCGCGCATGTGTTTGATGGCAAGATTTACGTTTACCCGTCACACGATATTGAGGGCGGTGTGCCCTTCAACGACAATGGTGACCACTTCTGTATGGAGGACTACCATGTCTTCTCTATGGCGTCTCCGGACGCTGAGGCGATGGACCACGGTGTTGCGCTGCATGTGGATGACGTGCCCTGGGCGGCGCGGCAGATGTGGGCACCCGATGCCGCGCGAAAGGATGGTCAATACTATTTGTATTTTCCGGCCAAGCGCGCCGATGGCATTTTCCAGATAGGCGTCGCCATCGGCGACTCGCCGGTGGGGCCGTTCAAGGCCGAGCCCGAGCCTATCGCGGGGAGTTACTCGATTGACCCTGCGGTCTTTGAGGATGAAGACGGCAGTCACTACATTTATTTTGGTGGGCTCTGGGGCGGCCAGTTGCAGAAGTATCGCAACAACGAGTACGGCCAGAGCCACGAAGAGCCCGCTGATGATGAGCCGGCACTGGGGCCAATTGTCGCGCCACTGTCTGGCGACATGAAAGGCTTTGCCGCTGAGCCCCGGGAAATTCAGATTCTCGATGAGAAGGGCGAGCCTTTACTGGCTGGCGATCACGAGCGCCGCTATTTTGAAGGCCCCTGGATGCACAAGTACCGTGGCAAGTATTATTTCTCCTACTCCACCGGGGATACGCACTACTTGTGCTATGCCACCGGCGACAGCCCCTATGGCCCATTCACCTATCAAGGGCGCATCTTGACGCCGGTTGTGGGCTGGACAACCCATCACTCCATCTGTGAATACGAAGGTGCTTGGTACCTCTTTTACCACGATTCAAGTCTGTCCAAAGGGGTGACGCACTTGCGCTGCGTCAAAATGGCCGAGCTGACCTACGATGAGCAGGGGCGCATCAACACGCTCGATCCCTATCCGGGCTAAACCCCAAGCATCCCTCTCGACAAGCGCCAGGCATCTGCCTGGCGCTTTTTGTTTGGGCTGGCATGGTTGTCTCTCTGGAGAGGCTGGATTTTGCGGCGCAGTTTTGTAACTATGCCGCATTCACTTACGCCCGCCAGAGCCTATGACCGCCAGCACCGGACTTTTAACCATCGACCTGAACGCTATCGTTGCCAACTGGCGTTACTTGCGCGCCTACGTTGCCACGGCGGAGGTCTGTGCTGTCATCAAGGCCGACGCTTATGGTTTGGGGGCCGAGCCTGTCGGACGCGCGCTCTACGGGGCGGGTTGCCGACGTTTCTTTTTTGCCACTTTACCCGAGGCGGTCGATGCCCGCCGGTATCTGCCGGCTGATGCTCACTGCTATGTGTTGGGCGTTGTACCGGCGGGGCAGGAGTCTCTGCTGCAAGTGCACGCGCTGACCCCTGTGTTGTCTTCCATGGCCGACGTGCGCCAGTGGCGGGTATGGCGGGCGAAGGCGGCGGGAGCACCTCAGTGTGTCGTGAAATTTGATTCGGGAATGACTCGTATGGGGCTGGATGAGTCCGAGCTTGACGAGCTGGCGCAGACCGCGGGCGGGTTTGAGGCGCTGGGCGTTGAGTGTGTGATGAGTCACCTCGCCTGCGCCGACGAGCCCGGTCACCCGATGAACGAGCAACAACAGCAGCGATTTGCGCATGTCTGCGAGCGGCTGCGTGTATCCCATCCCCGGTTACAGTTTAGTCTCGCCAATTCCAGCGGCATTTTTCTCGGTGAGCGCTATCACTATGACCGTGTGCGCCCCGGTGCGGCCCTCTATGGTTACGCGCCAGATCCGGAGCAGGCCAATCCCATGCGCGCGGTGGTCAGCTTGACCTTGCCTCTACTGCAGCTGCGTAAGCTCAGCCGTCGAGCCCATGTGGGCTACGGCGCGACAAGGAGCCTGGATGAGGGGAGGGTTCTCGCCGTGGTGGCCGGTGGCTACGCTGACGGTTTGCACCGCCTCTTGGGGCCTGCCGGTGTCGCCATGTGCGGCGGCGTTAAGGTGCCTGTGGTGGGGCGGGTGTCTATGGATACCACCTTGTTCGATGTGAGCGAGGTGCCGGGCATCGATCAGTGGTTGGGCAAACCCCTGTCTGAGGTGCCGCTGTCTTTTGTGGTCCTGGGTCCCGAGCTCGGCTTGTCTGAGATCACTCAGCGCAATGGCGCGCTGGGCTACGAGGTGCTCACCAGCCTGGGCAGTGGTCGTTACCGGCGACGCTATCTGGAGGTTGGCGATGACTGACTCTTCTTTTTTACAGTTGCTCAGGCTGTTAAGTGATGGCCAGTATCACTCCGGCCGCGAGCTCGGCGAGTCCCTGGCAGTCAGTCGCACGGCGGTTTGGAAGCAGCTGCACAAACTCGACGAGCTGGGACTGCTACTCGAGTCCAACCGCGGCCGCGGCTACCGTTTGCCCGGTGGTTTGGAGCTGCTTGACGCCGAGAGCATTGAGCGCGAGGCCGAATGGCCGGGCTTGTCGGTAACGGTTGAGCCGGTGGTGGACTCCACCAATGCGCGGCTAATGGCGGTGGCGGCGCAGAGTGACAACGGCGCACTTTGCTTGGCTGAGCAGCAAAGCGCTGGTCGTGGCCGCCGCGGCAGACCCTGGGTCAGCCCCTTTGGGAGAAACCTCTATATGTCGATGCTTTGGCAGTTCGATGGCGGTGCGGGCGTGCTCGAAGGCTTGAGCCTGGCGGTGGGCGTCTGTGTTGCCGAGTCGCTAGAGTCACTGGGGTTTTCCGGGGTGAGCCTGAAATGGCCAAACGATATTTTGGTGGAAGGCGAGAAGCTGGCCGGAGTGCTCCTGGAGATGACCGGTGATCCGGCGGGTGTGTGCCAGGTGGTCATCGGCGTGGGGGTGAACCTGTCTATGCCACCTGATGCCGCAGGCAAGATTGATCAGCCCTGGGTGGATCTCCAGCAGTTGGCGCAGCGCCAGGGGTTGAGCCCTGTCTCGCGCAATCAGCTGGCGGGTAAGATTGCCGGCGCCCTGGCGCGCATGCTCTCGTCCTTCGCGGTGGAAGGGTTTGGCCGCTGGCGTGAGCCGTGGTTGGCCCGCGCGGCATTTTTGGGGGAGGCGGTGAATTTGCACACGGTGAGTCAGGTGCGTCAGGGCCGGTTTGCCGGTGTCAATGGCAGTGGGGCCCTGTTGCTTGATACCGACCATGGGCAGGAGGCGGTGTATGGTGGTGAAGTATCGGTGAGACCTGTGTCATGAAACTCTTGATTGATATGGGCAACAGCCGTATTAAATGGCGCCTAAGGCACCAATCGCTTACGCTGGGGGCCGGCAGCGCCACTTACGACGAGGAGGCTGTCTGGGATTGGCTGGTGGAAATCAGCGCCGCTCACCCCCTCGCTGTCATATGGGTTGCCAGTGTCGCGGGCGTTGAGCGCGAGAAGCGTCTGCTTGCCGCCTGCGCCGAGCTTGGTTTGCCCGCTCCGCAGTTTGCCGCCCCCCGCGCATCGGTGGCGGGCTTGGAGTGTGGCTATCGGGACTATAGGACGCTCGGTGTGGATCGCTGGTTGGCTCTGCTCGGTGCCCGGGGGCGCGGCGACTGTGTTGTTGTCGACAGCGGCACGGCGCTGACGGTTGATCTTTTGCTGGCTGACGGCTGTCACCTGGGCGGCTATATTGGCCCGGGATTGTCGCTAATGCGCCGCTCGCTCGCCGGTGAATCTGCAGCGCTGGCGGCGGCGCTCAGGCAACCCCTGGCTGTCTGTGCCGGGCCGGGGCTGGACAGCACGGGCGCCATAGACAGTGCCCTGCTTGCCATGGGGGCGGGGCTGATTCGCTCGGCTCTGGCGCAGATGCCCAGTGGCGCGCAGCTCTTACTCAGTGGTGGAGATGCGCCCATATGGGAAGCGCTTTTTGAGGGAGCGCAGATGGCACCTGAGCTGGTGTTTGATGGTTTGGAAGTGTGCTTTTCACAGGACGAGACGGGGGCTTAAAGAAGTCTATGAAGCTGATTTTCTTCGCATTGCTGGGGCTGAATGCGGCCGCGTTGGCGCTGCAGTTGACCGTCTGGAAGCCGGAGCCTGCGGCGCCGGAGCGTCGCGCGGCGGTTGCGACAGCAACCGGTGGTGAGCCTCTGGTGTTGCTGTCTGAGCGCGAAAGCGCTCCGCCGGCGCCGGCGGCTGCCCGACGCGACGAGATTCAGAGGGCGTCGTTCGGTGCCACTATGGAGGGGCGCGACGGGGAGCGTGAGCGCTTGTGCGACATGCTGGGACCCTTTGGCCGGCTGCTCGATGCCGAGTATATGGTGGAGTCGCTGGCTGCGATGGAGGTGGTCTCCAGTGTGCGCCAGGTGGCGGTGCCTGAGGGGGTGGGTTACTGGGTGCACTTACCGCCCGAGCCGAGTAAAAAAGAGGCTCTGAAAAAGCTCCGCGAAGTGCAGGCCAAGCAAATCGACAGCTATTTGATTCCGCGCGGCGAGTTGGCCAACGGTATTTCCTTTGGCATGTTTACCCGACAGGAGTTGGCCGAGGCGCGTCTGAGTGACATGCAAGAGTTGGGTTACCCCGCCGAGATTCGCGAAATTACGCGTACCCGCGAAGAGGTCTGGGTGTTGTTGGAGCCGGGTCAGGCCCAGTCGTTGAGCCCCGAACTCTGGTCTGAGTTGCTGGGCCGGGAAAATGGCGTGGAGAAACAACAAAAATACTGCTCAGGTGTTGCTTCCGGATAAAAGTTTCACTAGAATCCCGCCTCCACGTTGAGACGTGGTCAGAGAATGCTGGCGTAGCTCAGTTGGTAGAGCAGCTGACTTGTAATCAGCCGGTCGGGGGTTCGACTCCTCTCGCCAGCTCCATTCTCTCTAAAAAGCGGCTGTAAGCGGGTGAATTTACAGGAAAAACCGGTTGACAGTGGCTGGCCAGAGCCGGACAATGCACGGCTCGTTTGGCAGGGGTTCCCGAGTGGCCAAAGGGATCAGACTGTAAATCTGACGCGAAAGCTTCGGTGGTTCGAATCCACCCCCCTGCACCATTTTTACCGCTTGTAGCGGTGTCGGCGTTGGCCGGCAACGGCTGGGAAGTATCAGCAAAGGTTGAGCTTCGCGTAGGCACCTAGTGTAAGCGGGCATAGTTCAATGGTAGAACCTCAGCCTTCCAAGCTGATGATGCGGGTTCGATTCCCGCTGCCCGCTCCAGATGCCGAAAATTTAAGGCTCTTGTAGCTCAGTTGGTAGAGCACACCCTTGGTAAGGGTGAGGTCGGCAGTTCAAATCTGCTCAAGAGCTCCATATTCTCGGCTGCGAAAGAGTGTCTTTCGCGGCTGTTTTTTATGTGTAACTAAATGGCTTGTTTTGACGGCTAGTTGAGGAGGCGCTCGCAATGGCGAAGGAAAAGTTCGAACGTAATAAGCCCCACGTCAACGTGGGCACCATTGGTCACGTTGACCACGGTAAAACCACTCTTACAGCGGCCCTGACCCGTGTATGTGCGGAAGTATGGGGTGGCTCGGCGGTCGCGTTTGACGGTATTGATAACGCACCGGAAGAG
>NZ_JAULRT010000058.1 GCF_030518215.1 Gilvimarinus algae
ATCCTGATTGACACGTCCGGGATATAGGGCGTGATAAATCCTAGGCGGGTGACACCAAGACTGTGGCCTGCTGCGATGATTGCCGCCAGCGGGTCGGTGACCTTGGCTCGGGGGAACACCTTGTTAACCTGTTGCGCCACGCGGTCCGAGCCAATCACCGTGGCGGCCGACGTACAGCCATAGCCAATTACATCGAAATCAAGCGCGGATGGCAGAAGGCCGGCTGACCTCGGAAGATCGTTCTCCATCCGTGCCAATGTGTCCGGCTGGATCGAGGAGCTCATGGGAATGCGACTGTGATAAAGCGCGACCCCGTCAACATTGGTAAGTCG
>NZ_JAULRT010000060.1 GCF_030518215.1 Gilvimarinus algae
TATGTGCTTGACGGTGTCGGGCTCGATCCGGCCAAAGGGCTCTATAACTTTACCGGCGTGACCTTCAACGGCGACTTCAATTTCGCACCCGGCGCGGGGCAGGTGGGTGAGCTGTTTTTTGTTGCGGCTAACGCCACAGGCAGTGGCAGTGGCGCCAACCTGAATAACATCGCCAGTGTGGCGGCGGCACAAGCGCAGGCCACCTCCGGTGATCTGACCACCTTTGTGTTTATTAACGACGGCAATGCGGTGGACTTTACCGCTCTTGCCGGTAATACATTTACACTGAGCAACGGACAGGTAATTGCCGGGTTTGGCAATAGTGCGGAATACGGGTTGGTGGTGCCCGCCAATTTGATCGGCAACTTTGGCGATGTATCTTTTACCGATCCAACCGGTAATGGTGCAGCCACGCTGACCAGCACAGGTGCTCCAGCCATTACGCTCGCCGACGATAACTTGATTAGAGATGTTAGCATTGGTTCTGCCACCGTGAGCGGCAATGGCTTTACCGACCTGACCATTACCGGCATCACCGCCTCCGGCAATGCCACCCACTTGTTTGACTTTACCAACGCCGCCGGCACCATCAGCATCACAGACAGCACCTTTAATCTGACAGGTGGCTTGTTGAATGTTGATGGCGGCAACGCCAGTATTACCATTTCGCAGGGCACAGGTACTGCTCTGTCGGCTACCGGACTTGCGGTGGCCAACACCACCGGCGGCAACGTTACGATCAATGATTTTACCCGCGTAGCAGCGGCGGGCACGGCCTTTACTCTTGACGCCAACGCCGGCGCCGTGACCCTCAACAATCTCGTGGTGACTCGCCAGGCAGGCGATCTGGTGTTTGCGATCGATAGTACCGGCCCCAGTAGCGGCGACATCACGCTCACCGGAACGGCATCGGCTACCAGTGCCGACGGCGAACTGTTAAGTATCGGCGCGGGCGCGCGCGATATTGATCTCTCTGCTCTCGATTACACCGGTACGGTCAGCGGTAGCGATGTGCTGGTGGATATTGCTGGCCAGACTGGGGGCACTATTACCCTTGGTAATCTCACCAGCACCGGCAGTACGGGCGCAGGTCTTGTTCACTCCAGTGGTACCACCGGCGGCAGCCTGGTGCTGGGCGATATTACCGCCTCGGGCTTTGACAGCACCGGCAGTTGGTTGGTGGATCTGAACGATCACACCAATGTCACATTGGGTGCTCTGGATCTGGCGGCGCTGAATGGCGATGTACTCAGCGTTAATGGCAGCAACTTAACCACGGGCAATATTACCCAGTTGACCACACAAGGTGGTCAGGCGCTCAACCTGACGGATGTGGCTTTGGCCGGTAACTTTACTGTGGATTCGCTGACCAGTACCGATAGCACCAGCACTGGCATAACCCTAAACGGTGTTGGCGGCGCCAACTTGACCTTTACTTCTGCGAGCATCAGCGGTGCAGATGTGAGGAGTGTGAGCCTTGTCAACGCCAACGGAACGATTGATTTTGGAGGCCTCAGCAGTATTTTTGGTACCGGGGGAACCGCCTTGCACATTGACGGTGGCAATGTGGGCGTTACCTACAGCGGTGCGGTGACTCAAAATGGCGGCCGGCTACTGAATGTAGTGAATACCGTCGGTGGAAGCGTGACTCTGTCCACTGGCACCTTCTCCAACCCTGGCGGTACCGGTATTAACATTGCCAACTCCGCGGCCAGTGTTAATGTGTCGGGAGTGGTTACGCTCGGAACCGCGTCCATGCCTCTTTCCGATACGGCTATAACCATTAACAATTCATCCGGCGCTGTTACCGTAGCGGGCGCCAGTATTGAGTCTGGAGCGGGCGATACTGGCCTTAGTATCACCGGCGGCAGCGGTACAGTTACGGTTTCGGGCACCATGAATCACGATGACGGCGGCGCTTCGGTGACCATCAGTGGCGGCACACGGGCGGTTAATTTGTCGGGCCTGGCGATTACCAATACCAATACGGCCACAGGTAACGTCATTGACGTTGACGGCACAGCGTCCGGCGCGGTCGATTTCGGCACCGTGGCCATCACCGGTGCTTCTGGTACCGCGGCGGTGGATTTGACCAACAGTGGCGCCATTTCGTTTGATGATTTGGATATAAGCGGCAGCGGTCTCGTGGGGCTCAACGCCAGCACACTGGCGTCGCTCGCCATTGACGCCGGAACACTGAACATTACCAATGGCTTGGGTGTGGATATCAACGCAGCCGGTGCGGGCTCGGTTGTGGTGCTGGATTCAGTCACGGTGAATAATAGTGCCGGTGGTGCCATTGATCTGACCACCAATAGTGGCAGCTACACCTTTACCACGGTTGATCTCACCACCACAGGTGGTATTGGTTTTAATGCGAACAATGCCGGGCAATTAACCGTGGGCGGCGGTAGCGTATCTACGACCAATGCCCGCGGTGTGGACTTTAACGCTATGGCGGCAGGCTCCAACGTCACCTTCGGCTCTGTGACGGTGAATAACAATGCCGGCGGCGGTGTCGAGTTGACCAGTAATGCCGGTAATTATCAGTTTAATGGTCTCAGTATTACCAACACCAATGGCACGGGTTTTATTGCTGACAACAGCGGCAATGTGGGTATTGCCGGGGCAACCAGTTCCATCAATTCGACAACCGGTACCGCCTTGTTCGTTAACAACACCACAATTCTTGCTGGTGGACTTAACTTGCAGTCTCTCTCTTCAAGTAATACCAATCATGGTATTTACCTGAACAATACCGGCAGTGGTGGTTTAACGGTGAGTGGTACGGGCACCACCGTTGGCTCTGGCGGTACGATTGCCAATACCTCAGACAGTGGTATCGCCTTGATTGATGCCCGCAACATTAACCTTAATGGCATGATCATCAATACCACGGCCAATCACGGCATCAGTGGCAGCGGAGTGACCGCCGCCACTCCCGGCAGCAATGGCAATGCCTTCCGCTTTGCCAATGGTCGTATTCTCAATGCTGGTGATTCTCTGGAAGATAACGGCATTTATTTCGGAGAGGGCCTTGGAGCTAACAATATCGCTGACCAGTTCACGGTGGATACGGTGCTGTTTGATAATTACTTTGAGAACGGCATTTACTTGGAGAACGGGTCGACCAACACAGATGTCGACATTATCAATGCCCAGTTCCAAAATGCGGCCGATGCCGAGAATGATCAGGCGATTCTAATCAACAGTTTGTCCGGCTCCAGCGCGTCCTTTGATGTGTCGATCACCGGTTCTACCTTTGGCACGCCTGTGGGCAGTGGCACGGCGGGTATCTGCTGCTCGGGCCTTAATTTTAACGCCCAGGGATCGGGCACACACAATCTGGTGGCTCAGAACAATACCTTCCAGAATGTGTCTTTTGCCTCATCGGGCCAGGGTATCGTCGCCTCCACCGCGCAAACCGCCAGCATGACGGTCAATATTACGAATAACAATTTTATTGATCTGGATGCGGCAAACGTCGCCCTGAGTATCCTGGACAGCTCCGATATGAGCGGTGTGATCAACGACAACACCTTTACCGGCAATACCATTCACGGTAACGCCATCAGGATCGTGGGCGATGGCGGGCCTTCGCAAACTGGTGTGTTCAGTGGGGTGTTTACCATAGACAACAACACCATCAACGCCGATTCACGGGCCATTGTCGTATTGTCCCGCGATGCGACTGATGCAAATGCCAGAGTGCACGTGAATATCACCAATAACAACATAACAGGTGTGGCCAGTGGCGGAGAAGTGGTGGAGCTCGGTTCTCAGGATAATGCCAGCCTCTGCGGCAATATCACCGGCAACACCATTACAGAAACGAGCGGTAGTATTTTTGATGATATCGGCATCCTGCCCAACAGTACACAGAGCATTCAGATTGCTCAGGCAAGTGCGGCGGCAATCTCGGGCGCTAACAATGGGGCAACCGTATATGAAGGCTCAGGCGGTACCATTACTTATAACAGTTCATGTCTCACACCGTGATAACCACTCAAAGGAGAGAACTCAATGTCAGAACCGTTTTTAGCCGAAGTCCGAATGGTGGGCTTTAACTTTGCCCCAAGAGGGTGGGCGTTTTGCGATGGCCAGATATTGCCCATCAATCAGAATCAATCGCTGTATTCGCTGTTGGGGACGACTTACGGCGGTGACGGCAGGACATCGTTTGCGTTGCCGGACTTGAGAGGACGCACACCGATTCATGTGGGCCGAGCGGATAGCGGCACTGAACACAGGCTAGGTAACAAGTCAGGCGAGGAAACACACACACTGTCGGTTCCGGAGCTGCCTGAGCACCGCCATATCGCGATGGGCGCTGCTGCCGAGAGTACCGTGTCGAGTGTCTCCAGTCCTGGTGTGAATGTGATGGGCTTAACAGGCAATAACATATACGGCCCTGACGCGGGTGCACCAGTGTCTTTAAAGTCCGACACCATTGCGCACGTGGGCGGTAGTCAGGCGCATGACAACATGATGCCGTATCTGGCCGTGAACTTTTGCATCGCTATTCAGGGCTTGTTCCCGTCGCGAAACTAATAAGGAGAAATTAAAATGTCCGAACCCTTTGTTGGTGAAATTCGCATGTTCGCGGGTAACTTCGCCCCTCGCGGCTGGGCTTTCTGTGATGGCCAGTTACTGGCGGTGTCGCAAAATGATGCATTGTTTTCTTTGCTCGGTACGATTTATGGCGGTGATGGCCGCACCACCTTCGGTTTGCCGGATTTACGCGGCAGGATTCCTATCCATGCAGGGCACGGCCCGGGATTGTCGGAGCGCCGCTTGGGCGCAAAAAGCGGCGAAGAGAATGTGACGCTGACGACAAACCAGATTCCCTCTCACACCCATCAAATGCAGGCCAGCAACGAGCTTGCCACGGATAAATCGCCGCAAAATAATTTGGTGGCGAGGACTGCGCCGGCGGTGATCGATATTTATAACCCCGATGGTCCACCGGTTGCTCTCAAGCACGACGCTGTCACCTCTGTCGGCGGCAGCCGCTCGCACACGAACTTGCAGCCGTTTTTGTGCGTGCACTTTATTATCGCGCTTTTCGGCATTTACCCATCTCGTCATTAAGGAGCACCTCATGTCTGAACCATTTATTGCCGAAATCCGAATCTTTGCTGGTAACTTCGCTCCTCGTAGTTGGGCTTTTTGCAATGGGCAGTTGTTGCCGATTTCACAAAACACAGCGCTGTTTTCTCTGATTGGCACCACCTACGGTGGCGATGGCAGGACCACGACGGCGCTACCAAACATGGAGGGGCGTGCGCCCATGCAACCCGGTCGAGGCCCTGGGCTGACTGATCGCCGACTGGGGCAAAAAGGCGGTGTAGAAACCGTGACCCTCACCGAAGCGCAAATGCCCAACCACACGCACCAGTGGCAGGTTTCCCCACGAGAGGGTAACGACAACGATCCGGGGCCGAACCAGTATATCGGCGGGGGGTCGTCAGAGCAGAGTATTTACAGCCCTGATGCTAATCTGGTGCCCCTCGCGGAGAGAGCTATGCCCGCAGCTGGCGGCAGCCAGGCGCACAACAATATGCAGCCCTTTTTGGCCATGAACTTTATTATCGCGCTGCAGGGTTTATACCCTTCGCGCTCTTAAGGTGATGGACAAGGTTTCTCTGGCTGAAATGACTGACGCAGACCTGCCGTTTATGCGGCAGGTCTACGCCAGCACGCGCCAAGATGAAATGGCAATGACTGGCTGGCCGCAATCGAAAATCGATGAATTTTTGGCCATGCAGTTTATGGCGCAGCATCAGCACTACCAGCAGTACTACCCGCAGGCGAGTTTTGATGTGATTGTCTGGGCCGGCCAGCCGGTCGGGCGCCTCTACGTCGATCGCACCTTTGCCGATATCCGTATTGTCGATATCGCCCTCTTGCCTCCCTACCGGGGCAAGGGCATCGGCGGCTATCTTCTGGAGCAGCTGTTGAGTGAGGCTCGCGACCAAGGCCGTGCTCTTGCCATTCACGTCGAAAAAAACAATCCGGCCATGTCGCTTTACAAAAGGCTTGGCTTTGTCAAAACCGAGGACAAGGGCGTGTACGATTTTATGGAGCGCCCGCCCCAGCCATTGGAGGAATACAGTGAGTGAGTTAACCCACAGTGCGTTTAAACAGCATGAGAAAACCGCGTTCACCCTCAAAGGCGCGCCCAAAAGCACCGAGCTGCACCTGGACGAGGTAGCAGAGGCGCCCCACACACCCGAGGGTTATGAGAGCTTTTCTCTGGTGTTTGCGTGTAAAGATGGCTTTCTAGAGCAGGCCACCTACACCCTGGAACATCCCGAAATGAAAGAGATGGATGTGTTTCTCGTGCCCATTTCCCAAGACGGCGATACCGTCTATTACGAATCGGTGTTTAACATCCAGAAGTGACCCTCTCTGGCCCCAGCCGCTACTGGCCGGGGCTTTCCACTGTCCTTGCACCCCTAGCTAAAGATGAGCAAGTAAAGTTTCCTTGACATAATGAGCTGCTCCGCCTAAAGTAAAGTATACTTTACTTAATGACAAAGGAGATCGACAATGGCTTCAACGAAATCAACCCAGGCGGGGGTGTGTGATTCCTTCGCCTCGCGCATGCTGAAAACGACACTGGTGTTTCTGGTGTCCTGTTTTATCTGGACGGCATCCTTTGTTCTGGTGGATAAGGCCCATCTGGTGGGCTGGCTCGCTTCGGGTAGCACTTTGGCCATGGCGGCAATTGTGGGCTGCACGCTACTTGGGTGCGCCACTATTTTTACTTTTATGCGCCACTTGGCGGCCATGGATGAGCTGCAGCAAAAAGTGCAGTTGGCGGCCATGGGGTTTTCACTGGGCGTGACTCTGGTGGGCGCTTTTACCTACTCGCTGCTTATCACCACGGGCTTTGTTGGCGATCCCGATATTGAGACACTGATCCTGCTGTTGACGGGCAGCTATGTGTTCGCGGTTGTCGTTGGGCAGGTGAAGTATCGATGAAAAACCGGTTGAAAGTGTTACGCGCCGAGCGCGATTGGACCCAGGCTGATCTCGCGCAGGCGCTCGAAGTGTCCCGCCAGACGGTTAATGCCATCGAAAAGGGCAAGTTTGACCCCAGCCTGCCACTGGCGTTCAAGCTGGCCAGGTTGTTTAAGGCGCCAATCGAGTCCATTTTTTTCGAAGATTAGTCACCCCGGCGCCCGTCACTCTTTCAGCAGCGCGCTTTAGCCAAGTGCAACTGACAGGTTCACTATGCGCGCTTGCTTGAAAGTGGGACGCCGCCAAGCTTGCAAGCGGCTAGAGTAAAGTCCCCAACAATAACTAAGACCCAACAATAATCAAGAAAGGGACTGACCTATGAAAACCGTCTCTCATGTGCGTCGAGTGTTCAGCCGCTGCCTGCTGATCTTACTGGCTACTACGGGCTTGAGTGGCAAGGCCACCGCCGCCACCGTCGATCTTTTAGTGCTCTACGATAATTACTCTGCCAACTACTTTGGCGGCGATCCGCAAACGGCCATGAACAACTGGGTAGGCCAAATGAACGCGGCGCTGGCAGACAGTCAAATTGATGTTCAGCTGCGTTTGGTCGGTGTCCGTCTTAACCAACAGGGCGGAGCCAATCAGGGAGAGGTGCTGAACAACCTGCGTCTTAACCAAAACGCCATTAATTTGCGCAATCAACTGGGTGCGGATTTTGTGTCGCAAATGCACACTACGGGCGCCTGCGGCGTCGGCTACGTAGCCGTGGACGCCAACTGGACCTGGAACGTCGTCCACCCCGGCTGCGGCCCCATGGTTATGCTGCACGAGCTGGGCCACAACATGGGGATCAATCACTCGCGCAAGCAGGGCGATACCAGTGGTGCGCGCTTTCGCTATGGTGTGGGCTACGGTGTGCAAAACGTGTTTGTCGATATCATGGCCTACGAGGGCGTGTTTAACACCACCCGCGTGAACCGCTTCTCCAACCCCAACCTGAATTGCCGTGGCTACCCCTGCGGCATCCCGGTAGGCCAGGCCAACGAAGCCTACGCCGCCCTGGCGATTCACAATGTCCGTAATGAAATTGCCGGCTTTCGCGCCACGGCCGGTACCAGCGGCCCCGTGCAGCTGGCGCAGCACTGCGACTACGGCGGCTACCGGGTGGGCTTGACGCCCGGTCAGTACACCCTCGGCCAGTTGATGAGCAAGGGCGTGATCAATGATGATATCTCGTCACTGCGTGTGCAAAACGGTTACCGGGTCGAACTCTTCCAGCACGATAACTTCACCGGCAACATGCTCGTGCGCACCGCCGACGACAACTGCCTCGCCAACGAGGGCTTTAACGACGATGTCAGCTCGGTACGGGTGTCGGCGGTGGGTGGCTTTAACCGCACCATCCAGGCGGAAACCTACTTCGCCATGAACGGCGTGCAGTTGGAAAATACCACCGACGCCGGCGGTGGCCAGAATGTCGGCTGGATTGATAGCGGCGACTGGATGGCCTACAACGCCATTACCTTTCCCTCATCCGGCCAGTACACCGTTGAGTATCGCGTTGCCAGCCAAAGCGGCGGCGGGCGCTTGTCATTGGATCTCGATGGTGGCGCCACCTTGCTCGGTGAGTTGAACGTACCCGCCACCGGCGGCTGGCAGAACTGGACGACCATTTCTCACACTGTCAACGTCAACGCCGGTACCTACAACCTTGGCTTGTTTGCCCAGACCGGCGGCTGGAACCTCAACTGGATTCGCATTCGTCAGTAGCGCAAAAGCGGCCTTCGGGCCGCAACAGACCGCGCCGGTTTGTGGACCGAGCAAACCGGCGCTCATAATCATCAACGTGGTTTTCCCGCCGTGGTCACGCGGGAACGTATGAGTGAACACACTATGAAGTACCTCTACCCTGTGCTCGGCCTTGTGCTTTTGCTCCTGTGCCTCTGGCTTGATCAAGCGTCTGGGCCTGCGGCGCCCGCCAGCGCAATGGCCAGCAGCCCCTCGTCCGAAGCGGCTTCGCTCTCGTCCACAACCTCCGCCGCGGTGAGCGAGTCGGCGCAGCGCCAGTCAGCGAGCGCCTCAGACAGGGCGCAGGTGGAACTCAACCAACGCATCCAAACCATGCAGGCGCGTCGCCCGGGCGAGCGCTTTGATCCCGAACAGGTGCGCGACGCACTGGCGCGCGATACGGCCTGGCGCGAGCCGGACTCTGATATCAGTGCCGACATTCCGCTTTCCGAAGAAGAACTCTACGATGGCCGGCAGCTGATCCAGTTTGACCGCTTGAAACTCGAAACCCTGTTGCCAGGCGACACTCTGGATATTGAAATCAGCGATACCGGGCAGCGCTACACCGCCATCATTGAGCGGGTGCAGCAGCACGACTATCACAGCATCAGCTGGTATGGCCGTATCGAAGGCAGTGACGGTCAGTCCTACAGCGTGAACTTCACCCAGGGGGAAAACCTCACCCTCGGTGGCCTGGACACCCCCGATGGCAACTACCAGCTCCAGGCCCATGGCGACAGCGGCTGGATTGCCTCCAGCGGCGCGCTGTTCAAAATTCCCGAAGACGGCAGCACCGACGCCATTTACCCCAGTGACGTGACTGATCATCAGCATTGAGTCGCCTAACGGCGATAGAGTCGGTATTGAATCAAACAGCGGTATGGGCCTCTTTGAACAAGAGAGCGCCTCGGTCTCGAATAAATACTAAGAAAGCTCTCAACTCTTGAACAACAAAACTCTGATAATGCAACGGTTGAAATTTCCGGTGGCGCTAGGCTGCCTTTTTCTGATCAACGCGTGTGCCTATAAATTGGCTACTCAGCCAGACACAACCAATACAGCGTGTACGAAAACGATCACAAAAGTACTAACCATCAATAAAAACACCGAACTTCCTGAGGTTTGCAACAACAAGGCACTAATGGATGCTTGCTTAAAAATTCTAGGCTTTGAAGATCTTTCAAAAACCGCCATGTATTCAATAATGGTTGTCAATAATACGGTCCACCTTGTCAGAGCGTTTGGCTGCTCCATTGACTAGAATCTAGATTTTTGTTCGAGATCGGTGGGCTATTCTAGCGCTGATTTTCCGGCATTTTGGTTGAAGCTTCTAAAGGCTTTTGTTCGGTCGGATAGTCACTGTCAAGTTTTAATCTCTTAATGCCATTTGAATAAAATTAAACAAGGATATTAAATGAAGAGACTTTTCAGAATACTAAAATGGATGATCATAGCGGCAGTAACTTTGCCGGTTCTTACTTTGGGCTATATGGCCTACATTGTGCATTCGTTTGATGACGAAACATTGCCTGAGAACTATGGAAAAGTCGCCGTGAACCTCTTTATGGCTGAGAATGATAGTCAGCCTTTGATTGTTGGGTTGGGCGGTGCTGAAGGTGGAGATGGATGGGCTGGTCCTCACGGCGAAAAACAGCGAAGCATGCTGAAAGACAATGGTTACGCTTTTCTTTCTGTCGCCTACTTTGGAGCGGAGGGGACCCCTGACAGCCTTGATCGAATATCAGTCAACGGTGTCCACAACGCGGTAATGAAAGCAGCCGAAGACCCGCGTATCAATGAAAACTGTATTGCTGTTATGGGGGTTTCTCGTGGTGGTGAGCTCGCTTTGCTGTTGGGAAGTTACTACAAGGCGTATAAGGGGGTCGTTGGCATAGTGCCAGGCAGCTCTGTTTTTGCAGCAATGACACCGGCAATGACAACGCCGGGATTTTCCTATAACGAAAAATCGCTGCCTTTTGTCCCCGTTCCGTGGAGCGCAACCCCGGCTTTACTCTCGCGTGATTTGCGTGGTGCTTTTGAAATAATGATGAAAGATACGGAAGCCATGCAAGCCGCCGCTATTAACGTGGAGAATATAGCGGGTCCGGTACTGTTCATTTCAGGTAAGCATGATGAGCAGTGGCCCTCCATGGAAATGTCTAAAATGATGATGGAGCGGCTAAACTATTCTCAATTTCCTTACTACAAGCGGCACCTGGCCCTAGAGGGCGGGCACAGTGAACATCACGACCACTTCGGTGAAGTGATGGTCTTTCTCAATCAGCAGCTTCGAGCCCAGCCTGGCTGTGCCCGATCGCACTAGCTGAGTTTCATCCAGAGTCCCTATCATCGTTGTAGTCCGCCCTTGATTATCGGCCTGTGGCGAAGGGCTCTGCCCTGATGATTACAAGACCGGCGCGAGGCGTATAAACCAGTGTTGTAGCCCTGTGTTATGCCGTGAATTTGAGCGCTCGTACGCTTCGTCAATTTGGCAAGCGTGCATTTCGGTTTTCAATGTTCAGAAAAAACTTTATAGTCACCGACTTAACCAGTTGGAAGGCCGGTGAACAAAACTGACCCGTGCGCGAGGCCAATGCGCACGCACGCTTTGCATTCCCTTCCCAGAAGAAACAGTGGAAATAGCTAGTAAGCTCGGTGCTTGTGCAATGCCCTGCAGCGGTTTCAAGCAGTGATGTTGCGCATGAGCATAATTATTTGAATGTGGAAATAGGCGTTCCGAGAGGGTTGATGCGGCTTCTTTTAAGTTTAATTCTTGGTTTGCTCTGGTCGCAGAATGTCAGCGCCGATGATGTGCTTGGAAAGCTGAACCTGAAAGCAACCACTGGGGCGGCGCCAGGGTATGTGGATGATGCCGGCTGTGGCACTTGTCATAGCGATAAGTTTGAGAGCTATCAACATGTGGGCATGGCCCAGTCTCTCCGGCGACCTGAAATTGCCCGTCCCATGGAACGGTTTGGAGAGGTCTTCTATCACGCCCCATCACAACGCCATTACCAGATGGACAAAACCGCGGCCGGGCTTGTCTTTAAGCGCTGGCAGCAGGACGAAGACGGCAGTCGATTCAACGAGTTTTCGGTGGACGTAGACTGGATACTCGGTTCGGGGAACCGGGCGCGGTCGTATTTATTTCAGACCGACTGGGGCCAGTTGTATCAATTGCCGTTGGGCTGGTATTCCGAATCCGCTTCCTGGGGTATGTCGCCGGGTTTCGAGTCGGCTCAGCATCCCGGTGTGCAGCGTCAGGTCAAACGCCAGTGCCTGTTTTGCCACAATGCTTTTCCCGAGGTAGAGGCGGGCAGTGATCATGTGGCCAGACCCCACCGCTTCCCGGAACAAATGCCGCAAGGGACCGGTTGTCAGCGTTGCCACGGGCCCGGCGCTGCACACATCCGTACGGTGCTGAATGGCGGTGATCAGCAGGCGATTCGCCGCGCCATTACCAATCCGGCCAGATTGCCGCCGCTGGAGCGGGATTCGGTCTGCTTTCAATGCCATATGCTGCCGGCGGTTTCTCTGGCAGGATTGCGGCGGTTCGAACAACCGGATTACGCCTTTCGCCCGGGGCAGGCCCTATCCGAGTATCTGGTGCACATGGATATCATCGAGCCAAACAGGCCTGTCGAGGAGCGCTTTGAGATCAACCACCATGGCTATCGGTTATGGCGGAGTGATTGTTATCAGAAATCGGCAGGTGCCCTGGGTTGCGTATCCTGTCACGATCCGCACGTGAAGCCCGAGTCCGCTGCGTTTCGGGAGCAAGTTGGGGGCGTTTGTGCCGATTGCCATGCGCAGGAGCAATTGGACAGGGTTCATGGCGAGCGAAAAGCGGCCAATACCTGCGTCAGCTGCCATATGCCGACACGCCGTACTCAGGATGTGATCAATGTGACCATGACCGATCATCGCATTGCCCGCGGGCCGTTCGACCATGAAGCGCTGGTGGCCCCTGTGTTGCCGCATGAGCCGGAGATTGTGGATGCCCAGCCATTGTCCTTCGGGCATCCCCCACAAGGCTCCGAGGCCGCATTGTATCGGGCAGCCAGTACCGTGCGAACGCTGGCTTACCCGGATGCGGTATCCGCCTTGAAAAACATCTTGGTGCAACAGCAGCCAGAGCCCTTGGCGCCGTATCTGATATTGCTGGATGGCCAACTCCAAACCCAGCAATTCAAAGAAGCGGAAAAAACCGCGCACTTCGTTCGTGCCCAGGGACACAATGACCCGCTGGTAATGGAGCGACAGGCCGTGGCATTGATGGAGCAGGGGGAAATCGAGCCGGCTATCGCTTTGCTTAGACAGCGGCTGGCGCAGGAGGAGACCGACATGGCCCACTTCAATCTGGGCGTCGCATTGGTCGGCGCCGGTAAGCCAAAGGAGGCCAGAAAACATCTTGAAAAAGCCTTGGAACTGCAACCGATGCTGGCCAAGGCGTATAAATATCTGGGTTTAATTGCCCGTGCGCAACAGCATCATCAGCAGGCAGCTCAGCACTTTACCCAAGCGCTGACGATTGAGCCGGATAACCCGGATATTTATCAGGCGTTGCTGGCGGAACTGAGGAGTCTGCAAGAGCCCCAGTCCTATAATCTCTGGTTGCGGCGCGCTCAGCGTTTCAGCGCAGAGCCCGAGCGGTTTGCATCGCTCAAGCCCATGACAGAAGCTGAATAGCTTTGGCGTGAACCCCCGCTGAACGGAGAGCCTTAATACCCTGGTAAGTCCAAAACGCAAAAAAGTGCTCAATAAAATTATAAAAAAAGTAGACACGGTTTAGGATTCCAGCCTGGCGAATCGAGTACACTGACCTTTTAATTCCGCAGGCGGGGGTGCAGTCGGGTACGCGGTGTCGAGTCAGGAGTGGATGTGATTAGAAAGTTATTGTTTGCAGCTTTGGTGGGTGGTTTTGGGTTGGCAAGTGCTAAGGTAACAGCGCAGCCCCCAGATGTGCCTGCGCTCATCTCTCCGGTGGTCGCTAGAAATGGCAGCGAGTCCTCTATGCCGGTCGGCGTTCGGCCCATCGTCTACAACAGTGCTTTGGCCCGATCCTCCCTCCGCGTGGGCAGTTCGGTCCGCGTGCCTCTGCCGGACGGCGCCAACGTCATGCTCAATTTTGAAAAGAGTAAGCGCAACACCAGTGGGTCGGTAACCTGGGTGGGGCAGCTTGCGGGCTCATCAAAACCCTACAAAGCGATCATTACTGATGACGGCGAGCACGTCTTTGGGCGCATCGTCACCCCGGCGGGCGAGTACCTGATCCGCACAGTCAATGGTATTCAGCAATTGATAAGCCCGAGGGCGGCCGGGCTTGCGACTTTGCCTTTTGCGAATGACGAGGCTGTGCCGCCGGTGCGTACATCACTTTCAGCGGATCAGAGTGTGGAAAAGTCTACCGCGGTTGCCGAGAGCGCGGAGCCTACAGAGATGGCGACCGTCGACGTACTGCTGGCCTATTCAAGCGGGCTCGCGGACGAGCTGGGAAGCGGGCTGCAGACACGATTGGAGTACCTGATCGCGCTGACCAATCAAGCCTACGAGAACAGCGAGATACACCAACGTGTACGTGTTGTGCATACTGTTGAAGTCGATTACAGCGATACATTGACCTCCAACGGCGGAGCACTGAATGAGATTACATTCCCTTCAGGACCCCCGTTTGCAGCGGTACACGACTTGCGCGATACCTACGGGGCGGACCTTGTCGCTTTTATCAGGCAGTTTCATCGAGCTGAGCAGCAAAGCTGCGGCATTGCCTGGGTGCTGGGATCTGGCAACAGGGGTACGGTGAGTGGCTCGGCAGCCTACGGTTATTCGGTGGTTTCGGATGGTAGCGACGGCTTCTACTATTGTACCGATCTTACCCTGGCCCACGAGCTGGGTCACAACATGGGCAGCACGCACGATCGCGCCAATACAAGCACCTCTCCCGTTTTTCCCTATTCTTACGGCCACGGCTATTCAGAGTTGTTCGGTACAGTGATGAGCTACATCAACCCTGAGGTTGCGGTATTCTCCAACCCCGATCTCAATTGTGATGAACAGTTACCCTGCGGAATTGCGCACCCAGACCCGGAATCGGCCGACAACGCACGTTCGATTAACAATACGCGCTTTGACGTCGCGGCATTTCGGGAGACGGTGGTGCCCGAGCCATGCACGCCCGAAAACACACTCACGCTAGAGAATACCGTCGCCTCAGGAACGGTCACCGAAACCGCCTGCGCGATAGTGGCGGGGCCGAGCTATACGGTTGCCTCTGCGGCAGACGTGGTGTTTCAGGCCAACGAATCCATCACCCTTCGCTCAGGGTTCCGGGTAGAAATCGGCGGCCAGTTCGCGGCCACTGCGGCCCCGGGCTTGGCGCCGTGAGGGCGGCAAACTGCCGCATCAGCGCAAGGTTAATGGCCACTTAAGACCAAGCCAATGCAAACGGTTGTTGCCTTTTTTAAGCACTGAGTCGCCAGCCTAGAAAATAGTATTTACTCGGTCAAAGCCGCTTTTCATAGTGCATAGAGTGGATACAAGCGTCACTCCAAAATCACTTCTGATAAACCTCTGTAAAATCAGTAAGTTGGATAAAGCTTGTCCTGTGTGAAAATATCGAATAAAGTCAGAATTACACAGAATCAGGCTTGCTTTCCCCATGACAAGGAGATGTCGAAAATCACCTCTTTTCTTTTTAAAACAAGCGCCTACGTCAATTTCCTCAATTCGGTTCTAGGGGAGTTACATTGCCGCGGGGAATTTTACTTAGGCTTTTGAATTAGCTGTTAGATTCAATTCGGAGAAAACAATAGTATGAGGGAAAATATCGCTGCCAAAGCGATTGATGCAGGAGGAAAGCTAACTGTCAAAAGTGCGCTTAATCCGATCTTATGGCTTTGTGCTATTGTCTCAATCCCAGGTCTTGTCGCCATCCAATTTATTAATCCGGTCCCTGTCTGGCTAGTGGTCCTAGTTTGTGGTCCTGTGGTAACGGCAATGCTTGGGTTTTTAATTCTTCTGTTTTTAGATCGAGACAAACTTCAATCAGAAGAATACCAAATTAGAAAACAAACACTCGAGTATATGCAGCAAAAAGGTCAGGCATTGCCATTTCCAGTTAGTGATTCAGAGTTAATAACCCCTCCAGAGCTTGGCAAGACATTGGAGGATGAATCTAAATGAAATCGTTTATTCTAATTTACAATGGCGGTGCTGAAGAAAGAGAGAAACTTATCAAGATCATAGATGATATGCCTGAAATATATACTTGGCGCTATGACATGATCTCATGTATTTATCTTCTCTCTAATCACACAGCGCAAGAAATATATCATTCTCTTAAAAATCGATATCCTTCAATTGGCCGTCATATAATCACACAGTTTGGTAATGATTACTGGGGAGAACTTACAGGTGAAAGTTGGCATTTTTTAGAGAAATGTGAGCATGCCCCAGAATCTAACAAGTAAAGGCAATGGACACCAAAACCGCCGCTTCGCTTTGGTTTTGGCGCCACTGCTTTAGGCGTTATGTCAAAGCTAGAACTGTACTAAAGGTAGGAGATTTGTGTGAAAACATTTCAGGGAACGGCAGAGATTACTGACGAAGGTGTCAAGAAGCATTTTAAAAATTATGAACCTTCAAATGCAATCTTTGAATTAGTATGGAATGGCTTCGATGCTAACGCTTATTCTGTGGATGTTGTCACCAACTTTAATGATCTCGATGGCCTTGAGTCAATTGAAGTTATTGATGACGGAGACGGCATTGATTTAAACAACTTGAAGAATAGCTTTGAAAAATTCAATGAATCCACAAAGAAAGATGATGAAGATAAACATGGATCTCACGGGAAAGGTCGATTGGCGTTTCATCGCTTGTGCGCATCTGCTAGCTGGTTTACAAAGAGCTCGGGACATAATGCTAAAATCGATATCGAAGCAAGCGCAATAAGAGATTATACGGGAGAGTACCTACAGGAAGGTGAGCAACATGCATAGCTCGTACCTCTAAAGTCTGGAACATGCGTTATTCTGAAGAATTTTACATCAAATCAATTGCCAACTGATGAAGAACTAATTGAAAAACTTAGCAAGGAATTTGGTTGGTATCTTGCCCTGAATAACGATAGAAATATAAAACTAAATGGGGTTTTAGTGGAAATTCCTTCGCATGATATCCACCAAAAAACCGTAAGAATATTGGAGCAAGGTTTTACCATAAAGGTGATCAGATGGGATGATAAGCCTAGCTCAGAAAAATCATATAACTACCTTATAGCAAACAACAATAAAGTAATTACAAAAGAATTGAGCAAAGCCAACAATAAGGTTTCATTTCATACAAGCGCCTATGCATTCTCTGAATGGCTGGATGGATATGATCCAGATACCCTTGAGTTAGATCCACATCATGATGAATCAAAAAAGGTTATTCGAGAAACGTATCGAATAATGACGGAGTTCCAGCGAGAGATATACAAGAATTATCTTCGAAGATTTGTTGACGAAGAGATAACTAGATTTGAAAAGAGCGGATATTTTCCATCCTATACGGGGCTGGATCGTGAATACGCAGAATGGCGAAAAGAAAACACAAAAAAAATAGTGAAGGATATATATTTAGCAGATCCACAAGTTTTCAATAGGCTTAGTGCTAAACCGGCAAAAATACTTATCAGGCTATTAGATAAAGTTCTTGTTTCAAATGAAAATGATACGATTTATGAGGTGCTTGAAGGTGTTCTAGATCTAACCTCAGAAAGTGTAGAAAACTTAGCAAAACAGCTTAAGGAAACAACATTTGATAATATTATTAGCACGATTGAATCCTTGCAGAGAAGACAGAATGCGATTCATATGCTTAAAGAGGTAATGGATAATAGATTCTCAGAAGTATTAGAAACTCCTGATTTGCAAAAAATAATAGAAAATAATACTTGGCTATTTGGTCCTCAATATACAACTCTTGGGGCTGAGGAAAACACGTTTACCTCGGTTGCGAAGAATTTAAGGGGCAAAATAAAGGATATATATATCGTATCTGATAGCGATATTGAGGAAGGCGCAGATCTTGATGGCGCCAACAGGCAGGTTGATCTCTTTCTGGCTAGGAAAATTCCCACCTTTGACTCTGCGAACAAACCGATATTTAAATGCGTGATTGTAGAGATTAAGAGGCCCAGCATATCGCTAAATAAAAAGCATCTTCAGCAAGTGGATGATTACTGTGAAATAATATCTAAGCATCCAGCTTTTGCGAGTGACAAGATGAAATTTGAAGTGATTCTTATTGGCAGAAAAATATCCAAAGATGATTTTCAAATAGGGCAGAGAATGAATAACCTTAAGGATAAGTCTGAATTTGGTTTGGTCACGTACAACGACAAAATAAAGTGCTATGTTAAGGATTGGTATACCATATTTGATGAATTTGATCTTTCGAATAATTACCTTCTGAAAACATTGAATTCAAAGCTTGATGACCTTTCTGTTCGAGACACAACTGATATAGTTGTAGACCTTCAGAGTCGCAGGCCGCAAATGACATAACAATCGGCAGCACTCGGACGGCGCTACGCGCCGCCGGTGTGCCGGGCGTTATGCAGTTCAAGGAGCCGAACATTGGCACATCAATGCCCTAAGTGCAAAGCCAAAAATGTTTCCGAAGTAATGATGTTCCAATTTTCGACTTCGCAATGCCCAGATTGTGGATACGAGTACTATTTGAGTCTTTGGTATAGATTTTCAGTTCATGCTTTCGCCTGGTCTATTGGAATATTTGGCTTAGTGTTTACGTACTTAGTAGATGTGGATACCGCCTCCCACTGGCTTATCTATTTTTCACTATTTTTAATGCTCGCAGTCCCATTCTCTTACGCCTGCGTGGTTTACTATTTTCGTAGAGATGTATCGGCTGAAGTGGGTGTTCCTATTAGTCATGTTGTGGTCTTCTGGATGGCGACCTTAGCGACCTTTATTCCTGCCGCAATTTACACATACGGATAAATGCATAACAATCCAAGGCGGCGGGACATATTTTTGCTTCGCTGCGCTCAAAACGCAAAAATATGCCTCTGCTTGGGGGCGTTATACGAGAGAAGTATGATCTACGTACAGGATGATGATCTGAAATTACAGTTCAAGTTATTGGAGCACTTTGCTGGCAGTGATAGGTTTATCGTCGTGGCATGGCAATATCCTGAGGTCAATAAATCTCCTGTGCCTTTCTTTCCAACCAGCATCGCTCATAGAAACTATGAGCCTGTAACAAAATACGAATATGGTGTAATTGCCAAGCATACGGAGCCAGCCAAGGCAAAGCCATCTATGATGGCCTATCTGGGAAACTTTAGTAAGGAAATTAGAAGTGCGTTTGATTCTATTTGCCTATACAAGGTTGGTAGTAGAGAGTGGTTCGCTTGTACTATAGGTCACGAGGGGATGTGCTTTGTGAGAGATGACGCTTTTCTGCAGAAATTGCAAGGAAAAGGTTTCAATGCGTCAAGTAAACAGCCGGATTGGTGGTAGCGTAAACAAAGCCAGCCAGCATCGCCCACTACGTGGGCTGGACAGCTTACAATCCGAACCTTTTGTGTTTCGCTGTGCTCTTTTTTACTCAAAAGGTGCTCCTTGTAAGCTGCCGCTGCTGGCGGCGGTATGCAATCGGGAGGCTCAATTAAGTAGCATATGAGTATCGTGGAAATAGGGTTATGGATATTAGTTCCATTTTCTACAATGACTCTAGCGAGTCTGATTTTGAGAAAGAAACCTTGGTTTAAAGTAAAGCCGCTGTTTGTGGCGGCTCCAATTATTAGTTTTTTGTCTATATTGGCCGGTCCAACTCTTATATGCTCAGCCACCTGTAGTATATTTGTTGGTACAACATTATTTTCGTTGTTAGTAAGTGTCTTCGTATTACTTATATTATTGCTAATACAGTTACTAAAGCATCGATTTTCTTTAAGGCCTAGAAATGCATAACAAGTTTGTCAATTTCGACTTCGGCTGGACCTCGCTGACGCTCGGTCCATTACAAAGGCCTTAAATTATTCAGGGAGTTGAGATGATCAAAAATTATCTGGCCAAGAGAAGAATAAAGAAATTTCTGACTACAATGCCAAAGGTGTTAGCTAAGGATTATGGCGGCAATAGCGAATATAGCACTGGCCAGGTCGAAACTGCCTTTAAAAAACTTGGCTATAGCGAGGATGATTTGCACCAGGTTGCGATAGCTATATACTGTAACGAAGAGGCTGCAAAAGCATTTGGTATGAATGAGTCTCTTATTAAAAAGTACAAAGGCTATCCAGAAAGGCATAGAATAGCCTTCGATCATGCAACGGCGGGAAGTGGTTATGATCTTTCCGGTATTAATGACTAAATTTAACAAACGCAATCAGACGGAAATATTTTCCGTTGCTCGTTTTGCGCCGGTCGCTACGCTGACGCAAAACAATCCACTACAAATATTCGGGTGTTTCGGGTGTTATAGTTTTCTTCCATGAATCCAAAGTATCGTCGATATTTAAAATATGTAGTTTTAATCGTAGTTTTTGTAGTAGCTGCAGATCTTACACTAAGTCTTTGGCATGAACGAGATTCAGAGGCAAAAAATAGTCGGGAGTACTTGGCGGAAGAGCCTGCTATTCTTGCCAAAATTGGTGGTATCAACCAGGTGGAGTTCAAGCAAAAGTTAGTCTATCACGGCACTTCCACCGATCCTGGCTATATTCAATTTACATATTACTTGTCTAGCGTGCACGATGAAAATTATCTAGTACGAGTGCGGAAGTACAATAATACTTCGTATCAGGTGCATGAGCTACAGAAACTATAACAAGGCAAATCTGCAAGGGCCGCGAACTTCACCCACTAAGACGTACACCTCGATGTCGCCGAAAATTTGGTGCCTGAATTCAGATCAAACGAGTGGCCGTTGAGCTTTTCTGCGTTATCAGATCGGAGGGAAAGGCTTGAGGAGCTCGCTGTCAGAAGCGACAGCGAGCAAGCACTTACTTGCAGAATATTCCGTATTCCGGTGATCGTGCTGCACCTGCGTAGGGGCATGTACTGGTATAACCTAGATTTTGAAACTCCAAGCTACAGTGAGATCCGCATCTGGCTTGGTAGGTAGGGTTGTCAAGCATGCCGGGGTTTGACGAATTCGCACAAAATCCTCCGTGAACTTGCTGACCAGGCGTCTGGCAGGTCGGTTCTGGTGGGGGTGGTGGCGGTGTTGGTGTCACCTCTCTAAAAAAGCTAGGCGCTACCGGTTGAATACAGTCGCCCGTATAGAAAATGTTCTCTTCTGTTGTCAGGGTGCAGTTCTCGGTGTTGCCGTTGGAGTAACCGACAAACTCCTGAGTGGCCACTAAATCGCCGTTGGATTCCCGGCACTGTCTAACGATATTTCTGTACAAGTTACTGGGTGGTCCGTATGAGCTGATCACTGTCCAGCTACATGCAACAGGCTCAGCATCGGCTTTCGCACCGATACTTAAAAAGGCTAAGCAGCTAAAGAAAACTGCACCGGCTATTCTTGGTATTTTCATATGATCTCCTGAACTGTTATTGACGACTTCCGGTGTGAGTAGAAACCACGCAACCCACTAGCTAATCTGGCATTGAAGCCAGGTCTTTGGGTAAAGTAATGCATTTCACATTAGTTAAACCCAAATCCTTTTTGATCGGACGAGAGGTAGTACAACGCTTCGCCATGATCAATTTCGTTGTTAATAATAATTTGCGAGAAGTTTGCAGCTGCCAGCTCTTGAGTAAGAGCCATTGAAATTTCATTTGCATGGTCCTGGCTAACGACGCTGACCACTAGCTGACACTGGGTCGATTTGCACGTGGCTGACTTGAGAGCAATGTCAGAGAGGTTTTCATTGCTATAAAATAAGTTATGAATTCTATTTTCTTCTTCGATCGCCCATGTGAAGTCTTTCTCCTCGGCGTCGAAGCGTTTCCTCATTTCAGACCCTAAATCAAACCAAGGCTTATCTTCTTGTTGATCGGTTAACCAGGTTACGAATTCCTTAGATTTTTTTTCCAGCTCATGCCGAGTCTTTATAGATTCAATGTTTTCTTGACTGAGGCGTTGCTGCTCTAGAAGCTTTTCTTCCGTGCGTTCAGACGCTGTCGATTGTTTTTGGGCGGGGACTTTGGAGGTTTTCGATGGTTTTTCTTGGGGTATTGAATTTAAGTCGCTTGAGCTTGTTTCTGGAGCAGGCAGGGCTTGCTCATCAACCGCTGCAGGCCGGGAGGCGACAATGGAAGAGTCGGCTTGGTGTTTTCCCAGGGAATAACCAAGTAAACCGGAGGCTACCACCAAAAATAGCACTACTACTCTATGCATAAGGAAAATCCGTGTAAGGCTATCGTCCGGCCCTGAAAAAACATAAAGATACAAACAAACATTATTTAATGTACCAGAATGGTAATGTATAACATACGAATTTAGGCGCCAAATTGTGTGGGCGCGCAAAAACGCGGGTTACCGTACTGCCTTTTGAGATGCCCTATGTGGGTAGTTCACGACTCATTATTTTCGGTTGGTGTCTTCTATTTGTTGACCGTTACAACAGATCATTCATTAGCAGTAGTGACAGAGAGTTAGAGCTTGGGTGTCAGATGGGCGCTCATATACTTATATTGTTTTCGGGCGCCGAGCAATTGCGTCAGCCAAATCGGGTGAGCTATTGGGAGGTCAAGTCACATTTTGTGTGGCGGGAGCAGAGTAAAACTTAAAAGGAAGTCCGGAAGGCATGGATGCCTGACATTCATCCGAGGATGCGACTTTGTAAAAATGAGATGGCGCACCCGGCAGGGTGAGGCAAACGCTTGAAAAGCACCGCTTTGCGCGCAGCTGAACGCCCCCGAGCTGTGGTTTGCGGCAGGTACAAATTCGCAGGAGCAGATTTGAACTTCCGGAGGAAGCCCGAAGGGTGGAAGGCATGGATGCCTGACATTCATCCGAGGGTGCGACCTTATAAAAAGGAGATGGCGCACCCGGCAGGATTTGAACCTGCGACCAACGGCTTCGGAAACCGCTACTCTATCCTACTGAGCTACGGGTGCGTGATACTGGTTTATTAAACTGGTCCAGAACCAGCTTTAAGCTTTCCGTAGCGCTCCGCGCTACGGCTACTCCCTTCGCGGGGCTCAGGCCCGGTCTTTCAGCGCAGCTGAAAGCCGTTCGGCGGCACACAAAGCGGTGCTTTGTAGACGCTTGCCTCACCCTACTGAGCTACGGGTGCGTGATACTGGTTTATTAAACTGGTCCAGAACCAGCTTTAAGCTTTCCGTAGCGCTCCGCGCTACCGCTACTCCCTTCGCGGGGCTCAGGTCCTGCCTTCCGGCACAGCGCGGAAGGCTTTCGGCTGCGCGCAAAGCGGTGCTTTGCAAACGCTTGCCTCACCCTACTGAGCTAGGGGTGCGTGATACTTGGTTTATTAAACTGGTCCAGAGCCAGCTTTAAGCTTTCTATAGCGCTCTGCGCGCTACCGCTACTCCCTTCGCGATGCTCGGGTCCGGTCTTTCTGCACCGCTGAAAGTGGCTTTCTGCGCGCACAGTGCTGCTCGCCCGGCGAGGGCGCATTCTACTAGCCCGGGCGCCGATCGTCTACGTTGGGGGGCGTTGGCTGTGGATTGTTCACCTTGGTGGGGGTTTCTGGCTATAATGGCGCGCCTGATATTAGTGCGGCGTAAACGCCGCCAACCAACAGAGGAAAGGTCCGTGAGCCAAGCGAGAAGAGTATTCGGCCTGATGGTCGCACTGGGACTGGGGCTGGCTGCCTCCGGTTTTGCGTTCAGTCAATCATCGGCTGTCAAAGGGGAGATTTCCGAGCGTATCGCCCCCGCTGGCAGTGTGTGTATGTCTGGGGACGATTGCGCGGCAGCGCCTGTAGCCGCCGCCAGCAGTGGTCCGCGCTCCGGTGAGGAGGTTTACAATTCCTCCTGTAACACCTGCCATGGTGTCGGTGTGGCGGGCGCGCCCAAGTACGGCGATGTGGCCGACTGGGAACCGCGCATTGCCAAGGGTATGGACACGCTCTACACCCACGCGATCAGTGGCTTTAACGGTATGCCGGCGATGGGGCTGTGCGCTACCTGCTCGGAAGACGAGATTAAAGCCTCGGTGGATTATATGGTGGACAACAGCCAGTAGTCGCAACTGCCTTGCAGACAAAAAGCCCCGCACTGCGGGGCTTTTTTGTGGGTGGTGTCTAATCGAACATGCTCAGCAGGCTGGTCAGGGTCTGCTCGCCGGTCGCCTTGACCTGCTCGGCGGTGGCGGGGCTAAAGCCCTCGTAGGCAATGTCGTCCTGCGGCAGTTCGGCGATAAAGCGGCTCGGGGTGGTTTCCGAGACCTCGCCAAACTGCTTGCGCTTACCCGCCAGGGTGAGAGTGAGGGTGCGCTGGGCGCGGGTGATGCCCACATAGGCCAGGCGCCGCTCCTCTTCGATATTGTCGGTTTCAATGCTGTTGCGGTGTGGCAGCAGGTCTTCTTCCATCCCCACCAGGTACACATGGGGAAACTCCAAGCCCTTTGAGGCGTGCAGGGTCATAAGCTGTACCTGATCCAGGGTGTCCTCTTCTTCCTGGCGCTCGAGTAAATCCCGCAACACCAGTTTGCTGATGGCGTCTTCAATGGTGACTTTTTCGCCGTCATCGCCGCGCTCGAGCATGGTGCGAATGGAGTCCACCAGATAGCGGACGTTGTCCATGCGTTTTTCGGCCGCCTTGGCGCTGGCGGCGTTCTGGTGTAGCCAGGCCTCGTAGCCGATATCGTCCAGCATTTGTTCAATGGCGCCCACCGGGTCAGGGCCGTTGCATTTTTCCAGTACCCGGGCAATCCAGTTACTGAAAGTGCGCAGGCGTTCCAGGTTTTGCTTGGGGATGTGCCGCTGCAGGGCAATGTCATCGGTGGCCGCATAAAGGCTGATGTGCCGCTCGCTGGCAAAGCGCCCCAGCGCCTCGAGGGTGCTGGTGCCGATTTGCCGGCGCGGGGTGTTGATGATGCGCAAAAAGGCGTTGTCGTCGTCCGGGTTCACCAGCAGGCGCAGGTAGGACATCACGTCTTTGATTTCGGTTTTGCCAAAAAACGACGAGCCGCCGCTGATCTTGTAGGGCACCTGGTGCTGCTGCAGTTTGATCTCCATCAGCCGGCCCTGGTGGTTGCCCCGGTAGAGAATGGCGTAGTCGCTGAACTTGCCGCCGGTACGCAGCTTGTGGGCTAGAATTTCCGTGGCGACCCGCTCGGCCTCGGCGTCCTCGGAGGCGCATTTGACCACCCGTATCTCATCGCCCAGGCCCATCTCGCTCCACAGCGCTTTGTCGTACTCATGGGGGTTGTGGGCAATCAGGTGGTTGGCAACCCGCAAGATACGGCTGGTAGAGCGGTAGTTTTGCTCGAGCTTGATCAGGTGCAGGTTGGGGAAGTCCTCCTTGAGCAGCACCATGTTCTCCGGCCGCGCGCCGCGCCAGGCGTAGATGGACTGGTCGTCGTCGCCCACCACCGTCAGTGCGTTGCGCCCGCCCACTAGCTGTTTCACCAGCAGGTACTGGCTGGAGTTGGTGTCTTGGTATTCGTCCACCAGCAGATACTGGATTTTGCGCTGCCAGCGGGCGAGCACTTCTGGGTGACTGTTGAACAGGTGCACGGGCACCAGAATCAGATCGTCAAAGTCCACGGCGTTGTAGGCGCGCAGGGCCTGGTTGTAGCGTTCGTAAATGCGCACCATGGTCAGTTCGGCCGGGCTCTGCGCCAGCTCTTCGGCGGCCTCTGGGGTGGTCAGGTCGTTTTTCCAGTTGGAGATCTGGTGCTGTACCCGGTCCAGGTGGTCGCTGTCGAGCTCGCCGTCTTTGAGCATCAGCTCCTTGAGCAGGGCGCGGGCGTCCTCGGCATCGAAAATGGAAAAGCCCGGCTTAAAGCCCAGGGTTTTTGCCTCGCGGCGAATGATGTTGAGCCCCAGGTTATGGAAGGTGGATACGGTCAGCCCGCGGGCCGCTTGGCCGCGCACCAGCGAGCCGACCCGCTCTTTCATTTCCCGCGCGGCCTTGTTGGTAAAAGTGAGCGCGGCTATATGGCGCGCCGGCAGGTCGCACTGCTCGATCAGGTAGGCGATTTTGCGGGTAATCACCGAGGTCTTGCCGGAGCCGGCGCCGGCCAGCACCAGACAGGGGCCATCCACATAGAGCACGGCTTCGCGTTGGCGGGGGTTGAGTCGGGTCACAGGGCCTCTGGGTTACATCGAAAAGGGCGTGGCGAGCGTATAGTGAAGATGGGCATTGTAACAATGCCCGGGGCGCTAAGAAATGTCAGAGAGTGCTCCAAATTGCGTTAATTTTGTGCAATTGGTTCGCTGATGGTGTATGTTTGCTAAAGTAAGGGCATAGGTTGATTTAGGCGCAACTTCACAGTCTGGAATTTGCCCGGCGGACCAAGGGTATGGTCGCCACCATTGCGAGAGCGCGCCCATCGCAACGGCCTGAATGCGTTAGCCTCCAGCCGAGGCTGAACAGAGCACAGGCCGACCCAAAAGACGGAATTTGCATATTTTCAGGGACAAGGTAATGGCATCGAGCACCAGCGTTCTGCTGCTCAACGGTGGTAAAGAGTTGTCGGGTCAGATCAGTGGCTGGCTGGAGGATGTTGCGTCCGGGCAGTATCGGCTGGTACCCAGCGACTTGGTGGACGACGGGTTGGTCGCGCTGTTAAGCGGCGACTACGATGTGGGCATATTGTGCATTGATGACCCCAGCGAGGCCGCGCGCGATCTGCTCAGCTCGGTAAAAAATCAGTTTTGCCCGGTGCCCGTGGTGGTGCTCTCCACCCGCATGGACGAAGTGCTCGACCGCGAGGCGATTCCTGCGGGCGCGGCTGACTACCTGGCGCTGGACACGGTCAACGCCTACTGGCTGGAGCGCTCTTTGCGCTACGCCATTGAGCGCAAGCGCACCGAGCAGTATCTCGCCCGCCTGGCCCATCACGACCCGCTTACCGATATTCCGAATCGCGTGCTCTTTCGCGATCGCCTCGAAAACGCCATTCGCATTGCCACCCGCGACAAGATGCGCTTTGCGTTGATGTTTATCGATCTGGACGACTTTAAGAACGTCAACGACCGCTACGGCCACGATATTGGCGACGGCCTGATTCGCATGTGTGCCGAGCGTCTGCAAAAGCTCCTGCGCCGCAGCGACTCCATGGCCCGCATGGGCGGAGATGAGTTCACCTTGCTGTTGCTCAATGTCGAGAGCTCGTCCGATATCGCGCATCTGGCGGTCAAAATTATCGAACAGATTACCGCGCCCTACGACATTGGCGGCTATCAGCTGTCGGTGGGTTGCAGTGTGGGCATTGCCTCATACCCAGAGGCGGGCCACAGCGCCGATGCCCTGCTCAAAAGCGCCGATTTGGCCATGTATCAGGCCAAGCAGGTGGAGGGCAGCAACTTCCGCTTTTTTACCGAAGAGATGAACCGCGATGTGCGCTACCGCCTGAGTCTCGAGGAGGATTTGCGCCGTGCGGTGGAAAACCGCGAACTCTACCTGGAATACCAGCCGCGCTTTGCCGTGCGCAGTGGCAAGGTGGTCGTGCTTGAGGCACTGCTGCGCTGGAACCACCCGCAAAAGGGTATTCTCAGCGCCCACAATTTTATCTCCATTGCCGAGGATACCGGGCTAATTTTCGCCATCGGCTACTGGGCGATTCGCCGCGCCTGCGAGGACTTACAAAGGCTCAGGCGCGACTGCGGCATAGAGCTGAAAATGGCCATCAATCTCTCGGCGCGGCAGTTTCGCGATGAAGCCATGGTCCAGCAGGTGGCCAATATTTTCGCCGAAACCGGCGTCAACCCCAACCATATTGAGTTTGAGCTGACCGAAACCGCGCTCATGGAAAATATCGATATGGTCAGCCTCTGCATGCGGCCGTTGTCGTATTTTGGGGTGACGTTTGCACTGGATGATTTTGGCACCGGCAGCTCTTCATTTTTGCACCTGCAGCGCCTGCCCATTGCTGCACTGAAAATCGACTCGCAGTTTATGGCCGATTTGTTGCGCCGGCGCAGCGAGCGCCGGCTGGTAGCGGCCATGATCAACCTGGCGCACAACCTCGGCAAGGTCGTGGTGGCCGAGGGCGTCGAGTCGGCGAGCCAACAAAAATGGCTGGTCGAGGAGGGGTGTGATCAGATGCAGGGTTACTACCTCTGTGCGCCCCACGCCTACTCGCGGCTGAAAAAGGTCATCGGCGATCTTACTCTGGCGCCGATTCCCGACGACACCGAAACACCCTCGGAAGAATAGCCCCCCGGTTAAGCCCCGCTGTCATGGCCTGTCCAGCGCCCGAAAGCTCAGGGCCTCGGCCAGGTGTGCCTTTTGGATATCCGCTACCGCTTCCATGTCTGCCAAGGTGCGTGCGACCTTGAGCACCCGGTGGTAGGCGCGGGTCGAGAGCCCGAGCTTGGTCACTGCCTGCTCAAGGTAGTGGGTCTGTTCCTGGCCCAGCGAGCAGTGGGTATCAATTTCCGCCGGATTCAGTTCGCAGTTGGGTTTGCCCTGGCGTTGCAGGGCAGTGGCACGGGCGGCCACGACGCGGCGCTGGACGGTCTCGCTCGGTTCGCCCGGAGGCGCCTTGTGCAGCTCGGTGGGCGCGACGGCGGTCACCGGTACCTGCAGGTCAATGCGGTCGAGCAGCGGCCCGGAGATGCGGTTGCGGTAGCGCTGGATTTGTTCCGAGGTGCAGCGGCAGCGGTTGTCGCCACTGCCAAAGTAACCGCAGGGGCAGGGATTCATGGCGGCGATTAACTGAAAACGGGCCGGGTAGCGGGTCTGCGCCCGCGCCCGCGCAATGCGCACCTCGCCGCTCTCCAGTGGCTCGCGCAGCACCTCGAGCACCTGGCGCTGAAACTCCGGCAGTTCATCCAAAAAGAGTACGCCGCCGTGGGCCAGGGAGATCTCCCCCGGTCGAGGGTAGGTGCCGCCGCCCACCAGCGCCGGGGCGGAGGCGGTGTGGTGCGGTGCGCGAAAGGGGCGCTGGCGCCAGTGCCCGGTGCAGTCTTCACCAATCACCGAATAAATGGCGGCTACGTCCAGCGCATCGCGCGTTTCAATGGGTGGAAGTATGCCCGGCAGGCGGCTGGCGAGCATGGTTTTGCCGGTGCCGGGCGGGCCGAACATCAGCAGGTTGTGGCCGCCGCTGGCCGCGACTTCCAGGGCGCGCTTGGCCTGTTGCTGGCCGCGTACGTCGCTCAGCTCAGGGTGGTGGCGCTGGCCGTCACCGGCGGCCGGCTGCGGGCGGGGCAGGCGTTCGCGATTGTGCAGTGCCGCGCAGACGCGCAATAGGTTATCGGCGGTGCGCAGCTCGGCGCCGGTAATCGCCGCCTCGGGGCCATTGTCGGTGCCAAGAACCAGGGTGCGGCCTGCCCCGGCACAGGCGAGGGCGGCGGGCAGGGCGCCGGTGACCGGGCGCAGGGCACCGGACAGAGCCAGTTCGCCGATAAATTCCAGCCGGTTCAGCCGCTCGGCGGGAATCTGACCCGAGGCGGCGAGAATGCCAATGGCAATGGGCAGATCGTAGCGCCCACCCTCCTTGGGCAGATCGGCGGGGGCTAGATTGACGGTAATGCGGCGGGCGGGGAATTCCAGGTGACTGTTGAGAATGGCGCTGCGTACCCGGTCTTTGCTCTCTTTCACCGCCGTTTCCGGCAGCCCGACGATGGCGAGACTGGGCAGACCGTTGGACAGGTGAACCTCGACGCTGACCGGCGGCGCTTCAACACCGTGTTGGGCGCGGGTGTGAACAATAGCGAGTGACATGGGCAATCCTTTGCGTCGTGATGGTGTGTCTGCCGCTCCGGCGAGCGCGTTAGCCCGCTGCTTGGGAGGGGCGTGATCTAAAGCTAGCTGGCACTTGCCTGCGGGTCAATTCCGGCGGGTCTCAAGCTCGGTAACGCGCGCTTCAAGCGCCTCGAGCCGCGCGCGGGTGCGGGCGAGCACGGCCGCCTGGGCGTCGAATTCCTCGCGAGTGACCAAGTCCAGTTTGCGCAGGGCAGCCTGCAGCGCCGCTTGCAATTGCGGGCGCGGCAAAGCCTCGGCATTGGGCAGTCGCTGGCGCAGTTCGTCGAACACCTGTTGGGCGAAGTTCTGCATAGGGGGTCCCCGTCGGTTGAATGCCTCCTAATTGTACACGGCCAGGGTGGGCTTGTTTATCGACCTCTGACGTCAAAGGCGCCACTGCGCGTTAAAAGGCCGCATTCTGGTGCGCCGCAAGGCAACACCGGGGGGCGTATTGGGTCCGTCAATCGTTTTGGTGCACAAATGGTGCGCTGTATTTTTTCTGTGGCACGGTTTTGGTGCGTGTCGCCGGGCTCCAGCTCTGTATGACCCGCTGAAAATCCCCCGATATTTTCCTAGAGGCTTGTTTTTCTGGGCTTTTTTTTAATTGGCCTGCTCTGTGCAAAGTTGTGATCGAGTACACAGCAAAGGGCGTGGAGCCTCTTTATGGGTCTGCTCTCCTGTTTATGTCGCTGTTTTGCGGGGTGAACAGGCCGTCTTTCCAGTGTTTCCCGCACTCTCGGGTGCGGGTTTTTTTAGGAGCACAATAAATGAAATTGGTAACAGCGATTATCAAGCCGTTTAAGCTCGATGTGGTGCGCGAAGCGTTATCCGACATCGGTGTGCACGGTATGACAGTCACCGAAGTGAAAGGCTTTGGTCGACAGAAGGGCCATTCAGAACTGTACCGCGGCGCTGAATACGTCGTCGATTTTTTGCCCAAAACAAAGGTGGAAATTGCCGTCAAAGAGTCGGAGCTTGACTCCGTGGTCGAGGCCATCTCCAAAGCTGCCAACAGCGGCAAAATTGGGGACGGCAAAATTTTTGTATCCGCACTTGAGCAGGTACTCCGGATTCGCACCGGAGAGACCGGCGACCAAGCGCTTTAAAAACGACATTTACAACAAACGGGGATTAAGCAATGGAAAATAATATTTTTCATCTGCAGTACGCCATGGACACCTTTTATTTCTTGGTGTGTGGCGCACTGGTAATGTGGATGGCAGCGGGTTTTGCCATGCTCGAGTCTGGCCTGGTACGTGCCAAAAACACCACAGAGATTTTGACCAAGAACGTCGCTCTGTATTCCATTTCGTGCATCATGTACATGGTGTGCGGTTACGCCATTATGTACGGCGGTGACATCTTCCTGTCTGGTATCCAGAATGTCGATGTCGCTGGCACTTTGTCTGATTTTGCCGGCCGTGAAGATGGCTTCGAAGGCGGCTCTATCTACTCAGGCGCCTCTGACTTCTTCTTCCAGGTGGTGTTCGTGGCAACGGCGATGTCGATTGTCTCTGGTGCCGTGGCTGAGCGTATGAAGCTCTGGGCCTTCCTGCTGTTCGCGGTTGTTATGACTGGCTTCATCTACCCGATGGAAGGCAGCTGGACCTGGGGTGGCAACGACGTCTTCGGCATGTTCAATCTGGGCGAACTGGGCTTCCTCGACTTTGCCGGCTCTGGCATCGTACACATGGCCGGTGCTGCGGCTGCTCTGGCCGGTGTGATCCTGCTGGGTGCCCGTAAAGGTAAATACGGCCCCAACGGCGAAATCCACGCGATCACCGGTGCCAACCTGCCTCTGGCGACCCTGGGTACCTTTATCCTGTGGATGGGCTGGTTTGGTTTCAACGGCGGTTCTGTGCTTAAGCTGGGCGATATTTCCAACGCCAACGCTGTGGCTATGGTGTTCCTGAACACCAACGCGGCGGCGGCCGGTGGCCTGGTAGCAGCGCTGATTGTGGCTCGCATCCTGTTTGGCAAAGCTGACTTGACCATGGCCCTGAACGGCGCTCTGGCTGGTCTGGTGGCTATTACTGCCGGTCCGGACACCCCTTCTGCCCTGGCCGCAACTCTAATCGGTGCTGTGGGCGGTATCATCGTGGTCTTCTCCATCATCGCGCTGGACAAGCTGAAAATCGATGACCCGGTCGGTGCCATCTCTGTGCACGGTGTCGTGGGTCTGTTTGGCCTGCTGGTGGTTCCGGTTACCAACGGTGATGCCAGCTTTGTTGGCCAGATCGTCGGCGCGCTGACCATCTTTATCTGGGTCTTCGTTACCAGCCTGATCGTCTGGAGCATCATCAAAGTGATCCTTGGCCTGCGCGTTAGCGAAGAAGAAGAGTACGAGGGTGTGGACCTTGCCGAGTGTGGCATGGAAGCCTACCCCGAGTTCACTTCATCCAAGTAAGTCTCGGGCGTGACGGTCTGGCAGTTGCCGGGCCGTCGCACTGTAGGCCCCTCTCGCTTGGCGGGATTTTCCGGTGAGAATGGGTAGAGGATGATTTTCCCGCTTCTTGCGTGTATCTTTACCCTAACCTGAATCGGGCGGCGGCATCGCAGCCGGCTTGCCCTCCGCAAAGCTGAGACCAAGACGAAAAAGGAACCCATAATGAAACTGATTACTGCTGTCGTAAAACCGTTCAAGCTCGATGATGTTCGCACCGGGCTGTCTGAGGTCGGTGTTCAGGGTATGACCGTGACCGAAGTCAAAGGCTTTGGTCGGCAAAAGGGCCACACCGAGCTGTATCGCGGCGCGGAGTATGTGGTCGATTTTCTTCCCAAGGTAAAAATTGAGTTGGCGGTGGACGATTCCATGGTGGATCAAGCCGTTGAAGCCATCACCAAGGCGGCGCAAACCGGCAAAATTGGTGATGGAAAAATCTTTATTACGCCTCTGGAAGAAATTATTCGTATTCGCACCGGCGAAACCGGTTCGGAAGCGATTTAAGCCCGCCGGGCAATGCCCTCAGGCTAAAAAAAGCGCCCTACCGGGCGCTTTTTTTATGGGGTTTTGTTAGCGCTGGTTCTCAGGGAGCTCGTTGAGCGCCTTGCTGATCAGACGCTGGTAGCGCTTGTGCTGAAAATAGAAAAACGTTGGCAGTACGATCAAGAGCATAATCAGCGCGGCCGTATCTCTGGTTAATGAGAGCAAAGGGGCGAGCCAGGCCATAAACACCGCAGAGACGGCGAACATTATGCCAAAGTGCAGCAAGTTGCCGCGCCAGCGCTCAAGCTTGTGGTCTGTGCCAAACGCCCTGGCTTTGGCCTCAGTCAGCCTGCGTTGCTGCTCTGGCTCGGGTAAGCCCTGAAGTTGGGGGAACTGGCGAACTTCTCTTTGTGAGCCCATAAAAAGCACCGGAAAAAACGCGAAGTCTACCCTCAGCGCTGCCACTAGGCAAAAAATTCTTAGCAGGGTTTTGTAAATAACTAAATTGAAAGCCCCTATCTCGGCTAATAAAAAACTGACCTAAAAAAGGCAAAAAAAACCTGTGACCTGGGGTTTTTGTTGCGCTATAAAGACACAAAAATAAGGCAAGAAATAAAGGGGGTTGCGCGGCCTTTTGGGGGTCAGACACCTTCGATGTTTATGCTGGCGAGTTTGTAACAACCGTTCTGTGAGAGGTGTTATTATGGCGAGTCAATATGAGCTGGATGAAGATCGCGATCTGGATCAGGATGATGATATCGAAGTGAGCGATGAAGAGGTTAGTGCGGCCGATGACAGTAAGGCTCAGCCGTTGGAAGACTTCAGTATCGCCTCGCGCGAGAAACTGCGCACCGAGTTGTCTCAACAAATAGAGGCGTACCTGGCCCGCGGAGGCAAAATCAACGAGGTGCCCAATCGCGCCGCGAGCGATAGGCCGAGTAAACCTGCCAGCGAATACACCGGCAGCTTGATGTAATGAATGTGTCACAAGAGCCCGGCATTGCCGGGCTTTTTCATTATTGGCGGCGCTGCTTTACTGCCGGTGCTTCGTAAAGCTTGGCCGGCTCGCTTAACCGAACAACAAAAAGCCCGCGCCCACGGTCGACAGCAGCACGCCAATGATCATCAAGAGTCCGTCGCGGGCGACCAGTGCCAGCGCCAGCAGCACTAAAATCCCCGATGGGATAGCGGCGGCAAAGGGAATAGGCCCCAGCGGTATCAGGGAAATAGCCAGCGCAATGGACAGCACAGCAATGCAGCGTGCGCCCACTTTACCGGTCATAAAACGGTAGCGCGGTTGCACTACTTTATCGATTCGTTTTGTCACCGGTCGGGAGGATTCCAGCAGGCTGACAAATTTTTCACGGCTAACGTCCACCCGCGCCAGTCGGCGAGGTATCCAGGGCGCGCTTTTCCCCCAGAGCATTTGCAAACTGAAAAACAGAATCAGTATGGCGCAGACGACCGGGACACCCGGGATGCCGCCGGTGGGCAGGAAAGTGATCAGCGCCGGCAGCAGTAGCAGCGGACCAAAGCCGCGATCTTTAAAGGCCTCAATCAGGTTGCCGACGTGCAGCCGCTCACCCTGTTCGGCCTGTTCAATCAAGTCTATGGTTTGTGTCAGGTTTTGCCGGCGCGACTCTTCCATGGCTGGGCCCCTTACTGCTCGTGGTTAACCGACCAGACATTGACCTCGTGCTCGGCCGCTTCTTTGCTCAGGCCATAGCGCTCGCGAATGGCACCCACGAGCTTATCGCGTTTGCCCAGTACCTTTTCGATGTCGTCATCGGTCAGCCGGCCCCATTGCTCGCGGGCGCGACCTTTGAGCATTTGCCAGTTGCCTTCAATTTGTTCAGCGTTCATACGGGTCTCCTGCGTACGTGAGTGAATGCCAAAGGCCATGTGCAAGGAATGAACCAGTTACAAAGGCGAGTGCAGCCCCCGTGTTTACTGGGGGTGGGTGTCTGTCGGAGGGGGCGGCTTGTTAGAAAATTTACAAGGGCATTGTCAATCGCGCGGTTGGCGCAGCAGCACGGCGGCGCGATAGGTGTGGGTACCGTAGCCCAGCAAGGTGGGCAGTTTGGCCAGCGGTATGGGCATATGGACATTGTCGATGGCGCTGCGCAGCTCGGCACTGTCCACGTCCGGGTCGTTGATATAGGCGAAGCGATCGTCCATGGCCACCAGCCAGACCCAGTGGGGGGCCTTATTGCGGTTGAGTTGGTAGGTGCTGATCAGCAGCAGTATTTCATAGCCTTCGGCCATGCACTGGCGCAATTGGCGCGAGTCGATGGTCGTGACCTCCTGGTCGATGGCATTGCGGCCGAGCGACTCGACAAAGTGGTTGTGAATCAGTTCGATGACCTGCTTTTTTTCGGGGTTGCGCACACTGTCAATAAAGGGAATGCGATCGCTCGATTGCAGCAGGCGAACATCAAAGCCCCGGTTGCTCAGTGCCAGGGCCAGCCCTTGCGGCGAGCAGCCGCCGTGCCCGCGCGTCATAAACACGGTGGTGGCTTCGCGCCAGAGGTCGATCTCGTCGATGCGGCTGAACTGACGGCCTGGCTCAAGGTGGGACATGGCCATAATGGCCGCCGCCGGGCCGCAGGTAAACTCCGTGGTCTGGGCGTAAAAACTACTGCGCTTGCTTTTTGCCAGATCCCGGGCGAGGCGCTTTTCCAAACGCAGGGCATCGCCGCCATCTTCGTAATACTCTTCGATCCGCTTGATGGGCCGATAGCCCAGCGATTCGTAGAGGGCGATGGCGCTCTGGTTGTGAATAGCCACCTCCAGTCGCAGAAACAGGGCGTCGCGATTCATGGCCACGGTTTCGGCTTCGGTCATCAGCTGGCGGGCCAGCCCCTGCCCGCGGCAGGAGGGGTCCACCGCCAGAGAGTAAATACGCGCCAAAGATGTGCCGCGGCGAAACAACAGCAGCACGTAGGCGAGCGGCGTGTCGCCGATCACCAGAATCTGGTTTTGCTCGGTTTCGAGAAAGTGGCGAAAGCTGCGACGACTGATACGATCGGACGTAAAACAGCGATTTTCCAGCGCTACCAGAGCGTCGAGATCGGCGCGGGTAGCCGGACGAATTGCCATAACCATAAAGGCCTTAAAAAAGCTTGCGAATCTCTACGATTTTGCCACACTGGCGCATTCACGCAAGCGCCGATTTAGGCTCACCTCGGGGTTACGGAGGGCAAGAACGCCAATGACCCAACTGAAAATCATCGTTGAAAAAATGTCCGACTGGGCGGGTTTCTACCCTTCAGCCGACGTGGTGCTGGCCAGTGATTACCTGGCCGATGTGAACTCCCCGGAGCGCTGTCGGGTGATCAATCTGTGTCGCCAGTACGACTATTTGTCGACGGGTTACTACTGCTCGCTGCTTGCCGAGGCGCGTGGCCAGCAGGTTCTGCCCTCTGTGAAAACCGTGCGGGATTTGTCTCGCCGCCAGTGGCTGGGGGTGTTGGCGCTGAACCCGTCGACCGATAAACACCTGACTGAGTTGGCCGGCAGCGCCAGCGAATTTAGCCTGGTGATTTGTTTTGGGCAGTGCGCCCACGAGGCGCTGGCCGATTTGGCCCGGGGCCTGTTTGAGCAGATTGCCATGCCGGTCATGCGCGCGCAGTTTGTGAAAAAGGGCACTTGGCGTTTACAGTCGCTGGAATCGGTTGCCATCCCTCAGCTCAATGAAGATGATCAGACCTTGTTTGCCAACGCTCTGGACGGCTACAGCCGGCTGATCTGGCGCAAACCGCGCGGGCGCAAGCAATACAAATATGACTTGGCGATACTGCTCGATCCGGAAGAGAAATTTCCGCCCAGCAACTCGGTGGCGATCAAACGTTTTATTAAGGCCGCGGCCAAGCATGGCATTTTGGCCGAGCCCATCGGCCGCAAGGACTTTTCCCGTTTGGTGGAATACGATGCACTGTTTATTCGCACCACCACCTCGGTAAACCACTATACCTACCGCTTTGCCCGCCGCGCTCAGGCCGAAGGGCTGGTGGTGATGGATGATCCGGATTCCATTTTACGCTGCACCAACAAAGTCTACCTAACCCAGTTGCTCAGCACTCACAAGTTGCCCATGCCGCCCACGCGTATCCTCACCAAGGCGGATTTGGGGAAAGAGCAGGCGCTGATCGACGAGCTGGGTTTGCCCGTGGTATTGAAGATTCCCGATGGCTCTTTTTCGGTGGGTGTTAAAAAAGCCAACACTTTAGAAGAGTTAAAAACCACAATGCGCGAAATGTTTCAGGGCAGCGCCCTGTTGTTGGCGCAGGGTTTCTTGTACACCGAGTTTGACTGGCGCATCGGTGTGCTCAATGGCCAGCCGCTTTATGCCTGTCGCTATTACATGGCAAAAAATCACTGGCAGATTTACAACCACTCGGCCAAGGGGTCGGCCTCGGGCGGCTTTGATGCCATGGCGACCTTTGAAGTGCCCAAGCCGGTGCTCAAGGCGGCAGTCAATGCCTGCAAATTGATTGGTGACGGCTTCTACGGGGTGGACGTCAAGCAAGACGGGAAAAACGTCTACATCATCGAAGTCAACGACAACCCGTCAGTGGAGTCGGCCGTGGAAGACAAATACCTCGGCCTGGAGCTCTACGAAGCGATTATGGGCGAGTTCAAGCGTCGGCTGGATGCCATGGGCTAGCACAAGATGAGGCAGGTGTTGTGCTGAGCTGGTGGATGATCGCCCCGGCCTCGGCGGTGATCGGGGCGCTTTGCGGATTTATCTCCCGCTCGGTGCTAAGCGGTATCCTCGCTGCCGCCATTCCCTGGTTGGCGCTGCTCGTCGCCTTGGTGTACTCGGTATACTTTGTGCCCTATGGCGGCGGTGGTGCAGTCTTCTGGCCTCTCGCTCAGCTGTTTGGCGGCTCGCTTGCGGCCGCCTCAGGCTACGCCGGTTTTACCCTGCTAAAGTGGTTGAAACGGTGATTATGGGGTAGTATCGAGCCATAATTATCGATAACAACCGAGCCGGAACCCAGTGGATGAAAGAGCGCAAACCCACGTCCTTTGATATTGCCTATCGCGCCGGGGTGTCGCAGGCCACCGTTTCCCGCGCCCTGAGCGACAGCCCGCTGGTGAATGAAGAGACCCGCCGCCGGGTGAAGGACATTGCTCGCGAGCTCAACTACAAAGTCGACAAAAACGCGCGCAACCTGCGCTCGCAGAAAACCAAAACCATCGCCCTGCTACTGAATGAAGATCATGGTACCGGCGACTCTCTGATCAACCCGTTTTTCCTGTCTATGGTGGCGAGTATTATTCGCGCCAGCGCCAACCGCAATTACGATTTATTGGTGTCTTTCCAGCAATTCAGTGATGACTGGCACGCTGACTATGAAGACGCCAACCGGGCCGATGGCATTATCTTTCTCGGCTATGGCGACTACACCACCTACGTGAAAAAACTCACTCATCTGGATGAGCAGGACGCTCACTACATTACCTGGGGACCGGTGCTTCCGGGCCAGCCGGGGGTGTCCATTGGCTGTGATAACTTCAACGGCGCGCGCAAAGCCGTGGAGCATTTGCTGACGCTGGGACACAAACGGATCGCCTTTGTCGGCGGCATTTCCGACGGTAGCCCGGAGTTTAAGCGCCGCTACGAGGGTTACAGCGAGGCGCTTAGGGCTGCAGGTATCGAGGTGGACCCGGCTCTGCAGATGGACGCCGAAACCTCGGAGGATGCCGGGTATCAGGCCGCCCTCGTTTTGCGCGAGCGCGGCGCTGCCTTTGATGCGGTGCTCGGGGCAAGTGACTTGATTGCCATTGGCGTCATGAAGGCCTTGGAAGAAGCGGGCGTGCACATCCCGAACGATGTAGCGGTGATGGGCTTTGATGACATTCCGATATCCGCCTACACCTACCCACCCTTGTCGACGGTGCAGCAAAACACCCGTCAAGCCGGCGAGCTTTTGGTGGAGAATCTGCTGAAACTCATGGAAGGCGAAAAAGTAGAGTCTTTTCTCATTCCCGCGGATTTGGTGATCCGCGGCTCCTGCGGGGGAAGGCCCCTCTCGCAACATTAAAAGTCCCTTACGGAACACTAATTGCTGATACCCCGAGAGTCACTTCTCTAGGAGTACAGCGTATGTTGAACAGTGGTAGGGCAATAGGCGGCTGGGCCCGGGCGGGCTATGCCGCGCGAGGACTGGTGTATCTGCTGGTCGGTGGGCTGGCGCTGCTGACGCTGTTTGGTGTTGGCGGGCGTACCACCGACAGTCGCGGGGCTTTGCAAACTTTAGCCGACGAGCCCTTCGGCAGTGTAACTCTTACCATTGTTGCCATCAGCTTGGTGGGCTACGCGCTCTGGCGCAGTATTCAGGCCTTCGCCGATGCCGATCAGCACGGCAGCGATATGAAAGGTATAGGGATTCGCGCGAGCTTATTCATCAGCGCCATTATTCACGTCGCTTTAGCGGTGTTTGTGGCGAAGCTGCTGTTGGGTTCCGGCAGTGACGAGGGGCAGGGCTCACAGGGTATGGCCCAATGGGTAATGCAGCAGCCGTTCGGGCAGAGCTTACTCGCGGTGACGGGGGCTTTGATTATGGTCGCTGGCGTTGCCCATACCATCAAAGGCTGGCGTGAGCAGTTTGCCAAGCACCTGAATATGCGCGACTCGCTCAAAACCAAACTCTACCCGGTGTGCCGCTTTGGTCTTATCAGCCGGGGTGTGGTGTTGGCTATTATCGGCAGCTTTTTTATCTGGGCCGCACTGCAGGCCGATGCCTCCGAAGCCCAGGGCGTCGCCGGGGTGATGGAGTTTCTGCGCCAGCAAGTCTTTGGTCAGGTGTTGCTCGGTGCCATGGCCCTAGGACTCATGGCGTTCGGCTGCTACAGCCTCATTTTGAGTCGCTACCGCCGGCTGGGCATTCGGGGGGCTTAGCATGAGTCAGTCGTTTGCCAGTGCCCGGGCGAAAAAGTGGTTCGACCGGGTCAGTCAGTCCCCGCACATGTTGTGGTTGATTGGCGTTCTTTCGTTTCTCGAAACCATCATCATCCCCATACCCATCGAGCTGGTACTGATTCCTTTGATGGCGGCCAACAAACACCGAATTTGGCGCATTGCCACCGCTACCACCGCCGGTTGTCTGCTGGCTTCACTGATTGGTTATGGCGTGGGCGCTGCGCTCTTTCAGTCGGTCGGTCAGTGGGCGGTGGACACCATGGGTTGGCAGAGCGCCTTTGATGACTTTCAACGTTTTTTCGACACGCACGGCTTTGGCGCTGTGTTGTTGGTAGGCATACTGCCTATTCCTTTTCAGGTCGCGATGATCACCGCAGGAATGACCGGCTACCCCATTGCCCTGTTTGTCCTGGCGGCCTTGTTGGCCCGGGGCATTCGCTATTATGGCCTTGCCTTTCTGGTTAAACGCTACGGTAACGCGGTTGTCGACATGTGGCAGAAGCGGGCTCTCACAACCAGCCTAATCGCGGCCGCGGTGGTGGCATGTCTGTATCTATTGTTACAGTTTTTGGCAGGTAAAGTACTTTAGCACTCACCGGGTGTAGAGGGTAGCTGTGCTTTACGCCATAGCCACCGCTGCCTACACTAAAGCTTTACCATAGTAGCCTGGCGGTGTTTGCCCGGTTTTGGTGGGTTTAACTGTTACCTTTCCCAGAGACGCGCTCGCGCGGGCAAAGGGCACTACCGAGGCTTTAAAGGATGCAGCTTGCCAACGCCAAGAGAAAAGGGATGTCGATTCGCTCGAAAATTGCTCTGGCGAGTCTGGTGGCGGTGACCTTGGTATGGACGGTATTGGCGGCGCTCAGTTATACCGCTACGGGGATACTGCTTGATGTCACCAGCCGCGCGCTCTTTTCCGCCGCCACCAATGAAATCTCCCTGCAAATCGAATCCAGCTACCAGCCGGTGCAGAACACGACAGTGTTGTTGGCTGATAGCCGGCTGGTAGCGGCCACCGATCTCAACGAGCGGCTTGAGAGCTTGCCGCTGCTGGTGGGCATGCTGCAACAGCATCACGAGGCCCTGGCGATACAGGTTGGCTATGACAATGGCGATTATTTTATCGTGCGCAAGCTGCTTGAGCCGACGCTGCGCGAGCGATTGGGGGCGCCGCCGGAGGCAGGATACACCGTTGATCATTTTCGTGGTGATAGAGCCAGTGAGCCACTTCGGTCGTTTTACAGCAACGCCTTGGCGCGCCTGGGTGAAATGCCTTTGACCGGGGACGGCTACGACCCGAGAGTGAGACCCTGGTACCGCGATGCCCAGGCGAGCCATTCAGTGACCACTACCGCGCCCTATGTGTTTTACTTTATGCGCGAGATTGGCGTCACCATCGGTAAGCGCTCTGCCGATGGCCGGGCCGTGGTGGCCACGGATCTGGCGTTAAATTCTATTTCCCGCTACCTCTCGCGTCAGCGAGTTACACCCGGCACCGAAGTGCTGCTTCGCGGTGGCAATGGCATTATTGCCTGGAGCGGTGACGATGTCTTACTGGAAACCGGTGACGAGCTACGCCAGCGCCGTCTCAGTGATTTTGACCGACCGCTGTTCAAAGCTCTGTCCGCCGGACAGTCGCTGCCGGGTTGGCTTATTCATCGCGAGCCCATTGCCTTTGCCGGAGCAGAGGCGCTGGAGCTGGTGATTGCGGTCCCCGAGCATGAGTTGATGGCGGAGTTTTCCGGTATTCGTCGTCAGGTTCTGTTGTATGCTTTTGTTTTGCTGATTCCGCTGGTGCCGTTTGCCTGGTGGCTAGCGAGCCGGCTTACCCGCTCCATTCGCGAGTTGCACGCCGCCGTCGAGGCCGTGGACCGGGAGAGCTTCGAGCTGACCTTGCCACCGGTGCGCGGCAACGACGAAGTCGGAGCGTTAAATCTGGCATTGGGCGCCATGAGCGACGCACTCAGGCATTATATTGCGGACCTGGAAGTGGCGACTCAGGCGCGGCAAAAGCTCGAAAGTGAATTGGATATTGCCCGGCGTATTCAAATGGATCTGGTTCCCGGCGGCGGCGAGCTCGCCGCCAGCATCGGCCGCGACCAGCTCTATGCCTGCTTGCGACCGGCACGCGCCGTCGGCGGTGATTTGTATGAGATGCAGGCGCTGGACGACGGCCGTTATTTTTTGGCGGTAGGTGACGTGTCGGATAAGGGCATGCCGGCCGCGCTGTTTATGTCGCGGGCCGTGGCACTGGCAAAAATGTTGGCGCCTGCAGCGGGCTCGGCTGCCGCTTTGCTTGAGGCTTTGAACACCGAGCTGGTCAAAGGCAACGAGTCGTGCATGTTTATTACCCTTTTCTGCGGTTTCTATGAGCCGGAAACCGGGACACTGCAGTTCTCTTGCGCCGGCCACAACCCGCCGGTGTATATCGGCGACGACGGACCGCAGTTGCTCGAGCTGGATTCCGGCACGGCGCTCGGTGTATTCGAAGGGGTGATCTACCACGATCAGCAAATGACGCTCGCCTCTGGTGAAGAGCTGTGTGTCTACACCGATGGTATCACCGAGGCGTTCAATACTCGCCGTGAGGAGTTTTCCGAGCAGCGGCTGTTGGGCGTGTTGAGCAGCGCCGAGAGCGAACAAGGTTCCGCGCGCGGTCACGGCGAGAGCATCCTGCAGGCGGTCACCGCTTTTGCCGCCGGAGCGGCGCAGTCAGACGATATTACATTGATGATATTGCGGAGGCACTGATGCGAGAACAAATCCAGTCACTGACCCTGCAGCGAACCGACGAGCTGGATGGCCTAATGCATCAACTGCGTACTTTGGCAGCGCGGGATAAGTTGCCTGAGCCACTCATTACCGACATTATGGTCATCGCGGATGAAATCCTCAGTAACTTGCTCAAGTATGGCGGCGGCGACCGGCTCGAGCTGAATTTGTACCGACGCCCCGGCGATATTGAACTGCTGTGCATCGACAATGGCACAGCGTTTAACCCTCTGCTGGCAGACAGGCCAGACCTGGATTTACCTATTGAGAAGCGCGAGATAGGCGGCCTTGGTCTTGAGCTAGTGCTCGCGATGACGGACACGCAAGATTATCGCCGCGAAGCGAATCAGAATTTTTTAACACTTACATTACCCTTGCCTTAGCAGAGTTGGGAGAACCTCATGAGTCTTGACGTTACTGTGCTGGAACAAACGGATACTTGCTTGCGGCTATCGCTACAGGGCTCGCTCGACAGCGACACCTATCCACTTCTGGAAAATCGTTTGGATGAGCTGATGACTGAGCGGATTCAACTGGTGGCGTTTGATCTGCAGGCGCTCGATTTCATCAGTTCGGCCGGCCTTAGGGTGTTTTTCGCCACGGTGAAAAAGATGAAGGCTCGCGGTGGTCGCGTAGCGGTGTCGCACATGCAGCCGGGTGTGAGAAAAGTCTTTGATATTGTTAAAGCCTTGCCCGATTTGAGCGTCTTTGCCAGTGTTGAAGAGATGGATGAATATCTCGCTAGTTTTCAAAAATAACATACGCTGTATTGTTTTGTTACAGGGAGGCATTATGACCACAGTTTTTAAGACCAGAACATTTTTGACAAGCGCATTTACGATCGGGCTATTGAGGTTGTGGGCGCTAAGCGCATTTATTGGATTATCGTTTGGTGTGCAGGCACAAGTTTATCCATCGTCCCAGCCCCCGGGGATCAGTGTTACCGGTGAGGCCGAGATTCAGGTAATGCCCGATGAGGTGATCATCACCTTGGGGGTGGAGTCAAAATCGGCTCAGCTGCAAAACGCGAAAAGCGAAAACGACCAGCGAGTCAACGCCGTTATCGCTGCACTGAAAAAGACAGGCGTTAAAGAAAGCGCAATTCAAACGGATTTTTTCAGCGTCAATCCCGAGTACAGAAGCGCTGATACCACCCAGCCTGAAAGCTACACCGTAAGAAAGCGGATGATGGTGACCTTAAGCGATATTGATGCGTTTGAAAGAGTGATCAGTGGTGCGCTCAGTGCTGGAGCCAATGTGATTCAGGGCATTGACTTTCGCACCAGTGCCCTGCGCGAGCACCGGGACAAAGCGCGCTCGCTCGCATTGAAGGCCGCGCAGGAAAAAGCCAGCGCTATGGCTGTTGAGCTCGGGCAAACCATTGGCCGGCCGCTGCAGATTATTGAGCAGCGCGGTGGTTATTGGTCTTACTACTCCGGCGGTTGGTGGGGTGGGCACAACTACGGCGGCATGTCGCAAAATGTGATGCAATCGGCTGGCGGAAGTGCCGAGGGAGCGGGCACTCTGGCGCCGGGGAAAATCAAAATTTCCGCGTCTGTCTCCGCCACCTTTGAGCTGTTGCAAAGCGGCAATTAGTGTTAACAGGCCCTAGAGAGTGTAACCCCCCGCGAGGGCCGAGTGTTAGTCGCCCTGGTCTTCAACCCTGAGCGTAAAGCCGGCCGCCAACACAAAACACACACCGCCGAGCACCAGGGCGTAGATGCTGTTACCGTCGAAAAGTTTGCCGACGATCAGCCCCAGTACACTGGCTGCGAGGATTTGCGGAATCACAATAAAGAAATTAAAGATACCCATGTACACGCCCATTTTGTGGCCGGGCAGGGCGCAGGAGAGCATGGCGTAGGGCATGGAAATAATCGAGGCCCAGGCAAAGCCGACACCGGCCATGGAGGCGAGCAGCCATACCGGGTCACGCACCAGCACGAACGAGATAAACCCCCCCGCGCCCAGCAGCAGGTTGATGCTGTGGGTGAGCTTGCGCCCGAGCCGGCGTGCCATGATGGGTATGGCAAAGGCCGCGAGCATGGCGTACCCGTTGTAAGAGCCTTGCAGCACGCCCGCCCAGTCTGCGCCCTGATTGTATTGGGCTGAACTGGCATCCAGAGCGCCATAGTGATGACCGGCTACGGCCGGCGTGATGTAGATCCACATGGCAAAAAGGGCAAACCAGGAGAAAAACTGCACCACCGCCAACTGCACCATGGTGCGCGGCATGTGAAAAAGATCATGAGTAATCTGGTAAATGCCGTGTTCGGTGGCACCGCGCTTTTGCAAAAAGCCAGCAATCAATTGCAGCAGGGCAAAGCCCCCGAGACTGCCGGCCAGTATGTAGAGCTCGGCCTCGAGTGAAAAGAGAAAAATAATCGCCGCAGTCAAGACCGCGCCGCCCAGCCAGGCGACGCCGCTTTTGTGGTAATAGCCGGCGGGTTTGAGGGTAGCAGTTTCATGAGTGTCCACTTGTCCCTCGGCAGCATTAAAGGCCGCCAGTTCCTCGGGGGAGTATTCGCGGGTAGTAAAAATCGTCCAGCCCATGGCCAGCAACAAGACGATCCCCCCGAGGCTAAAAGACCAAATGACCGAGTCGGGCACCACACCCGGCGCTGCGGTGTTGCTGATACCTGCCCAGTTGGTCATGAGCCAGGGCAGGCACGAGGCGATCACTGAGCCCACACCGATAAAAAACGCCTGCATAACAAACCCCAGCGTGCGCTGGCGCTGGGGGAGCATGTCGCCGACAAAAGCGCGGAAGGGCTCCATGGAAATGTTAATCGAGGCATCCATGATCCAGAGCATGCCGGCGGCGATCCACAAGCTCGGTGAGTGGGGCATAAACAACAGCGCCGCGCTGGTGGCCAGGGCGCCCACCAGAAAGTAGGGCCGGCGGCGGCCAAAGCGGTTCCAGGTTTTATCGCTGAAATAACCGACGATGGGCTGCACCAGCAGCCCGGTGAGCGGCGCCGCGACCCAGAGAATCGGCAGCTCATCAATGGCCGCGCCCAGGGTTTGGAAAATCCGGCTGACGTTGGCGTTTTGCAGGGCAAAACCGAACTGAATACCGATAAACCCGAAGCACATGTTCCAGATTTGCCAGAAACTGAGCTCGGGGCGCTGCTTGATGGTGTGTGTCATGCGTTGCTCTTTTTGTTATTGCTGTTGACCGTGACGTTCAGTCCCGGTAGCGCTCGCCCACTGGTGGGTAGTAATCCCAGACGGCGCCGTCGTGTACCGAACGCAGCAGCTTAATGTACTCGGCGTGGGTCCAAGCCAGGGGCGTGGCCGAGTTGGTGCCCTCACCCGGCGCATAGCCGTAGGTCTGATTACTGCCGACGCCGTCCCACACCTGCTCGGGGAGCATCAGCCCCTCGTTAGCAAAGTACTCCATGGCCGCCACATAGCGGGCTATGAGCAGCGCCCGGTCGAGAGTACCCTCGGTGTTGGCTCGGGCCAGCTCGTAGTGGCCGCGTTCGCCGGTCAAAAAGGGCCAGACCCGGCCGCGCTGGTCGCCGTGCATTGTGCCACCTTTGCCATAGCCGCTGCCATCGCCGGTGCGCTCGCCATAGCCATCGCCACCGTAGCGACGCCAGCCAGCAAAAGTTTGTCCGTCCCGAGTAAATTCATATTTTACCCGTAGGTAATCGGGTACATCGATGTTGTCCACTTCGGCGAGTGAGGCTCTTACGCTGTCTGCCGCGGCCGATTGCACACCGTAGCGGACCAGTTCGAGAAAGCCCGGGTCGACGATTTCGCTCTCATTGAGTGCGCCCTGGCCGTTGCGCTCGATCAGGCGGCCCTGATCGTTCGGGTTGTCGTTGCGATTGACCCGCAGGTAGTAGCGGCCGTCCCCGGGGAATACCCCTTGGGTGGTGAAAGTGCGCGATTCGAGCTGTGCCCGGTATTTATCGGCTTTTGCGCGATAGTGCTGTGCGCTGTCACTGTCTTGCGAGTGTTCGGCAATCTCGGCCGCCGTGATCAGGCCGGCAATAACGGCAGCGGTGGTAGAGGGGGAGTGACCCTCTTGCTCTTCCCAGCGCTCCTGCTGCGTGTAGGGCGGGTGAATCTCGGTATTGTTCCAGCCGAGCTCGAAGGCGCCGCCGTCGGCGAGAAAATCCGCCGCCGGGCGCAACATATTTTGGTACCACTGACGTATTTCATCATCGCTTAACACGCCCTGCTGCCAGAGCTGCCAGCCGAGCATGATCGGCATGGCCGTTTGGTCCAGTTGCACCGAGTACCATTCAAGGGTGCCGTCGACGTGGGTTTTTTGCAAAAACCAACCGGGCGTGCCGCTAAAGCCGGGGGTCTGTTCGCCGACCTGAACCTTTTGCAAGTAGCGAAAGGCCACCAGCGGTGTTTCGCTATCGCCCATGGCGAGAAAGGCCATGGCCACCTGGTAGAAATCCCGTGGCCAGACTGCCTTGTAACCGGTGGAAGACTCGGTGGCAGGGACTATGTCGCCCCAGGGGTTGGACAGCGAGGCAATCAGCGCGCCGGCGTGGGTTTTGTCTTCTTGTGCCTTGAGCACCAGTGCACTTGTGTAGCTAAGGGCACCGCCGTCGGCGGCCGTTTCGGCAAGATCCGGCAGGGCCTCAAGGCTTGCCAGATAATCCTCCCAGCCCAGATGTTCGCCCTCGCCGTTGTAGTGCGCCAGTACCTCGGCAAAACCGCGGTTGAGACTGGTAGCCGCCTCGGCTCGGGCGGCCTCCGGGCTTTTGCCGAACCCGAGGGCAAAATCCCACTGGGCGCTTTCATTGGACAGGGTTGGCAGGCTGAGCGTCAGGCTGACATTGCCCGTTTGCTCGCCGGTGGTTTGAAACTGCCAATCCTGGGTGCCGTCCGCCAAGTCGGCAAGCAGGTCGGAACGGCCGACAAAGCCGACCGAGCCGGCCACACTCGCGCTGCTGATCAGGGCGAGGCTGGTGCCGCCTTCGCGGCTGTAAGCTGTTTGGCCATCGATCCAGGCACTGTCGCGGGTGCCGGTATTGGCCATATGGGGGTTCACCACGAGATGGGGCGTGATGTCTTTGCCGTGGGCGGTGAAGATCACCCGCTGCAATAGGGTCTGCTGATCCGGGTCAGTGAGCAGATGCTTTTCAATGGTGTAGCGACCCTCGCGATCGGTATTGGTGATTTTGTAGGCGAGGGACAGGGGCCGGCCCGCGGCATCGGTGTGCAGATACTCGATGCGGCTGTTGGTGTCGCGCGCTTCGGTATCGACAAAGTCCGGCCCTTCAATCACAAACTGCATGTCTTTGATTTGCGCTTCGTGAATCAGGCCGTACATGGTTTCGGTGACCACGCCCTCGGCAACGGAAAACCATACCTTGGAGACAGCGCCAGTGGCGGCGTCGTCGCTGTAGTGACCCTCGACGTACTGCTCGTAACTGGTGCCGATACCGGTTTTACCGGAGTAGGCCCAGGTGGGCGTCGCGCCGGGAGCGCCCGGGGCGATTGGCCGCTGAGCACTGGCTTGAACGGGTTGATCTTGTTCCTGCTGTTGCTGGCAGGCAGACAGGCTGAGTGTGCAAAGGCAGGCGAAAACGCTCGCCGGCAGTCGAATATTCATGGTTATTCTTCTCGCGTTACTGTGCAGGCAAAATGTCAGTCGTCGTCACAATAATAGACCCCCTGGGGGCCGGCAACTGATTACATACGTATTCAATGGCGCCGGCTCATGCATACGTATGCAGTCTATTGCGTGGTCTTACACCGCTGCACTAACCTTTCGGTCATATAAACATTGTGACAATAACAAGCTCGCTCGTGTGCCGTCCGGCCGCGATTGATCGAGGAATTTCTATGCAGCAGCAACCCTGGTGGCGCGGCGCCATTATTTATCAGGTTTATCCCCGCTCTTTGATGGACAGCAACGGCGATGGCATCGGTGATATTCCCGGCATCATCGACAAGCTTGACTATATTGGCAGTCTGGGAGTGGACGCTATTTGGGTGTCGCCATTTTTTCGTTCGCCGATGAAAGATTTTGGCTACGACATCAGTGACTATCGCGATGTGGACCCCTTGTTTGGCACACTGGATGACATCGACCGCTTGATCGCCGGTGCTCATGAACGCGGGCTTAAGATCATCATTGATCAGGTGCTCAGTCACACCTCGGATCAGCACGCCTGGTTTCAGCAAAGCCGCAGCAGCCGTGATAATGAAAAATCGGACTGGTACGTGTGGGCCGATCCCAAGGACGATGGTACCGCGCCGAATAACTGGCTCGCCATTTTTGGCGGCAGTGCCTGGGAGTGGGAGCCGCGTCGGGGCCAGTACTATCTGCACAATTTTCTGAAAAGCCAACCGGACTTGAATTACCACAACGCCGCAGTGCAGCAGCAAATGTTGGACGAGGTTGAATTCTGGCTTAAGCGCGGCGTGGATGGCCTGCGTCTGGATGCGATAAATTTTTGCTTTCACGATAAGCAGCTGCGCTCCAATCCGGCCAAGCCCGTTAGCGAACGCAAGGGGCGCGGCTTCAGTGAGGACAACCCCTACGCCTTTCAGCGTCACCTGTACGACAACACCCAGCCGGAAAATCTCGGCTTTCTGAAACGCTTGCGCGCGTTGCTAGATCGCTACCAGGGCACTGTGAGCCTCGGGGAAATTTCCTCTGAAGATTCATTGAAAACCATGGCCGAGTACACCCAGGGCCAAGAGCGCCTGCACATGGCTTACAGCTTTGAACTGCTGACAGAGGACTTTTCGGCCGACTATGTCAAGCGTACGGTGCAGACCTTGGAAAACGGCATTGGTGAAGGCTGGCCCTGCTGGGCGGTGGGCAATCACGATGTGGCCCGGGTGTTGAGCCGCTGGGGGGGTGAGCATGCCTGCGAGGAGCTGGCCAAAATGCTCAATGCCATGCTTTTTTCGCTGCGCGGCAGCGTCTGCTCTTATCAAGGCGAAGAGCTGGGGCTTACCGAGGTGGACCTGCCTCTGGAACAGCTGCAGGACCCATACGGTATTGCCTTCTGGCCCATGTTTAAGGGGCGCGATGGTTGCCGCACGCCTATGCCCTGGACCTCTGAGCCCGGTGGCGGCTTTTCTGCAGCCGCCCACTCCTGGTTGCCCGTCGCTTGCGAGCACAGACGACGCAGTGTTGCCGAGCAAGAGATCCACTCAGACTCGACGCTCAATGCCTATCGTCAGTTTGTGCGCTGGCGCAAAGATCAGCGTGCGCTGCGCTACGGCGAGATTGAATTTCTTGAGCTGCACAAGCAAGCCCTGAGCTTTTTTCGGTGCGATGGCGAACAGAGCCTGCTGTGCTGTTTTAACTTCAGCAGTGAGACTTTACAGCTGAGTTTGCCGGAGGGCGGTTGGACACAGGCCACAGGCCATGGATTTGTCAGTGAATGCAGTGATCGCACGGTGATTTTGCCGAGATACGGTGCTGCCTTTTTTAATGCCTGAATGTGAACGATTGAAAGAGGCGGTCATCATGGCGATACGCGCGCGTGTTCTGATTTTTCTGGGTCTCTGGTTGCTTACTTCCGGTGTGTTCGCCGCTCCGGATCTTCGGGTTGAGCCGCCCAATTGGTGGGTGGGCATGGTATCGCCCAATCTACAGTTGATGGTGCATGGCGAGGAAATTGGTCAGAGCACGCAAGTACTGGTCAACAGCGATGATGTCCGCGTCGCCGAGGTTCATCGGGCCGAGAGTGACAACTATCTGTTTGTGGATCTGGAGTTGCAAGCTAAAGCGGCGCCTCAGACCGTTGAGCTGCAGTTTCAAAAAAATGGCAAAACCCTGGCGCGTCACTCCTATGAATTGAAAGAGCGGGCTCAAGGATCACCAAGCCGACAGGGCTTTTCTCCCGCGGATGTGATCTACCTGATTACCCCCGATCGGTTCGCCAACGCTGATTCGGGTAACGACCAAATCGATGGCCTGAGTGAAGGGCTCAATCGCAGTGAGCCCGGTGGTCGTCACGGCGGCGATATCGCCGGGGTGATAGAGCACCTCGATTACCTTGAGTCGATGGGCTTTACCCAGCTGTGGCTTAACCCCGTATTGGAAAACGCACAGCCCGACTACTCCTATCACGGCTACGCGACCACGGATTTTTATGCAGTGGATGCGCGCATGGGCAGTAATCAACTTTACCGGGAGCTGTCCCTCGATGCGCAGGCTCGCGGTATCGGCCTGATTAAGGATGTGATTTTAAACCATTGTGGCTCGGGCCACTGGTGGATGGACGACTTACCCTTTGCCGACTGGATTAATTTCTCCGGAACCTTTTCCCCGACGTCACACCGGCGCGAAACATTGCGCGACCCACACGTCGCCGCCGTGGATCAAAAAGCGTTTAGTGACGGCTGGTTTGTGCCCACTATGCCCGATCTTAATCAGCGCAATCCGTTTATGGCCGAGTATTTAGTTCAGAATACCGTGTGGTGGATTGAGTTTGCCGGCCTGTCCGGCGTGCGTGTGGATACCTATTCCTACCCCGATAAAACCTTTCTCAATAAGTGGAGCCAACGGGTGATGCTGGAGTACCCCAATTTCAATATCGTTGGCGAGGAATGGTCGGAAAATCCGGCGGTGGTCGCCTATTGGCAGGCGGGGAAAAACAATGCTGATGGTTACCGCTCTTTCACACCGAGCATGATGGATTTTCCCTGGCAAAAAGCCATGGTTGAGGCACTGAACAACCCCGAGGCTTGGGGTTCGGGGTTGGTGCAATTGTACGAAGCCCTGAGCAATGACTTTCTCTATCCCGATCCCTATCAGTTGGTGATTTTTCCGGACAATCACGACATGAGCAGGATTTACACCCAGCTCGATGAACAGGATGCGCACTGGCAGATGGCCATGGTGCTGACATTAACCATGCGCGGTATCCCGCAAATGTATTATGGCACCGAGATTTTAATGACCAACCCGGGTACGGACGACCACGGTGTGATCCGTACGGACTTTCCCGGCGGTTGGCAGGGCGATGACGTCAACGCGTTTACCGGTGCGGGTTTGTCAAAAAAAGCGAAAGGCGCACAGCGCTTTTTGCGCCAGTTACTGCAGTGGCGCAAAGGCAACGAAGCCATTCATCACGGAAAATTGATGCACTATGTGCCACGCGACGGCGTCTATGTGTATTTTCGCTATCTGGACCGCTCGGCGGTAATGGTTGTGATTAACCACAGCGATGAGGCGCGTTCCCTGGAGCCGGCTATTTTCTCTGAGAGAACCGCAGGCTTTGAGGTCGCGAAAAATGTGTTGACCGGTGTTTCAGTGACCTTGTCCGAGGCGCTTTCACCCATGGGTAAAAGTGTTGCTGTCTATGAATTGCAACCTGAATAGAGGCCGTTTCGTGCAATGAATACGTATGTAACCGCCGGTGCATAACCCATTGAATACGTATGCATTGTATTGTTCACCCAAGGGGCCACAACTAGTATTACAGACAGATGATGTTGGGTTAATTACATAAGACAACCGGCATATGTCACATCGTTTCCGACAAGAATAATTTAATATCCTGGCGAGAGGATTCCTTCATGATAAAACGTACATTCAATCCCGCACTGGCGCTGCTGTCGACTGTGACCCTGGCCGCTGGTTCCATGACTGTCTATGCCCGAGAAGATGGCGCATTAATTGAAGAGGTTGTCGTCCAGGGCTTTCGCTCTGTGATCGAGCGGTCTCAGGAAATCAAACGCGAATCCACCTCGGTCACCGAAGCGCTGACCGCCGAGGATATTGGTAAGCTGCCCGATACCAGTATTGCCGAATCGCTGGCCCGCCTGCCGGGTCTGGCCGGTGAGCGTCGCGATGGTCGCACCAGTGGTTTGTCGGTGCGCGGCTTTAATGAAAACTACGTGGGCACGACGCTCAACGGTCGCGAACTCTTGGGTATGGGGGATAACCGCGGTGTGGAGTACGATCTCTATCCCGCAGAGATTATCAACCAGGTGGTGGTTTACAAAACACCCGATGCCAGTCTGATGACCCAGGGCGTGGGCGGCACCGTGGACATGCGCACTATTCGCCCGCTCGACAACGACCGTATTATTGCGTTTAACGCCAACTACGAACAAAACGGCATGGAGTCTGCTAACCCGGACTTTGATGACAACGGCCACCGACTGGCGTTTACCTACTCCGATGCCTTTGCCGATAACACCTTGGGTGTGTCGGTGTCTCTGGCTTCCATGGAGTCTCCCAGTCAGGAGGAATACTTCCGCGGTTGGGGCTATGCCAATGTCAATCCGGATAACGCCAGCCTGGGCGAAGGCATCAGCCTGTCCGGTGATGAAGTGATACTCGGCGGTCACGATTCGTTTGTTCGCTCCGCCATGATGGAGCGCGACTCCATCGCCGGTGTGGTCCAGTATGAACCCAACGAGCGCTTGAGCATTACCGTGGATGCGCTCTACATTGATTTTCGCGAAGACAAAGTGTTCCGTGGTTTGGAAGAGGGCGGTGCCGAGTGGGGTACCCCCAACTACACCGTCACTGGTATTGAGGACGGCCTGGTCACCAGCGGTTACTACGATGGTTTTTACAGTGTTATCCGCAATGACGCCGAGCGCAAAGACGCCGAGCTGACCACCTACGGTATCAATGTTAATTACCAGCTGACCGACACCTGGGCGCTGGGCTTTGACGCCTCTATTGGCGATGTCAGTAAAACCATTACCAATATTGAAAGTTACTCAGGCGTAGGGCGTGCACAATCTCCGACTCAGGGGCCAGCCACACCGCGCGCCTGGACCATGACCGACACCGGCGTGATGTACAGCGAGCATCCGAGCATTAGTACGCCGGATTTGTCCGATCGCGATCTGGTTCGCCTGGCCGGCCCCCAGGCCTGGGGCGGTTCTCTGGCGCCGGTGGAGCAGTTTCAGGCGAGCGAAGGTCAGCCGTTGGGTTACGCCACCGCGCAGGATGGTTTTGTCAACAACCCGGATTTCGATGAAACCCTCGACAGTTTCCGCCTGACCCTGAACGGCGAAGTTGACTGGGGCTTGATCAGCGGTTTGGAAGTGGGTGTAAATTACTCGGATCGCTCCAAAACCAAAATCAACCGCGGTGCCTATCTGACCGCACCCACTTGGCCCAGCGATGGCCCCATCCCGACAGAGTACGATGTGGGTAATGCCGACCTGAGCTTTATCGGTTTGGGGCAGATGGTCGCCTACGACAGTATTGCGCTCTATCAAAGCGGTTTTTACACCGAAACTGCCGCTGAGGATCTCGAAACAGGTCGCAAGGGGGACACCTACACCGTGGATGAAGAAATCACCACTTTCTACGCCATGGCGGACTTGATGGCCTCGCTCGGCAGTGTTGAGTTAACGGGTAATATCGGTGTGCAGTACGTGGATACCGAGCAGCAGTCCACGGGCTTTGGCTCTTTCACGGGTCCGGATCTGTATGTGCTGGCGACCCCGGTCAGCGGTGGGGCGAGCTACGGTGAGTGGCTGCCGAGCCTGAACCTGAACTTCCGTCTGAGTGAAGATCACACCTTGCGTTTTGCGGCCTCGAAAACCATCAGCCGCCCGCGTATGGACGATATGCGGCCGAACAACACCGTGGGCTTTTCGTTCAACGACGCGCAGATTCTTGAGCCGTCCGACATCGACAACAGCCCGTGGAGCGGCAGCTCGGGTAATCCAGAGCTACGTCCTTTGGAAGCCAACCAGTACGACCTGTCTTACGAGTGGTACTTTGCCGCTGACGGTATGTTGGGCGCGGCCGTGTTCTACAAAGATTTGGTGAACTGGCACCGCGAGGGTGAAACCGTTGCCGACTTTACCCCTTACTACATTCCCGGTTATCACCAGAGTGCCAATACCGGTGAACCGCCGATTTTGTTTGAGGGCATTGTCACCAACCGCGAAGACGGTTTGACCGGTGAAGTCAGCGGGATTGAGTTGCAGGCCAGTCTGCCTTTCCACCTGTTCAGTGAAACCCTCGACGGTTTTGGTCTGCTCGCCAGCGCCACTTTTAACGACGGTGAGCTGGACGATGATACCGACGTGCCCGGCTTGTCCGATGAGATCTACCAGTTGACGGCTTACTACGAGCGCGGTGGTTTTGAGTTCCGGATCAGTGGGCGCAAGCGCTCGGAGTATCTCACCGAGACGCGCGGAATCAGCCTGTCGCTGACCGATACTCGCAGTCAGGGTGCGGAGCTGTGGGATGCACAGGTCGGCTACGATTTCAGCCACTCAGGTATCGACGCGTTGGATGGCCTGACTGTGACCTTGCAGGCGCAAAACCTGACGGACGAGGATACCGTACAGTTCAACGAGGAAGACCCACGCCAGATTACCCAGTACCAAAGCTTTGGTGCCAACTATCTGCTTGGGGTTAACTACAAGTTCTGATGGAGTGACCGGGCTGCCTGCCGGCAGCCCCTTGTGAGTCAACCCTGCTATGCTGTAATGGCTGGCAGGGTTTTTTTGTTTCTGTTGATGCATTAACCAATGGGCTTGAGGTCAAGAGCGTGGATAACACCATAAAAAAAATCGTCATTGTCGGCGGCGGTACCGCCGGTTGGATGAGCGCGGCGCTGTTGAAAAAAGTATTGGGGCCGGTGGTGCAAATCACCCTGGTGGAGTCCGAGCAGATCGCCACCGTAGGTGTCGGCGAGGCGAGCATTCCGCCGATACAACACGTGAACAAAGTGCTGGGTATCGACGAGGCCGAGTTTCTGCGCGAGACCCGGGCGACAATGAAGTTGGCCATTCGTTTTGAAAACTGGTACCGCGACGGCGAAGGTTACTTTCATACGTTTGGCGCGGCTGGGCAAAGCAGTGCTTTTTGCCAGTTTCATCACTATTGGGTGCGTGCGCGGCAGGCCGGCCTGAGTGAGTCGCTCTGGCATTACGATCTGAACTATCGCGCCGCTTGCGAAGGCCGCTTTGCCAAACTTGCTACAGCCGATACGCGCCTGGAAATGCCTTACGCCTATCATTTTGATGCGGGCCTCTACGGTGCTTATCTGAGAAAAGTGAGTGAGGCCTTGGGAGTTGAGCGTGTTGAAGGCTTGGTGGAAAAGGTGCAGCTTAACAGCGATACAGGCGTTGTCGAGTCTCTGCACCTTGCCGGTGGCAAGTGCCTGGAGGGCGATTTTTTTATCGATTGCTCCGGGTTTCGCGGCCTGTTGATTCAGCAGGCGCTGGGCGTGGGTTTTGATGACTGGAGCCACTGGCTGCCCTGCGACCGGGCCGTGGCCGTGCCTTCAGAGCGCTTTGTCAAAACCCTGCCCTACACCCGTGCTATTGCCAGGCCCAATGGTTGGCAGTGGCGCATACCTTTGCAGCACCGCAACGGCAATGGCCTGGTGTACAGCAGTCGGTTTTTATCGGATGATGAAGCCGCCGCGCAATTGCTGGCGAACCTCGAGAGTGAACCTTTGGCCGAGCCCCGGATCACTCGGTTTCGCACAGGTCGTGCCCGTGCTCCTTGGCGGGGTAATGTCGTCGCCGTCGGCCTTGCCAGCGGATTTCTCGAGCCGTTGGAATCCACCAGTATTCATCTGATTCAGTCGGCGATTGTACGCCTGCTCAAGTATTTCCCACATGGGGGTATTCACCCTCAAGTGGTGGCGCAGTACAACCATCAGTCGCGCCTGGAATATGAGCAGGTGCGTGATTTTTTGATTCTTCACTACCGCTTGAACCGGAGGGACGACAGCGACTTTTGGCGGCAGCTGGCGCAGATGTCTATCCCTCATTCGCTGGAGCATAAACTCTCGCTTTTCGCCGAGCAGGGCGTGTTGCTGCGCGAAAACAATGACTTGTTTGCCGAGTCTTCCTGGCTGCAAGTGATGCTGGGTCAAGGCATTGAACCGGCAGATTATCATCCGCAGGCCAAGGCTATGAGCGACGGGCAGCTGCGCGACTTTTTGGCGCACACCGAGCAGATGAAAATGGCACCCCTCGCGCAGATGCCGGAGCACGACGCCTTTTTGCACCTTTACACCGGAGGCTGAATACGTATGCAGCCCATGAATACGTATGTAGCGGCTTGAGTAGGCCGCCACTGGCGGCTAGTGTATAGGGGTGAATGGGCGTGTGAGCTCTACCGGTAGCGGCTCGATGGGGCATCGGCGCACAAGCTGCCGGGTATGACGCCTGACTCCTTTGTTATTATTGTCTTGTAAGCGCGGCCTGGCCGCGCTTTTTTTATTCTTTCTCGGAATCGTCTTTGCGCTTTTGCGCCCGCGGGTGGGCGCTGTCGTAAACGCGCGCCAAATGCTGAAAATCCAAGTGGGTGTAGATCTGCGTGGTGGAAATATTGGCGTGGCCCAGCAGCTCCTGCACCAGCCGCAAATCCGAACTGGATTCGAGCATATGGCTGGCAAAGGAGTGGCGCAGCATATGTGGGTTGATCGCTTGCCCCATACCCTGGCGCAGGCTCAGGGCCTTTAAGCGCGACTGCACATTCCTCGGGCTGATGCGCTTACCCGTGCGGCTGACAAACAGCGCCTGCTGCCCGGCGGGTGCGTGTTGCAAACGCAGCTTTAGGTAGCTTTGCAGGGCGGCGATGGCGTGCCGGCCTACCGGAAGGCGTCGCTGTTTGTTGCCCTTACCGGTTACCAGCAGGCTCTGATCGCGCAGATCCAGATGGGGCATATCGATACCCACCAGCTCTGCCAAGCGCAGGCCGGACGAATAAAACAGCTCTACCATGGCGCGGTCGCGGCAACTGATAAAGTCATCGCCGCTGAGGTCCACATACTGCCCGGCCTGATCTACATCGAGGGTTTTGGGCAGCTTGCGGGCGGCCTTGGGGGCTTGCAGGCCGTCGGCCGGGTTGGCGTCCAGCCAGCCGCGGCGTACACCGTAGCGAAAAAAGCTGCGCAGTCCAGAGAGCCAGCGCTGCAGGGATTTACTGCCCAAGCCCTCGCGGTGCAGCTCAGCCAGCAATAGGCGAATGTCCTGAGTGTGCAACTTGCGCAGCTCGTCTATCTCGCGCTTGCGGCAAAAGCGCTGGAGCTTGTCGATGTCCCGGCGGTAGGCTTCGAGGGTTTTCGCGGAGAGTTGCTTTTCGCTGGTCAGGTAGCGGCAAAAAGTGTCGAGTTGCTCACCAAAGGGCAGGGGTTGCTCTGAGCTCATGGCCCTAGCCCGGCAGGTAGCGCGGCAACAGGCGGTTGAGCACCTCGGCGATATAGGCGAGAAACAGGGTGCCCATGCTTGAGCGGTAGTACTTGGGATCGCGGTTGCCAATAGCCAGTAGGCCAAAGGTGTTGCCGTGCACCAGAGGCACGGTGGCGGCCGAGCCGATTTCCGCGGCCGCTTTGCCAAAAATAAACCGTTTTTCGGTATCGCCCAGATGGCCGCAGAAGGCGCGGTTGGTTTTCATCAGGGCCCCTATGTTCTCTTTGGCGGCGTGTATGCTGACTACCTGCGCCTGAGAGCCGCCGATTTTCTGCGCATCGCCAAACAACAGCGTGCGGGTAAAGTGAATGTTGAATTCTTTGTCAAAGCTGTGGTGCAGCGCGTCGATGATGTCGCCCAGATCCTGGCCCTCCAGTAGATCGAGCACCAGGCGTTTGGTTTTGTCGAACAGTCGGTCGTTGTCGCGGGCGTTGTCGAGCAGGTGACTCAGGCGATGGCGCATGTCCATGTTGCGATCGCGCAGAACAGCGACTTGCCGCTCCACCAGCGAAATTGCCGAGCCACTGTCGTGGGGCAGCTCCAGCTCGGCGAGCAGCGCCGGGTTCTCGACAAAGAATTCCGGGTGGCTCGAGAGGTAGCGCACTACGTCGGTCGCGCTCAGGGCGTCGGTTATATCGCTGCTGTCGGTCATATCAAAGTTTGACTTGTCCGTGAAACACATTGGTGGCCGGGCCCTTCATGATAACCGGCTCGCCATCACCGGCCCAGCGGATCTCCAGCTTGCCGCCGGGCAGGTGCACGCTGACCCTCTCATCCAGCAAGCCGCGAATGCGCCCGGTGACCACTGCCGCGCAGGCACCCGTGCCGCAGGCGAGGGTTTCGCCCACGCCGCGCTCAAACACTCGCAAGCGCACCTCCGTGGGGCTGACAATCTGCATAAACCCGGCGTTGACCCGCGCGGGAAATCGCGGATGCGCCTCAACCATGGGGCCGAGAACCTCCACCGGGGCGCTGTCGATATCCTCTACCAGAGTCACGGCATGGGGGTTACCCATGGACACGGCGCTGATCTCAAGCTGGCGCGATTCCAGCTCCAGCGGGTAGGTCTCGGCCTGCGCCGGTGCGGTAAACGGGATGTGCTCGGGCGCGAGAACCGGCACGCCCATATTCACGCTGACGTCGTCGTCTTCGTGCACCGTCAGGGTCATGAGACCGCCGGCGGTCTGTACCCGGATATCGGTTTTACCGGTCAGGCGACGATCGCGCACAAAGCGGGCAAAACAGCGAGCGCCATTGCCGCAGTTTTCCACCTCACTGCCGTCGGCATTGAAAATTCGGTAGCGAAAGTCCACCTCGGGTGAATCGGGCACCTCGACGACCAGCACCTGGTCACAGCCGATGCCGAAGTGACGGTCGGACAGCTTGCGCACTTTGTCGGGCGTCAGCCGCACTTTTTGGCTGATGCCGTCGATGACAACAAAGTCGTTGCCAAGACCGTGCATTTTGGTAAAGCGCAATCGCATAGTGCCGTCCGCTTGTTGCGTCTGTGGTTGCCTGGTGTCACTGGCGCCGGACAAAGCTGCCGACCCCCGTTCCGCTCTGGATAGATAGTATCTCAATTGGCTGCGTCTGTCCGGTCAGTGCTCGATCACATGCTCGCCGCGAATCAGGTCGACGAAGCTCTCCCGTTCGCGAATCACGTGCACCTGATCGCCATCCACCAGCAGCTCGCAGGCGCGCGGGCGGGTGTTGTAGTTGGAACTCATGGTAAAGCCGTAGGCGCCGGCGGACATCACCGCCAGGGCATCGCCCTCGGCCAACGCCAGCTCGCGGTCCTTGCCGAGAAAGTCGCCGGTCTCGCACACCGGGCCCACCAGATCCCAGCGCTTGGGGCTGCCGGCGCGGCGTTTAAGGGGGCGAATATCCTGCCAAGCCTGGTAGAGCGCCGGGCGGATGTTGTCGTTCATGGCCGCGTCGATAATGGCAAAATTGTGCGCTTCGGTAGGCTTTAAGTAGAGCACGCGGGTCAGCAGCACGCCGGCGTTAGCGGCGATGGAGCGCCCGGGCTCAAACATCAGTGCCAGGCGGCGCTCGCCGAGGCGCTGTTTGATCGCCTCCATATACTCGCTCACCTGCGGGGGCTGCTCGTCCCGGTAGGTGACACCGAGGCCGCCTCCGAGGTCCATATGGGAGATGGCGATGCCCTCCTCGGCCAGAGTGTCGATCAGCAACAGCAGGCGATCCAGTGCATCGAGAAAAGGGGCCAGCTCGGTCAGCTGGGAGCCGATGTGGCAGTCCACGCCCTGGATATCGATGTTGGGCAGCTCGGCCGCCCGGCGGTAGACACTGGGGGCGCGCGCGATGTCGATGCCGAACTTGTTCTCTTTCAGACCGGTGGAAATATAGGGGTGGGTCTTGGCGTCCACGTCGGGGTTGACCCGCAGCGAGACGCGCGCCGTCAGTCCCTCGGCGGCGGCAACCTGACTGAGCAGCTCCAGCTCTGACTCCGATTCCACGTTAAAGCAGTGGATGCCCACCTTGAGCGCCTTGGCCATCTCGGCTGCGGTTTTGCCGACGCCGGAGAAAACGATGCGTTTGGGATCGCCGCCGGCGGTCAGGACCCGCTCCATCTCGCCGCCCGAGACAATGTCAAAGCCCGCGCCCAGACGCGCCAACAAATTCAGCAGGGCGATGTTGGAATTGGCTTTGACGGCGTAGCAAATCATGCCGGGGTGCTGGCCCAGCGCCTGGGCGTAGGCCAGGTAGTGCTGGGTAAAGGCGGCGCGGCTGTAGACGTAAGCCGGTGTGCCGTAGCGCTCGGCGATATCGCTCAGGCGAACATCTTCGACGAACAGCTCACCACTGCGCTCGGTAAAAAAGGACATAGCAATCTCACTTGTCGGCAGAATCCGGCCCGCTTTCGGCTGGTTCCTCGGGGGGTAGGTACAGCGGGCCTGTCTGGCCGCAACCGGTGCAGAGGCAGAGAAGTGTAAGGCTGCAAACCAGTGCAAATCGCATCATGAGGCCTGAAATCGCTGTTGCAAGAAAAACGCGCAGTATAGCGTTCAGGCGGGCGCTGGACAATTGCGGCCATCCGGGGCTTGACGCAAAGGCTCTGGGGGGCGACACTATATAAATGTAATCGGTTTCATTGCGAGCGAATGCTGGGCGCTTTGAAGGCCTGATGCCCGTCATTGAACCTGGCCTAGACTGTAATCGGTTACCCCTGTTTTTGTCTGCATGAGGTTGTTGGGGCGCCCTGGGCGCCCGTTTTTTTATTTCTACACCTTTGTATATTGCTGTGAAGTTATCTTTGCACTTCCTTTCTTGATAAGCTCCCGACCCAGGTTGTAAAAAGGACTGCCTCGCGACAGGGCTCTGGCGAAACAAAATAAAAGCGCTTGCCCTTGCCGAGTAGCCGACAGGATGACAGTGTGACCAAGACCATTATTGAGCTGGATCAGCTTCGCAAGGAATATCGCAGTGGCGAAATTGTCGTAGCGGCCTTGCAGGGTGTAAGCCTCAGCATCGCAGAGAATGAGTTTATCGCCATCATGGGCCCCTCGGGCTCTGGCAAATCCACCCTGATGAATATTCTCGGTTGCCTCGATCAGCCCAGCGGGGGGCGCTACTTGCTCGGTGGCCGGGAAGTCAGCGCCATGAGCGACGATGAACTGGCGGCGGTGCGCAACCGGGATATCGGCTTTGTGTTTCAATCCTTCCATCTGTTGCCGCGCCTGAACATTGTGCGCAATGTCATGCTGCCTTTGCGCTATAGCGATATCGAACCCGAGGAGGCGCGGGCACGAGCGGTCGACATGCTCGGGCGGGTCAACCTGGAAAACCGTCTGGAACATGTGCCCAATGAGTTGTCCGGCGGGCAGCGCCAGCGGGTGGCGATTGCCCGGGCCCTGGTCAACCGCCCGAAAATTATTTTTGCCGATGAGCCCACAGGCAACCTCGACAGCAAAACCTCCGTGGAAATCATGGAGCTCTTCTGTGAGCTGCACCGGGCGGGACAGACGATTATTCTCGTCACCCACGAGCCCGAAATTGCCGAGTACGCGCAAAAAGTCATTCATATGCGCGATGGGCGTATTGAAAAGGTGGAGCACAATGCCGCGCCTGCTCTTTAGTGTGTTGTTGCTGCTGGCGATAAACGCCGCCGCCGAGCCTTTGCTGCTGACCGGTGAGGTCGCTGCGCGCAACTCCCAAGTGTTTGTTGCGCCCCAGGCCGATAGCTGGATGGTACAGATTGCCTGGATGGTGGAAGAGGGCGAGCGGGTGGAGCCGGGCGATGCCGTTGTGCAGTACGACACCGCCAGTATCTCGGCCAATCTCGAGCAGCTGGAGGCCACGTTGCGCAAGGTGCGAGCGGAGAGCCGGCGCAATGATCTGGTGCAGGACCTGGCCCTGCGCGAAGCGCAACATGCGCTGCAAATTGCCGAGCTGACTTTGAAAAAAGCGCGTCTGGATGCCGGTATCCCCCGCGAGCTGCTCAGTGAATTGCAGTACGAGCAGTACCAATTGGCACTGACCCGCGCGCTCAATGGCGAGGTCGAGGCCAAAAAAGCCCTGGCGGTGAAAGAGAAAGACGTCGCCGCCGAAAAGCAGCGTAATCAGGTGTTGATTGCCGGTGCTGAAAACGAGCTGCGGCGCGTGCAGGTCATGCTGGATAACATGACTCAGCGCACCGATCGCGCGGGTACTGCCATGTATGTGGATCACCCCTGGACACGGCAAAAAATTCGCGAGGGCGATTCGGTGCAGCGCGGCTTCAGCGTGCTGGAAATTCCCTCCACCGATGATTTGCACATCAGGGCCTGGCTGAACGAGGTGGACATAGCCCGTATTGCCGATCAACAACCCGTGACCATTCGCTTCGATGCCATGCCCTCTGTGACACTGGCCGGGCGAGTGGAGCGCATCGGCAACCAAGCCGAGCCCAAGCAGCATTGGGGGGGCTCGGGTTACATTGATGTCAGTATTCGCTTTGCCGATGAGCCCGAGCAGACCCTCTTGCCCGGCATGAGTGTGCAGGTGGAAGTTGCGGAGGAATCCCCATGAGCTGGCGCGGATGGATCGCGGCACTCAGCGCCCTGCTGCTGGTGGCGTGTGACGGTCAAGAGCAGACGCTCTTGTTGGTGAAAAAAGGTGAGATTCCACTGGCCATTCGCACCACTGGCGAGTTGACCTCGGCGCAGACGGTTGAGTTGGGTCCGCCAACGGTAAAATACACCTGGCAGCACAAATTGTCCTACTTGATCCCCGAAGGCACCTGGGTGAGCGAGGGGCAGAAAGTGATGGCCTTTGACGCGCAGCAGCAGCACACTCGTCTGCGAGATTTGCAAAACAATCTCGCCACCGAGCGCCAGCGCCTGGAAAGTCAGACGTTGAACACCGAGCAGGAGACTGAACAGCTGGAGTTGGATTTGGCCCAGGCAAAAATGGAGCTGGACAAAGCGACGTTAAAATCCAGTAACGTGGATAACTTAATGGCCCGGCTGGAGGTGGAAAAGCTGCGCATCGAACGCGATATCGCCGAGCTAAACTACGCTATGGCCAAGGTGCGCCAGAGCAACCGCATTGCCCAGATGGCGGTGGATCGCGAGATCACCGAATCGGAAGTAGAGCGTTTGAGCTCCGAGGTCAATGAGCAGCGCAACGCCATTGCCGCTATGGAAGTCAAAGCCCCGCGCGATGGCATTGTGGTTTACATTCCCAATAATGAAGGCAACAAACCCGCTGAGGGCGATCAGTTTTCGCTGATACAAAAAATTCTCGAGTTGCCGGATTTGAATAGCCTGATCATTGAGACCACGGTGGATGAACCCATTGCCTATAAAGTCTCGGCGGGTGATCGGGTGGACATTCGTCTGGATGCCATTCCCGAGCGCACCTTTACCGGTAAAGTGCAGTCGCTGGGAAAAATTGTCCGGTTAAAGTCACGGCGTGAACCGAGCAAGGTGTTCGACGCGATGGTCACTATCGATAACCCGGATACGTCGGTCATGCGCCCCGGTATGGCAGCGCGCCTTTCCATTGTCGAACGCGTTGAAACCGATGCAGTGGCGATTCCCCAGCATGCCATCATCTATCGCGATGACAAAGCCTATGTACGGGTGAAAACCCTCGCCGGCGAGCGCGAGCAAGCGATCACGATTGTGGCCCGGCAGGGCGGCGAGGCCATAGTGACCGATGGTCTGGAACAGGGCGACGAGGTGATACTGTGATGGGCAAGCTGGTGTTGTGCGTCGCCGCGAGCGCTCTGTTGGGTTTGACCGGCTGTGGTGATGCGCCTGCCAACAAGACACTGACCATGGTGGTTGAGGAGCAAGCCTTTGAGTTTTCGGTGCCCGCCAAAGGCGAGCTGATCTCGGCAGAAGAGCTGCCGGTCAATGCGCCCTCGGGCAATCGTGGCCAGCTGACTCTGGCGTGGATGGCGGAGGAGAACAGCCGCGTTCGCGCCGGAGATATCGTCGCGCGTTTCGATGGCACCGATCACGAGCTGGGTAAGCAGCGCGCCGAGCTGGAACTGGAAAAAAATCAGCTGACCCGCACCATCACCACTCGCGAGTTGCAGCAGAGCCAGTTTGCCATTAACCAGCAGGCGAATGAGGTGGGGCAGGAAAAGGCCATGGTCGAGCGCTTTAGTGTGGACGATCTGACGGTCTACTCCAAAAATGAAATCATCGACCAGCTGCTGAGTAAAGAGTATCTGACCGCGCAACAGCTTTATCTCGCCTGGCGCCAGGTCAGTCAACAAACCCAGGGCGAAGCCCAGCTGGAGTTGTTGAGCCTGGAGGGGAAAAACCACCGTGACGCCATAGCCCTGAACAGCGCCGCGCTGGAAAATCTTGAAGTGGCCGCGCCGGCCGATGGCATTTTTATTCACGCCAAGAACTGGCGCGGTGAGAAAGTGCGCGAGGGGCAGAGCCTCTGGCCCGGCTCCAAGCTTGGCTATATCCCCAGTCTGGAAAAGTTGCAGGCCAAACTCTATGTGCTGGAAACCGAAGCGGCCGGTATTGAAATCGGCCAGCGCGCGCAGATCCGGCTCGATGCCTACGCCGACCGCCCGATTGGTGGTCAGGTAACGGCTTTGGCGAACATCGCCGCGCCGCGAGATACCCGCAGCCCCACCAAATACTTTGAAGTGACCGTGACCCTGGACCAATCCGACCCCTCGTTTATGCGTCCGGGGCAAAAGCTGGAAGGCCGGGTGTTGGTGGCCGAAAAAGCAGCGGCCCTGGCCATTCCCAATCAGGCCGTGTTCAAAGACAAGCAGCAAAGCTGGGTCTATGTGGCCGCAGGCGGCGGATTCAAAAAGCGCAGTATTCGTACCGGGCTGCGCAGCCTGACGAAAACCGAAGTGATTGAGGGGCTGGCGCCCGGCGATCGGGTGGCCCTGCTGGAGCCGACAGGAGAATCGCTGTGAACAAAATAAAAAGCAGCTTGCTGGAGGCGCTGGAGCAGTTGTGGTTTCACCGGCTGCGCACGTTTTTAACACTGCTTGGGATGATCTTTGGTGTCGGTGCTGTGATTGCCATGGTCAGCGTGGGTGAGGGCGCCGAGAAAGAAGCCCTTGAGTTGATTGAGTCCATGGGGCTGCGCAACGTCCTGGTGGAAGAAAAAGAGGTGTGGGGCGAGCGCTTGCGCGAGGTGCGCAAGCACTCAGTGGGCCTCTCGCTGCAGGATGTGCAGGCGAGCATGGAAACCCTGCCTTTTGCCAGCGCCTACAGCGCCGAAAAGCGCATTGAAGTCTATGCGCTGTTCAGCCGCAACAGCAGCAGCGACAGCGACGTACTGGGAGTAACCCCGAGCCTGTTGGAGCTTGCCAGCCTCAAGGTAGAGCGAGGCCGCTGGTTGACCGAGGAGGACGATCGCTACTACCGGCAGGTCGCGGTGATCGGCACCGCGGTGGCGAGCCAACTGTTCCCTAGGGGCGATGCCGTGGGGCAGCGCATTAAAGTCAATCACTTGTGGCTCGAGGTCGTTGGTGTGCTCGAGAGCAAGAACCTGAGCAAAGACAGCTTCCAGGGCGTGCAGCTATCGGGCGAGAACAACCGCATTTACCTGCCCTTGCAAACGGCGCTCAAGCGCTTCGAGTTTCGCGATATGGCTTCGGAAATAGACGCTTTCCGATTGCAGCTCGACGGCGACGTCAGCCCGCAGGTGGCGGCGGATAACCTCGGCCATTTGCTCGACCGGCGCCACGGCCAAGAGGATGACTACAACATTATTGTGCCCGCCCAGCTGCTCAACCAGCACGAACAAACTCAGCGCATTTTCAATATCATCATGTCCTGTGTGGCCGGTATCTCCCTATTGGTGGGTGGCATAGGTATCATGAACATTATGCTCGCCACGGTTCTGGAACGCACCAATGAAATCGGCTTGCTGCGGGCCATTGGCGCCACCCAGAAAAACGTGCGCGATCAGTTTATTGTCGAGAGCGTCACCATCGCTGGCATCGGCGGATTACTGGGCATAGTGCTGGGCTTTACCCTGGCAGCGGTGATTTCAACGTTTGCCGGTTGGCCGGTGGCCTGGTCGCTGAATGCGGTGGTGGTGGCTGTGCTCTTTTGTACCGCAACGGGTTTGGTGTTTGGTATCTACCCGGCGATCAAGGCGTCCAAGCTCGACCCCATCACCGCCCTGCAGCACGATTGATCCCGCGTTGCAATTTCTCCCACGCCGGGGTCGTTTTTACACCCCGGCGATCGCGCGCCTGAGGCGAGCGGCCCCAATACCCGGAAAGGGCGCGGTGCGTATCGCCGCTCACGCTGGAGCCATTCTTGCTTCCTCCTCATTTTGGGCTTAGCGTTAACGCAGTTTGACCGGGCGAGCGCCCGGCGCTATTGGGGGAGAAGTGTCCGTTCATGTCGTACCTTAAAAATGTTCTAAATCGTTTGGGTGGTCGGGAGCTGACCGTTGTCGCCGTCCTGTTTGCCATTCTCGCCAGTATCTGGTGCTTTGCCGAGCTCGCCGATGAGGTGCTTGAGGGCAGCACCGAATCTTTTGATCAAACGCTCCTGCTGGCCATGCGCTCGCAGGCTGATCCCGCCGATCCACTGGGGCCCGGCTGGGTGGAAGAAATCGGCCGCGACCTGACCGCGCTTGGGGGCAATGTCGTTCTGAGTCTGGTCACTCTGATTGTGATGGGCTATCTGGTGCTGATTCACCACCGCCGTTTGGCCCTGGTGGTACTGATTGCCTCGCTCGGTTCGCTCGGCGTCAATACCGCGCTAAAAAACAGTTTTGAGCGGGAGAGGCCGAGCTTAGTGCCCCATGGTGCACAGGTCTATACCGCCAGTTTTCCCAGCGGTCACTCCATGGTGGCGGCCAGTACCTATCTGACTCTGGCGCTGCTGTTGGGGCGCGCGGAGCGCCGCCGGCGCCTCAAGGCCTACTGGCTGTTGGCGGCGCTGGTGGTGACGGCGCTGGTGGGCGTTAGCCGGGTCTATCTGGGCGTGCACTGGCCCACGGATGTACTCGCCGGCTGGACGGCCGGCGCTGGCTGGGCCATGCTCTGTGGCTTACTGGCCGTTTGGCTGCAGCGCCACGGTCAGTTGGACAGGCCCACTGCCGGAGAAGTCGTCGATGAGCAATGAGACCATTAAGCGGGCCCTGTTGATCGTCAACCCCAAGGCACGTAATGGTGCCCAGGCCAAGCTGGACGAGGGTCTGGCGCTGCTGCAACACAGTGGCATAGAGGTGGAGTACTATGAGTCCACCAGCGCCGAGCAGACCCGCGAGGCCATTACACAGCGCCACGAGCATTTGGATCTGGTGATTATCGGCGGTGGCGATGGCACCATCAGTTCGGCGGCGGGGCTGTTGCACCGCTATCATCTGGCGCTCGCGGTCCTGCCCCTGGGTACAGCCAATGATCTCGCCCGCTCGCTGTGTTTGCCCGAGGACTTAGAAGAGGTGTTTGAGATCATTGCCAAAGGCTACTGCCAGAGCATCGATCTGGGCAAGGTCAATGGCAAGTACTTTTTCAATGTGGCCAACATGGGGCTCGGGGTTAAAGTGACCGAGGAGCTCACCCCCGAGGTGAAAAAACAGTGGGGTGTGTTCAGTTACCTCAAGGCATTCCTGGCAGCACTGGTGCGAATCCGCCAGTTTCGAGTCCGTCTGCAGGTGGATGGTGTGTCCTACAAGCTGCGCTCGATTCAATTGGCGGTGGGTAATGGGCGCTACTATGGGGGTGGCAATGTGGTGGATGAGCGCAATCGTATTAACGATGGCCAGCTGTCTTTGTACAGCATCAAACCGCAAACGGTATGGGAATTTTTAACTCTGGCACCCCTGCTGCGCGATGGTAAGCAACGCCAGGCGAAGCGCGTGTTCCAGCAGCGCGGCAAGCGTATTGATATAGTTACCCGCCCGGCGGGCATGGCGATTCACGCCGATGGTGAACCCATTGATCGCACGCCGGCGAGCTTTATACTGATACCCAAGGCACTTAGAGTGATTGTGCCGCAAGAGCAATGGGAGGAGAGCCCGTGAGTGTCCTGAGAAACGATGTACAGGTGGCGCTGAATGATGTGCATGTGGCGTTTATGGAGAGCGCGGACCACTATCGCGATGCCGCCGATTTTCTCAATAAAGCGTCTGTCAGCCGCGGGCTAATCGCCATCGCCGAGCAGCGTGACCAGCTGGTGGGTGATATTGAAAAAGCCATCCGCGACAGCGGCGATCTGCCTTCAGTCCCGGATACCGACCGTGAGACGGGCGAGCAGCTGATTCAGCATTTGACCGCGATGTTTTCGGCAGACGAAACCCAGGGCGTGCTGCAACAGCGACGCGAGGACGAGCAGTGGCTGCAAGAGTTGCTCGACTCCCCAGAGCTGGCTTGCCTGGCAAAAGATTACCAGGCTATTGTCAGCCGGTGCAGAGACAATATCGAGTGGGCGCTGGAAAAGCTCGATAGCCTGAGCTGAGGGCAGCTCAGCCTTTGCGCCTTAGCATCACCCTCGGCCTTGCCGAATCCGCCTGGGCCGATGAAATGTTCACGAGTGGTCGCTCGCGCGCAGCACCCAGTGGAGCACGCCTTGCTGCTCAAGAAAGGCACGGGCATTGGCTCCCTGCAGCATCGCCAGGGTGGACAGAGAGCCTGCCTCCACGCAGGTTTGCGCCACCACACTGACCGACAGGGGGGCCTCTTCCACCGGTCTGCCCGATCGTGGGTCGAGTATGTGCCCGTAGCGCTTTCCCCCTTGTTTGAAATAGCGTTTGGTGGTGCCGCTGGTGGCGATGGCGCCCTCGACAAGGGTGACGCCGTTGTCATTGTTGGGCGGCTCGCAGACGGACTCAATGGCGATGCGCCAAGGCTTGGTGACACTGGCGCGGCAGCGACAGTCCCCGCCGAAGTTGACAAGGTAATCGGCGCTGCCGTGCTGTTCAATGATCTGCGCGGCCCGGTCCACGGCATACTCTTTGGCGATGCCGCCAAAATCCAGTTGCATGCCGGCGGGCAGGCGCAGCCAGGGCTTCTGCCAGTGCACACGCGCCAGTCCCACCAGCTCAAGCGCGGCGTCTATGGCAGCTGCCGCGGGCGCCTGCCGTTGAGCCGCATCAAATACCCACAGGTGTCTGAGGCTACCCGAGCTGATATCGAACTGGCCGTCACTCAGGTGATAGAGCTGCAGTGCGTATTCGAATAGTCGAGCATACTCGTCGTCCAGTGCAGTGGCCTGTCCCCCGCTGTGATTGATTCTGTAAAGGGGGTTGTCCTGGCGATAGCGGCTGAAGTGTTGCTCAATGCGCTGCGCCTCTGAGGCGGCCCGCTCAATAAGCTCGCAGGCATCGCTTTGTTTGGGCAAGCGGACAAACAGCTCGCAGGGGCTTGCCATGCAAAAAAAACGTCCACGCCACCCATCCGACTGTGGGCTAAGGGATATCCGGGCCGACTCAGAACGCATAGCTGATGGACAACAAAGTGGCGTCGACATCGGGTGTCAAATCCACAGTGTTGAGATAGCCGGGCAGGGCGTCGGGGTTTTGCTCGGGACTCATCTGGTAATACGCCAGGCGCAGGGAGAGGTACTGATTCTTTCCGAGCTGGTAGTCGGCATTGATCCCGTAAGTGATATTGGTCGTGGGTGCGAGCCGGTAATCGGCGCTAAAAAATGGGGTCTGATTATCGCGCAAAGCCTGGGAGAAAAAATCCGCGGCTTCTTGCTGATACCAGCGTAACTGAGGTTCCACTCGCCAGTTCGACCCCAACTCAAACTGCACACCCGCTGACAATGTATGAGAGCGCACGCCCCAGTTGTCGGTATAGAAGCGAAAGCCCGTATCCAGTACCCGGCCGCCGGCAAAATGCCAGAGCAGCCTCGCGAAGGCGCTGTGTCGCTGGCGCTGTTCGGGGCGAACTTCATAGCGGTTGTAGAGAGAATCGCCGGCGGCGTCAATGACAGACACCATTTTTTGTGAGTCGTTGTGATAGCCGCGCGAATGACTGTATTGGTAACTCACCTGAGCCAGGGCGTTACGGCTGATAATCTGATTTACCGCGGCATTGATTGAGGTCGTGTTGCGCGCTTTGTGCGTTTCGCTGTGCAGCTGCTGCCACTGTTGCTCGAAGGCCTCTTCACTGGCGAAATCGGCTCGACTGATCACGCGCGCACCGGCGAGAGCGGCGCCGCCGTAGGGCCGAATGCTGGCGTCCTCGTAGTTGAGTGAAAGGGTCCACTGGGTGTTCTTGTTGTTTGAGTAGTAGCTGTTGCCAAGTCCAACGCTGCGGGAAATGTAGGTGGCCTCGGTGGAGTAGCGGCCACTGAGGCTGACGCTGTAGTAGCGATTCAGATTTTGGCTGAAACCCAACGACACTTCCTGACGCGGGTGGCGATCAATGGTGTAGCTCGGGCGCTCGTTCGCGGCGGTCTGCTCGTCTACGACGCCAGACGGACTGGTAAAGGTCTGAGGCTCGGCGGTGGGTACAGCGCCGTTTTCCGACGCCCCGGACACCACGTCGTAGCCAAGCTTGACGTTAATCGTGTTCTCGCTGCTTGCGCCCTCCACCTGAATCAGCCCTTGATTCACCGAGATACGGCCATTCTCCGAGTAGGACAATACCGCCGTCTGCGTGCTCCACTGCCGGCTGTTGGCGGACTGGCTATCGTCGCTCGCCAGCAGTGCGGAACTGGCCAGCGCAATGACGGTCGCGGCCTTGGTGCTGCTGTGCCTGGTCAATTGCATCCGCACCCCCCGCCTTCAAGATCGCTGCCGCCAGTGGAAGACTCCCGCGCGTTGTAGATATGTGCATCAAAGGCACTTTGCAGCCGCGCGTGCTCCAGCGCCATGGAGTCCTTCGCCAAAATGCCTTTTTGCCAGGGTTTAACACCCAGAGAGGAGCAGCCGCCGAGCGTTGGCAGAACCAACAGCAGTGCGACACACACACAAAATCGCTGCGCCATGGTTCAAGGGGCCTCGTTGTGCAGCAGCGCTTCTACGCTCGCCTCATAGGCCGGAATTTTGTCGCTGAAAAAACCGGTGTGCTGCTCGATAATCACGCCGTCGGCGTTAACGAGATAGGAGCTTGGCATACCGTCGACCTGAAATTGTTCCGCCAGCGCTCCGGCCGAATCGTAGACGATGTCAAACTGAATATTTTTGCCCGCGAGAAACTTCTGGGCATCAGCTCTGTCTTCGTCGAGATTAACGGCGATAATGGTCAGTTCTGGGTAGGTGGTTTTCAGTTGGTTCATCCACGGAAAAGATTCCTGGCAGGGGCCGCACCAGGAGGCCCAAAAATCAATCAGCACTGGGCCTGAGGTTTGTTCAAGTCCAGGCACTTTGGGCGCTGGTTTGCCGACCATACCCGTTTCTGACCAGCTGGGCAGACAAATGAGCAACGAAGCGGCCAATAACCACGGGGACATTTTCATAAGGTGACTCCAGTGAGTTCAGGGGTGAACGTTGGCGGCGAGTTCAGCTGATGTGCTTGCTTCGCCGGGAAAGCTTGCCTCGAGCACGCCAGTCAAATGGGAGGCCAGCGCCGGTGCTTTGATTTCACTGCGGATGTGATACTGCGACAGGGCTACTCCTTGAGCATCGAAGAACAGCAAGCTTGGCGGACCAAACAGGTTGTAGCGTTCCAGTAGCTCACTGCTGTCGGTGACATCGGCCTGAATGAGATAAAACTTTTCAAGCTTTTCGGCGACCGAGGGTTTGGGGAAGACGCTGTGCTCCATCACTTTGCACGAGGCGCACCAGTCGGCGTAAAAATCTAAAACCACGGGCAAGTTCTGTTCGCGTGCCAGCGCCAGATGCCTGTCCAACTGTTCGGCAGAGACTACGGTTTTAAACGCCGTCGCGCTCGGTTGGGTGAGTTCAGTGCTGTGGCTTGCGACCAATGCCGTGAGCGGTTGCAAAGGGTTTTGGCTGCCGGCTGCTGCACCGATCCACAACAGTGAGCCGTAGAGAACCGAGAGAAAACCGAGCGTTTTGCGAAATTGTGCCCAGCCGCTTTTGCTGCTGAAATCCAGCCCACCCAGATAGACTCCGCAGCCGAGCACCAGGGCCCCGAGCAGGGCGAGGGTCACTGTCGGCGGCACGATCCGATCGAGAAACCAGATGGCTACACCCAGGAGCATGACCCCGAAAAACGCTTTAACGCCGTTCATCCAGGCGCCGGCCTGAGGAATCAAATGGGTGCCGCCCGTGCCAATGATCAGCAGCGGTGTGCCCATCCCCATGGCCAGGGAAAAGAGCGCGGTGCCGCCGAGCAGGGCACCGCCATCGGTGGTGCTGATGTACACCAAAGCGCCCGCCAGCGGCGCGGAAACACAGGGCGAGACCACCAGCGCCGAGAGAATACCCATAAGCATAGTACCCGCCAGAGTGCCGCCGCGCTGTTGACCGGTGATCCGGTTTAGCCGGCTCTGTAGTCCCTGGGGCAATTGCAGTTCATAGAGGCCGAACATCGACAACGACAAGAGCACAAACAGGAGCGCAAAACTGCTGATAACCCAAGGGTTTTGCAAATAGGCCATGATGTTGGTACCGGCGACACCCAGAATGATCCCGAGAAGGCTGTAGGTGATGGCCATGCCCAGCACATAGCTCAGCGACAGGGAAAAGCTCTCTGTTTTTTTCAGATCGCGTTTTTGCCCGACGATAATGCTGGACAAAATAGGAATCATCGGCAGCACGCAGGGCGTAAAAGTCAGAGCCAGTCCACCAATAAAAAACACACCGATGATGGTCAGATAGTGGCCTTCACTGAGCAGCGAGGTAATGCGGTGCTCTTCTGTTGCCGGCGCGCTTTGGGTGTCGGGTTCTGGCGGCGCTGCCGTTGTGGTGGGTGTTAGTAAAAAGCTGACTTTCTTTGGCGGATAGCAGATGCCTTTATCGGCGCATCCCTGATATTTAACGAGCAGGGTAATCGGAGTGAGAGCGCTGTTGTACAGCGCCATGGGAATGGACACCTGATTGCGATACACCTCCTGAGTGCCAAAGTACTTGTCGTCTTTGATTTCACCGGCTGGCCACTGCGGATCACCTAGGGTTGCATGGGGCGTCTTTGCTAAAGCAAAGCTCATTTTGCTCTGGTAGAGGTAGTGCCCTTCGGCAATGCGCCAGTGGATAGTGATCTGGTGTTGGTCATCCAGCTCGGCAGATGCTTGAAACGCCTCCGCCGAGCTGAGTGAATCAGCGGTGACTGGCAGACAAAACAAGCCGAGCAATAAGCTCAACACGAGAAAAACGCGGCGGTATCCGATTGCGGTCTGCATGGTAGTAGCCCGGTTATTTTTTTATGGTGATTGATTTTTTTATTCTTGTTCGCCGGCGCGAAGGCACGCGGTCTTGCTCACTGTTGCTGGCGAATTTGAGTCAGCGCGTAGAGGAGTCAGGCGGCAAACAGGGGCGAGATTGTAATTTGCAAAAAAATGTTAAAAAAGTGGTAAAAAATAACAAGATGGCTGTCGGCAGGCGCTAAGTGCTAAGGGCGGTTGGCGGTGATTTATGCTGCTGTCGCCTTCTGGCAGGGGCTTTCGAGAATAGCAAATGATTAATGCGCCATTTTTTTATTTTTTATCGAAATTAAAACTATTCATTTAAATGAAGAAAAAAGCTAAATCCGGGGGCGAATTTAGGCACCTAGGGCGGTGCCAAAGGTCGCAGATGGCCACTAGTGAAGGCGCTAGCGGCGAAACGCGCTGACCGTTTCGATGCGGCCGTTCTCGCGATGCTGCAGCGGCATCATCTTGATATTACGCAGATGCGTCTTCCCGCCAGAGAGCTCAGTGTCGTGGTAAAACAGGTACCACTGGCCGTCAAATTCGGTGATGGAGTGGTGGTTGGTCCATCCCAGTACCGGCTCCAGAATGACGCCCTGGTAAGTAAAAGGCCCGTAGGGCGAGCTGCCCGTGGCGTAGACAATCTTGTGAGTGTCGCCGGTCGAGTAGGAGAAGTAGTAGGTACCCTGGTACTTGTGTACCCAGGCGGCTTCGAAAAAACGCTTTTCATTGTCTCCCGCGACGATGGGCGAACCGTCAGGGTAGAGCAGCTCTACCGCTTTGGGTGGGTGAGCCAGGCTTTTCATGTCAGCGGACAGGCGAGCCACTTGTGGCATCAGGGCCGGCTGGTCGTCCGCGGGGTAGCGGTCCTCGGCGCTGTAGCGGCCGTCTTGCCAGCGCTGCAGCTGACCGCCCCAGATGCCGCCGAAATAGAGGTAGTAGTCGCCCTCATCTTCGAACACCGCCGGGTCTATGCTGAAGCTGCCGTCGATGGGGTCGGGTTCAGGGGTAAAGGGGCCCGTGGGCGAGTCGCTGTGGGCAACGCCGAGACGGAAGATGCCCTGACTGTCTTTGGCTGGAAAGTAGAGGTAGTAATCATCGCCTTTTTTCGCGGCGTCCGGCGCCCACATTTGCCGCTCGGCCCAGGGTACCTCGTCGATATCCAGAGCAACGCCGTGGTCGGTCACCGCTCCGCCCGCTTGTGCCAGCGAAAACACATGGTAGTCGCGCATGACAAAGCGCCCACCTTCATCGGGATAGGGGGCGTCGGTGGGGATATCGTGTGACGGGTAGATATACAGGCGGCCATTCCAGGCGTGAGCCGAGGGGTCCGCGGTGTAGCGGTGATCCACCAGCGGCGGATCTTTAAACTCGGGCGTGGCGCTGCAACCGCTCAGAAGCAGCAGGGCGACAGGCAATAGGGCGGTGCGCAGAGTCATAGGCTTACCAGTGCCAGAGTGTGCCGTCCTCCAGCCGGTTGACCGGCAGGCAGGCACGTTGATAGGGGTACTTGGCTGCCAGGGCTTCGTCGATATCGACGCCGTGGCCGGGCGTTTCGCCGGGGGTAAAATAGCCGTCACGGTATTCATAGGCGCGCTTAAACACCGATTCCATCAGTTCGCTATGAGGCATATGCTCCTGGATACCAAAGTTGGGGACCCAGTAGTCAAAATGCAGCGCCGCGCCCATGCACACTGGCGAGAGGTCGGTGGCGCCGTGGAAGCCGGTGCGCACATGATAGAGCGAGGCCAGATCCGCGATGCGGCGCAGCTGGGTGATGCCGCCGCCGTGGACGATGGTGGTGCGGATGTAGTCGATCAGCTGTTGCTCGATCAGCTCGCGGCAGTCGTGAATGCTGTTAAACACCTCGCCGACGGCCAGCGGTGTGGTGGTGTGCTGGCGGATCAGCCTGAAGCTCTCCTGATTTTCCGCCGCCACCGCGTCCTCAAGCCAAAACAGGTGGAAGGGTTCCAGCTCTTTGCCAAGCCGTGCCGCTTCAATGGGGGTCAGGCGGTGATGCACGTCGTGTAGCAAGTGGATGTCATCGCCGAACTCTTCGCGCACCGCCCGGAACAGCTTGGGGGTGAAGTTCAGGTACTTTTCGGTGGACCAGACAGACTCGCTCGGCAAATTGCTGTCGGCCGGTTCGTAGGCCTTGCCCTCTTTGGCGACGCCATAGGTGCTGGCGACACCGGGAATGCCGCACTGAACGCGAATGGCCTTGTAGCCGGCCTCCTGGGCGCGGGCTACCGCCTCCAGGGTAGAGGGTATGTCCTTGCCGTTAGCGTGGGTGTAGACCATGATGCGATCGCGGCTGCGCCCACCCAAGAGCTGATAGAGCGGCATGCCGGCCAGTTTGGCCTTGATGTCCCACAGTGCCGTGTCCACACCGGCCAATGCCGTCATACCCACCGGACCGCGCCGCCAGTAAGCGCCGCGGTAAAAAAATTGCCAGATGTCCTCTATCTGTTGCGGGTCGCGCCCGATCAGCGCCGGCAGTACGTAGTCTTCAAGGTAGGAGACGACGGATTTTTCCCGGCCGTTAAGCGTGGCATCTCCAATGCCATAAACGCCTTCATCGGTGGTGATTTTGACGGTGACAAAGTTGCGGCCTGGGCAGCAGACAATCACCTTGGCTGCGGTAATCTTCACGCAGGGATACTCCTCATGCACTGGGCGAATGGATGCCCGATAATCTTATAGTCATTAAAACCATAAGATTATCGGGAAATGGGTCGAACTACAAGCGCTGGCGCGGATTTGGGTGGGTTAACCAGCACCCACCATGCAGTTGCGCCCTTGTTGCTTGGCGCGGTAGAGGCGCTGATCCACCTGGTGAATAAAGCCTTTGATCGAGTCCGAATGGCCCGGCACTATGGTGCCCAGCCCCTGACTGATGGTCAGCACTTTGCTCGTTTCCGAGTTGTCGTGGGGGATCTGCTCTTTAAAGATCAGGCTGCGGCAGCGCTCGGCCACCTTGCGGGCCGACTCGGCGTCGGTTTCCGGCAGTATCAGGATGAACTCCTCGCCGCCGTAGCGGGCAAAGAAGTCCCGCGAGCGGGTGGCAGCCTGACTCAAAACGCGGGCCACCTTTTTCAGGCAGTCGTCGCCCTTGATATGACCGTAGAGGTCGTTGTACTGCTTGAAATAATCGATATCGAACAGAATCATCGACAGCGGCTGCTGGGAGCGTCTGGCATTGGTCCACTCCACTTCAATCACCGAGTCAAACATGCGCCGGTTGGCAACGCCGGTGAGGCCGTCCTTGAATGACAGGTCCTCCAGTTCTTTTTGCAGGTCGAAGAGCTTGTCCTCGATCTTCTTGCGCTCGCTGATATCGAACATAAAACCCACCAGCGACGTGACCTCGCCGGACTCATCGCGGATGACGTGGATCACGTCGCGTATCCACAGGTATTTACCGTCTTTGGTCAAGGCGCGGTAGTCGGCCTCGTGATCGGTGCCGGCTTTCGACTGGGAGACACAGTAGTCTACAGCCCAGTCCCGGTCGTCGGGGTGCATGCGGGTGGCCCAGTCCTCAACGCTGACCCATGAGTCGGCGCTCCAGCCGAGCAGCTCCTCGATTTGCGGGCCAATGTAGGTGAACTGCAGGGTTTTCCAGTCGATCATCCAGGGGATGGCTTTGGTGGATTCCAGCAGTGTGCGATAAAAAGCGGTGTCCAGCTCTGGGTTGAGCGGGCTTACGTTGTCCGTGTCTGTCATGTTGAGCGTCCCGGGTTGTGGCTCGCAAATGGGGCGGGCATTGCCCCTGCGCTGTTAAGTATAGTAGGACTCAATAGAGCATCAATAGTAAGCACGCCGTCCTGCGCTGTAAAGGGTGGCATTGCGCGCCACCCTCAATGTTGCTCAGCCCTTGGCGCGTTGGTAAAGCTTAAGCAGCTGGTCGGGCTCGTCGTAGACGATGCGCTCGCCGGCGCGCAGGTCACGCCGCATCAGCCGCACCATTTGCTGGAGGTCGGCCTCGGCAAAGCTGTCGGCGCTCTGGCCGGTCACCTCTGCCAGGCGCCCGGCAATCACCGCGGGGTCGCTGACCACCGGGCAAATGCGATAGCCGTAGGTGCCTCCAATGGCCTCGGGCACCAGATCCTGAAAGCGATCGGGGCGCTGGCGGAAAAAGCTGAGCGGCAGGCGATAGGCGTTGCGTCCGAGAATCGGCAGGTCCTCGGGAACCTGCTCGTCTTCGTCCAGCCGCTGCAGGCAGGTGGCCAATGGCAGCAACTGACCTAACTGATAGCGGCTCATGTTCGGGTTGTCGAGCCTGACCAAATTCGCAATCAGCTCGCCCAGCGAGGCGTGGCCAATAATCGCCGCGCGCTTGGGCAGGCCGCCCCAGGCGCCGTCCGCGCCGTTGAGCAAAGCTTCCAGCACCGAGGCGTTTTCAAAGCCGCCGCCAGAGTGCATGTGCACCAGGATTTTCAGCGGGCGTGGCATGAGCTCGCGCGCGGCGGCGACAAAGGCGCCGACCTGAAAGGGCAGGTAGGTGCCGCGATCGTCCTCCATGCTGAGCCCTTCAATGGGTTGAGTGGCCAGCAGTTGCAGTATCTCAAAAGTGGCCGCCGGGTTCTCAGCAAAGGCGTCGCAGCCGTCTACCACATTGATAAAAATTTTCGGTGCGCCGCCACTGTCGCCTTGTATGTGTTCATGCAGCCAGGCAATGCTGGCCGGCAGACTGCGCTTTAGCGTCTCCAGGTCGTACTGACCGGCCATACCGTCTTTGCTCAAGTAGATCTCGTGTAGGGTGTTGGGTACCTTGTAGTCGCGCAGTTTGATCATGGACGGCGATGGAGTGAACGTACCTTGCGCGTCGCAAAGGCCAATATCAGTGAAGGCGTAGCAGCCGGTCATGTCGTAGTGGTTATCGCGCAGGTGCATCATAAAGTCATCGTCGACTTCAAGCTCCTCGGGCATAGAGTAATCCAGCGTGCCCAGCAGAATATGGTCAAAACCGAATTCGCGCACCTTGGGCAGAATGTCCAGCTTGTCGGCCAGTGTCTGGCCAACGCGAGCGCCAACAGGATTTTCCCGTAGGGACAGGTCGATAAAAAATGGGTCGACTTGCTGTAGTTGCTGAATTTTTTGTCGGGCTTGATCGAGCAGTGCCTGTGCTTTATCGGCGGCGTTGGACATCGTCTTCTCCTTTATTGTTGTCCGCAGTGGGATCAAAGAATAACAGAGAAACTATGGCAGTCGGATGAATACTGTCAGGCGGGCTGTGTCGCGCTGGCCAGTCGCGGGCGCAGCTCGGCAGGTAGCCGCGCCACCAGGTGGGCAAGCTTTTCCGGGTTGCGAACCACGTAGACGGTATCAATGGCGCCGTGGGCGGCCTCAATGGCGAGGGTCTGCAAGTGGCCATCGGCTTCCAGGGTCAATACACCGGGCAGGCCGTTAATGGTGACCCGCTCTTGCCAAAGTGGGTCGCGCGGGCCGAGTTTTCGCGCCAGACCGGCAAATAACCGACAGATTTTTTCACGGCCAAAAATGGTTCTCAGGGCGGCCGAGCGCTTGCCGCCGCCATCGCTGTGAAAGCGGGCACCGCTGGCGAGCAGACTTTGCAGCTGTTGGGTATCGCCGCTGCGTGAAGCCTGAAAAAAAGCCTGGCACAGTGAGCGCGCCTCTTGCGGGGCTGGCGCAAAGCGCGATTGCTGTTCTTTTACACGCGCTCGCGCCCGGCTGCACAATTGTCGGCAGCTGGCTTCTGAGCGCTCTAGAGCGGCGGCGACTTGCGGATAATCCAGATCAAACAGGTCGTGCAGGATAAATGCGGCCCGCTCCGGCGGACTCAACCGCTCCAGTGCCAGTAGCAACGCGTAGGAGGCCTCTTCGGCCAATTGCTGTGCGCTGTCGGCCTCGGCTTCCACCAGCGGCTCGGGCAGCCAGGGGCCGACGTAAACCTCCCGCTTGCGGTGCGCGAGTTTGAGTTGGTCGAGGCACAACCGGGTGGTTATTCGGGATAAATAAGCCCGGGGGTTGTCGATCTCGGCGCTATGCGTTTGATGCCAGCGCAGGAAAGCCTCTTGAACCGCATCCTCGGCCTCACTCACTGAGCCGAGCATGCGATAGGCCAGAGCGCCAAGATAGCTTCGGTGACGCTCAAACTCTTCGGCACAGGTATCTTTAGCCATTGGCGGCCCAGGGCAAATCGTCTTTCGCGACCGGGTGTGCGACCCTGAAGCCGACGGCCAGCCGGTTCCAGGTATTAATGGCGCCAATCAGGAAGGTCAATTCGACCATTTCTTTGGCTGAGAAATGCCGGCCGAGTGCCTCGTAATCTTGCTGCGGAGCCTGGGTTTGGGCCAGCAGTGTCAGCGCCTCTGTCCAGGCGAGGGCGGCGCGCTCACGCTCGCTAAACAGTGGCGATTCTCGCCAGGCGCTGAGCAGGTAAAGGCGCGCTTCGCTCTCGCCGGCGGCGCGGGCATCGCGCGTGTGCATGTGCACACAAAAAGCGCAGCCGTTGATCTGGGAGGCGCGGGTTTTCACCAGCTCAATAAGAGAGTATTCCAGGCCGCAGTGGCGCAGGTGCTGCTCGAACTCCTGCATGGCTCTGACAGTATCCGGCGCCGCCTCGAAAGGGGTTAGTCGTTCTTGCATTATGGGTCTCCTGCCTGTTGGGTTTGACAGTAAGACGAGCTGGCACTGGCGTCTGTGACAGGCGCGGCTCAATTTATTGGCACGCCGGACTTTACAACTGTGCTACTGGGTGTTGCTGACAAAGGCGATGTAGCGTCCGTCGGGTGAAAAACTGGGCACATTAAGTGTGCCCTGGCCACCATAGACGTAGGCAATAATGCGCGGGTCACCGCCGTCCACCGGCATCTGACGCAGATAAACATGGCGGTAGAAGGGGTGGTCGCCCGAATCGATATCGGCCATGTAAGACAGAAACACCAGTTGTTTGCCGTCCGGCGAGACATGGGGAAACCAGTCGTTGTATGCGTCAAAGGTCAGCTGCACTTGGCCCGTGCCATCGGGGTTCATCCGCCACAGCTGCATGGTGCCGGTGCGGTTGGAGTTAAAGTAAATGTAGCGCCCGTCGGGGCTGTACTCTGAGCCGTCGTCCAGCGTTGGCGTATCGGTCAGCTGTGTCTCTTCGCCGCTGGCGATGTCTACCGAGTAAATGTCGTACTGTCCGCCGCGCTCGCCGGTAAAAATCATGGAGCTCGCGTCTGGGGAAAAGCCGTGTAAATAGGAGTGTCCGACACCCGGGCGGGTAACCTGGCGCGGCTGGTCGCTGCCGGCCAGGGGCAGAGTGTAGAGTGTGGATCGGCCATCCTCGCTCTCAGCGTGATGGCTGATGCCAATTTGCCGCCCATCAAAGCTAAGGACATGATCATTGTTGTTGTTATTGGCGAACCCGGTGTTAATCTCGCTGACCTTGGCGCTTTGTAAGTCGAAGCGGTATAGCAGCCCCTTTGAGTTAAAAATCAGCGCCTTCCCATCGAGTGTCCAGTTGGGCGCCTGAATGGACTCGCCAGTGCGATAGACAATTTGTCGATGTTGAGTCTCAAGGTCCAAGATTTCCAGGTTGCTGCCGATATAGTCCTGGTAGGGGACAAAGGCCGCCGGTGCGGGGCGGATGATTCTCAGGTTCCAGAACTCTGCCCGCTCGACCACTTCGGGGTTGTGAGCGCTGAGTGCCAGCCCGAGATAGACCTGCTCCGGGAGGCGAAGATGGGAGACAGAGGTCACCTGAAACGGCTCACCTTCACGAGCTGCCGACATGATAAAGCGATCGCCGCGCCGCTCGAGCTGAATAACCTGCGGTGATTTGACATTGAGACGGTACTCTTCGGTGGGGGCGCCGTGCTTGGGGCGAAACTGCAAGGCGGTGAGGCCGTCACCATGGGTGGTCGCGGTGACTTGGGCTGATTGCGGGTCCAGCGAGGTACGCAGGTGCCAGCCCATTTTGCGGTGGGGGTCCACGCCCTCACCGATAAACGCCATGTGGGTGCGAACAATAAAGTCGCCTTTTATGGGCGCCCAGGCGAAATGCAGCTCGTCGGTATCGAACCACATGTTGGCGCCCGAGGCGGACATTTGGTAGCTTTGTTGTTCGGCGTTGTAGCTGAACTGGCCGGGGTGCTTAACCGCGCCGATATCGGCGTGATCGGCAAACTGACCGAGATGTTGAGCGTAACTGGGCATAATGGTGAACAGAGCACAGGCGACAATGGATATCGCACTTGCGCGCAGGGCCGCTGTCTTCATGGTGCCTCCTTTGCTGGTTATTGTCTGGCCAGCATGCCGCAGCTGATGTGCAGCGACCAGTTTATTTTTGTGAAGGTGACATGGAGTTTTCACAAATGAATGATAATAAATCGCGTTTTATGGCGTGAGAGGCTACATTATAGTGACGAAGGTTGCTGGACACGTTAGAACGGATTAGGGAGTGCAGTGGGACGCCATGGGGACACCGCTTAAAGTACTGTTTGTCGAAGATTCCGAGGTAGACACTGAACTCACCCTGGCAGAGCTTGAGCGCGGCGGTTTTGTGCCCGAATCCCTGCGGGTGCAGACTTACGAGGAAATGAATGCCGCCCTTGTGGGCGATCAATGGGACCTGATTATCTGCGATTACCGCATGCCGCGTTTCAGTGCCGAGCAGGCCCTGAGCACGCTCAAAGACAGCGGTAAAGACCTCCCCTTTATTATCACCTCTGGCGCCGTGACCGCGGACGATGTCGTCAACCTGCTCAAGCAGGGCGCCCACGATTTTATGGACAAGGGCGCCCTGGCGCGTCTGGTGCCGGCGGTAGAGCGCGAAATCCGCGAAGCACAAGTGCGCCAGCACAGGCGCGAGGCCGAGCAGCGCGTGCGAATTCTCTCCCGCGCCATCGAGCAAAGCCCGGTGTCGGTGATTATCACCAACCCCGAGGGCATCATCGAGTACGTCAACCCACGCTTTGAGGAAAGCTCCGGCTACCGGTCCAGCGATGCCGTCGGCAAGCACATGGGTTTTACCTTTCAGGAGGATCAGTCGGCCAGCTCGCTGGCGCAACTGTGGTCCACCGCCAGTGGTGGTCAGGAGTGGCGCGGAGAGTTTGCCAGCTGTACCAAGTCCGGCCAGCTGATTTGGGAGTACGTGAATGTCTCGCCCCTGACCGAATCGAATGGAGAACTCACCCACTACATCGTCGTCAAAGAAGACATTACCGTTAGGCGCAGCTATGAAGAGCAGCTGCTGCGCCAGGCCCATTACGATGAGCTTACCGGGCTTGCCAATCGCGTACTGCTGATGGACCGACTGCACCTGGCGCTGGAAAATTCAAACCGCAGCGGTGCAAAAACGGCGCTGCTGGGCATCGACTTGGATCATTTTAAGAACGTCAACGACAGTCTCGGCCACAGCATTGGGGATACCCTGCTCAAAGAAGCCGCCGAGCGCTTAACCCGCTGCATTCGCGGTGGCGATACCCTGGCACGGATGGGCGGCGATGAATTCGTTGTGGTCTTGCCCGAGGTGTCGGAGGTGCGCGATGCACAGAAAGTGGCCGATAAAATTCTGCGCCAGTTCGAGACGCCTTTTGTGATTTTTGGCCGGGATTATTTTGTCACCTCCAGCGTTGGTATAGCCCTTTACCCGGACGATGGCGGTAACCCCCATTTGCTGCTGCGCAATGCCGATCTGGCGATGTATAAAGCAAAAGAGCAAGGGCGCAATCGCTGCCATTATTTTACCGAGGACATCAACGAAGCTCTGCTTGAGCGGCTCGAACTTGAGGCAAACCTGCGCTATGTAATTGTGCGCAATCAGTTGATTTTGCATTATCAGCCCATTTACAGTTTGGGTACGGGCGACATGATTGGCTTTGAGGCGCTGGTGCGCTGGCGCCAGCGCGACGGCAGTTTGCGTATGCCCGGCAGTTTTATTCCACTCGCCGAAGAAATTGGTATTATCGAAGACATTGACAGCTGGGTGTTGGCGACCGCTTGCCAAGAGGTCGCCAACACGCTAAACGAGCGTCGCGGCGAGTTGCGCCTGGCGTTGAACATCTCCCCCAAACAACTGGAATCGCCCGGTTATGCGGAGTTTGTTCGCGAGCAGTTGTCCCGCAATCAGTTATCGCCCGCGCAGCTTGAGCTTGAGATTACCGAGAGGGTACTGGTGGAAGACACCCAGACGACGCGCGAAAACCTCGAAGCTTTAGGCGAGATGGGTGTGAGGTTGTCTATCGATGATTTTGGCACTGGTTACTCGTCGTTGGGGTACTTGCAAAAATACCCCTTTCAGACGCTGAAAATAGATCGCAGCTTTGTCTGCAACATCAGTGGCGGGGAGAGCGCCCAGCGTTTGATTGAAACGATTATTACTCTGGCTCATGGCCTGGGAATGGAAGTGGTTGCAGAGGGCATAGAGCTTGAGCAAGAACGGGAATTTCTTGCGAGCAGTGGCTGTGATCAGGGGCAGGGCTTTATGCTCGCCAAACCGGCGCGATTATCTCAAGTGTTGGCGCTGCTCGGGGCGCCGGCGGGCGAATAAAAAGCTCCCGCCGAAGCGGGAGCAGGGGTTGGGCCGCCGAGGCTGCCCGTTGCGGCGTCAGTGCGGTGCCAACACTGGCCAGCCGTGCTGCCGGGCGTGCACCTCCAGCGCCCGCCCACCGGCAATCACTCTTGGATAACCCACCAGTGACAGCATGGGTAGATCGGACACATCATCACCATAGGCATAGCACTCGCTCAAATTCACCGGTATTGCTTGAATGAACGCGCGTATAGCTTCGGCCTTGCCCTCGCCAATGGTTTGCGGTGGCAGTATCTCACCCGTGTAACACCCCGAAGCCGCTTCCATTTGAATGGCCAGGGTGTGATCTACTTGAAGCTCCTCCGCAATGGGGTGTAAGAGCGCCGGGAAGGACCCCGACACAAAGACCGTGATGTCGCCTCGGGCCTGATGCCAGCGCAGCTGATTGACCACGCTCTGGTGATAGAACGCCGGATTTTTGCGCTCGCGGGTAAACCATTGACGGCCCAGCTGTTCTACCTCCGTGACACGCCTTCCGGCAAAGTGACGGTAGTAAAGCCGGTTGAGTGTCGACCAGCAGGCGCCCTCGTGCAGGTGATTGGTGAGGTCTTGTCGGTAGCGCTGTTCCGCCTCCGGATCACGGTAGGTCTGGTACCAGAAGTCCTGAAAGCTGAGCATGCTTTTGACGGATATTAAGGTGTCGTCCACGTCGAAAAACGCATAGCGTGGCGACCGGGATAGAGGTTGCAATTGTCGGTTCATGGCTCATTCCTCGGTTCAGTGAATGGGGGTTAATGACACAGGCTCGTCGAGTTCTGCCTCTGTGGCAGCAAAGAACTGCATATGATGTTGTTGCGCTTTTTGAGCCTGACGATTTTCCTGGCGATGAATGCGTTCCTTGTCCATCGCGGCGATGGCAAAGGTCAAGGATGAAACGCAGGCGCCGCACTGCACCACGTCTGCCTCCATTGAAAAGCTCAACCTGCGCGGGTTATCGAGAGATTTATCGACAACCCGGCAGGTGATGGTGGCGGGCACGGGAAAGGAAAAGTTGTTGTATTTAACGGACATGTCATTGAGGACGAAAGCGTAGTCAATGCCGGTGGTCTGGATGTAGTAAGACTCGGTAATGGCGACGGTTGCCTGACGCACCGCTTCGATCAGCAGCATTCCCTGAACGTGCTGCCCGCTTTGATGATCATGCATCAGCTCGCCCTCCTCATCGATCATCAGGTGCAACTCATAGACATCTTCACTCAGTTGCCGCGGCTCGGAAATTAACCGGTTTTCCTCGCGATGTTTGTGCGTCAGAGCCTGAGAAGCGCGCTTGGGCAGTTGATGCCAGAGGCTGAAATCAAAATGCTCCCGATTGGGAGAGTGCGTTGCCTCGCCCAGCAGCTTGGCGATACACTGGTCGCCCATGCCTTGCCCGGGAATCAGCTTGATACGGCCCTGTCCGGGAAGAAACTGTGCCGGGAAGGATAAGAGCCCGCGGAGCTGAGAAACGGTAATGGCATCTTTGCCTTGAGCGTAGGATGCAAATTTGTCACCGACTACTAACATAATACGACTGTTCATAACTAAGTACCTGTATTAACAAAATGAATGGTGATACATTTGCCTTGAATCCATGTTTCAGCGAAACAAGACGCGAGTGCGTCTGCGGGCTTTCCAGCGCCTGTGGCAGGAGCGGGAAGCTCCGAGAGGCACTCTTCTTTATATACTGGCTGTATGGAATCCTTACCAGAAAAGAAGTGAAACATTCGGCAAGCGAGTAGGTCGTCGGTGCGGCGAACTAGTGGTATGGGCGATCCGATGATGAATAATAAGGAGACCGAATGCGCTGTAAAAATACCTGCCGATGGCGGAGTCTTCTGAGTGGCTTGCTGCTGTGCCTGACTTTGCCGGTGTCCGCTGCTGAGCGCGAGCTGACATTTATCACCATCGAGGTCTCGCCCTGGGCCACTAAGCACGGTGACAGCGGTGAAATGAAGGGAGCCTTTATCGAGTTGGTGCGTGAGATAGAGAGACGCACAGGCATTGCCACGTCGGTGTCTTTAACCCCTTTTGCCCGAGTGGATCGCGAGCTTGAATCCGGCGGTCACGACTGCACCATCCTTATCCCTCGCAGTGAGGACGCTGTGGTTATTGGCGCTTTGGTGGCTTACCACGATATCGGTGTGATTCCCCGCCGCGGCATAACCCTGAGCACCTACGAGCATCTCGAACCACTGACGATCTCCCTGTTGCGCGGCTCGAGCATTACTCAGCGCTTTGACGGTGATGACTCACTGACCAAGGTGTTTGACACCGACTATTTGATTTCACTACGCAAGCTGTCCCGCTCGCGGGTGGACGCCGTAGCCGGAGCTATCTCCACCATTCGCTATCTCGCCGATCACAATCAGTTGTCTCAATATCTCGGTGAGCCTCTGGTGCTCGATGATGTGCCGCTCAAGTTTCAGTGCTCGAAGAAATCCGACAAACTGGATTTGATGGCGGAGGTAAATCAGGCCATAGAGGCGATGAAAGCCGACGGCGTGGTCGAGAGGATCAAGAGTGAGTACTACTTCTGACCTGCGTCCGGCAGGGCCTATAGTCTCCGCCTGGAAACAGATAGGGCAGATTCTCAGGCGCCAAGGTATTGGTCAGCGCCTGCTGTTTTACATTATTTTGTTTAGCTCGTTAGTCACTTTGCTGGCCACCGCGGTCCAGTTGTACACTGATTACCAGCGCGATGTCGGCCAGATAAAGAGCCGGCTGGCCGATATTGAAAGCAGCTATATGGCCAGTATTGGCGCCAGTTTGTGGAACCTTGATGTCAATCAATTGCGCCTTCAGCTCGACGGTATCCTACATTTGCCAGACATTGATGCCGTGGCGGTCTACGAGCTTTCCGAGGGCGTTGACAGGCCACTGAGCATTGTACTCGGCGAATTTAAGAAAAATCAGGCCATTGTGCGCGAGTACGCTATTAGCCGAGATTTTTCCGGTGAGATGCAACAGGTGGGTCTGCTTAAGGTGCAGGCCTCTTTGCAAGCGGTCTATGCCCGTTTGTGGGATAAAGCCATTGTTATATTGCTGAGTCAGGGGATTAAAACCTTTCTCGTCTCACTGTTTATTCTCTACGTGTTTTATCGTTTGGTGACAGTTCATTTAGGCGCCATCGCTCGACATTTGGCAGGTTACCAGGTGGTGGAGCCGGGGCCGGCACTGGCATTGCAACGAAAATCGCGCCAGCCTAAAGACGAGTTGGATCAGGTAGTGGACGCGTTTAATCAGTTGACGGGTAATCTCGAAGACGCCTACCAACACATGCGCGAAATCAACACCGCGCTGGCCGACGATATCATTGCCCGGCGCGAGGCCGAGGAAGAGGTGAAGCGTCTCAACGCTGTTCTTGAGGAAAGGGTCATTCAGCGCACAGCGCAGCTTGAGGCGGCCAATCGAGAACTCGCCAGTTTTTGCTATTCGGTGTCTCATGATCTGCGCGCGCCTCTGCGGCGTATTGAGGGCTTCCGGCGGATACTGGCCGAGCAGTTGAGTGCACAGGGGGCGGCGGAGCGTTCCGGTCATTACTTGAGCCGCATAGAAACCGGCACCCAGGAAATGAACGATATGATCGACAGCTTCCTGCAACTGTCGCGCAGTACCCAGTGTGAATTGCAAGTGGTGAGCGTCGATTTGTCAGCGATTGCCGAGTCTGTTTTGCAGGAGCTGCAACAGCATGAGCCGCAGCGCCGCGCGCGCTTTGACGTCAAGCCACAGGTACGGGTCGACGGAGACCGCAGTCTAATGACCTTGCTGCTGCGCAATCTTTTGCATAACGCCTGGAAGTACTCCGGAAAAAAAGACATGGCCCATATTGCATTTGGCTTTACTCAGGCTGACAATGGAAGCAGAACATATTACGTCAGTGATCAGGGCGATGGCTTTGATATGGCGTACGCTGACCGTCTTTTTTCTCCGTTTAACCGGCTGCATACCTCCGAGGAATTCGAGGGCACCGGTATTGGCTTGGCGACAGTGCAGCGCATAGTTGCGCGCCATGGCGGTAGAATTTGGGCCGAGGCGGAGCCGGGCAAAGGTGCCCGGTTTTACTTTACCTTATGGGACAGGAACAGGGATGACAAACAGGGAAACGATATTGCTGGTGGAGGACAATCCGGATGAGGCCGAACTGGCACGTCTGGCCTTTGGCCGCATTGAGGGCGATTACGACCTTCATATTGTCAATACCGGCGAGGAGGCCATGCGCGTTTTGTTTGCCTATGGCCAATGCGAAGAGTCGGCATTGGGCTGCAAGCCGGCACTGATACTGCTGGATATTGACTTGCCCAGGCTCAGTGGCTTTGAGTTATTGCGCCAGTTGCGCGCTTCGGCCGATTACCAGCACACACCGGTGGTGTTTCTCACCACCTCTGATGAATCCCGGGACGTTGCGCGTGGCTATAGCCTCGGGGTTAACAGTTATCTCCTCAAGCCTCTCGATTTTGAGCGGTTTACGGAGTTATTGCAGAGCGTGAGCAATTACTGGTTGAAGTACAACACCCGGGTCCACTGAGGTTCCCGGGTGTCTGGATTTACTGCTCGGCGTCGCGCAGTGCCTTTTGCCGCTTGATGGCCTCCTCGTGCGCGGCGAAGGCGGCGCTCCGGTCGTCAAATTCGTAAATGTGCTTCAGCGTACATTTATCGCCGCCGGTTCGCATGCTGTCCATGCCGCCACCACAGACCTCACCGAAGCGCTCGTGAAACAGTGCTCGGGGTGATAGAGCCAAGTCATTGCAGCCTGGCATCACGGTCGCCAGGTAATACTTCTGCCGGGCGTCGATCGAGATTACATCTTTTTCCAGTACACCAAAACCATTGATATCGCTGGCGTCAATGCAGGCGCGTCCGTTTTGGCCTGTGCGGTCAAGCAACACGGTATCAATGGTGGGCACAGAGTTCATGCTGCTACAGGCGGTGAGCGCCGCACCGCCCAAGGTCACCAGGCAAGCTCCGCGGATAGCGCTAAGCGTATTCATAGATCACCTCACGTGAGTGGTAGAGTGTCTGTTGTTAGTCTAGTGCCTATCCCAAAAAGTTCGCAATACTACTAACTTGACAATTAAGATGCTCATCCTGAGCATCTTAATTGTCGCCCTGTAAAATCTGCGGAATTTGCGAAATCCCTTGATTTTACAGGGCTCGCGCTCGCCTTCGTCGGCGCACCCTGCCCCGCTACTACCCCGACAATCATAATTGCCGGTTGCTAGGTGCCATTTCAAGCGCAAAAAAACCCCGGCGGATTGCTCCAACCGGGGAAAGCTTCCTGAGGTTGCTCCAGGGTTCGGTTTACCGGTGCTGGCTCTCTGGTGGGCCGAGATAGCTGGGGCGCAAGCCGCCCGTATCAATGATCAGTTTTTGCAAAGTAACGCCCGGGTCCACGGCGTAGATTCTCAGCTTGTGCTGCCCAGGCTCGTCGATGGTGTGGGTGCTCTGGGTTTCGCGCACGCCCTTGCGCACAGCCTCCTGCCAGGCGCCGTGAGAGTTGTCGGCGAGAAGATCGATAATTTGTGGCGGCTCGTTATTGAAGGCGATGGCGTAGCGCAGGCCGCGACCGGGGACAAAATTCAAGCTGGGTGCAAACAGCCCTTTGACCGTTACCTCGCCACTGCTGAATAGGTAAACGTCGTACTCCACCCAAGGGGCTTCGGCAAGCTCGAGAAAGCTTTTATCCGTCACCGGGAAGACTGAAATAGAGGCGTCCGTATGGCCGTGCTGCTCGATTTTTTCCCAGGCCAAATCACCGGCCGTTTGCTGACGGGAATAGTGGGCGGCCTGGATCGAGAGGTGACCATCGTGTTCGACAAAGCCACGGATGCGCTCGCGCGTGTCGTCCCCGGGTAGATGGGCCTGGACCTTGACCGATGCTCCGCCCCAGCCAGTGCCTTTGATAAACACGCTGCCGTTGAGCTTGCCTGCCGGCATCTTATCCCAGTCAATGGAGACATAGAGTCGCTCGCCGAGCTCGACTGTTCCCTCCGTTTTGTCGACGCTGATCCACTCGTCAATGGGGGTTGCGGTAAACGCAAAGGGCTCTGTGCCGCGGTTGAAGATGTCGATGTAATGCCGGGTGGGGCCATAGGGGCTAAAGCTGGGCAGCGACAGCTGGCTACCGTCGTAGGGCCAGGGCAGCGGGTCACCTTCGACGGCAACGCCCATATCCGCGCGAGCGTGAGGCCGGTATTGGTAGGTCACCGGCATGGTGTTCGCTGGCGGGTTGTTCCAGTGGGTATAACCAATGCGCGTTTGCGCCATAAAGTGATTCCACTTGCCGTTGTTCAGGCTGTGGTACTGATCCGCCAGCGCCTGGTCTGCGGCAAACATGGCCTCGGCGCGCTCGGCATAATCTCCGGCGCTGGCTCTGCCCTGGTGGGCATAAAGACGGTTTTTGGCAGTGGCGTTGTAAAGTTCATTGATAAGGTAAGTCGCCTTAACCGGATGCAGCACCAGCTGGAAAAAGGCGTCGCGTTGGCGCAGATCCATGATGTTGTAGAGCGCCTCGGCCGAGTCGAGCAGTTCTGCGAGCTCGGCGCTGACCCTATCGGCCTCGTTGTAATTCAACTGACTGTAGGTATCAGGGCTCATCAGCTCGGGCTTTCTGCGCCCGTTATGGCGTGTGTAGCCTGTGATCAACCGTTCGATCTCGGCAGCGTGCTCGGGGCCAAATTCGCGGGTGGCCCACAGCCTGCCAAACTCTTGCAGGCGCTCTTTGGGCCAGTCCTCCGGATTCCAGGCCAGGCGCAGGAAGAATTCAGTCGGAAACTCCTGGGGTTTCAGGTCGCCGACATTGACGATCCAGATACGTTTGGCGTCGTAGGCGTATGCGAGGTTCATCTGCTCCCAGACTTTGGCGATGGGGGTGACGTTCATCCAGCGATAGGAACGGGGGCCGCCAACGTAGTCAAAGTGGTAGTAGACCCCGGCGCCGCCTTCTCGGTCGCGCTCTTGCGGTGTCGGTAGGCGACGGATATTGCCCCAGTTGTCATCGGCCCAGAGTAAGGTCACATCGTCGGGTACGCGCATACCGCTCTCATAGTAACCCTGCACTTCTTTGTAGAGCGCCCAAACCTGGGGAACGTCGGTCAGGTCACGCTCGAACACCTTGTCGAGAATGTCGCGCTGATCGGCGACGATTTTTTCCAAAAGGCCGATGTTTTGTTCATCGCTCATTGGCGTATCAGCCTGGCCGCGCATGCCCATGGTGTAAATGCTGTCGTAGGGCTTGTTGCGCCGCGCCCCGGCTTCCCAGAATTTGTAGAGCTTTTCAGGGTTGCGCTCGTAATCCCAGGGGCCCTCGCCGTAGCGGTTCCACTCTTTGTCGGCGCGCATCATGGGCTCGTGATGGGAAGTGCCCATGACGATACCGCGCTGGTGGGCGAGCACCATATTGCGCGGATCGTCATCGGCAAAAGCGTTGTTCCACATGGCGGGCCAGAGATAGTTGGCCTTCAGGCGCATCAGCAACTCGAAAACCTTAGCGTAAAATTCGCTGTTGTAGTTGCCGTAGTTTTCATGCACCCAGCCGGTGAGTGCGGGGGCTTCGTCGTTGAGGAAAATCCCGCGATATTTGATTTTCGGCGCATCGACAACGCGGGTATTGCTGCGGATGTAAAGGCCGTCGCGCCGCTTGACCGGAACATCAGCCCACCAGTACCAAGGGGACACGCCAATCTGTTCGCTGATGTCGTAGAGCCCGTAGGCGGCGCCGCGCCTGTCGGTGCCGGCGACCACCAGCGCTTTTTTCACGCCGGCAAAGGGTTGGTCCAACACCTGGATCAGATAGCCTTCCCACTGGCCCGCGATCTCATCGACCGTCAGCTTGCCCTGGGCAATCAACTCGTCGATAAGTGGGTGCTTGCCGATCTCGCCGACGATCAGGCTGAACTCGCTGAGCGCGTCGGTCTTGCTCGTTATCCGTGGCTGTTTGCCGGTGACCCGCTCAATGTCGCGCTGCAGATCTTTCAGCGCAAACTGAATGGCCGTGTCGGCATTTTCGCTGAGGTAAAGGGTGGCAGTGTGGTTGCCGTCGACCAGATTAAAGGTTGAGTCGCTGGGTCGCTCGCTCAGATAAGAGGGCTCGCCCAGCGCCAATGCCGGGGTGCTGAATAGGGCGCAGGCGAATACCGATGCCAGCCATAACCAAGGTTTCAAATTACTCACAGGGTGTCTCACCGTTATTGTTCGTGTTATTCAATCGGGGCCTGCCGATGCTGCTGCCAGCGACCTCCGTCCGAGGGCGTTTCCCGCAGTCTTCTTCACTCGGGTATCGCAAACGTCCTCAGAGTTTTAAAAAGATGATGCCGCCGTCGCACCGGGTGATGTGATAGTGGCGAATCACAAAGGGTCGATCTTGGCTGGTTCGAGAAGCGCGAGATAACCCCTGCCTGACTTTCCTTGCTCTGTGTTGTGGCGATATTGATCTAACCGGGCGTTGGCGAGCCGAGCAACCCTCCGCTTCGGCAGAAAGAGCCCGTCAAGTGACCGACATTGCGACAGACAGATCGGCCGTGACGCCCTTGTTATAGTCACTTAAACCATAAGATAGTCGATAAAAAGCAAAACTACAAGCCCGGCGCGCAGCCGGGCTGGGTGAATCGTTTCGGGCAAGGTATTGGGGGTTAAATCTCGAAGGCGAAGCCTTTCTCTGTGAGGGCGTCGTAGGCCTGCTCATCAAACCGGTAGAGCTTGGCGGCGCGGTGTGCCACTCCCTGTTGTTTTTCTTCGCAGCTGGCCAGTAGGTTCATTTTCATGATCTTGCGACGGAAGTTTGGCTTGTCGAGTTTGGTGTCCAGAATGCCTTCGTAGAGTTCCTGCAGCTGCAGCAGGGTGAATTTTTCCGGCAACAGGTTAAAGCCGATGGGGCGGCGGCGCACTTGCTGTTGCAGGTGCTTGATGCCAAATTCGACGATTTCTTTGTGATCGAAAATTAAATCGGGCAGCTCGTGAATGCCAAACCAGCTGGCATCGCTGGCGTTATTACCGGCAACAGCGGGGTAGTCCTCGGCGCTGACGAGGGCGTAGTAAGCAACGGTGACCACGCGCTCGTTGGGGAAGCGGTCCACTCGACCAAAGGTTTTCAGTTGCTCGAGATACAAGTCCTGGACCCCGGTCAGTTCATGAAGGTGGCGGGTGGCGGCGTCGCGCAGGTTTTCATCATAGCGAATCCAGCCGCCGGGCAGCGCCCAGCGTCCTTTGCTGATGCCCGAGCGGTGCTTGATCAGCAATATATCCAGCTTGTTGTGGTCCAGGCCAAAAATCAGGTTGTCAATGGACAGGGCCTTGATGACGTTGTCTGGAGTGATCGAAGGTTCAACGTGGCTGTTGTATGGGTGCGCGCTGTCTGACACTGTAGTTTCCGTTTGCCGAGTTCATAGTTATGGGTGCTGGGCATGGTTGTATTAAATATGGTAATTATTTTATATTTAAATTCTTTTAGTCAATTGTACCATATTGCCCGACTCTCAATGGCCGGCACGGTAATTTGTACGAATCCGGTTTAAAATTCAAGCGAAAGTCTTGTGGTCAAAAAGACAATAAGCTAATATGGCCCCATTGCCCGCTCTGTATGGGCGTCGCCAATGCTCTCAGTTTGTGGGTGTGGCGCAAATGATCGCGCAAGGCTAGCGCTGGCGGGCTCTGGGTTAAGCACAATTACATTAAAAAGTGGATAGTCATGGTTTTTCTTGGTCTCGATATAGGCAGCTCTTCTACCAAGCTGGCCGTCATTGACGGCGAGTCCGGCCGCACCTTGGCGGCGGTGTCCCACCCGGAGCGCGAGCTCGATATTCTCAGTCCGCATGCGGGTTTTGCAGAGCAAGACCCAATGGTGTGGTTGGACTGTGTCCGGCAAGGACTTGCCAAGATCGCCGCCAAGGGCGTGGATCTGTCGCGTATTCAGGCCATCGGCATTTCCTACCAGATGCACGGCTTGGTGCTGGTCGACGAAAACCACGAAGTCCTGCGTCCTGCGATTATCTGGTGTGACAGCCGCGCCGTGCCCTACGGTCAGGCAGCGCTGGACGCTTTGGGCGCCGATTACTGCTTTGATCATTTGCTCAATTCTCCCGGTAATTTTACCGCCGCTAAATTGCGCTGGGTTCAGGAGAATGAACCGGCGGTGTTTGCCCAGGTGCATAAAGCCATGTTGCCGGGCGACTTTATTGCCATGAAGCTCTCCGGGGAGATCAATACCACCGCCTCCGGTCTTTCGGAAGGCACTTTTTGGGATTATACCCAGCGCGGTCCGGCGCTCGATTTACTCAAGCACTGGGGTATGCCGGGAGCGCTCTTGCCGCCTGTGGTCCCCAATATTGGCGAGCAGTCGGTGGTCAGTGACGCTGTCGCCGAGCAGCTGGGCCTGTCCCGCGGGGTCAAGATCAGCTACCGGGCGGGCGATCAGCCCAATAACGCCTTTAGTCTTAACGTCCTGCAGCCCGGTGAAGTGGCTGCCACCGCCGGCACTTCCGGTGTGATTTACGGCGTTACCGATCAGCAGGTCGCTGACCGGCAGTCGCGGGTCAATACCTTTGTTCACGTGACGGATACCGAGTCGGCCAGACGCAATGGTGTGTTGGTGTGCGTCAATGGAACCGGCAGGCTCTACAGCTGGTTGCGCCAATTGCTGGCCACTGGTGGCGAGGTGAGCTACCCGCTGCTCAATGATCTCGCCGCGCAAGTGCCCGTTGGCAGTGACGGGTTGATCTTTCACCCATTTGGCAATGGCGCTGAACGAATTTTCCAAAACCGAAACTTGGGCGCACATATCCGTCATATTGATTTTAACCGGCACGGACTGGGGCATATGGTGCGTGCGGCGCAGGAGGGCATTGTTTTCGCGCTCAACCAAGGCTTCGATGTGCTTAAAAGCCTTGGCGGCAGCTGCGAGGTGATCAAGGTTGCCAGGGGCAATATGTTTCTGAGTGATGTGTTTACCCGCGCCTTTGCCAACACCACTCAGGCCGCAGTGGAGTTGTACGACACCGACGGGGCGGCGGGTGCGGCTCGCGGTGCGGCTCTCGGTGCGGGCTATTACGCATCACCCGATGAAGCTTTTGCCGGCCTAGAGCGTCTGGCGGTCATTGAGCCGGATGCCTCGGCAGCGGCTGAGTATCAAGACGCCTATCAAACCTGGCAGCGCGATCTGCCCGGCGCGGAATAAGCGGGCAGTTTCTGGTGCCCTCTTCTGCGTTTGAACTGACAGCCGGTGAGGCGTCACTGTCGCTGGTGCCCGGTTGTGGCGGGTTGATTCACGCCTTGGTTTTGCCCACGGCTGTCGGGCCGCGTAATGTCATTGCCGGAGTGGATCCGTCCGAGTGGCAGGACAACCCAGGGTATCGCGGTTCTGTATTGTTTCCGTTTCCCAATCGTCTGCGCGATGGTCGCTACCGGTTTGCGGGTCGCGAATATCAATTTTTGGTCAACGAGCAGGCGACTGGGACGGCGTTGCACGGTTTTCTCTATCGCACGCCTGCCGAAGTGTTGAGGGGCGGGGGAGATGACGAGGCGCAGACGGTAACACTGGTCTACGCTTGTGATGCCACCGAGCCTGGCTATCCGTTTTCGGCGCGAGTGAGCATGACCTACACCCTCTGCGCCTCGGGGGGATTGTCGGTTGAGATGAGTGTTGAGAATCGCGACTCGCGCGCCATCCCTGTCGGCATGGGCTGGCACCCCTACTACACTTTGGGGGTGAGGCTGGACGCCTGCAGACTTGAGTTGCCGCCTGTCGAGCGGGTCCTGGTGGATAAGCGAATGCTGCCCACTGGCGAGCGGGTGAGTGACACACGCTTTGCTGGCGGTGGCGCTTTGCAAGAGGTGGTTCTGGATGATTGTTTCGACCTTGGCAGTGAGCCTGGGCGCGCCGCCGCCGTTTTTACCAGCCGGACGGCTGGCTTTGGGCTTGAGCTCTGGCAGGAAACCGGGCCCGGAGCTTTGAATTTTATGCAGTTGTACACGCCGCCCGATCGTCAGTCGCTGGCAGTCGAGCCTATGAGCTGCGGTATAGATGCATTGAATACTGGTGACGGGTTGAGAATACTGGAGCCCGGCCAGAGCGTTAGCGGCACGTTTGGTGTCCGTGTAATTGGGTGTTGAGCCCGTCGAATTTACGTCAATTGGCAGTGGCCTGCGGGTACGCTGTGGTTTAAGCAAAGGTGATTAGTTATGAGTGTGCTCATTGGAGATAAAGAATACTTTAAGGGCGTAGGCAAAATTGCCTACGAGGGGCCGGAATCCGATAACCCGCTGGCGTTTAAGTGGTACGACGAGAACCGTGTGGTGGCGGGCAAAACCATGAAAGACCACCTGCGGTTTGCCACCTGCTATTGGCACACCTTTTGTGGTGCCGGACACGATCCTTTTGGGCCGGGGCCATTTCATTTTCCGTGGAGCGAAGGCAAAGACTCCGAAACGCGCGCGCGTATGAAGCTCGATGCCGCGTTTGAATTTTTCACCAAAATCGGTACGCCTTTTTACTGCTTCCACGATGTGGATGTGATTGAAGAGGGTGACAGCCGTGCGCAAACGTCTGAGCGTTTGTCGCAGTGGGTTGAGTGGGCAAAAGAGAAGCAAAAAGCCTCTGGTATGAAGCTTCTTTGGGGTACGTCCAACCTGTTCAGCAACCCACGCTTTATGAACGGCGCATCGACCAACCCGGACTTTAACGTGGTGGCCTACGCTGGTGCCCAATTGAAAGACGCCATTGATGCGACCATTGCTCTTGACGGAGAAAACTATGTGTTCTGGGGCGGCCGTGAAGGTTACATGAGCCTGCTGAACTCCGACATCGGTCGCGAGCAGGAGCACATGGCGCGCTTTTTGACTATGGCCCGTGACTACGGTCGCGCCAATGGCTTTAAAGGCAGCTTCCTGATTGAGCCCAAGCCGATGGAACCGTCCAAGCACCAGTACGATTTCGACAGCGAAACTGTTATCGGTTTCTTGCGTCATCACGGCCTGGATAAAGACTTTAAACTGAACATTGAAACCAACCACGCGACTCTGGCCAGCCATACCATGGACCATGAAATGCAAGTGGCGGCCAACGCCGGCATGTTGGGTTCTATCGATGCCAACCGCGGCGACTACCAAAACCAGTGGGATACCGACCAGTTCCCCTACAACATCAACGAAACTGTTGAGATGATGCTGGTTGTGCTGCGCGCCGGTGGCTGGGCTGGCGGCGGTGTCAACTTTGACGCCAAGCGTCGTCGTAATTCCACCGATCTGGTCGATACCTTCCACGGTCACATTGGCGGTATGGATGTCTTCGCGCGTGCCCTTGTCATTGCCGATGATATCTTGCAAAACTCTCCGCTGGAGAAGTTGCGTAAAGAGCGTTACGCCACTTTTGATTTAGGTGATGGCGCCAAGTTTGAAGCCGGCGAGCTGAGCCTTGAAGCTCTGGCCGCTATCGGTAACGCCAATGGTGAACCGCCGCAAACCAGTGGTCAGCAAGAGCTTTACGAGAACATCATCAACCGTTATATCCGCTAGCTCCTCATTGGCTGGCAGGGCCCCGGTAGCGCAGGCTGCCGGGGCTTTTTTTATGGTCGACGCGTTATCGTTAACATTAATTTTCTGTGTTTAGGCGCCACTCCTTCGCTCTCGGCTACCATTTTTCTGTATTTTTACTGATAGCGTTAACATTTCCTGGATTTTGACGGGTTGTCGGACTGTTTTGGCTGTCGATGGCTTTGGGGTATGCCTCTATTCGGTTTGATGTTTGCGCGAGTTCGGCAAGCGGGCTAGCGCTAAGCGGACTAATGAATATATTTAGGCGGCAGCGCCACAGCGTGTGCCTTGGCAGGGGTCAATAGGGCCTTTAAGTATAAGGCTTTCAATTAATTTTCAACTATCTAATAGTCTCCTTGACTATTTATGGTTTTTGTCTTATAAATAGTTAAAGCGCCAGCTGTAGATCGCCGCCAGAATGGCTGCCGATGAAAAATTTTGGTTTGATTTATGGTTATTTATCGCGCATTATTTGCAGTGGGTGAAGCGGGTTACTTAGCTGTTAGCGCTAACAGTCTTGCCCAGACTGAATAGTGATTTAAGCATCGCCCAGCCACAAAGCTCATGTACTTACATAAATATAAAGAGATCATGCTATGACAACTCGTACCCATAGGCCCGGCGCCAAGTCCGGGACCAACACGCTCGCCTTCCCGTTGCTCGGCCTCGCCAGTGACTCAGCTTTTCCCCAAAAAAACGCTCTGGGTGAAGGTTTGCTTGAGGCATCTGAAGAATAAGTCCGTTGGATTCCAGTTCACGGTGGTAAGCACGCTATTTAGCTTTCCGCCAAAGTAGGGCTGCTCAAGCAAAAACAGAATAATTTAAGCGAAAGACTAGAATAATAGAGGGTCTCGTTATGATACAAAAATTGCTGATCGCGTTATGCGTAACCTGCGCGCTCTCTGCCTGCGGCGGAGACATAGATTTGGGGCCGAATCAGGCACCACCGCCGGACACGGGTGGTGGTGACGGCGGCGATGGTGGCGACGGCGGTGGCGGCGGTGGCGATTTCGAGCCCGGCGAGCCGCAAATCTTTACTTACATTCCTTTTAATGAACAAGCGCAAGCGGATGCTTGGGCAGGCCGGTGTGTGGACGGTTGTAATGCCACTGCCTCTGTCAGCTGGAACGGTGCTGAGGAAGTTCTGGCAGCCGAGCCGGTATGGGCCAGCGATAGCGATATGTTGGATGTCTATGGCGCCGTCGATGAAGTCGACGATATGGAGGGTTCAGCAGCCAGCATTTGGGTGTTCGTTACCGATGAATACGCCAACGACGGCAATATGAGCATGCACCTGCTGCTGGGTAACGCAGAAGGGCTGAAGGGCGTAAGCCGCGCCTACCCACCCAAGGCCGGCTGGAACCGCATTGAGATGTGGGAGCTGGCCGCCGGCACTGGCGAAGTTGTTGAAATTGAGGGCGAAGAGTACATCGATTACGGCACCTTTGCCTGGCACGATGAAGGCTTCTCTCTGCGTGACATCAACGAAGTCGGTGTGCGTTTTGTCGCCAACGGCAAGGCCCCAGAAGTTGGCGGTCAGCTTTGGTTTGACAATGTCACCATGACGCCGGCTTCAGGCTCCGGCCCGCTTATTGTCGGGGCGGATGATCCGGCCTGGACCGTTATGGATGCCACCGATGGCGTGACTGTGCAGCGCGACGATTCCGGCGTTTACTACGAGCCCACTGCCGCTGATCAGAAGCTGGTTTACCTCCTCGAAGGCCCGGTTGATCTGGTGGGCCGCAGTTTCGATATGACCTTTACGGTCGATCAGGCTTTCAAAGACTCAGGCGCCGATGTGCAGCCGATTATTCAGCTGAATTTTGGCAGCTACACTGGCGAGTTCAGTTGTTACGTCGGCAACGGCTCGCTGACGGCGGGTGAGCCCTACGAAGTGAACTGTGCCACAGAAAACGAAGCCTTTATTGCCGAGGAAGGACAGAACATCCGCGTCGGCTTGCAGGTTAAGAACGAGGTTGCTGGCCGCGTCACCATTAATAGTATGCAAATCAACATCAATGCTGGCGGCGGCGATACCGGTCCTTTCGAGCTGGTCGCCACTCAGGAAAATGTTGATGCCGGCACTTGGGGCAATGACAACTGGCAGGGCCTAAACGGTGCGCCGGATCTGTCTTACGACGCCGCGGAAGATGCGCTGCATATTGATCCGAACTGGGAGGCAACCGACAGCGACGAGCGCACCATCATGTACGTCGCCGCTGAAGATGAGCTTCCCGACCTCGAAGGTGCCACCGTCGGCGTTGAGCTCTACCTGAGCGACTACTACGTCACAGAGAACCCGGGCATGGCCGTGCAGATCTACATCCAGCAAAACAGCGACAGCTACGCTGGCAACTACGGCAGTAACTTCGCCATCAGTGCAGGGGAAGATCTCGGTGACGGCTGGTATCGGTTTGAGCGTGTCATGGAAGGTGTTCCAACCGAGCCGTCGGCGCTGCGTGTGGGTATCAAGCTTCAGGGGGCTGGATTATCGGCTCGGGAAGAAGCGGCCGACCCCATCTTGCTGCGGAGAATCACCATCGAGTAATTCTTATGTGATTCAAGCCCGGCCCGTTTTAAGGGGCTGGGCTTGTCGGGCCAGGGCTCGACTCTTTCAGAGGATCACAGCGGTTAGAGTGTAAAAAGTATACAGAGAACTGGTTTGTAAAAGGCTGTGCACAAGTGAAAAGCTTACCGGCCTAACCGAAACCAGGAAAGTTCACTAGGTGAGTGTTGACAGGCAGTATCTGCCAAGAGTGAAAGAACCGCTACCGGTCAATGCTGTGTTAGAAGATAACAACCTTAGATAATAACAACGGGGTAAAGCGCTATGATTTATCGCGACAACACCAAGAAAGTTGTCCCTTTCAAAAAGTCCATGCTCGCAATCTGTGTCATGGCTATGGGGTCGCCCGCGCTTGCGCAGGATACATCCGAAAACGTAGAGGCTCTGGAAGAGATTGTCGTTAGCGGCACGCGCCAGAACCTACAGAATGCGCAGGACATCAAACGTGATGCAGACACTTTTGTGGATGCAATTTCAGCTGAAGACATCGGCTCATTGCCGGATCGCAGTGTGCTCGAAGCCATGCAGCGCATGCCTGGGGTGTCGATCGAGCGCTTCGCGGCCCCGGAAGACCCGGATCACTTCGGGGTTGAAGGCAGTGGCGCCGTTATTCGTGGTATGAGTGCCACACGAAGCGAATTTAACGGCCGAGATTCATTCACGGCGAACTCTGGCCGGGGCTTGAACTTTCAGGACGTGCCGCCTGAGCTGATGTCTGGGGTGGATCTCTACAAAAACCAGACAGCCGACATGATTGAGGGTGGCATTGGTGGCACCGTAAGCCTGAAGACCCGCAAGCCTTTCAATCAGGATGGCCAGATGATCGCCTTTACCGGCGATGTCTCCTACGGTGATATCGCCGAAGAAACCTCCCCGACCTTTTCTGGTCTCTACAGCAACCGCTGGGACACCGAAAGCTTGGGTGAATTTGGTTTCCTGATCAACGCATCTTACTCCGAGTTGATCGGTGAGTCCCACGGTATTCAAAGTGACGCCTTTGTGAAGTACAACGCCGACACCTTGGGCGCTCCCTCGAGCGTGGCCGATGCCGAAAATCAGGTGTGGATGACTAACGGCTCGAACTTCTTTACCAAAGAAGATGATCGTGTGCGTAAAGGGCTGGCGGCTTCTTTCCAGTGGGCGAGTCCTGACGACACCCTCGAGGCTACTGCCGAGTTTATTCGCTCCGACGCTCGACTGAGCTGGAAGGAAAACGCCATCAAGTATCAAGGTGGCTACGGTGATGAAAACGACGATGGCTCTGTCAGCGAAACCCGTCGCGCACGCCCCTACCCGGGTACCGAGTTTCTTTTTGATGATCGCGGCATATTCCAGGCCGGTTACATCACCGATGGTGGTGGTTGGCGCGGCGGTGAGGGTCGTGTACCGCGCTCTTGGTCCGGGGAGGGCGATGTGCCCGAGGATTACGTCACCCAGAACGACTACTTTGGTCAAAAGTACCAGGCCGATACGCGCTTTAAAGACACCCATACCATTGTGGACGACGCAAGCTTCAACCTGAAGTGGATGCCCAATGATGCCTGGGAGTTGGAAGGCGACTTCCAGTATGTGAAAGCCACAACAGAAGATGATGACCTGCAAATTGCCAATGGTATCTATGGTCTGCAGCAGTTCGACATGCGCGGAGACACGCCAAAGTTGACTGTGATCGAGCCCTGGGACGGTCGTCGTGATGCCAACCCCGAGTACTACGCCGAAGAGTTTCCCGGTTTCTCCGGTGATCCTGCTGGCGACAGTAACTACTTCCAAGACCCGGACTCCTACTGGTGGCGTTCGGCGATGGACCATTACGAGCGTTCAGAAGGCGAGTCAAAAGCGGTGCGTTTCGACGCTACCCGCTACTTTGACAATGTGAACTTCTTCCGCTCGGTGAAAGCGGGTGTGCGTTTTGCTGATCGCAATCAAATCGTCCGGACTACACCCTACAACTGGGGTCACATTGGTGCAGAGTGGGCGCCAGGTGGTGGCGAGGGCGCGCTTTGGCTTTCCGAGACCGAGGAGCTTAGTGGCGACTACGAATACATCGATTGGTCTGACTTCCACCGCGGCGGTGTTGCGAATGTGCCGGGCAATGGCTTTTTGTTCGCCACTGAAGACTTCCTGAAAGAAGTGATTGATGGTCGTACCGTGCCGCAGAACAACCCCGGCGCTGAAGGCGTTTGGGAGCCTGCTAATCTGCGCCCGGAAGTCGGCGGCAACGGTACTTACTTCTCGGATGCGGAAATCTACGATACAACCGAGACCAACAAGGCCGCATATGTCCGTTTGGACTTTGGCTCTGATGAAACCGCGCTACGCTTCTCCGGTAATATCGGTCTGCGTTATGTTGAGCTTGATCGCGATGCCATCGGCTCGATTCAGTACCCCGATATGATCGGTCAGGCGTACCCCGATGGCGCTCCCACGGATCTTACCGATAGCGGCGCCATTCGCAAGTGGGCGGAAGAGCAGGTGGGTCCTTTCGACCCAGGTTTGTTTGCCAGCGAGCAGGATTGGTTGGACGAAGTCAATGACCTGATGTCCTACTCCCGCGATGCCAATAACTGGTTGAGTCAGACTGAGCAGGACTTTGGCAACAATGTCGATGAAGCTCAGGAAGACAGCGCCTCATGGGATGGTTTCCTGCCGAGCTTCAACTTGAAGCTGGAGTTAACCGACGACCTGATTGCTCGCTTTGCGGTCGCCAAAGCGATTGCGCTGCCGGATATGTCCGAGGTTCGCAACCAGGCGGTGCTGGGGGCTCAACAGCTGGTGGTGACCCGCGAAACCGATACCAGTGAAATCTCAGAGCCGGGTCCGGTCGATGACGGTGTGAACATTCTCGAGGTCGATGATGTGCAGTGGACCGGCAGCGGTGGCAACCCAGGGCTACAGCCCATGGAGTCCATTCAGTACGACGCCTCTGTGGAGTGGTACTTTGCGCCGGTCGGCTCGCTGACGGTCAGCTTGTTCTATAAAGACCTGAGCAACTTCTTTATCGAAGGGGCGATTCCCCGGACCTTTACCAACCCGTCCACTGGCGTTAGCCAAACGGTTGACTTCACCACCACGCGTAACGGTGAAGAGGGCAAAATGCAGGGCTTCGAGATTGCTTACCAGCAGTTCTACGATATGCTGCCCGAGCCTTTTGATGGTTTTGGTATTCAGGCGAACTACACCTTTATTGATTCCGAAGGTGTGCCCAACTTCACCAGTGACGCTCAGGCAACCACTGAGGACGATCTGGATGACAGCGGCCCGGATACTCCGCAGCCCGGTCTGGAAGTGGTGGACCTGAGCTTGTTGGAAGGCTTGCCACTTCGCGGTCAGTCGGAGCACACGGCTAACCTAGTACTGATGTATGAGAAGAACGACTGGTCGGCTCGTCTGGCCTATAACTGGCGTTCGAAGTATCTGGTAACCACCCGGGACGTGATCAGCGGCCAGCCCATCTGGAACGATGATGCCGGCTTCCTGGATGGTTCGGTTCAGTACACCGTGAACGACTACTTCACGGTTGGGCTGCAGGCTACCAACCTGCTGGATACCCAGACCGAAACGTTGATGACTCTGGATGAAAATGGTCGCGAGACCGGCCGCTCCTGGTTCATTAACGACCGTCGTCTGGCCTTCACGATGAAGTTTGTCTACTAAGATAGCTTGATCTGAAACGAAAAAGGCGCAACTTTCGAGTTGCGCCTTTTTTTATGGGTACCCTGATGAACGGTTTTGTGGGACGATAACTGTTATGTGCGCTCTAGCCTGTATTCTTCTAAAGCCCAACTCCTGAGGTCAGATCTTTGAGCCAGAGAGTTGTCATTGTCGGCGGTGGTACAGCCGGTTGGATGTCGGCGGCGGCTTTCGCACGCCTGCTCCCCTCGAGTTGTTCAATTACATTGGTTGAGTCCGAACAGATCGGTACCGTCGGCGTGGGAGAGGCAACCATCCCGCACATTCGCTACTTTAATCAATTGTTGGGTATTGAGGAACGGGAGTTTCTTGCCGCGACTCAGGCGACCTACAAGCTGGCGATTGAATTCGTTGGCTGGGGAGACAGATCGAGCCGCTACCTGCATCCTTTCAGTGCTTTTGGCAGTGATATCGAGGGGGTGGATTTTCATCACTATTGGCTCGCAGCAAAAGAGCGTCTCCCTCACTTGAATCTCGACGCGTTTTCCCTAGCGTCACAGCTTGCCACTAGCGATCGGTTTGCGCCACCACCGCCCTACGCAGACCTGGGCTACGGCTATGCGTATCACCTGGATGCATCGCGCTATGCGCTGTTTCTGCGCCGCTACGCAGAACAGCGCGGCGTGGCGCGCTGTGAAGGGAAAGTTGAACGGGTAGAGCAAGCCCACGATGATGGCCGGATCACGGCGGTGACGCTCGAGTCCGGAGCGCGGCTTGAGGGCGATCTGTTTATCGATTGTAGCGGCTTTCGCTCGTTATTGCTTGGTAAGACCCTGGGCGTTACCTTTGAAAGCTGGCGGCATTGGCTGCCGTGCGATCGCGCCGTGGCCATGGCCAGCGATCCCTTGGATCATCTGCCCTCCTATACCCGTTCGACGGCGACCCTGTCAGGCTGGCAATGGCGCATTCCACTGCAGCACCGAACGGGCAATGGGCAGGTTTACGCCAGCGATTGCGTGAGTGATGATGAAGCCAGTTATCAGCTCGCTCAAGCGCTCAACAGCCAGTCGTTAGGCGAGCCCAACTTTATCCGCTTTGAGGCGGGGCGCCGCGCACACAGCTGGGAAAAAAATTGCGTGGCGGTGGGCTTGTCCAGTGGCTTTCTCGAGCCGCTCGAATCCACCAGTATTTACTTGATACAAATGGCTATTATCAAGTGCATCGAGTTTTTTCCGTTTGCGGGCGATTTCACAATGAGCCGCAAAGCATTTAATCGCTGGATGGAACTTGAGTACGATCGCGTGCGGGATTTTCTGATCCTGCATTATCATTTGAACCGACGAAAGGACAGTGAATTTTGGCGAAGCTGTGCCGCGATGTCCATTCCCGACAGCCTGCGCGAAAAAATAGCACTGTTTCGCGAGTCCGCGATCATCCAACATTACGATCACGGGTTGTTTGCGCAGCCGAGCTGGCTGGCTGTCTACCTGGGCCAGGGATTGCGCCCGGATAGTGTGGATTCCCGGGCGCTGGCTTATTCACCGAGTGTGATGGTGTCTTCCTTAGAGTCTATGGCTGCGCGTCTCAGGCACCTGGCTAAGGCGGCGCCCTTGCATAGAGAAGTCATGGGTCGTGGTGGTCTGGCCCGCGAGCTCCCAGCAGCGATGAGTTTGTATGGTGGTGGCCGTGGATAGTGCGCCCAATGCTTTAAGGCAATTGGTGGTGGTGGGTCGCGGTTTGATTGGCGCCACCGCTGCGATAACCCTGGCTAAGTTTTTAGCGCCCAGCGGCTGCAAAGTAACCTGGTTGATACCGCAAGCTTTGCATGAGTGCGACGATCAAGATGTTGAGATGGCCGATCCCGCCCTGAGTCGCTGGCTGGCTATGGTGGGGTGCCCGGAGCGCGAGTTAATTGATGCTTGCCACGGCCTTTATTCCCTTGGTGTGGAGTACCAATCTGAGACAGACGATTTCTTTTTTCCCTATGGTACTCACGGTATAACGCCGTCGCCGGCCCCCCTGGAGCATGAGTTTTTCAAGTGTTTTAACGGTGCAGAACAAGCGTCATTTACGCAATGCTTCCTGGCCACTCGCGCTGCGAAAAAAGGGCGGTTTGATTTTCCGGTTGATGATCCCCGCTCGGTAAAGTCCACCTTAAGATACGGTTTGCATCTCGATCGGGCGGCTTTGGTGGACTACTTGCAAAAGTTTGCAGGTTCGCTGGCAGTGCAGTGTGTTTCTTGCGATACCTTGCAGGTAGAAGGGAATGAGAAAGAAGGCATTGCCAGCCTTGTTCTGGAAGATGGTACCCGGATTGCTGGCGATTTTTACGTGGATGCAACCGGGGCGCGGGCACAGCTACTGCGCGAAGCACTCGCTACTCCTTTTAGAGTGGGTTCTGATTCCCTCTGGCGCTACCGCTTGAGTTATCGCGAACCGCAAAGCTCTCCCTGGCGGCCGTATGCGCGTATGACACGCGAACGATATGGATGGCGTCGCGAGGCAGGGCTGCAAAACGCTACGGGCGTCACTGCTTGGTTGCAGAGTCCATCTGAGCTAAACGCTCTTGAGCAGCAACTGAAAGAATGTGGCACGCGTTATTGGGTTCAACCGCTAGAGACGGGGCGCTGCAGCCAGGCATGGCGCAGCAATTGTCTCGCATTGGGCCAGGCGGCAGCCCAGCCAGGGGAGCTGCTGTTGTCGGAGTGGTTCTGGGCGTCGCACTGCCTGCTGTTGTGGCTGGAGTTACTGCCGGATAGAGCGAATCAGCCACGAATTCGGGCTGAATACAATCGGCGCTGGGAAACCGCTTACGAGCGGTTAATCGAGTTACACTGGTTGCATGCAGGGCGCGCTGAGTGCGATAAAGCTGAGCTTCCGGAGGCGCTGCAGTGGCGTTTGAATGTCCTGCGCTCGTTTGGGCGTCTGTGGCGCCGTGACGATGAGTTGATGACTGATGAATCCTGGGTTGCGCTGGCCCTGGGCCTTGGCTGGCATGCAGAGGGATACGATCCAACCCTGGCGGACATTGGTGTAGAGCCCCTGATGGATAAGCATAGAAAAATATTGCAAGCGCTGGACAAAGTGGCGGAGAAAATGCCGAGCTTGTCAGCGGTTATCAAACGGCATTAAAACAGCGTATAGAACATCGGCACACCGATCAGATAAGAGGTTCATAGAGACTAATGACAGACCAGCGTATTCGCAAACTGCTGATTGTTGGGGGCGGAACAGCCGGCTGGATGGCCGCCGCCGCTATGGCACGGGTGCTAAAAAATCAGTACTGCGAGATCCAGCTTATTGAATCCGACAATATTGGCACGGTCGGGGTGGGTGAAGCCACTATTCCTCAAATCCAGCTGTTCAACCAAATGCTCGGCTTGGACGAAAACGAGTTTCTTCGTAAAACGCATGGAACTTTCAAACTCGGTATTCAGTTTGTCAATTGGGGGCACATTGGAGAAAAGTACCTCCACGCATTCGGTGGCGTCGGCAAAGATATGGAAGGCGTGTCCTTTTACCACTATTGGCTAAAAATGTATCAGGCCGGGAAGGCGCCGGATATTGACCAATATACCCTCAATTGCCTGGCCGCCGAACAGGGCCGTTTTATGCGCCCCGTGGATGCGGGTAACTCACCTCTGTCTGACATCGCTTATGCGTTTCATTTTGACGCAACCCTCTACGCTATGTTCTTGCGTGACTACGCAACTCAGCGTGGAGTGCGTCGGCGCGAGGGAAAAATAGTCGACGTAACGCTGAACCCCGACAGTGGCTTTATAGATTCTGTCTCTCTGGATGACGGCGACACCATTGACGCCGACTTGTTTATCGATTGCTCCGGTTTTAGAGGCCTTCTCATCGAGCAGGCACTCAACACAGGCTACGAGGACTGGACCCACTGGCTACCTTGCGACCGTGCTGTGGCTGTGCCCTGTGCCAAAGCGGGTGATCCGGTTCCCTATACCCGGTCAACCGCACACAAAGCGGGCTGGCAGTGGCGCATCCCTCTGCAGCATCGCACGGGCAATGGGCATGTGTACTCCAGCCAGTACATCAGTGATGACGAGGCTACCGCCGTGCTTTTGGACAATATTGATGGCGAGCCTCTGGCCGAGCCGAAATTGTTGAGCTTTACCACCGGCAAGCGAAAGCGTTTCTGGAATAAAAACTGTGTTGCTCTCGGGCTGGCAGGTGGGTTTATGGAGCCACTGGAGTCTACCAGTATCCACTTGGTGCAATCGGGAATAGCGAAGCTCATGAGCTTGTTTCCCAATCGCCACTTTGACCGCGAAGACATCGATGAGTACAACCGGCAGGTAAATTTCGAGTACGATCGTATAAGGGATTTTCTGATCGCCCACTATTGCATTACAAGGCGGGACGATTCACCCTTCTGGAACTATTGCAGGACTATGGACATTCCGAAGACATTGACGCAAAAAATCGAGCAGTTCAAAAAGAACGGGCGCATTTTTCGCACCAACGAAGAATTGTTTAACGATCTAAGCTGGCTTGAGGTCATGCACGGCCAGGGGCTGCGCCCCCGTGGCTATCACCCCATCGTGGATACGCTTTCACCGCAGGACATCGCCCAGCGCCTTGAAGGCATTCGGCAAGTTATTCAGCGTTCTGTAGAGTATATGCCCATGCATCAAGCGTTTATCGATGAACATTGCAAGATGGATGCTTAGGGCGGCGACGCCGCCCTAAGGCTTTACAAGCCGCAAGGCGAGGGTAGAGCAGGGCTCGTTGCGGGAACCCGGTCGATAAAATATTGCCTGTCGGCCCTGAGTGCATCAACTGCTTCGTTCACCTGTTGTGTACTCAAGGCAACGCCAGCGTGATGGTAAACCCAGTCTATGTCTTCCTGGTATTCGCGAAGCTCTGGTGAGTCAACCGGCCCCTGGGACCCGTCGGCACCCTCGGGCATAAACCAGAGATTAAAATTGATGGACATCGGTGATTCAGGGTAGACCTTGTCGGAGTGCTCTGAGAAAAACTCGCCGTCGACGTAGTAGCGAACTCGGTTGTCTTTTACGGTAAACACCAGTGTGCGCCAGCCTGCGTAGCTGCCCTCGACCCGTGTGTATTCGTTGACCTTGGTCCAGGGCTCCAGTTGGAATGTCTCCCACGTGGTGGTCCACATGGCCGGTTTGTCTGGTGAGCCCCAGCCGCCATTGGGTAGGTACTCAAAATCCGTCTCGCTGTAATTTTTGTCCATTGGCGCCTCCAGCGGACTGATAGCGTAGAAGGTTTCAATCACTTCATCGCCGTCGGGGCCAAAGCTGGGTTCATCGCGAAAAAAGATACGCGCGGCATAGGTGCCTTCGCGGTACTTGCGAGCGTGGCAAATCTGGGTGTGGCGAGTATTGGCTGCCGTGCCGTCGGTTACAGAACTCATTCTGATCACGCCATTATCGGCTCCGGCGATATCCTCAGGAAAAGACAGGCCAATCGCCGACCAGCTGGCCCCGGCAATCCCAGGGTGACCGGTTTCGGTTCGTGCCTTCCAGCCGTTTTGATAAAACGCGCCGAGTGTCTGATAGTGAAAATCGTCAAAGAAAACGGGCGTGTGAGTGTCGGCCGATGCGGATAAGCCGGTCGCAGCCATAAGCAAGGCTGAGCTTGTCAGGAGAGATTTTTTTATCATTGTAACCTCAAGGGTTATGAAAATTGTGAGCCTATTGTCGGAATGATTTGACAACGTTGTCAAACGAAATACCTTAGTTTAACCGACACTAACAAAGATTTACTCTTGCGGCCTGCGGTCATTTTTCTGGATGCGCCACATGGTCAAAAGGACTTTTTAATCGATGCCATTATTCGAACAAGCAAAGCTTCACCGGTTGGCCCGGGTGAGACAAGCCACAAAGTCGCTCCCCTCAGGCCACGCTGGGCTTTGTAAGATTGGCTAGGTGAGGGCGCGGAGCTGTTGGTTGAGCCTGTCTTCGATGCGGCGCTTTTCCTGTAAGTAGTGAATCAACTGTAGACCCGTTTCCGGGGCGATAACATCGGCGCAGGCGGTCAGGTCGAGGTCGCTGATATGACAGTGGTAGTGCTCACGTGAAGCTCGTTGGCTGTGAATGTATCTGGCAGCAGCGGTGAACGGATCGCCGTTGTCGGGGTGATACATTTTTTCGTCGCAGTAAAGGGTGTAGCGAATGGCGAAGCTGACATCGGGCTCGGCAATTACTTTAATGTCAGTCTGATCAAAAAAGCGAGGCTCGGGAAGCTGCTGATGCGGCTCGGCGAGGTAGCCTTTTGCACTTTTGATCAACTTGCTGACTTTTAATGTAGTGCTGCCGGTCAGTGTGTTGTAGTGACCAAGTGCGAAGGCTTCACCCTGAGAAGAGAGTCTGGCATTAACCGCTTCAATAAAATGCACAATGCTGGCCGGAAATGCACTGGCGCTTAGGTGTTGGGCGCGCAACTGAACGATAGCGCCACTGACATCCACGTAGGTGTATATGACTTCACCATTGAGGTGTTCGTAAAATAAATGATTGCTCTGGCCGCTGGCGTATTCAATGATTGTGCGCAGGGCGCTGTTTGGCAGCGCGCGCGAGTCGAGCACTAGGGGCCTATCGAGCCGCTGCGGCGTCTCCAGATAATTCATCAGTGCCGCTTCGTCTTCCAATCGGGTCATCTGCGGGGAGCCTTGCTGAAACTGCAGTATGTAGTATTGTCGGTGGGTTTCAATCAGATAGCGCGCGTTAGCATTGCTCTGCTCGCCATAAAAGCACTGGCAAATGTTGTCAAAGAGCTCCTTCAAACGACCTTCAATCAGGCTGCCAAACTGCTGATCGGGGCAGACAATGCTCAGCTCGGGCGGTGTGTCGATCAGGTGTGGCGGAGCGAAGCGCAGATAACCCAATAGCAGTTCCACCAGTGCATTTTTTTGCAGGTGCCGAACAATCAGCTCGTGCCAGGTATTCATATAGGCCATATCGGCCAGTTGAATAAGGTTGTCGTGTAGACCGCTGTAACTCAGCGCATCGGATTGTTCGCTAAGAAGTTGCAGCCCCTGCTGATCGAGGTCGTCATAGGGTTTGAGGGCTAGATTAATAACCAACAGTACCCGGTTGACGCGGGCCGGCTGCAAAAAATCCTCGTGGCCTGGTGCTTCCGCTGGATCGGGCAGCCACTGCCGGGTTTTTGCGATCAGTTGGCGCTTCTCCGACTCCGCTGGCTCTCCCGTCATGATCATATCCAGCTGGCTGTGTGGCTCCAATACTGAATTAAAAATTGACCAGAGCAGTAAATCAAACAGAAACGCGGATTGCCGGAGCAGTTGATCGCTGGTGGTAATGCCTGCCTGTGTGCGGCGACAGCGCAGTAGCTGCCAGCTTTGGCGCTGGTCGTCCGGCGCTCGAATGGTGAGAAAGGCTTCGCTGACATCCGAGGAAATACCCGGATTAATGCGTTCAATCTTACCGGATTTTTTCTCAAAGGCCGCGTGCAGCTTGCGCCCGAGAATGCTCAGCTCCTCAGAGCTGATGCTGGCATCCTGAAAGGATCGGTGTGAGAGGCCGCCGAGTAATCGATAACTTTTGCTCAGTTCTCGAATCAGACGTTCGCGCTCGCCAATCACCTGATTGGCTTTCCAGAGTGTGTGCGCGTCGAGTCGCAAAAGGTAGCTGTTGTCCCAGCCCCACATCTCTACCAGTTCTTCCAACAGCCTTCTCTGCCAGGATTTTCCTCGCCCTCCAGGTGGGCGTGTCAGCGGTTTTGCGACTTTAAAATAGAGGCAGCGGCGCGCCAGTTCAAGCCGCTCCGGAGCCTGGCGTTGCTCGAGGTAGCGTTCGATGCGCCGGTAGATCAGTAGGTAGCTGTCCTGCCGGTCAGGATCAGCGCCCTGTGTTTGCACCAGCTCCTTAAAATCCAGTGCCAAGGGCCTGGGGTTTTCCTCCAGGGCGTAGGATTCGAGCAGCATCAATTTGAGTACAGACTTATGCGGTGCGTTAATGCCTTTGTACAATTGCCAGATGCCCGCACCCAAATATTCCTCCATGGGAATATGGGTGATCGGGCCAAAGTCGACGATGTCCTGGCGGCGTACAAAACGCTTGTGCAGTAGCTGTGAGGTGAAGCTATCGTAATGCGGCTCTTCGTGTGCCGGCACCAGCCACCACAGGGGCGTTTTGCCGGCCAACCAGATGGCGCTGCGATAGAACTCATCGAGCAGTAAATGTTGCTGGGCGCTGCCGCTACTCTCGGCGTTGAGTGAATTGCGATGGTCGCTGCTATCGCCTTCACCGCAGACCAGAAAGCAGTGGGCTTCCAGATTCAGTTCTCGCTCGGCCCACTGGCTGATGCCTTCGCATTTTTGTTCCAGCTGCCGCAGACGCTTTGAGTCGATGCCGCTCTTGTGACACACCCAGACATCAAAGTCGCTGCGCTCACTGTGAGCGATAGTGCCGACACTACCCATTAGAAACACCGCGTCAATATTCAGCTCGCGTTGGTGGTAGTCCTTCTTTAGCTCAAAGCTGCGCGCGATCATTTTGGCAGCGCTCAGCTCCAGGGTGTTGGGTTTAAAGTAAGCAATACCGGCAGGCGTTTCTGCACCGTTGTAACCCGGCAGCATTGGGTGGTTGGTGTGCAGCAGTAGCGGCAAAACATCGAGAAACAACTGCTGGCGTATACTGATGGCGGCGCGGGTTCGCTCGAGGCGTGTGGCGTTCAGCTGCAGAAAACGCTGCTTGAGCTGTTTCAGCTGCTTGCGATCGACACCTTCATCGGGATGAAATCTGGATAAGTCAGACATCAGAGGGTTGCGGAATTGTGCGGCCACCCATCAGGTCAGAGAGCGTTTGGTAAAGTTCCACCGGTTTGATGGGCTTGCTGATGTACTCGTTCATGCCGGCATCCAGGCAGCTCTGACGATCGCCGGACATGGCTTGTGCCGTAACGGCGACAATGGGCAGTGCGGAAAATTCCTCCATGGCGCGTATCTGGCGTGTTGCAGCAATACCGTCGAGCACCGGCATTTCGATGTCCATCAGCACAGCATCAAAGCGCGTATGGCCGCTGCGTAAAATGTCCAGCGCCTGTTCACCGTTTTCGGCACTGGTGACAATAATGCCTTTTTTCCGCATCATGCCGCGAGCCACCTGCTGATTGACAATATTGTCCTCCACCAGGAGCACATGTGCGCCTTTGAGATTGGCAAAATCGTTGGAGCTTGGTGTGTCGTCGGAGAGACACTCTGGCAGCGCCCGGCAAATGGCGTCAAACAGGCGCGACTCACTCACTGGCTTGCTGAGAAAATCATCCACATAGCGCGAGTCCTGATGATCTGAAAAAATTTCATCGCGCTGGAAGGAGGACACCAGAAAAATCTTTGGCTTGTGCTCAAGATCAGAGGCCGTCTTAATCTCTCGCGCGGCCTCGAGCCCACTCTTAAGCGGCATCTTGTAGTCGAGCAGCAGCAAATCGTAGGGGCGTGCCTGCTGCTCGGCCTGACGGATTTTCGCCAGCGCGCTGTGAGCATCGCGCGCTGTGTCAACATGGTCAATCAGTTTGCCGGCGGACTTTGCCAGAATGTCCAGTGCCAGTTGATTGTCGTCCACTACCAGCAGTCGCAGGGAGCGACAGCTGTGGTTACAGCTTTTGATGCGCTGTGCGCCAATTTGGCTGGTTTCCACTTCGGCGGTAAAGGCAAAGGTCGCGCCCTTGCCAGGCTCGCTGTCGATGCTTAGGTGGCCGTTCATCAGCCCCACCAGCAGCTTGCAAATTTGCAGGCCAAAGCCCGACGCGCTTCTGCCGCCGGTGTGCGGTTTGCGCGACAGGTCACTGCGCAGGGTGGCCAGTGCTTCGGGCGACAGTCCGCGGCCAAAATCAATTATGCTGAATTGCAGCGTCAGCCGCTCGCTGCGTTTTTTTAAAGTGCTGGCTTTGACGACGACTTCATCGCTCTGCGAGTACTGCAATGCGTTAGTGACCAAGTGGCTGATGATATGACTGAGGCGGGTAGCATCACCGCGCATGAACCGCGGCACATCGTCGGCAATGTCAAAGATAATACTGACGGGCTTGTGCAGCGAACTGCTCTCAAACATACGCGAGAGCCGTTCGAACAACTGCTCGAGGTCAAAGTGACTGCGCTCGAGAATAATATTGCCGCTTTCGAGCTTGGCGTAATCGAACACTTGATTGACAGTCTGCAGCAGTGAGTTGGCGGCGCTGTGAATGCTGTTCAGGTAACTCTGTTGCAAATCGTCCAGCGCCGTGTCCTGCAGCAGGTGGCTGAGCCCGATAATGGCGTTCATGGGGGTGCGAATCTCGTGGCTCATACTCGCGAGAAACTTGCTTTTGGTTTGGCTGGCGGCCTCGGCTTCGGCTCTGGCGTCTTCCAGTGCCGCCTTGTTGCGCACTGACTCGGTAATGTCGGTGTTGGTGCCGACACAGCGTGTGGGCCGGCCCTGTTCGTCGCGCTCGACGAAAATGCAGCGGCAATAGGTCCAGACCACCTGGCCATCGCGGTGGATCAGGCGGTGCTCCAGCGACAAGTGATCGCGCTCATTGGCGATGGCTCCGGCAAACTCGGTCATGACCTCTTGCAGGTCGTCGGGGTGAATAAAGTAGTGCTTGAGGGTGTCGAGGGTGCCGGGCAGGCGCTCGTAGTCGTAGCCGAGCATGCGCAGGTAGCCGCGACTGAAATAGATTTTGTCCTGGTTGAGATTCCAGTCCCAGAGCCCGTCGCGGGAGGCTTCCATGGCGTAGCGGAAGCGGCGGTCGCGCTCGCGCAGCTGGTGCAGCAGGGCGCCGCGTTCATAGGCCTCCCACATGAGAGCGCTGGCCCGCCGGGCAAGACTTGTGAGCTCTCCCTCGGGCGCCGGGCCGGCGGCAATCAGCAACACAGCGCTGGTGCGCCCGCGCACGGCAACCGGAATGAGAGTGCGTCCGTCCGCCAGGGTCAGGCTCTGGCCGGCCAGCAGCGCCGAACGTTGGCGTTCATCGGTCGCGGGCGGGTCTATATCGTCGGTAGCGGCAATGGGCGACCAGTGCTCGACACTGGCGTCGGTGGACCAGAGGCCGAGCGAGGGGCAGCCCAGCTGAGTGGCCAGCAGTTGCAGGCTGGTAAGAATGTCTTCCGGGCACGCCTCCCCGAGCAGCAGCTCAAAGTGCCCCTGCAGGGCGTTCTCGCTTACGGTAATCGGAGGCGCAGTTGAGCCGGAACGCTTGGCGGATGCTGCAAGCGCCTGTTCCAATTCTCTGATACGCGCCTCTAGTGCGGCTGTATCCTTAGCCTGATTCGCCATTGCGTTACTGCTCCTGAGGGCGGAGTAGCCGGGGTTTTCCTATCATAGTAGAAACTGGCGACAAATCCAGTAGCTAGCGCGAAACAAAGCGGATTTAGCGGGAGGGAGAGCGAGCCCCGCAGGCCGGGGCTCAATAGAGGCATTAAAGCTGTAGGCGGGCGCGGTTGACGGCGGCTTTTACCTGCTCGGGGGCGGTGCCGCCTATGTGGTTGCGTGCGGCGACCGAGCCTTCCAGAGTGAGTACGTCAAAGACGTCGTCGCCAATGGTATCGGAGAACTGCTGCAACTCGCCAAGGCTCATCTCGGAGAGGTCTTTACCGGTCTGAATGCCGTAGGCCACAGACTTACCCACCACCTCGTGGGCGTCGCGAAACGGCATGCCCTTGCGCACCAAATAGTCCGCCAGATCGGTGGCGGTGGAAAAGCCGCGCCGCGCCGCTTCGTACATGCTGTCTTTGCGGGCCGTAATGGCCGGCACCATGTCGGCAAAGGCACGCAGGCAGTCTTTGACGGTATCGATGGCGTCAAACAGCGGCTCTTTATCCTCCTGATTGTCTTTGTTGTAGGCCAAAGGCTGGGATTTCATCAGCGTTAACAGGCTGATCAGGTGGCCGTTAACGCGGCCGGTTTTGCCGCGCACCAGCTCCGGCACATCCGGGTTTTTCTTCTGCGGCATAATCGATGAGCCGGTGCAGAAGCGATCGGGTAGGTCGATAAAGTTGAACTGGGCGCTGGTCCAGAGCACCAGCTCTTCACTGGCGCGCGACAGGTGTGTCAGCAAAATGCTGGCAAAGGCGCAAAACTCAATGGCAAAGTCCCGGTCCGATACCGAGTCCAGGCTGTTGGCCGTGGGGCGGTCAAAACCCAGCAGCTCGGCGGTCATGGCGCGGTCGATCGGGTAGGTGGTACCGGCCAGCGCTGCAGCGCCCAATGGCGATTGGTTCAGCCTTGCCCGGCAGTCGGCCAGGCGTCCGGCGTCGCGAGTGAGCATTTCAAACCAGGCCAGTAGATGGTGGCCAAAGGTCACTGGCTGGGCGGTTTGCAGGTGGGTAAAGCCTGGCATGATTGTCTCGGCCTCGCGCTCGGCGACATCGAGAATACCGGTTTGCAGGCGCTTGAGCTCGGCGGCAATGATGTCGATTTCATCGCGCAGATACAGGCGGATGTCCGTGGCCACCTGGTCGTTGCGCGAGCGGCCAGTGTGCAGCTTTTTGCCGGTGATGCCGATTTTGGCGGTGAGCGCCGCCTCGATGTTCATGTGAACATCTTCCAGACTCACTGACCAATTGAACTGGCCAGCGTCGATATCGGCGCGTATCTGCTCGAGCCCGGTGACGATCTGCTGTTTTTCATCAGCGGTGAGCACGCCGACTTTTTCCAGCATTGTGGCGTGGGCAATGGAACCGTTAATGTCGTGGTGATACAGTCGCCAGTCAAAGCCAATGGAGGCGGTAAAACGCTCCACGAAGGCATCGGTCGCTTCAGAAAAGCGCCCACCCCAAGGTTTGGCGGTCTGATCGTTATCGCTCATAGTGTCTCTCGTAGCCAGTGTGGGCAGCGGCAGCACGCAAATACACGGCAGCCGGATGCCGTTAGAATAAAGTGGCGGCATTATAGCCAATAACGACAGGGGCAGTAAGGGAACCATGAGGCAAGCCGGACCAGAAGACAGCACTGAGCACATCGCCAGCGGGCCGCCGCGAGCGAGCCTGTTGCCCAACCTGTGCTCGGTTAACGCGCTCTTTTTACTGGTGGTGGTCGCCGAGCTTCTGGCTGTGCTCCTGGTAGTGACGGATCAGGGCTTGGCCGGACTCAGTTGGGTGCAGCTCGGCTTGGTGTCGTTTTTGGTGCAGTGGGTTGTGCTCGCCTGCGCCGCCGTACTTTGTTTCTTGCGCCCCTACCTGCTGCGCTTTAGCCCCATGGTCGCCGGCGTATTCAGTTACCTGCTGGTGTTGTTGTGCACCGCCTTGTTCTCGGTGGCCGGCCAGTGGTTTCTCAAGGGCCTGGGGCGCGGCTTTATCGACTGGTGGCAGGTCGCTACCCATCTGGTCATTGCCGCAATATTGGCGGGCATTCTTCTACGCTACCTCTACCTGCAGCAGCAGCTCTACTGGCAGCAGCAGGCTGAGCTGCGGGCGCGCATCCAAGCCTTGCAGTCGCGCATAGAGCCGCACTTTCTTTTTAACAGCATGAACAGTATCGCCAGCCTGATTGCCGTGGAGCCGGATTTGGCCGAGCGGCAGGTGGAGGATTTGAGCGATCTGCTTAGAGCGGCGCTGGCCGAATCGGCGCTGGTCAGCGCCGAGCGCGAATTGGAACTGTGCCGCAGCTATACTCATATTGAACAGGCCCGCCTCGGCGAGCGTTTGCAGGTGATCTGGCAGGTGGGGGCTATCCCCCCCAGGGCCGTCTTGCCAAGCCTAGTGTTGCAGCCCTTGGTGGAAAACGCTATCTATCATGGTGTGGAGCCAAGCGCGCGCGGCGGGCAGGTGCGCCTCAGTGCTCACTGCGATGAAAAAACACTGACCATTCAGATCGACAATACACTGCCGGAAGCGCCTCAGCCGTCCCGGCGCCGGGGCAACCGCATGGCGCTGGACAATGTGCGCCACCGTTTGGCGGCCCACTTTGGCAGTGATTGCACGCTGGCGTTTGATCGCAGTGAAGACAGCTTTACCGTTAAAATTACCCTGGCACTCACCGCCTGCGAGCGGGCCAGAAAAAACGAAAGTGAACGCTGACATGTTGGAAGTACTGATTGTTGACGACGAACCTCTCGCCCGCGCGCGTCTGGAGCGAATGATCGGCGAGCTTGAGGGCTACCGCGTGAGCGCCGATGCCGCCGGCGCCGAGCAGGCGATGAAAGCGATTGCCGAGGTGGACCCGGATATCGTCCTGCTGGATATTCACATGCCGGGGGACGACGGCTTGACACTGGCGCGCCGGCTGGGGGAGATGGACGATCCACCGGCGGTGATTTTTTGCACGGCGTTTGATGAACACGCCCTGGACGCTTTTGGTACCACTGCCGTCGGTTATCTGCTCAAGCCTGTGCGCAAAGAGCAGTTGGCAGCGGCGCTGGAAAAGGCGGGGCGGGTCAATAAAATCCAGCGCTCCGCTACCCATGCAGGCCCTGCGCGCAGCAGCATCACCGCCAAAACCCATCGCGGTTTTGAGCGCATCCCTGTGGAGAATATTCGCTTTTTCCTCGCCGACCAAAAGTACGTCACTGTCTACCACACCGGCGGCCAGCATTTGTTGGACAACACCCTGAAAGAACTCGAGGAAGAGTTCGGCGAGCAAATGGTGCGCGTGCACCGCAACGCCCTGGTCGCGGTGCGACACATAGAGGCGCTGGAGCGCTGCGCCGAGGGCGGTTATCGCGTTCGTCTGGCCGGTATTGCCGACACGCCCATGGTCAGTCGTCGTCACGCCAGTGCAGTGAAGGCATTGCTGCAGAGGCTTTAGCCCCAACCCTTTGTTATCATGTAGCCCTTTTGGGCCAGAGAGCTGTCGCGCACCGTCTGAGGCCAGCGGCTCGCCCCCCGTTTTTATCCAGAGAGCACTATGAGCCAAGCGACTTCCCGCACCATACGTATCGCCACCCGCAAGAGCCTGTTGGCACTGTGGCAGGCCGAGTACGTCAAACAGCAACTGCAGCATCACCACCCGGACATCGCGGTCGAGCTGGTGCCGCTCAAAAGCAAAGGCGACAAGATTCTCGACGTGCCCCTGGCAAAGGTCGGCGGCAAGGGCCTGTTTGTCAAAGAGTTGGAGCAGGCCATGCTCGATGGCAGCGCCGACATCGCCGTGCATTCCATGAAAGACGTACCCATGGAGTTTCCCGAGGGGTTGGGCTTGCCGGTGATCTGCGAGCGCGAAGACCCGCGCGATGCGTTTGTCAGCAACCGTTACACCACTATTGACGACATGCCCGCCGGCTCGGTGGTGGGCACATCCAGTCTGCGGCGCCAGTGCCAGGTGCTCGCCAGCCGGCCGGATTTGCACGTCAAATTTTTGCGCGGCAATGTACAGACGCGCCTGCAAAAACTGGATAATGGCGACTATGACGGGATCATCCTCGCCAGTGCCGGGTTGATACGCCTGGAGCTTGAAGCGCGTATAGCCAGCCACCTGACGCCCGAGCAATCACTGCCAGCGGGCGGTCAGGGTGCCGTCGGCATCGAGTGTCGTACCGACGATACCGAACTGCAGGCTTTGCTGGCGCCCCTGCACCACCCGGCCACCGCCGAGCGGGTACAGGCCGAGCGCGCTATGAACCGGCGGCTCGAAGGCGGCTGCCAGGTGCCTATCGCCTGCTACGCCGAGCATGTGGACGAGGGCCTGTGGCTGCGCGGTCTGGTGGGCTCAGTCGACGGGACGAGTATCTTGTTCGACGAGATTCGCGGGCCGGTGGCCGAGGCCGAAGCCATGGGGGTCCAGTTGGCCGAGCGCCTTCTGGCCGCCGGCGCCGACCGCATTCTGGCCGAGGTGTACGGCCGCGAGGTGCAATGAGCGCGGCCCGTGTGTTGATCACCCGCCCCGAGCCCATGGCGAGTCGCTGGCAGCAGTGGCTTGCCAAAGGCGGTATCCAGGCGCAGGTGATTCCCTGCATGGCCATAGAACCCTTAACCGATGAAGACTCGGTTCAGGCCATTAAAAACCGGGTATTGGCGTTTGATCACTACCAAAAGGCGATTTTTATCAGCCGCAACGCCGCCTCTGAGGCGCTTAAGTGGCTGGAAGACTACTGGCCCCAGTGGCCGGTGGGCGTGGGCATTTACGCCGTCGGCGAGGCCACCGCCGGCGAACTGACCAAGGCGGGATTGGCGGTGAATGCGCTGGGCAGCGCGCGCGGCGCCATGAACAGCGAAACCCTGCTGGCCGAGCCCGACCTGCAATCCGTCGCCGGAGAGCGTATTGTTATTTTCAAGGGCCAGGGTGGGCGCGAGACCCTGGCGCGCACCCTGACCGAACGCGGCGCCCGGGTGGATCACTGCGAGCTATACCGCCGGGCGATTCCGCGGGGGGCCGAGGCCTCTTTGCGCCGCTGGTTGGCAAGCAGTAGCGGACAAGCATTGATCATCGCTCACAGCGGTGAGAGCCTGGCGAATCTGTGTCTGCTGGCGCGCCAGGGCGGGTGCGAGAGCGCCCTTTTGCGCCATCCGCTGCTGGTGCCGGGCGAACGGGTCGCTGAGCTGGCGAAAGTGCAAGGGTTTGAACGCATAGCCGTGGCGCTGAATGCCGGTGACGAGGCTATGCTAGAGCAGATAAAACGCTATCAGGCCGAGCAATAATCACGATCAAGGCGGTGCGACACCGCAGGCGGGAGAAGACCAAGTATGGCTGACACTTCAGACACATCCACCGATCTGGCGCTGAGCGAGCAGGAGCCGCCAGCGCCAAAAGACAGCGAAAAGCCACCGGCCGACAAGCCCAAAGCCAAGTCGGGCGGCGGCCTATTGGCGGCCTTCTGCCTGTTTTTACTGGTGGCTCTGGCGGGCGTGGGCGGCTGGTACGGTTGGCAAATGTGGCAGCAACTGCAAGCCTTGCAGGGTCAGCTGAGTGCTGGCGATGCTGAACCGGCAGCGCCGTTTGATCCGGCACCGCTGGAGCGGCAGCTCGCCGAGCTCTACGAACAAATCAACGAGCTGCGCACCGGCGTGCGAGAGCTTGGCAATGCTCAGCCGGCCATTGACGTGGACCTGATTGACAATATGGCGCGCGAGCTGGCCTCGGTGCAAAACCGCCTAGAGTCGCTTTCCGACACCACCCGCGATGATTGGAAACTGGCGGAGGCGGCCTTTTTGCTGCGCCTGGCCAACCAGAAGGTTTTGGTTGAGCACAACAGCGCCGAGGCCCTGGCGCTGACCCGCGCCGCCGATGACATCTTGAAGGGGCAGGATGACCCCAACCTCTTCGCCATCCGTCAGATGCTCGCCCGCGAAATGACCGAGCTGAAAATGATTGAGCCAGTAGACCGCGAAGGCGTCTACGCTCGCCTGCAAAGCGTGATTGACGAGGTGGCTGACCTGCCGCTGCTGGAGTCCTTCGAACGCGACTTACCCGAGGCGTCGGCGGGCGAGGCCCCGAGTGCCGAAGGCGGCTGGGAGACGGTCAAGGCCAGTTTGTTGCACGGCGCCCGCACCCTGGGCAGCCTGATTCGCGTGCGCGATCACGACGAGAGCATTGCACCGCTGATGGCCCCCGAGGAGCAGTGGTTTTTGCGTCAGAACCTGAGACTTATGCTCGAGCAAGCGCAGAGCGCGCTGCTGCGCGAAGAGCCGCGGCTCTACCACCAGAGCCTGGCCAAGGCTGAGCAGTGGCTCGGCGATCATTTTGCCCTCAACCCGCAAACACAGGCGCTGCTCGACACCCTGGGTGAGCTGCAACAGGTACAGGTAGAAGTGGAGCTGCCGGATATCAGTGAGGCGCACAATCTCTTGCGTCAGTATCTGGAGCGGCTGCATCAGGTCGAGGCGGGGGATCGCTCATGAAACGACGGCTGATCCTGCTATTGGTGTTTATGCTGGCAGGCGCGCTGCTCTATCAATTGATGCGCAGCGACAGCGGCTATGTGCTGCTGGCCTACGGTGCCACCACGGTTGAAATGAGCCTCTGGACCGGTCTCGCTCTCTGGCTGCTGGGCTTTGTCATCTTCTATTTTCTGTGGCGCCTATTTCGCGGCGGGCGCAAGGTGGGCAAGTTGTTGACCGGCGAGCGCCGCCTCTCGCCCCGGGCCCAGAGCCGCACCATGGCTGCGCTGGTGGACTTTATCGAGGGCAACTGGCAGGTGGCCCGCAAGCAACTGGTCAAAAGCGCCGGAAAGTCGGTGAACCCACTGGTCAATTATCTCGCCGCCGCGCGCTGTTCATACGAGCTCGGGGATTTTCCCGGCGCGCTCGATCTTCTGCACAAGGCCGAGAAAAGCCGCGGCAGCAGTGAGTTGGCCGTCGCCCTGACGCAGGCGCGCATGCAGCTTGGCAGCAAGCGGTTCGAGCAGTGCCTGGCCACCTTAAAGCGCATCAAACGCCTGGCGCCCGAGCATCCGGTGGTGTTGGATTTGCTCGCGGACGTCTACTGGGCACTGGATGATATCGATGCGCTGGAAGAGCTATTACCCGCTTTGCGCGAGCTGAACGTGCGCTCCGGCGAGGGCCTGAAAAAACTGCAGATAGACGTTTACCTGCGTCAGTTACAGCTGGTGGAAAAGCGCCATCAAAAACAACCTGACGCCGCCGCCTGCAAGCAGGCGCTGGATGACATCTGGGCGCGCATTCCTGCCTCGCTGCACAAAGAGCCGGAGCTGATGGCCGGCTTTGCCGCCGCGCTGCACCGGCTCGGCTGCGACGAGCAGGCCGAACCGCTGCTGACCCAGGCGCTGCAAAAGCACTGGCAGGATGAGTGGGTGGCACTCTACGGTCTGGTACAGGGCAGTGACCCCAAAACGCAGCTGAAGATCGCTAACACCTGGCTGCGCCAGCACGACGCAGACGCCACGCTCCTGGCAACCCTTGGGCGGTTATGTGTGCGCAACCAGTTGTGGGGCAAGGCGCGGGATTATTTCAGCGAGTCGCTCGATATGCTGCCCGCCGCTGATGTCTATGCCGACCTCGCCCGTCTGCTCGATCAACTTGGTGAGTCCGAAGCCAGTGCCCGCTGCTATCGCGAGGGGCTGGAGCACGCCGCGCGCGAGCGCCAGGCGCGAGTGCAGACTCTGTGAGTGCACCGCTGGACAATTTGCTGGCGCAGATACCTGAAGCTCTGCCCCGCGAGTTAAGCGATACACTCTTGGCGGTCTCGGGTGTGCGCATCGAGCGCATTGTCTCCCACGGCCATGCCAGCGAGCCCGGTTTTTGGTATGAACAGAGTGAGCATGAGTGGGTGGTTCTGCTGAGCGGCGGTGCGGTGTTGCGCTGGGAGGATGGGCGCGAACGGGCGCTCGCGCCGGGGGATTTTGTCTTTATTCCGGCCGGTGAGCGCCACCGGGTAGAGGGCACACTAGCCGATGAGCACTCGGTGTGGCTGGCGGTGTTTATCCCGACCAATGAGCCTGCACAGCTCTAAACGACTAACGCTGCAGGCTCACAAGCCTTATAAATAGTTGCCGTCCAGATCCATTCCGTCTAGTCGCATGTCGTCCGGGTCTGGCATGGCCTCATCGGGTATCCAGGGCGCCATGCACTCGCGCACTTCCACGCAGGGGTCGGTAAGTGCCTCCATAAAATTCACCAAGTCCGTGACCTGCCCATCGTCCAGCGACACCACTGGCAAGAGCGATTGCCCACTTTCCAGTAGCGCCAGCCAGTGATTGAGCGCCTTGAGCGAGTTGCGTTCAGCGTGGGTGACCTGCACATTGCCGTCGAGTTGCGCCCAGTCGTACTCGTAAAAGCCGCGCTCCGGATCCAGGTGCTGGCGAATAAACCCTTCCATGGTGGAAAAAGCACCCGCGTGGCCCCAGGGGCCCGTCGCCGTAACGTTGAGCAGTGTCGGTGTGCGGAAAGCGAAGCGATCTTTCTCTTCGCCGGTCTCGCGGAAGCGGCCAAAGTCTTCACTGCCGTCCTCGCCATTGCCCTTGCCGCGGCCGATTTGAATCATCGCCACATTGTGGAATTGCTCGTCGGTAAAAAAGTCGCCGCTGTGGCAGGCCGCGCAGTCGGCGCCGCCTTGCTCCACCGAGCGGTAAAACAGCAGGGCACCGCGTTTTTGTGAGGCGGTCAGAGCCTCTTCGTTACCCTGCACGTAGGCTTTCCAGGGGGTATCGACAAACACTTGCGAGCTCTCGTAGGCGGCGAGGGCATCGGCAACATTGGCAAAGGTAATCACCGACTCGGGCGTGCTCTGGGCATTGCCGTAGGCGGCGACAAACAGCTCAAGCCAGTGGTTGGTGCTCAGGTGGCCGCCGGGCGGATTGCCGTAGCCGCCGAGCCGTTCCTGCAGGTATTGGCGCACCTGCTGGTTGCTTGCCCCGTCAAACCAGCCGAAGTTTTTCATTTCCTCGGGCGAGGTCACCGGAAAGCGCGCTTGCGCCACGGCGAGGCTGGTGCCGGCATCGGGGTCGGCGCTGCCGTAGGCAACATCCGGTGTACGAATGCCCGCGCCATCGGCGCCGCCTTTGCGTGCGGTGCCGCTCAGGCTCTCGACCCGGCCATCGTGAAACAGGACTTTGTCCCACATGCCGATGTTGAAGGTGGTGGGCGCGTTGCGCGGCACGGTGGGGCCGCCGTCAAAGTGATCGCCATCCTGACTGTGCAGGCGGCCAAGTCCGAGCAGATCCTGATACTCGGCGTCCACGCCCACGGACAGTGCCAGGTCATCGCCACCGCCCAGCATCGGGTGATGACAGGTGACACAAGCGGTGTCCATGTCGCCGCTCAGGGCTTTGCTGTAAAACAGCTGCATACCCAGCTGCGCCTTGGGCGAGTCGATGCTCGGCAGCTCGCGGCCGGTGCTTGGGTCGCCGGTAAGTTGGTGGGTGTTGATTTCGGTGCGCAGCTCGAGATCCAGCTGGTTCGGAAGCTCGGACGAAGATGTGGAATCACTGCCGCCGCAGCCGGTAAGACCGACGGCAAGCAATAGCCCCCACACCAGGCCAATCCTGCCCGGCAGTGCATTAACAATGGTCACGGTGGTAAGTCTCTTGTTGGTATTGTGTTTTTTAGTATCACTTTGTAACAGGAGAAGTGTGAACAAGGTCACAAAGTGCTTGGCGCGGCATTTTACCAGCGCCTTGTGGCAATACCAGTACCTTTTTAGGGGGTATCTAAATTCGAGTTAGGGGGTATCCAGCTTTGAGGCCCAGATGGCCAGCTTGTGTTGAATGGATTTTTGCGAGACTTGTTCTTCGGGCAGAGGTTGAATGAGTTTGTCGTGCACCAGCAGGCGATAGATATAGAGCATCCGATCGGCGGCGGAGTCCGTGGGTTCGAATTGGGCGGCGCCGCGCTTTTCGGCGTACACCGAGCCGACCTTGAGGGCTTTTTTGACCAGCTCTTTTTCGTTTTCCAGTTTCTTCACGTCGATTGGTCTCTCGGTCAATGGGTCTGTGTGTTGGGTGAGGGCGGTGAGGCCTGTGAAAAGCCGAGCCACTGTGGGCAGCGGCTGACAATCACCAAGGCAATAAAATCATAGACGCCATGCCAGCTGGCCACCAGTACAAAGCTCTGGGTGGTGTGATAGACAATACCAAAGGCGAGGCCGACCACCAGGGTGACCAGAAAATAAGTCAAAGACAACCAGTGCAGCGCGGCAAACACCAGCGATGCCAGCACAATAGCCACGCTCGGATAACCGAACCCGGCCAGCCAGTTTTGCAGCAGTACGCGAAATAACAGCTCTTCACCCACCCCGGCGAGCAGGGAGATAAACGCCAGCTGCCAGAGCGAAAGCGGCGTAAAGAGTTGTTGCATCTGGCCAATGTGTGGACGCAGTCTGGCCCGAAAGCCCGGTAGCCAGCGCACGCTGAGCGCCATGGCACCATAGGTTGCCAGTGCCGCCAGGCAGCCCCAGAGAAGCGCACCGGCTCCGGCGCTGCCGGGCGGATTAATGACTATAGTGGTAAAGGACAACAGCAGTAGGGCGATCACCGATAAGCCGCCTTCAAACAGGGACATGGTGACAAAGACGCTGTGTTTCATGGCGCGAGTTTAGCAGCAAGAGCGCTCGAGCGTGAACGGGCCGACAGTTTCGGGCGCCTGGGCAGAGTAGCCTGTCATCAGGATATTTGTGGCAACTGGCCTTGGGAGACGATTATGCGCGTATTCATGCTGGTGGGAATTCTGGCTCTGCTGACCGCTTGCGGTGGTTCGGGGGGTGGCTCGGGCAATGATGCCTCGTCTTCAAGCGCCGCTGACAGCTCCGGCAATCAGGCGTCCACCTCTTCATCCAGTGTATCCAGCCAGAGCAGTTCATCGTCTTCGAGCCTGTCCAGCCAGTCGTCTGTGTCTAGCAGTGTATCGTCCAGCGCGTCCTCATCCAGTGTGTCGTCGAGTGTCTCAAGTTCATCGAGTGTGGTATCGAGTGCGTCGTCGAGTGTTTCGTCCACATCTTCAAGTAGTGTCTCCAGTGTGTCGTCTTCAAGCAGCGAGAGCAGTAGCTCCAGCAGCTCCCAGAGCAGTTCGAGCAGTCAATCCAGTGAGCCCCCGCAAGCGGGTCTGGATGTCCGGCCCAGCAACAGCAGCTGCCTGGCTGGTGAGTCGCCCCAGCCGGTCACCGGGGTGGCGCTTGAGCGTGCCTACCCGAATCTGAGTTTCAGTGAGCCGGTGGCGATGGAGTACCCGCCCGGCGACAACAGTGTCTGGTATCTGGCCGAGCAGAGTGGGCGCATTTACCGGTTTGCCAACAATGAATCGGTCACTAGCCGTGAGCTGTTTGCCGATTTGCGCGGGCGCGTGAATGACAGTGCCAACGAGGCGGGTTTTTTGAGTTTTGCTTTTCATCCCAACTACGCTGGCAACGGTGAGGTCTATGCGTTTTACCAAGCCTCAGAGCCCGGCGGTGGTTGCTGCGACTCGGTACTGTCGCGCTTTACCCGCGACGCCGGTACCGGATTGTTGGATGAAGACTCCGAAGAAATACTGATCCGCTACACCGCCCCGTACACCTCCAAAAACCATTTTGGCGGTCGGCTGGGCTTTGGCGCCGATGGCTATTTGTATTTGAGTATCGGCGACGGGGGCTCGGCGGGCGATCCGGATAATCGCGCGCAGAACACGGCCAACCTTTGGGGCAGCATGATTCGCATTGACGTGGACGGCGCCTCTCCCTACGCCATTCCCGCAGACAATCCCTACGCCGATCAAGCCGGCTTTTTGTGCAATACCGACGAGCAAATGCTGCAAAAGCAGGGCGCGGGTGGCAACTGCCCCGAGCTTTATGCCTGGGGGCTGCGCAACCCCTGGCGCTGGTCGTTTGACCGCGCTACCGGTGATCTGTGGCTGGCCGATGTGGGCCAGGGCAGCTGGGAGGAGGTGAACATTATTTCCCGCGGTGGCAATTACGGCTGGCGCATACGCGAAGGCGCGCATTGTTATAACCCCTCCAGCGGTTGCCAGACGGCGGGCCTGATCGACCCTGTGGCCGAAGTGCCCCAGCCCGATTTTCAATCCATCACCGGTGGCTATCGTTACCGCGGCAGCGCCATTGCCTCACTCAGTGGTCGCTATGTGTTTGGCGATTACGTCACCCGGCCGCTCTACGCGCTGACCCGCAGCGGTGGCAGTTGGCGCAGTGAGGTGCTGATTGAAGACACCGGCCAAAACATTGCCTCATTCGCCGAAGACGAAGATGGCGAGCTCTATATCTTGAGTTTTGGCGGCGGTATTTATCGCTTGGTCGAGGGGGGTGAAACCGGTGAACAAATCAATGCCCCCGAAACGCTCTTGTCGGCTACCGGCTGCGTAAACCCTACCAACCCGCGCCAGGCGGTATCGGGTTTGATTCCCTATCAGGTGCAGGCGCCGTTTTGGTCCGATGGCGCCTACAAGCGCCGCTGGCTGGCACTGCCCAATGGTCGCCGCATGAGCGTCGCCAGCGGCCAGGACTGGCAGGTGCCGGCCGGCAGTGTGCTGATGAAACACTTCTATTTGGGCGGTGAGCTGATTGAAACACGCCTGCTAAAACACCACACTGACGGCCAGTGGGCGGGTTACACCTACGCCTGGAACGATACCGGCACCGATGCTGAACTGGTCGAGGGCGGCCTGGTGAGCGAGCGCCAGGGCCAGAACTGGATCTACCCCAGTGGCGCCGAGTGTATGCAGTGCCACACCGAGGCGGCGGGCTGGTCGCTCGGCTTGGAAACGGCGCAGTTAAATGGCGAGTTTACCTACCCGTCCACTGGGCGCAGCGCCAATCAGGTGTTCACGTTAAAAGACATCGGTGCTCTCACCGGTTCCACTAACGCCAGCGCGCTCGCCTATCCGCAAGATAGCAGCGCCGGGCTGGATGAGCGGGCGCGGGCCTACTTGCACACGAACTGCGCCCAGTGCCACCGCCCCGGCGGCGGCACCAACGTGAATATGGATTTGCGCTGGCAAACCGATTTGGGTGACACCCGCCTATGCAATGTGCCGCCGCAAAACGGCACTATGGGTATAGATGGTGCCATGCGCCTGCTGCCCGGCAACAGCGATCACTCGGTACTGGTGTTGCGCATGGCGCTGCGCGATCACGCTGAGCAAATGCCTCCGGTGGGGAGCAATCAGGTGGATACCGAAGGCGAAGCGCTGTTGCGCGAGTGGATTGATCAGTTGCCCGGCTGCAATTGAGCGGTAGAGTTGCAGGCCTCCAGGCCGACTAAGGTGAACACTCTGCCAGAAACGCCTGGCACTGCGTTGGGCTGCGTAAGCGCACACAACGCAGGTGTGCGTATTGCGGGTTTTGTATCAGCGCGCGGTAGCGCTTTTTATTCACCCGGTAGGTTTTCAGCGTCCAAAGCAAAATAGAGTCGCGCGAAAAGAGCATACGCAGATTCTCGCGGTTGCCGCTGCCGGACCAGAGTTCGCGTTGATCTCTCACGCGTAAGACCGCGCGCTTGACGGCCTGCCACATGGTGCGGGCAAAGCCAAAATCCACCCAGATAATCGTGTCGACGTCCTTCCATTTAATCGCTGTGGTGCGGCTATAGTTACCATCCAGCACCCAGGTGTCACAATCGAGTGCTTCGGCGAGCTTGGCAAAAAATTCGTCGTCAGTGCTTTGGGTCCAGCCGGGCTTCCAAAAGAGCGCGTCCATTTCAATGCAGGGGACGTTCAGGCGCTGCGCCAGGGCGCGAGAGAAAGTGGTTTTCCCCGAGCCACTGGTGCCGACGACGTTTATTTTTTTCATGGTGGGCTCCCTGTCGCCAGCGCTATGAATTTGCGCTGTGATATTCGCACTGTGGTATTTTAGTGCCGCAGTATAAAAGGGTTGTGTGCATCTCGCGACTGCGGGATAACGCAGCGGATGCCTGCAAGCTCAACCTGCCCACCAAAACCACACACAATAAAAACAGGAGCCCAAGCCATGAACCACCGTTTTATTTACCCATTATGGATACTCGCGAGCGCGTTGATGTTGACCGGAGCCAGTTTTACTCACGCGACTACGGCCGAGCGCCAGACAATACCGCTTTACGATGGAGCCATACCCGGCTCGGTGGCGAGCGAGGATCTGGAAAAAGTTCGCGACCCCAGTCACCCCGATACGTTTTTACAGCGCGTCACCTACCCAACGCTCACACTCTTTTTGCCCGCGAAAGACAAGGCCACTGGCACAGGCGTGGTGATTTTACCCGGCGGCGGCTACCGGGGCGTGTCCGTCGTGAAAGAGGGCTATCAGGTCGCCGAGCGCTTTAATGAGCAGGGCATTGCCGCCTTTGTTGTTAAATACCGCGACCCATTGGACGCCAACATGGCCGACAAGAAAGTCGGCCCGCTGCAGGACGCACAACAGGCATTGGTGCTGGTCAGAAACAAGGCCGCCGAGTGGGGGATTGACCCGGCCAAAGTGGGCATCATGGGCTTCTCTGCCGGTGGGCACCTGGCCTCTTCGGTGGCGGTGCATTTTAACGACCCGGTACTCAGTGATTGGACGGCCGCTCAGGTAAGGCCGGACTTTCAGATACTCGTTTACCCGGTTATCAGCTTTGATGACAGCATTGCACACACGGGCTCGCGCACGAATTTGCTCGGCGAGCCAGCCGAGCCCCAGTGGCAAGCCTACTTTTCCAATGAAACACAAGTGACGGCGCAGACACCGCCGGCGTTTTTAATCCACGCCAGCGACGACACCGCGGTGGTGGTGGAAAACTCCCTGCGCTACTACGAGGCCTTGCGCGCGAAAGACGTCAGCGCTGGTATGGTGATTCTCCCAAGCGGCGGCCACGGTTTTGGTATGCGCAACCCCATGGATTGGTTTGCGGTGATGAGCGAGTGGCTGGCGGTGGAGGGGTTTTAAAGATCTACCCTGGCATCTAGCTTCTGCCAATTGAGAGGTTTTGGCTCTTTTGCGGACTAATCTGCCGTTGCCCTCTAGCTTGCCAACCAACAGCCCAGCCAATGTAGCTTCGTTCTATGGCAAAAGCGGAGTCTACGTCCGACAATTTTTCTTTTAAAAATCAATCTATTACCTCATGCTCTAGTGAAGAAGCGCAGTATTCTGCGCTTCTTGCTATTGCTACCTAACTGCCAATTTTGTAATAATAATGATAATAATTCGTAATTGCATTTGCTGGGGGGGTGGTATGAAATTCACGCGCAAGTATGGAGCGGGTGCTTTGGTGTTGGCTGGATTGGTTGGTAGTGGCGGTGCCGCTGCCGACTTGCAAGAAGCGGATTCCAGTAAAGAGGTTGCAGCGAATAAGGCGGGTTATGAAGAGATTTTTGTCGAGGGGCGTAACGCCAAGCGTGGCACGACTCTCGGCCCTTGGTCTGGTCGCAGCTTACAGGATACGCCTTACTCCATCAGCGTGGTGCCCGAAGAGCTGATTGAGAACCTCCAGGCGAGTGTTGCGGATCAGGTGTTCAAGTTTAATCCGGTCACTCAGTTCCACTGGCCGCAAACACAAAACGATAATCCCTACGTGTTTTTGCGTGGCTTCCAGACAACCACCTTCGCTCGTAACGGTATTACCCGGCAGAAATGGAACTACGCCCACGGCACCACTATGGAAGAAACGGCCAGGGTGGAAGTGCTGACGGGTTTGTCCGGTTTTCTGTACGGTGGTGGTAATGTCGGCGGCATGGTCAACTTTGTGACCAAGCGGCCTACGGAAGAACGGCTCAACTCCATTACCCTGGGCAATACCGGCGGTGAAAACCTGCTCGCCCACGGCGACTTTGGTGGACAGTTTGATCGCGCAGGGAAGTTTGGCTATCGCGTTAATGTGGTGGCGCAAGACGGTGAAACGCCCATTGAAAACCTCAATCACGAGCGCCAGTTTATCAGCGGCTTTTTTGACTGGCAGGTGACGGACAAATTGGTGCTGGAGTTGGACTTGTCCCGGAGGGAGTACTTTCTTGAGGGACGCAACGCGTACTGGTACATGGCCGATGGTGTTGCAAGGCCCGATGCCGATGAACTGGATACTTCCGTTAGCTGGGGGCAGCGCTGGACCAATCAGGACATTGACTCAGAGCGTGTGGGTGTCAACGCCTACTGGGAAATTACCGAGGGCATTAACTTTCGCGCTGGTTTCCTTGATGAGTACAATGAGCGCCGCGGTGCTCATGCGTCAAATACCATCCAGGCTGACAATACCTATAACCAAGAAATTTACAATAGCGAAAACGCGCCGCAAACTATCTATGGTGAAGGTTACTTTGCCTTCCTGGACTTCGCTTTTAATACAGGCGCGATTGGGCACAACCTGACGCTCGGCTATCAGCTGAGCAAGAGCATCTGGGATCTTTACCCCGATGGCAACACCAATACGGCCGGCAACCCAGCATTTGAGGGGCTCTCCCTGGATGGTCCCACCTACATTGAAGAGCCTGAGTGGGGCAGCCATGGTACTCAACCCGTTTACCAAGCCTATGACCAGAGAACGGAGACGATTTCACTGGGCGATGATATTAGCCTCAACGAGCAATGGTCGCTCTTGGTTGGTATCAGCGACAGCCGTATTTACTACAAAAATTTCAATGCACAGGGCGAAGAAACAGCCAACTATGATGACAGTGAACTCACGCCTACCCTGTCTCTGGTTTACAAGCCCAAGGCGAATATCACCAGCTACTTCAGTTACATCGAAAGTTTGGAGCAAGGCGGTGTGGCCAGTGAAAACTACGGTGAGCGACTGGTGATCAACGCCAACGAGGTCATGTCACCGCTGGTAAGTGACCAACTCGAACTGGGCCTAAAAGCAACGCTGGGGCAAACCCTGTTAACGGCCGCTGTGTTTGAAATTGATAAACCGCTGGAATACTACGAAGTGATTGACGAGACCAGCGCCGAATTTGTTCAGGCCGGCCGCCAAGTTCATTCCGGTATAGAGCTGACCGCTACCGGTGAGCTGATGTCAGGCTTGACTGTGGTTGGTGGTATTACCCTTTTGGATGCGAGGGTAGAGAAAAACGAGCAAAATCCCGAGCTCGAAGGGAAAACACCCCGAGGTGTTTCTGAGCAAATGTACAAGCTCTATTTGGAGTACGATATTACCGGTGTGCCCGGCCTTACGGTGAACGGCGGTGCCAGCTATACCGGTGATTTCTATGGCGATAATGAAAACACCGACCGCATAGATGGTTACGCGTTGCTGGATCTGGGCGCTCGCTATGAAATGTCTCTTGCGAAAAAGCCGCTAACCTTGAGGCTCAACATCAATAATCTCACCGATAATCATTACTGGGCCAACCAGTATTTCCTTGGCGACCCAGGGGCAATAGTTTTTTCGGCAAACGTCAAACTGTAGTAAAGAGCGGCCTTCGGCGAGTCCTTATCCGGATTCGCCGGAGCTGATCTACTCTTAGTGCTGACAGGTTTGTGGATCGTCGGCGACGTAATAGGATTTATAGTTGCTGGCTTTAGGGTCCATACAACCTTTTAAATTCAGTAGCTCGACTTTGCGAAATTCAATGGGCGCGCTTTCCGCTTGCAGGGCGATGTAACCTTCGGTGAGCGGCGTGCCGTCATCGAGCTGCATGCCGCTGTAGCGAATCACTTCTTCACCTTCTACGTAGTGAATGGCCAGCTCGTCGCCGTGCACTTCCACTTCGGCCTCGACCCACTGATCACCGTGATAGGTCTTGCTGGTGGATTCAATAATATGGTCGGTGCGAAACTCGCCCTGGTAGAGCGCGTGCGAACCCGGTGTGACTAAATTCGAGGTGTGGCGCTCTTCCGAGCCGTTGCCGCCGAGCAGTTGCACTTCCATGCACGCGGGGTAGCCTTGCTCCAGTGCCATGCTCTGGGGCGACTGGGCGTGGTACATGATGCCGTTATTGCGCCAGGCCCAGTCGGGCGCGCCTTTGGCCTGCTCGCCGACAAAGCGATACTCCACTTTGACGCGGTAATGGGAGAAGGGTTGGTTGTAAAAAATATGGCCGTTGCGCCCCTTAAACTCATCGTACTGGTCGTAGTTGACGATCAGCTTGCCGTCTCTTACCAAAAAGGTGTCTAACGCATTCTCGTTCAGTGGGTAGCCGGCAATTTTGATGGTCCAGCCGTCCAGGTTCTCGCCGTTAAAGAGCGTTTGCCACTGCGGGGTGTCTGCTGAGTGTGCGGCTTGGTCTGTGGAGGGATTTTGGCTACAGCCAGCGAGGGCGGCGGATAAGGCACAAAAGGCCAGGTGTTTTATCGTGGGCATAAATAAAAAGGTTCCAGGCTATCGTTTTTATAGGTAAGCCCGATTTTATAAGATAAAAGGCGGGTGCACGAGCATAGGCACCCGCCTTTTGATTTATTTACCTTTGTACCGTCGGCTCTCTGCCTGCGTGCGCCGGTAGAGTTTGCCCAGGGCTTTGTCCGCCTCGTGGCGCTCGGCCAGGGTGGCCTCGTTGCGGGCCTGCTCCCGGCTGAGTTTGATAAAGCTCTGATAACGTCGCTCGTCCAGCAAGCCCCGCTCTAAGGCATCCAGCACGGCGCAGCCGGGCTCCTGGTGGTGCTGGCAATCGCCAAAGCGGCAGCGCGCGGCCAGCGAGGTAATCTCGCTAAACGTGGCTTCTATAGCCTCGCTGCCTGTTGCCAGCTGCAGTTCACGCAGCCCCGGCGTGTCGATAATCAGCGCGCCGCCGGGCATCGGCAGCAGGGTGCGGCCGGTGGTGGTGTGCCGGCCTTTGCTGTCGTCTTCGCGAATAGCGCCTGTGGCCTGGATATTGGCGCCGAGCAGCGTATTGGTGAGCGTGGATTTTCCCGCCCCGGAGGAGCCGAGCACGACAATGGTTTGCCCCGGCCGGCACCAGGGCGAGAGCGCGGTGGCACTGTCGGCGTCCAAGCCGTTAATGGTCTCGACGCACAGCAGCGGGTCCAGCTCTTGCACCTGCCGGCGCTTGTCATCGGCCTGGTTGCATAAATCCCGCTTGGTGAGTACCACCACAGGCTCCGCGCCGGCCTCGTGGGTCATTGCCAAATAGCGCTCTATGCGATTGAGATTAAAGTCGTCATTGAGCGAGCAGACAATAAACGCGGTGTCCACATTGGCGGCCAGTAACTGTTCCGCGACTTTGGCGCCGGATGCTTTGCGTGAGAAAACACTGTTGCGCTCCAGTAAGCGGCTAAAGTGGCCGTCGTTGAGCAGCAGCCAGTCGCCCACGGTCAGCACCGGCATGGCCGGTGTGATGGGGAGGGTGACAGTGCCGGTATCGCCCATGGCGAGCAGCTGCGAGCGGTGTACGGCCAACACTCGCACCGGCGCAGTGGCCTCCCACTCGTCCAGCGTCAGTTGTTGTTGAAAAAAAGTGTGCCAACCCAGGTTGGCCAGAGAAATAGCGTCCACAAAAACCCCTTACGGCAATGAAACCGCAATGTAGAAAGACAGGAGCTTTTTACAGCCCCGGTTGAGCAACCGGGCGTGGCGGGTTTAAGCGGCGCGCGCCCGGCCAGGGGTGGATACAATCATCGTAAGACCTCCTCACCGTGAGTAATTGATCGGGAACTTTAGCAGGGTTTTCTCGTCAGGACCATAGTCAGCCGAAGCGGCCGTTGCCACCTGGGTCGCAGCAGCGCCATAAGGTAGACTAGACTTCTTTGAATCGACGGACATCATCAAGAGAGCCTATGCGCCCGAGGCATTATCTTTTTATACTCTTCTTCGCCCTAAGCCTGGTGGCGGCGTGCAGCAGTATTACTGCAAAAAGCTCCGCGCACTTGGTGGGTTATTCCGAGCAGGGCAAGGCCTCGTTTTATGCGGCCAAATATCAGTTTCGTAAAACCGCCAGTGGCGAGCGCTTTAATCAGCTGCTAAACACCGCGGCGCACCGCACCTTGCCCTTTGGCACCAAAGTCAGAGTCACCAATAACATCACTGGCGATGCGGTAACGGTAAAAATTAACGACCGAGGCCCGTTTATCGACGGCCGGGTGATTGACCTGTCGCGATCGGCCTTTGCCGCTATTGCGGATACAGACCTGGGATTGGCGGATGTCACCCTTGAAGTGGTGCGGTAATTCTATGCGAGCCAATTTGGGTGTATGGGTGGGGTTACTCCTCTCATTTTCAGCCCGCGCCGGCAGCGTTGATGTCACCGACAACCCGCAACTGTGGATGAACGTCAGCGCCTTTGGTGAAACGCGTTGGGCGGAGGGTGAGATTCACCTGATCTCTACCGATAACTGGTTTTTGCTCAGTAAAAAGCGTTACCGCGACTTTGAGTTAGAGCTGGAGGTTAAATTGCCACAGCCAGAGGAGTACGTGAACTCCGGCGTGATGTTTCGCGGGCAAATCGCCTATGACCCGGCGATAGAAAGCTACTACGCCTATGGTTATCAAGCCGAGGTGGACCCTTCCGAGCGGCGCTGGAGCGGTGGGCTTTATGAGCAAGCCACCGAGCGCGAGTGGCTCTTTCCGCGGCACCCGGAGCGCTCGGCGCCGGGCGAGCACTTTAAAGCCAATCACTCACCGCAGTGGACGCCGGCAAAAGCCAAAGCCTTTAACCCAGGTGCCTGGAATCACTACAAAATTCGCGCCTTGGGGCCAGAGATCACCGTCTGGGTCAACGGCGTGCTCACCACAGCGGTAACGGACACCAAATTTGCCGAGGGGCACATTGGCCTGCAACACCACGGCAGTGCCGCCTACGCCAGCAGTGGCGATACCGCCAATACCATTCAGTTTCGTCGCATTCGCATCACCCAATTGCCGCCACCTGAGCCGAAAAATCCAAAGCATTAATTTTTTAGGGCTTAGTAACAGGCCCCAGCGCAATTGTTCACTCCATGGCGTGGCTGTGCCGGCATCGTCTTTTTATTCTCGCTTAAACGCCTTCGCCAACAGGGCAATCGCGTGATCAAATTCACCGCTGTTCATGCTGGCATAGCCGAGTCGCAGTGCCGGTATGTCTTCACCGCGCCCCGAGAACCGGTAGCCGGGCAAAATACCCAGGCCGGCATGCTGGGCTCGCGCTTCAATCTCCCGCATGGGAGTGGCCGGGGGAAAGCGCAGCCAGAGGGCAAGCCCGCCGGGCGGAACGGTAAACTCTGCCTGGGGCAGATGCTTTGCCACCTGGCCGACGGCGTGGTCGCGCCTGGCTTGATAAATTTTTAACGCACGGCGGATATGGCGCTTTACCTCGCCGTCGCGCATCAGCTCTTCAACGGCCAGCTCGGTAATGGCATTGCCCTGGCGGTCGATCAGCATAATCTGCTCGGCGCAGCGATCTACGATGGGTCTGGGCGCTACCAAATACCCGACGCGCAAACCGGGTGCGAGCACCTTGGACAGCGAGCCGATATGAATAACGTTTTCGGCCGCCTGCGCGCTAGCCAGTGGCAGCATCGGGCTGTGGGAGAAGTGAAACTCGTGGTCGTAGTCGTCTTCAATAATCGTGAAACCGTACTTAGTCGAGAGTTCCAGCAAGCGCATCCGCCGCTCCACGGGCAGCATTACCGTCGTGGGAAACTGGTGGTGGGGCGTGGTGTAAACCGCGCCCAAGCGGTGTTGTTGGCAAAGCTTTTCCAGGTGGTCTAAATCCATGCCCTGCGCATCCTGCTGCACATCGATCACCGTCAGGCCGCAGGCGCGAAAGGCCTCACGCGCAGGCGGATAGCTCAGGGTTTCCAGCGCGATACTGCGCCCGCTGCCCGCCAGCAGTTGGGCGCTCAAGTAAATGCCCATTTGGCTGCCCCGGACAATACACACTTGCTCGTCCGCTACCGCCATGCCCCGTTCGGCCCGCAACATTTGCGCAACCGCTGCCCGCAAGCGTGCGCTGCCGCGCGGATCGCCATAGGCGAGCTGGTTGGCCCGCGAGGAAGACACAATGGCATGGCGAAAAGCCCGTGATATAGCGTTAAAGGGAACCAGGCGGGTGTCGGGCACGCCGTCGCTGAACTGCAAAAGGGGTTTATCCTCATCGGCGTTTAGCGCTGAGCGGCTGGTTAGTGGCGCCGCCAATGGCTCCTCACTTGGCGGGTTCAGGCTGTGGCTGACATTGGGCAGGGCGGCACTGACAAAGGCGCCCTTGCGCGGGCGCGTTTCTATCCAGCCCTGCGCCAAAAGCTCCTCATAGGCTTGCACCGCCGTTTTGCGGTTAATGCTCAGGGCATTGGCCAGCGCCCGGCTGCCCGGCAGGGCATCGCCCGCCACCAATCGCCCCCGGCGAATCTCCTGAACAATGGCCTGCACAATCTGCAGGTGCAGGGCCAGCTCGCCCTTGCGCTCCAGGGTGATGATCAGCTGCCAGTTACGAAGCACGGTTTACTCCTCCCAAGTCTGGACCCTTATTAATTAAAAAACTGGATGTTTTTCTGGTCCAGAAGCTTGGCGCACTATTGGCCACCAAGAGGCCATTGTCAACCTCGCCACAGCCAGAAGGAGGAGCAAATGACATCCACGTTAAACATGCCAAAGAGTGAACTGGTAAAACAGTCGCAGCAGCTTATGGAAAAAACGCAAGCCGCGCCCACCTGGAGCACGCGCGAAAAGCTGGCGCTCACCTGCCGCATTTTGTTCGACGCCGGTCACGACTCCGGCCTCGCCGGTCAGATTACCGCACGGGCGAGCGCCACTGACACCTACTACACACAGCAACTGGGCCTGGGGTTTGATGAAATCTCGGCGTCCAATCTGCTGCTGGTGGATCAGGACCTTAACCGGCTGGAGGGCGAGGGCATGCCGAACCCGGCCAACCGCTTTCACACCTGGGTCTACCGCGAGCATCCGGCGGTGAACTGCATCATCCACACGCACCCGTTTTACGCCGCCACCCTATCCATGTTGGAAGAACCGCTGGTGGTCTCCCACATGGATACCTGCCCCTTGTTTGACGACTGCGCCTTTCTCGGCAACTGGCCCGGTATACCCGTGGGCAATGAAGAGGGCGTACTCATCTCCCAGGCGCTGGGCAACAAGCGCACGCTTTTGCTCGCTCACCACGGGCTGCTGGTAACAGGAAAAAGCGTTGAAGAAGCGCTGATGCTTGCGCATCTGATCGAGCGCGCCGCCAAGATGCAGCTCACCGCCATGGCAGCCGGTGCCATACAGCCCATTGACCCGGCCCTGGCCCGCGAGGCACATGGCTGGATTTCCACCGAGAAGCGCTACCAGGCGTTCTTTTCTTACTACGCACGCAGAGCGCTGCGCAGCCACCCCGATTGTTTGAACTGACTCAACACCCACTGGAGACACAACGAAATGCAAACCACCACCTTTGAAGGCATTATCACCTACCCAATCACCCCCTTTGATGAGCAAGGCAAGATTGATGTTGCCGCGCTAAACAGGCTGATCGACCGGCTGGTCAGTACCGGCTCCAACGCCATAGCGCCGCTGGGCAGCACCGGCGAAAGTGCCTACCTCAATGACGATGAATGGGTACAAGTCGCCGAGGCCAGCATCAAAGCCGTTGCCAAGCGGCTACCGGTGATCGTCGGCGTATCGGACATCACCACCCAAGGCGCCGTCAGCCGGGCGAAAATAGCTGAAAGCCTGGGGGCGGATGCCGTAATGGTATTGCCCGCGTCCTACTGGAAGCTCTCGGACGAAGAAATCTTCGAGCACTACGCCGCCATCGCCCAGGCGATCTCGGTGCCGATTATGGTCTACAACAACCCGGCCACCAGCGGCATCGACATGACGCCGGAGCTGATCTGCCTTATGTTTCAGTCCATCGACAATGTCACTATGGTGAAAGAGAGCACTGGCGATGTTCAGCGCATGCACAAAATCGCCGCACTCACCCAAGGCGACCTGCCGTTTTATAACGGCAGCAACCCTCTGGCACTGGAAGCCTTTGCCGCCGGTGCCAGCGGCTGGTGCACCGCCGCGCCTAACCTAATTGGCGATTTGCCCCTGCGGCTTTACCGGGCGGTTAAAGACAACGACCTCGACAGCGCACGCGAGCTTTTCTACCAGCAACTGCCGCTGCTGCAATTTATTCTTAAAGGCGGGCTGCCTACCACCGTGAAAGCCGGCCTGGCGCTCAAAGGGTTAAACGTCGGTGTACCGCGCAAACCGCTGAGTCCGCTCAGCGCCTCTAACACCGAACGGCTGGAAACCTTGCTAAAAGCCTTTGGGTAAACTGCCGGAATACGGAGTGGGGGCAGCCCCCTCCGTATTTTGTATAAGCGTATCATTCATGCAAAGCGTCTAAACCACCATTTCAGGCATGTGCAGGTATACAGTGATATTCAGATGTTGCGGCCTAACGTGCACGCATTGCCCGTTGGATGTCCACGCTTTACAGTTTTCAATATACAGAAAAACGTTTATAGTCAAACGCTTAACCAGTTCGGAAGGTGAGATAACAAGACCGCCGTGCGCGATATAATGCGCACGCACGCTTTGCTTCCCCTTCCCAGAACTCAAATACCGATTAAATGGCTGAAAAGTCAAAAGCTTGCGCAGCTCTCCTAAAGTTTTTTCAAGGAGTGATAACGCGCATGCGCGATATACAAATGGCGACAGTGGGGCGGGCACAATCATTTAAGTCTGGCCGTCAATTCTCGGCTTGGTTGGGCCTGGTACCAAGGCAGCACTCAACGGGAGGGAAGCCTCGGCTGATAGGGATCAGTAAACGAGGTGATGCCTACTTAAGACGAATGCTGATACACGGTGCTAGAGCGGTTCTAAGACATATGAACCCACGACGACCGGTCACTGCTTGGCTGAGGCAGCTGCAGACCAGGTGTCATAGAAACACGGTGATCGTGGCGCTGGCCAACAAGTTGGCCCGAGTCGCATGGGCTCTATTAGTGAAAGGCGAGCGATATCGAGAAGTTACCGCTTAGAACTTCGAGGCGATCTTGGTTTGCGCAGGTAAAATTACATTGATGACTAATAGGTACACTAAGGTTCGGTCAACCTGGCCCTAACAACGTTCTTTTAAGAACGCTACAAATGATTAGGTCCGAATCAGCGGCTCTCATCCAGTGATCGGAGCAAGTCTCCAACTAGAATCCGTATAGATGGCTGCAAACCTAAACTGTCACCATATTTTGCTTGCACAAAACGGGGCGTCCATAGATGTTATGCGGCAATAGAGATCTAGATGGAACGTAACGTAAATGACATGATAGATGGCTGGGATATTTCGTTACAGCGAAATGTTCATATGTATACTCATGCTCTATCAATACAAAGTGGACAATCTAAATTCAGCATAGATTGCGAAGATTTACCAACTGAAGAAAAAAACATTGGTATATGGTTGTACACATCAACCATTCCTGAATCAAGAGTTGGTGAGGTACAAAAAGTATTGCTCAAATGGGCAAAGCAATACCCAATTAAGTTTCAAATTTATGCAAGCAAAGATGATTTCGTCACAAACAAGTAAAGCGCATAACAAACGGCTGCATCGGACAAATTTCCGCTGTCACCTTTTTTGCAAAAACACGCAAAAAAGCCACCATCAAAAATTTGCTCGGTGAGCCGGGCGTTACATGCATATGGAGATTGAGTGAATAAGAAACTTCTCACAAAGAATTTTCTTGCTCTTGAAAAGGTATTTTTTCATTTCTATCTGTTATCAATCTCAGATACAAATAAGAGCGCTTTCCTTTCTGCGTCTACTCAATGCAAAAGTATTTTAAATCTGATCGACGAAGATGATTATGAAAAAGCAACTCAAGAGTGGTATACATTAATGCATTTTTCTGATGACTCAGTCCCAATAAGTGAAGAATACTTAGAAAAATATACGCCCCTTAAACAAAGAATAATTAATTCAGGGTTGCAATGATCTATTTAGAATATACAAGGTTTAGCTGTCCAGTATGCAACAAAGCCTTAGATGTATCCAAAATCAAAGATCAAGATTTAATACGAAGGCTTGAAAAGCCTAAATATTTTAATTGCCCTAATTGCAATGAAAAAATTATTTTTAGCCCCCATGCAAACCTATTCCGCGCTGGGCTTGTTGCCGCTTTCATTGGCTCATTCTTTGTAAACTATTTTTTTCAAAACGAGCTCTTAGTATGGTTAATGATACTCATTGGTGTTTCTTGTACGATCTATAGCTTACTTTCAAATAAACTGGTTAGATGCAATGACTAAAACACATGTAACAAGTCAAGTCAGAAGGACGCGCTAAAGCGCGCCTCCGCTTGAGGCGTCAGGCCACAAAGAATGCCGAGTAATATTGAAAGATTAAGAGCTGCCATTGAAGAATGGCTAATTCGTAACGATTTAGACATCGATACAGGATTTTATTCGATTGAAGAGTGGCGCTTGAGAAATGAGGACTATCTAAACGATTCTGATCTGGTTCTTGTATTCGAGGGTGGGCTTCACACAATGCTAAATTTTGGCGGAGACACAGAAGAGTTCGACGATTATATCGAATCATTTGGATACTATTATGAACAAGGACATTCATGGAATATGGGGTTTTACCCGATTCCAGATTATGACTATACCCCGTTAGGAGGAAGTTACTCGCAAAAGCTAAGAGATCCGAGATGGAAAGAAAAATCGAAATTAGTTAAAGAGCGAGCAGGATGGAAATGCCAAGATTGTGGTGGTACAGATAGGTTAGAAACACATCATTGTTATTACACTGTAATGCGCGAAGGTAATGAACCATGGGAATATCCACTTAGTGCGCTAAGGTGTTTGTGTCACTCGTGCCACGAGGATAGAGCAAAAACTGAAAGCCGAATAAGAGCATACATGGCTAGGCTAACCAATGTTCAAATGAAGTCGCTTAAAGAAGGGCTAGATAGTGCCTTTTACTGGTTTGAACCAGATGCCGTTATCGACTTGCTTTCGAAACTTGGGCACAGCGATGAAAAAGTCGTTCTGGCTATAAATGATCTTCTTACGCGAAGAAATGAAACAGGACACTAAAGGCCTAACCAGTGCATCAAGATCGCTCACTCTCGTTCACTGGGACGCCGCTACCGCGGCGCCCCTTATGCAGGTCGTTATACAGATGGTGATCTAAGCGTTAAGTGTATTACGAGTGTCGAGCCATAATTTATGGACAGCGAAGTAAAAATTGGAAGCTATGTAAGGCTGTTAGAGGTGGAGTCTCATTGGTTTGAGTATGAGCCACCTGAATCGTACGAAGTTCTCCAGGATGCTTGTAGAGGCCCTCTTGAGGTAACTGATATGTATGACGGAAAAATTGAACTAAAGCTTCCGGCTACAAAAGATCATGATGGAAAGATCGCTGGTAATTGTATTACTACAATTACTGAAAAAGTCGAATTTGTACGGTAGTAAAAATGAGAATCATCCACTTAGCAAGTCACGGAACGCGAAATGTGAACTTAACCCGCTAAGGCGAACACCTCAGTATCGTGTGAAGTCCAGATAAAAGTGATGTGGATTTTCACTGGCAAACAGAGAATAGGAGAACAGGGAAGATGAAAAGAATAGCGATTTTTGCCGATGGAACATGGAATTCGCCAGAACAAGGCGAGCCAACAAATGTATTGCAAATGGCGAGATCGGTGAGGCCGCATGTTGCAGGTGTCGATCAGGTCGTATTTTATGATTGGGGAGTGGGCACAGATCGTAAGAAGCTATCCGGCGGTATTTCGGGCGAGGGCATAGATAAGAATATCATCGATTGCTATCGCTTTTTGGTTCATAACTACAACAAGAAAGACGAGCTGTATTTTTTTGGTTTTAGCCGTGGTGCCTACACCGTGCGCTCTTTATGTGGGTTCATTCGAAACTGTGGATTGTTGCGTCGTGAACATGCAGAAAAAATTAACGATGCCTATGAGCTCTATCGCAAGCGCACTAAGAAAAGCAGCCCCAACGAGTCCGAGGCAGTTAATTTCCGGAAGAAATACGCTTTAGAAGATATTACGGAAATAGATTTTGTTGGCGTGTGGGATACGGTGGGTGCATTAGGTATACCCGTGCCATTTCTAGGGAGTCTCGATACCAATAAGTATTTATTTCACGATACTGAGCCCAGCAAGATAGTTCGCCATGCCCGGCACGCGGTATCTATTGATGAAAACCGCGAGGATTTTGAGCCGACCCTCTGGGACGAAAAGCCGGGGTTGGATCTAAAGCAAGTCTGGTTCTCTGGCGTGCATTCTGATGTCGGTGGTGGCTACAGAGAAAAGGGGCTAAGTCATTGCGCTAGTGAATGGATGCTGAAAGAGGCCCAATCCACAGGCCTTAAGTTCGAAAAGCATTTTTTGGACGCCTTGGCTCCTGATCACACTGACAAACAGCACAATGAACGTAAACATTTCTATAAGCTTAGACAAAATTTCATCCGCACCATAAGCGGCCCCATCCATCTCTCAGTTAAAAAGCGCTGGGACTCAAATGCGTATAACTACCAGCAGAAGAGTAATGCCATTAGAAAGCTTCTGGAGTCAGTTGACGGGGATTGGTCGAAAGTACCGATAGTCAATTAGTTTTGCTAAATTATAACGGCCATCAAAAAGGCTTCGAAATTCCTATACTTATGGCAAAAACAGATTCTCTTTGGCCGGAGAGGCGCTGTTCGCAACTCGCATCGGCTTGCCAGCTTACACGGCGCTTGAGACGAAGGCTAAACTATATGGCTGGCCAAAAATTTGAACCCATTGATCCACCGATAAAGGTACAAGTTTATTTGTTTCCAACAGAAATCGGCGGTCGCCAAACGCCTGTTGTCCAGGGTGAGAAATTTCGGCCCGATATGTGTTTTGAGAAAAGCAATCAACAGTTTTGGGGGCAGCTGGACGTCACCTTACCAATACCTCCTGGTGGCCGTGGTGAAGCCTTTTTGGTTGGCAGCTATCCCCCTGACCTAAGCGCGAGCTTTAAAAAGGGTAGTGTTATTAAGCTAATTTATCAGCGATGTATCGGTACTGCGACCATACAATGAGACGTGCCTAACTCGAAGAGGGTAAATTGGGTTACCCTATGCCCAATAGATCACAGCAAATGACTTTTCGCTATGCCATCCCATAAAAACACAGCGCCTGGTGACCAGCCAAAGCCAACAATCATTCACTTGGAAGGACTGGCAGATAACCGTGGCTGCTTGTTGCCGGTGGACTTTTCCAGCCTGCCATTTGAGCCTAAGCGTATGTTCGTTGTCAGCGATGTGCCGGTCGGGTGTGTGCGTGGCGGCCACGGGCACCACACGGAGCACCAGTTGCTGATTGCGCTGCAGGGTGAGATCGACGTTGTGACACGCGATAGTTTTGGTGCCGAGGTGTTGCACCCGCTCAATACCCAGACGGTGGCGCTCTACCTGCCGCCCAAGTATGTTGCGTGGCAAAAGTATCTGAGCTGCCATGCCAGCTTGCTGGTGTTGGCCAGTAATTGCTATGATCCTGCGGATTATCTTTATTCAGACCTACCCTTGTCTGATTCGGCATGGGATAGATCTTAACCACCATGACTCCCCTGATAACGGTGTATCTCCCCGCGTGGCAGGGCATAAGCGTGTTTAAACGCGCGATGAGCTGCACTATCGTCCAGCGTATTGCCGGTAGCGGGCAGTGCTGGTGCGCCTGCCCACTGGCTCTCAAGCGATGAAGCGTGTTGCGGTACTCGGTGGCGGCATTATGGGTTGCTGCACTGCCCTGAGCCTCGCCCGCCGGGGCGCGTCGGTCACGCTGTTTGAGCAGCATCCCCGAATCATGGGTGAGGCAAGCCGCTGGAATGAGGGCAAGATTCACCTCGGTTATCTCTATTCCGGTTCGCGGGCGCTGGAAACGGCGAAAAAGGTACTGACCGGTGGCTTGCGGTTTCGGCCGATTGTCGAACAGCTTCTGGAAACCTCTATTGCCCCCTGGATAACCCCGCAAGCCGATAATTACCTCGTACACAAAAACAGCGTGGTGGGCCCTGATGCGGTGTGGGACTATTGCGCGCGGGTGACCGATCTGGTGCTTGCCCACCCGGATGTGGGCGATTATTTGCGTGGTATTTCGCGCGGGGATTTACGCCGTCTCGCCGCCTCTGACATCGACTTTGACTATAACCCTGAGCTGATCTGCCAGGCGATTCGCGTGCCGGAGTATTCCATTGATACCAACCTTTTCGCCGATGCGCTTGTGCGGCGGGTGTTGGCGGAGCCCTCCATTACCGTACTTACCGGGCAAGTGGTGCAAGCGGTTTGCACCGAAGACGAGAAGCTCAATCGCTACGGTGTGCAGACGGATCAAGGCCCGTTTACGGGGTTTGATGTCGTGATCAACGCCTTATGGGCGGGCCGGCCGTCAATCGATAAAACCCTGATGGGGCGCACCGATGTGAGTATGCATCATCGCTATCGGGTTTCCGCGTTTGTGGAATGCCCGCCCGACACGCCGCCTCACGCTTCGGCGGTGATCTGTGCCGGGCCCTTTGGCGACATCAAGCACTACGGCAATGGCCGCTATTATGTGTCCTGGTACCCGGCAGGCTTGCTCGCCGAGGGGCGGGACGCTCAGCCGCCCAAGACACCGCAGTTGTCTGTTGAGGGCGCAGACGCCGTTATCGCAAAGATTAAGGGCGGATTAAAAGACATTCTCCCTGGCGCGGCACGAATACTCCAGCAGGCGGAGAGGGCCGAGGTACAAGGTGGTTGGGTCTACGCCCAGGCGACGGGGAGCCTGGAAGACCCTAAATCGAATTTACACAGCCGGGATAAACTGGGCGTACTTCGTCACGGCAACTATATCTCTGTCGATACCGGAAAGTTTTCTGTGGCGCCCTATCTGGCCGAAGCGATTGCCGAAGCTTTGATTTGAGATCGGGGCGAAAAAAACTGCTTGATGGTTCTCTACTTAATTGAAGCAAGACGATATTATTGGCCTTGGCAATAAGTCATATGGAGTGGTAACGGTATGAAACCTTCTAAAGTATTGATGGCGGCGCTCTTACTTAGCATTTGTGTTGGAGTAAGTGCCGATGGGTCTTTCCGGCTGGAAAATGGAAAGTTAATTCAGGCGGGTGCGAGCAAACAGGAGGTCATATTGATCGCCGGGGCGCCCGCCTACCAAGAGGTAGAAACCATTGCGGTCGATGACGGCTCTGCCGCAGCGCCGTTAAAACGAGAAGTGCTGACCTACCGCCTCTCCAACTCGGCCGGTAGCGCGTCGCTGGTTGTGATTACCGTTGAGAACAACGTGGTGGTGTCCGTGCAGTCAAAACAAGATGATCGAACCTGATCGGTGTGACTGTGTGTTGAACGCTGTACAGCGCTTTTAGTCTTGGTGCACGTGTCGCTTCTCTGCAGTCATTATCGTTTAATAAAAGTTCAGTGCACCGCCTGACACATATTCTGTGCAGGCGGTTTTCAACAGTCTGCTAGGTCTTCAGGCATTTCCCCAAAAAGGGCAGAGCCCGCTCGGCCATACGGCCCTGGAGCCCCCAGTTTCTGTCCCAGGGGCCGCCGCCGTGTTCCTCGGCCATGTGTTCTATGCCGTAGTCGGCCAGCAAACGGGTAAAGTCCTGGTTGCCGTAGACGTGGTCCGGGTTCGGGTCCATACGCCCCCAGTCAAACCCCAGTGCGCACAGCTGCTTCAGGTTGGCGGCGTAGTCGGGCAGCATTTCATTGAGCAGAAAGCCGCGGCGCAGATTGCGGGTGTGCTCAACGTTGACCTGTAGCTTGCCGTCAATGTCTTCCACCATAAGGTCGGCGTAAAACGGCGGCTTGTTGGGGTTGGGCAGGTAGCCCTGGGCCATCAGCATAAACACTTCAGAGTAAACGTTGCTTTTCAGATCATCCCAGCTGGTGGCTGCGTTCATTTGCGCCCAGTCGGGCCGCGAACGCATGAGCACTTCACCTATGCCATTGGCCACCGGGTGCAGGGCATAGACGCTGGCAAAGGTGTCTGGGTAAAACATGGCGAGCTTGAGTGCGCCGTAGGCGCCCAGCATATCGCCACTGAGGGCGCGGCCTTTGGCACTTTTTACGGTGGGGTAACGAGCGTCGATCAAGGGCACCAGTTCATTTTTGATGTGGTCGAGCCAGCGACCGCTCTCACGCGCATTGCCTAGCATGGTGCCCATGGTATTGGTAGTGAGGTCGGGTACGACCGCGATAACCGGTGGAATATCGCCGCGCTCAATGGCTTGGTCGAGTACTTCATTGAATTTATTCACGCTGAAGACCCTGTCGCCAGACCAGCCCAAGTTGTGCAAATAGTAGATAACCGGATAGCGGGCGGAGGGGGTGTAGTTGGCCGGTGTGTACACCATGATCCGCCGGTGTGGGCTGATGCCGATGATGTTCTCAGCCAGCACCGCTGACTCAAACTCAAGACTTTCTACCTTGCCCGCAGCGACGGCCGGCGGTGGCAATAGCAGGGCGATAAGCGTGATCAAAATGGCTAACGTGGGTTTCATGGTGTGCTCCTTAAGACGAGGCTGGATCGGAGCTTTAGGCTAGGCGTAAGCAGGGGGCGGCGCGTCCGGCCCGCGCGGGGCGGACCCTATCCGCTGCCTTGCACGTGTTAGCTGTTGCGGTACTCGCCGGGCGTCATGCCCAGTTCGCGCTTAAAGGCGGAGTGAAAGGTGGATTTGCTGTTAAAGCCGGCGGCAAAGGCCAGCTCGGTAATGGCGCTGGCCGGCTCTGCTTTTAGTTGGTTGGCGACATGTTGAACCCGGTAGCGGTGCACAATTTCATAGAAGCGGGTGTTGAGACTTTCATTGATGACTTGGGTGACGTAGCGCGGAGTTTCGTTAATGTGCTGGCTGAGCAGGCGCAGGCTCAAATCGTCGCGCAAATAGAGCTGGTCAACTTCAAGTGCGTGCTGGATTTTATCGGCGATACGTGTGGCGTCTTTGTCACTCAGCCCCGAGTGGCGGTAGCGGGGTTTTGGGTTACCGGCTTCGGAATCACCGGATGGGCCCAAGGTATCCAAAAGCGCCTGGTCTGCCTGGCTGAGGGGCAGGGTTTGCCGGATAACCAGTAGCAATACGGCGCAGGTGGTGAGGACCTCCACGGCGGTAAACAGCAAGCCGAAACCAAAATCCTCGCCCAGCAGCAGGCAATGTAGCGTGCGCCCCAGGCTGATCAGCCAGTTGGTGGCGACCACCACAACCAGCCAACGCAAAGCCAGCAGTGGGCCTTGGGGCGCTTTGGCAAACAGGGTGCGTACGCTGTGATTGTGGCGCTCAAGCACGCGGGAGATTCGCCGCAGATAGTAGGGCACTTGCAGGGTAAAAATGGCGATGGCAAGCAGCATGGTGCCGTGTATCCACAGTGAGTTGGCCGGTGAGGCCGGCGCCTGAGGGTTGGCGAAGGTCGCCCCCCAGTGGCTCTGCAATAACAGCGGCAGGAGCAGCGCCCAGGCGGCGAGGACGGGGAGACAATGCCCGGGCCAGAGCTCGGTGAGCTGTGGGCGTTTGCGTTCGGTGAGTTCGCGCGCCAGTAACCACAGGCAGGGCGCCACCAGCAAAGACAGGCCCATTACCAGGGTTAGCCAGAGAGCCTTAAACGGGCTACCGGGGTGGAGCATCAGCCACTCGGCGATAAAGCCTGCCAGCTCCAGCGCCAGATAGGCGACGAAAAACCGTGTGCGCAGGGGTGAGCCCGACCGCGCCGCAATCGCTGAGCACAGCGCGCAAACGGCCAGGGCGATGGCAAACAGAGAGCTTTGCACTACCAGCATGGCAAGAGCGTCAAGTGAAAACGAAATAATGCCGCCTTGTTGCAGAGGAATCAACTGTGCTTCCCGCCACCATCGCGGGCGCCGCTAGACGCAAAGCCGCCCCTGCATTCAATCGGGTCTATCTTGAGCCGTTGCACTGAAGTTGAGCCGTACGCACGGCGCTTAAGCCGTAGGCACAGTGCCGCCATCAATCACGTACTCGGTGCCGGTGATGGACGCCGCCAGGGGTGAGGCGAGAAAGGCGATCAGGTTCGCGACTTCAGCGGGTGTAGAGGGGCGTCCCAGCGGAATGCCGCCCAAGGATTCCATAATGATTTTCTTACCGCCCTCAAGGTCGGTTCCCGCCTGATCGGCAAGCCGTTTTATTAAATCCACCGATGCCTCAGTTTCCACCCAGCCAGGTGATACGCGCACTACCCTGACGCCTTTGGGCGACACTTCTTTTGACAGGCTTTTACTGTAGGTCGACAGGGCGGCTTTCGCGGCTGCGTAGGCGGTGGTTGATTCTGGCAACGGCAGCTCGTGTTGAATGGAGGTGACATGAATGATCACGCCAGCGCCCTGAGCAAGCATGGCGGGCGCCAAGGCGCGGTCCAGGCGCACCGCCGGGAACAGGTTGAGGTTAAGCTCCTGTTGCCAGATCTCTTCGCTTAACGCCGTGAAGCCGCCTGCCGGTGCAGCGGAGCCGCCCAAAACATGAATGATGATATCCAACCCACCCAGGCGCTCATTGACCTCATCGGCAAGCGCATTACAGCCCTCGATGGTGGTTAAGTCCGCGCCGATAAACAGCTCCTTTGGAAAGTCCGAGGGCTGCGACCTTGCGGTGGCGAGCACCTTTGCGCCCTGCTCGCGAAAAAGCTCGGTGACGGCTCTGCCAATGCCTTTAGTGCCGGCGGTTATCAGTACGCGTTTGCCGCTAAGTGCTAAGTCCATGCCCATTAGCCAATCTCCAGTGAGTGGATTTTTCGGTCAGCGAGCAGAAAGTGGTAGTTGAGGGATATGGGGCTGCCGGGGAAGTTTCCGGTGACTTTTGCAGTGACCACGGCCGTGTTGTTTTCGTGCACTATGGTGATGGGCTCGGCCGTGTAGTTATATTTTTCCCGTGTTTCGAGCGCCCAGGATTCAATGGCGGTATGGCCCTGATAATGGCCGCCCTCGTCTAGGACAACGGCGTCTTGGGTGAAGCACTCTTTAAGCCGATGTGCAACTGACTGGTTGCTGGCGATGAAATAGGTTTCGATAGGTTCGGGTAAAACAAGTGTCATGATTATTTCCTCCGTTGGTACTCTTGCTCAGGCAAAATAATCTTCCTAGACTTACTAATAATCAAGAACGCACTAAAAAGTAAGTGACGAACCCATGAGAAAGATTTATACCCCGTCTAGCGCGGCGAGCGATGTGTTGGAGGTGATTCAGATATTGGAGGGGCGGTGGAAGTTACTGATTCTCTTCCATCTGTTTGACGGCAAAGTGCAGCGCTATTCCGACTTCGAGAAACTGATTCCGGGGATTTCGCAGAAGATGCTGGCTCAACAACTGAGAAAGCTCGAGGCGGATGGAATTGTGGCGCGCAAAGTCTATCCGCAGGTGCCGCCCAAGGTTGAGTATAGGCTGACCGATTGGGGCCAGGCGCTGTGTCCAGCACTGGACGCGCTCTTGAGTTGGGCTGAGCAAAAGGATCACTTCGCTCCGCCAGCGAGTTAAACCGTTTTTGCGCGTGATGCGCTGTCAAATTTATGGGGGTTCTTTATACGGCTGCACTAGCTACCTGAAGTCGTTCTAAAACCGTTCAAGAGGAGTCAGAAGTGAAACCATATGGACATATTCAGTCGAAGAATCTGAAGGTAATGCTGTTTGTGGCACGTCTGCTCGTATTCTTAAGTGGCGTTTTATGCGTGCTTGGAATCGCGTATTTGATCTTGAGTGCTTTTTCTTTGAACGGCTTTATCGCTGGGCTTGCCGTTGGACTGAAAATAATTCTATTGTCTTTAGCCCTGTTAACGGCATCTTCTATTCTGGCTGCCATCACTTCATTTGAAGAAAGCTATAGGATAAAGGTGCAGTATCTGATCAGCAACAATTGAACATAAGCCTCTAGCCTGCATGGCTAAAGCGCGGTGCTCTGGAAAAACAAAGCCCGCAAAAAGCGGGCTCATTAAACGCCAAAGCGAAATCAGGTCTACTTGCGCATACCTTTACCGGTAGCGGCCCAGTAGAGCCCACCGTAAATGTGCTCCAGAAACAACTTGTCTTCAAAGGTGGCGGGTACGTGGCCGAGGCCCGTGTAGAAGGCGCGGCCGCCGTCGTACTCGTGATACCAGGCAATGGGGTGGAAGTCGCCCATGCCCTTGCCTTTAACTTTACCCCAGTCGGCCGCAGGGTCGTAGGTACTCTCATCAATAGAGAGAATGTAGTTCAACCCCTCTATGCGCTCGGCGCCGAACTCGTAGAACTCATCGGTCCAGAGGAAGGTATCGGGCATGCGCTCCACGCCGGGGAATGTCCGATCGATAACGTCGATTTCCGCGGTTTGAATGGCCGGGTGAATGTGGAAGGTGCGGCCTACCATTTTGGTGTACCAGTCCCACTCGTATTCGGTGTCGGAAGCCGAGTGGATGCCGACAAAGCCTTTGCCGGATTGGATAAAGCGCTCCATGGCGGCTTGCTGCTCATCGTTGAGGATGTCAGCAGTGGTGTTGAGAAACACAATGGCGTCGTAGCTTTTCAGGCGCTCGTCGTTAAAGACGCTGGACATTTCGTGCCATTCGAGCTTGAAGTGATGACGCTCGGCCATTTTCTTCATGGCGGTGACGCCGGCGTTAATGGATTCGTGGTGCCAGCCGCCGGTTTTGGTAAACAGCAGTACACTGAATTGTTCAGCCAGAGCGGGCAGGGCGGCCGTGAGTAGACTGGCCAACAGGGCCAGCCGGGCGGTGAGTTTTTTCATGGCATTCTCCGTTATTGTCTTATCGATCAGGGCGTTAAGTAAAAGTTGTTGTGGGCCCTGGAGCAACCTATTACCGGCCTAAGATAAACGTCACCCGTAGGGCAGACAAGACCGCGGCCGGAACCTTAGCACTTATTAACCTGAGCAGCGGCGCTGTTAACGCACTGGACGCGCGCTAATCAATACCCAGCTCGGGCCATAGCGCGTCGACCCGGTCTTTGACCGCCTGACCCATGACGATGGGTTCGCCCCATTCGCGCTCGGTTTCACCGGGCCATTTGTTGGTGGCGTCCAGCCCCATCTTAGAGCCCAGGCCGGAGACGGGGGAGGCAAAATCCAGATAATCGATGGGGGTGTTTTCCACCAATGTAGTGTCCCGCGCCGGGTCCATACGGGTGGTAATGGCCCAGATCACGTCTTTCCAATCGCGGGCATTGACGTCGTCGTCGGTGACGATCACGAACTTGGTGTACATAAACTGCCGTAAAAACGACCACACACCCATCATGACCCGCTTGGCGTGGCCCGGATACTGTTTTTTCATGGTGACCACCGCCATTCGGTAGGAGCAACCTTCTGGTGGCAGGTAAAAGTCCACAATTTCCGGAAACTGCTTTTGCAGCAGCGGAATAAACACCTCGTTTAATGCCAGGCCGAGCACGGCTGGCTCATCCGGCGGGCGACCGGTGTAGGTGCTGTGGTAAATGGGTTCTTTGCGGTGGGTGATACGGGTAACGGTAAACACCGGAAAGGTGTCCACCTCGTTGTAGTAGCCGGTGTGGTCGCCGTAGGGCCCCTCGGGCGCGGTGTCGTCCGGGGCAATGTGGCCCTCTAAAATAAACTCGGCCGAGGCGGGCACTTGCAGCTCGTTATCGCCTGCTTTGATCACCTCGGTTTTCGCGCCTCTTAACAGCCCGGCGAAGGCGTATTCGCTCAGGGTGTCCGGCACGGGGGTGACGGCGCCGAGAATGGTGGCCGGATCGGCGCCCAGGGCAACGGCCACTGGAAAGGGCTCGCCCGGATGCGCCTGTTGCCACTCGCGAAAATCCAGCGCGCCGCCGCGGTGGCTGAGCCAGCGCATGATCAGGCGGTTCTTGCCGATTTTCTGCATGCGGTAGATGCCGAGGTTTTGCCGCTCTTTGTGCGGGCCGCGGGTAATCACCAGGGGCCAGGTCACCAGTGGACCGGCATCGCCAGGCCAGCAGGTTTGAATGGGTAACTGGTTCAGATCAACCGCATCGCCTTCAAGCACGACATCCTGGCAGGGCGCTTTTTTTAACACCTTGGGCGCCATGTTCAGCACTTGCTTGAAAATAGGCATTTTGTCCCAGGCGTCTTTTAACCCTTTGGGGGGCTCCGGCTCCTTTAAAAAGGCCAGCAGCTTGCCTACCTCGCGCAGCGCAGCCACGGAGTCTTCACCCATGCCCAAGGCCACGCGTTCGGGTGTACCAAACAGGTTGCCCAGCACCGGAATATCGTAGCCCTTGGGGTTTTCAAATAGCAGGGCGGGACCACCGGCGCGCAGAGTGCGATCGCAGATTTCGGTCATCTCCAGATTGGGGTCAACCTCGGCGGTGATGCGTTTGAGCTCGCCGCGCGCTTCCAGCTGAGAGATAAAATCGCGAAGGTCGGTGTATTTCATGGCTAATCCGAGGTTCGGGCGTGGGTAAGAGGCGAAAAGTATAACGAAAAACGGGGAACACCTGGTTCCCCGTTTTTTTGTGAGCCGCTTAGCGGTTCATTACTTTCTCTTCATGGACAGGAAGAACTCATCGTTGGTCTTAAAGTCTTTGAGCTTGTCCACCAAAAACTCGGTGGCGGCTACGTCTTCCATATCGTTGAGCAGGCGGCGCAGAATCCAGGAGCGCTGCAGCTCGTCTTCTTTCATCAACAGGTCTTCGCGACGGGTGCCGGAGCGGCGCACGTTGATGGCCGGATAAATTCGCTTCTCGGCAATCTTGCGGTCCAGGTGCAGCTCGAGGTTGCCGGTACCTTTAAACTCTTCGTAGATGACCTCATCCATTTTCGAGCCGGTGTCGACCAGTGCGGTAGCGATAATCGACAGACTGCCGCCCTCTTCAATGTTACGGGCCGCACCAAAGAAGCGCTTGGGGCGCTCCAGTGCGTGGGCGTCCACACCACCGGTGAGTACTTTACCGGATGAGGGGATAACGGTGTTGTAGGCGCGCGCGAGACGGGTGATTGAGTCCAGCAAAATAATCACGTCTTTTTTGTGCTCTACCAGGCGCTTGGCCCGCTCGATCACCATATCGGCCACTTGCACGTGACGGGCCGGCGGCTCATCAAAGGTAGAGGCGACCACTTCACCGCGCACAGAGCGTTGCATTTCGGTGACCTCTTCCGGACGCTCGTCAATCAGCAGCACAATCAGGTGACACTCGGGGTTGTTGCGAGTGATGGCCTGGGCAATGTTCTGCATCATGATGGTTTTACCGGCCTTGGGTGGCGCGACGATCAGACCGCGCTGGCCTTTACCGATAGGGCTGATCAGATCGATGATGCGGCCGGTCAGGTCTTCGGTAGAGCCGTTACCGGCTTCGAGCAGCAGGCGCTCGTTGGGGAAGAGGGGAGTCAGGTTTTCAAACAGGATTTTATTGCGGGAGCTTTCGGGCTTGTCAAAGTTAATCTCGTTAACCTTGAGTAGGGCAAAGTAGCGCTCGCCTTCTTTTGGTGGGCGAATCTTGCCCGCAATGGTGTCACCGGTGCGCAGGTTAAAGCGGCGGATCTGGCTCGGTGAGACGTAGATGTCATCTGGCCCTGCGAGGTATGAACTGTCGGCCGACCGCAAGAAGCCGAAGCCGTCCTGCAGAATTTCCAATACGCCGTCGCCGTAGATGTCTTCACCGCTTTTCGCGTGGCGCTTGAGGATATTAAAGATGATGTCCTGCTTGCGCGAGCGGGCGAGGTTTTCCTGCCCCGTTTCGCGGGCGATATCAATCAGTTCTTCAATGGGTTTCTTTTTAAGATCGGTAAGGTTCATACAGTTGGACTTAAGGTTGAGTAGATTGTTTATGCAGGGGTTAGGGCCGAGAGGCCTTGGCATTGTTTGGGTTGCGGCGCGATAACGCCTGTTTCAGCCGCGCGTATATTGTTGTTTTGTCGCGCAAACTGCAATTACGTTTTTGTTACAGCGTACCCGGTTCGCCGGATAACCCACAGAGCGATCGACTGAAAGCTGGAGTAAAAATGCAGGGAATCTTTGAATCGGCCCAAATCTGGCGGGTTTGCGTGACGCTGATACTGGGCTGAGCCAACGAGAGCTGTAACAGGTGTTCTGGAGTATAGCGGTAAAAATCCGCAAGTGCAAAGTTTCCTGCAGATGGCTTAACCATCTGCAGGAAAGCGGGTGACTCAGAGCACAGATTCGATAAATTCTACCAGCTGAGGGCGCGACAGGGCGCCGACTTTGGTGGCTTCGACGCTGCCGCCTTTAAAGACGATGAGTGTCGGAATACCGCGAATGCCAAACTTGGCCGGTGTTTCCTTGTTGGCGTCCACGTCCATTTTGGCGATTTTGATTTTGCCCTGATATTGATCCACCAGCTCGTCGAGCACGGGGGCGATCATTTTACAGGGGCCGCACCAAGCTGCCCAAAAATCGACCAGTACAGGCAGGTCAGACTGCAGCACATCGGCGTCAAAGGAATCGTCGGTAACGTGAACAATGGCGTCGTTACTCATAGTCAAAAAGTCTCCAAACCCGCAGTGGGGTGTTTAAGTGTTCTGTGCATTGGCAATGCCCTGCACCAGTAGATGGGGACGGAAGAGCGGATTTAAAGCTCTTCGATAGGGCTGAATAATAAGGACTGGATACAAACCGATCAAGCCGCAATAGGCTATAGCGGTAATATAGCTGGCCTATTGGGTGCTTGGCCGGCTGAATGGAGTGGCGCCGCTCAGGATTCGGCGGCGCGCGAGTCAATGCCCCCGCCGGGCGCCAGGCCGAGTTTATCCAGTGCGCGCGAGAGGTTGTCGAGGGTGATGGGCTTGCACAAAAAGTGATCCATGCCGCAGGCAAACACCGCTTCGCGATGCTCTTCAAGCGCGTGAGCGGTGAGCGCCACAATGGTCGTGGCCGGAAGGCCGTTGCTTTTTTCAAACTCGCGAATGGCGCGGGTGGCGGCAAAACCGTCCATTTCGGGCATTTCGCAATCCATCAGAATCAGGTCAAAAGCGGGTTCGGCGGCCATCACCGCGTCAAAAGCCTCGCTGCCGTTTTCTACCATTAGTGGGTCCACCGAGAGCTTGCTCAACAGCCCTTTGATCACCATGCGGTTCACGGCATTGTCCTCGGCCACCAGGACATTGAGGTGCGCGAGCGAGCGGTGGCTGTCTGGCGCTTTATCGGGGCGAGCCGTGTCGGCGCGGGCGGGCACTATGCCCAGCGCCGCGCACAGCGCAGAAAACAGTTGGCGCTCAATAAGGGGTTTGCGCAAGGTGCGGGTGATGGCGAGGCGCTCAAGTGCCTGAGGGTTGATGGGCTCGTCCGAGCCAGTGAGCAGGATGATGGGTAAATCGTCATCAGAGTGATGGCGGCGAACGCGCTCGGCCAGCTGCAGTCCGGACATGGCCGGCAGCTGCTGGCAAATCACGGCAAAATCAAAGGCGCTGTCCCCATCCAGATGTTCGAGCGCGCTGCTGGCACTCGGCAGGCTGACCAGCTCAACCTGCCACTGGTCGCAAAGTCGCCGTGCCAGCTCGCGCAAGGCCTCGCTGTGATCGACCAGCAGCAAGCGGCGCCCGGCCAGCGCTGTGTCGGTGTCGAGTTTGGCCGCCTGAGTTTGCGAGGGGGCAAAGCAGGCGGTAAACCAAAAACGCGAGCCCTCGCCTTTGGTGCTGGTGACACCAATGTCGCCGTGCATAAGCTCGGTCAGGCTCTTGCAAATGGCAAGACCCAGGCCGGTGCCGCCGTAGTTACGGGTGGTGGAGCTGTCGGCCTGATTAAAGGCGTTGAACAGGTGCACCTGAGCCTCGGGGCTGATACCGATGCCTGTGTCGGTCACTGCAAATTCGAGTGTGGGCAGGGCCGCCGTGGAGCCGCTGGCCTCTTTGACTTCAAGGGTGACCGCGCCGGCGGTAGTGAATTTAAAGGCGTTGCCCACCAGGTTGGTGATGATTTGCCGCAGGCGCGTGGGGTCGCCCCGCAGGCGGGTGGGCGTGTCGGGTGCAATGTGGCAGTAGAGCTCGATGCCGCGTTTGTTGGCGGTGGCGCCAAACAGTTGTATACAGTCTTCCATCAGCGCCTGTAGATCAAACTCGGCGGTTTCCAGCTGCATCTTGCCCGCCTCGATTTTAGAGTAATCGAGGATGTCATTAATGATGTCCAGCAGGGTTTCACCCGAGCGGTGAATCACATCCAGGTAGTGTTTCTGGTTGTCGTCCAACGGGGTGTCGCGCAGCATATCCAGCATGCCGATCACCCCGTTCATGGGAGTGCGAATTTCATGGCTCATGGTGGCCAAAAACTGACTTTTGGCCCGGCTGGCGTCTTCGGCGGCGAGCTTCTGGCGCCGGGTTTCGAGCTTTTCTTCTTTTTCGGCGAGCAGGGCCAGCTCAATGGAGCGGCGCTGCTCAATGTCATCGAGCAGGGTTTCACGCATGTGGTTGATGGCATCGGTGACGTTGTCCAGCTCGTCCGGATGCTTGTCGGTTTTGATCCGGCTGAGGGTGAGCGGGGTGGCCAGTTTGTTCAGATTAAGCTGGCGGGCGTACTGGGCAATGGTGTCCATATGCCGGGTGAGCAAGGTGTGAATCAGCCAGAGAATCAGCAGCGAGACCAGCAGGGTCTTAGTGAACTGAATCAGCGCGATAAACAGCGCGCGCTCCCAGAGCTTGTCGTAAATGCTAGAGAGGTTGGCGGTGATGGTGAGAGTGCCCAGGTGCTGAGGGGCGGTGGTGTCGTCCTGGTAGATCAGGTCGTAGTGTTTGGTGAGAAAGCGCGCCGGGCTTTCGGCGATTTTGTCGGCGTTGATGCCGGGCTTGGCGGCGATCAGGGTTTGGGGCTCGTTGTTCCAGTCCTGCCAGTCCACCTGCACCTGTACCACGTCGATCACATCGAGCACGCTGTAGACCTGAATTTGCAGCTGCTCCTGATCAAAGCCCCAGAGGCTTTTTGTGATGCTCGCAAGGGTGCTGACACGCACTTGGTCCAAGCGTTTTTCCAGCGCCGAGACATCGTCGTTAAAGCTGGCGTACAGCTGCAGGACAATGGCAATCAGGGTGATCAGTGAGCTGCAAAGAATAATGAGCCCCAGCAGGCGGGTCGCGATGGGATTGTCGCGGGCATAGCGGGTAAAGGGCAGCATTGATTCGACAACTTACCTGTTCAATAGCGTTTTTCTAAGTGTAGCAGGCGACGCCAAAAGTGCCGATAGTGTGAAAGACTAGGGTGTGTAGGCTTCGAGCACATCGTTGAGAAAGCGCATGCCGAGTGCCGTGGTGCCGATGCGCCTCTCCTTGGGTAGGACCAAGCCGCGCTGCTGCAGCTGGACCCACTGGGGGTTGAGGGCCGACAGTGCCAGGCCGGTGCGTTCGCTGAACAGAGCGCTCTCGCAGCCGTCGGTCAGGCGCAAGGCGTTGAGCAGAAACTCCAGGCCGCGGGCCGGCACTTCAATGGGCTCGCGCCCGGCAATGGCCGGGTTGGCAAAGCGCCCCGGCCCCTGCCAGGCGGCCAGATAGCGCTCGGGCTGGCGGGTTTTCCACTGGCGAATGATCTCGTCGTTTGCCGGCAGCGTCAGCTTGCCATGGGCGCCGGCGCCTATGCCGAGGTAGTCGCCAAACTCCCAGTAGTTAACATTGTGCCTGGCGCGCGGGCCGCGGGCGTAGGCGGAAACTTCGTAGCGCCGGTAGCCGGCGGCCTCCAGGGTGTCGTGCCCCTCGTCCTGAATGTCGGCCAGAGTGTCCTCACCGGGCAGCTCGGGCGGAGCGTTGTAGAAGACGGTATTGGGCTCAATGGTGAGCTGGTACCAGCTGATGTGCTCGGGACCAAAGTCGATGGCGGTGGTGAGGTCTTGCAGGCCGGCGGCCCGGCTCTGCTCGGGGAGGCCGTGCATCAGGTCGAGGTTAATGTTGTCAAAGCCGGCGCGCCGGGCCGTAGCTAGGGCGCGTTTGGCCGCGGCGCCATCGTGGATACGCCCCAGAGCTTTGAGTTGGGCGTCGGCAAAGCTTTGGATGCCGATGGACAGCCGGTTGACACCGGCGGCGCGAAACCCAGAAAACTTGTCTTGCTCAAAGGTGCCGGGGTTGGCTTCGAGGGTAATTTCGATGTCGTCCTCAAAGCCGATGATGCGCTCGGCGGCCTCCAGGATCCGGCCGATGGCGTCCGCCGAAAACAGGCTGGGTGTGCCGCCGCCAAAAAAGATACTGGTGAGGCGTCGCCCCTGGGCCAGCTCGCTGTCGAGCCGCAAATCCTGGGTCAAGGCCCGAACATAGTCGTCTTCGGGCAGCTGCTCATCGCGCTGGTGCGAGTTGAAATCGCAGTAGGGGCATTTGCGCACGCACCAGGGTATGTGGATGTACAGCGACAGCGGTGGCAGGCAGAGGGCAGACACAAAAGTACCGGGGTTATGAATAGCGCGGCGGCATTATCGCACGGTGAAACGGCCGCGGGGAACGTCAATTGGTGTTGTCAGGGCGAGGCAAGTGTTTGGCGCTCCACGCGGGATAGTCTTTGAGTACCTCTTTGGGCTTGCCTGTGAACCAGGCGTAGCCATCGCGCCGCTCCTGGGAGATCTCGCTGACGTCGTAGTGCACCGAGCCGTCTCGGTCGCCAAACACGGGCCGATTGCTGCCGATCTCACAAAAGCGTGCCCAAATAGGGCCAGCGCCGTCCTTTTTGAACAGTTCATTGTGCCCGCGCGATGTTTGCTCCCACGTGTAATCGTCAATGCGGTTGGTGGCAAACCAGTTGTGCGCGGCGACAATCGCCTGCTTTAGTTCGGTACTGGGCTCGTCCAGTTCCATCAAAAATTCCACCAGCTCGGCGCTTTCGGCCGTGGCCAGCGCCAGGGGTTCAAACTTGCGGGCGTTGAGGGGCGCCAGCGTTTGCGGGTGGTGCTGGGCCCCCCAGATGGTAGGTGTACCATCCACGATCACTTGTGTATCCAGCACCGCCTGGATGCCCCGGTCAAAGCTTTGCCTAGCTTGGGTGACCAGCGGTTCGGGTAGAAAGTCCAGCGGCGGTTGCCGGCGGGCCGCGGCATGGAGCACCTTAAGCAACTTGCCCATGACCTCGTCGTTGTAGGTGATGTAGTCATGGTAGCCGCCGGTGAGAGGAAAGTTCTGCGGCCAGCCGCCACCCGGGTACTGGGCCAGGGTAATAAGCCGCACGGCGCGGGCGACGGCATCGGCGTAAGCGGGTTCGTCAGTGGCCTGATGGGCTTTGGCGAGCAGCCAGATTTGGGTGGTGGTGGCGCCGTTATCAAAAGTGGGGATGTAGTGAGACTCCACGCCGTAGGCCTGCCCTGGCTGGCGAGTCTCCACGCTCATATCGGTACGCTTAGACCAGCCGCCGGAAGGCGTTTGGTAGGAGAGCACAATCTTGGCGATGCGCTGACCCTCGGCTGTGGTAAAAAAGTCCACCGGGGCGTCCGGGTCAAAGCCAAATTTGCTGGTGGGGGGCGCCGGCAAGGGTTCGGTCCGGCCGCTGGATTCGAGCTCCGCCGTCATGGCCTGGTGATCGTATTGGCGCACTTGTTCTGAGAGCCGCTGGTAGGCTTGCGGTGAGCGGGCGGGTTCCAGCGTCGCGAGCTCAAGAGCGCAGGGTGAAACCGACAGGCACGCTAGGGCGATCAGGCAGAACAGGCGTTGCATAGAGAAACTCCGGCGGAGGTGATTTTATGGACGCAAGAATACAGTATGGTCAGGCCAATTATCAATCCTGGTCAGGCAGTGGCGGTGTGTTCGTAAAGCGTGTCGCCTGGCTTCGGTCATGTTGGGCTCCTTGGCGGTGATTCGCGGTCTGTCGATCTTAGCTAAGTTTACCGACGGTCCACGCCTCGCCAACCGCTTTATGTGCATCTATGTGCTTCGCGAAGGGCGGTGCTGCTTGCTTGCCGGACAACTCATGAAAGTTTGGAGCAGTGGAGTCCAAAGGCTATGATAGAGCCTCAGTAAAGATTTTATGGTGCGATGCCGCCTGGGATCGCCACACTACGTTGGATGCATTATGAGTGAATTGCCCAGCCCGGTGTCGGGTACCGCGCCCGACACGCTCGATCCACACCGCAAGCACATTGGCCCGCTGGAAAAAGAGTGTCCGGTGTGGGCGGCCATCAATGTACTGCGCGGTCGTTGGAAACCCTCTATTTTGTGCGAGATCGTCAAGCAGCCGCAGCGCTACTCGGATATTCGCAAAGCCCTGCCGCATATTTCAGCCCAGACCCTGACGGTGCAGTTGCGCGAGCTTGAGGCCGACGGTCTGGTGGTACGCGATGTCTATGCCGAGGTGCCGGTGCGGGTCGAGTATCGATTGACGCCTTTGGCCGAGTCGCTGTCCGAGGTGATGGATGAGTTGGAGCAATGGGGTGCGCGCTACCTGCAAGAACGTGCCGGGTCTGGTCACTAAAACCTGAGTTGCTCAGATAATTGGTTCTGGATGCGCAGAAACGGCCTGTGACACAGTGACGCTACTTTAATGTCACAGGAGACACACCGTGCACAATCTGCTGATCCTTCATTCCAGTGGTCGGGTAAACCGCTCGATTACCCGCCAGCTGGCCTCGCAATTTCGCCAGCAGTGGCAGGACGCCTTTGCCGATGCCCACATCCTCGAGAGAGACTTGGTGGCCAGTCCTTGCAGCTTAGTTGACGAGCCTTGGATTGCCGCTGCTTTTACCCCTGATTCCGAGCAGACCGCTTTCATGCGCCAGCGTCTGGAGCAGAGCAATACGCTTGTGAAGGAGTTGATGGCTGCAGACCATGTCGTTATAGGCGCCCCGCTGTACAACTTCGGTATGCCGGCAGCGCTCAAGGCCTACTTTGATCAAATCGTGCGGGTGGGTAAAACTTTTGCGTTCGATCCGGCGCAGCCGGAGCCCTACACACCCCTGCTCGGGCAGACACCGGTAACCGTGATCATCAGCGCTGGCGACGGCGCCCTCTTGCCTGGCGGGCCGCTCTACCACCTCAATAGTCTTGAACCCCACCTGAAAACCCTGGCGGGATTTATCGGCCTGGCGGAGCCGGATTTTGTACGCGTGGGTTACGACGAGTATCAGGATGACCGGCACCTGGATTCGAAAGAGCGGGCAGCGAAAGCCTTGTCGGATCATGTGCGAACGGTGGTGGCGCGGCGCCGTTCGCAGGCAGGTATGTTGGAAAAAGTAGTGGGGTAATGAAGGGGCTGGACTCAGTAGCCGAAAACTCGAGTTTTCGGCTACTGGTTACCCGGATTAGAAACTCAACTGCACGCTGACCCAAAAGTTGCGGCCGGCGTCTTTGACGTTGTAGTGGTCGGTGAAGATCACTTCGCTTACCGCACCGCGGCCTGTGGCCAAGGTGTAGACGCCGTCGCCATCGAGGTCGACAAAGTCGGTGGAGTAGGCGGTGAAGTCCTCGTCCAATAGGTTGTTGACCCGGGCGAAGAAGGTCAGGTGCTCGGTCAATTCATAGGTCAGCCCCAGGTTATAGAGCTCGTAGTTTTCGTAGTAGCGCGCCTCGTCCAGCACCGTATCCCAGTCGCGGTAGCGATCTGAGCGCAGCTCGGCCTGCAGCGACAGGGTCAGGTTGCTGAGCAGGGCCCAGTCCAGGCTGGCATTGGCCATGTGCTCGGCGGTGTTGGTCAGTGGCTGACCTTCCTGCGGCCCGCTTTTTTGTTCGCTGTCGGTCCAGGTGTAGTTGGCATTAATGGACCAATTGTCACTGATCAGGTAGCGGCCCGCCGCCTCGACACCCTGAATGTCCACCTCGTCGATGTTGATCTTCTGACTGTAGGTGGTGTAACCCAGCGCGTCGTAGCTGCCAAGGTTCACGCAGGGGCGTACGCCGCCGGTGGTTTCACAACTGTAAACGGTGTCGCCTCTGGCGATTTTGTCGTCAAACCGAGTGTTGAAGTAGGTGATGTTGAAGTTGTGTCCCTGCTCGCCAGTCCAGTAGAGCGCGATCTCGCTGTTGACGCTGGTCTCAGGTTCGAGCTCCGGGTTGCCGGCAAAGGGCGAGGTGCCCTGGCCGCCAAAGCCGGTGATGCCGTCGTAGAGATCGGTGGTTTGCGGTGTTTTGTAGCCGGTCGCGACGCCGCCTTTGACTGTCCAGTTATCACTGAGGGTGTAGACACCGTAGAGCCGCGGCGATACCTGGCTGCCGAACACATCGTGTTCGTCGTAGCGCACGCCGGCGGTCAGGGTAAAGGGCGTGATCGGGCTCCAGCTGTCTTCGACAAACAAAGAGTACATCTGCTGTTCCTGCACGCCACCGGGGTTGCCGCTCTCCATGCCGAACACGCCGTCTTCCAGCTCGCCGTCAATCACCTGGCTGCCGATGACCAGCGTGTGTTTACCCATTGCCTCAAAGGGAATGTCAACGCGCGCGTCCAGGGTGTACTGGCTGCTGTTGAGCGGGCGTGCCGGGCGCGGTAGGAACGTGCGCTCGGCGAGATCGCGTCGCTCGTCTTCGCTCATGCCGGCGTAGTCGCCGGTGCCGTCGTACATTTCCTGCAGCAGCAGGCGCTCGGTAACGGTCAGGGGTAGGGTACGGCCATCGTTGGCCGTATCCACGTAAGACAGGGCCACATAGCTGGTGCCAAAGCGCCAGTCGCCATCGTGACTCAGCGACCACCACTCGCGATTAAACTCCTGGTCGGCGGCGTAACCGGCGCGCGGGTTGACCTGGCCGCGGCTGTCTTGCCACAGAGCCTCGATATTGTCCTTGGTGCCCAGCGGGTAGGAGAGGGTGCCGGTATCCGGGTCGATAAAAGGTGTGTTGTCGTACACCTGGCTGGAGTGGTCGTAATCAAAGCGCAGGGTGTTGCTGGCATTGGGGGTGTAGGTGAGGCTGACACCGTACTCCTGGGTCTCGGCGTCGACCGTTCGGCCGCCACCGCCAAAACCGAGGCTTCGGTAGTGCACTTGACCGTTGGGGTCGACAGCGGGCTCAAACTGAGGTGACGAGGCCTCTGAGTCGAAGTAGCTGCCGCGCAGGCCGAGCGCGAGCGTGTTATCGATGAGTGGGCCGGCCGCGGCAAAGTCCGCCTGCGCCGTATTGCCAAAGTCGCTGTTTTCCTGAAAATTGCCGGCCAAGTTAAGCGTGCCGAACCAGCGGTCGGTGACCTTTTTGGTAATGATGTTGATCACCCCGCCCATGGCGTCGGCGCCGTAAAGGGTGGAGGCCGGACCGCGAATCACTTCAATACGCTCAATGGCTTCGGCTGGTGGCATATGACCGAAGGCGTTGCCGCCAAAGTTGTTGGGGTAAATGTCGCCGTGGTTGTTTTGGCGTTTTCCGTCGATCAGGTAAAGGGTGTACTCCCCGGTCAAGCCGCGCATACTGACGCTGCCCTGGCCAGTTTTATCGCGAGTGGTGCCGATATCAATACCCTCTTGATACTTGAGCATATCCAGAAGGTTGACGTGAGGGCGGGTGAGAATCTCGGTTTGATCAATCACCGAGATACTGGCCGGCGCGTCGGTAAGCTTTTGTTCAAAGCCAGAAGCGGTAATGACGATTTCTTCAGTGATTTTGGGCTTTTCGTTCGCGTGAGCCCCTACCGTTGTTATGAATGCTGCTGCGCCCAAGTGGAGCGCTGCTCCGCGATACCCCGTTGTTCTGGCCAAAATCCACTCCCCCAAACTGATAATATTAATAAGGGTGAGAATTATTCACATTTGGGAAGAAATTTCAAGCTCTATGTTAAGTGACAGGCTGGTGGGTGGCGCCGGCCTTAGGGCTCTGTGCGGGGTAGGGCATGTAGAAGTGCGCTCAGGGCGAGCGCGCGGTGGCTGATGCGGCCTTTTTCATCTTTGCCGAGCTCGGCGGCCGAGCACTCGTGGGTGGGAACATAAAACAGAGGGTCATAGCCAAAGCCGCCATCGCCTCTGGAGGCGTTGAGTATGCGACCCTCCCAGCTACCTTGGCAGATCAGTGGGGTGGGGTCCTGGGCATGACGCATATACACCAACACACATTGATAACGCGCCGTGCGTTCGGCGTCGGGCACGCCCTTTAGTGCTTCGAGCAGGGCGGCGTTATTGCGCTCGTTGGTGGCGCCCGGCCCGGAAAAGCGCGCTGAATAAATCCCGGGGCGGCCATTGAGGGCGTCTACCTCTATGCCCGAGTCGTCGGCGAGCGCTGGCAGGCCGGTGCTCTGGCAGGCATTGCGCGCCTTGATGATGGCGTTTTCGACAAAGCTGAGGCCGGTTTCCTCGGCGTCCACCACATCGAACTGCGACTGGGGCAACACCTCAAGCTTGGCGTGCGCCAGCAGTTGCTGAAACTCCTTGAGCTTGCCTGGGTTAGAGCTGGCGAGAACGATGCGCCGGCTCATGAGTCTTCTCCCCGGTAGAGCTTGCGGGAGAAGTTAACCGTAAAGCTCTGTTCTGCGCCCTCGGGGGCCACATCAATGGCAAAGTGATACATCTCTTCGTTGCTGTGTTTGAGAGGTGCAATGTAGTAGGTGGCATTGCCCTCGTCGACCTCGCGAAATTTAAGCGTCTGCAACTGCTGAATCAGGTTTTTTGCCGTGCCGCTTACCTGAGCCGGCAGGCCCAGGCTGGTTTGGCCGCTCTCAGTTTTGGTGACGCTGATGTTGATCAGCGCCTGGTCGCGGGCGCGGGTGATGCCATAGGCCTGCGCCACTTTGGGTGGAACAAAGGCGCTGTTGAAAACACTGAAGTGAACCGTGTAGGAACCAAACTGTTGGCTGCGCTCACTTTGCTCAATCTCTCTCGCTTCGGGGATTTCCCGCTGCGGGTCGGCATGACTGGCGCCGGCCAACACAGCCGTAAGCAGTAATACACCCTGAAAAAAACGCATGACCGTCTCCCGTAAGTTAGTTTATTTACTCAAATGGTATACGGCGGTTTCGCCAAACAAGTTGGGTGCGAGGTTGCCGAGCACCTGCGCCGAGCGCTCATTGACGACCTGGCGATGCAGGACGTTGATGTGCTTTTCCCGGCAGAGCACCTCAAAATCCTTGAAGGTACAAAAGTGAATATTGGGTGTGTCGTACCACTCGTAGGGCAAGAGGTCGGACACCGGCATACGTCCCTTAAACGTCAGGTGAAAGCGCGCTTTCCAGTGGCCAAAATTGGGGAAGGTGACGATGCACTCTTTGCCGACTCTGAGCATTTCATCCAGGACTCGGTGCGGGTAGCGCATGGTTTGTAGCGCCTGGGTCATGAGGACGGTATCGAAGCTGTTGTCTTCAAAGTTTTCCAGACCGCGGTCCAGGTTCTGGTTGATCACATTCACACCGCGGCTGATGCAGGTTTGAATTTGCTGGGGGTCAATTTCCAGCCCGTAGCCTACCACCTGCTTGTTGTCAGCCAGCAGTTTGAGCAAGGTACCGTCACCGCAGCCGAGATCGAGCACGCGGCTTTTTTCGCCAATCCAATGTTGCAGTTGATCAAAATCGAAGCGCATGGTTACTCCGTGGCGATGCTGGCCATGTAGCGGGTGAAGGACTCGCGGTAGTGGTCATTGGGCAGTAAAAAGGCATCGTGACCAAAGGGTGACTCCACCTCGGTGTAGCTGACGTTTTTGTGGGCAGAGATAAGCGCGTCGACAATTTCCCGCGAGCGCTCGACCGGAAAGCGCCAGTCGGTCGTAAATGAGGCGACGTAAAAGTTGCATTGGGCGCGGCGAAAAGCCACAGACGGGTCGTCGTTGTATTCACGGGCCAGATCAAAATAATCCAGCGCCCGGGTCATTAGAATGTAGGTGTTGGCGTCGAAGCTGTCGGAGAAAGTATCGCCCTGGTAGCGCAGATAGCTCTCTACCTGAAACTCCACCAGATCGTCCAGGCCCTGCTCAAAGCTGCCGCTTCGCAGTTCCCGGCCGAATTTTTCACCCATCACGTGATCGGACAGATAGGTAATGTGACCGATCATGCGCGCGACCGCCAACCCGCTTTTGGGGTAGGTGTCGTGCGCCAGGTAATCACCGTCGTGAAACTTGGGGTCGTTGATGATCGCCTGACGCGCGGTTTCGTTAAAGGCAATGTTCTGTGCCGACAGCTTGAGCGCCGAGGCGATCACCACGCAGTGGCGCAGCCGGTCCGGGTACTCCAGAGCCCAGCGCATGGCCTGCATACCGCCGAGACTGCCACCCACCACAGCGGCCCATTGGGCAATGCCCAGTTTGCCCGCCAGGCGTGCCTGAGAGTGCACCCAGTCGCGCACCCGCAGTTTGGGAAAGTCGGCTCCCCAGGCCTTGCCCGTCTCCGGGTTAATGCTACGGGGGCCGGTGGAGCCGTTGCAGCCGCCGAGGTTGTTGAGGCTCACCACAAAGAATTTATTGGTGTCTATGGCTTTGCCGGGGCCGATGTAACCATCCCACCAGCCGGGCTTGCGATCCTCGGTGCTGTGAAAGCCCGCCGCATGATGGTGGCCTGAGAGTGCGTGGCAAATCAACACCGCGTTGGATTTGTTCGCGTTTAACTCGCCATAGGTTTCAATCACCAGCTCGTATTGCTGGAGGGTGCGGCCGCAGGCGAGCGTGAGCGGCTCGTCGAAAACCAGGGTTTGGGGGGCCACCAAGCCCACCGAATCGTCCGGGAAAGGGTGTGTCATGCAAGGGTCTCAGGCTGCGGATCTATGCAGGCAAAGGCGCAAGTCTAAAGTCGCGCCTGCCGGGCTGCAAGTCAGCGAGCCCGGGGCGGATCAGATTTGTGCCTGTTGGCGGGCGCCGTGCAGCGAGACGACTTCGGCACTCGGCGCGGGCCGGGCACTGGGCGCTCGGGTGACTTCCGCAAACAGCGGGGCTAGGTCGTCGCGGGCACCGGTTAAGCTTTGCAGGCTTTTGCCCAGGGTTTGCAGCTGTTCGCTGTGGCTATGGGTCTGACTGCGCAGCTCGCCCAGGCGCATCATATGATGCTCAAGCAGCTGCTTCTGGTGCTGGTTGTGATGGGTCAAGGGGGTGAGCGCCTCGCCGAGCCAGTGATCGATACTGGTTTGCAGGTCGGTAAACAGGGTTTTCACCTCTTTGACTAAGGTGCCGATAAAGCGGTTGATCAGCGTGTTTTTGGTGGCCAGCACACTGCCCAGTGAGCGGCGCAGGCGCTCGGCGTTCGCTTCGAGGTTACGCAGTTGGCGACGCTGGCGGGTAATGTTGAGCTTGTGCTTGGCCGCCATCTGGCTGGACTCAAGGCCGTGCTCGGGTCGCTCGTAGATGCTGTTGAGCACTTTGTTGGCCCGCTCGATTTCGCGCAGCAGGTGGTTGATGCTGGCATCCACGTTTTCAAAAAAATCGCCGATGGCGCGCGACAGACCAACCGTGGTCCAGCTGTCGCTCAGGCGCGCATTGGTTTCATCGATCATACTCTGCAGCTTGTTGCTGGCAATGGGTGCCAGCAGCGAGGTGCGCTGGTTATTGAGCATGCGTTGGCTGGTGCGCAGCGACAGTGATTGCTTGTGATAGCGATGGTGGGCGGCGCGAATTTTTTCGCGCTGGCGCTTGAGTTCGGCATCCACGTCTTGCTCGCGGGCCTGTTGCAGCGCTTCCAATTCCTGTTCGCTCTCTTCAATGCGCCGGTTAAGACTATTGAAGGTGTTGACGATCATTTCATGACTGTTGCTCACCAGCCGGTGGCTGATGATTTGTTGCTGCGAGCGCAAAATGCATTCGGCCAGGCGCTGCTCCAGTTGCGGGAAGTTGCTGCGCAGCAAGGCGCCGCTGCGCCGGCAGGTCTTCGCCACCAGGGCCTGCTTGGCCGACAGTGGCAGCACATGCTCCGTGGCCAGCTGTAAGTGGCGCGCAGTCTGTGCGCGAACCCGCTCAATATTGGCGGCAATTTCGGCCGGCGGGGTCAACTCGTCCCACAGGGTGTCGATTTTGTTGAGCAAGGCCAGCACGGCGGTGCAGTTTTCATCGCGCAGGCCGGCGATGTGATCGCGCCATATGGCCATGTCGCTGGCGCTGACGCCACTGTCGGCCGCCAGCAGAAAGAGGATCGCCTGAGCTTCAGGCAGGGTTTTCAGCGTCAACTCTGGCTCGTTGCCCAGGGCGTTGAGCCCAGGCGTATCGACGATGCGCAGCCCCTCGCGCAGCAGCGGGTGGTCGAGATTGATCAGCGCGTGGCGCCAGGTGGGCACTTGCACCAGGCCCGTCTGGTCATCGGCCTCCAGCTCGCGGGTGTCAAATCCAAGGCGGCCGGCCTCTTGGCGGCTCACTTCTTTACTCGCCGACACTTGGCCGATGGCCTGTGCGAGGGATTCCGGATTGTCCGGGTCAAAGTTGATGGTGAACCAGTTTTGCGGGATGCGCTTGAAGCTTTGCATGCTGGCCGCGCTGCGGCGGGTTTCAATGGGCAGCAGGCGCACGCAGTTGCGCGGTTGGGTTTCATCCCAGAAGATCTCGGTGGGGCACATGGTGGTGCGCCCGGGCTGTGATGGCAGTAGACGGCCCGTTTGTTCGCTGTAGAGCAGGGCGTTGATCAGCTCGGTTTTGCCGCGGGAGAACTCGCCCACGCAGGCGACGGTGAACTGGTCGCCGTCGAGCAGTTTGCGCGCGCGCTGCAAATAGCGCAGGGCGTCGCTCGTGACCATTTTGTGCGCATCGCTCCAGGCACAAAACGCCTCCAGGCGCTTATCCAGTTCGCGCTTCCAGGTATTGTATTGCGCCATTTGCCGATGCAGAGCCTTAATATCCATTTGTGCTGCCGTATCCTGAGCTGATTGTTGTGATCAACGGCCATTAAAGCGCAAATTTACCCGCCGTGCCAGCAGTGGTGCCTCGCTGGCGGACTGGCGGGTGAATTTGGCGGACTTGCGGTCCTGTGCGTCAGCGCCGCTTTAGAACCCGAGCAAAATATGACGCACGCCAAGACTCTGGGCCAGAGCCGGTATCAAAAACTGGTTAAACAGGTTGAGTATCAAGAACAAAAAGATGGGGGACAGGTCAATGGGCCCCAAGGGTGGAATGATTTTGCGAATCGGCGCCATGACGGGCTCAATCAGCTGGCGCAAGAGCATCAGCGCCGGGTTGTGGCTGAAAGGCGCAACCCAACTGGCGATGATGTAGATCAGCATGCCGACAAAGTAGATTTGCACCAGCATTTTCAAAATGCCGATCACGCCCATGGGCAAGACCAGCAAAGGATTGAGGAGCCCGCCCCCGGCCACCAGATAGATCAGCTGGCCGGCAATCCACTGCAGTAGCAGCGCCAGCACCAGTGAGGCCATATCCACCCCATAGACGCCGGGAATCACCCGTCGCAGCGGTAGCAGCAGCGGATTGGTTGCCTTGCTGATGCCCTGGGATATAGGGTTGTAAAAATCGGCGCGCACCAGCTGCAGCAAAAAGCGCAGCAGGATGATCAGCATGTACAGCGACCCGAGTGTGCGGATCAGGTAAATCAGAATTTCCTGCAGGGTGTTCATCGAGTCTCCTCAGTCGGTTGTACCAGTTCTTTGGCCAGCGCCTGCGAGCGGGCAGCGCAATCGCTCATAGCCTGTTGAATAAGCGGGCGCAAACCGCCCTGCTCAAACGCGTGTATGGCCCGCTCGGTGGTGCCGCCCGGAGACATGACTCGGCGCTTGAGCTCATCCACTGGCACATCCACCTTGCCGGCCAGTTGGGCCGCGCCCAGGGCAGTTTGCAGCGTCAGCGCCCGCGCGCTCTCGGGGGAGAGGCCCAGGGAGGTGCCCGCCTCAATCATCGCCTCCATAAAGAGAAAGTAATAGGCCGGGCCCGAGCCGGATACGGCTGTGACTGCGTGCATCAGCGCCTCATCTTCTACCCAAATGCACAGACCTGTGGCCTCGGCAATTTGCTGGGCAAAGGCCCGGTCGCCCGCCTTCGCTTTGGCGTTGGCGAACAGGCCGCTGGCGCCCGCGCCCACCTGCGAGGGGGTATTGGGCATGCTGCGCACGATCGCCAGTGCCTCGCCCAGCCACTGGCTCAAAGCCTGAGTATCGATACCGGCGGCCACCGAGATGACCAATTGTTGGTCCAGCGCGCTGGTCAATTGCTGGCAGGTGTCTTTCAGCATCTGTGGTTTGACGGCTAGGACGATGACCTCGGCCCAGCGAGCCGCTTGCACGTTGTCGGTGCCGACTTCTATGTTCAGTGCCGCGGCCGCTTTTGCAGCGCTGGTATCGCTGCGGGTGGTGGCGCGGATGGCGCTGGCGGGGTAGCCGCCCTCAATCAGGCCCTTGATGATGGCCCCGGCCATGTTGCCGGCGCCAATAAAGGCAATATTCTTAACAATCACGGGTTGTCCTTTGTCGTGGTAGCGGTGGTGTTGGTTGCGCTGGTGGCTTTGCTCTGACGAGGGCCGAACAGGTCAGTGCCTATGCGCACCATGGTAGCGCCGCACTCGACGGCGGCTTCCAGGTCGGCGGACATTCCCATGGACAGGGTGTCCAGCGGGGCCGCCAGGCCGAGAGGCTTGAGTTGCTTGAGTGCCTCGGCCAGCTGGTTGAAAGGCTGGCGCTGTGCTTCGGGTTCGCTCGCCGGAGCCGGTATGGCCATGAGCCCCCGCAGCGACAGGCCCGGCAGTGCGGCCACCGCGCGGGCCAGCGCAGGCAGCTCGGCCAGATGGACGCCGGCCTTGCTGGGCTCGCGGTCGATATTGACCTGCAGACAGATGTTCAGCGGTGGCAGGTGCTGCGGGCGCTGCGCCGAGAGGCGCTCGGCGATTTTCAGCCGGTCGACGCTGTGCACCCAGCTAAAGTGCTCGGCGATGGCGCGGGTTTTATTGGATTGAATGGGGCCGATAAAGTGCCACTCAATGCCGGCCAGATCGGCGAGCGCATGCTGTTTGTCGAGGGCTTCTTGCAGGTAGTTCTCGCCGAAACGGCGCAGGCCCGCGCTATAGGCCTCGCGCACACGCTCCGGGCTCTGGGTTTTACTGACAGCAATCAGCGTGATGTCGCCGTCGGGGCGCGAGGCCGCAGCGGCCGCTGCTTGCAATCGGGCGGTGACATCGGCGAGCTTCTCGTCTATCTTGTGCATCTGGTTTCCGAAATTAATCGCTGCGCCTGGCTCTGGTCCCGGCCTTCACAGAACGACAAAAACTGATTGAGATTAAGGGTTTAGCTGTATGGATATCACGGAGCTCCTCGCCTTTAGCGCCAAACAGGGCGCCTCGGACTTACACCTCTCGGCGGGCCTGCCGCCCATGATTCGTGTGGACGGTGACGTCAGACGCATCAACCTGCCGCCTATGGAGCACAAGCAGGTGCATAGTTTGATCTACGAGATCATGAATGACAAGCAGCGCAAGGACTTCGAGGAATTCCTGGAAACAGACTTCTCGTTTGAAGTGCCGGGGGTGGCCCGTTTCCGGGTTAACGCCTTTAATCAGAACCGCGGCGCCGGCGCGGTGTTTCGTACCATTCCCTCCAAGGTGCTGACCATGGAGGAGCTGGGGATGGGGCAGGTGTTCCGCGATATCTGCGCCGTGCCCCGAGGCCTGGTGTTGGTGACCGGACCCACGGGCTCGGGCAAGTCCACCACCCTGGCGGCCATGATGGATTACATCAACGACAACAAGTACGAACACATTCTCACCATTGAAGATCCCATCGAATTTGTTCACGAATCGAAAAAATGTCTGGTCAACCAGCGTGAAGTGCACCGCGATACCCACGGCTTTTCCGAGGCCCTGCGCTCGGCTCTGCGGGAAGACCCGGACATTATTCTGGTGGGCGAGATGCGGGACTTGGAAACCATTCGTCTGGCGCTGACCGCGGCGGAAACCGGGCACTTGGTGTTCGGTACCCTGCACACCACCAGCGCGGCCAAAACCATTGACCGGGTGGTGGACGTGTTCCCCGCCAACGAGAAGGCCATGGTGCGCTCCATGCTTTCCGAGTCCCTGCAGGCGGTCATATCGCAGACACTGCTGAAGAAAAACGGTGGCGGCCGTGTCGCGGCGCACGAAATTATGCGCGGCACCCCCGCGATCCGTAACCTGATCCGTGAAGACAAGGTGGCGCAGATGTACTCGGCGATTCAAACCGGCGCCTCTGTGGGCATGCAGACCATGGATCAATGCCTGGAAGACATGGTGGCCAAGCGCCTGGTGTCGCGCGAAGTGGCCCGCGAAAAAGCGAAGATGCCGGAAAATTTTTAACAGCGCCGAACGCGGGGCGTTTGCTTTATACAAAAACGACAAACTTATTGCTGAGCGATAATTATGGACTTCGATCGATTACTGCAATTGATGGTGGATAAGGGGGCTTCGGATCTTTTTATAACGGCTGGTGTACCGCCGTCCATCAAACTGCACGGTAAAGTGGTTCCGGCCACGGCGACGCCTCTTGCGCCCGAAAAAGCCCGCGAGCTGGTGCTGTCAGTGATGAATGAAAAGCAGCGCAAAGAGTTTCTGGAGGCCAAAGAACTCAACTTTGCCATCAGCGCCCGGGGCATTGGTCGTTTTCGGGCCAGCGCCTTCTACCAGCGCAACCTCGCCGGCATGGTGCTGCGGCGTATTGAAACCAACATTCCGAAAATTGACGACCTGCATCTGCCGGATGTGATTAAAGATCTGGCTATGACCAAGCGCGGCCTGGTGATGTTTGTGGGCGCCACAGGTACCGGTAAGTCCACCTCGCTGGCGGCCATGATTGGTCACCGCAATCGCAACTCCAAGGGTCATATTATTTCTATTGAAGACCCGATTGAATTTATCCACCAGCACGAGGGCTGTATTATCACCCAGCGCGAGGTGGGTATTGATACCGATTCGTTTGAGATCGCCCTGAAAAACACCCTGCGCCAGGCGCCGGATGTGATTTTGATTGGTGAGGTGCGCTCTCGCGAAACCATGGAGCACGCCATCGCTTTCGCCGAGACCGGGCACCTTTGCTTGTGTACGCTACACGCCAACAACGCCAACCAGGCGCTGGACCGGATCATTCACTTTTTCCCCGCCGACCGTCACCGCCAGTTGTGGATGGACCTGTCGTTGAACCTGCGGGGCATTGTCGCTCAGCAGTTGATTCCGACACCCGATGGTAAGGGCCGCCGGGCGTGTCTCGAGGTGTTGCTCAATACCCCGTTGATGTCGGATTTGATTCGCAAGGGTGAAGTGGGCGAGCTGAAAGAGCTGATGAAAAAGTCTACTGAGCTGGGCATGCAGACCTTTGACCAAGCGCTCTACGCGCTCTACGACAACGGCGAAATCACCTACGAAGACGCGCTGTCACACGCCGACTCGCCTAACGATCTGCGCTTGATGATTAAGCTCGGTTCGGAAACAGACGCTACCTATCTCTCGAATGCGGCGGATTCATTGTCGATTGAAGAGGAAGACAAAGGTCGCGGCGGCAGGATGTTTTGACGGTGGATGTGGGGGAGCGGGTGGCTGGTGCTATTCGCTCCTGGTTGAGCGCTCGCTGAACCAGGTTTCCAAAATAAGCCGTGCAGCTATGGCATCGACGGGATCACTTTTGTAGTGGCCGGAGCCGCCGGCCGCCCGGTGCTCTTGCTTGGCCTCAAAGCTGCTGAGCCTCTCATCCACCATTTGTATCGCCACCCCGAAGCGACCGTGCAGGCGGTTGGCAAATTTGCGCGCCCTTTGGGCAAAGTCGCTGTCGCTGCCATCCATATTCAGTGGCAGCCCTACCAGTACCAATTCTGGCTGCCACTCGTCCAGCAATTTTTTAATGTCGTTCCAATCGGGGGTGCCGTCGCGCGCGCGCAGCTCACCGAGGGCACTGGCACTGCCGGTTGCGGTTTGCCCGGTGGCAACGCCAATACGGCTGGTGCCATAGTCAAATGCCAGCAGGGTGCGAGGCTCAGGCATGGCCGGCGGTGTTGGAGATCAGGTTGAGGTCTATGCCGAGATCCTTGGCGGCCGCGGCCCAGCGCTGCTCGGCCGGCGTGTGAAAGAGAATTTGCTGATCCGCTGCGACGGTCAGCCAGGCGTTGTCGGCAATTTCTTGCTCCAATTGGCCTTGATCCCAGCCGGCATAGCCCAGGGCTACCAGATAGTGGCTTGGGCCTTCACCGCGGGACATGGCTTCGAGGATGTCCTTGGACGCTGTCAGGTAAATCTCTGGTGAGACTTTTAGCGTGGACTGCCATTGGCGGCCGTCCTCTGCCGGGTGCAGTACAAAGCCCCGCTCCACACTCACCGGGCCACCGGCGAGCGCTGGCAGGTGGGCGGAGTCGTGATCAGTGGCCAGCTCCAGCTGCTCGTAAATGTCGCCAAGCGAGAGCTCCATGGGCAGGTTGATGATCAATCCCATGGCGCCGTCATCCGAGTGCTCGCAGATGTAAGTAACGCTGTGGGCGAAGGTGGGGTCACTCATGCCCGGCATGGCAATCAGGAACTGGTTGCGCAGCGAGCCGAGTTCAAAGTTGTTCGTATCCTGTCGTTCGGTCATATCATCAGTATTGGGTCGGAGTGAGACAAACTCAAGTAAAAACAGTGGGGTTTCGCTCGCCTTGGCTGCTTGTCAGGCGCCGTCTTGCCGCGACGGGTCAACAACCTCTAGAGAGCGTTACGAGCGGCGCTGGTGGTTAGACCATCGATCTCGAATGACCAGGTGCGAATGATTTGCAGCTGATCGTACTTTTCCCGCACCTCGGGGGGGATAGGGTCAAAAGGGGCGGCCATGCGGACAATCTGCAGGGCCGCTTCGTCGAGAATCCCCACGCCGGACGACTCCGATAGCTCCAGCTCGCGAATGGTGCCGTTGGCATTGAGGGTCACGGCCATGCGCAGGCTGCCGGTCAGGCGCTGGGCCAGAGCTTGTTGCGGGTAGTTGGCGTTGCCCATCTGCTCGACCTTGCGACTCCAGTTGAGGAGGTATTGAGCCTCGGGAGCGGTTTTGGTGGCCACTGAGGTCAGTCGGCGGATGCGCGGGCGCTTGGCGTATTCCTGGCGCTGGCGGTCGAGCTTGGCCTGGAGGCTGGCGATTTCCGGTGTGATCAGCGGCTGCTCGTCCGGCAGGCCGATGCGCTCGTCCTCTTTTTGTTCTCGCTCTTCATCGCGATTTTGCAGAATACTGCGCTCGGCATCGAGCGTTGTAACCATGCGGGTGTTTTGCTCGGCCGTAGGGGTGGCGGCCTGTATCTGCGGTACCGGGTTGACCTCATTGACGTCGGGCGCGGCGAAGTCGGCCTCGCGCTCGGTGGTCAGCTCCTGGTTGGCCAGTTCGGTGCCGCTCGCCTCCTGGTTGTGCTGGGCGAGAAAACTGGCGTCTTCGGGCGCGCGCTCTGATTGGTGATTGGCCAATGTAATTTCGAGCGTCGGTGCCAGCTCGTCGGGCTGGGGCAGGGTAAAGGTCAGCCCGAAAATCAGCATGGCGTGGGCGACTATGGCAATAAACACGGTAAAGCTCAGCCGGTCGGCACTTTTGACGCTGGTATCGACGCCGACGGCAATGTTGGCGCTGGCGGTCATCGGCCCTGGTCCCGCTCGCTGAGCATGGTTTCAATGGCGCTCATCAGGGCGGCACCGATACGGGTATTGTAGGCCTTGTCGATTTCGCGCACGCAGGTGGGGCTGGTGACGTTGATCTCAGTCAGGTAGTCGCCGATAACATCCAGGCCGACAAACAAAAGGCCGCGCTCGATCAGCTGGTCGGCCACCTGGCTGACGATCCAACGGTCCTTGTCGGTGAGTGGCTGGGCGACCCCTCGGCCTCCGGCAGCCAGGTTGCCCCGGGTTTCGCCCTCGGCTGGAATACGGGCCAGGGCGTAGGGAATGGCCTCGCCGGCGACAACCAAAATACGCTTGTCGCCGTTGCTGATTTCGGGGATGAATTTCTGTGCCATGGTCAGGTGGCGGCCGTGGCCGGTGAGCGTCTCAAGAATAACACCCACATTGGGGTCGCCTTGCTTGCAGCGGAATATGCTACTGCCGCCCATGCCATCCAGCGGCTTAAAGATGACGTCTCCGTGCTCTTTGTGAAAATTCTTGAGCTGGTCCATCCGGGCGCTGACAATCATCGGCGGGCAGCACTGGGGAAACTGGGTGGCAAACATCTTCTCGTTGCAGTCGCGCAGGCTGCGGGGGTCATTGACGACCATGGCGCCCTGGCGCTGGGCGGCCTCGAGAATGTAGGTGCTGTAAATATAATCTGTGTCAAAGGGCGGGTCCTTGCGCATCAGGATCACGTCCAGCTCCCCCAGCGCAATATCCTCCGGGGCTCCCAGCTCGTACCAGCACTCAGCGCTGTCGAAGACTTTCAACGGCCGGGCGCTGGCTCGCGCCCGATCCCGTGCGAGATAGAGGTCGGCCGGCTCCATATACACCAAGTCGTGGCCCCTCTCGGCGGCGGCCAGAAGGAGTGCGAGGGTGGTGTCTTTGTAGTAGGTGATGCTTGCGATGGGGTCCATCACAACGCCGATGGTCAGGCTCATGAAACTGCGTCCGGCTTGTGTTTGGGGGATGGCGTCGGGCGGCTTGTTTGGGCAGCCCTCGTGCGATGCTAAAGTTATCCGCTTGCACGGCCGCGCGCAAGCCCTCAATTGCCATAATCGGGAGTAATATCAAACTGCAAAATCCGTATATTTATGTATATATTCAGCCATTTATAGATAAAGCTTAAAAACTATGTTAAAAGTTGGTCATATAAATTAACCCGACGGGTTTATTGCGGGCGGGCCAAATGCGTATTAAGGTGCCTGAACTGTGAGCCGTGTCGCACTTTGGCGTTTCCTACACAAAAAACAGCGCAAAGGTCAGCATGTATGGACGTTAGCTTGGAAAGTCTCAAAATAATGGTGATCGACGACAGTAAGACTATTCGTCGCACCGCCGAAACCCTGCTGAAAAAGGCCGGTTGTACGGTTATCACCGCGACGGATGGCTTCGATGCCTTGGCCAAAATCGCCGACTCCCGCCCGGACATCATCTTCGTCGACATCATGATGCCGCGCCTGGATGGCTACCAGACCTGCGCCCTGATTAAAAACAACACCGAATTCAAGTCCACCCCGGTGATCATGCTCTCCAGTAAAGATGGCCTGTTTGATAAGGCCAAAGGCCGGATTGTGGGGTCGGATCAGTATTTGACCAAGCCGTTCAGCAAAAGCGAGTTGCTGGGGGCCATTGAAGAGCACGTAAAACAGGCTCAGGCGTCCTGATCGGGACCCGTAAAAATTTTAATAATTGCTTGATAGACTGAGACATTTGGGGATCCTATGGCCAGAGTACTTATCATCGACGATTCGCCTACCGAAACTTATAAACTGACCACCATGCTGGAGAAGAGCGGCCACGCCGTACTCACAGCACCCAACGGGGAAGAGGGCGTGGCTCTGGCGAGAAAAGAGCTGCCCGATGTGGTGCTAATGGACATTGTCATGCCGGGCTTGAACGGCTTCCAGGCGACCCGCCAACTGACCAAAGCCCCAGAGACCGCCAATATTCCGGTGATTATCGTTACCACCAAAGACCAGCAGACCGACAGAGTCTGGGGCATGCGCCAAGGTGCGCGCGCTTATCTGGCCAAGCCGATTACAGCCGACGTGCTGATGAATGCCATCAACGAGGTGATCGCCTAACGCATTCGGCGACCTGAGGTGCGGGTCGTGCTGCAGCGCTAACAACGGATTCGGATTATGTCAGAGCAGTCGAGCGCATTCCTGGCCCTGGCCCAGCTGGCCCAAAGCAGTCGCAACGCGGCGCGCGGCCTGCCGGCACAGTTGGACGTCCGCGAGCAGTGGAGCGGCGTCGGCTTTACCTTGCTGGGTAGCCACTTTGTCGCGCCCATGGACGAAGTGGCCGAAATGCTGGAAGTGCCCAGTTTTACCCACTTGCCCGGCGTTCAGCCCTGGGTGCGCGGCGTTGCCAACGTGCGCGGCCGCCTGCTGCCACTGTTTGATATGGCGGCTTTTTGCGGCGGTCGCCTTGTCGGTGGTCGCAAGCGCCGGCGGGTGCTGGTGCTGGAGACTGAGACCCTTTACACCGGCCTGATCGTGGATCAGGTGTTCGGTATGCAGCACTTTCCCGCCGATGAGTTTCAGGGGGAGTCGGGCGATCTGGTTGAGGCCATCCGGCCCTATGTGCGCGGCAGCTATATCGGTGAAGAGCATCAGTGGAATGTGTTTCGCCTGTCGCAACTTGCGCAGGATCAGCGTTTTATAAACGCCGCTAAAAACTGACTGCCAAGGCAGTCGCAATTTAATTGAGAACAAGAGGGATTTTGGTCGCAGGCTCGGCGAGTCGGCCATTTGCCCATCTACCTACAACAAGTTACAAAAGTCGGTCGGGAGTGAGTCAATGAAAACTGAGTCCAGAACTATCGCTGCGACGATTAAGAGCAATCCCGCGATTGTTCTAGCCGGCGTGCTCTTCGTGATCTTTTTGATCGCGGCGGCCGTCGTGTTTACCATCGTCCAACGCAACGCTGACAACGATCAGCGCTACCTGCAACAGACCGCGGAATTGCGGGCCCAGGCATTCCGGCTCACATCGCTCGCGCGCGATGCCACCGCCGGTAACGAAGAGGCGTTTACCGAACTGTCCTCGGTGGTGGATACCATGTCCGCCACTTGGGAAACTCTGCGTACGGCCGACCCCAAAACCCGCACGGTACTGACCGAAGAGTTCGGTGATTACGGTAGTCTCTGGGCTCAGCTAAAAGGCAATGCCGAGACCATTCTTGAAAACCAGGAAAACATCGTCTTCCTGAACCGGGTGGGTAACGAGCTGAACGATAACCTACCCACTCTGCAGTCCCAGCACAATATCATTGTGGAAATTCTGCTAGAGAGTGAGGCCCCCGCCGAGCAAGTGTCCCAAGCGCAAATGCAATCCTGGCGCGCCGAGCGTATCGGTCGAAACGTGGATAAAATGCTCCGCGGTGGTGATGAAGATGCCACCAAGGTTGCTGACCAGTTTAACCGCGACGCCAACATCTATGGTCGTGTACTTAACGCGATGCAGCAGGGCGATGAAATGATTGGCATCTCGCGGGTAACCGACCCCGACGCGCGTGCCAGTCTCGAAGAAATTGCCACTTTGTTTGAAACCGTCAGTGGTTCAGTACAAACCATTTTCGAAGGGGCCCCGGCGCTGTTTGAATCGCGTCTGGCCGAAGAGACCATTCTCGACCTGGCGCCGCAGCTGCTGCAAGCGCTGAGTGATATCACCGACACTATTGCCTCGCTCGAAACCGAGCGCCCAATGAACGATGCCGTATGGCTCGGTTTGGTAGCCGCAGCGGTGCTCTGCGTGGGTGTGATTGGTGTGTTGGTGTTCCTCGGTACTCGTCGCCGCCTGGCTGTGACAGCCGAAACCAACGAGCGCAACCAGACGGCTATTTTGCGACTGCTGGACGAACTGGCCGACCTCGCTGACGGTGACTTGACCACCACCGCCACGGTAACCGAGGACTTCACCGGTGCCATTGCCGACTCTATTAACTACACCATTGACCAGCTGCGGATTCTGGTGGCGCGAATCAACGATACGGCAGTAAATGTATCGGCTGCCGCCCAGGAAACCCAGCAAACCGCTCTGCACCTGGCTGAGGCCTCTGAGCATCAGGCACAGGAAATTGCCGGCGCGTCGGCGGCTGTTAACGAAATGGCCGTGACCATTGATCAGGTATCGGCCAACGCCTCCGAATCGGCGGCGGTAGCGGAACGAGCGGTATCCATCGCCAGCAACGGCGCCAAGGTGGTACAGAACACCATCCACGGTATGGATACGATTCGCGAACAGATTCAGGACACCTCGAAGCGGATTAAGCGACTGGGTGAATCGTCACAGGAAATTGGTGACATCGTATCGCTGATTAACGACATTGCTGACCAGACCAACATCCTCGCCCTTAACGCCGCGATTCAGGCCTCTATGGCCGGTGACGCGGGCCGCGGCTTCGCGGTGGTTGCGGATGAGGTGCAGCGCCTTGCGGAACGCTCGGCCGCTGCCACCAAGCAGATTGAAGCGCTGGTAAAAACCATTCAGAACGATACCAACGAGGCGGTTATCTCGATGGAGCAAACCACCTCTGAAGTGGTGCGCGGAGCGCGCCTGGCGCAAGACGCCGGTGTGGCTCTGGAAGAAATTGAGAACGTATCCACCAGCTTGGCTGAATTGATTCAGAACATCTCCAACGCCGCCCGTCAGCAAGCCTCTTCGGCGGGCCATATCTCCAACACGATGAACGTGATTCAGGAGATCACCACTCAGACGTCTGCCGGTACCAGTGCTACGGCCCAGTCGATTGGTAATCTCGCCGCCATGGCCATGGATCTGCGCGAATCCGTTGCCGGTTTCAAACTGCCTGAAGAGGACAGCGGTGAAACTCCGAGCTATGGGGCTACGCCCGCTATGGGCACATCGATAGCACCGGACTACGACGATGTCGTGGATCTTGAAGAGTCCGACGTGGTTGATCTCAGCGATGAGGTGGAGATTGATATTGATGACGACGATCTGGATGTTACCGCCAACCGGCAGACGGTGTAACTGACGGCCGCAGGGCGTCGGGCAGACTGATCTATGGGCTGGTCTTTGCGGACAATTGCCGATCTCAGCGACAGCGAGTTTGGCCAGTGGAGCAAGCTGTTGGAGGAGCGGGCCGGTATCCAGCTCACCTCTATGCAGAAGTCACTGCTGCAATCGCAACTGTCTATTCGCATGCGCGAATTGGGGTACGACAGTTATAGCGATTATTACTCGCTCGTCACCGACGGTTTGCAGGGGCGCCTTGAGTGGTCCATTCTTATCGACCGGGTAGCGGTTAAAGAAACCAGTTTTTTCCGTCATCGCGCCTCTTTCGAGTACGTTCGCCGCTACCTGCAAGACAAAATCAATAATCGCCAATTGACCGACAGCTTCGATCTGTGGAGCGTAGGCTGCTCAACCGGGGAGGAATCCTACTCTCTGGCGATGGTTGTCAACGACTGTTTTGAGTTGGCGCAGCTCGACCCCTACTACGGCATTACCGCACTGGATATCAGTTCAACGGCACTGGCAAAAGCTCGCTTGGGCCGCTATTTGCCACGCGCTATTGAACAGATGACCGCCGAAGAAGCCAAACGTTATTGCACTGTGTGCAACGACGGCAGCTACGAAATTGTGCGCAAATTGCGCGACAGAGTCTGCTTCACGCACGGTAATGTGTTGCAAATACGCGACATGCCGGAAGTTCAAATGGACGTGATTTTCTGCCAGAACCTGCTGGTGTATTTTCGCCGCTGGCTGCGCCGCGATATTCTCAATTCGTTGGTAGAGCGCCTCAAGCCCGGCGGCATCCTGATTATCGGCCTCGGTGAGGTGGTGGATTGGGAACACCCCAAAGTGACGCGGGTGAATAACGAGACGATCCAGGCCTATATCCGGCACGAGCAAAAAAAACAATGAGGAAGGCGCTAGATGGCTGACAATCGCAACTTTGCGGCTCTCGACTGGGTTATTCATGAAATAGCCGAGACGCTCAAGCAAGCCAGACAATCGCTGGAGTCCTATGTACAGGACACCAACGACAAGGCCCGGCTGCGGTTTTGTCTGACGCATATCCATCAGGTGCGAGGTAGCTTGCACATGGTGGAGTTCCATGGCGCTGCCATGCTGGCCGAGGAAATGGAACAGCTCACCCAGGCTATGATCAACGACAGTATTGCCAACCCCGGAGAGGGGGCGGAAGTGCTGATGCGGGCCATTTTGCAGTTCCCTGTCTACCTTGATCAAGTCAAGTCCACCCGCCGGGATAATCCGCTGGTGGTCCTGCCGCTGCTTAATGATTTGCGCACTGTGCGCGGAGAATCCCTGCTTTCGGACACCAACCTGTTTATGCCGGATTTGGCGCCGGCGAGAGTGGTCACTGGCGAGCGCATTGAGCTATTGCAAGACGATGCCCAGTTCAAGGCAACGGTGCAAAAGCTGCGGCAAATGTATCAGTACGCGGCGGCGGGTTTTATTAAATCGGTGAACGCCGATGAAAACCTCTCATACCTGCAAAAAGTATTTCAGCGGTTGTACCGCCTGACGTCGGGAACGGCGCGTCAAAGTGTCTGGAAAATTGCCGTTGCTCTCGCCGAGGCTTTGGAAATGGATGCGGTGGAGTCCAGCGTCTCGGTGAAAAATCTGCTGCGCCGTCTCGACCGCGAAATCAAGGTGTTGGCGGTTCACGGCACCAAGGCACTGAATGCCCATACCGACGAAGAGTTGCTGAAAAATTTGCTCTATTATGTGGCGCGCTCTGGCAAGCACGCCCCGGGCTTTCACAGCGGCTCGTTTTTAAAGCAAGTCTACGATCAGTACAGTCTTGAGTCCGCGCTGCTTGAAGGAAAAGAAAGCGGTGATAGCGACAACAATATGCTGGCCTCTCCCGACCCCGAGGCGATGCGCTCAGTGGTCACCGCCCTGAAAGGCGAGCTCGAGGGCGTGAAGCACGCGCTGGATCTGTGTCTTTCCGGAGCTGATGCCCGCCAACCCCTGACCGAGGCGGTCGGCATTATCAAGCGTGTCGCCGATACCATGGCGGTGTTGGGAATTGGTGAATTGCGCCGCGCGGTGCTCGACCAGGGCGCTGCTCTGGAGATGGCAGCGGGCTCCGACACGGCACTGTCGAGCGATCAGCTTATGTCGGTGGCCAGCCGCATCATCGACATTGAGGGCGAGCTTGATGTCCTCGCCGCCAATGCGGGAAAGAGCCCGGGAAAAACCGTCAAAGATCAGGCCGGGATTACCCTGTCCGATGCCAAAGCGTCGGTCATGCGCGAATCGCGCAATGGTCTTGAGCATGCAAAGGATGCGATTGTCGAATACATCGCATCGCAGTGGAATCGCGAGCACTTAGCTAATGTGCCTCAAATGCTGCGAGACATTCGCGGCAGTTTGGAAATGGTGCCCTTGCCGCGGCCTGCACGTATTCTCGGAGCCTGTGCCCGCTACATTGAAGAGCAGTTGCAGCAAAACGAGTTGACCCCGGAATGGTCCACGCTCGACACCTTGGCCGATGCCATTACCAGTGTTGAGTATTACCTGGAGCGTTTGGGCGGTGAAAGCAGCGAAGAGGAAAATGATTTGCTGCTGATGGTGGCCGAAGAAAGCGTGGCCGATTTGGGCTATGCGGTGACCAAGTTTTCCGGCAATCAATCCGCTCAACAAAAGCCGCCGCAGGGGGCTGCGTCTGAACAGGCGGACGAGATTGAGGCGGCGGAGAGCGCTGAAGCCCCAGTCGCGCAGGAGCCTTCTTCCGATGACTACGCCGATCAACTTCAGGATGCCTACGCGGCTGCGTTAAGCGAAGCGGCTGAAGGCGAGGCCGTGGAAGAGCTGCCGGTTGATGAAGAAATCGCTCTTGAGCCGGTGGCAGACACCGCTGATGATACCCCCGCTGCTGAGGCCCCAGAACTTGCGGTAGACGAGGATGATGACGACGGGGTCGATGATGAAATTCTCGAAATTTTCATCGAAGAAGCCGGCGAAGTGACGGAAACGATTAATGAGTATTTTCCGCGCTGGGCGCAGAATTTTGAAGACGCCGAGTCCTTGACCGAATTTCGGCGTGCTTTCCATACACTCAAGGGCAGTGGCCGCATGGTCGGTGCCGGCGACATCGGTGAGCTGGCCTGGTCAGTGGAGAACATGCTTAACCGGGTAATTGATGGCACCATCGTGCCTGAGCGTGCCCATATTACCTTTATTGAAAATGTTCGGCTGTTGCTGCCGGGCATGATCGAGGCTTTTGCCCGCAAGCAGCCCACTCCCGAGCCCGAGCTGGTTTCCCGGATGCGCGAGCAGGGTGAGCAGCTGGCGCGCGGGGAAACACCTTACGACCTCACGCCATTGACCGGCCTGGCTGCAGAGGGCGCTGCGCCCGAGTCGAATACAGACGAAACAGAAACCTTACCAACGGCTTCGGTGGATGAGTACCTTCCGTCGGAGGGGCTGCTCGTTGATGAAGAAGATGACGACAGTCAATTGTGGGATATCTTTGGCAGCGAAGCTCTGGCGCATCTGCAAATTGTCGAAGACTACATTGAACGTATGGAGCAGTCGCGCCCGCTGTTTGAGCCGCCCAGCGACGACATGCAAAGAGCGCTGCACACACTCAAGGGTAGCGCTCACATGGCGGAAGTCACGCCTATTGCCGAGCTCGCGACGCCGCTGGAAAAGTTCGTCAAAGAGTTGCGCAGTTACCAAATCAATATTAACGACGATATCCTGCAGCTGCTGCGCGATGGTGTGAACTACACTCAGAGCGCTCTGGAAGACATCAGCCTCGGTCGGGAGTTGGAAATTCCGCGCTTGGGTCAGTATTTGGCGCGCGTGGCTGAGCTTCGGGAAATTTATGTGGCGCCTCTGGCCCAACTGCAAGAAGCGGATATCCATGGCAAGCACCCGGTAGATCCCGAGCTGCTGGAAATTTTTATGGCAGAGGAGATGAACCTGCTCCTCGATGCCGATCAGCTGATCGATTCCTGGAAGCAAGACCCGGCGCAAATGGATCAGCTGTTGCCGGTTGTGGAAGAGCTGAAAAATCTCACCCGCGGCGCGGCCCACGCCAATCTTCCGCCCATGGCGAGCCTCGGGGACAAACTCCACCAAGTTTATCAACGCATACTGCGCGGCGAGCTCTCTTGCAGCGAAGCGCTGTGCGATGATTTGGTACGCATTCACACAGCGCTTCTGGATATGGTGGACGCCATTGCCGCGGGGCAGAATCTGCAGCCCATTCCGCCGGAAATAGACGCGGCCTTGGCGCAGTGGCTTGACGGCGCCGATATGAGCCGTAGCCTGTTAGCCGAAGCCGAAGCCGAAGCCGAAGCCGAAGCCGAAGCCGAAGCCGAAGCCGAAGCCGAAGCCGAAGCCGAAGCCGAAGCCGAAGCCGAAGCCGAAGCCGAAGCCGAAGCCGAAGCCGAATTTGAGGGTGAGCCGGGCGCTGAAGACTCAGAGCTGGCAAGCGAAGAGATAGTCTACGATCCGCTGCCGGCTGATAGCTCACCGGAGACCGCCGAACCACAAGAGCCTGAAGCAGAACTCGCCGATACCCAGGATGATGGGAAAAGCCTTCCCGACACCGATGACTTCGCCGCCGATGTCGAAGTGGAAGACGAGCTCGATGAAGAGATCATGGAAATCTTCATGGAGGAGGCCGACGAGCTCAACGAAGAGATCGAGCGTGCCCTGCACGACTGGCAGGAAGATTGGTCCAATACGGACTGCGTTGAAGAGCTCAAGCGCTGTCTGCACACGCTTAAAGGTGGTGCCCGCCTGGCGGGGCTGACCGAGCTCGGCGACTTGACCCACGAATTTGAAACCAAGCTGATCGAGATGAACATTGAGCAAATTGATCAGCCCACCTTTACCGAGTTGATGCGCTATCAGGACCGCATCCACCACGGCGTCATGGTGGTGCGGGCTAAACTCAGTGGTCAGCCTCTGCCTTCAGCGCCCACAGCCCCTTCGGCGCCTGCTGCTACGACCGAGCAGACACAACCGGCCGACAGCGAAGGCGCTGGGCAGCAAGGCAAGGCACAAGCACAAGCACAAGACTCCGCGCCCAAGGGCTCCCCCGCAAGTGCTGATCCGGGCAATATTCTGCCGTTTGCACCTAAAGCCAAACCTCAACCGGCCTTTGGTGGCGGACAGTCCCAACCCGGCGGCGGTGGTGGTCAGGTGGCCTCAACGGCCGCACAGGCGCTGCATCTGGCGGCTAAACGCAGCGGCCCGCAAGAGGTGGTAAAAGTCTCCGCCGAACTGCTTGAAGAGCTGGTTAACCTCGCCGGCGAAACCTCCATCGCGCGCTCGCGAATTGAGGAGCAGGTGGGTGATGTGGGCATGGCGCTCGATGAGATGGACTCCACCATTGAGCGCTTGCAGGAGCAGCTGCGCCGGCTTGATATTGAAACCGAGGCCCAGATTTTGTTCCGCCAGGAGCAAATGGCTCAACACGAAGACTTTGACCCGCTGGAGATGGACCGCTATTCGGCCCTGCAGCAGCTCTCGCGCTCGCTGGTGGAGTCGGCTTCGGATTTGCTGGATTTGCGACTCACCCTCGCGGATAAAAACCGCGATACAGAAACCCTGCTCTTGCAACAGTCGCGTATCAATACCGATTTGCAGGAGGGGCTTATGCGTTCGCGCATGGTGCCCTTCTCGCGCCTGGTGCCACGCTTGCGCCGTATTGTCCGCCAAGCCGCGACTGAGCTCGACAAAGACGTTAGCTTCGAGCTCGACAACGTGGAAGGTGAACTGGATCGCTCGGTGCTTGAGCGGATGATTGCGCCGCTCGAGCATATGCTTAGGAACGCCGTCGACCACGGCATTGAATCCAAAGACGATCGCCGGGCCGCCGGCAAATCCGAGACAGGCACAATTTCCCTAAGCCTCGCGCGCGAGGGGGGCGATGTGGTGCTGCGCCTGCTGGACGACGGTCGCGGTATCAACCTTGAAAAAGTGCGGGCCAAAGCCTTGGAGCGCGGGCTGATGAGTGCAGACGCCCAGTTGTCCGACCAAGACGTCATGCAATTTATCTTGCACGCCGGGTTCAGTACGGCCGATAAAGTGACCCAGATTTCAGGCCGCGGAGTGGGCATGGATGTGGTGCACTCGGAGATCAAGCAGCTCGGCGGCGCTATGTTTATCGCCTCGCGCTGGGGCGAGGGCACCGAGTTTACCGTGCGCCTGCCGTTTACCGTATCGGTTAACCGGGCCTTGATGGTGGAGATTGGCGACGACCACTATGCCATCCCACTCAACACCATCGAAGGTATTGTCCGCGTCAGCCCCTTTGAGCTTGAGCATTACTATCAGGATGAAAACGCCCGTTTTGAGTACGCCGGTGAAAAGTACTTGGTGCGCTACCTTGGCTCCCTGCTCGACAGCGACGCCTTGCCAAAACTGGATGGACAGTCACTGCCATTGCCAGTGGTTCTGGTGCGCAGTGCGGAAAATACCGTGGCCCTTCAAGTGGATAAGCTGATGGGCAGCCGCGAGATCGTGGTGAAAACCCTCGGTGTGCAGTTCAGCACGGTGCGCGGTGTGTCCGGTGCGACCGTGATGGGGGATGGTTCGGTGGTTGTGATTCTCGATCTGCACGCGCTGATTCGTGAGCAACTGGCGCTCGGCTTGGCAGAAGCTACCTTGCTTGAGCCGCTGGCGCAGGCGGCGCAGAGGAAAACCGAAGAAGATGAAAAAACCGTTATGGTGGTGGATGACTCGGTGACTGTGCGCAAGGTAACCGGCCGCTTCCTCGAGCGTGAGGGTTACAATGTGATCACCGCCAAAGACGGGGCAGAAGCCATTTTGCTGCTGCAGGATCATATCCCCGATGTCATGTTGCTGGATATTGAGATGCCGCGCATGGACGGCTTTGAGGTGGCAAAGAACATTCGCACCAGCTCGCGTCTAAAAGCGCTGCCAATCATTATGATTACCTCGCGCACGGGTGAGAAACACCGCGAGCGGGCGCTGGCGCTGGGCGTGAACCGCTATATGGGCAAGCCCTATCAGGAAGATGCGCTCTTGCAAAATATTGAACAATTGATTGAAGAGCACGAGGGAAAGTGACGTGGCTGCGCCACTGCGCCTCGGTGTGCTGGTGGACAGTGAAGCCAAGCTGACACTACTGAAAACGGCTGTTAGCCAGGTGGGGCAGAGGATTGACTACTGCGCCCTGGTACCCGGGCCCGACGCATCCGAGACTATGTCGGTGCTGTCACTGGACGAACTGGAGCAGGTGTCCGATTTGGATGCTTGGCTGGTGGACATTACTCATGCCGAAGACGACACCCGCCTGTCGCCCGGTGCGGCCATTTTAAGCGCTCTGCTATCGGCGCCGAGCCCAGTGCTGTTGAGCGACAGCAGTGAGCTTGGCAGCGGTCCGGCCGAACGGATGGCCTGGGTAGCGCGCCTGAAAAGCCGCCTGCAGCGGTTGATTGGTGAGGTCAATCTGCAGAGCCAAAAGGCCGCCAACAGCGTCTGGGTGCTGGCCGCGTCCACGGGAGGCCCGTCAGCTGTCAGCGACTTTTTGAGAGCGCTGGCGCCCGATTTGGGTGTGGGCTTTTTGTATGTGCAGCACATCAATGAGGGCTATTCCCCGGCATTGATGAACATGATCTCCAAAGCGGGCCATTATCCGGCGGGTACCGCCAAGCAGGGCTCGGTGATCGGCGCCAACACGGTGACCATCGTCGACCCGGTCAAGCGGGTGGAAATCCAGGAAAACTCGACCTTGGTGCTTCACGACGAGCCCTGGGGCGGTTGTTATCAGCCGTCGATTGATCAACTGGTGGCGAACCTCGCCCGCACCCATCGTCAACGCAGCGGTCTAATTGTGTTTTCCGGCATGGGTAATGACGGTTCGGCCAGTTGCCGGTTTATCCGGCAGCAGCGTGGCCAGGTTTGGGTACAGGATCCGGATAGCTGTGTGTTGGATTCCATGCCCGCCGCAACCTTGCAGACCGGCTGCGTGGATCGTATCGGCACGCCAGCGGATCTGGCACAATCGCTGGAGATCTTCCTGCGACAATCCAATTTTGATGAGGAGCCGCAAGCTCATGAGAGCTCAGCAACACATTGAGTCCGATCAGTACCGCGAGGTAGCCAGCCTGCTAGTGCCGCTAGCGGAAAAGCAGCTGTTGATGCCAAACGTGACCGTGGCGGAAATTGTGCCTATGGGCCAGATTTCCCCTATTGAGGGCGCGCCCGATTGGCTCTTGGGTGAGTTCACCTGGCGTGAGCTGTCTGTGCCGCTACTGTCGTTTGAGGTGATCAACGGCCACGGTCGGCCGGCACTGACCGGGCGCTGCCGGGTCGCGGTGCTCAATACCACGGGCCTGAGTGATTCGCTGGGCTTTATTGCCCTGCTGACTCAGGGGCTGCCAAGGCTGGCGCGGGTGACTCCGGAGGAAATCGCCGAGCGCCAGGGGGCGAGTTGCGACCCCTACGACGAAATGGTCGTCAGCTGGGCCGGCGAGACAGCCATTATCCCTTCGGTCGCAAGGCTTGAGCAGGCCTACTTGGATTTTTGCGGTTAACGTTAAGGAGAAGTATGAGGTTTCAGGGGTGGTTATTTGCCGGGCTTGTTCTGGTGTTGGCGGGCTGCGGCTCGGAGCGGGACGAGCCATTTGATCCGGGCCCTGGTGCGGGCGAGGAACCCGGCGAGGGTGATCCAGAGCGCATCAGCGTGCGCAAACTGCTCGATGGCGAGCAGACACTGCTGGATATCGACGGCGAGAGGCAATTGCTCGTGTTTCGCGATGAAGACGAATACTGGCTGTTTCTCGACCGCTATACCGATACACTACCGGCCAATGAACCGGATTTTGAGCAGGGCCAGGTGGCGCTGATCGACCTCGGCGAGCGCGAAGACAATAACTGCGAGTACTACCTGAGCCTGGAAACCGTCTACGCCGAAGAAGTGGATGATGACGCCGCCCGGCTGGTGCTTGAGTACGATCCGGTGAGTGTCGATACCGGTGTCAGCTGCCCGGAGGAAGATCCGCAGATCATCCGGCCATACTACTTTTACTACATCGATTCTCGCCGAGAGTTGGTGATCTCTGAGTCGGTGGAGTAAAGTCCTTGCACCAGGCGGGCGGGCGTCCGGCCCCTGTGCGTGTTGATACTCACTGCGCCCGCTGGATCGCAAAGTAACCTAGCACCTGAGCCTTTAGAAGTCCCCCCAGAGATACTGTACAAGGCTAAGGGCGACGGTGGGCGCGGTTTCTGTGCGCAGTACCCGTGGGCCGAGGGTCAAAGGGGCAAAATCTTCCCGGCGCGCGATCTCGATTTCGGTCTCACTTAGTCCACCCTCGGGCCCTATCAGCAAGGACAAACTGGCCGGTGCCGAACCCGCGGCCAGTTTCTGGCTATCGCGGTGATGCAGAACAAACTTGCGCTCGCCAACAGCCCTGGGCAGATAGGCCTCTAAGGCAGTTACCTCGGTAATTTCGGGCAGGCGATTACGTTGGCATTGCTCGCAGGCGCTGATACAAATTTGCTGCCAGTGATCGATTTTTTTCTGCAGCCGCTCGCCCTTGAGCTTAACCTCGGTGCGCTCGGTGAGCAGCGGCACAATTCGGCTCACACCCAGCTCTGTGGCTTTTTGCAGCACATAATCCCAGCGCTCGCCGCGCGACAGGCCAATCGCCAGCTCGATGGTCAACTCGGGTAAGCGGTCGAAGCTGCTGTACTCGTCCAGTTGAACCTCGACCGACTTTTTATCCATCGACACCAGAGACCCCGAAAACTCGCCGCCCTCGCCGTTAAACACAATAACGGGCCTGCCCGGGGAGAGCCGCAGCACGCGGCTGAGGTAATGGGCCGGCGCATCGCGCAGCTCAATGGTCTGGCCTGTGGCGAGCGGTTGGGGTGTGTAGAGGCGGGGTATTCGCATAAGCTTGGCTGTAACCACGGGTTGAATCGGAGTAAGATCATAGCAAAAGTGACCCAGCGTCGTCGGCAGGACGTATCGGACAAATTTGAGGAGATACCTAATGAACAGAGTAAAAGTCATGATACTGGGGGCGTTGAGCTGCGCCGCCGCGATCAGCCCTTCGGTATGGGCGGCGGAATGTCCGGCGTATTTGCAGGGCGAATACCGCAAGCTGCACGCCTCTGAATCCGCCAATCTCTGCGAGCTGCTGAACGGTAAATCCGCGCTGGTAATAAACACGGCGAGCCACTGCGGTTTCACGCCGCAATTTGAGGCGCTGGAGGCAGTGCACCAACAATACAAAGACAAAGGCCTGGTGGTTGTGGGTTTTGCCAGCGACGCCTTTAAGCAGGCGGCCAAATCAGAAGAAGAGGCTGCCACCATTTGCTACACCAACTATGGCGTGACCTTTACTATGCTGGCACCTACCGAAGTCACTGGCGACAACGCCAATGCGCTCTTTCGGTGGCTGGCGGACGAGACCGAGGAGCCCGGCTGGAATTTCAACAAATACGTGATTAATGGCAAAACTGGTGAGGTGACCCACTTTGGCAGCAGCGCCAAACCCGACAGTGATAAGGTGGTCCAGGCAATAGAGGCGGCGCTTTAGGCGCCGTCTACTCCTGCTCGACCGTCACGCTCAGCTCGCCGTCCATGTCTTCGGTGATGATCACGTCCATAGGCTGGCAGCAGACGTGGCAGTCCTCGGTATAGCGCTGAGCCCCGACTGACTCATCAATCAATAAAGTCAGCCGGGCATCGCAGAAAGGGCAGTGAATGCTTTTCTCTGCCAGAGGCTCCATCAGAAGCGATAGTCAAGAGACGTGGTAATGGTGGTAAAGCGGTATTCGTTTACATCCACCAGATTGCGGTATTCGAAGTTCAGGTTCAAACGAGGCCGAATAATAAACCCTGCCCCCAGACCCCAGGAAAAATCGTCTTCGGAGAGAGTAGCGCTGGTGCCGGCGCCTTTCATGGTGAATTCCACGTCGGCGTAGCCGAGTAGGGCATAGAAACGGCCGGTCTGGTTGACCGCTTCAGCGCGGTAGTAAATGGCGGTGTAGTTGTCGATGTCCATCAGCACTTCTTCGCCGGCTGCAGTCACCAAATCTTCCAACGGTTGTTCCAGATACAGCTTCTCATCACCCAGGCCCGTGCCATAGCGAATTTCACCGCCAAGCCAGGGGTTGAACTTATAGCCGCCAAAAACTTCGCCCATCCAAAGGTTGGCTTTGTCGAAAGAGGGGCTGTCATCCACGTTAATGGCAGAGGCGCCAACGCCGGCAAAGAAGCCGCGGTTGTTGTCGGCCTGAACGCCGCTAGCCGCTAGGGCCAGCGGCAATACCAGTAGGGGAAAAAGCTTGGTCCGTTTCATAGTCGGTAATCAGCCTTGTTGAGGGTTAGAAAATCCAGGCTATCATTAGCCAGATCACAAGAAAAAAGGAGAAAAAGCCTCCGAGTACAAACTGGATTTCGCCGATTAGCCCGTCGCCTGAGGTGATGGCAAACACCACCAGTAGAGCAACCGTGACGAAAAACGCAATCACAGCGGCATCTTTCAGGCCCAGGCCTTCGCTGAAGACGCCGTCCGTCATTTCGCCCAGCAGTGGCAGCATAAACACTGTCGCAGCGATGGCCAGCACCAGAACGACAACAATGGCGATAAGCGTGCTGCGCGCCTGGCGCTTGTCCTGATCGTCGCTACCCATAGTGATTAATCGTTAGCCTTGATGATGTCGCGCACGGTATTGGGATCGGGCAGCCCCTTGGCGACGATTTCCGGGCTGTCGCCAGCGGTATAAAGCTCCACTGTGCCTGTGCCGAAGACCCGGTTCCAGAAGGACTGTTTGACCTTCACCGTGCGGATACTCTTGATCGTCAGTTCCGAGCGCTCTTTGCTCAGTAACCCCTGTTCAAAGAGCACGTCGGAGTCGGTGATAATCAGCTTGGAGGATTTGTTTTTCAGGTGCCACACCAAAAAGATAATAATCCCGACGCCAAAGGGGACGAGGATCAGTGCCGCAATAAACCCGAGGGGATTGTTTTTAAACATCACCGGGTTGGCTGAATAGAGTTCTTTCATTAGCCCCGCCTAGCTGGTCAGTTTGAGTCCAATAATGCCAAGGAGTATAAGGGCAATGCAGCCGAGGCGCAAAGCGCTCAGGTGTTCGCCAAACACCAGGGCCCCCACCACGACAGTGCCCAGCGCGCCTATGCCCGACCACACGCTGTAGGCGGTGCTTAACGGCAGCTGGCGTAGGGCGAGCCCCAGCAGGCTCAGGCTGAGTGCCAGCGCCGCTAGGGTAGCCAGCGAGGGCCAGAGGCGGGTAAAGCCTTCGGCGTACTTGAGGCCAGTGGCCCAAACGATTTCAAACAGGCCGGCGAGAAACAACAGTAACCAGGACATCAGAAAACCTTTGTAGGGCCGTCCCCGGTGTTTCTGCGCCTGAAGGGTCGTCCCGTCAGGGCGTGAATGCGGCAGATGCCGCCTTGGGATGATAATCTAGGGTTGTTAGCGTCAAACTTCAAGCCGTAGCAAGGGAATTATTGAGTTCATGTTGGAAGCCATCTGGATTGCCTGTGCGTTTACTCTGGGATTGTTGGTGCGGGGCCTGGGCCTGCCGCCGCTGGTGGGTTATTTGGCCGCGGGCTTTGCCATCAGTGCCCTGGGTCAGTATGTCCACCTCCCCGAGCACGGCGGTGAGGTGATCGCCCATCTGGCGCATCTCGGGGTGTTGTTGCTGCTGTTTACCGTTGGGCTCAAGCTTAGGGTGCGCAACCTGGTGCAGCCCGAGGTGATCGGGGGCGGGCTCCTCCATTTCGCCTTGTCTGTGACTCTGCTGAGCCCGGGGGTTTATCTGCTGCTCGATGTGACAGCCTACGAGGCGCTGTTGTTGGGCATTGCTCTGTCGTTTTCCAGTACGGTGCTGGCGGCCAAAGTGCTCGACTCCAAACGCGAGCTACGGGCTTTCCACGGCCGGGTGGCCATTGGGATTCTGGTGATACAGGATCTTCTCGCCCTTTTGGTGATCAGCCTGGCCAGCGGCACCACTCCCTCACCCTGGGCGCTTTTGGTGTTGGGTTTGCCGCTGTTGCGGCCGCTGTTGTTCCGTTTGTTGGATGTCTGCGGTCACGACGAGTTGATGGTGCTGCTGGGGTTGTTGTTAGCGCTCGTGGTCGGCGGACTCGGCTTCGAGGCTCTGGGACTCAGCTCAGAACTTGGAGCCCTGGCGTTTGGTGTGTTGTTGGCCAAGCACAAGCGGGCCACGGAACTATCGAACTCTCTTTGGAGTATCAAAGAGGTGTTTTTGGTGGGCTTTTTTCTGCAGATTGGCATGAGCGGGCTGCCCGGTATGGACGCGCTGATTCTCGCCGCTGCCGCCAGCATCGTCCTGCCGCTCAAAGGGGCGCTGTTCTTCTTACTGCTGGTGCTCTTTAAACTGCGTGCTCGCAGCGCTTTTCTCTCCTCGCTGGCTCTGACCAATTACAGTGAGTTTGGTCTGATTGTCGCGGCCATTGTCTTGCCACAGTGGCTGGTACCGCTGGCGCTGACAGTGGCGATTTCGTTTGTGATCTCGGCGCCGCTCAACCGCATTGCCCACCCCTTCTACGAAAAACTCTCCGGGCGCCTGATGCGCTTTGAGCGCAATATCCATCACCCCGACCAGCAACCGATTTCACTCGGCGGTGCCCAAGTGCTGATTTTTGGGATGGGCCGTACCGGCACCGCAGCTTACGACCAGCTCAAAGACCGGGTACCCGGGCTGATTGCTCTGGATTCGGACCCGGGCAAGGTCGACCGCCACCGGCGCGAGGGGCGCAATGTGCTCTTTGCCGATGCCGAAGACCAGGTGTTCTGGCAGGGGCTCAAAATGGACAGCATCCGCGCTGTGATCCTCAGTATGAGCGACATTGAGGCCAAGATGATTGCCGTTCGTCAACTGCGCCAACGCGGCTTTGACGGGTTTATCGCCTCGCACACGCTGTTTCAGGACGAGGCTGACAAGATCAATGCGGCCGGTGCCAATGAAACTTACCTGACCATGTCCGAGGCCGGTGTCGGCCTTGCCGAACACGTGCAAGAGCGGATGCTTAAGCACGGCGCTGGCGTGGTGACAGAGGCGGGCTAAGTTCGCGGCGAGGCAAACGAGTGCGACTGTCCATACTGCTGATTGAGGATAACCTCGCCATAGCACGGCAGCTGACCGAGTTTTTAACCGGGCTCGGTTGGGCGGTAGCACATGTTAGTCGCGGCAAAGCCGGTGCCGACAGCGCCATTCGTGATGCCGGCGATTACGATCTCGTACTGCTGGATTTGAATTTACCGGATATGGATGGCTTAGAGGTCTGCCGCCTTATCAAAGGCCAGGCGCCGGTGGTTCTTCCAGTGTTGATGTTGACGGCGCGCGATGCCTTTACCGACAAAGCCGCCGGTTTCGGTCAGGGGGCTGACGATTATCTTGTCAAACCGTTTGATTTTCGCGAGTTGGCGCTGCGCTGTGAGGCGTTGACGCGGCGCGAGCGCTTGCACTCTCATGAGACCATGGACATTGGTGAGTTGCGCCTCAATCTCAGAGAAAAAACCGCCAGCCGCCAGCGACAACCTCTGGCATTAACGCGAGTGGGCTTTGCCGTTTTGCAGGCACTTGCAGAGGCCTATCCGCGTGCGCTGACCCGCTCGCAGTTAATACACAAAGTCTGGCGCTCCGAGCCTCCCGACAGCGATGCGCTGCGCTCCCACATTTACAGCGTACGCCGTGTATTGGACAAACCCTTCGCCCGACCGATGCTGAAAACCATCGTCAATGTTGGCTACAAACTTGAAGTCTACGATGATGATTCGTTCTAGCCTGGCGCGCCGTATCACCCTGCGGTTTGTGGTATTCACCCTGGTGTTATCGCTGGTTTACAGTGCAGCGGCGGTCGTCATCGCCTACATCGCCGAGGACCAGGTTATCGACAACCTTCTAGAGCGTGAGGCGCAAGCTTTGGCCCAGGGTTACACGGCTGCAGGGCAAGAGCCGGTGCCGAGCAGCCCGATGATGCAGTTGTTTATAGCACGCGAAGCACCGCAGTCGTTCAAGGCGCGTATGGGTGAGGCGAGCGCCGGTGAGTTCTCCCTCGAGGGACGCCACTATCATTTCCGCCGAATCCGTTTTGCGCTGGGGGATGCGGGAGTGCTGGTGGCGGATGTGACCGACCTCTTGTCATTTTCCGGTATTCGCAGTGACCTTATATTGATGTCAGTGCTGGCATTGGTGGTCTCGGTGGCCCTGGCCGTCCTATTTGCCTATAGATTGGCGGCTTATACCACTGGCCCCATCCGCAAACTCACCGAGTCGGTATTGCGTTTGTCTCGTCAGTATCAGATTGAGGAGCTCGCCGGTCACAATCGTACCGAGCTGGATGATTTAGTGGCCGTGGTGGAGTACTCGCTGACAAAACTCAATGCATTGCTCGAACGCGAGCAGGCATTTAACAAAGACGTGAGTCACGAGCTGCGCACCCCCTTGACGATTATTCGCAATCAATTGGCGCTGGCAGACTCACGCAATATCCAACCGGGCGATGTGGCACAGATGCAAGAAGCTGTGGCCGATATAGAACGAATCGTGCAGAGTTTATTGGCCCTCGCTCGGGCTGAAACCTCCGAGCGCGAAGTCTTTGAACTCACTGCGGTGATCGAAGAGTCCATCATCGTGAGGGAACCGCGAGCCGCCGGCATCACCGTGACACTGCCCGAGCGCATCATCGTGCAGGGGAATCGGCAGCTGGCCGCACTGGTGATGGGGAATTTGATCGACAATGCGTTGAACCACAGCGCGGATGGCTCGCTGGATATTTTCTATGAAGACGGCCATCTTCGGTTTGCCAATCCCGCCACAAGCCTGCCGACGGGTGACCCCCTGCAGCCGGGTGTTGCGCAGCATGGAAGCCAGGGCATCGGCCAGGGGCTTTATCTGGTGCAGCGAATTTTACAGGCAATGCACTGGCAATGCCGTTTGGAGGTGGCCGACTCCAGGTTCTGCGTATCGGTCGAGCCTACCCCTGGCGGCGACACGCGGTAAAAAACGCTCGCAATTCACACGCATTTCACACCCGATAAATCATCCTGCTCCAGGCTAAACAGGAGGCTGAGATGATTAAGAAAATAGGTAGTGTTGTTCTTGCCGCGTTCGCGGCTTTGTTGATCTTGGGGCTGTGGTTAAGCAGCCTGTTGGAGGACGACTCACACAGGCAGACGCTAGAGCAAACCCGGCCGGAGGCGTTGGCGTATTTGCGCTCGGCTATAATGCCATCACGGGGAAAAATTCTCGCTGTCGTCACCAGTACTGATTCCATGGGGGCAAGTGGACGCTATACAGGATACGAGTTGACCGAACTCGCCAGGGCGTACTATGTGTTTACCGCCAATGGCTTTGAGGTGGATATCGCCAGCCCGGCCGGTGGTGAACCGCCCGCTGTGATCGACACCGACGATATGGGCGCTTATGACTACGCGTTTATTAACGATGCTCAGGCACAGCGCAAGCTCACCCACTCACTGCCATTGGCAGAGGTGAATGGCGATGTCTACGAAGCGGTGTACTTTGTCGGCGGGAAGGGAGCCATGTTTGATTTTCCCGGCAATGGGGCTATTCAGGCATTGGTCCGGCGCTATTTCGAAACGGGAAAAGTGATCGGTGCCGTCTGCCACGGGCCGGCCGCCCTGGTTGAGGTGACATTGTCCAATGGCCGGCCTCTGGTGGAGGGGCGGCGGGTGAGCGGCTTCACCAATGAGGAGGAGCTGTTGCTGATTCCGGGCGCGCGCGAGATATTTCCCTTTCTCTTGCAAGAACAGCTGACAGCGCTGGGTGCCAGATTTTATTCCGGGCCTGTGTACCTGAACACCATCAGCCAGGATAAAAACCTTCTGACCGGACAAAACCCCTGGTCGGTGTGGAGCCTGGCCGAAGCGATGATCAGTCAGCTGGGCTACCGGCCGCTGCCACGGGAGCTGACCGGGGAAGAGCACGCCGTTGCTGTGCTTGAACGCTATGAAACTCTGGGGAATGGCGCAGCGCGTGCCATGCTAACCGAGCTGTCCGAACAGCGCCGGCCGCTGACTCGTAACCTGATTGCCATGCACAGTATCGTGGCGCTTATGCAGCTAAAAGTGGGCAAGGCCATCGATCTGGTTGGCCTGGTTTGGCGCGCCAAACAGTTGGACTTGTCGAGCTGAATATCGAGCCGGGTTTCGCTGCCCGGCTAAAAACCGAGTGGGTATTCAAGCAAGGTAAAGTGCAGTACGTTGACGCTCCAATGGGTCAATAGGGCGGCGCTAAAGCGGCGCGTTAGCGTGTAGACCAGCGCGTAGCAGCCGCCGGCAAACAGAAAGAGCGCAAACGCCGGGTGGGAAGGTGGTGCGTGCGCCAGGGCAAATACCGCGGCACTGATGCCCAGTGCCAACCAGGTGGCGCCGCAGCGCTGAGGGAATAATTTCTCCAGCTGTCTTTGCAGCAGCAGGCGAAAAAAGGCCTCTTCGGCCAGCACGGCAATGGCTAGGTTACAGAAGATAAACACCAGAGCCGCTGCGGGCCATTTCGGTTGCGCGGCAAGATCAAAGATAAAGTGGGCTGTAGCAATAACCGCGAGCGCGAACACCAATGATAGACCAAGGGCTACGGGGAGCGGTCGTTTTGCCCCTGCGCTCCAGAGCCAGAGCAAGGTCAGGTAACCGGCCAGCGCTTTGCCGAGGTTGGCAAACAAACTGAAGTCCAGTTCGCTGTAATCATAAACCAGTGGGTAGTGAAAGCCTGCCGGGCGGAAAATCGCGGTAAAAAATCCCAGTAGCACACAGCCTGCCCATAGCGCGGCAAACAGTAAGCGGCTTAAGTGAGAAGTCGTTGGGGTCAGGCTCAGGGCCGCCAGTCCCGTGCCCATAAGCGTCAGGCTGACGAGGTTGGCCAGAGGCAGCAGCCCCGAGTAACAGAGAGCTATGGCAAGCCATAGTAGGGCAAGACTCAAGCCGAATTTGTGCTTGAGGGAAAAGCTCCGGTGGCAAAGGCGCGAGGATGGTTTGGCCATCATCTTTTCAGCGTTTTGCGTACACCAGGTCCCAGACACCGTGGCCCAGCCGCTCGCCGCGCTTTTCAAACTTGGTAATGGGGCGGTAATCCGGTCGCGGCGAGTAACCGCCATCCGCCTGGGTGTTGCTGTAGCCCTCGGCCGCGTCCATCACTTCTTTCATGTGCTCGGCGTAGTTTTCCCAGTCTGTCGCCAAGTGCAATACACCGCCCGGTTTGAGCTTGCGCAGAATGTGCTGCACGAACTCCGGTTGCACAATACGGCGTTTGTTATGCTTTTTTTTATGCCAAGGGTCGGGAAAATATATCTGCAAACGAGTGAGGCTGTTGTCGGCAATACAGTCACTGAGCACATCGGTGGCGTCTGCCATATACACTTTCAAATTGGTCACACCTGCTTCGCCGGCTGTGTGAATCAGGCGGCCAACGCCCGGCGGGTGAACCTCTATGCCGATAAAGTCCTTATCGGTTTCCTGCTCAGCCATAGTGCGCAGCGAGTCGCCCATGCCAAACCCGATTTCCAGAACCAGCGGCGCCTCGCGGCCAAACGCCTCCCTGGGCTCAATCGGACCACTGAACAAACTGAGACCGTAGACTGGCCAGTAGCGCTCAAAGGCTTTTTTCTGGCCGTCGGTCATGCGTCCGGCGCGGATCACAAAGCTGCGGATGGATTTCTTTTTGTATTCGGGGCGAAATTCTTCGGTCATGGACGGGACTTATTTAACGTGTTTGAAGGCGGCGATAAACAGGCTGATCCAGCCGAGCAAAAAACAAACGCCACCGATGGGTGTGATAGGGCCAAAAAAGCGCAGACCGGTTAGCGCGAGCGCATAGAGGCTGCCGCTGAACAACACGGTGCCGGCGATCATCAGCCAGCCGGACGCGCTCAGCCAGGCACTGCTGAAGTGGCGCAGCAGTAGCGCAATGGCCAGCAGTGCCAGGGCGTGGTACATCTGATATTGTACACCGGTCTCAAAGGCCGACAGCAGCTTGGGGGCAAGTCGCGACTTCAGGCCGTGGGCGGCGAAGGCGCCCAGGCCTACGGCCACAAAGCCGGAGGCCGCTGCCAAAACGAGAAAAATCTTAGCCATCAGAGAGTCCGTGAAAAAGACAGTGACATAAAAAAACCGCGCGGAAGCGCGGTTTTACAGCCCATGTGGCTGGATGCCGATCAGGCGGCCTCAAGCATCATGGTTTTAACTTTTTTCATGGCGTTTTTTTCCAGCTGGCGAATGCGCTCAGCGGAAACACCATACTCGGCAGCCAGATCATGCAGGGTTGCCTTGTCGTCGTTGAGCCAGCGGCGCTGCAGAATCGTTCGGCTGCGCTCGTCCAGTTGCTCCATGGCTTTCTCCAGACCATTGACGCTGGTTTCTTCCCAGTTGGCGGCTTCCAGCTGCAGGGCCGGGTCCTGCCGTCTGTCTTCGAGATAGTGCGCCGGAGCGACGTAGTGGCTGTCTTCATCGTCGCCCTCGGGGGCGTCAAAGGCCGCATCGTAAGAAGACAGGCGACTCTCCATTTCACGTACGTGCTTGACGTCTACGTTCAAATCTTCGGCAACGGCTTTGGCTTCATCGTTGGTGAGCCACGCCAAGCGCTTTTTCGCACCGCGCAGATTGAAGAACAGTTTGCGCTGAGCCTTAGTGGTGGCCACTTTGACGATGCGCCAGTTCTTCAGAATAAACTCGTGAATTTCCGCCTTGATCCAATGCACGGCAAAGGAGACGAGACGCACGCCTTTTTCCGGGTTAAAGCGCTTGACCGCTTTCATCAGGCCGACATTGCCTTCCTGAACCAGATCGCCCAGAGGCAGACCGTAGCCGTTGTAAGAGCGGGCGATGTGTACGACAAAACGCAGGTGCGCCATCACCAGTTGGCGGGCGGCGTCGAGATTGCCGTTGTAGTAAAGGTCTTCAGCGAGAGACTGCTCTTCCTCTACGGATAAGACGGAAAAGCTGCTGACAGCCTGCACATAGGCGTTGAGGTTCGCGCCCGGCGACAGATTCCCCAATGGCTGTAGGCTTGTGCCCATAGTGTCAACTCCCAATAATAACCTTGATACCTCCCGAAGCACCGCCTCGGGGTCGATTAGTCTAGCACTACTGCTTAGAGACTTCCAATAACCTAAAGTTCCCGGTAAACCTCAAAGAAAACAGTGGCTTACCCAACTTAACATTTGTGTGGCGGGTGCCTGCCCAACCCGCGTTGTCGCTACCGGGGTTTGATGGCGGACAAATGCCTGCCCACGGCCAGCCAGGCGCCGGCGAGCCCCACCAGACCGGCGAGCAGCACCAGCTGCGCACTGCTTATAATGTCGAGTCCGCGCAGGCGGAAATCGCTTTGATACAGGCTCGCCAGGCTGGCCACCGGGTCGGACAGCCAGTGCAGGCCGGTCGCGAGCAGCAGTAGCGCTGCAAGGCCCCCACCCAGCCCATACCACAGGCCGGTGTAGAGAAAGGGGCGACGAACATAGGCATCGGTGCCGCCCACGAGCTTAACCACCAGAATTTCCTCCCGCCGGCTCTCGATGGTCAGGCGGATCGTATTGCCAATCACCAGTAACAGGCCGAGTACCAGCAGCAGCGCCAGGAAAAATACGATGCGGCTGGCCAGCTCGATCAGCTGCTCCAGTCGCTGGACCCAGAGCATGTCCAGCCTCGCATCGTCGGTGAGCGGGTTGGCCTGCAACTGTTGCAGCAGCGCCTGCAAGGGTTCGCCCTGGCTGGCGCTCAGGGTGGGCTGGACCAGTAGCACCGCAGGCAGCGGGTTTTCCTCCAGATCATCCAGCACATCGCCCAGGCCAGAGTGCTGGCGAAACTCCTCAAGTGCCTGCTCGGGATTGATCAGCGTGACCTCGGCGACGCCTGTGTGGTTGCCAAGTTGTCGCTGCCACTGCCCGACGGCATCGGCGGCGGCATCGCGTTTGAGAAACACCGAAATCTGGCTGGAATCCTGCCACTGGTAGCCCAGCGAGCGGACATTATCGAGTGCGACAAACAAGGTGGCGGGCAGGGCGGTGGCGATGGCCACCACCAGCCAGGTGAGCAGGCTCTGCAGGGGGGTGCGCAGCAGCCGCAGCAGACTCTCGATGGCGCAGGTGCTGTGGTGGGCCTGCCAGGCCGCCAGGCGGTCGCGCCAATGGGTTTTGCTCTGCACCGCGCCCTGCGGGCGCGAGTGGCTGCGTTGATTGGCCCGCGCCGCCCGAGTCATGACGGGTTACCACCTGCCAGTACGCGGCCGTGCTCAAGGCTCATGACCCGCTTGTTCATTCGCTGGGTGAGCTCGATATCGTGAGTGGCAATCATCAGGGTCATGCCCAGTTCATTAAACTGGCGAAACAGCGTCATGATCTCGGCGGACAAATCCGGGTCCAGGTTGCCCGTGGGCTCATCGGCCAGTACCAGCGCCGGTTTGTTCACCACGGCCCGGGCAATGCCTACGCGCTGCTGTTCACCACCGGAGAGGGTAATAGGCTTGAGCTTTTCCTTGTGCAGCAGGCCGACTTTGTCCAGCGCCGCGCGTACGCGCCGGCCGATGTCCGCGGTCTGAAACCCCGCCACCTGGAGGGGCAGAGCCACATTGTCAAAGACGCTGCGGTCAAACAGCAGCTGGTGGTTTTGAAACACCACGCCTATGTCCCGGCGGTAGTGAGCAATGCCGTTGCCGCGAATGCGCTCGGTGTTGCGCCCACCGACAATAACCTGTCCGCTGGTGGGCCGCTCCATCAGCATGATTAACTTCATCAGGGTGCTTTTGCCGGCCCCGGAGTGGCCGGTGAGAAACACCATCTCGCCGCGCTCAATGTGGAAATCCACCCGGCTCAAGGCCTCCTGCCCGGTGTCGTAGCGCTTGCTGACCCCGTGGAAACGAATCACCGGTTAAACAGGGCCTCCACAAAGTCCCGGGCGGCGAAGGGCTGCAGATCGTCGATGCCCTCGCCCACGCCAATAAAGCGCACCGGCAGGCCAAACTGTTTGGTGAGCGCGAAAATCACGCCGCCCTTGGCGGTGCCGTCGAGCTTGGTCAGCGCCAAGCCGGTAACGCCGGCCGATTCAATAAAGTGCTTGGCCTGGCTAACGGCGTTCTGGCCGGTGCCGGCATCCAGCACCAACAGAGTTTCATGCGGCGCGCTGGCGTCCAGTTTACCCATCACTCGGCGTACTTTCGCCAGTTCGTCCATCAGGTGGTCTTTGTTGTGCAGTCGGCCGGCGGTATCGGCGATGACCACATCGACACCGCGGGCCTGGGCGGCCTGCACCGCATCAAAAATCACCGAGGCGCTATCGGCGCCAGTGTGCTGAGCGATAACCGGTACGTTATTGCGTTCGCCCCAAATCTGCAGCTGCTCCACGGCGGCGGCGCGAAAGGTGTCCCCGGCGGCGAGCATGACTGACTTGCCCTGACTTTGCAGGCGCTTGGCCAGCTTGCCGATGGTGGTGGTTTTGCCCACGCCATTGACACCGACAATTAAGATCACAAAAGGCTGCGTTTCGGTATGAACCACCAGCGGCTGCTCGGCGGGTTTGAGCAGCTCGCCCAGCGAGGTCTTAAGCGCGTCGAACAGTGCATCGGGGTCGGCCAGCTGCTTGCGCGCCACCCGGTCGGTGAGGTCATCAATAATCTGCTCCGTCGCCTCCATGCCCACGTCAGCCACCAGCAGCTGCGATTCAATGTCCTCGAGCAGCTCGTCGTCGATTTCCTTTTTTCCCAAAAAGAGGTTGCCGAGCCCCTCGGAAAAGTTGCTGCTGGTGCGGCTCAGGCCGCGCTTGATTCGGTTGAAAAAGCCCTCTTTGGCCGGCGCTTCGGGCGCTTGGTTGTCGACGGCGGCCGGTTGTTCGGCGGGCGCCTCGGAGATGTCCTGTACCGGCTCTTGCGCCTGCGCCTCGCTGCTTTCAGGGGCGTCTTTCTTAAAGCGTTTAAAAAACATGGGGCGTTGGTAACCCTTATCGCTGACAAATAAAGGCGCTATCCTACCACTTCTCAAGACGCTGGAGAGAGACAGGTGGCCAATTCCCGCGCCCGCGCGAACAAATCCGCAAACCCGCCGCCAAGGCTCAGAATCATTGGTGGGCGCCACCGCGGTCGCAAGCTGCCCATCGCCGATGTGCCGGGGCTTCGCCCGACCGGCGACCGCATACGCGAGACACTCTTCAACTGGCTGGCGCCGCACTTGCCGGGTGCCCGGGTATTGGATCTGTTCGCCGGCTCCGGGGCGCTCGGCCTTGAGGCGGTCTCCCGCGGTGCCGGGGAAGTGGTTTTGTGCGAGCTGGACTCAAGAGCCGCCGAGCACATCGCACAGGCGCTGACGCTCTTGCAGGCGGCCAATGCCCGCTTGCAACAAGGCGACGCTCTGGCGTTGCTGCGCCGCGCGCCTCACCAGAGCTTTGAGATTGTGTTTATCGACCCGCCGTTTGCCGCAGGGCTCTGGCAGGCCTGCATTGATTTGCTCGAGCCCTGGCTGGCCCCGGGTGCCCTGGTCTATATTGAGTCGGACACCGAGGCGGTGTACCGGGTGCCCGAGCACTGGCGCAGTCACCGGGACAAACGCACCGGCCGCGTGCACTATTGCCTGTACCGGGTGGAAACTGCAGAGTGATTTTTGTAGTATCCGCCCCCACAAGTCGCCAAACGAGAAAAACACTATGCGCAAGGTCGTGTATCCGGGTACCTTCGACCCCATTACCAATGGCCACAAGGATCTGGTGGAGCGCGCCTGCCGTCTCTTTGATCATGTGATCGTCGCCGTGGCGGCCAGCACCCGCAAGCAACCGCTGTTTGATCTGGAAGCCCGCGTGGCCCTGACGCGCCAGACGCTGGCGCACCTGGACAATGTTGAGGTTTGCGGCTTTGACAACTTGCTGGTGGAGTTTGTCCACGATCGTGGCGCCCATGGTGTTTTGCGCGGACTGCGGGCCGTGTCCGACTTTGAATACGAGTTTCAGCTGGCGAATATGAACCGGGCGCTGGATCCGCGCATGGAGAGTTTGTTTCTGACGCCCGCCGAGCATTTGTCCTACATATCCTCATCCATCGTGCGCGAAATTGCCGCTCTTGGTGGCGATGTCAGCAAGTTCGTGACGCCTGAGGTGCAGCAGGCGCTGAAGGAAAAGTTTGCGTAGGGTCTGCTAACAGGTCTTAGCTCTCAGGCAAGGGCGCCAGAGAAATGCGCCGGTAGTCGCTGAATTTTTCCATCAAGGCTCCGTAGTGCGTCTCAAAAAGTGCATCCAGCGAGCCATCCTCCTGGGCGTTTTTCAGCCCGTACGCCAGCCTCTCGGCCAGCTCGGGCCGGTTGACGCTGACCTGCAGGTACACCGGTAGCGGGTAGTCGATGATCAGGTTGTCGACGATAGCCAGCTGGTCGGCCATCCCCGAGTGTTCCAGCGCAGACTCGGCCTCAAGCATTCCCAGTGGCAGGTAATCAAAGCGCTGATGCAGCAGCATGTTGAACAGCTGCGTGGTGTCGGCGCCGGTGGTATAAGCCAGTCCGTTGTGTTCAAAGAAGTGCTTGTCGATCCAGTCAAAACCAATGCCCGCCGACTTTTGCTGCAGTTGCTCAAGGGTGCGTATCTGATTGAATTCGGCCAGCCGATCGCGTCTGACGATGGCAAGCCGCTGGCCGAGGGTGCCCTTGAGCAGCGGTACCGGAATCACAATCAAGGGTTGCTGAGTCGACTCCACCTGAAAGCTCATCTTTGGTGCCGAAACTGCGTTGATGGTCTCGCCGACAAAGAGGCTGCGCAGCGCCCGCGAGCGGCTGTAAATGGTGGTGTGAACATCCAGGCTGTAATCGCCATAGCGGTCGCGACTTTTCTCAAGCGCCAGGCGGGTGATGGCCGTTTCGTGCTCAACACGGCTCTGGGTCATGCTGCCCATAGACAGGACAACCCGGTCGATGGCTGCTGGTAATGTGTCACCAGCGGCGAGGCCGACCTGGGAGAGCACGGGCAGAGTGCAGCTCAGCAGGGCGTGCGCAAAGCGCTGGCGCAGAGAGTGGGTGATCACAGGTCAATCCGTTGTCAGGTCGGTATTTTTATTCGCTAGCTCAAGTTTACTGCATTGCCCCGGCTCGCGCGAGGCGAAGAACCTCGGGCGCCGGGCGTTGACCGCTCATAGGGTGAAGGCGCGCACGCTTATCCGCCATTGAAACCGGTTACAGGTTGGTGCATTATCCCCGCCTGCCGATACAATGCCCTCCCGGAAAAAGAGCAATGATCATGAGCCATGAGTTAACCGCCCAAACAGACCGCTTGCAGCACTGGCTGCAACACGAGGCTTTGCCCCTGTGGCGTGAGCGCGGTATTCACCCTGAGTTGGGTGCCAGCGTCGAGCGTCTGCTCGCCGATGGCTCGGTGGACGAGGCGGCCAACACCCGGGTGCGGGTGCAGGCGCGCCAGGCGTTTTTCTTTACCGCCTGCGAAGACCTCGGCTGGTGCTCGCAGGGGACTGCCATCGGCCGTCGTATGCTGGCGTTTGTCGAACAAAATGCGGCGCATCCCACCGCCGGTGGTGGCTTTACTCATCTGTTGGACCCGGACTTTGCGGTGATTGATCAGCGCCAGGACTTGTACGACCACGCCTTTTTTCTTCTGGCTTATGCCTGGCAGTACCGCGTGAGCGGTGAGGCGCGCGCACTGCAAAGCGCCCACGATCTACTCGCCCATTTTGATCGCGCTTTTGCGGCGGACAACGGCGGTTGGTTGGAGGGTGACTATCCGTTTAGCTGGCGCCGGCAAAACCCGCACATGCATTTGTTTGAAGCCTTTATGGCGCTCTACGAGGCCAGCGGCGAAACAGTCTGGCTCGCGCGCGCCGGGGACATGTATCAGCTGTTTCAAAGCGTCTTTTTCAGCCCGCAAGAGGGTGTTTTGTTTGAGTTTTTCAATCGCGACTGGTCGTTGGCGCCGGACGATGCCGGGCAGGTGGTCGAGCCCGGGCACATGATGGAGTGGGTCTGGCTGCTCGACTGGTACGCCCGCTTGAGCGGCGAGGACGTCTCGGCGTCTATTGAGCGGCTCTACCGCCGGGGCCTCGAACTGGGACTTGCGGATTCCGGCCTGGTCTACGACTCGGTCAGGCCAGACGGCACTGTGTTGCAGGCGACCAAGCGCTGCTGGGGGCTGACGGAGCTAATCAAGGCCTCGCTGGTCATGGCTGCGCGAGGTGAGCCTGAAGCGCAGACGCGGGCAGCCGACTCGGTGGCCGCCCTGTTCGATTACTACCTTTGCGCCAGCACGCCCGGCAGTTATGTGGATCAGCGCGGCGGCGCGGATGAGGTGGTCGTCGATACCGCGCCCGCGAGCACCCTCTATCACTTGCTGGTGCTGATGCAAGAGTTGTTGCGCTACCGAAGCGGGGCTTAATCTTTGCACGGTACCCCTGTGCTTTTACGGATTACAAACTCCGCAGGCAGCACGTTTTCTTCCTGGGCCAGTTCTTCGCCTTCGATCAGTCGCAGCAGCATGTCCATGGCCAGTTTGCCGATTTCCTCGGCCGGCTGGGCGACGGTGGTCAGGCTCGGGTCGCAGTAGCGCGCGTAGCTGATGTCGTCAAAGCCGGTAACGGAAATATCCTCGGGGACGCGCAGGCCGTGCGATTTCAGCGTTTGAATAGCGCCTATGGCCATCTCATCATTCATGCAGAAAATCGCGGTGGGGCGCTCGGTCATGGTACAGAACTGCTTGGCGCTGTTCAGGCCCGACCAAGTGGTGAAGTCGCCCTCGGCCACCAGCGATTTATCAAAGGCAATATCGGCGCCGGCCAATGCTTCTTTGTAGCCCGCCAGGCGGTCGATGGTGTGGGGGTTGTCTTTCAGTCCGGAGATAACCCCGATGCGCTTGTGACCGAGAGAGATTAAGTAGTCGACCACGGCTTTGGCGGCGCCGCGATTGTCGATGCGCACCCGCGGGCCTTTTGTCGACTCGCAGCCACAGGCATTGACGCAAACCACCCCTTCGGGCATGTAGGAAGATTGCTTTTCCGGTTCGTCCGGGCGCAGCTGAATGACCCCGTCGGCCAGGCGGGTTTCCACCCGGCGGATGTATTCTTTTTCCCGCTCTAAAATGCCGCGGGTATCGCCCAGTAGCACGGCGTAGCCTTTTTGCTGGGCGCGATCTTCAATGGAGCGAATTACCTGAGAGAAAAAGGGGTTGGTGATGTCCGGCACCAGCACCACCACGGCGTAGCTCTTGGCCGAGCGGAAGCTGCGCGCCAGCATATTGGGCCGGTAACCCACTTTGTCGATCGCGCTGTGCACCTTGTTCAGACTGGTTTGTGAAACCTTGTCTGGATCGCTCAGTGCGCGGGAGACAGTGGCGACGGACACGCCGGCTTCGCGCGCTACATCTCGGATATTGGACACTCTTTTCTCTCTTTTGTCGTTCTGTCAGGCGGAATGGCGATACTAGCACACCGCCTGACAGGGCATAAGTGGATAAAAGTGCTGGAAAACCGATCTGTAATCGGTTACATTGCGCTTCTTTTCCGGCGTAAATCCGGTACAAAAGAACCTGCGCCATGGGCGAGAAGTCGTGGCCCTAAAGTGCCACTTGGCAATATTGGGCAAACAGTGCGGTTGAGACCGATGGCAGGCGCCTTGCGCAATCGATCTCAACAGACCCTAGAATAAAACGGACAACAGCATGCAACTCGCTTTTATCGATGTGGTGGTGATCCTCGGTTATATCTTGGCCACCATTGTCATTGGCTTCTGGATTTCCAGTCGCGCCTCCAAAAATATTCGCAGTTACTTTCTCGGTGGCAACAAGCTCCGCTGGTATACCCTCGGGTTATCCAATGCCTCAGGGATGTTTGATATCTCGGGCACCATGTGGCTGGTGTACCTGCTGTTTGTCTACGGTCTATCCAGTGTCTATATCCCTTGGCTTTGGCCGGTGTTTAACCAGATCTTCCTCATGGTGTTTCTCTCGGTGTGGTTGCGCCGTTCGGGTGTGCTGACCGGCGCCGAGTGGATCACCTTCCGCTTTGGTGAGGGCACCGGTGCCAAGTTGTCCCATCTCATCGTGGTGCTCTTTGCGCTGGTCAATGTGGTGGGGTTTCTCGCCTACGGTTTTATCGGCATCGGCAAGTTCGCCTCGGTGTTCTTGCCCTGGGAGCTGTCCTCCGACCCCACCACCAACGATATTTATTACGGCTTGATCATCACCGCGCTGACCACCGTGTACGTGGTCAAAGGCGGTATGTTCTCGGTGGTGTTTACCGAGGTCTTGCAGTTTTTCATTATGACCGTCGCCTGCATCGCCGTGGGGGTGATTGCCATGCAAAAGGTCTCGCCCGAGATGTTGGCCGCCGTGGTCCCCGCCGACTGGACGAGCCTCGCCTTTGGCTGGGATCTCAATCTCGATTGGTCCGGTACTCTGGATGCGGCCAACACCAAAATTCTCGAGGACGGCTACTCGCCCTTTACCATTTTTGTGATGCTGGTGCTGTTCTCGGGTGTGCTAAAGAGCCTGATGGGGCCGGCGCCCAACTACGATATGCAGCGCATTCTCTCGGCGCGCACACCCACCGAGGCGGCCAGAATGAGCGGCTTTGTCAATGTCGCGCTCTTCTTCCCGCGCTATATGCTTATCGCCGGTTTAACCATTCTGGCGCTGGTGTTCTTTATGGATGAGCTCGACGCCATGGGCCCGGCGGTGGACTTTGAGCAGGTCCTACCCTTTGCCATGAAAAACTTCGTGCCCCCCGGTTTGCTCGGCCTGCTCATCGCCGGTTTGCTGGCGGCGTTTATGTCGACCTTTGCCGCGACCACCAACGCCGCGCCGGCCTATGTGGTCAACGACATTTACAAGCGCTACATCCGCCCCGACGCCGAGGCGCGCGACTACGTCAAAGTCAGCTACATCGTCTCGGTGGTATTTGTGGTCTTGGGGGTAATCATCGGTTTGTTTATCCCCTCACTCAACACCATTATCCAGTGGATTGTCAGTGCCTTTTACGGCGCCTACACAGCCTCCAATGTGCTCAAGTGGTTCTGGTGGCGCTTTAACGGTGTCGGCTATTTTTGCGGCATGCTGGCGGGGCTGGTGATGCTTATTCTTATTCAGTTGGCGCAGTGGCTGTTTGGACTTGATCTGGCGCCGGTGTACGCCTTCCCGTGGATTTTTGCCGGTTGCCTGGGCACCTGCATTATCGCCTCCTTGCTGTCGCCCGCCGATGACATGCAGGTGCTGAAAACCTTTTACGTGCGTGTGCGCCCCTGGGGTTTTTGGGGGGCGGTGTATCGCGAGGTGCTGAAAGAACACCCCGAGTTGTCGCGCAACCGCGAGTTTGGCCGCGACTGCGCCAATGTGCTGGTGGGTATTATCTGGCAAACCGCCATGGTGGCGGCCCCCATTTTTATGGTAATTCAGCACTGGTTTGAGTTTGCAGTTGCCGTGGCTGTGGTGGCCCTGTGCAGCTTGTTTTTATGGAAATTTTGGTGGTGCAACTTGCGGGACTATCCCGCAGACACGCCGCAGGAGTATTTGCCGAAACCGGCAGCCGACTAGCCCGGCCGCCTGGCGAGCGACACCGGTTGGCGATAATCCGTAACCGGTTTCTCGCGCCTATTGAATTGTATAGACCGATGGAAATGTCCAGACCTATTGCAGGAACCCGTAACACTATGAGTGATTTTAAACAAAGAGCACAGCAGCTACTGCGCGATCACGACGCTCTGCTGGCCAGACCCAACCGTGAAATCTTGCCGGGTAACGGCATCTACAGCCGCTGGGAATACCCGGTTCTGACCGCCGAGCACACTCCAGTGTTCTGGCGCTACGATCTCAACGAAAAAACCAACCCCTACTTGATGGAGCGCCAGGGGGTGAACGCCGCTTTTAATGCCGGTGCCATTTACTGGCAGGGCAAATTCCTGCTGGCTGTGCGGGTGGAAGGTAACGATCGCAAGAGCTTTTTTGCCATTGCCGAGAGCCCCAACGGCGTCGACAATTTTCGCTTTTGGGATTACCCCATCACCATGCCCGAAACAGAGCGCCCGGACACCAACGTCTACGATATGCGCCTGACCCAACACGAGGATGGCTACATCTACGGCCTCTTCTGCACCGAGCGCAAAGACGAGTCGCAACCGGGCGATCTGTCCGCCGCTGAGGCCCAGTGTGGCATCGCCCGCACCAAAGACTTGGTGAACTGGGAGCGATTGCCGGATCTGATTACCTACTCCGGCCAGCAGCGCAACGTGGTCTTGCACCCTGAGCTTATCGACGGACACTACGCCCTCTACACCCGTCCGCAAGACGGGTTTATCAGCGTGGGGGCTGGTGGCGGTATTGGCTGGGGGCTGACGCCGTCCATGGAAAACGCCGAAATCAAAGAAGAAACCATTGTCGATGGCAAGGTCTATCACACCATCAAGGAAGTCAAAAACGGTCAGGGCCCAGCGCCCATTAAAACCGAGCACGGCTGGTTGCATATGGCTCACGGTGTGCGCAATACCGCCGCTGGTCTGCGCTATGTGCTCTATGTGTTTATGACCGACTTGCACAAACCCTGGGTGGTGACCCACAGGCCAGCCGGCCACTTTATCGCGCCTCAGGGCAGCGAGCGTGTGGGCGATGTGTCCAACGTGACCTTTGCCAACGGCTGGATCGTCAATGAACAGCAGCAGGTGTTTATCTACTACGCCTCATCGGACACTCGCATGCACGTCGCTACCAGCACGGTGGCAAAACTGGTGGACTATTGCATGAACACCCCCGAAGACGGTCTGCGCTCAGCGGCCTCGGTGCAAACGCGCAATGGCCTGATTGCCGCCAATCTGGCCATTCTGGACACGCTGAAATGAGTCAGGCACTGCAACACACCAATGCAATCAGCGCTTGCAATTTTGCCGGTGAATGTCGGGCCGAGCTCGGGCGCATCGCCCGATGGTGGCTGGACCTTGCGCAGGATCCAGCGCAGGGCGGCTTCTACGGCGAGATCGATGACGACGGCCGGCCGAATACCGCTGCCGAGAAAGGTGTGGTGCTCAATACCCGCATCCTCTGGTTTTTCAGCGAGGCGGCACTGTTTACCGGCGAGGCCGACTACCGGCGCGCCGCTGAGCGCGCCTACCGCTATTTACGCGAATACTTTTTCGATGCCGAGTACGGTGGCTACTACTGGTCGCTGCGCGCCAATGGCCAGCTCGCCAGTGGTAAAAAGCAAGTCTATGCCCAAGCCTTTGCCATCTACGCGCTCTGCGCCTACTACCAACTCACGGGCGAAGGGTCGGTGCTGCAAGAGGCTTTAGATTGCTTTGAGCTGATTGAAGCGCGCTGTGTGGACCGCGCCGGCGAGGGTTACCTTGAGGCCTACACCCGCGAGTGGGGCGAAATTGATGACGTCCGTCTGAGCGAAAAAGACCTTAATTTCCCCAAAACCATGAACACCCACCTGCATGTGCTGGAAGCCTATACCAGCCTCTATCAGGTGCACAAAGGCGAGCGCGTGGCCCGTGCACTGGGCTACACCATTGATTTGTTCGATCGCTATATGATTGACCGCGACAGCTACCACCTGCGCAGCTTTATGGATGCCGACTGGAGCGATCACTCCCCCGCGTTCACCTACGGTCACGACATCGAGTGCGCCTGGTTGCTCTGCAAGGCGCTCTCCGCTCTGGGCGATGCCGAACGCAGCGAGCGCCTCGGCCCGGACATTCTCCAACTGGCCCGCACCTGCCAGAGCGAGGCCATAGGCTCGCTCGGAGAAGTGCTCGACGGCCGCGACAAACGCAGCGCTCACGTGCACGGTGAGCGCATCTGGTGGGTACAGGCCGAGGCCATGGTGGGTTTTCTGGTTGCCTGGTCAGTGAGTGATGAAACCGCGTTTTACGCCAGTGCTGCCAATGTCTGGAATTTTATCAAGACCTATCAGATCGATAAGGAGCGCGGCGAGTGGCTTTGGCACTCGCGCCTGGACGCGCCCGATGGCGCACGCGATTACAAGGCGGGCTTCTGGAAAGGCCCCTACCACAACGGCAGGGCCATGATAGAGGCGATCCGTCTGCTTGGATAATGTCGCAGCCGGATGCCCATTAATAAAAACCGATAAAGAGGTAAGCATTTATGAAGCGTCTGTGGCTTCTCGTTGTATTTTCAATGTCGCTGGCCGGGTGCACGGCGCCCGCACAACAGACGGATAGTCTGCGAGACTTTGTCAGCGTTCAGGGCACGACCTTTGTGCTTAACGGCGAGCCCTACCGCTTTGCCGGTGCCAACATGTGGTATGGCGCCTATCTGGGCGCGCCGGGCGAGCTCGGAGATCGCGAGCGCCTGCTACGCGAGCTGGACCTCTTGCAAAGCTACGGCATCAATAATCTGCGGGTACTGGCCGCCTCCGAAAGCAGCGAGCTGATGCGCGCTGTGCGCCCGGCTATTGTCGAAAATGCCGAGGGCGATCTCAACGAGTCTCTGCTGCAGGGGCTGGATTTTCTTCTCGCCGAAATGGCCAAGCGTGATATGAAAGCCGTGCTCTACCTCAACAATTTCTGGCAGTGGTCTGGGGGCATGTCTCAGTACGTGGCCTGGTTTACCGGTGAGCCGGTGTTTGATCCGGATGTCACCGGCCGCTGGAACCCTTTTATGCAGAACTCGGCGCGCTTTTACCGTTTACCCGAGGCGCAGGCTCTCTACCGGCAGGTAATCGAGTCAGTGTTGACCCGGGTCAACTCAGTCAACGGTGTCGCCTACAACCGCGATGCGACCATTATGTCCTGGCAGTTGGCTAACGAGCCGCGCCCAGGCAGCGACGCCGAGGGTCGGCCTAACTACCCGCACTTTGAAGCTTGGGTGCACGACACGGCAGGCTTTATCAAAGCGCTCGCGCCGCACCAGCTGGTGAGCACCGGCAACGAGGGCGCCATGGGAACCTTGGGCGATGCCGCGCTTTTTGAGCGCTCACACGCCAGCGATAACATCGACTATCTGACCTTCCACATGTGGATTAAAAACTGGAGCTGGTTTGATGTGACCCGCGCCGAGCAAACCTATGAGGCTGCATGGGAAAAAGCACGGGCGTATATGCAAACCCATATGGCCATTGCCGATCGCCTGAACAAGCCCATTGTGCTCGAGGAATTTGGCGTGGAGCGCGATGCTGGGGTTTTTGCGCGTGGCAGCTCCACTGAATACCGTGATCGGTTCTACGGGCAGGTGTACGATTTTATCGAGCACAACGCCGAGGCGGATGGCCCCTTTGCCGGTTCCAATTTCTGGGCTTGGGGCGGCTTTGGTAAAACCGAGCGTGCCGATTTTATGTGGCAGCCCGGCGACGACTTCTTTGGCGATCCGCCGCAGGAGCCGCAGGGTTTGAACTCCGTGTTCTCCGACGATACCTCCACCCTTGAATTGATAAAGGCGCACGCCCAGCGCTTGCAGTAGCAGGCGCCTTGATAAAAAAATAAGAGAGAAAACATGAACCGATTCTTAAGCAAAAGTCTGTGCATTTTTCTGGCGCTCAGTGTCAGCGCGCTCGCTTCGGCACAAAAGTTTGACGGCCTCGCCGACACGCCCGCCATGGGCTGGAACAGCTGGAACACGTTTGACTGCGACGTAGACGAAACCATGATCCGTGAGATGGCCGATGCCATGGTGGAAACCGGCATGCGTGATGCGGGCTATACCTATATCAATATCGATGACTGCTGGCACGGTGAGCGCGATGCCGCGGGCAAAATTCAAGTGAGCAAAGCGCACTTTCCCTCGGGCATGAAAGCGCTGGCCGACTACGTGCACAGTAAAGGCCTGAAGCTCGGCATTTACTCTGATGCCGGCAACACCACGTGCGCCGGGCGGCCAGGTTCGCGCGGTCACGAGTATCAGGATGCCCAAACCTACGCCGAGTGGGGTATTGATTATCTCAAGTACGACTGGTGCGATACCGAGAACATCAATCCTATCGGCGCCTACACCACCATGCGCGATGCTCTCTACAAAGCGGGCCGCCCCATTTTGTTCAGTATTTGCGAGTGGGGTGACAATCAGCCCTGGGCGTGGGCCAAAGACATCGGCCACAGCTGGCGTGCCACGGGCGACATCTATCCGTGCTGGGATTGCGCCTACGGCTGGGGCAGCTGGCAGAGCCTGGGTGTACTGAAAATTCTCGATATTCGCAAAGATCTGCGCCTTCGCCAGTACGCCGGCCCCGGCCACTGGAACGACTACGACATGATGGAGGTGGGCAATGGCATGAGCGAGGCGGAAGACCGCTCGCATTTCTCCCTCTGGGCCATGCTCAACTCGCCGTTGATTGCCGGCAACGATCTGCGCAACATGTCCGAGACAACGCGTAAGATCCTCACCAACAAAGACATTATCGCGCTCAACCAGGACCCGGCTGGCGTAGAGGCCATGCGCTACATAGACGCTGGGGATTTAAACGTCTTCTTAAAACCCCTGGCCAATGGCGAGTGGGCCTTTTTGTTTTTAAATCGCGGCGACGAGGTACTCAACTATACCCACGACTGGCCGTTTAATCTCGTCAAAGACGACCTGACCGGGCGTAGTATAGATTTTAATCGCGAGATTTTTACCTGGCGAGATCTATGGACGGGGGACAAAGGCGACACCAAACGCAATCTGAAACTGGCCATCCCGCCGCACGACGTGGTGGTCTTGCGGTTGACGCCGGTGAAGTAAAAGGAAAAAGCGTCAGGCTTCCTCGTGACTGGCAGACGCTTACTTCATATGAGCAACACAATGATGTGTCGGGCTGTTGCAATCGCAAAAAGGCGCTTTCGATAGCTCGACTTATAGACCGCGACATGCGCGGTATTTTCTTTGTCCTGCGGCCCGGCCCATAATGGCCGACGTTTAAAAGCCGTTACCGACTAGCCACAAACACCAATAGCCCCGCGGCGACGGCCCAGCCGGTTAGCGCGAGTAGTTTCCACACGCGCTCCGGGTGGCGCTCGATCAGCGGTTTGTGTCTCGCGTTCAGCCAGTTGGGGTTGGGGCGTTTGATGTCCTGCAGCCACTCCGACAGAGCTTCGTAGCGCTGGCCGGGTTGGATGCTCAGGGCTTTTTCCAGTGCGCGGTCGAGCCAGACGGGAACCAGAGGGTTAAATTGCAAAGAGGAGCGGTAGCTGAGCTTTTGAAATTGGTTCAGTGACATGGCTTTGCCGTAGGCTTCGCCATAAGGGTGTTTGCCGGTGAGCATTTCGTAAACGAGCACGGCCAGTGAAAACTGGTCGGAGCGCGGGCCGGTGGCGCCGCCGTAGCGGTATTCAGGTGCAGAGTAGTCCAATGTGCCGAGGATTTTGTCGCCGGCAATGGGCGAGGCCATTTCCTCGACACCGGCGACCCAGCAGGAGCCGAAATCCACCAGGCAGGCGCCCTGAGTGCCGATGACGATGTTGTCGGGTTTTAAGTCCTGGTGCAGGGTGTCTTTGCGGTGTAGGGCACGCACGCCGGCGACCAGTTGTTCCGCCAGTTCGGTGGCATCGGCTACCGCAAAAGGCGCTCGCTCGCGTATCAACTGGGTGAGTGTGGGCCCGGGGATAAACTCAGTGAGGTAGTAGAGGCAGCTGCGTGTTTGTGGCGGTTCTACCACGCGCACGACGTGGCGGTTGCTCAGGCGTGCGCCTATCCAGCTCTCGCGGACAAAGCGTTCGATGTAGGCGGCATCGTCCGAGTAGTTGGGCGAGGGGGTTTTCATCACCAGCGGCACGCCCTCGCGATTTTTCACCAGGTAGACTTGGCTGCGCTCGGATTCGTGGAGAATTTTCTCCACAGTTAAACCATCGAGACACTGGCCTTTGTTTAAAATTGGCGGAAAGGGCAGGCGCGACAGCACGGTAATGGCATCGCTCTCGCTGGGCGTACCAATATTGTTTACCCGTGCGAGCTGAAGTGAGACATTGTCTTCGCTGCCTCTGGCCAGGGCCGTCTGGTACAGCGTTTGACACAGTGCGTCCAGATCGTCGGTTTGCGTGAGCATCTGTGTCAGGGTTTTATCGTCAACGGCATCGTGCAGGCCGTCGGTGCTCAGCAAGTAGAGATCGCCGCGCTCGATTTCCAGCGATTCCATATCCACTTCCAGTGTCAGGTCAGCGCCTAGAGCGCGGCTGAGGTAAGTGGTGTTTTTGTCGATGCGCTGGTTGTGGTCGCGGGTCAGCTGCTCGAGCTGGCCGTTGCGTAACCGGTAGATGCGGCTATCGCCCACGTGAAAAACAAAAGCTTTATCACCTTTGAGCACCAGCAGGGAAAGGGTAGTGAGATAACCCTCCTGGCGCACGTTGTTTTGGCTCTGACTCCAGAGGTAGCGGTTGAGCGATTGAATCACCCGGTTGGCAGACTGGCCGGTGCGCCAGGTGTCGGGGGTAGCGTAGTAGTCGGTCAGGATACCGGTCACGGCCGTCTGGCTGGCTTGACGGGCGGCGCTGGAGGAGCTGACGCCATCGGCAATGGCAATGGCTACGCCCTTGGTGACCAGCGCCGCGCCCTCGGGAAAGCGGGCGCCCACGGTGTCCTGATTTTCCGGCTTTCTTCCGGCCTCGCTCAGTTGTGCAAAGCTGATATCGAGCGAGGGCTGCAAGTGTTCCATAGACGCGCGTGGGGCCTTATTGTTTTCGGCCATGGTAGCGCGTTTGTCCGCGGTGGCAAACCGCTCGTGCAGCGCCTCGTTCGGTGCCGTCATCAGGTCAGCTCAATCTGGGCAATGGTGCCGTCTTCGTTGACTTCGTGCATGTGGCCGGCGGGCTCTTCGAGAAACTGCACAATGCCAAAGACCACCAGCGCCGCGGCCGCAATCACCAAAAAGAAAGTGCTGGCATCGACAAAACTGTAAACGGTCAAAAAGGTTACTGCACCTACATTGCCGTAGGCCCCGGCCATGCCGGCGATCTGCCCGGTCATGCGGCGCTTCACCAGCGGCACCATGGCAAATACCGCGCCTTCACCGGCTTGAACAAAGAAGGAACAAAACATCACACTGATCACGGCCAGCGAAATGGGCCAGGCGCCTGAGACTTGTGAGAGGGCGAAATACCCCAGAGTCAGGCCGACAATAAAAATCGACATGGAGCGGCGGCGGCCAAACTTATCGCTGATGTAACCGCCACCGGGGCGGGCCACTAGGTTCATAAACGCATAGGCGGCGCCAAGCGCCCCGGCGGCGGCCAGGGTCATACCCTCAAAGGTTTCCAAAAAGAAGGCGGGCAGCATGGACACCACCGCGAGCTCCGAGCCAAAGGTGACAAAATAGGCCCAATCCAGAATCGCCACCTGCTTGAACTTGTAGTGATCGTGGGCGGGTACCGGTGTGCCCTGCAGCATGTCTTTGTTTACGCGGTAGATCTGGCTGAACTGATACACACACAGTACCAGTAAAATCACGTACATCAGGTAGGTCGTGCCTTGCGTCAAGAGCCCCACGCCCGAGGGCGAGAGTTTCCAGGCCAGCACAGCCAAAATGAGGTACATGGGCAGGTTCATGGCCAAGTAAAAATAAAAGTCCTTTTTGTTGGTGACTTCCAGGCCGCCGCTTTTCTTGGGTTTAAAGTAAGTGGAGCCCTTGGGGGTATTGCGCGCACGCAGGTAAAACACCACCGAGTAGGCCATGGCCATAAGTCCGGTCATGCCAATGGCGTAGCGCCAGCCGTCATCACCACCAAACACCAGAGCCAGGGTGGGTAGGGTAAAGGCCGCCGCGGCCGAACCAAAGTTGCCCCAGCCGCCGTAGACGCCCTCGGCCAGGCCTACGTGGCGGGCGGGGAACCACTCGCCCACCAGGCGAATACCAATGACAAACCCGGCGCCGACAAAGCCGAGCAAAAAGCGAAACAGCGCGAGCTGCTCGTAGCTTTGTGCACTGGCAAAAGCCAGGCACATCATACCGCCTGCTGCCAGCAGCAGGGAGTAGACGATACGTGGGCCGAACTTATCCACCAGTATGCCCACCACAATACGTGAGGGAATGGTGAGCGCCACGTTGAGAATCAACAGAGCCTTCCACTGAGCGACGCTCATATTGAAGGTTTCCATGATCAGCGGCTTGAGCGGAGCGTGAGAAAACCACACCACAAAGGTTAAAAAGAACGCAAACCAGGTTAGGTGCAGCAGGCGTATGTTGGCCCGCGTCACATCCAGTAAATTGAGTTTTTCTGAGCTCATGAGGTCACTTCCGTCTAAAATGGCGACTGGGTCTTGCCGTCGTCAGGCGTTTTCGGTGAGGGCAAAGGGCCCGTGTGGCAGTGCAAGAGCAACCGCCGTGCCAGAGTCCAGGCGCTATTTTGTGGTGCAGGTTTTTTGGCCCCGAGCGCGAAAATGCACGGATAATGTCTGCGTGTGGTGCGCGTGCCCGACGTTGGAGGGCATTTTGTTGCACAATTGTGCATTGTATGGGCGCCGAGGGAGTGCACGTTTACGGTGGCGTGCACACAAGTGGTTCGCAAATTGAGGATACTTATGAAGCCAGAGTCAGACACAGCCCGGCCCGAAGACCGGCTGGTCAGAATTCGCGAACTGCTTGGTTTGCCCCGTGAGATTACCCCCGCGAGTGTCGCTCAGCTGCAGAGTTTGAGCCCGCAGCTGCTGCAAGCTCAAAACCCCTGGGTGGACTATGCCGTCGCTGATTTTTCGCGAGCGGCGGGCCTGCCGGGGCTGTATGGCTATTGGCTATGGCAGGCGTTGGGGGAGAATCTACAGTGTGCGCCGGAGCTGGCGGACGCCGTGGATGCTCTGTGCCAGCGGCTGGTGGAGGCCGTCTGCGCCGACCCGGATATCGCTTTGGTGGAGATCAAGCAGCAGCGACGCGCTTGGGATCAGTTATTTTTTCACTTGCACACCTGGTGCGCGGCGCTCGGCCCACAGGCAAGGAAGTTTACCGAGCGGTTGGATGCTCTGGTAAGCGCGCTGGCGGCGCCTCCCGCCGAATGGCAGGAGCCATTAGAGGCACTTAATCAAGCCTGCGACCGGGAGTTGGACCGCGCCGCACTGCTCGCTGAGAGAATGCAAGTGTCGGAGCTGGGGCGTATCAAGGCCGCCCACGCTGAGAGTCGCGTGGCTGAACTGTACAATCAGACGGTTGCAGGGCGCGGGTTGCCTGAGGCAGTGCTGATGTTTATCAATGAGGCCATACTGCCGGCGCTGCAATATGTGCTGATTAACGAATCCGAGCAGGCGCCGGACTGGAATTTCTGGAATCGAATGCTGCGGCTGCTGGTGTGGTCATTCAATCCGGAAAAAACCGCCGAGGAAAAACAGTCTTTCTACAATAAGGGTCCGGCGCTGCTCTCCCAGCTGGAACAGGCCGAGCCACCGCACAGTTGCAGCGCGGCCCACTATCAGGGGTTTCTCGCTGAGCTGTCGGCCATGATCATCGCGCTGCTTAAAGGCCAGACGGTGGAAACGGCGCCGGCCCCAACCCGCGACGTCAATAAAGAGGCACGACTGTTGAGCCAGCTGCAAAGCAGCGGACCCGAGCATCACTTCACCACCGGCGACTGGATCGAATTTAGCGGCGATGACACCCTGCGCTGCCAGTTTTTATTGCAGGTGCCGGGCACAGACCAGCTCCTGTTTATCAACCGCGCCGGTCATAAGGTGTTGCAAAAATCCGCCGCGCAAATGCGTGTGTGCCTGGAGGCGGGCATCGCCCGCGAAATTCCGCAGGTGCCCGTGTTTTCGGCCGCGCTCACCGCCGCCAACGCCCGCCTTGCTCACCTACAGCAAATCTGTGAGGCGCAGGCGGCCTCCGAGCGTGAGGCCCGGGCCGAGGCCGAGCGCCAGCGCCAGGAGGTGCAGCGGCTGAAATCTCTGGAGCTGGCCGCTCGGCGCGAAGCCGAGGCCAAGGCTCGCGCCGAAGCCGAGCGCCTGGCCGCCCAGCGCGAAGTGCGCGAGCGCGAGGAGCGCAAGCGGCGCGAGGCCGAGGTGCTGGCGCAGCGCGAACAGGACGCTCGCGAGTCGCTGGACAATCTCACCCTCGGCACCTGGGCGGATCTGCCACTCGCCGAGGGCAAAACCATCCGCTGCAAGTTGGCGGTAAGCATGCGCTCCACCGGCAAGTACATTTTTGTCGACCGGGTGGGCAGCAAAGTGGCCGAGCTGCAGTACGATCAGCTATTGGCGATGCTGCTGGCCGATGAGGCGGTCTTCTATCAGCCCGAACAGCGCTTTGAAAACCGCCTTGAATCTATTGTTCGCGGCCTGCGCCGCACCGAGTAACTCACGCGTGGAGCAAGCACTATGACGATGAAAACCGCCGAACAGCGTCAGGAATATCGGCTCAGCGTCTCGGAAAAAGTCTATATTGAGCTCGAGGCCGAGCACGGCAGCGAGCCCGGACGCATCCTGTTGAGCCGCTCCACCGACCTCTCGGCCAACGGCTTACAGGTGGTGCTGGATCGCGCCCTGCCCACCGGCCATATCTACCCGCTGTGCGTGCAGCTGCAAGAGCCCGAGGTGCGCTTTCTGCTCACGGGCGAAATCAAGTGGTGCCGCTCCCAGGCCGGGCGCTATCACATCGGCATCGCCCTGTTTGAGTCTGACGATACCGCCATTCTCGCCTGGAAAGAGGAAATTGCCCGGCGCCTGCGCACGGGCTGAACGGCCCGGCGCAATCGTCCGAGGATCGATCAGCTTGAGACAAGGTTACCGGTATCGATAACGCTGGATTAACGCTGTACTTTTTTTAGGGCGGCTCTTATGCTTGAGCCGCTCTTAGCCCGGAGCCAACTTATAACGACAAGACCCGAGGTGACACGTGGCCACATCATCCCCGCAAAAACTCTCCGTTCTCGAAAAATCCGGCTACGCCATGGGCGATGCCGCCGCCAACCTGGTGTGGCGCGGCGCTCTGGCCTATCTGGCTGTGTTTTACACCGATACCCTTGGCATTACTGCGGCCGCCGCGGCTGCCTTGCTGTTGCTGGTGCGGGTATCGGACGGGATTACCGACATTATCATGGGGATGATTGCCGACCGCACCCAGACCCGGCACGGCAAGTTCCGCCCGTGGATTTTGTGGTCTGCGCCGGTGCTCGGTCTGTTTATGGTGCTGTCTTTCACCGCGCCGGATATCAGCCCCGAAATGAAGCTCGTGTGGGCCTACTTTACCTACATCGGCCTGACACTCGCCTACACGGTAAATAACGTGCCCTACTCGGCCCTGATGGGGGTCATGACCTCAAGCCACGAGGAGCGCAGTGTCCTGTCCGGCTACCGCTTTGCCGGTGCGTTCTTGGGGGGCGCCTTGGTGATGGCGGGCACGCCCTATCTGGTGGAGTATTTCGGCCAGGGTAATGAGGCCAAGGGCTACCAGCAAACCATGTATGTGTTTGCCGCTTTGTTGGTCGCGCTGTGCGTGTTTACTTTTGCCACCACCAAAGAGCGTATTGTCCCTACCAGTAAAGAGGGCTCGTTCAAAAAAGAGTTTAAAGACCTACTGTTTAATCTGCCGTTTATTATTCTCCCACTGCTGTCGATCTCGCTGCTGTTTTTCAGTCTCACCCAGTCCGACGATGCCACCTACAAGCTCAACCCTTGGTACATGGGCCTATTCTGCGCCGTGGTGCTGAGTGGCACTGGTTATCTGATCCGCCAGCTTATCCGCCGCCCGGAAACTGAGACCACACCGTCACAGCGCGATTTGATCAACCTGCTGACCAACAAACCCTGGTTGATGATTTTGGGGCTGGGTTTTCTCACTATGCTGTTTAACGGCATTAAGTATGTGGTCATTGCCTACTACTTTAAACACTACCTGCAAGAGCCCACGCTGACCGGCGCCTACTTTCTGGCGCTGTTGATTACCTCGATTTTCGCGGCGTTTGTCTGCGGTTATTTCACCCGCCTGGTGGGGAAAAAGACACTGTTTATCGCATCGCTGATCATCAGCGGTTTGCTTACCGGTTGTATTTCGTTTTTGGGGCAAGACAACATCACCGGCCTGTTTGTGCTCGGTTGCGCCGCTGAGTTTTTTGCGGCGTTTATGCCGGTACTGACCTTTAGCATGCTCGGCGATACCGCAGACTACTCTGAGTGGAAACACGGTCGCCGCGCCACAGGCCTGTTTTATTCGGCGGGCAGTTTTATTCAAAAAACCGGTGGCGGCTTTGCCGGCGCCCTGGTGTTGATGGTTCTGGGCGCCTACGGTTACGTGGGCACAGACCCGAGCACCATTGCCCAGGCTACCGATGGCATGGTCATGCTGATGAGCTGGATTCCCGCCATCTTTGCCTTTGTTGCCGTCTTGCTGTTGATTGTCTATCCATTGAACTCCAGCCGTATGAGTGAGATTGAAGCGGAGCTGGATACGCGGCGCAGTCAAAGTGCTTGATAGAAAATATACATTAGATAAAAAGGCCGGAACTATCCGGCCTTTTTTATGCTCGTGGTATTAAAGCACGGCGCGCTAGTGGCTTAGCGCGCTTATCACCATAACGACAAGCACAATGCCCGCCCCGTAAAGAAAATAGCGCCCGAGATTCGACCCCGCTTCTAGCTGCGGCTTGATAGTGCTCAAGATACTCGGCGAGCTCTCTGTCCGAGAGGTTTGAACAGTGCGAGCACTGCTCAGCATCTGCGGGGGAGACCAACTGACAGCGCGGGCAGGTTTTGAGCTTGTCGGGTGGTGGTACGGGTAGGTATCTCATGGCTAGTGTTCGTATCCTTGGTGTTATTGTCTGCCCGCGGTGTTCTGCAATCGTCCATTATAGGGCGTTACGCCTTGTGCTCAATGCGCGGGTCGTCCGCTTCGCTGTAGAGTGATTGGCCCGGGGTAAAGTAGATAAACTTGGCGCCCATTGGTGCGGCCGGTTTGTGCCATATGCCCCGCGGCACCACAAAGGAGCTGCCGGCGGGCGCAACATAGTGGCGCGGCTGATCTTCGAGCAGGGTGATTTCCACCGTTCCTTCAATGACATAGAAAAACTCATCGGTGTCCGGGTGCATCTCCCAGCCGGGAGATGCACCCGTGATGCTGCACGTGCCAAAGCTCGCACCATTAAAGTTGGACAGTTTTAGAAAAGAGCCGTCCGGGTGCGTAGCCAGTAATTGAATTACGTCGGTGACGTCCATTGTTGGTTTGTCCTTGGTTCATGGCGCAGAAAAATCAGTGTGTAAAGGAGTCTAGCAGAGCGTTGAAAAACTACCGACGTTGCCGCTGCGGTGTTAAAAATGGCCTCAAAATGCTCATTTCCTACGTATAAACTCCGCTCTTTAAGTCATTTTTGCCTTGAAGCGGCGGCATCGCCTACGTTTTTTAACTGCCTGCTAGCAGAATGAGCCGCTTTGCTGGCGCAAACGCCAGGCGCCCACGGCGCCAACCAAGAAACCACTGATCAGGGGGATCACTAGCAGAGCGCCGCTCAGCCAAGGCCCGTTGATTTGCAACGGCCAATTCAGGCCCCACTGGCTTTGCACCCAATGTGAGAAGCCGCGCTCGAGCGCGATGGTCAGCGCCGTGCCAGCGATTAGGCCGATGGCGATCAGCGCGGCGGTTTCCAAGCCGAGCAGGGTGTGGATAAAGCGCCGCCTGGCGCCCAGTATTTGCAGCAACTGAAACTCGCCCAGGCGCCGGTCCAGATGGCCGAGCAGGGCGCTGGCCACGCCAATGGCCGCCAGTGCTACCGCCAGCAAACCCAGACCGAGCAGGGCCGCCTCGACCCAGTCGAGCATGGACCACAATTGCGTCATGGCAACACCGGGCAGTATGGCCAGCAAAGGCTCGCTCTGCGATGGCGATGTCTGCCCTTGATTAATGGCGCGCAGAATCTGAAACGTACGGACTTTGTTGGCAAGCGTCAGGTAAAAAGCGCTGACGCTGTTCGGCTGCAAGACCGCGATATCACCGATGGCGGGTCGCTCGGGCAGGCTAGCCAGCTTTGCCGCTGGCCAGTGAATCGCCTCTATGCCTTCCACGCTGATTTGCAGGGTCTTATCGATGGGGGTGCCCGTGGCGGCGAGCACGCCGGTGACGGTGAAGGTGCGGGCGTCGTGCCGGTGGAAACTGTGGTTGCCCAGCCCGTGGCTAAGAATCAGCTCATCACCTGGCCGGTAGCCGAGCGTGCGTGCCACCTCATGGCCGAGGGTGACGTCAAATACGTGCGTAAAGGCTTCGCCCTGAGTAAAAACCTCGGCGTTATAGCTCTGTTGTAAATGATCAAACAGCGCTGAGTTGGTGCCGATAACACGAAACCCTTTGTGGGTGTCGCCGAGCATCAGCGGTACCGCGCGGGCAATGCCAGGTGCGTCGCGCCAGTGGCTAAAGCTTTGCCAGCTCAGTTCGCGGCTGGGTGCGCCGACATGAAAGGCAGAGAACAACAGCAAGTTAATATCACCGGTGGGCGCACCGACGATCAAATCAATGCCCTGCACACTGCGGCCAAAGGCCGATTGGGTGCCGCGGTAGAGCGTGTCCACCGCTAACAGCGCCAGAGTGCTGAGCGCAACCATGGCAATGCACACGGCGGCGCTGAAGCGTCGGCTGAGCAAACTCTTCACGGCGAGTCGCCAGATCATAGCGGGAGACTCACGTCATTGAGGTTAAGACGCTGGTCAAAGGCGTCGCTCAGTCGCTGGTCGTGGCTGGCAAACAGCAATGTGCAGCCGCGCTCTCGCACCAGTGCAAACAGCAGTGCCATAAAATCGCGGCTGTTGTCTTCATCGAGCGCCGAGGTGGGCTCGTCGGCGAGAATCAGTGGCGGGTTGTTGATCAGCGCCCGCGCGATGGCAACACGCTGGCGCTGGCCCAGGCTCAACTCACTGGCGCGGCGGTGCACCAGTGCCTCGGGCAGGTTGAGCCGTGCCAGAAGTTCTCGTGCAGCAGCGGTGGTATCGCTTTTACGGCGCCCGGCAAAGTGCGCTGCCAGTAGAATATTGTCAAGGCTGCTCAGGTAATCCAGCAAGTTCAGGTTTTGGAAAATAATCCCCAGCTGGCGCGCGCGCCAGGGGGCAGTTTGCGCGGCGCGGCGATGATGCAGGGGCTCGCCAAGCACCGAAAGCTGCCCAGCGCTGACCGGCAACAGGCCCGCCAGCACACTCAACAGGGTGGACTTGCCGGCGCCTGAGGGCGCCGCCAGAAAAACGGTTTGCCCAGCCGGGACTTGCCAGCGTGGAAGCTGCCAGTGCTGACCCTTTGGATGGCCGTATTCCAGTCCGGTGATGTCGATGGCCCTAGGGATGTCGGCGGTCCCAGTGGTGTTGATGGAATCGTTGCTTGGCATAGAGTGCGGCATGGATCTACGTAAATCGGTTATGTTATAACGTCTTTTTTACCGCAAGCAAGGGGGCCTGATGAGAGCGTGGCGCTGGTTTTTGGTGATAGTGGTCTGCCTGTTCTGTCTCAATGGCTGGGCGCGGGAGTACCAAACCATTGAGTGGCCCGACCTGATGCCTCAGGAAGACCTTGACGCGCTGATGAACCGCCCAGAGTGGATTGATGATGTGCCAGAGGGCGGTGAGGCAGACGTTATGCCCCCGGCCGGCGACGGTCCGCTGGGTTTGCCCGAGGACGATCCCTACAGCCGGGCGCTGCGCTCGGCCAAAACCATCCCCGAATTTGACGGCAAGTACATTCGCCTGCCGGGCTTTGTTGTACCTTTGGTATTTGATGACGAGCAGCGCATCACCGAATTCCTACTGGTGCCGTTTTTCGGTGCCTGCATTCATCTCCCACCGCCGCCGCCCAATCAGGTGATTTACGCCAAGTTCGAGGCGGGCATAGTGCTGGATGCGCTCTACGACCCCTTTTGGGTGTCGGGCAAACTGACCATTGAGATGGTAGAAACCGACCTGTCCCAGGCGGCCTATCGCATGACAGTCGATACCATGACGATTTACGAGGAGTAGGTAAAGCCTGCCCGAGAGCGTGGCTGTGTTAGGGGCATTCCAACCGCCTGCCAGATCGGTGTGCTACTGAATGTGTTGCCGCATCTCCCGGATGCGCATCGGCATGGCGTCGATTTCGCGAAACAGAGCGTCCAGCAGCAGCTCGGTATCGGACTCCTTTACGCCGCCGTCCTTGCCGATAAGCAGCACTCTCGTATCGCCGCTTTGGTACTTGCGAGTCGTCTTATCCGCAAAATCAGCGGCCAGAGCGCTTGAGTAGTTGGTCAGCACCTCATCGTCACTGAAAATAAACCAGAAAATATCCCGTTCATCGATCTCCGGCCGGGCGCGCTCGAGAGTATCTTTTACAGGCTCGGGATGGTCAGTCCACACCAGAATCACCCGGTTCTTCCAGGTTAGCTGGTCAAGGCTGGACAGCGTATCGCCTTTGGTGACAACGGTCATTCCTATCAGGGAAAGAAATAGCAGGTACCTCATGTGGCCTCCTGAATCGTGATGTCATTACAGCTTTACACGTAAGTGGGGCAGGGGGGTATACGGTGCGCCGAAAAAGGCGATCACCGTAAACTCCATATGCATCATCACGATTACATTTGAGCCCTTAGCGAGACTTCTTATTAAGTCTCCCCCAAAAAGTCCTTGTCCATGTAGAATTTACTTTTGCAAAGCTAAGAGATGTTTACAGTGAAACTAGCCTACAGACCTGAAATCGACGGATTGAGAGCAATAGCGGTGCTGGCCGTCATCATCTACCACCTTGATCTGGTAGTTGGAGGCACACAGCTACTTAAAGGGGGGTTCCTGGGCGTTGACGTTTTCTTTGTGATTTCAGGATTTTTGATTACCTCCATTATCATGTCTGAGTATCACAGTTCTCAGGGCTTCTCTCTCGTGAATTTTTATGAGAGGCGAGCCAGAAGGCTCCTCCCTGCTCTGTTTACGGTAATTTTGCTGTCTTTACCCGTGGCTTGGTACCTTTTGCTGCCATCCCAGCTTGAAGATTTTGCGGCGTCTGTGCTTAGCACACTGGCCTTTGGCTCTAACTTCTACTGGGACATTAGCCTGCAGGAATATGGAGCCGAATCGGCGCAATTAATGCCATTCCTTCATACCTGGACCTTGGCTGTAGAAGAGCAATACTATATATTCTTTCCGCTAATTTTGCTGGCCATCTATAAGTGGTGGAAGTCCCATACGGTCGCAATCCTCTTAGCGCTTTTACTGCTCAGTCTTCAGTTGGCAGAATTCGTCACACCTTTTGATCACTCGTTTTCATTCTATATGTTGCCGACCCGCTTTTGGGAATTGTTGGCAGGAAGCCTGTTGGCAAATATCCTTTACTACCATCCCAGAAAAGACAATGACACTCTTCTTAGTAAAACAATGCCAGTTTTTGGCTTGTACCTTATTGTTCATTCGCTGCTTTTTATCGATTTTGAATCGGGTCATCCGGGCTTTGTGACGCTTCTTCCCGTCGTGGGAACCGTGCTTATCATATGGTTTGCCAACAAAGATGAGCTGGTGACAAAGGTTTTGTCCGGCAGGCCATTTGTAGCAGTGGGTCTCGTTTCCTATTCGCTTTACCTTTGGCATTACCCCATCTTTGCGTTTGGCCATATCATCGATCGAAGCCCAGGGACTGATGACAAATTTTACTGGCTGTTGGTAACCTCTTTGGTCTCAGTAGGTGCTTATTATCTGATAGAGAAGCCTTTTAGGAATAAAAAACGCATTGGTAGAAAGGTATTTCTTGGGGTTATGATACCTCTAATGGTATTCCTGTCTGTGTCCGCGTTGGCTTTGCTGACGTCGGCTTCCTCAAGTCAGTTTGAAGGTGTAGATGCGAAGGCTGAAAAGCAGAAGCGAGTGACATGGAATGGGAGCTTTGAAGTGTGTCATCCCGTCAATGAAGGGACACTTGATCACAGAAAATGCAAGCTCTCGAACGACAAGAAAAATATATTGGTTGTCGGTGACAGCATGGCGCCTGATGCGGCTTGGATTGTAGGGAAGAGCTTTCCTGAACATCGATATATTATTAGTAATTGTGGTGGTTGCGTTCCTATGACGGTTGAACAACTGTCAGAGCGGAGGCGCCCTGATCGACTAGAAAAAATTAATAAAATCCGCTACTCAAAAAGTGCATTAATTGGAATAGATGGTGTTGTCATAATGACGCTTATGGCGCCACCTGAATACATTGACTCCTATGTGGATTTTCTAAAGGCTAACGGTGTTTCCAATATTCTTATTTTTGGAAACTACCTTAAGGTTAAGGATCGTGTTTCAGATTACTATGCCAGGCATAATAGTCAGGAGGCGATCGAGTCGGCCATTAGAGACCACTTTTTTACTGAGGAAAGGTTTGTGAGCTACGATGATTCAATGAAGGCGCTCGCAAGTAAATACTCAGTTGAGTTCATTAGCATTAAAAGTCATGTCTGCAGAAGCAAGTCAGAGTGTCCGGTTTTCATCAAAGATCGACCCTTTAGCTGGGATAGACATCACTACAGCGTGGAGTTTTCAAGTTACTTATCTGGCGTTTTGAAAGAGTCGCTTGAAAATACATGGTTGGGCTCACTTTGAGTGGTGCAGAGCGTTCTTCGGACGATTCATTAAATTCTACTTGTAGCCTTGTTCCAAGCGTGGATGGTTGAGTTGTCAGGGAGGTTAGGGTGAGCCCGAACTTTCCGTTGTCGGTAGGTAATTTTCTATTATAGATGGAAGTTCACTGAGCAGTCTGCACTGCCTGTCGCATGGCGCAGTAAGTCCTGCTCGGTGCTGGAAGCCTGCGGCTTTGGTGCTTTGGTAATCGGCTAAGTAGTTGTCGCCGTTGCTCCTGAAACGACAGTTCACCGGCCAGATGCCGTGGCATATGACGCTCCGTAACCTCATTCCAACGTTCTGGAAACCGTTCTGGAGCGCGAAGATAGCTAGAATGATGCTTGGCGAACTCGACTGCCGCCTTGTGCTGAGAGGATTTATAGTCAAAGAGGGTATCATCAACATCAAGGAAAATCACGGTGTCTGGATCTTCATAAACTCAGGGTCCATATTAAAAGGCTCGATACCAATGGTCGCGAAGTTCACTTCGGCGCCTAAACCTAACCACTCAATGTGGCCGGGCCATCCAGAAGCAACCGAGAAGCGGTTAAGCATGCTCGTAACTAGGATCGAAGGCATCTTCCCGTTGAATCTTACTCTCTATTCAATGGGCTATCGCCTTGATTATCTGACAAGACATCGCGAACTTCCTTGAGTAGTTCTGGAATCAGCTTCAGGGCGTCCAGATAAAGTTGTTTGGTACACAGCCAATCAAGCTTAAACAGCAAGGCAGACAAAGCAACGGCCTGAGGATCAACCTCTCTCAACGCTGGGCGAATCTCCGAGGCCTGCTGCAGTAATTCAGAGAGCTCCTGCAAGCTTCTTTGCCCAACGGGCCAATCACTACCTACTGGCTCAAGGGTCCAGCGCCCCCAGTATGTGACGTTAAGGTTGCCGCTATCGTCTTGTATCAGAGTGTTGATGTTAATATCAGGGTTCACCACTGTTAATGGTAGGCTTCGAATAATGAACAGAATGTCTGGTAGCTGCTCTTCTAGGCTGCGCACTATCGTCGCGTTATCCTCGCCCGCCACCATATATAGGCGTTCAATCAGAGAGGTATCCAAGCGTTGCCAAAGCATTGGGTGAGAGCGGGTATATCGCTCAGCCAAATCCGCTGGTGGCTCAAACGCCCACAGCGAAGAGAGAAGGCTCTTTGTATGTTGGGCGGGGTGAACATAGGCGAATTTATCGGTTAGAGAAAAGATATGGCAATGCCACTTACCGACCTGCCCTGCGGCAAGCAAGGGAAAGGCAGGCAAGTGCTCGCTGGACTCGTCTAGCAAGAGGGTTGCCTCGTGGGTAGCTGACAAAGTGGGGCGCTTTCCGTAAACTCGCACCAAGTACCGCCCTAAGCGCTTCTCGCTTGAATCTAGCGCCAAAACCTCCAATGCCACTAGGTCATTTACGCCTGTTTGGTGCCAGTTTACGTTAAGGCGATTGGGGTTGATGGCCAAGTGTTCAGTAAGAAGTTCGCGTAGCCAGCTATCTCTGGCACGCTCTGAAAACATTGCCCAAAACTCCTCTTGCAACTCGTCGTTTTGAGAAAGGGAGTGTTCGGTAAAAAACAGAGCGTTCAGTTTACGTCGGTTGCTATACAAATTAACAATAGCGGTGACTAATCGCTTGGTTCGGTTTAATGTCTGCCTTGTAAGCAAAAGGGAGATAATAGCAATAAAAAAAACCTGGATCGCACCCACAAGAAACTGCTGGATTAATAATAGGAACGCCAGCATAAAGCCTATAGACGTTAACACGGCCACCAAAGAAGACAAGCTTTCCTCAATGCGATTGCCCAGTGTTTCGCTGCATTTGTGAGCAATCCCTAAGCCGACAATACAGATTAAAGTGTAGCTGACGAGTAACAAGCACAAGAGGGGGAAGACGAACCCCAGTAGCAGCCAAACGCAGGCAATGAAAACGGTGTTTGCCAATGCCTCCGCGTAGCGTCGATAGCTGGCAGCAGCAAGATCATCTTGGTTTTCAAACAAAACGATTTTCCTGCTGCGTGCCAACAGGCGCTTTGCGCCGATGTTCGATGTTTTTAGCACCAACTGTTCCATGGCAAGGTGCAGAAGGTAAAAAGCAGGGGTCGCAATACTCAGAGCAACAATTAAAGTATCCCGGTCAAACTGCATAAAGCTGTTAGCAAAATAGCGGGGAATACCGTCTGACCCGACAAGAATAAGTACTTTTATCGGCAATAGAAAAGCGAGTAGCGTGGCTACCTGAGAGACTAGCGTAGCGGGAATGGTCAGCAGCGTCGGCCCAGGGGCGACACGCAAGAACTTTCCTCCAAGGGCCAAAAGCCAGCGAGTGCTGGCTGAAACGGCTTCAAACAATGCTATTCTCCTGGTGTGAACTGCTAATAAGCTGTTTGCTCTTTGTGGGGCGGTGAGGCCGTGGATCAAGCATCATCATAAGTCTAAAATCAGTTTCTGTGGCCGAGGGGTATTCAAAGAAAGCTTTGCTTAAGTACAATATTACCCCCGAAAATCATCTTGATTGACTAAGAACCATTCGTAAGTATCGCGCAAGCCATCTTCCAGCTTAATGGAGTAGTGCCAGCCCAAGTTGCTTAGGCGTGAAACGTCCATTAGTTTACGCGGCGTACCGTCTGGCTTACTGGTATCCCATTCGATGCTGCCTTTAAAGCCCACGACCCTGGCAACGGCCTCGGTAAGTGCTTTAATAGTGCAGTCCACACCGGTACCCACATTAATATGGCTGAGCATGGGTTGAGTGTGACGCTGATAAGTAGCATTATCTAAATTCATCACAAACACACTGGCGGCCGCCATATCATCCACATGCAAAAATTCCCGCATCGGTGAGCCTGAACCCCATGCGGTCACTTTGGAGTCGCCACGTTGCTTTGCCTCATGAAAGCGGCGGAGCAACGCTGGAATCACATGGCTATTTTGAGGGTGAAAGTTGTCATTGGGGCCATACAAATTGGTTGGCATAACCGAGCGGTAGTCTCGGCCGTACTGGCGGTTGTAGCTTTCGCACAGCTTAATGCCTGCAATTTTAGCTATGGCGTAAGGTTCATTGGTTGGCTCCAGGGTGCCGGTCAACAGAGAGTCCTCTCGCATGGGCTGTTCTGCCATTTTCGGGTAAATGCAAGACGAACCTAAAAATAATAACTTTTGAACGCCGGCCAAATGTGCCGAGTGAATGATGTTCGACTCGATCATCAAATTTTGGTAAATAAACTCGGCCGGGTAGGTGTTGTTGGCAACAATGCCGCCGACTTTTGCCGCAGCCAAATACACCTGATCAATAGCCTGTGACTCAAAAAACGCTTGCACGGCGTCTTGGTTTAGCAGGTCTAGCTCTTTGTGTGAACGGGTAATAATGTTCACCCCGCCTTGCCTATTCATCTGTCGAATAATGGCAGAGCCTACCATACCGTTGTGTCCGGCTATAAAAACATTTGTCATCGTTATCAGCTACCTTCTCATTAAGCTGAAGCTTTGTGCTGTTGGGGCTTTTCTTCCACGAAATTTGGCAAGCTCCAGTGCAAGCGGCACAACCTCTTCAGGAGACTTCCATGTCGGCCCTTCGGCAGTTGGGTTCATCTGCGTCTTGACTGGCCCTGGTATTAGTTCATTAACACAAATACTGGTGTCGGCCAGTTCTAAGCCTAAAGACTTTGTAAATGCCCATGAGGCTCCCTTTGTGGCGGCGTACACTGAATTGTTGGAAGCTCCTAGATGGCCAATGCCCGAACCTATAGAAATTAGGCTTGCTCCTTTGCTGGCATCGATCAATTCAAGAGCGCATTTGAATGTATGAATAATACCTAATACGTTGGATTCCAATGCATGAAAAATGTCTTTTGGTTGGAGGCTCTTCAAACTTCCCTGGGGTTTATTGGTTCCAGCGTTGGCAAAGACTACATCTATGCTGATAAACCGCTCTTCTATTATTTTAAACGCTGCCTTGGTCTGTTCAAAACAGCCTACATCTGCTGCTAAGGCGATGGCGGTACCGTGGGTTGTTTGATTGATTTGCTCTGCCACAGCGCTAAGCAAATCTTCTGATCGCGCAATCAATACAACATTCATTCCTAAATTAGCTAATCCGAATGCGATGGCTTTCCCTATTCCTTGGCTGGCACCTGTTACCACGGCCGTTTGATTGGTGAGATCTTGCATTACGTGCTCCTAGTTATATGGCTGCCGTCCATTTAGGCTAAGTAGCTCTTCTGGAATCAATGTATGCCGTCTACACAGGCGAATCACCATGGAGATTCGATGACTTCCATGCCGAAATGGTAAGCTCCTGTGGAGCAATGCTGAATGAAATAAAGCAAATTGTCCCCTTTTTAGGGGCATTGATCGACGTCTATCTACCAGCTCGACTGGAAGATTCAAAAAGTGGTCTATAACTGCTTTTTTGTGAAATGGCCTGACATCGCGCTCAAAGCCTTGTAACGGAAGATGGCTAAACGGGATGTACTCGATGACACCGTCTTCCTCCAAAAGGTCTGTAATTGCAATCAAAACAGAAAAGTGGTTCTCGGTGTTTGCTAAGTCAATATTTTGATCGCCAGTTTCGAAATGTCTGTCATGATGCCACCCGACTTCACCGCTGCCACTTGTTTTGTAAAAGAAATTTGTTCTCCAAATATCGAGTTCCCGACCAAAGGTATGACTTACGGCGTTATACAAATTCCCATCGCTCTTCAGAAAATTGGCAATTGCAGGAAAATCAATATGTCGGTCTTTTCGTGCCCCCTCAAACCGGATGGCTGCTTCTATCTCAGCTAAAAGATCTTTCCTATCAAGTTCGTAGGGGCCGGAAATTCCTTCACATTCTACGGTGGGGCGAGTCGTCATTGTCATTCTACCTATTCCACCGCCACCGGAATCTCATACCCGTGCTCCTTGAGGAGAGCATGGCGCTTCGCGACAACTAGATCTTCAGCCACCATCTCGGCACACATTTCTTGAGCCGTAATTTCAGGTGTCCAGTCCAGTTGCGCTTTGGCTTTGGATGGGTCGCCCAGTAAGGTTTCGACTTCGGCGGGGCGGAAATAGCGTGAGTCTACTTTGACAATTACGTCGCCAACGTTGACCTCTGGGGCATCAGTGCCCTCTATGGTGTCGACGATACCAATTTCTTGAGCGCCTTCACCGTCAAAACGGAGGATAATGCCCAGTTCCTTGGCGGACCAGGTAATAAATTCACGCACCGAATACTGTTTGCCAGTGGCAATAACAAAATCCTCGGGCTGATCCTGCTGAAGCATCAGCCACTGCATACGCACATAGTCCTTCGCGTGCCCCCAATCCCGCAAAGCGTCCATATTGCCCATATACAGGCACTCCTCTAAACCCTGTGCGATGTTGGCGAGGCCGCGGGTAATCTTGCGGGTAACAAAAGTCTCGCCGCGGCGCGGGGATTCGTGGTTGAACAAAATGCCGTTGCAGGCATACATGCCGTAGGACTCGCGGTAGTTGACGGTAATCCAATAGGCGTAGAGCTTTGCTACAGCGTAGGGTGAGCGTGGGTAGAAGGGCGTGGTTTCTGTTTGCGGGGTTTCCTGTACCAAGCCGTAGAGCTCTGAGGTGGACGCCTGGTAGAACCTGGTCTTCTTTTCCAGCCTCAGCAGCCGAATAGCTTCCAGCATGCGCAGAGTGCCCATCGCATCGACATCGGCTGTGTATTCAGGTGATTCAAAGCTCACCGCCACATGTGACTGTGCGCCCAGGTTGTACACCTCGTCCGGTTGAACTTCTTGCAGTATGCGCGTTAGATTCGAAGAATCGGTTAAATCACCATAGTGCAGGACGAAGTTCTGGTTCTGCACGTGTGGATCTTGATAAATATGATCTACACGTTGGGTATTGAATAGCGAGGCGCGGCGCTTGATGCCGTGTACTTGATAACCTTTTTCTAGTAAAAACTCTGCCAAGTAGGAGCCGTCTTGGCCTGTTACGCCGGTGATCAAAGCTTTCTTCATTATGCCTTCCTAAGTGCAGCAGTTTGCTAAGGACTGAACCGTGTCTATTTTATTAAGCTCAGCCCAAGGTTGCCAATCTGACATCTCACTCCAACCAGATACAAAAAGGAAGTCTAATTCGGCATGTTTGGCTGACTCGAAATCATACTTACTATCGCCGAGAAATAACGCTTCTTTTTGTATGTTTCCTAAGGCCAGTTCTCGGTCAAGAATGTATTTCTTATCAGCAGGGCTTCCAAAAATACCCCCGTCGAAAAGGGAAGTTAGGCCTCGTGTCTTGAATACCTGTCGCAACTCACTTTGGTCGCCGCCAGATACAATAAGCCAGCGGCTAGTTGGGGTCTGCTCTCGAAGCTCCATCAAGCCTTGAGAAATGTCACAGCTAAGTAAGCCCTCTATGACGTCGTTGGCATAATTACTCAGTAATGTGTCCAAGCCAGGACCGTTAACCTGAGGCGCAATGTTGGCCAAAAAATACTCAAATTTTTTATAGCGCGAGACTCCGCCATTAATCATGTGATATTGCACGAAATCAGTGGCAGCCTCTCTCCCGTATGGAAGAGCACTTTTGTAGAACGCATAGGATTTCACTTGATTGGAGTTGAGTACAACTCCGTCACAATCGAACACCAGGGTGCGATACTTATGTATACTTATTGGAGCCACGACTCTGTATAACCCTTGTCACGCATTGCGGTTTCAACTTTGGCGACGTCTTCTGGAGTGTCTACCGCAAGGCTGCCCGACTGAGTTTCTATCATATGAATGTCACTACCAAGCTCTAGAAATCTAAGTATCTCAATGTCTTCAGAGGCTTCCAGCTCGCTCTTTCGGCCAAAATTATAAAACCGATTTAGCTCGGATTTCGTAAATGCGTATATACAAACTTGCTTCTTAAATCGTTTGGGGGCGCATTTTTCGTCTTTGTGGGCCGGTAGGGCGGCCCGGGACATATAGACTAGTTTGTTGTCTTCAGTTGTAACAACTTTAGGAATGTTAACACTTGCGGGGTCTTCATTCTTATCTACGTAGCTAAAGCCGTTTACAACAACATTCATATGCTGCATTTTGTATTTGGCTATTTTTAGTATGTCATCGGCCGATGCTAAAGGCTCATCCCCTTGCACATTGATAAATATATCTGCGTCGATTTCTTGGGCTGCTTCGGCAAGTCTGTCTGTACCTGTCAGGCAGGTGTTTGAGGTCATGACAACCCCAAAACCCGCCGAGGTTACAGCATCGGCAATGCGATCGTCGTCAGTTGCTACAAACACATCACTCTTGCTGACTGCCCTGCAGGCAAGCTCTGCTACCCAAAGAATCATAGGTTTTCCCAACAGCTTCACCAGTGGTTTGCCTGGGTACCGGGACGATGAATACCGAGCTGGAATTAACACGACAGTTCTCATTATCTTAGCCTACATTCCATAAACTGATTTTACCGGAATATCATACTCGGTGTAAGTAATAGATATGGGGGTCAAGCCTGTCTGTTCAGAAAAAAGATTAAAAACTTTTTGTACCTCAAAAGTGCGTCTGTCCCCTGGCCCAAATCCGTCGAATCCCGCCACATAAATTCCTCTTGATTGACCGCTTGCGGCTATCGCTAACGCATAGCTAATGACCAGCGAATTCGGAAGTACTGCTCTGGTTTGGTAGCAGTTAAAGGTATTATCTTCTACTTGCATTCCGAAATCATGAAGTTTCTTATTGCCTAAAAATTTTCTTACGTCTTCAGGTAGTGCTGATACTGGCGTTACTAGTGGTTGGGGTAACTTGGTGTGTTGTTCGCAGTCAGCAAGAATTCTAACCGGGTGGCTTGCGACTCTTATGTCAACAAGCTCTTGCGGAAGTTCAGAATGCGTATTCAAGGCAATAACAAAAGGTTTTCTTCGTTCTATAAAGCTAATAATTGCAACTCTGTGTTCTTGCGAGCTGGGTCCCGCACCGATAACTAGCACATCTCTACCCCCAATTGAAACGCTAGGCGACCAGCCGCCTTCACTGTTCCCAGCGAAAAAATGTCGTGTTGCATCGAGCGCATTATAACTAAACTTCTTTCCACCCTCAGTTTTCAGATGATCTATCGCAGCTAAAATATCCTCTTCATCAAACCGAGAGTCAGTCAGCATCTCCTGAATATAGGTGGGATGTATTCCATGTTTCCCGGAAAGATAGTAATAGGGGTTAGAGCCCCAGCCACACTTGTTCTTTAGTGGTTGAAAGTATTCTCGAATGATTCGCATTAAGGGCACTAAGTTTACTGATTTCCCTCGGCTCTCATCTGCCTCAATTACAAGCTCTTCGGTTCGAGCATTTCCTGGTCCTCGCCCCATGCCGGTAACCGTGGAGTCAAGCCAGGTAACACCATCCTTTACGGCCTGCATGGAGTTAGCTAGAGCTAGTCCCATATTGTCATGAGTATGAATGCCCATGGCTCCTTGCCAGTGCGTTTTAAGCCAAGAGACAATCTTGCTGGTCTGCGCTGGCGTCATGCTTCCCATGCTGTCTGCGAAATAGAGTACGTCGATCGGGTGTTTGCTTGCCTCTAGAGATAATTTTTCAATTTCCTCTTGGCTCCTATCTGCTACCTGCATAAGATTAAAGCCAACGGTAAAACCCCGGCTTTTGAGCCAATTGCATGCAGGGAGAGCTTCGACTAACTCATGGGCGTGACACGCGATTCTCACTACATCAACTCTTGAGGTGGAAGCATCGTTTGGAAAAATGCTAGCTAATAAGCTAGATTGTTCTCCATTATTCCCTATAATTTCAGCTGCGTTAACCATAACTGCAATTTTGAGGTTGGATGGTATGTTTAACGTAGTAAGATACTGATCTGTACAGTAAGCACTTGCGCCCTTAAAGCTATTGTTTACACGTGATCTTAGGCCTAATTCTACGATATCTACACCGGCGGCTGACATTGCTTGTAAATAATCATTTGTAACCGAAAATGGAAAGTTCCAGCTATTGTAATAGCCTCCATCTCTTAGCGTGCAATCTAGTATCATCATTTAGGGCTATCCTATATTCCTTTCAGTTCTGCATTCAGAGCTTCTAAGAAATCGTGACCATGCTCAAGGTCGGGCTCTAAATAATTTCCCTCTGCCCATTCATTCCATGCCCTTATGAACACTAAGTTATCTTCAGTTTTTCGGTGGCTAACGGACTGCATGATCTGCCGAACGTGAACTCTAAACAAGGCCGGAGTTGTTCCGTAAAATATCATGGCGTCATCGCCAAGTCTTGGCGTGGTATCCCAATTCGGAATGATTACAGGGTATTCCATATCTGAATAACCGCCGGGCTTGACGAGGTAAGGTAGCACTCTAGAGTATGGCACTTTTTTGAGTTTTTTCGAATGAAGTCTTTGCCATGAATCTTGTTTATCCCATAAATCTTTATCCCAAATGTGACGTTGACCAGAATAAAGATAACCATCAAGGCCAATGTCCTCCCCCTTAGTGTGAGGAGTGTCTCCAATAATGTGAAGTCCATCTAGGCCGTTGTCTTTGGCCAGTTGCCTCCAGAGATCGAAATGTTCTTTTGGGTTCGGTATGTCTTTTGGTCTGTATACTACAAGTAAAGGCTTGCCCCTGACTCGAATATATCTTGCATCTTTAAAAGCCTTTAGCAAAAAGGAGAAATGTTGAAAAGCGTCTTCTTTTCCTGGGTACTTCTGCTGAATCGACTCTTGGGAGTCACCGCCCATCCACCCTTTTCCGTCCCAGTTGTGGTTGGCCCAGCCCAGACAAAACGGAAAATCGGGCTTTCCGGAGTCAAGGACTTCTTGAAAGGGGCGTTCAAGAAGTCTTCTGCCATCCCCGAGCCAGTAATGCCAATAACAAAACCCTTCTATCCCATATTTTCTAGCCATTTCGGCTTGCGCAACCCTAGTTTCGCTGACCCTAAGGTCATAGAATCCAAGATCGGCTGGAAGTTTGGGTTGCGTGTGACCGGGAAAAAGAGGGAGAGCCTTAGTAACATTTGTCCATTCAGTAAAGCCTGCTCCCCAGGCTGAGTCGTTCTCTGGGATTGGATGAAACTGAGGAAGGTAAAATGCGATAGCTCTGGCTTTGTTACTCATGTTTTGCCTCAAGTTCTTTATGAAATTCGTTCAATTTCTCTTTGAATGCTTTACCGAACTCGGGGTCACCACCGCTAGTACTTGTTCCCCCGGAAAAGAAATTGGCTATTGTCATGTCTAGGTATAACTTCCTCGATTTCGGCCAGACTCTCAGATTAACGTCCCAGTCTGCGCAAACTGGGAATTTGGTATTGTACATGCCAGCTTTGGATGCAATATTCGATGAATAGAATATTGCTTGGTGACAAATATTTTTTTTTGTTATTTTTATGTCGTCAAATTTTCCGTCGTATAAGGACCCATCTTTTGCCCACTTCACATCGCCCACGACCCTGACGCTTCCGTATGCAAAATCGTAGTTTCCTTCCGATAGGCGTCTATATACTTCATTTAAAACACCTTCATTGTATAGCTCGTCATCGCTACCCATATAATAGAGCCATTTTCCCTTGGAGTATGATGTTCCTTTATTCATTGCGTCGTAGATACCGTTATCTTTTTGACAGTAAATTTTTACTCTTGGATTTTTAGAGTAGTGTTCTGTTAATAGAGTGATTGTCGCGTCGGTTGATCCTCCATCGACAACTATTATTTCAAAGTCCTTGAAGCTTTGATTAAGTAAAGCATTGATACACCTGCTTATGGTCAGCGAGCTGTTGAACGTTGGGACGATAATTGAAAAAAACGGATAATCATTGTTTCCTATTAGTTTCTCGAAAAAAAATTTATACTGCGACCTCGACTCACTGCCAATATATCTAATATTGCTAATGTCTGCACTTGAGGTTCCATATTTTGCATAATTATACGCTATCGAAAAACTTGATTGATCTGTAAACTTTAGTTTGCTACCTAGGTCTATCGACGGTACGTCACTCGCGTACTGAACCACTTTTGCGCCTTGTCTTTGCGCCTCAAAAAGTAAGGAGCTTGTATGTCCTGCTATAATAAAAGAAGGGTCTAAATCGAATGTTTCATTCAGAGTTGGAAATATTTTGTAGTAAGAGGCCCTGTTATTTCCTGGGTGAAATTTAACAAGGACATTCAAGGAGGATTTTTTTGCAAAGTCTGTTGCGATATTTAAAAGCTCAAGATTCTCTTTACGAAATATTTCTTGATCAAGGATCACTAGAATGCCCTGATTATTTTCACATGGCTCAAAAGCTTCTAGGTTCGGTTTGCCGCAAATAATGATCTTTGCTTCTGGATGGTACTTTCGGATGAGTCGTTCGGTGTTTTCCCCCCATGAAAGAAAATAGTCCGATGCATGGTTTTCGTAATTAATAACGTTTACTGTGTCGCTGTTAGGGTATTCAATATAAAGACCATGCTGCGCTGTTACTGTGGTTACACCTAGTTCTCTTAAGTGCAGAGAGCAAAGATACTCTAGTGGTTGCATGTCGGAAAAAAATACCGCGCAGTTTACTGAAATCCTTCCAATATTTGAAGCGATAAACGCGTACTGGCACAGTTTTACAGCTAGGCATTTTGATATGAGTGGGTTGTCGCAACGAAGTCTATTTAGAACTTTAAAATTTCTGGAAAGAAAGTTAACTGCCGAAGGGTTAATGTCCTTTTTTTGAAGCCCATTTCGCTTGATATAAATATAATCTCTTACTTCGCTTGCTCTTATGATCGACAAAAAAAGATCGTCATAGTCAGGTCTTTCGAGGCTTTGAAGAAAAAGCGCGTCGTACTTCTTCTGGCTGTTGGGTGGAGGGGTTGTGCGATGTGCCTCAGATATCCAAGATGAAAGTATTTCCTTGAGCTCCTTATCGTTCCGCTTTCTGAGAAAGTGTAAGTCAGCAAATGCAAGCTTATTTAACTGTTCGTCATTTAAAAAGTCAAAAAAGTTCATTGCATGCCCCATGATATTTGAAAAAGATTGACCTTGATTGGTGGCCTTAAGCTAAAGTAAGCTCTGTTCCGGATATAGAGTTATATTGCTTCTGTTCATGTTCCCTGATTATGGTCGCTCAGGTGCTTTATTTTCTAAAGGTTAAATGCTTTTCTCTTAAATTTATTTCGCTGCTTTCAAAAAAGCTTTCAGCGGTGGCCTGAAAAAATATCTAGATGGAAGATAAGTATATTTTTCTAAGGTGAGCTGTGAGTGTGATTTGAACTCTAGATCCCCTCATATTCCAATAGCTGCTGAACTTCCAAAAAGCTAGATGATGCCGACACTTCATTTCTAAAATCATCTGAAACGAATTTTCTTGATCTTGGATTGATTTCGGATCCGCTTCGACCGCTGTCTCCACTAACCTTGAACAGCTCGATGTACTCAATATTACCTTTCTCGTAAGGTAATAAGAGGAGATTGGTGCAATGCTTTAATTCAACCTCTGGCTGCGTGACAAAGTCTTCATATTTGACGATCTTATTTTTTTTGAAAGATTCTAAGAACTTTATCAGTCGCTCGCAGTATTCATCAAAGCTGCCGGGCTTGAAGTGGATCCAGCCGTTATCTCTTAGCGAAAGGAAAGAGTCTACAGGGTTGCGTACGGTAACTACGTGTTTTAAGTCAAAATAAGGTTCTAATATTCGACTTATGGTGTCTGAGTTCGGAGTTTGTTCGCCAACGCAATAATCTGCGTGTGAATGCGCTCTTATCACCAAGTAGCCGCCATGGTTTCGTATGTGCTTTTCTGTCTCGATTATGCCATTTAAGAATAGTTTTTCGGCTAGTGCGTCAACGTCTGGTACGCGTCCGTATATGGCCTGCGTTGTGATGTCTCGTGGCGTGTAGGCGGCTTTGTTTGGGTTGATGCCCAGTCGTGTTGTAGGGTGTAGCTCACTTAGTAGGAATACATTAGGCTGGGCTGCCAAGCATTTAGAGATTAACGTTCCACCGCTGCAGGCAAAGTGATGAATGATGCGTAGTATAGGTTTAGGCTTGGCGCTTTCAGCATCAACTACAGCCGCACAGCGTTCTAGAAGGCTGTCTGTGTTTTTTAGCGCTCGGGCATCCGGCACTATTCCACCGTTACCACTGTATGCTGTACTGTAATTGTTAATTAGATTAAGGGCTTGGCTAAGCTCTTTCTGTAGTGTTTTTAAGTTTTTTTGCTTTTGCATATCGCTGTGTTACCGGCGCTACTGCTGTTTGAGCAGTTCGGGATGCTCTTTTTCCAGCTTGTGATAAAAGTGTGACGCGGCTTGTAGTTTGGCGTGCAGCTCTTTAATGAGATCTTTTAGCTCCTGTTCGCTTGTCACTTTTTGGGCATAGCGTTCGCGCAGTTCGGCGGCATCACCTTCTAACTTGGCCAGTAGCTTGGTGCTCAGGTGGGAGGATCGTTGTTGCTCTTTGAGCTCTGTTTGGCTTAGTTGTAGTTTTTCATTCAGCTCTGCATTGGCTGACTGTAGTTGTTCGGTTGCTTGGTGTTCTCGGTTCCGTTGGTCTTCTAGCTTGCTCAGAAGCTCGCTTTTTTCATTTCGTAGACTATTATTGCTGAGTCTGAGCTCATGGCATTGAGAGGCTAAATCAATATTTTGATGCTCCAGTGCCGCCAGTTGTTGTAGAGACTTTGCTAGTTGCCCGCTTGATTCTTGTTCTCTCTTCCGCTGGTCTTCCAGTTCGTAGCGGAGATTGTCCCTCTCCTTAAGTAAAGACTCAACTTGTGCGCCTAATTCTTCATTCTTTTGCGTTAGGGTGGCGTTTTGGGTTTCAAGGTCAGTATAGACTTTTAGCGCTTCATTGAGTTGGAGCTTGAAGTCCCGGCCGTATAATGCGCGGCCTATCAACGGGGTGATGGTCTCTTCCAGTGCCAGCCGGGTGAAACCTTGAGGTAGGAGGATTTTGTCACATTCACCCAGGGTGGTACCGTCGTTACCTGAGCGCGCGCCGTCTATGACAACGCGCATTTCAATCATGTCCAGCTGATCCAGAGTGCCATTTAGATCTTGAATTAGGCGGGCAGCCGGTAAGCAGTCGATGGTCAGCCAGTTAAACGGCGAGTCGACTTCATCTGCCTGCTCCAGTAGATGCTTCAGCGAAACGGCTGGCTTCTCGCTGCGATCAATCTCATTGAGGTTAGGCCAAAGTGCGGTTAGGGCCTTTGCCGGGAGCAGTCCGTTTTCTGCTTCGCGAGAGTGGCGGTGCCAGTTGGCTTGTCCGTTAGTGTTGTTGACCAGGGCGTTCAGGGCTTTCCAGTTTCTGTGTTTGATTGCGGGTGTTGCGATTTTGTGGGCGAGCAGTTGGCTTGAGTGCTCATCGGCCTCTACGGCTAGTAGCATTGGCACGTTGGAGAATCTAGCTTCATTTAGCATTTCTCCACGACCTGCACCAACGTAAAGCCAGCTCTCTACCGGGGCAAGGGTCTGCAGGAACTGTTGCCACTGAGCAATGGTTTGGGTGTTTTCCATACTGATTGCTTTAACCTTGAGGGGGCACTGCCAAGGCCCTAACGCGGATGTTTCTCAGTCGTATGGTCAGCTGCCGTTGGTCGTCGCTGCCTTTGTCGGCGGGCGACACGGTTTTGGGGAAGCGCAACCTCAATTGCCAAGAGGTGTGCTGGGTGCCGGTGGTGTCTATGTTGGCGCGGACTTGGCAGGGGAAGCGTCTGGTTGGCAGCCTGCCAAATGATTTTTTTAAGGTTAGTGGTGTGTCGTTGAGCAGCACTTGCATCTCTTTGACAACGCGGCTGTCCAGCGCGTGTACAATGTCAAAGATAAGTTCATACCTCCCCGGGACTGGAGCGGGTAACATGAGTGTGCTGGTGGTGCCCGGTCCGGCCCAGCGTCCGTCGTGCTCCGCCTCATACCAGTTTTCGCCTATTATTTGTTCGCTACGCAAATCATAGAGGGTCTCTACTGACATTCCGGCTGCTTGCGGCCTGCTTGGTGAGGCTGCTTGGGGTGCTTCAGAAAGCTTTTGGTATTCGCAAAAATAGTGCTCCAACTCTTCTTGCACCTGATGGAGTTGCAGTAGCAGGAGTTCGTTTTCTTCTTTAAGTGCCTCGAGGTCCTCTTGCTGCTCATCCGTAGTCTTTTCAGCTGCGCGTTGCGCCTCTGTGGGTTTGGCGTTTATTTTCAGGATCGCTTCCAGCAGGCATTCATGGTACTGCTGCAAAGCGGCGTCGCTGTTAACATCTGCTACGGTTTCCAGGTCGCGATAAAGACTGTTGCTTTGCTGGTTGGCGTACGCAAGGCTGGTGCCCAAGGCTTCGAGCACTGGCTGGGGGAAAGGGACGTTGTTCGGCGCTACTTCAGATATCAAAGCATGGCCAGTCTTGTCTGAAAGGGCTGTGAGTACTTTATCCGGCGCGTGCAAAAGCGCCAGTTCATTTACCAGGGTGCAGCGCTCACGGTTGAGCATAAAGTGACGCAGCAGGTCGCGAGCTTTGCCGCTCCAGTTCTGTAGGGCCTGCTCGCAGTCGGCCTCGATATTGAACTCAAGGGTTCTCGCAAGGGCAAGTCCGGGGGGGCAGTACACAAGCAGGCTGTGACCGCTGCTAACTAGCGCGGCCTGTAGGGTGTGTTCATGGTCCAGGTCGACGCAACGCAGAACCTGGAATGGACCCTCGGCGAAGAGTTGCTGCGCACTGGCGTGTCGCCCCCCTGGGTGCCCGATGATGGAAAGAGACTGCATTCTGACTCCTTGTAATCTTGCCCGGGTTTCCCTGTTCTAAACAGGGTTGTTGCCCCGAATTCCAACCGGCTATTCTAACAGAGAGCGGGCGTCAAAAAGTAGAGTGCGGGAGCATATAAGATATAAGGAGGTGCCAAACGGTATATCCGCTCCCCCTTGGCACATGGAACTGCGTGTCGTCGGAGCTGATGTCGCTGAAAACCTCTTTTTGGAAACGGCAATTGTCGTTTGGAGCTCTTTGGAGGTAGCTCAAAGTGACAATTGGCGCTTAAATCACGCCGTTTTCAGTGGGGCGTATTGGGAGTCTTCAATCAAAAAGCGCCGGACTTTATTGAGCTCGGCGGCTTCGAGGTAAAGTGATGCTCGTTGCAAGGTTTTTTCTACATGCTCCTGTAGGGTTTCACCCCCTGGGGGAGAGGCTCCACTTTTCAAAAGCTCCGAGAAATAAGTCAGAAGCCAGTGCCCTGGGGCCGCCCCCATGTGCTTGTGGAGTACTTGAAGGCCCTCCAGGGCGACCCAATAGCGCATATTCATCGTGATGCAACTATCGTGCAGCCGCGAGCAGGCTTGAATGTCGTCCACAAACCCTATGCGACCTGAAAAGACCTTGAAAGCCCGCAGCCAGTATTCAAAGTCAAAGGCGGTCTGGATGCTCTCATCCAATGGACCCAGCATGTGATACACGGCACGTGTAAAAAACAGGGTCGGTTGGCAAATAAAGCAGCCATCGGCAAACTGGTTATAGGGTGTTTCTGGTGGCAGGGTAGGGTAGAGTTCCAGCTCGTTCCCCAGTGCATCTACGTGTATACCGTGTCCGTAGGCCAATGCGTATTTTTCGGGACCTGTCAGTGCGTCCACCGCTCGCCTTACCGCTCCGGCGGTGTAAAGATCATCGGAGTTCAGCCAGCCAATATGTGTACCACGAACCCGAGAAAGTGCCTTATTGATGGCATTGGCAGGGCCTGTATCCGGCTCTGAGAGCCAGTGCAGGCGGCTATCTTTTGCCCTCAGGCGCCGCAAAATTTCTATAGTGTTGTCTGTAGAGCCGCCGTCGGCCACGATCAGCTCCAGGCGCGGGTAGTCCTGCTCAAGCACACTGACAATGGCCTGCTCGATAAATTGCGCCTGGTTAAAAGATGGCATAACAATGGATACGAGCGGGGTCATATGCCTGTCTCGCAAGCATAGGGGCGATGCGATTGCTCTGGGTGTTTTTTCAGCATGTTGCGATTGGGTGCGTCTTGCTCAAGCAGGTGTCGAGAGTGGAAAAGCCTGCGTGCCGGGATTTTGGGTAGGCTCTTAATTTGGGGGAGCATCGCAGCCTCCGTATCGTCTTGCTTCCAAGAGTCATGGTAGCACGTACTTTTGCCCGCCGCGAACTGGCGGAGCTTCGCAAGAATAGCGTCACGCCTTAGAGTCTGGCGGATGCCGATCGAATTTGACTGCAGTATAATCGCGAGCCTTGAATAGGAGGCTGAGGCAGGTGTATGGGGAGTAATGCAAAACCAGTACGAGTAGATCGGATTGTACTGCACATCGGCACTGAGAAGACCGGAACCAGCTCAATACAGCATTTTCTCTCGAAGAACCGAGTGGCCCTGGCCGATGAGGGCATTGTCTATCCGAGGTTCACGGGCGCCAATGGCGGCAGCCAGTGGGGCGTAGTCGCCGCGGTGCTAAAGCGGCCCTGGAAAACCGACATCGGCGCCCGCCTTGGCATCCGAGACGAGGCAGGAGCCGATGCTTACCGACAACGGCTGGTAAACGCTATCGACAATGAGTTGTTGTCCTGCTCTGGGCGCCATACACTGATACTGTCCTCGGAGCATTTTCACAGCCGGCTGCGAGCGCCGGCCAGGCTAGAGGCACTGAAGCGGCTACTAGGCCGCTGGAGTGACAATGTGCAGGTGGTGGTCTACTTCCGTCGCCAGGACAGAGTGGCGATCAGCCTCTATTCCACTAGGCTGAAATCGGGGCAGATAGCGCCAAAAGTGTTTCCCCTGGCATCACGGGCCTTACCTTACTACTACGACTATGAACGCATTTACGCTAACTGGGCCGAGGTGTTTGGTGAGGCTGCGGTGCAGGCAGGTATTTTCGCGCCGCAACATTTGGCGGGGGGCGACCTGCTCACCGATTTTTGCGGCCGTGCAGGGATCATGGAAGGAGGGAAAGTACGACCCAGCAAAATCAACGAATCACTGAGCGAAGCCGGTGCGCAGTTGCTGCTGGAGATCAACCGACAGTGGCCCAAAAAGCCGCTCAGCGGTCCTAACCCCTCGCGGGAACTGCTGGTGGCGAGTATCGCGAAGGAGCACTCGGGCCGGAGCTTTCCCGCCACCCGAGCCCAGGCGAAGGCGTTCTATGAGCGTTTTATCGCGGGGAACGCCAGGTTAGCAAAGAGCCTGTTCCCCGACCTGGGGGGGCAGATGTTTGACGAAGACTTCAGCGAGTATCCCGAAGCCTTGGCCTCGCCATCGGTGGATGCGAGCGAGGAGGTGCGCAGTCGCCTGAGAAGTTGGCGGGCGGCTTCGGTCACAGAGCAGAAGATTGGCTTTGGGCGCTGGTTGCTGTCTGCAAGGCAGCTGCTCAGCGTTGTGGCGATAAGGGGAGAGGCGGTTGTAGGCGCCCTTGGGCGTTTATTGAGGCGCCCTTTGGATATCTCTGCTGACGCCGGTTTACCGCCCGTTTTCCTGCATATGGGCCTGCCAAAGACGGCCACCACGACACTTCGCAATACGCTGTTTAGTCAACACCCGGGGATCTGCTACTTGTTGGACAAGACCAGTGGTCAGGCGGCGGAAAGATCTTGTGCTACCCCAGAGATATACGAGGCTCTGCGCCCCATTTTCTGGCGACGTGCGGAGCCTACTGACACTAATTTAGTGCGCTCTGTGCTTAGAGACTATTCCGAGGCCAAAGGGGCTGAAAAACCCATACTAGGTGCTTGGGAGACCTTGCTTATTAAACCGCCCGAAGTTTTTCGGGCCCTGCTGCGTGAGGCGCGTTATACGATGGGTGACCTGCATGTAATGGTTACGCTGCGCAACCCATTGAAGCGCTTGCCATCCGCCTATTTACATGCGTTGAGTGTTTGTGCACAAAACGGCAAGCATCACTCTATTCCTCAGGGCAGTCTTTTTATTACATTTGATGATTGGCTGGCTGGATCGCACCGGTGGGCAACCCAGCACGAGTACCGCTTTGACTTTGAGAAAAACTTGCGATTCGCTGTTGATCTTCTTGGAAGGGATAAAGTGGGCGTGTTCTTGATGGAGGATATGGTTGCGGATCGGCAAGCGTTTTTTGCCAACATTGAGCGGTTTATGGGTATTGGCAACGTTAATGCTGAGTTGATTGCGGATAAACACCTGAATAAAGGATTGACGGTTGCCGAGTTTGAGTTCCTCCAGGCCATTGATGCCTCTAAGGTCCAGCGCAAACAGTGGTTGGCGTTGAGTCCACAGGAGCGCCGGATGAATCTTAAGGCAATTGCGCAAGAAGGGAATGTTGAAAGGTGCAGAGTTGTCTTGAGTGATTCTCAGCGCGAGTTGATCGAATCTCGCAGCCGCGATCTCAACCGCTGGTTGGTGGATACCTACGGGCTTGAGTTAGAACGCCATGGGTATCCGCTGTGAATTCGACTAAGCCTGATCGGCGTCGGATATTTGTTGAGTGTACCCACACTTATTTAGTGGGCGGCAGCAGCGGCATTCGGCGGGTGGCTCGCAGCTTGGCCAATGCGCATAAAGAGGCGTCTAGCGATGAGGCGCAGCTGCTGCCATTGGTTTGGGCTGGGCGTGGTTTTTTGCGCCCACGTCAGCCGCTTACCGAGGCCCCTCACCCCCTTATGGCATGGGGGCACAGAGTGGCGGGCTGTATCGGCTTGATCACCCGTTGGATTAGCAAGGTGGCACACTGGCCCCTGTTTTCCTCTCTAAGAGAACCGGTGAAAGCGGCCATCCGTAAGCGGCGTAGGGGAGCGAATAGCCAGTTGGAGTTACCTAAAGCTGCCCCCAGCGAGTTCAGCCCGGAGCAAGAGCGCAGTAATTCGGATGCGTTCTATCGGCTGTTTGGCTTGGCAGCACGGCCCTTGGGTTGGCTGTTCGTCGAGCCCGTGCGCTTCCGGCCTGGGGATATTGTAGTGTTGGTGGACTCCACCTGGGATTCGCCGGCCATGCTTGAGGCGCTGTTTGCTGCAAGTGAGCGTGACGGCATTCAGGTGGGTGCTATGTTGCACGATTTATTCCCTCTTACCATTCCGCAGATGTGTCAGGCGAGCACCGTTGCCGGGTATGCCGGCTGGTTCCGGCAGATGGTGCTGGGCGTGGATTTTTTTATCACTAATTCAGCCGCAACCACTCGCGCGCTGCAGAAGTATCTCCAGGAATCTGGCCCAGCAAGCGCCTGTCGTTTGCCTGCAGGCAACTTTCGCTTGGGGGCGGAGCTGCGCCGGCCTGTTGCACGTTCGAGCCCTGATTCGCTGCCGCCTTTATCTGGGTTTGTGGTCTTGGCGGTAGGAACCATAGAACCGCGTAAAAACTATCAGGTCATCCTTGATGCGTTTGACTTACTGTGTGATAAACATGACGTCAGCTTGGTGATTGTCGGTCGGCCGGGCTGGTCCAGCGAAGATATGCTGGGGCGATTGGCCGGGCATCCCCAGAAAGGCTCGAGGTTGCTGCACTTAAGCGATGCGGATGACGGCACGCTGGCAGCGTGCTATCAGCGCGCAGATGCTTTGGTGTGCGCCTCCTGGGCAGAAGGTTTTGGGCTGCCGATCGTTGAGGGGCTGTGCCACGGCGCACCGGTGTTGGCTTCAGATATTGATGTGTTCCGTGAGGTGGGTGGCGATGCTTGCCGCTACTTTGCCCCTGACCGACCAAACGCCTTGGCGTTAGAGTTGGAGCAAGTGCTGGAGCAGTGGCAAAAAGGTATCTCTGTTAGGCAAAAAGGCGCGTTTGATCTCGCCATCAGTTGGCAAGACAGTGCCGCTCAATTTCGCGACGAGGTACTTCGCCTGGCGGCGGCTGCCTCACAGAGCACCGACAAGGTGGCTTCGGCGGCTCTGTCCCAGCAAAAAAGCGATGCCTGAGCCTCGGCAGCTTTTGCGAGTGAGACTTGCAGCGGCAGGTCCTGAACTATGCGCCGCAGGCCGTTGGCAATAGAGTCCGGCGTCAATGAGTCCACCAGTAACCCCGCCGGTCCTGCTACCTCGGGCATGCTGGAATTGTCAGACGTCACTACTGGCAGGCCGTATCTTAGGGCTTCAACAATCGGCAGGCCAAAACCTTCGTATAGCGAAGGCATCACCAGGCACAGGGCATTCGCGTATAGAGCGGCCAGCCTAGGGTCTGTGACCGGCCCCAGCAGATGGACACGGCCGGCCAGCTGCCGCTGTGCGATCAATGCTTTTAAGTTTTCTCCTCCCCAGCCATTGCCGCCCGCAATGACCAGTGGCGGGAATTCGGGTTGCATTCGACTGGCCATGGCGTAAGCCTCAAGCAGCCGCGGCAGGTTCTTGCGCGGCTCTGGCGTCCCCACAAACAATAAATACCCCCGCTCTTGCAGGCCTGGCGCGACGCTAGTCAGAGGCACTGGTGGGGGCAGGCTCTCAGCCGCGTTATGAATCACGCAAGTCCGCTTCCCGGCAGCCGGCCAGCGCTCGGCAACATCGGCAGCGGTTGCATGTGATACGGCGATCACGCGCTCGGCGGACATGACAGAGTGTGCCATCAAGCTGCGGTCCAATAAGCGGGTAGTGCGACGCAGCGTCTCGGGCACCCGATTCCAGGCGAGGTCATGGATGGTGACCACCCCGGCAGTGGTCGGCGGCAGCCACAATGGCAGTCGGTGGGCGGGGGCCCAAAAGACATCGGGCTTATCGCGCCAGGACCATATAGGGAGTGAAAGAACGGGTGCGAGAACCCGGCCGATATGCTCGTGCAGATGATCTTGGCGCAGGCGCTTAGCGGACGGCAGCTCCCTGCATGAGGCATCAGAGCGCGCGTATAAATACCAGTCGATATCGCTGCTAGCCAGGGCCATCATGCGCGGCAGCAGAGCACATAAATAGCGACCTAGGCCACTGTTGCTTACAGAAAGCAGGCTGCAATCGACGGCAATCCTTATTCTGGGTTGATTCTTTGTGATCAATGACTCAATCCCTGTTGTATTAATACGAATTTTCTACCACTCGAGCAATAGATTGTAACCGGGCTGAGTGAAGTTGCCTTTTGCGAGAATCAGCGAATGATCGCTCCATCTATCGATTAAGCCGCCACATCCTGGCAGGGTGTGCTCAAGCCGAAACGGGGTGAAGTAAGGCGCCTTCTTGTTGCCTATGAGCAGAATGTCTTGAGCCGAGTCGATAGGGGGAACGAAATCAGATGGGGGATGAGGACCGCCCTCCCACCAATCTGAAGCCACAAACCTGGGGCCACAATATGTTCCTTGTGAATGATTATTTTGTACAAGATACAAGTCTAAAAAACCGTTTTTGTCGGCGTCCACTACTGATACGTCAACAGCTTCGTAGGGGGTATAGTACTCGAATATTGGCGTTTCAAAATTAAATAGTTCGGGAAGGTCAGGATTACCCAAATAGATACGAAGGTAGGGTTCTATCGTTCGTCCTGGTCTGGATGGGCCGACGGTAATCAGATCTTTTGTGCCGTCGCCAGATACATCGGCCAATCGCGCGTTCGCCCACTTGGAGTGCAAGCCACTGACTTTATCTAAATTAATGGCTCGCCAGCTCAAGTCTTCGGATTGCAGAAAAAATCGAGTTGGGCCATCTTTATCTCCTACGATAAGGTCGGTGATACCGTTATGGTCGAGGTCGGTGGCCAAAACAAAACTGACTCTAAACTCCTCTACCCACGGACCATTGGGATTTACTTCATGAAAATAGGGTCTGGCCTTACCGCCATCGCTCACAGAGCCAAGCCGGAATAAACGATGCGCATTGGGTTTTCCGTCACCGCGTGGAGCACCTTGTGTAGAGATAAATAACAACTGCCCCCCGTCAGCGGCGTCCAGTGCGGTTAAGTATCGTGACCGCATACTGGGGTATTTCTGTAAGCCATGGTCTTGCTTTATTTTATATAAACTACCGTCTGCGTTCGTGAGGTAGACTTCATTAAAACCCTGTCCTTGACCTTTTCCAGCACCGATAACGCAAACAAGGTCTGCTCTGCCGTCGGCGTTGAAATCAATGGATGCGCAACCGTGTCGGTCAATGTATTCGCGGCCCAAGGTTTCGTGGGGCTTATCAATAGTATCAAGTTCGGCAATGCCGGGTTGCGTCCAGGTTCCATCCTCGCGCTGGCACCAAGGTGTTTCGGGGTTGTTGTCGTGTCCTGTTAGCCAGTACGTTGGCTGATGGTGACACCAGGGAGAGCCTTCTGGCTTCGATACCGAAGCAATTGCTCTTCGCGCCGGCGTTGATTCCACCACGGTGACCTTAGGTTGCAAATGAGGTGGTGCCATTGGTGCTAGATTGGTTGGTTTGTTGTTTTTACTGCTCGCGAGTATCAACCCACTTAATAGTGACGCACAAATGATAGCCGTGATGACTGTAAAATTTTTTTTATTCATTTGCTTGATACTCCATAGACCTAAAGCTGTAGGCAAACTCCATCAAAACTTAAGGTGAATGACTCGGCCTCTTTTTGCCACCGAAAAGTGCACTTTTAATGCTGGACGGTACACAATATGCCACGCGAACTCAGGACGGAGGGTTTGGTGCGCTCCAGTGGTGGAGGGCATCTATTGTGTATGCTGGTCTCTTTGCCAGACAGCCAGATTGCGGCGTCCATCGATTTAATTTGGTGTGTTGACACCTGGCCTTTTTGGATGTGTACGGCGTGGGGAAGCAGTGTGTATTTGATGCGACGTGAAGCAAAGCGGTCGTAGTCGTCTCGCTTTGGTGTAACTATCAGTATATGACGAGGCTCCTGACCGAGTGTCTCGCGAATTTGACGCGCCATCTCGAATAGGGCGACGTCATCGCCTATGTCCAGGGCATCGGGTTCGGCGGTGTTGGTATAGTGGGCCTGGGTAGCCCGGGCTTGATGGTAACTGTTGTGAATCCATCGTGCATCCAGTACTAGCCATGCAAACATCGCCACGCCGAGCATTGACCGTAGCGGTGTGGCGCCTGTAAAAAGTCTTAGGGCAGCCCAGCATAACAGAACCCATAATCCTACCAGCAGAGGAAGAGCCGGCAAGCTTTGTTTCGAGCTTAACTGAGTGCGGTGGGCGGAGGCTTGGGTCCAGAAGTTGGGCGTAACCCAGTCTGAGGCACTGAGGTAAAGCAGCGTCATTGGGGTAGACGCCTCAAAGGTCAGCTCGTGCAGGGTTACGGTATGATTGGCGGCAGGGTAAAGTATCAACCCTGCCTCTACTATTTTACCTTGCCAGTCACTGAGTTCACTGAGGACGATCTGTCCGGAGTTTATCGAAAAATCCTGGACAAATGGCTTAGAAGGGTTGGCTGCAGTGCGCCAAAAAAAAGTCTGTGCACTTTGTTCTTTACCCTCAACCTCTATGTCTAAGGTAAGAATATCAAACTTCGCAGCGTCAAAGTCTACCGGACCCGTGCTTACAATGGCGCGACCTTCGGTCGCCGGCGGCAACCTAAGCTGTGAGCCTGCTGAACGCATGGGGCCGTATACTACCCGCAATTGCTGCGCTTTGAACTCCAGAGTTGGTGCCGGACCGGTGGTTATGTTTGCGCTGGATAACATCCACCCGCCCAGCGCAAGCAGAAGGCACAGTGAGCCAGCCACAACGGCCGCAGGGCAACGCCATCCGAGTCGGGTTTTCTCCTGTCCGACGATTGAGGCTGCAAGGCAGACTAAGGCGAAGATAAATAGAGGCGAGACCTGCAGTAATAGTCGGCTAGCGGCGGTAATAATCCAACTGCCCGCGCTGGTAGCGCCGAACAGCAGTATCTGACTAGATAATAAAACGGTGATTATTAACCCGAGTATTTTCGCCGTTTTGCGCGCATTTGAGCCTGACAGAAAGGTGAGCAGCAAGACCCCTGGGAGCAGGTACCAAAGGAGGTGCCAGCTTTCTAGGAGCCATAAAATTTCGCCATAGGAAGCAAACTCCCCATTGAGCTTCAGGTCTATGGGTGAGAGGCTGAGTGAGAGAAGTCCCACAATTACAGCCCCACACAGTGTCAAGATCTTGGTCTTGGTGCCTTGAATTCTGAGCAGACCAACGAGCAAAACGCCGCAGATTAACCAGATAATCGCGTCGTGCTTGACCAGTAGGCCCAGTGCCAGCATTACCACCCCGCCCCATAGCTGTCCTTGATGTGACTGCAGCAAGCCCCGAGCAAGAGCAACGAGCCCCAGCCCGCTAAAGCCCATCAGCCACAGGTCGGCATAGCCGGCTATAGCGGTGTGAGTGTTGAGAAGCGGCAACGAGAGCAGTAGGAAGGCGGCTAAGGGGCCGGCCAGACGCAGGCGAGTGACGGCTACGACTTGTCCCCACAGAGCTAGGCCCAGGGCCAAGGCTGCCGCCAGCGCTGGCCATAGCACCCGGCTTTCCTGCCACGCCCCCAGAATACTGGCGAGCCACCATGATTGCGCAGGCGGCAGCCAGGGGTAGTGGTCTCCTTGCACGGTATAGATGCCATCGTTGGGGAGCGTGGCCCACTGGTTAGGCGGCAGCATGTCTATCGGGCTGCCGTTGAAGTACCACGCTTTAGCCGTGTAAAGCCAGGTTTGCCAAGCGTCCCAGGGATACACGGGGCGCCAGTACAGCTCGAAGGCGGCAAAAACCAGATGCAGGGCAATCAATACCACAAGCAGGCAGGCTACCCAGCGCTCGCCTCTGGAAGTCTGAGGCAAGTGGAGCGGCTCAGAGCAGGGCAGTTGCGGGGCAAACCAGGCTGCGCCAAGGTAGGTTATTAAGGTTGTGGCCGCCAAAAACAGAATGAGCCCTGGGGTGGTGGCCAGCCAGGGAATAAGCGAAGCGAGTAGGGCGCTCGCGGTTATGAGGGCTGCGCCGAGAAAATAGCCATAACCCAGCCATCCGGTAAGGGTGAAGCCAAGACGTTCGCGCAATGGTCGCAGCGCCGCAGCGCCCGCTAGCCAAGGGAGCAGCAGGGCGATTAAGAATACCGCGGTGCTCATGGCGCCGAGTGGTTGTCGTCGTTGTTTACGCGCATATGCTCGCTCTGGGCGCGTTGTTGGTCAATGCGAGTGCGTTGCTGAAGGCTGCCTTCCAGCATGGCTACCCGCTGAATCAGCCGCTGCAATTGAACCTCCTGGTGCGCCTGGTCTATATCCATCATAAGTATTTTGATCACCAAGACGGCGATAATCGCGACTATGGCAAGCACTGGTGGATAGCCGACGCCCAAGACCCTTGCGAGCCAGTCCACCAGCGTGGGGGCAAATCCCAGCCCGGCAAAGGCAAAGGCCAGGAGCAACCAGAAAACGCCATGGCGCACATGGAGTTTATCCCGACGTATAAGGAACAGAATGGTAGCGGCCACCAGCAATCCGACAACGGCGCTTATCCAGAAAATCATGATTTGCTCCCCGTAGGCGCTCCCAATAGGCGTTTGGAGAGGCCCAGTATCAGAGTTTGCAGCAAGTAACGCCCAACCACTAGCCAAGAGTGGAAAACCCGTGAGGCCCCCTCGCTGCGAACACGCATTTGCACCGGTATATCCAGCAACCTCAACCCGGCACTTTGCAGGCGCAGAAGCACACCGACATCCTGATAGTCCAGCAGGGTGGCACGGGCGTCAGCCAGTTCTATCATCGCCCGCTGGTTATATACCCTGAAGCCAGAGGTAATGTCCTCAAGCCGCAAACCCGAGGTGGTTTTCATCATCATCCAGGCGATCAGGCGTAGGCGAGACATTCGCTCTGGGCAGGTGCCAATTGCGACATCTGTTGCGCCATTTATGACAGGCTCGAGCAGGAGGTGTAGCGAGCCTGGCTCGTGCTGGCCATCGCCGTCCAGGGTTACGACTACGTCGTAGCCTTGTTGCAGTAAGTAGCGGATACCTGTTTGCGTCGCGCCCCACGCCCCCAGTCTGGCGGCCAAAGGTAGCACTTGGGCGCCTGCTTTTAGCGCTATGGTCGCAGTGTCGTCTTCGCTGTTGTCGTCGACCACTACCACGGGATAGTGATACCGTGAACGCAGGGTACAGATCACCGAGCCGATGGATGCCGCCTCGTTCAGTGCGGGGATGACAACGCCGACTCTGGGCGAAACACTGGCTCGTGCTGTCACGTAATATCCTTTTTCAGAGTGCGCTGCTTAAACCGGCGAGTATAGGCGAGGCGACGATCAGATTCTATGGTGGGCGTTTGATTTCCAGCCTTAATTTAATGCGGCTTTGCCCGCATGTCTAAATTTGCGCCATGAGTGTTCGGGGAAGCGTTAAAGCGGTGCCGCGACGTCTGTGTTAAAACCAGCTGCTGAGGGGGGGGGTGAGGATTGTGTATGCCAACTTTCTTGGGCGCTATTGGGCGCCGGCCTCTAAGGGCCGGCTCAGTTTACAAGCCGATATTCGGGTCGGTTTGTACCCGGAAGGTGGCGCCTTGCTCCACCGTGAACCCGTTTTTCAGCACAACTTCCCGGCCGGCGGTTGCAGTAGTATCGCCTTCGTAGATCAGTGCGCCATCGTAGGTCACGCTTACGCAGGCATTGTGCTCGTTAGTGCCGCTGTACAGTGAAGAGAGCGTCAAGCGGTATGAGGCGAAGTTGCAGTCATTCGCCGGTACGTCGTTCCAGCCGATATCCTGCAGCAACTCACCCGTGATTAAAAGCTTCTCAGAGCCTGTGGCGCTCGGTTCCATCAGCTCGTGATTGCCGTTACTGTCCTCAATAGCGGTGTCCCAGTGGGAAACCGATGACCCCCCTTCCAGGGTCTCCGGCGCGTACATATGAGCGTGGCCGTCAGAAACACCACCCGTGAGCGGGCCAAGTGCCGCCATAACATTAGGGCCAACCCAGTGCAGATCGCTGGGGTCGGTTGCCGATGCCGCTCGCTCGGAGTCCGTCATATCGGGCCAGAGTTTGCCTGTGCTGTGGTCCAGCAGGAACTTCATGTAAATATCGTCCATTTCCCACAGCCTGGAGCCGCTGGCCTTGTCAACAAAGGTCAGGAAGCCAATGCCGTGGCCGATTTCATGCAGCGCGGTGGCGAAAAAGCTGATGGTCCCTGAAGGAGCCTCGCCCAAGGCGTAATACCATGAGGTTTGAAAAAGGCAGCCATCGCTTTCGTCAATTTGTTTATTAAACGTAGCGCCGATATCCGGGTAGTCCACATCCAGGTCTCGATTGGCAAGGCGGTTTGCCAGCGCTGAAGGGTACACAGTGTTGGCAAACGCTGGAGAGCTGCCGCCCGCGCTGGGCACCCAATCGGCATAGGCCCAGTCTGGGCCTGCCGATCCTAATACCGCACCGCTGAAACTGCAGGAAAGATCATTCATTTCTGCAGCCACTTCAATAACGACGTTACTGTCGAGCCTGAGCTCCCAATACTCCAGTGCGCGCTCGAACGCCCAGCGCCGCTGCTCACCTAAAGTGGTTCCCGGATTACCATCGGCGGTAGAGGCGGCATGCGGAGCATCGTTGGAGTTAAACCCTTCAAGAGCGCCGTCGAGGTACACAGGGGAGAATACGGAATCAGCCATGGCGCTGCTGACGCAGAAGAGACAAGCCAGGGTCAGGATGAGGTGCGGACGGGTCATGGGGTCTTCGCCTCACTCTTATCATCGCTGCTCTGTTCATGCAGGCGGCGGCTGATGTCTGGTCCATCGGGGCCCATAAACATCTCGTCACCGATTCGATGAATGCTTACTGTCCCGTCACCGCTAATGGTCGCTGCGCTGCCCTGGCGGAATCGTCCCTGCAGATTAATGGCCGTCATGCCGTCCTGTCTGGTCTCAGGAATAATGTCCTCGTCGGAAGTGCTGAACTGGCGCATGGTTTGGTCGTTCAGCCGAAGGACTACACCCTCTGGAGGCTTTTCCTTTGACAGCTCACCCGTCTCGGGGTCGAGCCATGCGGTCCATCCCGCCTGGAGGGAGGCGGTCTCGGCTTCTGGCTGCTTATCGTTATCTGGGCCGGAGAGTAACAGAGGCGTGACCAGTAGGGCTGACAGCAAGGCAATGGCGGCTAGGCCCCAGCCAAGCCGTTTGTTTGATAAGAACATCCGTTTCACCAGTATCGCATTATTTTATCGGGGCAGAGGATGGGAGTTTAAGCGCCACGCTGGTTGATTTCAAGATGTGCCTCAGGTGTTAACGGCACAAAAAGTGACTGCGACTTCGACGATGCTTGCGAGCGAATTAACCTTCAGTCGTTGATTGTTAGAATACAATAACCTTATCTTCCGGCAGCAAGCATATTTCATCATTGCAGGCCTGCAGCGGTAGACGGATCTGCGCTCTGTTCACGAGCTCTCTTGATATTTTTGAAACCTGGATAACGAACTCGCCCTCAAATAAGCCTAAAGGCTCGTCCTGAAAGCCCAGCCTGATCACTTGCTGTTCTGGGTATTGAACATCGAGTGGTGTGTCGGATTCAATGCTCGTCGGCTTCAGGTAGTCTTGCAGCGGGGTGTTGGAGTTTATGTGCCAGCCCTCTTTGAGGCTAAACTGAATTTCAATAGCGGAACAGACTTGCGCTAGCCGCTTTTTACAAACAATGTGGAAGTGGCCGACGCCGTTTGCAAAATATCGAGTATTCCCTGCGCTTCCGGCCGCTTCGTTGTTTAGGTAAAGCAACGATGAAAACTGATTAATGGCTGACTCTGAAGCGCGGGTTTTAATAAAATTTACGTGCTCAGGGTCTGGTGTAAATGCTTTCGCATCGAAAGTTCGATTTTTGAGCGAGAGCTCGACCGCCTGAAGTGCGATTTTTGGGGAAATGAGCTCTCCGTCGGCCAAGCTGGAAGAGATGCTTGGTCCTGGCTCAGTGGTAGTTTGATGTTGAAAGGAAGAAAACTGAGTGGTGGCTGCTTGATAAAGCGCTTCTGCTCGATCCAGCCACTCTGGGTTTTGTGTGATGTCATAAAGCCCGATAAAGCCTCGGCTAAGATAGGCGTAGTCTTCGAGGCTGAAAAGCTCTTGGCTCCTGTCTGAAGTTCTAAACAATTTTCCTGTTTTTCGATCAAATCGGGATTGCCAGATGTCCCCTGCAACTTTTTCGGCGATAGTTAGATATTTGCGTTCATCAAATGCGTGTGATGCCATGGCCAGAGAGTAAACCATTAACCCATTCCAGCTCGTGATGACTTTGTCGTCTCTGTGCAACTCTCCGCGATTATGTCGTTGTTTAGACAGTGTGCTCAACGCCTCTGTCATTGTCTCGCTGCGCAAGTGTGTGTCGGTCAAGATGCCAAGCTTACCGTCATAACCTTTATCGCCGGAAAAGGTGTAGGACGTGATGCCGGGAATGCTTAAGAAGTCCTCCAGGTCAGTCTCTGACCATAAATAAAATCCGCCCTCTTCACCGTTAAAGTCGGCGTCCAAGGCCGAGTAAAAACCATGGTCTGGCTGGTAGAGTCGCTCAATGGCAAAATCAAGCGTTTCCTGAGCAATGAGCCGGTAGTTGTCATTATAAAAAACCTGCCAGGCTTCCAGGTACACCTGAGCCATCAGTGCCTGGTTGTACAGCATTTTTTCGTAGTGGGGGATTATCCACTCTTTGTCCGTCGAGTATCGATGAAAGCCGCCGTCAACATGGTCCCGGATTCCGCCGTTCATCATGTTATCAAGCTGTATCGACACGAGCTTTTTCAGATTGTGGTCTTCAGTTCTTCTTAATTCGTCGAGCAAGTAGAGCAACAGCGATTCCTGAGGGAATTTGACCTGCCCATTCAGTCCGCCAAATTCAACGTCCAATGCCGCGATAATTTTCTGCTTGGAAGTTTCTAAAAGCTCATTCGTGTCAATAGTGGCTTGGCCGTCATTTTTGCTTTCAGTAGTGGCGATCAAGCCAGAAAGCGTTTTAGCTGAGGCGATCAAAAAATCCGGATTCGTGTCCCAGGTGCCCGCCACCCGCTCTAGCAGGGTAATGAGTTTTGCTTTTGAAAGGTAGGAGTCTATAAATATGGGCAGGCCATCGCCATTGATAATGGCCGTAATCGGCCAGCCGGCGGAACCTGTTGCGGCTTCCAGCAAGGCGGCGTAGTGGCGATCGATCTGCGGCAATTCTTCTCTATCGACTTTTATGGCGACATATGTGCTATTGATTGCCTTGGCCACCTCTGCATCCGAAAAGCTTTCCTTGGCCATCGTATGGCACCAGTGGCAGGTGGAGTAGCCAATAGACAGGAAGATGAGTTTGTTGTCCGACCGTGCCTGCGCTAAATACTGATTGCGCCACGGTTTCCAATTGACGGGGTTTTTCGCGTGTTGGCGCAAGTAAGGGGAGGTGCTTTCCACCAGAGCGTTTAAGTGCCTTCCTTTTGCGTCGGAGAAGACTCCGTCTTCGTGCTTCTTTTGCGCGGACTTCAGCCATTCATCAAATTCAGGCTTTTCCCGTTCAGGTAAATTTGGCGGCTGATAGAACTCTGTCTCAGCCTTCGGTGAAAGGCTGAGACAGATGAGAATGGCTGTTAATCCAGCGTATGTTATGGTTCTAATCTTGAGCACATTGAATTACTGCTGTTCAACCACATGAGAGCGATTTAATGCCAACGTGTCCATAGATGTTTTTTCACCATTGGGCCAGGTGATTTCTATGGAGTTGATTTTCTGGTCGCCCAGGCCAATATGCTGCTCTTTCGGGTGTACAGACATATAGCCAATAGTGCTGTGGACTTCACGCCAAATTTTTTGCCCGCCGGAGGTGTGAAGGATAATCCGCGCACCAATGGCATCCCTTGAAACACCTTTGCTCGGGTTTCCGATAAGCTTGATCTTCACCCAGTTTGAACTGCTGCCTGAGGCATCCAGTTCGTTTTTGTAAAAGTAGGCCTTTTCATGGTAGTTGTTGAGGATGACGTCAAGGTCGCCATCATTGTCAAAGTCTAGGTATGCGGCGCTTCTCGAGTTGCCGACCAAGTCCATCCCGGACTCTTTGGAGCGATTGTTAAGCTTGCCGTTTTGGTTGACAAAAAATACGTTCGACTCTTTTGTCGCCACAGGCATATAGATTTTTTTCGCCTCATTGGAGTGAGGGTCGGTATAGTAGGGGTTCTCGCTACTGTAGATGTTAAACTCATTCATGCCGTTGGTGACATACAGGTCGTTGTCGCCATCGTTATCGAAGTCAAAAAAGTCTGCGTCCCATGACCAGCCAGTCGACGAATAGCCTCTGCCCACAGCATCGCTCAGCTCGTAAGAGAGCGTGTTGCCTAATTTGGATAGGAAGAGATCGTTGGCTTCTACCACTCTCATGTTCGCCAACTTCTCGGCATTGAACTTCATTGTGGTGTCTTCGTTGGGTAAGACATACTTTTCGTCTTTGTTCATGGTGACGATGTTTGAGATGTATATGTCAGGCTGCAAGTCCTGGTTCAGGTCCGCAATGCCAATGTTCATTGTGTAGGACGGTTTGTCAGTGCCCAATTCTTTTGAGATGTCTTTGAACTGGTTGTTGCCCATGTTCTTCAGGTAGGCGTTTACGCCAAAGTCATTGCCGACAATTAAGTCCTGTAGGCCGTCGCCATCAAGGTCTGTGTGCGCCGCGGCTTGTCCCCAGCCGGTGTTTGCCGTGCCGCTTCCCTCGGTAACGTTTTTAAACTTGAATCCGCCCATGTTTTTAAAGAGCTGGTTGGGGAGCCCGTTGTCGTTTCTTCTTTTAAGTGTGGGTAGCACACCTTTTGTATAGTGGCCGAAATAGGTGATGTAGATGTCCAGCAGCCCGTCATTGTCAAAATCGGCAGCCGTTGCGGGTCCGCCGACTAGGTTCTCTCCGCCTAAGTTAGCGATGTCGGTAACGTCTTCAAACTTTCCATCGCCCAAGTTCTTGTAGACCCGGTGTGCGTCCTCCACGTAGGTGATCACAATATCCTGTAGGCCGTCGTTGTCCAGGTCGGCGATAATGGGTTGGCGAGGCTCCCCAGGTGTGTTGTCGGGCTCGCGCTTCCACTCCAGGCCGGCGGCCTTGGTGATGTCGACAAATTTCTCGCCGTTTTGGTTCAGGTAGAGCTTGTTGCCCAAGCCCCCGAGAATCAGTATGTCGTCATAGCCATCGTTGTTGATGTCCTCGGCAGCAACGCCGCCCCCACCAAAGGCGGGGGGAATGGTAATCACGCCGACGCCCTGGCCTTTATCCAGATAGCTGCGCAGCTGACGATTGAGCCAATCCGAAGTGCGGTGCATAAAGTCAATGCCGACCGCCGAAGAGGCATCGGTAAAGAATTGTGTGTCGGATGTGGGAGAGGAGTCGGCCCCAGAAGAGACAATGGTGTTTTCTTTGGTGTCGACATTTTTAATGGCCGCGTGACGATCCACTCTGTCCTGAATGGATTTTAGCCCGGCAATAAATACCTCGGACGAAATTCTCTCCTGATCCTTCGATTTTGCGATGTTGCCTGCCGTTCTTAGTGATAAAACGCCAAACTGAGCGATATTCTCTACAATAAGCTCCAGCGCGAAAGGGTCCGGCTGCAGCTTTGCGTTAAAATCTGGAGCGTTCAGCGCAAATTCCAGGTAACGCCAGTGCAGCCCGCTGTCGCGGAAGGAGTCCATATCGTAGGATTCGATGGCTACCTGGTCTTTGTGACCGAGCTTGGGGAAGAACAGCGCGTCTTCGTATTCATTGATTTGATGGGGGATAAACACATCCACCAACGATTGGACATCGCTTTCCCGGATGGTTGAGTGTCCTCTGGAAAGCGCAATTTTTTCGGATTCCAGGTAGAAATCTCGCGCAAACTGAACCAGGGTTTCAATGTAGAGGTTCTGGAAGTTCTTTGCTTCTTCGGGGTCCTTCGGCCAGCTGACCCGGGCAAAATAGACCTGCAGGTTCCTGACGAACAGTTGCTCTGATATGTTGTTATACACTTCGTACGAAGCGACTTTTTGTTCGATGATTCGTTTGACCAGAGAAAGGTCGGCCGCTTGGGGCGCAGCGCTGCCGCTGGAGGCTTTGCTTGCTTGCACTAAGGCCTGATCTCCCAACAGCTCTGTCCAAACGGAGACCAGGTTGTCCACGGTAACTTCGTGGTCGTCATTTCTTCTGGCTTTTTCGTCGGCTATTTTTAAAACGGCCAAGCTGTGCAGGTCTAAAGCTTCTTTTAACTGGCTAATCACCTCCTGGTCGATGGGGAGCAGTGTGGAATCGGCGTCAAACAGCGACTCCTGCTGCACCGCCAATATAGCCCGCAAGGCATAGGCAATGGTCGAGTACTGCCGCTTATCCACTTTGTTGATATTGACTTGCTGACCCTCGGGATAGGTGACCTCCCAGTGGTCGTTCTTGCCGCGCTTGTAGGCAATAGAGCTGGCCAGTGCTTGGTTTAATGTTTCTAAAGTGACGGCACTCTGCCCATTTTCTCTCGCCTTCTCGCTGGCCAGCTCCCAAATAGACTGGGCAAACTGCTTTTGCAGCAGGTTTTTACTAAAACGCGCCTCGTTTGAGAGGGGCGTGCCGAACATAAAGTCTTCTAGCCTGGAGGCCGTGGCATAACATTTCGGGTCTCTCTCCTTCTCGAGGAGTTTGATCTGATTGACGATGTCCGCAATGGAGTCTTCAGGTTGCGAGCTTGTCTCGGCAAGGCTGTAGGCCGAACAGAGTAGGGCACAAGAGAAAATGGCTGTCTTGCTGATCGTCATCATTGAGTGGGCCGCTCCAGGGTAGCCGGGGAGCCCAGACTTGCTGCTTGACCCCCATAAATTATGTTTGGTGTTGCTATTTTGTTTTGCCCGGGAGCGGAAAATAAGAGCTCCGGGTTTTGGTGTGCCAGGTATTATGAAGGATTCCCAAAGAGTAAAAAAGCCAAGAGGTGAGGCCTGATTCTGGGGAAGGGGCTTTTGCCGTATCACCCGTTTGCGATTGCCCCACCCTATGGCACGCCGGATTTTGTGGTTTGAATGAACAGGCTGAGTTTTCGTGACGGGCAGGGCGGCTGCCTGAATTTTAGTAACACGTTGAAAATCAATGAGTTTATTTACACTTCGCAGCCCAGGTGGTAACCGCCGGGGGTGGGTGCTGCGGTTAATAAATGCTCACTGTGACTCTTTTCACAAAGCCGTGCCGGTGGTACCCTAAGCACCAGCAGGTGGACCGGGAATTTCGCGCCACCCGATAAGTTGAAAAGGGACGCTAGGAGCTGTTGGAAGGCCTATTGTCGCTCGTAACCGGCCAGATGATTGGGTTTGATGGGGAATATCCAGTCTTGTGGTTTGCACTACTTCTAACGCTCAGCATAAGAATCAAGGCAGATAATATGAATTTCAAGTACGCCGCCAGCCGCCCAGCATTGTTGAGCCGGGTCGCTAAGACGCTCGTTGCCCCTCTTTTCGCATTGGCGTTTGCCGGCGAGGCCGCAGCCCAGGCCAGCTTCTCAAAAACCTTTAGCCCCGATGTCATCGGGCCGGAGAGTACCTCTGCTCTGACCTTTACCATTACGGCGCCGGCCGCGGCGACGGATTTTGAATTTACCGATGTACTGCCGCCGGGGTTGGTGCTTGCCTCGCCGCCCAGTCCGACCTTAGGGGCCGGCTGCGACCTGGGAACCTTGGTGACCGCACCGGCCGGAGGCGATACGATAACCTTCTCCTCGCCCCGGTTGGGCGCTGGCGGCACCTGTACCTTGACGGTAGATGTCACCGGTGACATTGGGGTCGCCTCAGGCAACTATGACAACGTCAGTAGCGACTTGATCTCCAGCGCGGGAAACAGCGGCCCGGCTGCCGACACCTTGGAGATTGATGAGAATCGCCCTAGCTTTAGCAAGTTATTCTCCACCAATAGCACCGCCCCAGGACAAATCATTCGGCTGAGCTTTTTTATCGATTATACCGGGGGTAGCCCTGTCACCGGCCTCGGTTTCACGGACAACTTGCCCGCGGGTTTACAAGTAGCGGCGGCGCCCGATGTTCTTAATACTTGTTCCGGCGGCACCTTTACCGCAACGGCGGGAGCATCCTCAGTTTCTTTGGTTAATGCTTTCCTGCTCGCCGGTACCAGCTGCGAAATAGGCGTTAATCTGGAAGTCACCGGTTTGGGTACGCTTAATAACCGTACCACCAATGCCGGCTCGTCATTGGGTAACTTGGGCTACGCTGTAGACCAGGTGGTTTCCAGCCTGGACCCCGTTGGGCTGACAAAGCGTTTTGACGATCCCGTGCCCCCAGGCGGCACAACGGATTTGGTATTCACCCTGACCAACAGTACCCGTGATACCGTTACTGGCATTAACTTTACCGACGACCTGGATGCTACGCTGTCTGGTCTTGTGGCGAATGGCCCATTCTTGTTGTCGCCCTGTGGCGCTGGCTCCAGCATTTCTGGTAGCAGTCTGCTCAGTTTTAGCGGCGGCAGCCTGGCCAGCGGTGAGTCCTGCACCTTCTCTGTCGAGGTTACGGTACCCGGCGGTGCCGCCGCGGGTAGTTACCCCAATACCACCAGCAACGTAGGTTCCAGCGCCGGCACTTATTCACCGGCGACTGACACTCTGAACGTTGGCTATGCACCGGTTTTGGTGAAGGAGTTCTGCGAGTCAGGCGCCGCGACGACAGATCCCTGCGTTGCGGTTGAGCAAGTAGAGGATGGGGAGCTGATCACCGCTCGGTTCACGGTGAGCAACCCACACCCATCTACCACCGTAACGGATCTTACTTTTGATGATGACTTCATCGCCTTTGTCGGCGCTGCCAGTGTCACCCCTTTCAGTGTTCCTGGCGCCTGCGGGGCGGGGTCGACTTTCTTTGATATCGATGGTGGGTCTTCCAATCGGACTTACCGCCTTATCGACGGTTCTCTGGCGGCTGGAGCTTCCTGTACCTTCCAGGTGGATGTACAGCTGCCCTCTAGCGTTCCCCCAGGGACTTATATCAACCAGACCACACCGATTTTGGGTGACTATGGCAGTGGCCAGGTGGCCGGCAACCGCGGCGTGGATCAGGTTAGCCGCGGCGCTGCGCCGCAGCTAAGCAAAACTTTTGATGACCCGGTAGGCGCCGGCGATACGGTGGACTTGGTGTATACGCTGGATGCCAGCGAGAGCCCGGAGGACTTTACCAATATCGCCTTTACCGATGACCTGGGCGCTGCACTCACCAATCTTACGGTAGATACCTCTCCGCTCTCGCCCTGTGGCGGTGCGCTTTCCACGGGCGGCGGCGTGGTATCCCTATCCGGGGCCAGCCTTACGGCCGGGGACACATGCACTTTTACGGTTGTTCTCCAGGTGCCTGTGGATGCTGCGCCCGCAAGCTACCCCAGCACCACCAGCACGGTTACCGCCACGGCCGCTGGCGAGCCCGTTGTGGGTAGCCCCGCCAGTGATAATCTTGATATCGCGTATGTGGATTTTCAGAAAGGCTTTATCGACGACCCGGTGGTATCGGGCGGCACCGTAACTCTGACCTTTTTTATCGACAACCTGAGCGCCGATCCCCTGACTGCGCTGTCGTTTACTGACAATCTTGGGGCGGTATTGACTGGCCTGGCACCTACCGATATGCCGCAGAGCAATATTTGTGGCGCCGGCTCTTCCGCCAGTTTCTCTGGTGGGGTGTTGACCATCACGGGCGGTAACTTGGCGGTGGGTGAAAATTGCACCTTTTCTACGGTGCTGCAGGTGCCTGCAGGCACCGCTGCCGGCAATTACGCCAATGTGACCTCTAACCTTACCGGTTCCGCTGACGGCACCCCGTTTGTTGCTCCCGGGGCGGTTGATAGCGTGTTGGTAACCGATCCCTTGGCGTTGACCAAGGAGTTTATTGACGATCCCGCCGCTCCGGGTGGCACAGTGACCTTGGAGTTTACGGTCACCAACACCAGCCCCAGCGATACCATCAGCAATATTGCCTTCACGGATGACCTCGATGCGGTATTCTCCGGCCTGGTCTCGGCAAGTGGCGCTCAGGCGGGTGTTTGTGGTGTTGGCTCCCAGCTCTCGGGTACCAATGAATTAACGTTAACCGGTGGCGAACTCGCCCCCGGTGCATCCTGCACCTTTTCGGCTACGTTGAGCATCCCGGCCAGTGCTTCCGGCAGTGCGGTTAACACTACATCGACGGTCACGGGGACCATTGGCGGCGTGCCCATCGAAGGCACCGCCGCAACCGATACGCTGCAAATCAACAATGTGACCTTTACCAAGAGTTTTTCCGGGCCCAGCACGGCCACAGGTGCGGTCACGCTGAGCTTCACCATTGAGAATCTTGATGCTGGCAATGGCGTCAGTGGCCTGTCCTTTACCGACAGTCTTAGCTCGGTAATGGCCGGTTTGGTGGCGACCAATACACCGCAATCCAATGTGTGTGGCGCAGGCTCGCTTTTGGGCGGCACAAGCTTGCTGACCTTTACCGGCGGAGATCTTGGCCCCGGCGACTCTTGCTCTTTTAGCGTCCAGCTCCAGGTTCCGGCGTCTGCCACAGCCGGCAGCTACACGAACACCACATCTAACCTGACCAGCAACGGCTTGCTTGTGGCTGACCCTGCCTCAGACGCGCTGCAGATCGAGCCGCCGCCGACCTTTGCCAAGGTGTTTGCACCCAGTGCCATTGCGCTTAGCGGCACCTCGACCCTGACCTTTACGATCGACAACAGCGCCAGTGCTGTGGCGGCGACGTCACTGGACTTTACCGATAACCTGCCTGCTGGACTTCAGGTGTCTGGTACACCAAATGGCTCGACCACCTGCACCGGTGGAACGCTCACCGCAGTTGCCGGAAGCAGCACCGTTAGTTATACCGGCGCCACTGTCGGGGCCGGCAGCGTGTGTACTGTGCAAGTCGATATCATCAGCACTGCCGAGGGCAACTTTATCAATACCACCGGTGATCTGACCTCGAGCTCGGGAAACAGTGGCACGGCCACTGACACTCTGGATGTTGTGACTGGCGACTTTGTCATGCTCAAATCGTTCCGCAGCCAGCCAGTATTGCCGGGCGGCCTCGTGGAAATGGAGCTGTCGTTTGTGAATGGCTCGGCCTTTGCGCTCACGGACATTGCGTTGACTGACGATCTCGATGCCGTTCTGTCAGGCCTGGTGGCTGAGGGTCTGCCTATTGCCGATGCTTGTGGCACTGGTTCGAATGTATCGGGCACAAGCACTGTGACTGTGACGGGGGGCAACCTGGCCGCTGGCGGCTCTTGTACTATTGTCGTTCCGGTACGTGTTCCAGCTGGCGCTGCGAGTGGTACCTACACCAACACCACTAGCGTGGCTACCGGTTCGCGAGGTGGCATTGCGGTTGAGGCGACCGCCGCCAGCGGCGATCTGGTCGTTGAGTCGCTGGCATTTACGGCAGCCATTGACCCAAGCACCGTTCAGCCGGGTTCTACGACAACAGCGACCTTTGAAATCATTAACCCGGATCCGGCCAATGCACTGTCTGGACTGGGTTTCAGCTTTGATCTGGATGCATTTGTGCCCGGCATGACCGCTACGACTACGCCCCTGAATGACGCGTGTGGGACTGGCTCTGTGGTTAACGGAACATCGACGGTCGCGTTGACCGGCGGTGCGATTGCGGCTGGTGGCTCGTGTTCGTTCCAGGTAGTGTTGAGCATTCCCGTCTACACTGCGCCCGGCTCATATTCTGGTGTCACGAGCGAGCTGGCCTCTGATCTTGGCAACACCGCCGGCGCGCCGGTATCTCTATCGGTAGGCGAGGCGGCACCTCTGCCGGCGATCAACACACTGTGGTTGACCTTCATGACTCTGCTAATGGCCATTATCGGTTGGCGGGCTCTGAGAGTCACAGCTCGAACAGGTTTTTGATGGAGCAGGGAGCTGTTAACCCTGCGCGAGTGCTAAAAATGCGCCATAATGCATATATAACAACCAGCCGTGGTAGACCAGACCCGGCGACAAACAGACAAATGATCTGGCGCGGTCCGCAGGCCGTGCTAAAACAACAACGCTGTATCCCAATGCCAATGCAAGCTGAGAGGAGCTGAAGGTGAACACATACAAAACAATTAAAATGACCGCATTGGCGATAACTATCGCCGCGGCTTGTTCGTGGGCAAATGCCCAGAACTCGGTTCTCTTTGAGAGTCACACACTGCCTGACGCGGTGGTTTTCGAGCCGACAGATATTATGGGGTTGGATGCCGAGGTCGACCTGATTATCTCGGGCCCGGAAGGCTATTATGAGCGCTTCAGCTTTTCCGCTGGGGGGCCGATAGAGTTTGTCCCCGCTGCCTTGGCTGGGGACAACTTGCCCGATGGTACTTACCGCTACGAGCTGCGCATTATGGGTGTTCCGGGGATGTCGCGCGATCGCAACAGCGACCAGCCGGTTACTATTGAGCCAATCGAGGGCGGGTTTGGCAGCTTCTCGATACAGGGCGGGCAGCTCGTCACTTCGAATGTCGCGGAGGCACCCTATAAAGGCTCAAGCTTTCGAGCCTCCAAAGTTGTCGGTGAAGAGCGCGGCGAGCTTGTTGCTGAGGAGCAAACGTTCGTTTCAGACGTAGAAGTCCAGGGCAGCCTGTGTGTCGGCGTCGACTGTACCACCAGCGAAAACTTTGGCTTCGACACCATTCGTTTAAAGGAGAACAACCTTAGAATCAAGTTTGACGATACCAGTAACTCCGGAAGCTTTCCTAACCACGACTGGCAGCTCACTGCAAACGAGACCAGCAATGGTGGTATGAATAAATTTTCCATCGATAATACAACAACCGGACGCACTCCATTCACCGTGGAAGGCAACGCGCCTAATAACACTTTGTACATCGCCGACGAAGGTCGAATTGGTATCCGAACCACCACGCCAGTTGTGCCGGTACACATGACAGACGGCAATACACCTGCTGTGCGGCTTGAGCAAGACGGCAGCTCCGGCTTTGCCGCTCAGACTTGGGATGTCGCTGGAAATGAAACCAATTTCTTTATTCGCGATGTAACCAATAGCAGCAAACTCCCTTTCAAAATCCGTCCAGGCGCGCCGACCAACTCGTTTTTTATTGATACCGATGGTGACGTGGGGGTGGGCACTGATTCCCCAGATGCCAAGTTCGAAGTCTCGTCGGTAGCCAGCTTTAACTTTTTTCGTTTAACGGCTACGCAGGCCTCGCCCAACTCTTCGGTAGACTTCACATTTACTGATGCTGGTGCCGACGGGCAGTTGCGTATCAATATTGTGGATGCAGACGCTCAAGAATTTGCGCTAGATGCAGATGGGAATCTCACAATAAGCGGCACCTTAACCGCCAATGGTTCAACTTTTCCGGATTACGTATTTGCTGATGATTATGTGCTAATGCCTCTGAATGAAGTAAAGAAATTTATTCAGAAAAATCGTCATTTACCTAATGTGCCTTCCGCGAAGGAGATTGAAAAGGATGGCCTGAATATGACCGATATGCAGAAGCTAATCATGGAGAAGGTTGAGGAGCTTACGCTCTATACGATTCAGCAGCAAGAGGCGATTGAGGAACAGCGCAAGTTAATTGCTGAGCTCAGGAAAGAGATTGAGAGCATGAGGCAGTAAGGGTAAAATATTCTCGCGCCCTTTGAGAGTGCGTTTCTTAGGGCGCCGAGCTTTTGCTCTTCCAGATCAATTCAATAAATCTCAGCCTAAGTCGATTGGCTAGACAAAAATGCTGTCTCCACAAGACGATAATGCGAAACTAGTGCCGAGACAGATGAGCTTCCTCGCTCCACTATTTATAGGTTTTTGCAAAGCCTTTCCGCCGCGAACGGCGGATCAACGCTCTATTCGAGTTGGTGAGTCCGCCTTACAAGTCACTTGACTAGCCCCTTTACCCTATTTAGTTTTTGAAATGTCAAATAAGCTGAGGCTGGCTAACTAAAGGGTAAGATAGGCTGTCGAGCGCGAATATTTCGAGGAGCATATTTTTTGAACCCTGATAACTATTTTTTAAAGCAGGACTATAGGAGTCATAAGATTCCTCGCCCATTTAACGACTCTGAAGAGGATGCGTTGACTTACCAGTTGGAGGTCTATCAATTTGCAGCTGATGTTATCCAAAAGCTGGGGTGTCGAAGTGTTCTCGATGTCGGTTGTGGCTATGCTCTGAAGCTGGCTAAGTATATCAGGCCCCTCTGCGAAAAAATCGTTGGTGTCGATCAGGATCATGCGATCGACTACTGCAATAGCAATCATGCTTTTGGTCAGTGGATAGTTGATAATCTTGAGGTTCCGCAGACATCATTCAACGAAAAGTTTGATCTTATTGTTTCGGCGGACGTTGTCGAACATTTGGTAGATCCGGATTCACTTCTTAACTACATTCGAAGGTGTGCATCAGAGAATTCTAGAATAATTATATCTACACCAGAGCGAGATTTGCGCCGCGGGGCTGACTCTATGGGGCCTCCAGCTAATCCAGCTCACGTCCGAGAGTGGAACAAGTCTGAGTTTGCAGCTTATTTAAAGGATCGAAATTTCCGAATTCTTGATCACCAAATAATGAACCTAAAAGAGGGGATGCCAACTTGCCAAACAGTGTTGTGCACTATTTGACATGCTTTCCTCGCCAAGCTCCGGTGGCTTTGTTGTGCCCATACGATGGCGGCGAAGTGGGTGTGTGAAAGTTGCTGAGAAAAACATGGTGTTAATTTGGTTTGTGCAAGTAGTAGGCGATTGGGGGCAGTGTGGCAGCAAGGCGCTTTAATCGTGCGCCAGCATATACTTTAAGTCAATAGCTCCGCGGGTACTGATATGAAAAGGGGGTAGTTCCTATGTTCTATAGACTTCTTGTGCTAAACCTGACTTGAGTTCTTTCATCCGTTCCAAAAAAAATACCACCTTTCTTAAATGAAGATGCCCATGCTATACGACAGAGTTGCGCTACTCACTAGTTATCCGAAATTGAACCCGACAAAGAAGTCGGTTCACCGAATCGTCTCTAAAGTTGCGGGGGCTTGCGAGTGGTTTTTCCCACAGCTGTCATGGCAAGGAACGCAGCAGTTTCTCTTAAGTTTGAGTCGGTTTCGTCCTACCTTGGCAATCGTTATTAATGACGCCGAGCCGGCGGCGCAATGGATGATACAATTGGTGGCAAGAGAGTGTCCGCTAGTTTTAGTGGAAAACGGATTGTTGCCGCAAAAAAATCACATTATTTTCAACTGTTTCGGCACAGGCCTTTCCTATCAGGGTCGTCCGCACGCCGGGAGTGCCAAGGCGGCTGAGTGCGACGAATATATTGAAAGCTATCGAACGAGTATTGGCTTTAGGCGCTCATGTGTAGATAAGATAAAGCGTGAACAAAAAGTACTTTTTGCCGGCCAAATTTGGTGGGACTCTGCAAATTATCGTTACCGAAGCTCGTTTCTAGAGATAGAACATTCCAATCAGCGTGACTTAGACTTTGTGGCTAATTGTCATCCAGGTGAAAGACTCGTGTTTTGTCCCCATCCGCTTGACTCATCTACAATAAAGCTGCCCCAGCATTTGAGCCACATTTCGGTCTCTCGATTCCAGACACACCAAGAACTACAAAGTGCAAAAGCAATTTATGCTCACTCTTCTACCGTGTTGGTTGAGTCATCAGCGCTTGGCGTGCCGGCCCGAGCCTTGGCAAAACCACTTGGCCAACCGTCAGAAGAATCGATATTTGGCTTGCCGGTCAAATCTATGCATAACGGATCTTTGAGGTCAGTAGACTTTCTTGATATTTTGTGTTCGCAATGCCATACTCTTCGCGAAACGCCGGAAGGGGTGGATTTTTCGATAAGATTCGCCTTGAGACAAGTGGATGTAGATGATATGTCGCAGGACAAACTGCGATTTAAAAATGATATTGTCGGTGAACAATGAGTACATCTGCAAACCAGATATCTTTGAACCTTCTCAATTGTTTAGACAGCGAAGACGAACGTAAGTTGTTGGCTCGTTTTCTTACGTGCGAGTGTGTGCTTCCCGATCGCCCCGGTGTCCTTGGTATTGCTTCGGAGCGTGCGCCTAGTAAAGGCTCTATTCTGGAGTTCGGTGTGTATAAGGGGGCGTCAATCAGATATTTATCCGACCTATTTCCAGGCCGCAGAATATATGGTTTTGACTCTTTTGTCGGTTTGCCAGAGCCTTGGGTTCGAACCACCGATGGGAAGTTCTATGGTGTGGGGCATTTCAGGCTAACTCAGAAACCGACGGTGCCAGATAACGTAACGCTCGTTGAGGGCTATTTTGAGAGCACACTGCCTGTTTGGCTATCCAGCTTTAATGGGATAGTCGCTCTCCTGCATATTGATGCCGATCTTTATAGCTCAGCAAAATTCGTGCTTGAATCCTTGGATCGTTACTTGGTTCCAGAAGTTGTGATCGTGTTTGATGAGCTGTGTGATTGGCAGAATTCGGGGGTCTATTCAGCATGGCCGGATGGTGAGTGGAAAGCTTTCTGTGCATGGATTAATGCTTCTAAGTTCAATTTTGAAGTTATTGCCAGAGGGGTTCAGTATTCTGCCGCAATTCGGATTACTGCCTGAGCTAGCTCTTGGTCTAATTGATAATAATTCGTGGCGATAGTCGGAAATTTGTATGTTAAAAACGCAGGCCGAACGTCTACAGTTCCGTAATGGAACAGTTTCCTCTCCCTTTTCAATGCTGCCTTTTGCCGGTGAAACTCTGGCTTATTTTTTGGAGAATTTTGAATTTGATACTGTTCTCGACATTGGGAGCGGCTCTGGCGCGCATAGCCAAATTATGGCTGATATGGGAAAGGTAGTTACGGCTGTTGACTACGGAACTTCGGTGTACTTTGAAGGCAGGGAGTCTAGCTATGCGTGCCTGTTTGGTGATTACAACTCAATGGAGTTTGACGAACAGTTTGATGCGGTTTGGGCCTCACATATACTCGAGCACCAATTAAACCCAAATATATTCTTAAAAAAAATAAATAGAGATCTTAAAGAAGGTGGAGTTCTCGCGGTTACTGTTCCTCCTTTAAAGCATCAGATTGTTGGTGGGCATGTCACTCTCTGGAATGCTGGGCTGCTACTTTATCAATTGGTTATGGCGAATTTTAATTGCCGAAATGCTTCTATTAAGTCTTATGGTTATAATGTCTCGGTTGTTCTAAAAAAGGAGTTTATAGATTTGCCGTCAGACTTAACCTATGATCAAGGTGATATTAAGAAGCTTTTTAAGTTTCTACCGAATGGCACTACTGAGCCATTTGATGGTCGCATTGAATCTTTAAATTGGGCAGTCCGTCAGGACTAACGAGGGTCTTTATTGCATTTCCCTCATCATGACACCTCCATGGAGCAAGTTTGGCTCACGATTCCCAGTGTGGCGATATCTAGACTTTTGCATATTGCTTTCCAGTGTTTTACCTCCGATATCCCGAGGCTTTAAGGCCGCGCGCCATCCCTGATGTGATGCATGCCGTCACGGGGTGAACTGACTCCAGGGCTCTATTTCGGCAGGGTTGCTGATTTCCTCAAGTGTCTCGGCAACACTTAGGGCTGCGCGCGCCGCCAGCGAATCGCGACTAATGATTGTGGCGAAAGCAAAGACAGATATCGCAGTGTGAATACGATTTTCGATACATTGACTATTCTTGTGAAGTGAAAGCAGCTGTGACTCTGCTTCCGCCTCGTGGTCAATGGTTAGGAAATGCCTTGAGGGGAATGCTTCCTTCGCAATTGCATATACATTTTCTGGGCCTAGTAGTGCGATTTCGAGTGCTGAAGACGAGTAAGATTTTTGACGGGGTGGCCTTATCATTTGTAGTGCAACCTCTAACCAACACGTGTCAGTTTTTAAGTTAGAAAATTCCATAACTTTTGTGAGAATTGACCTGGGTTCTTGCAGTAAGTCATCGTAAGAGCATTCAAAGTACTGATGATCCGGAATTCTTGATGCCTCATTCCTGATCCTCTTCAGTCTTCTGTGCCACGAAGAGGTGTAATCTTTTAAAGGTAGGGCGCGCATTTCATACTTTTCATATAAGCCGTCATATGAAAGGCTGCACCAGTTATCGTAGCCGGCACTTACCATCAACTTGCATCCTGAGTGCTTTGACATTGAACGGCTTGTATCTAAGCCGTCCCGAGTGATATGGATAAATTTGCAATCAGGCCATAGCTCACGAATGGTCCCCATGTAAAAACCGTAGTCCGGAGTTTTATCACCCCATACAATATTCTCACCAAAAGTCGTTTGTGCAAGCTCATCCATAAATTCTGATATTGTTAGCAGTTTTCTTACTTCTAGACGACGATAAAGTTCGGCTCTAAGAGATGTGTTTGAGTCGTGATGGGAGTACGCTGAATTGACATCAATAAGATTCTTTCCTGTATCCCAGGTGGTTTTCTCTGCAACATCAATCAAGCGCTTGTAATTTACCCGTTGTGTGCCAAAAAATTCAAACATTCTCGGGATCCAGTGAGTTTCATTAAACACCGAGATATCCGGGTGGGAGTGAATAAGGTTGCGTAGAAGTGTCGTTCCGCACCGGCTTGTTCCTACAATACATATCTTCATCTTTATTTGGCTCCAAGATGCGATAACTGCTTCCGATACCGCATTAGTCCAAGCTCAACAAGCTGCATGCTGTTTTCATATCTCTCTGACAAAGAGCACATTGGGTTTAGGTCGGGACAAGCTTTAACGACACTTGAATAGACAGCATACTGCCCGGCATCATCCCAGTGCTCTTTTCTGCTTGCTTCTAAGGCGACAGATTCGGAAAAATCGGAAAGCATTTTAAAGTGAAGGAGTGCGCCGGAGGTGCTGCCGGGCCGGGCTCCTTGGACGATATGAGTGGATGCCTCTAAGCGCATCTCTCTATTCCATTTGACTAAAGGTGTCTTAGCTAAGTAGGGGGGATTTGCAGTATGTTGTATGCCGTCCCAAAACAGCCGTTGTCTTGCGCCGCCCCTTACCGGCAAGCCCTTAAAATAACCTGCCTCGGCTAGGGTGTATCCAGACCGATCGAAATATGGGCAGGTAGAAATAAAAGATCCTTCTTGAGAATACTGAATCTTGCTAATGGGGCCTTCGCCATACATATCAAGTAGAAAAGTCGGTAAAGCGTTTGCGCCTTCATGCTCTAAGCAGTCGGTTAGCTCACGAAGTGGTATGCTCTCAATCTTCGGGAAAACCAATATTTCGTCAGCATCAACAATTAAAACCCATTGCTGCCCTTCAAGTTGTGACAACAACTGGTTGATCCAATCAATTCCACAACAGCTTTCGGAGTATGGCTGGTCGGTCCAGAAAACCGTGCAGTCGTCCTGCTCAAGAAGAAATTGGGTAGTGCCGTCAGTTGATGCATTGTCTACAAAAACAAATTCTTGGAAGCCAAGCGTGCGATAATACTTAAGAAAGTAAGGCAATCTTAGGGTTTCATTCCGAACACAGCAAAATAAGGGGAAATGCTCTTCACTGGGGAATTTGGATCGATAATCTTTTCCAATTAATTTCAATTCTCTGTCCTTAGTTTTAACATTGCTAGGTGTTCTTGGATTTATTGCTGCTGGCCGTAAAGTTCTGTCATATAAAGCATGAATCGTGTATCTGAGACAAGAGATTCGTTAACTATTCCTTGTTTTATCTCTTCGTCAGTATAAGTTGAATCAGTAAAATACTCCTGAAGCTCTCCTTTTCTATCCAGCTCGTAGAGTTCTCGCCAAGTGTCGCCGACAGCTTTATTGAGTCTTTGGTTTCGGTCGTACGCTGCTCCTCCTTGCTGTATTCTTTTCTGGAACTGCTTGAAGCCCCTTTTTTGAAAATGAAAAATGAGAATGTTCCCGCACTGCTCTGTGCGCGGGGCTCGGTTTTCAAATCCAAAAGAGTGATTTCCTTGGCTGACTTTTATGTCTGACGTCCCGCGATGGCAGACTTTGGGGGGAAGTGGTCGGCCAAGAGGGTTCAGTGATTTTTTCTCGCGTACGGTTAGTTGCGTGAAGAACGGAGATCGGTCATCGTAGTTCTCAATAGGAACGAAGTTGCTCCTTGGTACTATTAAGCCGTCAATGCTATTGTCCACAGATTCAAGAATTTTTGGAATTTTTCTTCCGTCGGATGGCCACCAGAATTCGTCTGCATCGACGTGCATGATCCAATCAGCTTTGTATTGCTCAGCCGCAATTCTTGCCATTCGCGTAACCCATTGGTCTTGAGAGTAATCATCATCTGGCTCAAAAATATAGTGCAAAACCCCCCTTTTTTCGTACTCCCGTAGTATGTCGGCTGTACTATCTTGTGAACGGTTGTCCGTGGCAACAATAAAGTCTACACCCCGACTCAGGTGATAATCGAGGTTTGCCCGGATTAACTCTTCTTCGTCACGCACAAGGATTGTCATGCAAAGCTTCAATTTAGTACGTCCTTCTAAAAAACACATGCATTGGCAAGTCGGTGTATGATTTGGCCTCATCTAGCTGTTCGGCGCTGGGAGTCTGGAGTGTATGCGGCCCACACCTCCAGTTCAAGTATCTTCCCCTCGCGCAAATGGCCTCAAGCTAAAAGTGGTTACACAGTCATTTCAGCGGGCTAGAGATGGCATATGTTGAACTGTGAATGACATTCCACCTGAGTTAGCTTTGACTGGTAAGATGTAAGGCGTGTGGCTGCTTAGTGGGGCATTGTAATATACTATCGGGAGGAGGCTCGATATTTGTTTTGGCCGTACTTTTGAATATGGACTGAGATTGTTGAGTCGATTAAGTATTGCTTGCAATTCTATAGAGATCTTAGTTCTAAGCCAGAGTGGTATTGTTTAGTTTTTCGGCGATGACTATTTGGAGGGGGGGCTGAGCCCGTTTTGCCTAGGTAGAGTGCTAGAAAAGCGCTCGAATGGACGGTTTGGTCAGCCATTTCCCCTGTGGGACTTGATTGGCCTTATACGGGGCACTGCCGTTAGTACTGTGGTTCTGGGTATTTAGGCAGTGCTGCATTTAATCACAAAGGCATGGCGTGCTGTGGTGGGGCAGGGTGACTTGACCATTCCAGTCCAAAGGGTGAAAATTGCTAAATGTTAAGATTAGGTTGATTTTTAGGAGAATATTAGGGGCTGGGTGCTTCGTAATCTCTCCGGGGAAATACGCTCTGAAGTAGGGCGGTGAAAGAATAGCACGACTGAGATAGTGTTTTAGAGCACTGCCCTGAACCACTTTCTTGGCCCTTGAGGGATTAAAGTCTTCAACACGCTATTTTGCTTCTCTGGAATTCAACAACTAATATTAGAGTATACATCTCGCGTTGGAGCGACGCTTTCTTACTTGATGGCCGAGCTTCCCGCCTTGGTAGTGCGTTAGCCGATTTTGTCCAGGCTGAAGATAGCCCAGCGGCAAATGCGGCCACTAAACTAATAAGGAATTTCCATGCTGAATTCACGCCTTGTCTTATTGACTGTAATGCTGGCGCTGGCCACTGGCGCCACTTTGTCTCAGGCTCAGGATGCCTTGTTCGTTAATAGTGATGGGAATGTCGGGGTGGGCACCAACACTCCGGGGGCACCTCTAACGGTGTCGACCACCGAAACTTATAGCTATTTTCGCATTGAAGCTTTGGGCGCTCCGGTGAACGTTTCCGCGGACATGACGTTTACTGCTGGGCCCAACGGTAACGGTGAGTACCGCATCAATGTGGTGGATGGCGACGGACCAGAAATGCGTGTTGATGCTGAAGGATTCGTGATTGCCACTGCAGGGTTCAAGGTCGGTGGTACCACGCTAAATGTGCCCGATTATGTATTTGAGCCGGATTACTCTCTGCTGCCACTGTCTGAGGTCGCCGCCTTTATCGAGGCCAATCGCCACCTTCCTGACGTGCCTTCTGCGGCAGATGTGGCCCGCGAAGGGCTTGACATGACAGGCATGCAGCTGACCCTCCTAAAAAAGGTCGAAGAGTTAACCTTATACACTCTCGCACAAGAAGAGGTTATCGCTGATCTGCAGAGGACCTTGGCGGACGAGCGAGCGCGCACTCAAGCCGCCCTAGAGGTACTAAATCATCGGCTGAACAGCATCGATGGGCGTTAGAGCTTTAGTACACTGCTGGTTTTTCACTTAGGGCGCTCGGAACTGCGCTTCCTTGCTGGTGTTGATGTGTTTTTATTGCGGCACGTTAAATGCTGGACCTATCAGTCTCGATCACCTAAATTGTAGTGCTGTTCAACGGGGCGAACTTAAATATCGCTTGAGGAGTGTTAAATAAAGGATGTCATATTCCTATCATTTATTTTTTACGCCGTCGGTTAATTCCCTATAGATATCTGCAATCCCGCCTGCTGACGTATCGATAGTGAACCTCTCCCTGAATCGCGTCAGACCGGCTTCCCCCATTGCTTTGCAAAGAGCCCGATTTTCCGCCAGGCGGACCAGGGCGTTGGCCAATGCATCGACATCGTTGGGGGGCACTACCAGGCCGGTTTGCTCGTGTTCTACGACCCAAGCCATACCAGTGCCCGTTACCGCGGTGACTAGGCAGGCCTTGCCCCTGCTCATGGCTTCCAAAAGCACTACGCCAAAGGCTTCTGTACGCTCGATGGAGGGCAGGCATAGGCAGTCGCTGGCGCGAAGCCGTCGATCCAGCTCCACCTCCGATAGGTTGCCCAGCAGGGTCACCCGTTCGCTCAGTTGCAGTTGCTCTATGAGAGCCTTGAGCTCGTGTTTGCGCTCGCCATCGCCGACAATATCCAGAGTCACGTCCGGGCACTGTTGTAAGGCTCGAAGCAGTACATCAAAACCCTTGTAATAGGCAAGCCGGCCTACGGCAATGAGCTGCAGGGGCTCGGCAGGTGTAACGGGAGGCTTGTCTGAGGGTGGAGGCTCGTTAATGCCCAGTGGAACCACCCGGCCCCGCTGGGTAAAAGGCGCCAGGGCTGGGCTGCTTTGCAGGTAGGGGGGCGAAGTGGTCACGATTACCGCGGCCCGGTTGAGTACCCAGCGTTCAAACGGGCGATAAAAGCGGTAAAACCACCGCAGCCCCCAATGAAGTGCGCCCACGGGTACGTCCGCATGCCAGTGCACTACCCAGGGAATCCGGCGAGCCCGGGGTAAGAATAGCGCCCAGAAAACCGAGACGTTGGGCATATGCAAATGCAGGATCGCTGGTGATTCATCGCGCAACAAACGGTTAAGTCGCCAGGGAAAGCCGGGGCTGATGGGGGTAAACAAGAGATTGGCCCAGACGGGAACACGCACGACTTTGGGGCCGCTGCCGCTTTGAGGTTCGCTTGGCTCTGGGCCTGGGGATCGGTGCACTAAGGCCAGACAACGAATGCCGCGCTCATGGAGCGCCATAAGCAGGTCGCGCAGGTAGGTTTCCATGCCGCCCCGATGGGGCGGGTAGAACTTACCGACGTGCAACGCCGTGCATTTTACGGGGTCGTTTGAGGCCAATGCTGGTACCCGCCGAGTTTATGGAGGCGCAACGGTAGCACGCGCTACTCGGTGCCTGCCATCGCCAGAGATTGGGCTTCGCCGAGCTGGCGGCAATGATCCCAGGCCGTGTGCCAGCTGGCCAGAGCTTGGCTGTAGCGCTCGGCGCGCTGGCGCAATTGGGCAAGCGTGGCGGTAAGCGCTTGTTGATCCGCACCGATGTCCCGAGTCGAGCGTGTCAGCAGCAGTTGCATGTCTTCCGCCAGATAGGGTGGTGGTTGCAGCGTTTGCAGGTTGCGTATCAGCTCTCGCGCCATAGAGCTTCGATCATCACTTAGGTGGCGGCGGTATTCGCTTGCCAGCGTCGCCTCGGGCGCTTGTGCCAGCGTTTTTAGCGATTGGCCCAACCACTGCAGCCGTGTTTGAGGCTCAGCACTCGGCACAGTGTGGCGCAGCCGCCGCAGGTAGAGTGTCATAAAACGTCCGGAATCGACGTTGGCGGGCTGCAGTAATTTGTCGCGGTCAAACTGTCGTTCCCGCTCCGGCTCATGCTTAAGCATCCAGGGCAGTTGAGCGAATAGGCTATCGGGATACACGCAGCACAAAAGTTCGACAAACACCGCATCTTCCCCGCGACCATTGGGGATGGTCGGCGGCATCAGCGTGCGATTGTCCACACCCACCAGAGGCGTTAGCAGTGCATGCCGCGGTATTAGCTTATGGCCCTGGGGGCGGCGCGCCAGCAGGCGGCGGGAAACCAGCTGCCGGTAAGTGTCTTCACTCTGCAGCCAGGGGCTTAACTGCTCAGGTGGCAGTGTGTAGAGCCAGCTGGCTTGGCCGGTACCTGGGTCGCCGAGCAAACCGTTGGCGCTGACTTTCACGGTCGCCCCAGGTTTCAAGTTGTGCAAGTCAGCGCTGGTCACCGATTGCCAAAAGTCACAGGGGTTTTCCGTTTGCGCAGACAGCGTGCTGAGCGACTGTCCAAGCCAGCGGCTGTGAGCTGCCAGCGGATCGATATCCAGTGGCGACCAGGCGCTTTGCAGGGCTTCGGTGCTGGCGTACATGCTCCAGTGGGCCACTTCACTGCCGGCAACGCCCATCTGCGATGCTTCTTGCGGGTCACCGTAGGGCGTCAGCTGGGCGTCGTCATCCATGATGGCGGTGGCTGTGCCTGCGCTGAGTAGCAGTGCGGTATTAAAGGTGGCCCCGGCGGTCATCTCGGGGTCGTTCGGGTCGCCGTTGAGCCACCAGCGCAGATCTTGGGCATCGGCCCCCGAGGCCGCCGCTAAAGTGTCTGCCAGACGCTCCCGGTCGGCCCGCGTAATATGGATTACAGTGGCGGACAGTTGTGGGCGCCATTTACTCAGCAGGGTGCGGCTGAGATCAAGATCCGACGCCTCGCGGGCGTCGTCCACCACCACCAGGGTGTTTACCGAGGCGCCAGCGCGACCATTTTGAAGGCTGCTCAGCAAACGTTCGAGCGCGTTCGGGCAGCGATAAGTGCGCACATACAGCGTTTTAATGGGCTCGGGTGCCGGCTCTGAGGAGTCTGGTTTGGCGTAGACTTGACTGAGCTTTGCAGCGTCCACTAATAGCCCTCGCTCGACCATATGCTTCAGCCCCTGCAGCAGTTGTTGAGTGTGGGGCTGTAGGACTGGCATCTTCTCAATGGCAACTGCTGTATGCTCCTCAAGGCTGCGCCACTGATCGCAAAGTGTCAGTACCTGCGCGAGGGTCTCGTGCAGGGGGGTGGGCGAGACGTCGTTTTCGGTGAGTACCAGCCGCTCGGCTTCGTGCAGGGGCCAGCTGAAAAATGGAAGAGCAATGTACTGGACCGCAGTGCCAGTTTGGGAGTCTTGCACAGCCATGAAATATCCTTTGCGTAGAAAACCACAGGGCCAGTAATCACCCTGCCCTGGCGGGCATACTACCGCGGGCTACTGGTATCAACAAGTTTATAGTATACGGTAGATTGAAAGCGTTTGAGCACCAAGGCTTTGCTTGGAGTCGGAGTAGAGGGGGTGCTTGTGGGAGATGAAATCTTCTTCTTGTGGACAGGTGGCTTTGGTGTAAATACTTAGCCGTGCCCTTAGGCGATTCTGTACTTCATCTATTAGTGGTGGGAAGATTTATCGGTGTTGGAGATATTGAGTCAGATATCTAGAGTAGCGAAATATACTCTTGAATGAAATCTTCGAAAGAGTATTCTTGGCCTAAGTAAAGATGCTTAAGATCTCTTTTATAAAAATTCAGATTTAATGAATCTGCAGTTGCGGGGTGAATGGGTAAGTTTTGTTCGGCGTGGCCAGGAATTTTTTCTGCGGCGGCAGTGGTGAGCTTTGGAAGTTCAAGGTGTCTTAAAAGTTGATTTGTAATCAACAAATACAACTCATTTTTGGGGTGGTTAAATATCTTGAAGAGTTGCCTTTCTTGAAAATTATTTTCAATGTATTTTCTTACAAAGAAAGGTCCGTCTCTGCTGTCTAGTCGATTCAGATATTCAAAATCTGAATCTAAGATTCTGAGCGCTCTGTCTCCAATCTCACTTTTCATGTGTAGGTATGTATCAATTAGCCTCTCTTTAGATGAAATTTCATCTGCCAGCCTGTCTAAAATTTCTGATCGGTATGGTATTCTGCCATACGGAAACTCAGTACTTTTCCCGAGTGGTCGATCGGGGATTCGCCCAAAGTCGGGCCAATATGCACTAAACGTAATGTACGGAATCTGGAGTTTTATGGATTCTTGGGGTAGCAAATCAGATAGAAATTCTTCGGAAAATTCTTTTGATGGATGATATAAAAAAATCTCACAGTTTCTTAATGTTTCTTGATCAATTGTGAACTGCGGGGATCCGGGTGTTGAAAAGTTCGAATAATAAAAAACACTGTATTTCTTCTTGATTTCGTCGGATTGAAGCAGTAAGTCTCGAAAGGGTATGCCTTGGCAAGTGGCATAAATTATAATGTTCTTCATTTTAGTTTCGTTTCGCTTCATTGGTGGGGGTGGATGTAATTTAATCACACTAGTCGGGAGTATCACAATATGTTCAACAGTCGGCTCGAGTTTTCGTACCAATCGATTGTTACGCTCGTAGAGTTCTATTCCCCCCAAAAATCGGTAGGAGCAAATAGAGGTAACGTTATTTGGGAGTTCGATTAGCGCACTTCAAACTGTTGAGTGGCTCAATACTCTTGGGTATTGGCCTTTCTTTGGGTGCAGCAGTCAAAGAGCTGGCCCGTACGGTTTTTAATCGGGGATATACTTATCCAGGGCTATGGTTAGGGTAAGACTTCCGCGTATTGATTCTTTAAGCATTGGCGCCCAATTGCCCCCAGAGCTCTGTGATACAGTCTCACCCTTGTGTAGGTGATTTGACCCCTGCCGCTATTGGGTTAACCAACAACTTTGGCATGTTTATGAGCAAGCAAAATCGCGAAAATACGTCCCAACCCGTGGCCAGCCTTGAGGCACTTGCCGGTCTGGCCGACTATTCGCTGCTGGATACCTTAAAACGAGATCCAGATGCAACGGTCGATGGCGAGGACTACCGCCCGCGGCAGGTGTTTTCGGGGCATTATGTGCCGGTTAAGCCCACGCCTATAGCCGAGCCCGAGTATGTCGCACACAGCGAGGCGCTCTTTCGCGAGCTCAATTTTGACGACTGCCTTGCGCACACCGCCGGGTTTCGCCGGTTGTTCTCTGGCGATATGTCTGGCGTTCCCGCGCCCATGCGCAAACTCGGTTGGGCCACGGGGTACGCATTGTCTATTTATGGCACAGAGTACACGCAGCAGTGCCCGTTTCAAACGGGCAACGGCTACGGTGATGGGCGAGCTGTGTCGGTGCTTGAGGCCGTGATCAACGGCCAGCGCTGGGAGATGCAATTAAAAGGCGGCGGTCGCACGCCATACTGCCGCGGCGCTGATGGCCGCGCAGTGTTGCGTTCCAGCGTGCGCGAGTTTTTGGCACAGGAGCATATGCACGCGCTGGGTGTGCCAACCTCCCGTTCACTGTGTTTGTTTGTTTCCAAAACCGAGTCAGTCCAGCGGCCCTGGTACTCGGAGGGCTCGTCCAACGCCGACCCGGATACGCTGGTCTCTGAGCCTGTGGCCATTTCAACACGGGTAGCGCCTTCGTTTTTGCGGGTGGGCCAGTTGGAGCTGTTTGCGCGCCGGGCTCGGGAACAAGCCCATGCCAATTCAATGGATGAGCTGGAAAAGATCGTTCTGCATTTGATCGGCCGCGACTACCCGAGCGACATCCACCCCGATTTGTCCATGGCCGACAAGCTGGTGGCGCTGACCGCTGCCTTTCGCGAGCGTTTGACGGCGCTGATCGCCAACTGGTTGCGGGTGGGTTATTGCCAGGGCAACTTTAACAGTGACAATTGCGCGGGGGGCGGCTACACGCTCGACTATGGCCCCTTCGGTTTCTGCGAGCGTTTTGATCCCTATTTTCAACCCTGGACCGGTGGCGGTCAGCATTTCTCGTTCTTTAATCAGCCCGCGGCGGCGGAGCAGAACTTTCAAATGCTCTGCAGCGCACTGCGACCTTTGCTGCTTTCTCATCCCGAGCAGTTACAAGCATTCGATCAGCTGAAAAGCGGCTTTGCGGCTGTGATGCAACAAAAGTTGGAGAGCATGTTTGCCGCAAAGCTGGGCCTGCAAACCCATAACGCCGAGCTGCTCAATGAGCTGTTGGCGCTGATGATGAAAACGCCGGTGGATTACACCATGTTCTTCCGTGAGCTTGCCCATATACCCGAGAGCATTCAGCCGCTGCAGAAAAGCTTTTACCAAGAGCCCACTGCTACGCTTATGCAGCAATGGTCGAGCTGGCTGGAAAAGTGGCAGTCGCAGTTGGCCGACGGCGATACCGCCGAGCTGTCACAGAAAATGTTGCAGATTAACCCTAAATACACTTGGCGCGAGTGGTTGGTAGTGCCCGCGTACGAGCGGGCCAAGCAGGGCGATTACACCCTGGTGCGAGAGCTGCAGGCGGTACTCACCCGGCCCTATGATGAGCAATCGCCGCAAGTGGAAGAAAAATACTACAGGGTCAGGCCTCAGGAGTTTTTCCATGCCGGTGGGGTATCCCACTACAGTTGTTCTTCCTGAGGTCACGAGGCCGGGCGCAGGGCAAGCGTCAAACAAACCCATGGCGCGTAAACATTATCCTCAACCCTGAACAACTTATAGGGTCGCTTGCTTTCAAAGGAAATGTCACGTGTTGTCCCTAGGGATGGTTGGAAGTAAGTCGCCTTGCCGCCTCTTTGGCAAAGTAGGTCAAAGAGGCGGCACCAGCGCGTTTGATGCACTTTAGTGACTCCAGTATCACTTCATCACCGATGATACCTTGCTCAAAGGCCATCTTATGTAAGCTGTACTCACCGATGACTTGGTAAGCAAACGCGGGCACACCAAACTCTCGCCTAGCTCTATGCAGGATATCCAAATAGGGAAGGCGAGCTATACCGTAACCAACTCGACGCCCTCGGATAAGTCGAGGGCGATCTCGTGCAGCGCTCGCTACAGCATAAATCTGTGCTTGCCGGAGGAGTGCGGGAGCTTGTCTCGCCACGAGAAATGACATGGTCAAGATGGCTCTCCATCATTGTTCAAATGTAGTTTTCGTAAGATTTGGGCTAAGGGTGCCTCCCCCCTGAGCCGTGGGTGATACCCACGTAAGCTCGATCTTATGGATGGCCGGGTAGTGCTCGAAAAGTGTTAATGCCACCCCGGTTGGATAGGCATTGTTCTCGCAGTGATAGTGGTACTCGGCAATGATGTCACCGTGCGCTGAGTCATGATCTTGTCCATGTTCCCCGTTGTGGTCATGCTCATGCCCATGGCCTGGCTCATCTTTTATGCCGCTCAGCGCCGAGGTGTCGACCTCTGAGTGCAAAAAAACGCACTCGCCATCGCTGAACTTAATCACGGTGTCGGGTTGTTGCAGTTGCGAGCGCACTTGGCTCAGGGCGGCTTTCTCGTCTTTGCTGCGGGCCCGGTGCTCAAACCCCAGCAGATTGGCGGCGGGGGAGATCAGTTCAATCATCAAGGTGTCTTGAGCCATTACCAGTGTCATTTGCGCGTGACCGTGGCTGTGCGCTTGCATAGTGCCCGCTCCTGCGGGCAGTGCGCATAGCGCTGAGAGCGCGAGTGCGCCCATAGAGTGGCGCGCTTTGCAAAAGGCACTCGGAAAGTGCTGGATCTTTACCCTCATGTGATCGCATCCATGGTTACAAAGAGTCGGCGCTGAGATTCCTCAAGCGGTGGTGAACGGTGGACGATGCCGTTACCCTCATTGCCGGGCCAAAGCTCACCTTTTAGCAGCGCGACATCACCGGCGCTAAGCTGATAGATTGAGTCCGGTCGCGAGTAGAGGCCTGATTCGCTGTCGGGTTTTCCTTCGGCGCCTGGGCCGAGCTTGTTGCGATCAATATCGTTGTTGTCCAGCCACTGGGTGGCGGGCCCGCGATAAGTGGTGATTAAGCGACAGCCAAGTTTATCGACATGGAAGCGGGGACAGGTTGCACTGCTGGCAACGCAAAAGCGCATCCCCACGGCTTTGGCACCGAGAAGACACGTCAGCATGTCGGCAAGAATAATAATATTGTCGGTAAACGCTTGCCGTGCGCAGTGTGCGGGCAAGGTTTTTGTGAGCTCGCGTTCGAGCTCCGTCAGTGTGCCGGTTAGCCGAATCTCGGTGGCATGGTGATGGTGATTGAGCAAGTAGTCACTGTAGTGGATAATCTCCGGTGGTAACTCGCGCTGCCAGACGCACAGATTTGTGCTGCCGTTGTAAAGCTCAGTGAAAACGGCAGGGTCTGTGCTCTGGCTAAGCCCATCCGGTGCCGTCAAGGTCATTGCCGTGTTTAGCATAGAGGTTAGCCTTACTCTGTCCAGCTTGGGAAAGGGTCGGGGAGTGCTTTCCAGTAATCCTTGCCGGCAACCATCTCGTCATCGCTGAGCAGACAATCGTCCAAAATCTCGGTCATTCTTTGCTGGTTCAACCCCTGGCCAATAAACACCAGCTCCTGACGCATATCGCCAAAGGGCTCCTGCCACTTTTCTTTAATGAAATTGAGCGTGTCCTCGTCCTCTGGCCAGTACTGTTCAGGTACGGCGCGCCAGAACATACCGGCTGCGCCGTGGCGAGCGATACCACCGGCCTGACTCCACTGACCGGCAAACTCCGGCCGAGAGGCAAGCCAAAAGTACCCCTTAGAGCGAATCAAGCGACCCTCAGGCAAGGAGGCCTGGGTGAATTCGTAAAATTTGCTCGGGTGAAAAGGGCGGCGCGCGCGGTAGACGAAGCTGCTGATTCCGTACTCTTCGGTTTCCGGCGTGTGCTCGCCGCGCATTTCTTTAAGCCACAGGGGTGATTGCTGCGCTCGTGCAAAATCAAAGCGGCCGGTGCCGAGTACTTTTTCCAGCGGTACCTGACCCAGTTGAATAGGCACAATTTCGGCGTCGTGATTGAGCCCGCGAAGTAAACCTTTGAGGTTATCCAGTGCCTGGGCGTCCACCAGATCGGTTTTGCTGATCAAAATGACATCGGCAAATTCGACTTGTTCTACCAGCAGATCGGTAACACTGCGTTCGTCCTCTTCACCGAGGCTTTCGTCTGAGTCTTTTAAGTCTTTTGCCTGCTGATACTCCGCCGAAAAATTGACCGCATCCACCACGGTGACCATGGTGTCCAGTTTGGCAATATCCGATAAGCTGACGCCGTCTTCATCGGCAAAGGTAAAGGTTTCGGCGACGGGCAAAGGTTCTGAAATACCGGTGGACTCAATCAGCAGGTAATCGAACTTGCCGGATTGCGCCAGTGCGCGCACCTCCAACAGCAAGTCCTCGCGCAGGGTGCAGCAGATACAGCCATTGCTCATCTCCACCAGCTTCTCTTCGCTGCGGTTGAGTGAGACATCGTTTTTCACCGAATCGGCGTCGATATTGACTTCACTCATGTCATTGACAATGACCGCCACCCGGCGATTTTCGCGGTTGTGCAATATGTGATTGAGTACGGTGGTTTTGCCCGCTCCGAGAAAGCCGGACAACACCGTTACTGGCAACTTGTTCTGTTCAGTCTGCATAGAATTTCTCTTTTTGTTCGCTAATCACTTTGATATCGGTGCCGAACTCTGCGGTCGGTCTTATCAGTAGTCGCTCAATGCCAATGGGCTCGCCGGTTTCCTGGCAGTAACCGTATTCGCCGTTGTGCAGGCGGCGCAGTGCGTCGTCGATTTTGCTCAACAGCCGATACTCCCGGTCGGCCAGCCTGAGCTTAATTGCCATGTCATCTTCCAGTTGCGCGCGGTCAGCTTCGTCATTGCACTCGGGAGGGTGCGCAAGCTGCTGTTTTATCTGCTCAATGTGATCTTGAGTTTCTTGCTTCAGCGTCAGCAAGCGATGTTTAAAAAAGGCCTGTTGTTCATCGTTCATGTAATTTGCAATGGGGGCTTTACGTAGTTGTCGCTTTGTTAGCATGCTGCATTCTCAGCTTTTAAAAGGCGGTTACAGTGAAAGCGGTTGCTCAGGTGCGCGCCGATCAGCAGCAGGCCACCGCCGATGGACAGCGCTGCCTCGGCTTCATGGGGTGCGAACAGAGCGGTGACCAGGAGCGCCAGCCCCAGGGAGCCGGCCACAAACGGTAACCGGCGACGGTGGCGCTTCCAGCCGCTGGGCAGGCTCGCCAGGGCCAGCAGAGCGATAGGCAAAATCAGCACGACATGTACCCACTCGGAGGTAAAGGCACTGCCAATCAGTCCCAGCCCGCCGAGCGAGAGCAGTACGGGCGTGGCAAGGCAGTGAATTAGGCACAGGCCTGAGCACAAAGCGGCGGCTTCGTCTTTCATGGTGGTAAAGCTCTAAGCAATGTTTGGTGAATTAGCAATGTTATAACATAACGAAATATATTTGAAATGAAGCCCTCTCGTCAATAAGTGCTGCGGTATGGCCGCCGGGCGGTGTTTGATTGAGGGTTAGGCGGGGGCCAGGCAGTGCTGCATCTGCTCGGCCAGTGCGTCCCAGTCCAGAGGTTGGTGGTGAATGACTTCCAATCGGCTGTCGTCACATTCGTCCAGCTCCAGCGTCTTTAACACGCCGTCGGCAAGGTTGAGCGCAATAATGCCGTCAGTGGTGATCAGCACCGCTTTCAGTCGGTCGCAGGTAAGGCCGCTGACCCAGTGAAAAACCGCGTCCGGCTCGAACACCTTGGCCGGGTGCAGGGCCCAGCCGCAGCTGTAATAGCCCTGCCCCTGATGGCGCTTGCTTACAATTGGCTGCGCTTCGCTGGGCGTTGGCAGGGTCGCTGCCGGGTAATTGCCGCCGTGGTGATGGCCGGTCTCGGGTAGCACGGCGTGCGCCTGGTGGGGCTGGTCGAGCCAGTGCAGGGCGAGCTGGCCGTTGTTCGCCTGGGTGAGTGGCCTGTCGCTGAGCTGCCAGGCGGCGAGCTGTCGCTGCATGGCGTTTAGGTGTGCGTTTTCGGTTAGGTCCAGTTTGGTGGCGACCAGTAGGTCGGCGACTTCCAGCTGCTGGTGGAAAGTATCGTTACTGAGGTGGCGCTCGCTGCTGAAGTGGCGCGGGTCAATCAGCGTCAGGCAGGCCTTCAGATCAATAACGTCCGCAAAATGGGTCTGCAGGGTTTGCAGGACTTCCAGCGGATGCCCCAGGCCGGTGGGCTCGATAATCAGGCGGTCAAAGCGCTTCTGGCGCAACAGCTGCGTCAGGCCTACCTGCATGGGCAGGCCCGCTACGCAGCACATGCAGCCGCCGGGAATTTCCTTCACCGCTGTGCCACCCTCGCGCAGCAGGGCGCCGTCGATGCCCACCTCGCCAAACTCGTTGACCAAAATGGCCCAGCATTCCAGTTCAGGCTTGGTGGCCAGCAGTTGTTTGATGAGCGTGGTTTTACCCACGCCGAGAAAGCCGGTGATGATGTTGGTGGGGATGCGCGACATGATCGTCCTGGTGGTTAGATAGTGTCCAGATGTTGGGCGCAGTGTAGGGCATCGGACATCAGGTGTCTTGGATAATGGAACGTTATACTGTTGCGTTTAAGTATTGTTACGTTATAACATATTTGCTTCAGGCGCGGTACCGCGCCGCACCAATTCGATTTTCCTGTCTCAATCACTAGGGGGTTCCGTGTTGAAGCGGTCTTTACTTTATGTCGGCCTTGGTTTTCTGGCGCTGCCGGGGCTGGCCAGTGCGGCAACTATTCAGGGTGTGGTGCTCGATAGCGCAGGTCAACCCGTCAGTGACGCCACGGTAGAAGTGGTGGGTTCGCGTACCAGCGCGAGCACGGACGCTAGCGGCCAGTTCACGCTGGAGGACTTGTCCAGCGACGATGTAGAGCTGCATGTACGTGCACCCCGCTATATGCATAAGCATGTGCACGTGCACGGCGATGCCGAGTCGTTGCAGATCACCTTGGATTCTACGGTCATAGAGGTGGTGGATGTCACCGGCATGCCCTGGCATATCTCGCAATTAGAATCGGCCACGCCGGTTTCTGTGTTAAGTGGCGACGCGCTGCGCGATCAACAGTCGGCAACCCTCGGCGATACCTTGAATAAGCAAGTGGGTGTGCATTCGAGTTATTACGGCCCTGTAGCGGGTACGCCAATTATTCGCGGCTTGTCCGGCCCTCGAGTGCTGGTGGCGCAGAACGGCCTGGATGTGGGTGATGTGTCGCGGTCGGGCCCCGATCACGCTGTTACCGGTGAGGCTACCACGGCGCGTCAAGTCGAAATTCTGCGCGGCCCGGCCACTTTGTTTTATGGTAACGGTGCCATTGGCGGTGTGGTCAATGTGGTGGACGACCGTGTACCTCAAGACGCTGATACCTTTGGGCAGTGGCAGTTAGAGTACAACAGTGCGAATAACGAGCCTTTGATTGAAGGCAGCGCGAATATTGGTGTGAGTGACAATTTCGCGGTGCATGTAGACGGCTTTTGGCGCGAGGCAGACGATCTGGAAATTCCGGGCTACGCCGAAGCTGAGCCGGAAGAGGGCGCAGCCTACGGGATCTTAGAAAATTCCGCCTACGACAGTCAGGGCGCGACTATTGGTGGCAGTTACATTGGCGAAGAGGGTTTTGCGGGTGTCAGTGTGGGCCGGCTTGAGCGCACTTATGGCATTCCCGGCCACAGCCACGACGGCGTGGCGGTTCAGGCTGAACTTGAGCAGGATCGCCTGCAGTTTGTCAGCGAGCGCAGTTTTGATCACGACGTTCTTGCTGAGGCGCGCTTGCGTTACGGCTACACGGATTATCAGCACCGAGAACTCGAGGGCGATGCCATAGGCACGACTTTCGAAAACGAACAACACGAGGCAAGACTTGATCTGTTCCACCAGCCTTTTGCCGAATGGCGCGGCGCAGCCAGCTTGCACGTTAAACGCCAGGAAAATGCCGCTCAGGGGGAGGAAGCCTTTACCCCGCCGTCGCTCACAGAGTCTTACGCTCTTGCATTAATGGAAGAAAGGCACTTCGGTGACTTTCTTGTGCAACTCGGCGGTCGTATTGAGCGGATTGAGGTTGACGCTCATGATGTGATTCTGGACCCCGAAGGTGAGCGCGGCACCTACCGTTTGGGTCAAACGTTTACCCCATACAGTTTTTCCATCGGAACCGTGTGGGACTTTACTGATGGCTACAACCTTGGTGTAAACCTGACCCACTCGCAGCGCGCACCCTCTGCTACCGAGGTCTTCTCCTATGGCCCTCACATTGGGGCGGGCAGTTTCGAGGTCGGTGCGGTGTTCGATATCCTGGCAAATGACGAAGGAGACTGGGTTGTTAACTTCTCCGGCGATCCCATCGAGCTGGAAACCTCGAATAACATAGATATTTCCCTGCGTAAATTTACCGGCGATCTGGGCTTTGTTATCGGCGCTTTCTACAATCAGGTGGATGATTTCTACTACGCCCGCGCCACCGGTCTGGAGGCGGAAAGCGGCCACGACCACGATCATGGACATGAAGACGAACATGACCACGAACACGATCATGCTCACGATCAAGAGGACGAGCACGATCATGAAGAAGAACACGACCATGACCACGAAGATGAGTTGTTGCCGGTCTATCAATTCACGGCCGCCGACGTCGAGCTCTATGGCTTTGAGGGCGAGGTGCACTGGCAGGTTAGCGACCCGTTGATGTTGCGTTTCACCACCGACTACATTCGCGCGACCCTGCGCGATGGTGGCAATTTACCGCGTATTCCTCCGCTGCGCGCCGGCCTGGCCGCCGAGTATGAAGTGGGTGCCTGGGCTCTGCACGCCAGCGCTACCCACTACTTTGAAGCGGATAAAACCGCTGAGCTGGAAACGACCACCGACGCCTACACATGGGTCGATGCCGAGGTCAGTTACACCCTGCCCTTGTGGGGCGGTACCAAAGTGTATGTACGCGGCGACAACCTTTTGGATGAAACCGCTCGCGTCCACAGCTCGTTTATTAAAGACATTGCCCCGCGTGCAGGCCGTTCGGTTTCTGCTGGTATTCGCGCGAGCTTTTAAAGGTTACTAAGGAGTCATTTATGTTGCTAGAAAACAAACTTAAGCCATTGTCGGCCATCTTTCTCGCCTTGATGCTGGGCGCCTGTGGTGGCGACAGTGAAACCAATATCTATGCCCAGGACGTGGCCGAACCGGGTCATGACGATCACGATCATGACGATGACCACGACCATGATCACGAGGAAACCAGCTCCGCTCGCCTGCTGTTGGTGGAGGCCGGCACTGAGCTTGTGCATATTTTTGAGGCAGCCGATGGCGATGAAGTGGCCGAGCTAACACTGCCCGCGCCGATTAATTATGCGTACCCAGTGGCAGGCTATCGCTATGCGGCTTTTGTGCACCGCAACGATAACTGGGTGAGTTTTGTCGATGGCGGCGTGTGGATTGAAGACCACGGCGATCACGACCATCCCTACGCCGAAGCGCCTGCCGTGCAGGATTTCTTTTTGGATGGTGTAAGACCCACGCACTACACCTTTAACGATGAGCAGGTGGCGGTGTTCTACGACGGCAACAGTGAAACCGGTGATGTGGCTGGTGTGGCAACCTTTGATGCCGCTGCCGTGGCGGAAAATGGTATGGCCAGCACCTTGAGCTTTGACACTCATATGCACGGTGCCGCTCAGGCGCGTGGCGAGCACCTGCTGGCGACCATTCGCGACGCCGGCAGCGCCAGTACCCTGCCGGATAAAGTCGGTCTGTATCATTTGCATGACACTGAGTACGAGCTGGAAATGGTTTTCGGGGAAACCTGCCCCGGATTGCACGGCAGTGCGCAAAATGAAGACAAGATCTTCTTTGGTTGCACCGACGGCGTTCTGGTCATCGACGAGAGCGCTGACTTTAGTGCAACCAAAGTGGGCAATGGCGAGGCTCTGGTTGAGGGTGCCCGCGTGGGCAGCTTGCGGGCTCACCATCACGTTGCAGAGGCAATTGGTATTGCCGCCGGTGGATTGGTTCGCGTTGTGCCTGGTGAGGCCGAGCTGCAAGCGCTGCCCGAGCCGCTGCACGAAGAGGACTCGGTCGTGGCCAGCGAGTTTGCCGCCGACGGCGAGTTTTTTGTCGCGCTCACCTCTGAAGGTGCACTGGTGGTGCTGGACACTCACGACTGGGCCATACACGGTGAGCTAAGCGTTACTGACGCCGGTCAGCTGGGCGAAGGGCAAAGCTTGAAGTTGGTGGTGCCGCCAGAAGGCCACCATGTGTATGTACTCAACCCGGGTTCGCAATCGCTGGTTGCGGTGGATGTCGAAGCGCTTGAGGCCGAAGAGCCCTGGAACTTTGACTTTACTCCACTCACCGCGGTGTGGCTCGGCTACGCCGAGGAAGGCGAAGAGCACGATCACGAGCACTAATTCAGTGCGCAAGGCCCGGCCGCGTCCTGCGGCCGGGTTTTTTTCTTTTCTGGCTTATTCCCCCTGTCGCGAAACGCCTGACTCTCTTATCATAAGTGCCTGAGCACTCACCGTGGCATGCAGTTTCCTGCACCAGGGAGTCATTGGTGTTGGAGACACGATGGTAAGAACCAAGGTCCAGGCAGACGCTCTGGCACAGGCTTTCGCGGATATTCGTCAGTGGTCGGGCGCAACCGGGGCTCTCAATAGTGCTCAGGCTCAGTCATTGATGAACGCCCAGCGCATGGGCTTGGCTGACTTTGAGCGTCTCGCACCCGGCGCTGACCTCGGTTATCTGGTTGGGCTCTGGGTGGTGCGTGGCGTGCGCGAAGCGCTCTCGTGCGATCCGGCCCTATCCGAAAGACTCACCACTTTTTTAACGCAGTTGCTGTACCTGACCGCCGCCGATGCCGAATGTCGCCTCTGGCAAAATACCCGCTGGTGCACGGCCATTGATCGGCTCTTGTTTCATTGGCAGTGCTGGTACGGCTCGGGGGATCTCAGTACTGACCGCTTTTTGCAAAGGTGCGATGATCTGCTTTTGCAGTGCCGCGACGCAAAGGCCTCTGTTTGCCTGGAGGTCATAGAGTCGTTTAATCGGCGTGCCGACAAAGAGCTGGACCGCGCGGCCCTGCTCGCCTCGCGCATTGCCGATACCGAGCGGGGCAAGCTCAAACGCCAGCAGGCTGAGGAGCGTGTCACGGCATTGTTGAACGAGTGTTTCTCGGGCAACAGCGTGCCTGATGCCATTTACCGTTATATCACCCAATCTTTGTCGCCCGCACTGCAGTTTTGCCTGATCAATGATCGTGAGCACCTCTGGGAATTTTGGACAGAAATGCTCACACAGTTGGTGCAGGCCTTTAGTCTCAACAAAACCGCGGAACAACAGCAGGCGTTTTTTTGCCAGGGACCACAGCTCGGTGCCAGGCTGAGCGCCGCCGCACCGCCGCCGGGGTGTGAGCCGAACGAGTACCACGAGTTTGTCACTCAGGTGATTGTGGATATTGAGGCCCTGCTCGCCGGGCAGCGCGTGCACACTGTGATTGCACCTCCGGCGCCGGCGAGCGTTGCCACCGTTTCAGTGAAAGCCCACCCGCGCGATGGCGAGCCCTGTCCCATTGCCAGCGGCGACTGGTTAGTGTTCGATTCGCCCCACGAAGGGCGCATCCACTGCCAGCTGTTGCTGCAAATGCCGGGCAGTCATGACCTTGTGTTGGTCAACCGGCAGGGACATAAAGTGCTTCAGCTTTCCGTTGGGCGTATGCTCGATGCGCTCGATCGTGGTTCGGTAAGCCCCCTGGCCGACATCAAGGCCTACAGCACCGCTCTGAACCGGGCGGCGGCGCGCCTGGAGTATTGCCATAGCGATCTGGCGGCCAAGCGGCGGCTGGCCTCACGAATGGAGGCGCAGCGCCAGGCACAGGCTAAGCGCCAGCAAGCGGCGCGCGAGCAGGCGGCCAAGGCCCGGGCAGACGCCGATAGAACCCGGCGGCAGCAGGCGATGGCCGAGGAGCGCAGGCGCCTGGAGCGGGAAAAGCGCGAACGCGAAGCCGAAGAGCGGGTGGCTCAGCGCGAGTACGAGCAGCAGCGCTTGACCGAAGCGCTGGCCCGGGTGGATGAGTTGGCAACCGGCAGTTCGGCGGACATCCCCCTTGCCGACGGCAGCCAGTGCCGTGCTCAGTTGGGCATGATCATGCCCTCGACGGGCAAGCATTTGTTCTACGATCGCTTTGGCCGCAAGGTCGCTGAGTGGCGGCGCGAACAACTGGCTGAACTTCTGCTGGAAGGGCGCGCGGTTTTCTACGAAGCCGAGCCCGGTTTCGAGAGCCGGCTGGAGCAAATTGTCCACGCGCAGCGCAAAGTGCCTGTGCTATAAAGACGCGTAAACGCAACCGGCAGTGGCGCTAAAGAATAGGGAATAGCCATGGACACTCTCAACGATCTGGAGCGGCTGGAACAGGCCCGCCAACTGATAGATGACGGCAAGGCAAAAGCCGCTCTGAAAATACTCAACGCTCTCTACAAAGCGGACGAAGATAACCGCGATGTCATCGACGCCGTGGTGGATGCGCTGGAGGCGGCCGAGCTTTGGAGCAAGGCGCGCACGGTTTTGCTGCGTGCGCTGAGTCGCCAGCCGCAGGTGCCCGAGCTGTGGATCAGGCTGGCCTATGTGTTTCTTGCGGAGGACGACCAGAGCTCGTCTACGCAGGCAATAGAAAAAGCCCTGGTGGCCAACCCCAATCACCCGCAATTGATGTTGGAGCGCGCGCGGCTGGCCGCCGGTCGCGGCGAGCGCGAGGTCATGCACCAAACACTGGACGCGGCCATGGCGGCGCAGCCAGATAACCGCGTGGCGCTTTTTATCGAGCGGGCCGACCTGTATCAGAGTCTGGCGCTCACCCCCTCGGAGGATGAAGCGCAGATCAAAGATGCTCTGGGCATGAGCTGTGCGGTTGTGCCCATGCAGAGAGCGCTACGGGATTTGGCCGCGGCCATCGCACTCGACCCCGACTCCTGGCGGCTGCACGTCAAACGCGCCGAAGTGCACAAACGCCTGCAGGAGTTCGACGCGGCCATCGAGGATTACGACCGGGCCCTTGCGTGCCTCGATGAAGAAGGCGAATCCATGCGGGCGTTTATCGAGCAGGAGAGAGAAGGTTGCGGCAACGGTGGGCGCAATGAGCGCGAGGCACTGGCCAACAGCATGCGCGAGGCGATGAAATCGGCCGATGGCGGCGAACTGAACTTTGACGATCATCTGGCCAATAACCTGGTGGACGCGCTCGCCGGGCAATACGCCGAGGGCAATGACATGCTGGGGCTGCTCGAAGAGGTCAGTGATGACCCCAATGAGGCCCTGGCGCTCAGCATGGCGCAGGATATCTTAAAAAACGCCCGCGAACCTTTTGCCGATTACCAGCCCGTGGCGCAAAGCGATTTCTCCGCAGCGGCGCGGGCCTACTGTGCCAAGGCCGAAAAAGCACTCTCAGGCAGGGGGTTTGTCACTCTCGGCGACTTTGAGCCGGTGGGCTTGCGGCAGGTGATCGGCAAGCGGGCACTGGTGCGCCTGTTCCTCTCGCAGGATAGGCAGGTGTGCGCCGCGGCCTATCGGTATACTCCGCTCAAGCCCGGTTTTTGGGTTTGGCTGATTTTGGTCGTGCTGCGCCAGTGGAGGCATCATCACATCGTCGAGCTCGAGAGTGCCACCCGCGATGGACGTTTTCTGGTGACCAATAATACCGGCAAGCTGAATCCATTTATCGACTCTGGAGCGTCTATCGATATCCTGGCCTTGCCACCTGGCACCGGGTTTGAGTCTCTCATAGACGCGCACTTGGCGCGTATGAGCGCTGCAGGGGGCGACTGGGCAGACTACCAGGACACCGATGGCGTTTTGGCGTATCAGGAGCAGCTGCGTCTGAGCAAAAACGCCTATCGGGAAAGCATTGGTTTTGTGAGCGACGCGGAGCTTCACACTATGCTGGGCAAGCAGTACGATAAGTTTGCACCCAAGATTAAAAAGTACCTGCAGCTTCTGACGCGCGCGAACGCATCGAGTACATCAAACTAGAGGACGTGAACATGGATTTGGAAAAAGTGGAAAAGCTCAACGAGCTGAAAGAAAAGGGCATGATTACCGAAGAGGAGTACGCCAAGGCCAAAGCCAAGGCGCTCGGCGCTAGTGGCTCATCGGATACCCCGGCGGATCTGGATAACCGCACCTACAGTATGCTCATGCACTTTGCCCAGCTGTGTGGCTTTATTCTGCCCATGTGTGGCTGGATCGTGCCGCTGATACTGTGGATTATCAAGCGTGAAGACCCCTACATCAACGAGCAGGGCAAGGTGGTGTTTAACTGGATCATCAGCTCGTTTATCTATTTTATTATTTGCTTTATTTTGTGGTTCATCGTTATCGGCATTTTCCTCACCATCGCCCTGGGGATCGTCTCAATCATCTTTATTGTCATCGGCGCCATTCGGGCCAAAGACGGGGTCATCCAGAATTACCCCATGAGCATTTCGTTTTTTACGATTGACCCCGATGCGGCCAGTGCGGCAGACGATACGCCCTGATGAAACTGGCGGTCTTTAATACAAAGCGCTACGACCGCCTGCATTTGGGCGAGCTGTCGGGTTGGTCCTTTACCTTTATCGAGGCGCATCTGAATGAGCAGACGGCGCCTCTGTCTGAGGGGCACGACGCGGTCTGCTGCTTTGTCAATGACCAGCTCAACGAGGCGGTACTGCAGCGTCTCGCCGGGGCAGGCGTGCGGTTGATTGCCATGCGCTGCGCCGGGTACAACAATGTGGACATCGCCGCCGCCGAGCGCCTCGGTTTGGCGGTGTGTCGGGTGCCTGAATACTCACCCTGCGCGGTGGCCGAGCACGCGGTGGCGCTGATCCTTGACTTAAACCGACACATTCGCCGCGCCTACAGTCGGGTGCGGGAGCAGGACTATTCGCTGGACGGCCTGCTCGGTTTTGACCTCCATGGCAAAACCGTGGGTATTGTGGGCAGCGGCAAAATTGGTCTCGCCTTTGCGCGCATCATGCATGGCTTTGGTTGCCGGCTGCTCGTGCACGACCCTCAGGTCAACGACGAGATGGCGCGCATGGCCGACTATGTGGCGTTGGATCGCTTGTGGGCCGAGGCGGATATCGTATCGCTGCACTGCCCGCTGCTGGAAGCCACTCATCACCTGGTCAGTGCCGGGAGCATTGCCCAAATGAAGCGCGGCGTTATGTTGATCAATACCAGTCGCGGCGGCTTGATTGACACCCGTGCGGTGATCGAGGGCTTGAAAAGCGGCCAGGTAGGTTACCTCGGGCTCGATGTCTATGAGGAAGAGGCCAGCCTGTTCTTTGACGACCTTTCCGACACCATTTTGCAGGACGATGTCTTCGCCCGCCTGCTCACCTTCCCCAATGTCCTGGTGACCGGTCACCAGGGCTTTTTTACCGGTGAGGCCCTGGCGCAGATCGCCAAAGTGACCCACGAGAACCTGCAGGCTTTTGCCCGCGGCGAGCGCCGTGGGCCGACGTTTGTTATCTAGGGCCTGTTTGACACGGGGTACAAAAAAGCGTCAACAGATCCGCTCCGGCATCGCCTAATTTACCGTGGCGAATGGCTGGTTGATTGGTGTACAATCGCGCCTTCTTTTTTCCACCGAAAACCATCAACCCGGTAGTGCCGGCGCGCTGCTTGCTCTGCCCGTTAGTGTAGGAATTGCCCCATGTTTGATAAAAGCCAAACAATTGCCGCTTTTGACCCGGAAATCTGGGACTCGATCGAGAACGAGAGCCGCCGTCAGGAAGAGCACATCGAGCTGATCGCCTCGGAAAACTACACCAGCCCCCTGGTGATGGCGGCGCAGGGCACCAAGCTGACCAACAAATACGCCGAGGGTTATCCGGGTAAGCGCTACTACGGCGGCTGCGAATACGTGGACCGCAGCGAGGCCCTGGCTATCGAGCGCGCTTGTGAGCTGTTTGGCGCCGATTACGCCAATGTGCAGCCGCACTCCGGCTCCCAGGCCAACTCCGCTGTCTATGCGGCGCTCTGCGCCCCCGGCGATACCGTGCTGGGCATGAGCCTGGCCCACGGTGGCCATCTGACCCACGGTGCCAAGGTGAATTTCTCGGGCAAGATGTACAACGCTGTGCAGTACGGCCTGAATCCGGATACCGGTCTGGTGGACTACGACGAAGTCGAGCGCCTGGCGCTTGAGCACAAGCCGAAGATGATTGTGGCCGGTTTCTCGGCCTACTCGCAGGTACTGGACTGGGCCAAATTCCGTGAAATCGCCGACAAAGTGGGTGCCTACCTGTTGGTGGATATGGCACACGTGGCCGGTCTGGTGGCGGCGGGTGTCTATCCGAGCCCTGTGCCGCACGCCCACGTGGTGACCTCCACCACCCACAAGACCCTGCGCGGTCCCCGCGGCGGGATTATCCTGGCCAAGGCCAACGAAGAGATCGAGAAAAAGCTCAACTCTGCCGTTTTCCCGGGCGGGCAGGGCGGTCCCCTCATGCACGTGATTGCCGCCAAGGCCATCAGCTTTAAAGAAGCCATGAGCGATGAGTACAAAACCTATCAGCAGCAAGTGGTGAAAAACGCCAAGGCCATGGCCAAGGTGTTTATCGAGCGCGGCCTGGATGTGGTCTCTGGTGGCACCGAAAACCACCTGATGCTGGTGAGCCTGATCGGTAAAGACTACTCGGGCAAAGACGCCGACGAGGCTCTGGGTCTGGCCAACATCACCGTGAACAAGAACGCCGTGCCCAACGACCCGCGCTCGCCCTTCGTTACTTCGGGACTGCGTGTCGGCACCCCGGCCATTACCACCCGCGGTTTTGGCGAGAGCGAATGTATCGATCTGGCCCACTGGATGTGCGATGTGCTGGACGGCCTGGAAAAAGGTAACGCCGATGAGGTGATTGCCTCGGTCAAGCAAAAGGTTCTGGACGTGTGCGCCAAGTTCCCGGTGTACGGCTAATAAGACCCGGCGCGCCTGAGCTCAGGCATCGGGTGCGGTTGGGCAGCGTCCGAGGCGTGACGCCCGGCGCTCTTAAAGGCGGCTCTGCAGGGAGCCGCCTTTTTTATGGTCGCGTCCTGAAAGGCCAGGTGCGACAATCGCTTGGCTGTGGTTCTAGGCGCCGCTCTGTCCCGCACCCCATAGCATACGGGCATTGCCCAAAATTTAACCTTGCTTTCCTCCCCCCAACCCCCTAGAATACCGCGCCCTTGTGTTCCCTAAGAGCACAGGTGAAACCGGCCCCGTAACTGTTGTGGGGCTACTCCTTGTCTTACCGGTGCCCGCCGTTTGGGGCGTTGGAAGGCTTTAACCCGTAAGGAGCAATGAATGCGTCATTACGAAATCGTATTTATGGTCCACCCGGACCAGAGCGAACAAGTGCCGGGCATGATCGAGCGCTACACCGCTACCGTTACCAATGGCGGCGGTCAGGTTCATCGCCTGGAAGATTGGGGTCGCCGTCAACTGGCTTACTCCATCAACAAAATCCACAAAGCACACTATGTTCTGATGAACATCGAGTGTAGCGAAGAGGCGCTCGAAGAGCTGACCACTAACTTCCGCTACAACGACGCTGTGCTGCGCAATCTGGTGATCCGCACCGACGAGGCGATCACTGAAGAGTCTCCGATTGCCAAGGCCGATAAAGAAAGCCGTGAGCGCAAGCCGCGCGCCCCGCGCCGTGAAGAGTCTGATCGCAAATCCGCTGACGAGTCCAGTGAAGATGACTCGGACACCGAAGATCAGACCGAAGAGCAAGAGGAGGAATAATCCATGGCTCGTTTTTTTCGTCGTCGCAAGTTCTGCCGTTTTACCGCTGAAGGCGTCAAGCAGATCGATTACAAAGATCTGGAAACCTTGAAAGCCTATATCACTGAGACCGGCAAAATCGTACCCAGCCGTATCACGGGTACCAAAGCCAAGTACCAGCGTCAGCTGTCGAGCGCTGTTAAGCGTGCGCGCTACCTGGCACTGCTGCCGTACACGGACAGCCACGAGTAAGACTAACGATTGTGCGTGCGCTCGCTGAATTTATTATGCGCGGCCGCACGCAGGCTGCAGCGGTCGCCCTGATAGGGCACTGGATTCCCTTGGTGAGTCCGGCCACCGTTGCACTGGTAACGCTCAGGCGGGGCCTGGCCGACGGGGCTTTGGTACTGCTCTGGGCGTTACTGCCGGCGCTGGTGTTGCTGGCAATGGGGCAGCAAAACGCGTTTTTGGCCGTGACCGGCGCGGTAAGCGTCTGGGCATCGTCACTGGTGCTACGCACCAGCTCCTCCTGGCAGCACACGCTGATGGGGTTGGTGGCGCTCAACACCTTAGGTGCTTTGGCGCTACTGGTGTTTTGGCCGCAACTGGTGGCGGAGTTTGTCGCCATGTGCAAAGAGCTGTTCGAGGCGCTGCAGGCTCAGGCTGAGCAGCCCATTGAATTGCCCGAGCCGGATGCCGCTATGGTGCTGGGTCTGTTGGCCGCGATGACCGCTCTCAGCGGTGCACTCGGGCTGATACTCGGGCGCTGGTGGCAGGGGTTGCTCTACAACCCCGGCGGTTTCGCCACAGAGTTTCGTGCTCTGAGGTTGCGACCGGTGGCTTCGCTGGTGTGTATCGCGGCGGTGGTTTACTGCTACCTGCAGCCGGCTGGGGTCAGCGTTTGGGCGCTGGTGTTTGCCCAGCCCTTGCTGTTCGCCGGCATTGCCCTGGTGCATGCCATGGTGGCCAAGCGAGGCTTGGGGGTGCAGTGGCTGGTGCTGTTTTATCTGGCGCTGGTACTTTTGCAGCCGTTAAAAATATTGTTGGTTTTTGTCGCCTTTGGCGACACGTGGTTGGATTTTCGCGCAAGGGTCAAAGCCAAATCTGCTTGACCGGCGCAGGCAAAATTGAAACTAGAGGGTTAACGAGATGGAAGTTATTCTGCTCGAGAAAGTGGGTAAGCTTGGCGCCATTGGCGACAAAGTCAGCGTAAAAGCTGGTTTTGGCCGCAACTTCCTGGTGCCGCAAGGTAAAGCTGTACCGGCAACCGCTGATAACGTTGCCGAGTTTGAAGCGCGTCGCGCTGATCTGGAAGCCGCCGCCGAGGCCAAAAAAGCCGACGCACAAGCGCGCGCTGAGAAGCTGGCCGAGCTGACAGTGACCATCGCCGCCAACGCCGGTGACGAGGGCAAGCTGTTCGGTTCTATCGGTACTCGCGATATCGCCAACGCCATCACCGATGCCGGTGTGAAAGTGGTGAAATCCGAAGTGCGTCTGCCGGAAGGTGCGATTCGCGAAGTGGGCGAGTACGAGATTGACGTACAAGTTCACGCCGAAGTGATTCAGGCCGTTAAGCTGTCTGTTATCGCTGAGTAATGGCTTGCCACCGCGCCTGAAAAGGCGGCGGTGCTCAGTAAGCGATTACACACGCTGACAAAACAGCGAAAATCGGGCACACTCGACAGCCTTTGGCGTGTCGATGGTGCCCGTTTTTTTTGCTCCGACATTTTACAACATCAGATACACAAGGTTTGGCTGACTGACTATGTCCTCTGAGGCTCTGTCCCACTATCAGGATTCGGATAAATCCGCCTCCTCGCTCAAGCTGCCCTCGTCGGTAGAGGCCGAGCAGGCGGTGCTGGGTGGGCTGATGCTGGACAACAGCCGGCTGGACGCGGTGCTGGAGATTGCCTCGGAGGTCGACTTCTACCGCGACGACCACAAGCTGATCCTGCGCATGATGATCGAGCTGCAGGAGGATGCGCAGCCGCTTGACGCCGTCACGCTATCGGAGGCGCTGGAGCGCCACGGCGAGCTGGAGCGCGCCGGTGGTCTGGGCTACCTGGTGGAGCTGGCAGCCAACACTCCAAGCGCTGAGAACATTACCGCCTATGCGCGCATCGTGCGCGAGCGCTCCACCTTGCGCCAACTGATTGCCGCCGCCCAAGAGATCAGCCAGTCCAGCTACAACCCCGCTGGGCTCGACTCGGACGACCTGCTGCAGCTGGCGGAAAAGCGTGTGGCCCAGATCGCCGAAGACCGGCCCAAAGAGGGCGGTTTGCGCGAGGTTAATGGCCTGCTCAAAGAGACGGTCGAGCGCATTGACGAGCTGTTCCGCTCGGGCGACGACGTCACCGGGGTGCCCACCGGCATTACCGACCTCGACGGCAAAACCTCCGGTTGGCAGCCGGGCGAGCTGGTGATTCTCGCCGCGCGCCCGTCCATGGGCAAAACGGCCCTGGCGCTCAACTTTGTCGAGTCGGCCATTTTCAGCCAGCAGCGCCCCGTGCTCGTGTTCAGCATGGAGATGCCCTCGGCGGCACTGGTGATGCGGATGATGTCCTCCATCGGCCGCATTGACCAGGGCCATATGCGCAACGGCAAGCTTACCGAAGAGGATTGGCCCAAGCTCTCTGCCGCAGTGAGTAAGCTCAAGGACAAGCCCCTGTTTATCGACGATACCCCCGGCCTCACGCCGCAGGAAATGCGCGCACGCACGCGGCGCATTGCCCGTGAGCACGGCAACCCCGGCATGATCATGGTGGACTACCTCCAGCTGATGCAGGTGGCTGGCGCCAGTGAGGGCCGCACCCAGGAGATCTCCGAGATTTCCCGCGCCCTGAAAGCCCTGGCCAAAGAGTTTGATTGCCCGGTTATCGCCCTGTCGCAGCTGAACCGGAGTGTGGAGCAGCGTCCCAATAAAAGACCCATGAACTCCGACTTGCGTGAGTCGGGCGCCATTGAGCAGGACGCCGACGTGATTCTGTTTATCTACCGCGATGAGTATTACAACGAAGACAGCCCCGACAAAGGCGTGTCCGAGTTGATCATCGGCAAGCAGCGTAACGGCGAGGTGGGCACTGTGCGCGCCGCCTTTGTCGGCAAATACACCCGCTTTGACAACCTCGCCGCCGAGTACTTTGCCCAGCGTGAAGAAGGGTTTTAAGTTTCCCCCAAGCTAGACGCCAAAATCATTATTGTTGTATTCTCCGCCATTGAGGCGGATCTTCTCAATGACAACTCTACCCCCGGCGCTGCCTGTAACCCTGGGGTCCACTGGTCTGGTCAGTCTCTTTCCTGAGTGGCAGTGCGTCGCCATGCATCACTGGTCGGTGCGCTGCAAAAAGCTCTGCTACTCGATACTTTTTATAATAAGGACAATGTTATGAGACCGAATCAGGCTCCGGCCGCTCGCTGCATGCTGGTTATTGCGCTTTCATTTTCCGCCTGCACAGCGCATGCACTTGATCCGCTTTGGGGCGCGGGCGCTCCGGCAGGTTCAGTGGATGGCGAATTTCAAAATGCTTTTGTAAACACCACAACCGCAGGCAGCTACGACCCTACGCAATGGAGCGCCCTGTCGGTGTCTGATGGAAACGGTGCGCCGGGAGCGGCCTACTGGGTACGCAGTGCGAATGGTGAGGCTCAGGGCGCCTACTGGGGAAGCCGCAGCCCCATTGCTTCTGATACCCCCTCAAATGGTGCGGCCTTGTTCGATTCGGACTTTCTCGACAATGGCGGGACGATCGGAGGTTTTGGTACCGGGAGCTCGCCCTCGCCTCACGTCGGTGAGCTTATTTCCCCCAGGATTGATTTAACCGGGCAAACGGATCTGCCATTGGCGGTAGAGTTCTTTTATAAAATCCGGAACTTTACTATCTCAGAGGCCAGCGTTTCTCTCTCAGTGGATGACGGGGCCAGTTGGAATACGGTGAATATGCCGCTACCCGGTTCGCAGAATGATGCCGAGGGCAGCTACATCGCTCTGTTTCCCACAATTACTGGTGGCGTTGCGAACCTCTCACAAGCTCGACTCAAGTTTACCTTTAACGGCGATTACTATTACTGGATGGTGGATGATGTTACCGTGGGCCTTCCGGAGCCTATCGATATTATTCGCTTGGCAGCGGGCACTGTTAATAGCATAACGGCGGCCCAGTTAAACGCCGTAGACGGTGTCAGCGGGGCCGTGCCGGCTAATGAGGCGGCCTACCAAGCCGCAATTGAGGCCGCAACAGAAGACGAGCTAGATACCCCGGCAGAGATACAGGCATTGGTTGATGGCGTCAATGATGCGAGCGCGCCTGAGCCTTCCAATGTTGCCAGTTTGCCGGCGACCCAGTTGCCAGGGCAGTTAGTTTTGGGTTTACTGATGCTGTTGGCTGGCGGACGTTGGTTTGCGAAACGCCGTCCAAAATAATCTTTAGGTTAGGCGATGATCAACTCTCAGGCGCGATTACTCGACAGACTGTGTGATGGCATGAAGCCCGGACAGCTTGAGTGGATCGGCCTGAGAAGTGAGCACCGCGGCCAGATTGATGTGGTCGAGCAAGCTGACGCGATTGCCGGCTTCGGTTTGGCGGGTGACCATCGCAGTCGCAAGACGCCCGGCTCGGGTCGCCAGGTCACGTTGATCAGTCGCGAGTTTATTCAGCAGGTTTGCCTGCACACCGGCCACAGACACATCGACCCGGTGTTGCTGCGGCGCAATCTAATGATCAGCGGAATGAACATGAATCTTCTGCGCTACCAGCGACTTCAAATCGGCGAGGTGATTCTCGAGCCCGCCGCGCTCTGCCATCCATGCTCGCGCATGAACCAAGCCTTGGGGCCGGGTGGTGCAGCGGCCATGTACGGTTACGGTGGACTGTGTGCCCGTATTGTCCAAGGTGGCACTTTGTCAGTGGGTGATGCGGTGGTCCGTCTAGCCCCGGAGCCTAAACCGGAAGGTCAGCGGCAGAACTCGCTGCCCGGTCTGTAAAAGCGGCACCACCATTTCCTTTTGATTGAAACTTCGTGCTGCTAAAAACCATGGGAAGTGTTTTATTGCATGGACCATTGGCCGCACTCGCTCTTTTGGCACACCTAAGCGTGTGACGCACTTGGCAGTATCGAACCAAAAGCGGCTGGTTAAAAAGTTCCCTGCATTTTTTGGCGCAGTCAGCGACCTGATAACGCGTTTTCTCTGTAAAAAATGCAAGCCGTTTTTTCTCCATCTTTTCGCCTTCTCTTGTGTGATTTTTTAAGCTCGCGCGCGCCTCATTTTTTTGGCATTTGCCATGGCGCCTGTGCGCTGGTGCACAAAGTCCCGGCGCGCCGGAAGAGAAAAATTTACATCGCCTATTTCGCGCGGTGTTTTTTACCGTAAGAAAACTTATTGTTGGGTGTGTGTTCTTGTGCGCTCCATCACTAAAAATCACCGGTAGCTTTTTGTTTTTGCGTTTTTGTCGCCGCGCCGCCTGGCACGGCTCTGGCAATAGCCAAATTGCCTACGTAGCTTTGCTACTTATTGCAATCAACCACACTTTTTGAGGTGACATTTATGAAAAAGCTATCTGCATTGACCATGTCTCTTTTACTGTCTTTGGGCGCTCTGACGGCTGTTGCCGACGACACCGGTAACGGTGACACAGGCGCTAAGTCGGCTTTCGCCATGGCGGACAAAAACAGTGACGGCTCTGTCGACAAAAGCGAAGCCAGAACCAGCGGCATCGACAATGACCGTTTTGAAAAGCTGGACAAAAACGGTGACGGCAAACTCTCCGAGTCCGAGTACCGGGGCGCCGATCGCGGCACGAGTGGCGGCTGGTAAAAGCCGGTCAACTCACGGCCCCTTACCACCAGCCGTGATGACCGGTCTCTAATCGACACCACCGAGGCGGTACGCAGTTGGCGTGCCGCCTTGTGGTTTCTTTCCGTTGGCTTCTCCCCGTCCGGCATTTTGCCAAGCTGAGCATTAGATCTGGCTCTGTAAGGTGGGCCAAGTGCTCTAAAAATGTACATATTCTCGCCAAAAGTGTATTATCCGCCCCCCGGAAATCCCGGCACCTGAGGGGCAATATGCAGGTTTTTCATCACATAGGTTCACTGCGCGCTGAGCTTGCCAATGCGCGGCGCGAGGGCAAGCGCATCGGCTTTGTGCCCACCATGGGCAATTTGCACGATGCCCATCTGGCCCTGGTGCGCCAGGCGCAGAAAAGCTGCGACTGCGTGGTGGTGAGTATTTTTGTCAATCGCCTGCAGTTTGGCCTCAACGAGGACTGGGACCGCTACCCGCGCACCCTGGCCGACGACACCGCCAAGCTCGAAACCGTGGGCTGTGACTTTCTGTTTTGCCCCGAAGAGACTGAGATGTACCCCAACGGCATGGACGAGCAGACCCGCGTGATCGTGCCCACCATGACCGATGTGCTCTGCGGTGCCAGTCGCCCTGGGCACTTTGAGGGTGTGACCACGGTGGTCACCAAACTGTTTAACATCGTCCAGCCCGACGAGGCGGTGTTCGGTATCAAGGATTTTCAGCAGCTGGCGGTGATCCGCCGCATGGCCGAGGACCTGTGCATGCCGGTACAGATCAGCGCCGGGGAGATTTTCCGTGAAGACGACGGCCTGGCACTGAGCTCGCGCAACAGCTTTATTACCGACGACGAGCGCCCCCGCGTCAGCCAGCTGAACCGCACCCTAAACTGGGTGGGTGAGCAAATACAGGCCGGTGAGCGCGATTTTTTGGCCCTGCAAGAGGCCGGGCGCGGCCTGATCGAGCAGGCCGGTTTTAAGGTGGACTACCTTGAAATCTGCAACAGCCGCACGCTCAAGCCGGCGGCACACGATGACAGGGAGATTACCGTGCTCGGGGCCATGTATACGGAAGGGGCCCGATTGATTGATAATATATCCCTGCAAGTGGTCTAACATACCCCTTGCCCTGATGACGAAATACCCAGGAGGAAGAGCCATGCTCTCTACCATGCTCAAAGGCAAGCTGCATATGGCCGCCGTGACCCAGGCGGAGCTGTGGTATGACGGCTCCTGCGCCATCGATGCCGATCTGGTGCAACTGGCCGGGCTGCGCGAGTTTGAGCAGATTGACATCTATAACGTCAATAACGGCGAGCGCTTTACCACCTACGTGATTCTCGCCGAGCCGGGCTCCGGCACCATTTCCATGAACGGTGCCGCCGCGCGCAAGGTGCAGGTGGGCGACCGGGTGATTATCGGCGCCTACGGCCAGTACACCGAAGAGCAGCTGAAAAGCTACAAGCCGCGGCTGGTGTACCTGGACGAGCACAACAAAGTCGAGCGCACCACCAACACCATCCCCATGCAGTTGGTGTGACGGGGTAGGGCTGCCGGTAAGCGATCAATCACCGTCAGCTCCGCCCCCCCTCCCTTGTTATCAGTTCACCGACACTCTCACTTCCCCGCGATGCGCGTTGCCGTGCTCGTCTCCCACCCAGTAGTGGAACACATCGGTACCTCGCACGCCCGGGTAGGCGTGATAGGTGATGCGGCTACTGTTGTGTGAAACAGTGCCGTAGAGCGGACTGACCACACTGAGTATGCGCAGTGAGTCGCCCTCAGGGTCCGAATCGTTGGCAGTTAGGTTGAGGGTGAGTTCTCTGCCGGCGGCCACCGCGCCGGAATCGTTTTGTGCGACGGGGGCCCGATTGTCCAAGTCAATGAGGCCTCGGTAGTGGGCGTTGCGCCAAGCGTGATACTGATTTCCCAGCAGCCCGACGACATCGGGCCCCAACCGGATTTTTAGTGGCTGCATATACACCTCGCCCGTGGCCCGGTCGCTAAAATATTCTTGCTTAACCGCGTAGTGCTCGCCGTCTGCGGTTTGGTAATAGCCCGCCTGGCTCACTAGGGCGATCATGTCCTTGCTGTACATCCCCAGTGAATCGTAACCGGCGGGAATGGGGTTGGGGCCAATGCTGTCGGTTTTGGTGCCGCTGAACTGAATGCCCGTGCCGGCTGTGGTGGCCGGGTCCAGGTACTCGTAGTGGCCGTTCGTGTTTAAACCGTCGAACGTCAGCTCAAAGTGGCCGGGGCTCAGGTCGCTGTTTTCTATGATGACATCACTGGCGTCTTGTTCTTCATAAATCTGCGCTACCCCGGTAATCTGCCCGCCAATCACCACAAACTGGTCTTTGCCCAGCGGGTTGGTGCTGACGTGATCTTTACTCAAGTCTATGCCAAACTCAAATCCTTCAATCCGCGCATCGTGTACCACCATGTCGGTGGTGTTGCGGCCAAACTCAATACCGTATTCCGCATGACGGAAAGGCTCTGAAGTCAGGCCAATCAGATCAAAATCGCGCAACAGGTAGTGGGAGGTGTATTCGATGGACGCACCGGTTTTTACTTCCCAGGCGGTAAAGTCGCTCATCACGGTGTAAATGTCGTGCCCCTGCCGTGGATTGGCTTTCACGACAAATGCGCCGATGGTACTGGCGTAAGCCTCGTTGCCGTGAAAGTGACGAATCGGAATCTTATCGGCGGAGGACGTGCGATCTAAGCCCAAAGCCTGAGGAGCCATAAAAAGGTTTGGATCGGTGCCGATCATGGTGCCGGAGTGGTCGCGATGAAAGTAGGTAAACCCTCGGTTGGCGCTGGTGGCAATATTGCCGATGGCCGCCACCATACGACCCTGAAACCAAAAAGCATCGCCGGTACGTGCAATATCGTAAGCGTATATATCGTTGCCGTTTTTCGGATTGTAGACCCCGTTTCGGCCTTTAGAATTTACAGCCAAATTATGGGTCCAGGCGCCGGTTTCGTTGCCGGTTTCGGCCACAAAGCCCGCCCCTAGGGTGTTGTAGCTGACGTTGTTGTGCAGCATGGCGTGGCTGTCGTGGTGCACATAGCCCCAGCCAGGTGAGCCAAAAACGGCATTGCCAATACCGATGGCGGGGTTGCGTTGGTCGTGGGTACCGGATCGGTGAAAGTGGAAGCTGTAGCGGCCGCGCACATTGGTGTTGGGGCGCATGACGGAAACGTCTACCGCTTCTTGGCTGTCGCGTGATTTGTCCGTGCGGCCCAGCTCAAAGAACTCGGCGTAGCGAACGTCAATGTCATTGTTGTGCATAAACATAACGTGACCGCGTTGGTGCACGGGTACTGAATCCGCATTCTCGGTGACAAAGCGCACATTGCGGGTGAAGTTGCCTATGCTGGCTTTTAAATCGCTGCGCGGCGATTCGTGGTTGTATTGCAGGGGCTGATTTAAAGTGACAATCGTGCCACTTACATTGGTAATGGTGCGTACTTCGTCTTGAGCCTCGTGATAGCGCACTGCACGCAGGCTGTTATCCCATTTCCAGCCGGAATATCGCGTGCCAGTCACCACCAAAGTGTCGCCCACTTTCCAGCCTTGGGGGCGGGACTCTAGGTTTAGTGCACTGGTGCCGGCCGAGGCGTGACTGGATAGTTTGACGTGCGGTGTCTTCGTTGCGCCGTGAATTTTCAGTCTGCCGTGGGCGATTAGCCCGCGGCTGAGCAGCAGTGGGTCCCAGTCAACATCAATGTCGCCATTGGCGGCAAAGACAATCTCGGCGTTCACCGAGTGGTTGACGGGTTGGCTTTGGGTGCCAATGGTCAGAGTGCCGCGTGGGTCCACAAACAGAGTGTCCAGGGTCATGCGGGTGTCGCTGTTGGTGGCGAAGTTGAGTTCCCCATCAACACGCAGCGTGTGTAGGCGGGCGGTATCACTTAACGCATAACTGACGGCATTATCGCGTCCGATCACCACGCGTGCCCCATCGCCCGGTACAGCGCCATTGTGCCAGATGCTTGGGTCGCACCAGTCGCCGCTGGCAATGGTGGCGTGGGTGGCTCGGTCGTAAGCCACCAGCTCGTGCGCTGACATGTGTTCTGCCATTTTGGCGGGGTTGGTATGGTTCATACCGCTGTCGCTGAATGTGGGCAAGTCTGCGTCGGGGTTGGGGTTGCCGCCCGGAGCGCAGGCGCTGTTTTCACTAAAGGCGGGCATCGCGGTAGAAGAGCTGGAGGAGCTGCTGGCCTGCAGGCTCGATTGTGACGAGGACGAGTCAGAGCTTGAGCCTACACTCGAGCTGGAACTGGAACTGGAACTGGAACTGGAACTGGAACTGGAACTGGAACTGGAACTGGAACTGGAACTGGAACTGGAACTGGAACTGGAACTGGAACTTGAAGTGGGACTGTAGCTGGAACTGCTCGATTGCTGAGGCGGCGGAGTATCGCTTGAAAGTGCGCTGCTGCTACTCGAACTTTGAGCCGAGCTTGCGACGCTCGAGCCCAGGCCCAGTCGCTCTTGTGAGCTGGATGAGCGAGCGGGGGTTGAGCCCGCCCCAGAGCTGTCCGGCTCCAGAGTTGGTTGTGCGCTTGAGGTGCTCTGCGGTGAGTCGTTGATACTCTGTGCCGAAGAGGATGCGCGAGCTTGCACCGAAGAGCCCCCGTCATTCGACGGACCTGTTGAGCCGCCACCACCGCAAGCGGCTAAGAGTGTGCAAGAGAGGGTTGTCGTCAGTAGAGCGAGGCGCACAATAATATTCCTTATATCGGGGGCCGCAGCCGTTATCTTTCCGTTGGGCAATGAATGGCAGCGCTACTTTCTCGGCAAGCGATCGCGAATCAATGCGACAAGCTGGCGCGCTGAGATAAGAAATGGGTAGAGTCTGCCAATGTTTGCGCTAACATTATTCAGTGCAGCAGTGTAGGGTTTTGCGGCCTGTAAAAGTGTGATGCGCCGCACAGGAATTGTCTGCCTTATTTTGATGCGCTATTTGCACCAAAAGACAACGTTGTCTCTAGCGCTGCGGCGGGCGGGCTGTTAAGCTTCGGTGATCGACGATAGCGAGTGGGCCCTTAGCCTCTGAACCGTGGCGAGTACGCCGCAGCCGAGCCCGGGCCTGGAAAATAACAGCAGATAAAGCGCGGAGATGACGTATGACCGAGCACCACCTCTACCCGGTTCCTGAGGCCATTCAGCAGCAGGCAGCCATCGACAAGGAGACTTACGAAAAGCTCTATAAACAGTCGGTGGAACAGCCGGATCAATTCTGGGCCGAGCAGGCCGACACCTTTCTGGACTGGAAAGAAAAGTGGCACACGGTCAGCAAAAGCGATTTGAAAAAAGGCGAAGTCGCCTGGTTTTTGGGTGGCAAGCTCAACGTCAGTGTTAACTGCATTGATCGCCATCTGGAAAAGCGCGGCGATCAAACCGCCATTATCTGGGAGGGCGACGACCCGGCCGAAGACCAGCTGATCACCTACCGCGAGCTGCATGAAGAAGTCTGCCGCCTGGCCAATGTGCTGCGCGAGCGCGGCGTGAAAAAAGGCGACCGGGTGTGCCTGTACATGCCCATGATCCCCGAGGCCTGTTACGCCATGCTCGCCTGCGCCCGTGTGGGCGCCGTGCACTCAGTGGTGTTTGGCGGCTTCTCCCCCGACGCCCTGAAAGACCGTATTCTCGATGCTGACTGCCAGGTGGTGATCACCGCCGATGAAGGCGTGCGCGGCGGCCGCAAAATTCCACTAAAAGCCAACACAGATAAGGCGCTCGCCAGCTGCCCCGATGTACACACTTGCCTGGTGGTCAAGCGCACCGCCGGTGATATCGACTGGAACGAGTCGCGCGATGTCTGGTACCGCGACGCGGTCGAAGCCGTTGCCGCTGAGTGTGAGCCAGAGTGGGTCGATGCCGAAGATCCGCTGTTTATCCTCTATACCTCCGGCTCTACCGGTAAGCCCAAGGGCGTATTGCACACCACTGGCGGCTACCTGCTGCAAGCCGCTATGACTCACAAGTATGTGTTTGACCTGCGCGAGGGCGATGTCTACTGGTGCACCGCCGATGTGGGCTGGGTGACCGGCCACAGCTATATCGTTTACGGTCCACTGGCCAACGGCGCGACAAGCCTGATGTTTGAAGGTGTGCCCACCTATCCGGATGCCTCGCGCTGCTGGCAGGTGGTGGACAAGCACGGGGTCAACAGTTTCTACACCGCGCCCACCGCCGTGCGCGCTCTTATGGGGGCGGGCGATGAATTTGTCACCCGCACCTCGCGCAAGTCGCTGCGCATTCTCGGCAGCGTGGGCGAGCCTATTAATCCCGAGGCCTGGGAGTGGTACTACAAAGTGGTTGGCGATGAGCGCTGCCCCATAGTCGATACCTGGTGGCAGACGGAAACCGGCGCCCATATGATGACGCCACTGCCGGGGGCGACCGACCTCAAACCGGGCTCTTGCACCAAGCCGTTTTTTGGCGTGCAGCCCGTGTTGTTGGATGCCGAGGGTAATGAAATTGACGGCGCCGGTGAAGGCAGTCTGGCGATCAAGGCCAGCTGGCCGAGCCAGATCCGCACTGTGTATGGCGACCACCAGCGCTGCATCGATACCTACTACTCTACCTACCCCGGCTATTACTTTACCGGTGACGGCGCCCGCCGCGACCAGGACGGCTACTTCTGGATTACCGGCCGGGTGGACGACGTACTGAACGTATCCGGTCACCGCATGGGCACGGCTGAGGTGGAGAGCGCTCTGGTGCTGCACGACCAGGTGGCCGAAGCCGCAGTGGTGGGTTACCCCCACGACATCAAGGGGCAGGGTATTTACGCCTATGTCACGCCTATGTCAGGCGCCGAGCCCAGCGACGAGCTGAAAAAGGAGCTGGTGGCCCTGTGCGTGAAAGAGATTGGCGCCATTGCCAAGCCAGACATTATCCAGTGGGCGCCCGGTTTGCCAAAAACCCGCTCGGGCAAGATCATGCGCCGCATCCTGCGCAAAATTGCCGCCAATGAGCTGGAGAACCTGGGCGATACCTCAACCCTCGCAGACCCCTCAGTGGTCGATGAACTGATCGACAACCGCGCCAATCGCTAGTGTCCAGTCCGAGAAGTTCGCTTAATTTGAGAGCGCCGTTGTGGTGCTAGGACAAGGCGCGTGCCGCCGCCAATAGTGGTTCTATTGGCAAGGTGCGCAACACAGTACTAGTGCCACAACGGCGCTCCCGCAGGGCGCGCCCTACAAGGGCCTGACTGTGTTGCCTGCAGGGATGTGGGTAAGGCGCGAGAGCAGGAGGCGGTAAGCTTTGCGTTTCTTGCAAAGGGCTACGGCCATTCGCTGCCAACCGCGCCTTGCCAGAGCCCTTGTAGGGCAAGCTGAAAATATGCGAACTTCTTGGACAGGACACTATCCTGCGCCTCAGGCTGCCTGATTCAGGGCAGCCTGAGTTCTCTGCACCAGCGATTCAAACTCCTCCTCCGGCTTCGACTCATAAATACTGTGGGCAATACGCAGGCTCAGTACCCGCCGCACACCCTCGTTATCACTAACCTGAACATGCTCGGCCAGCGACAAGATGCGCTGGGCAATTTGCCTGGCGGACGCCATATCGGTATTGGGTAAAAACAGTGCCAGCCGCCGGCCGCCTAGGCGCGCGGCAATATCGTTGTGGCGGGTGTTGTTGAGCAGCACCCGCCCGAGCTCGCTCAAGGCCGCGTCGCCGCAGTTGACGCCCTCCTCGCGGTTGATGTCCGGCAGATTCTCCAGCAAAAAGCTGATCAATATGCAGGTCTCGTTGTGCTTTTGGCAGGAGGCCAGCAGCTCGGGGCAATTGCTGTAAAAGTAACGGCGGTTAAACAGCTGGGTGAGCTGATCTTTGGTGGACAGGCTGTGCTCAATCTTGCGGTAGCTGCCCAGCAGTAACCGGCTTAAGCGGTAGGCGCGGCCCAGCTGAAACAGCCCCCAGGCCATCAGCCCCGCCCCGGTGGGCAGGGCGAAGGCGCCGGCAATATCCAGCGACACCGGTAAATCATCGACAAAGTTGCCCAGCAGCAGGTGCCAGGCTCCCACAAACAGCAGACCCGAGCCCGTTGCCATAACGCTGGCAATACTGCGCCTGACGGGCAAAAAGGTGGCCAGCGCCAGCAGGATGAAGCAGGCCGTGGCAAAGGCTAGGTCCCGCGTCAGCGCAATGGGGTCAACCGCCTCAATGGGGTGGATGTTGCCGGCAGCGAAGCCGCTGGCGGTCCACACAAGGCACAGCAGCAGCGCGACCAGCAGCGCCAATACGGCCAGAGAGTAATTGCTCATGGATGACTCCATCCCTGTCTGAAGGCTGATTACAGCATAGTCGATTTACCGATGCGTGACGGCGCCAGCCGGTTTTCGGCATAATAGCGCCAGAGGCTGTGACGATTATGACCGACAAAGACGAAGACATCTTTCTGCAGGAGATGCGCGACGTAAAGCGCATAAAGCTCGACGATAAAGTCGCCCTGCAGAAGGATAAACCCAGCGAGCAGGCCCTGGCCAAACGCCGTGAGGCGGCCGCCCAGCGCGCCCGGCGGGACACCAATTTTCTCAGCGCCGAGCACATAGACCCGGTCAAACCGCTGGATATTTTGGCGTTTAAACGCGACGGCGTGCAGCACGGCGTGTACAAAAACCTGAGATTAGGCAAATACCGCATAGACGCGCGGCTGGACTTGCACCGTATGACGGTCGACCAGGCCCGCGGCGCCCTCTATCAGTTCGTGCGCGACTGTATGGCCCACGACATCCGCTGCGCCCTGATCACCCACGGTAAAGGCGAGGGGCGCGATACCCCCGCTCTGCTCAAAAGCTGCGTCGCCAACTGGCTGCCGCAATTTGATGACGTTTTGGCTTTTCACTCCGCGCAAAAGCACCACGGCGCCAGCGGCGCCACCTACGTGCTGCTGAAAAAGAGCGAACAAAAGCGCCAGGAAAACTGGGAAAAGCACTCCCGGCGAAAATAATTCTTTGGTGTCATGGGTGACAGTACTAATTTAATGTGGTTGTGCTAGTATTCTCGACAACTTCAGAATATTTGTGCCTGAATGGAAAGATGTGCTCAATGGAATGTTCTCTGAGTTTCCCTCATGACGCCGCAACAAAGTTGCGCCCTTTCTATTGTTCCTTAACAGTATCTTTTTCATTTTGTTGCACTGACAGGATTCATGTGCTTTTAAACTTTAAGGAGTAAAGACAATGCAACAAAAACTAGTCCCTACAGTGGCCGTTTCGGCGCTTTTATTATCCGGTTGTGGCGGCTCTGACAGTCATACCTCAAGCGGGCCGGGAGACGGTACTGGCAACGAGAGTACCGCTTACACCGTTACCGTCAATACGGTGACTTCCGGTGAGGCGTCTTCGACGACGCAGAGTGTCGCCGAAGGCGAAGGCGTAGACATAGACATTGCTCTCGAGCCAGGCTTTGGCGTCGTCACTTCCGAAGGCTGCAGCGGCAGCCTAATTGAAGAAGAGTCCAGGACGCTGTATCGGCTGCCTGCCGTCACCGATGATTGTGATGTGGACATCGTTGTGGAGCAAAAGCCGGGTACACCGAAAGTCTCCTCTGAGCCACAGGTCGTCAAGATTCGCTGGGAAAGTGCCTTGGATGTCGACCTTATGTGGTCAACGGACCCTAATTGCGATTGGGAAAACTACGCGTCTTGTGAAAGCGCAGGCTCGCAAGTGGGGATTCCTTCCGGTGAGGGGGCCTGGGAGTCCAATGAAAGCGGACTTGTGTTAGGAAAAAGCTACTATTTTATCCTTAAGTCTGAAGCTGGTTATTCCGCCCCTGCCGCTGGAAAACCATTGGTGCAGTCGGCTAGCTCCAGTGACAAAGCAATCCTAGCCAATGAGAAGCTGTATGTCACGGCTGGTGGCACAGCCTTCACCACCTTTGTCCTCGCCCAAGTGGATGCGCAAAGTGGTCAGCTAAGCGGAGCTTTGCCTACTGTGGATGGCGAAGTACATGCTGTCGTGCCTGATGGAGACGGATGGATTATTGCCGGGAATTTCACTGCCGTTGCCGGGGTCGATCGGGACAATATCGCCCGCATCAATCACTTAGGCGTTTTGGATAAAAGCTGGAATCTATCGGTAGATGGTGAAGTCGAGTATCTTGAAGTGTTTGGCGATCGCTTGGCTTTAGTCGGTGCTTTTGGCAAGGTAGACGGCTTTTCCCGTGATGGCGTGGCTCTGCTCAATTTGTCAACGGGGCAGTTACCTGCTGTTGATGGCTACTCTCACAATGGCGGTAATCAGGCGTGGCAGGATGTCGCCCGAGAATCAGAGGTGCTCTACACCGCCTCCCATACGATTGCCAGCAACGGGATGGTCGAGGGGAGTATCATCAGTGCGTTTGATATCGCCACTGGTAAGTGGCTATGGCACCTTGAGCTGTCTGACCATGTGATGGCTGTGAGTGCTGACGCTTCTGGCGTTTACTTTGCCAGAGTTTATCAGCAGCATGCACGAAGTCTTTCAGAGATTCGTCACATAGATAACTCTGGGGTTTTAAGCGAGTGGCAACCAGAATTGGCGGACGATTCCTTTGTCTTTGACATCGGTGTTGAGGGAAACACTCTTTATGCCTTTGATATGCCCAAGAGAAACTTACCTATTATCCCTAAAGCTTTCAGCTTAGAAACGGCGCAGTCAGTGAGCTGGGATTTGCCCGCTAACGAGGGCACCGCCTATTTTAATGCTACTGAAGAGGGCTTGTTGGTTTTTGGAGCTTTCACCAACGGTAATGATGAGCCAAAGGGAGCGTACAATATTTCAACGGATTCTCTGGTCAACATTCCGGCTCAGGGGTTGGGTTCTTTTAATGATATTGCAATTGCCAGTGACAGTATTGTACTGGCAGGTTATCTCAATTGGTTTAACGTGAGTGATCAGGGGATTCAGGTATACCAAGCCAAAACAGGTTCTTTTGAAGGCTGGATCGGCACTGTAGATGCATCTGATGTAAACGCTTTGGTTGAGCACGAAGGGGTGATTTACTTTGGGCTTGGTCATGGCAAGCCTATCCCAATTGAAGGCACAGACCCAATTGAATACGAGCACGACTACACTCACGCAATGTCCGCTGAAGATGGGGCCAGCGTGGAATGGTCCCTCGAGACAGATGACTCTATCAATGCGCTCGAAGTCGTAGGTAGCACTCTTTATCTGGCTGGAGACTTTACAACAGTGAATGGTAAGAGCAGAAGAGGTTTGGCGGCCTACGATCTGACAAATCATCGGTTACTCGACTGGAATCCCGCTCTTAATGGGAATGTGGCTGCTTTAACATCCATCGAAAACCACCTGTATGTAGGAGGTGATTTCACTCAGGTAGACGACCAATCTCGCGATGGTATAGCTCAGTTCGATATTGAAACCCGGCAGCTGACGGCTTTTGACGTTGATGGGCTGATGCTAGATCAAATAGGTATTCAAGCACTTGATGTCAATGAGCACTTGCTCGTTATTGGTGGAGATTCTGGTTCCCAAGAGCCCCTTTACCTTGTGAATACCTTTGACGGTAGCATCGTCGATATTGGCGTCAACTTCGGTGGCATAGACAGCGCGGTTCATGCTGCGATGTTGGCTGGAACTGAGCTCTACCTTGGGGGCTGGTTCTATGGCTTTGGCCGACCCATTGAATGCTGTAGAAACTTTGTGACCTATGATTTCGTTTCGGCATCAGCAAGTGACTTAGACTTGGCTCCCAATGGACAGGTTTCAGAGATGATTATGGATGGTGATGTGATCTACCTGTTTGGTTACTTTAATGTCATTGCCGGTCAAGTGCGCCAGCCGGTGGTGGCCATTGATGCGGAGACAGGCGCTATCATTTGGTAGGACAGTGATTTACCCAAAGGTAAAAAGCCGGCACTATGCCGGCTTTTTATTGGGCGAGTTGTATTATCATAGTGACGCCAGAGTGTAGAATCCGGGAAATCTTTAAGCGATAACTGCTGTGCGGTGTTGATGCTTTGAGAAGACCAATTTCTGGGTATTTGAGCGAGTTAGAGGAAACCCGATGAAACTCCCTATTCATTTACTGGTACTGGATATGCTCGGTTGCGTGCTGATCGGGCTGGGTATGGCCATGCAGTTCGCAGGCCTTAGCATCTTGCCCGAGCATCTGCGCTTTGAAAACGATGCGCTGGTGTACATTGTGGTGGGTGTTGCTTTGATGCTGCCGGCGGTGCTTTATATCCTTGGCAGGTTGCGCCGTCAGTAGCGTTTGATCAACCAGTGTGTGAGCGCTATTGATCGGGGGAGGGCTGATGGCCTTTGCGCCGCCACCAGCTGGCCAGCAGCGAACCCGAGACATTGTGCCATACGGAAAAGAGCGCACCGGGTAAAGCGGCGGTAGCGGTAAAAAACTGCTGCGCCAGTGCCACGGCCAAGCCGGAGTTTTGCATGCCCACCTCAATGGCGATTGTGCGGCAGCTGGCCTCATCAAATCTCATTCCGCGCGCGATCCAGTAGCCGGCGCTCAAGCCTATAGCGTTGTGCAGCATCACCGCGGCGATCACCAGAGCGCCAATACTCGTCAGGCGCCCGGCATTCAGTGCCACTACGATGGCGATGATCAGCGCAATCAGTACCACCGCCAGGCTCGCCAACGCCGGCTCAAGGCGTTGAATGGTATGAGCAAACAGATGATGGGCCACCACCCCAAGCAGCACCGGTGCGAACACAATTTTGGCGATGCTGAGTAGCATCGCCAGCGCGTTGATGTCCACCGAGCTTTTGAGCAGTAGCCAGGCGATGAGCGGCGTGAGCAAGACAGACGCCAGCGTGGAGGCCAACGTCATAGACACCGACAACGCCACGCGCCCACCGGCCAGCCAGGTAATCACATTGGACGCCGTCCCCCCGGCCGTAGCACCCACCAGCACCATGCCGGTGGTCAGCTCCGCGCTTAAGCCCATGGCCCGGCTGACCGCCAGCGCCGCCAAAGGCATGACCGTAAATTGCAACACAAGCCCCACCGCAATGGGCTTGGGCTCGCGCAACACCCTTAGAAAATCCGCCCCCGACAGCGTCAGCCCCATGGCAAACATCACCAGCGCCAATAGCCAGGCAATACTCGGTGCCAGGGGCGTAAACACAGCGGGGAAATTAAAACCCAGCGCCCCAAGCGCTATGGCCCAGAGGGGGAATAGGCGGTTGAAGTTATTGAATACAGACATGGGCTAAGGGCAAGTTGGGAAATGGCCAATATGACATAGAGACGTTGTGGTGTGGCTTTTTTTACTGCGCGCTTTGCATGATCTTTATAGCGCTGTGCCGATACATCGGTCAAAAATCGCGGTAAGAGGCCTGTAGTCACATTGAACTGCTGCTACATTTGCTTCGAGCCATGTTTGGCGGCGGGCAGGAGCCCATGATACTTCGTACCCAGCATTAACAATCAAGTGCTCAAAGAGAAGGCGCTGAGCGCGTCCATTGCCCTCGCGGAAAGGGTGAAGCATATTAACCTCACCGTACAGTTCCGCAATGCTAAATACGAGATGGGCGCGGCTCATGCCCTCAAAAAAATGTTGTTCCGCCAATGTGGTAAACAGTTTACTGGCCTCTGGTCGCAATCGGCTGGCAGTGCAGAATCGTGTGTGGCCTTTGCTGATGTCGATTGTTCTGATATCGCCAGCCCAAGCGTATATATCTTGAAAGAGGCGCTTGTGAAGGTAGCAAAGGTAGTCAAGATCGTAAGGTGGAGGCGAAAACTCCACCTCTTGGGCGCTATGAAATGAAATATCGCGTTCTGCTTCTTCCAGTTTGCTGGGGTCTTTTATGTTGAGCAGGTTTCGAAGCGTTGAAGTGCCGGGATAGCACGCCGGATCTTCGCCGGTGCCATACTTATCAACCATGGAAAGTCGTCACTTTCGCGAAACGGCGTATTTTGCGAGTAACGCTTCCCGTGACGCCAGCTTTGGGGTGGCGTTGTCGGTTTTAAACCCTTCGAGGCGGAGGCTAGCCAAGTAATTGGCCGCTCGGGTCTTTCTGACGTAGGCCTTTTTGCGATCAAGTGAAACGCTTTTGCTCATAGTCAGCTACTCGGTAGATTCTTCGGGAATGAACAACCCGTAGTCTAGCATATTGCGTAGGTTGTTAAAAACGAATTATTCCCTCCTAAGGTGCTGATTATTATAGCTTTTGTTGGTCTTTTTCAGAGTTTGAGTCATCCCGCCAACGGGCGCAGTCCGGTGTTGCGACAAGCGCTAGTGGCCCCGGTATTTTAACCGGAGAGAGGGTATGGCACTATTGGTATGTTGATCAGGGCGCCACCGGCGCCAACTCAAGGAATACGCTGCTATGGACATCAGCGAAGCGCAAAGACAGCGCCTCTACACCTTTGAATTGGTCGCCTTCTGGGAGGGAGCGGCCAACAGCAGCTTGTTGGTTAAGCACTTTGGCTTGTCCCGCCAGCAGGCGAGCAAGGATATTAAACACTACCTTGTCTTGGCTCCCCAAAACCTCACCTATAACACCCACCGCAAGTGCCACCAGCCCACCCCCGACTTTAAACCCGTGTTTATATCGGGCAGCGCCGAGCAATACCTGGCTTGGCTGGCGGAGCCACTGACGGCTGAAAAGCTACCGATTGCCTCTTTGAGTCTTCCCGCGAGGGGTGTGCCTGCGAGTTTTATGCGGGCCGTTGTGCAAGCCATTCGGCACAACCAGCGGTTAGAGGTGGACTATGTGTCCCTCACCAACCCCAGCCGACAGGGGAGGGTGATCGCCCCGCACGCACTGGTGCAAACCGGCCTGCGCTGGCACCTGCGCGCCTGGTGCGAGCACAAAAAGCAGTTTCGGGATTTTGTCCTCAGCCGCTTTCGAGGTGAGGCCGTTCTGTCTGGCGGTGCTACGCACAGCGCCGCTCAAGACGACGCCTGGAACACCTCTGTCACAGTCAATTTTGCACCCGATCCGCGCCTGACAACGGAAAAACGCGGCGTAATCGAGTGCGACTACCAAATGCAAGATGGTCAGCTAAAACTCACCACCCGTGCCTGCTTGGTGCACTATTTACTGCAAGAGATGCGCATCAATCCCAAGGTACTGGACGCCGTGCCCGAGGCGCAGCAAATTGTGATTGTCAATTTAAGTGACATAAAGGAGTGGCTTTTTTAAGAAAATAGCAGAGCCGAGACGAGGCTTGTCATATTGCGGTACGGGTTATTTTTACAGTATTGCGCCAGCTTTTAGCCCCGCTAAAGTGATGATAGTTGAGGGGGGGTAATCATGATAAAGCGAAGAAAGTTGTTGACCTTGCTGGGGGTGACTAGCGCCTTGGCCGCACCAGCGGTGAGAGCACAAAAGCCTATTAGGCTGCTCGAAGTTTTGGATGCAGAAGTTGCGGGTTTCGGCTACTACCAAACGGACGAATTTTTAACGCATATCAGCTCAGGCGATGCGCTGACCTTAAAGCGAGAGCCCGACAATAAGCACGACCAGCGGGCGATAGAGGTTTACTGGGGAGAACACAAAATAGGCTATGTACCAAGAGTTAACAACAGGGCACTTAGTCGTTTGATGGATAACGGTGAAGCCGTTAGCGCCGAAGTGACTCGCACACTGGCGGGAAACTGGAAACCAGTGAAATTCGTGGTTCGGGTTGGGGTTTAGAAAGGAGAAAGTACAGTGGAAGATTTATCGCCGTCAGATTTAAAAACCATTCTTCATTCTAAGCGAGCGAATATCTACTATTTGCAGCACTGCCGTGTGTTGGTTAATGGGGGCCGGGTTGAGTATGTAACCGACGCAGGTAAACAGTCTCTCTATTGGAATATCCCCATTGCCAATACCACCACCATACTGTTGGGAACGGGCACTTCCATCACCCAAGCCGCCATGCGTGAATTGGCCAAAGCGGGTGTTTTAGTGGGTTTTTGTGGTGGTGGCGGTACGCCGCTGTTTAGCGCGAACGAGGTCGACATAGACGTTGCCTGGCTTTCGCCGCAAAGCGAATATCGCCCCACCGAATATCTGCAGGGCTGGGTGCAAATGTGGTTTGACGAGGCGCTGCGTCTGGACGCTGCAAAAGCTCTGCAGGTAGCGAGGCTTAACCGGATTTTATCCCAGTGGGGCAAAAGAGCCTTAAAAGACGCAGGGTTTGAGGTAGATATCGAGCGCCTTAAGGCACTGCTTGATAAAAGCTTGGGCAATATTGAAGTGGCGCGGGATACCAATGAGCTACTGACTGAAGAGGCCCGGCTAACCAAAGCCCTCTTTAAACTGGCCGTAAATACAGTGGGCTATGGCGATTTTACCCGTGCTAAGCGCGGTACGGGGGCTGACCCTGCCAATCGCTTTTTAGATCATGGCAATTACCTCGCCTATGGTCTTGGGGCAACCGCCACGTGGGTGTTGGGCTTGCCCCACGGCCTAGCCGTTTTACACGGAAAAACTCGCCGGGGTGGATTGGTGTTTGATGCCGCCGATTTGGTAAAAGATGCCGCCATCCTGCCGCAGGCTTTTTTGTCTGCCATGCGCGGCGATGACGAACAGGAATTTAGGCGCAACTGTATAGAAGTGCTTACGCGCGGCGAGTCGCTCGATTTTATGATCGATACACTGAAGGAAATCGCTTTGAGCATCGGTCGCAGCGGAGCGCCGCAGAAATGAACGTACTGCTGGTGTCCCAGTGCAACAAGCGAGCACTGGCGGAAACTCGCCGTATACTCGATCAATTTGCAGAAAGGCGCGGCGAGCGTACCTGGCAAACGCCGATTACCATGGACGGTCTGGCTACCTTAAAAAAGTTGTTGCGTAAAACAGCTCGCCGCAATACCGCTGTTGCCTGCCACTGGATTAGGGGCAAAGACCACAGCGAATTGATGTGGATAGTCGGCAACGCCAGTCGGTTTAACAGCGAGGGCGCGGTTCCTACCAATACCACCGAGCGAGACATTCTGCGCACAGAGTCCGAAAATGATTGGCACACCGGTGAGGATATTCAGTTACTGGCGCAACTGGCGGCATTACTGCACGACCTGGGAAAAGCCAGTGTGGCCTTTCAGAAAAAACTGCGGGGCGAGCTTGTCGAGAAAAATCTCTACCGCCATGAATGGGTGTCACTGCGCCTGTTTCTGGCGTTTATCGGCAAGGACGATGATGCAACCTGGCTGCAGCGTTTAGCGACTCCGACTGATAACGACGATAAAACCTGGTTGCAGGCGGGGCGCTATTGCCGCGATGGCTTGGATAGCTGTGAGCCGCCTTTTAAAAACTTGCCGCCTTTAGCGGCTGCCATTGCCTGGCTAGTGGTGACTCATCACCGCTTACCGGTAAAACCAGTAGTTGATGAGAAGGGCGAGCAGCAATACCTGGGGAAATGGTCACCAGATTTTGGCGCGAGCGCGCTGCCCGGTTTATTGCAAGGCGTCACACACGACTGGAATGAGGTAAGGCAGAGTAAACCGGAAGAAGCCATAACGCCTTACTGGACTATTAAACAGTTGCCCATCGCGTTGCCCAAGTGGCGCGAATCAGCGGCCAAGTTGGCGGTACGTTTGCAAAGATTGCTTGAGCGTAGAAAGGGCTATAGCTGGCTGGATAATCCCTACGTGATGCACCTGTCGCGCTTAAGCTTAATGCTGGCGGATCACCATTATTCGGCTTTACCACCGGACGCCAAACAGCGGGTTAGCAGTGATAAAAACTATAAAGTCTATGCCAACACTCATAAAGATAAAACGCTGAAACAACCGCTGGATGAGCATTTATTGGGGGTGGCCAAATTCACCGCGAGTATCGTACGTAGCTTTCCAGGCTTTGAGCGTTTTTTACCCACGCTCGCCCGTCATAAAGGGTTAAAAAGGCGCAGCAAACTTGAGCGTTTTCGCTGGCAGGATCGCGCCGCCGATGCCGCAGTAGCCGCGCGCGATAAAGCAGCTGAGCAGGGATGTTTTATTGTCAATATGGCCTCAACCGGCTGCGGTAAAACCTTGGCAAACGCTAGAATTCTTAACGCTCTGGCCGACCCTGAGTTGGGCTTACGGGCAAGCTTTGCACTGGGGCTTCGAACGTTAACGCTTCAAACAGGACGTAGTTATCGTCAGGATTTACATCTAAATGATGATGAGTTGGCCATTAAAGTGGGCGGCAGCGCCAGTCGCGAGCTGTTTGAGTATTACGAATCATTGGCCGAGAGCACGGGCTCTGCCTCGGTGCAGGACTTAATGGAAGAAGACGGCCACGTGCTTTACGAAGGTCAGCATTTGGATCACCCGTTACTCTCTAAGGTGATGGCCGATCCGCGCATTAGCGCTCTGGTGTCTGCGCCCACGTTGGTGTGCACCATCGACCATTTAATGCCCGCCACAGAGGCGCAACGGGCAGGGCGACAAATGGCCCCAATGTTGCGGCTAATGAGCAGCGATTTAGTGTTGGATGAGCTAGACGATTTCGGCATGGAGGATTTACCCGCACTTACGCGGCTGGTTCACTGGGGCGGGCTGCTGGGGAGTCGGGTGCTGCTCTCATCGGCCACCATGCCGCCTGCGTTGGTTGAGGGGATGTTTCGCGCTTATGCTGCTGGCCGTGTGCACTATTTAAAAAATCGGGGCGAACATGGCGGGCAGGATAAGTCCAATCCGGCGGTACCGTGTTTGTGGGTAGATGAAAGCGTTAGCCCAAAGTTGGTATCAAGCACCACTACTGATTTTGCGGCTTATCATCAGCAGTTTGTAGCGCAGCGTGTTAAGAAACTACAGGGCGCCGTAACGTCTAAAGGTGCGAACCGAAAAGGCGAAATTTTATCGCTTGATCTACCCAGTGTGGAAAATGCCGATAAAGCCGATATTCACAAAGACTTTGCCAAACCTGTGTTAAACGCGATTATCAACGCCCACGATAACAATCATGAAACCTGCCCGCACTCTGGTAAAAAAGTGAGCTTTGGTTTGGTACGTATGGCGAATATCGAGCCGCTATTTCGAGTTGCGCAAGAGCTGTATAAAAACGGAGCGCCTGAGGGTTATCAAATTCATTTGTGTGTGTATCACGCGCGATTTCCGCTGCTACTGCGCTCGCAAATTGAATATCTGCTTGACGGCGTATTAAACCGGCGCGATTCCGGCGCGGTGTATGAACGTGAGGATACTCGCGAGTTGCTTAGTTCGAGCGAGCAGCCCAACCAATTGTTTGTGGTGCTGGGCTCTCCGGTTACAGAAGTGGGGCGCGATCACGACTACGATTGGGCGGTAGTGGAACCCTCGTCCATGCGCTCATTGATTCAGTTGGCGGGCAGGGTGCAAAGGCACAGACAAAAAATACCTGAGCAGGCGAATATATACCTGTTTGATACCAATCTGCGTTACTTTACCGAGCGCCAAGAACGCAATGGGAAACCTAAGCTGGTGTATGTAAAGCCGGGTTTTGAAGACAAATACAGTAAAAAGTTTCGCCTGAGTAACCACCGCTTAACGCACCTGCTGCGCGAGTCTGAGTATCGGCACATTACCGCTTGCCCACGCATTGTGCGCGACGAAGCGCCTCTTAACAGTAGCAACAGCCTAGTGGATTTAGAGCATGCCCGGTTAGAAGCGCTTATGTTGCCGCCCACCGCATCGGAGCAACCCAAACGACGTGGCAGCAGACAGGGCCAGCAGCAAGAATTAACCGCGACCGAGTGCTGGCGTGACCCACAGGCGGGGTTAACTTGGGTGTTGCCCCAGCAGCAACCTTTTCGTAAGCAAACCGGCAAAGAAATGACGCTGGTCTTTTTGCCGGATGAGGATGAAACCTGCCTGCTACCCCACCGTATTCATGAGGAGGGTGGTCGTGGTAAGCCCCATATCTATGTCAGCGCCTCTCATATGGTCGCCACACTGGAGTGGGCGGACATACCTATGGGGCAGGGGATATCCCCCTGGGGCCGGTTCGACTTATTGGCGCTGTTAAAAGAACAGGCAGAGGCGCAAGGGGTCAGCCTAGAGCAATGTGCCAAAAAATTTACCACGGTGAATGTCATGGTGGGGAGTAAAGGATCTGCAAGGCAGTGGTGGTATCACCCCGCGTTGGGGCTGGGGGAGAAAAAATAACCGGGCCGAAGCCCGGTAGTTGTGCTGCCTATGCGGCAGAGTGGACGTATGAAACACGATCACGCATTTTTCTTAGCTGCCTATGCGGCAGTAATTGGTGCGAGATGTAGTATATCATCACTATAAGTGTCGAATACATGATCAAGCATTGGTTGACATCTTTGGGGCGGAGGTTTAACTTGGTGGGTAAGTACCCAAACCACTGCGCCAACAGTGGCTTGGGTTAAAGCAACCTGCCGGTTGATAGTCGGCCCCAAGCACAGGTTTGATGCGCTAAGGAGGATAGAGATATGTCTGACCCGCATATGACCAGAAGAGTCTGAACTGATCTACACATCCCCGCAGCATGTTGCTGTGGGGATTCTACAGCTTTTAGGTCGGCTCAGTCGATCATAAACGCAAAAGGAGTTCTCACTATGCACGATAACGAGCAATCGTCGTCGCGGTCTGCGGTGTTTCGCCAGGCGATCACCGAATTTATCGACGAGCGACGCGATACCAAGTTAAATGGTTTAAGCGATGAAAAGGCCGCCGAGGTGGCGGCTAAGTACGACTACGACGTATGGCTGGAAAGCGCAGCCAAGCGTGTCTCGCAAATTCAGGCGGTAACCCATATTACCAAAGCGACCCACCCGGACGCTAAAGGTAGCAGCCTGTATGTTTCCCCCAAATCCCTCCCCGAGCGACTAGAAGTTGGCACCCATGTTTTAGGTGATGACTATGCAGAAGATGTGGTCGGTAATGCCGCTGCGCTGGATGTTTACAAGTTTCTGAAGCTAGAAGTTGACGGAAAACGGCTGATTGAATGGTTTCAGCAAAACGATACCGATGCCATCGCTGCCCTTCACTCCGACGAGGGGAAAGCAGCCGCGTGGGCGGAATCTTTTAAAGAGTTAATTCGGCCAGTCCAAAATCTTGCCTCGCACGTTATGGCTAAGCAGGTTTACTGGTGTGCGGCGGACGATCCTACGGACAATGCCGGCTTTCACTTGTTGCAGCCACTGTTCTCCAGCCCGCTCGCGCACGCAGTACATTCCGAAGTTAACGACGCTCGCTTTGGCGAAGTGAATAAGGCCGCTCGCCAGGCACGTAGTAAAAAACAACCCCACGATGGTGTTTACAAGGTGTACACCAATGTGGCGGTGCGCAAGCTGGGTGGCACTAAGCCTCAAAATATCAGCCAATTAAACAGCGAGCGCGGCGGCGTGAATTATTTATTGGCATCTGCTCCGCCGCAGTGGACGCGTGAGTGGTCGCGGAGTCCGTTAAATACAGACACTTCATTGAATCAGTTTTTTAAACTGCGTGAAGCTCGCGATTTATTTAGGAAGCTGGTTAAACTGCTTAAAAGTGACCCGAATGCCATTATGGAAACACGGCAAAAGCGTGAGGCTATCGAGCAAGCCCTAGGGCAATCGCTCGCCGCTTATGGTGCAGAGCTACAGGCAGAAATGGAGCCCGGCTGGACGCGGGATGCCGCGTGTCGATTACCGTTGTGCGAAAAAATATGGCTGGATCAAGCCCGTGCCACCCTGCCTATTCGAGAAGAGTACAGGAAAGATGACGAGGCTTTCCTGCGTGCATTCGAGTGGAAGGACTGGCCCGATGAAGTCGCAAGCCTGTTTGCTAACCAGGTTAATGCCCGCTTGATTGCAGACGGTTTGCCGGTGGGCGATGCCGAGCACGCGCACTGGGCCAAGCAGGCGATTGTAAACGCCGCCTGGCCCGCAACCATTCAGCGACGCGCAATTAAGGCAAACAAGGAGGTGGCCAATGTCTGAGTGCCCCGGTTTTGACTATTTATTGGTGGTGCCGCACCTGCGTGTGCAAAATGCCAACGCCATATCCAGCCCACTGACCCACGGTTTTCCCGCTATGAGCGCTTTTGTCGGTTTAATGTGGGCGCTGGAGCGCAAAGCTAAGGCCGCCGGGCTGGATTTGGACTTTAACGCCGTTGGCGTGGTGTCGCACGGTTGCGAAGAGCAGGTGGCAAGCGATGGCTTTGTCAGTGGCTTTCATTTAACCCGAAACCCCGTGGGTAAAGACGGTAAAACAGCCGCCATTGCCGAAGAGGGGCGAGTTCATTTGGATATCAGTTTGGTGTTTGCTGTTGGTTGCGAACTGATTGCTGATGACACTGAACAAAAGGCTGTGGCTGACAAAGTCAAAGCGCTGATTGAATCTATGCGCATTGCCGGTGGCTCGGTTGTGCCTTCTCTTCAACCCCCATGGCGAACCCAGCCTTATATGGCCGGTTTTGCTGCGGGTGCTAAGGGGCGAGAAGAAACGTTTGATCAACTTAAAATGCGTTTATTGCCGGGCTTTGTTTTAACTGATCGACAAGATGCCTTAAATAATGAGTACGAAGCGTTACGCGAGTTGGACAATAAAGCCACGCGCTTAGACGCACTCCTGTCTTTATCGCGTATTGACTATGTCTGGCAGCCAGAAAAAGACAATGCGGATAAAGGTGAATGGATCGCTACTCGCGCCTCGGGTAAAAACCGATCCGGTTGGCTGGTGCCTATGCCGATAGGCTATGGCGCGCTAACAGAGCTGCAAGACGCCGGTAGCGTAGAAAATGCCCGCGACAATACAACCCCTTTTTGCTTTGTCGAAAGCTTATTCAGTATTGGTGAATGGCTAAGCCCGCACCGCCTGCAAAAACCAGAGCAGCTCCTGTGGTACGCCAATACTTGCTCCGATACGGGTGCTTATCGCGTTTGCAACGACTATCGACCCTCTGAAATTCTCGAAACTATCAACGACTAATACTTTAAAAGGATATTAATTATGGCTAATGAAACACTAAAAACCGCCTCTGTTTTAGCTTTTGAGCGCAAGCTGGACCCTTCCGATGCTCTGTTTTACGCAGGCGACTGGGACGATCAAGCAAACAGTCGCAACTGGCAGCCGGTCAGTATTATTGAAAAGTCGGTGCGGGGGACGATTTCAAACCGTCTGAAAACCAAAGATCAAGACCCTGCCAAGTTGGATGCCGCGATTGAAAATCCAAACTTGCAAACGGTCGACGTTGCTGCATTACCGGCGGATGCTGATACCTTGAAAGTCAGTTTTACGTTACGGGTTTTACCTGGCGCGGGCACCCCTTCGGCGTGCAATAGCGGCGAGTATCAAGACAAACTCCAATCCGTCGTAAGCCAATATGTATCGAAAGCCGGTTTTAGCACCCTGGCGCAGCGCTACGCCGCTAATCTAGCGAATGGTCGATTCCTTTGGCGAAACCGGGTTGGGGCCGAAGCGGTAACCGTGAATGTGGCCCGTATGTCGAACGGGAGCGCCAGCGAAACCTGGAGCTTTAATGCATTGGATGTTTCACTGCGTAACTTCGAAAACCTGTCTACCGATGTTCAAACTCTAGGAAAAGTAATTGAATCCGGCTTGAACGGCGAGCAACACGTATTGTTGCAGGTAACTGCTTTTGTACGGATTGGTGCGGCGCAGGAGGTATTCCCGTCGCAAGAGCTGATTCTAGACAGGGGCCGAGGTGATAAAAGCAAAACTCTTTATCAAGTAAAAGATATTGCAGGCATTCATTCCCAAAAGCTCGGTAATGCGATTCGCACCGTTGATACCTGGTATGAGGGCGCGGACGATTTAGGCCCCATCGCGGTAGAGCCCTATGGATCGGTCACCACCCAGGGCAAAGCGTATCGTCAGCCTAAACAAAAAATGGATTTTTACAATTTGCTGGACGCTTGGGTTTTGAAAGATAAAGAACCTGATACTGAACAGCAGCATTTTGTGATGGCGACGCTGATTCGCGGTGGTGTCTTCGGTGATGCGGGGTGATGTATGGATCATTACCAGGACATCAGCATACTGCCCGACCCCGAGTTCTCTTTGGCTTTACTGATGGGCGCGCTCTACAACAAACTTCACCGAGCTCTGGTTGAGCAAAAGGCAACGAATATCGGTGTTAGTTTCCCTGAGTATACCGTTAAACCAAAAAGTGTCGGAGGTGTTCTGCGCTTGCACAGTGATAAGCCCTCTCTGCATCGCTTACAGGAACTAGGCTGGCTAACGGGAATGCGCGATCATACAGACGTATCCGAAATACTCCCCGTGCCATCGGAAAAGAGCTACCAATGTGTCACACGGCGGCAGTTCAAAACCAATGCAGAGCGATTGCGCCGCCGTCGCATGAAGCGCAAAGGTGAAAGTTATGATGAGGCATGTCAAGCAATTCCTGCCACTGTAGAAAAGAAGCCCGACGTACCTTATGTAACCATCCGTAGTGCCAGTACAGGCCAGTCATTCTGCCTGTTTATTGATCAACGTGGCGTTGGGCCGAACAGTCAGGGTGGAGAGTTTAATAGCTATGGATTCAGCCAAACTGCTACCGTACCTTTGTTTTAACCCTTTTTCTGGCCAAATATTTAAGCCCTTGTTTTGCAAGGGCTTTTTTAGTTGCTAAATACAAAAGGGTTTGTGGCCGAAAAGCGCCTTCGTTCTTTAAAAATCAGTTACTTAGCTTTATGATTCTGTAGCTCACTGCCGTACAGGCAGCTAAGAAAATTGGTGCATGTAGCGTTCAAGAATCTCTAGCGCTCACTGCCGTACAGGCAGCTAAGAAACGGTGCCTGCCAGCACATAACGGGGCTTTTCTGCTCACTGCCGTACAGGCAGCTAAGAAAAGCTTGTGAACGGCAATGCTTCGTACGACCGTGCTCACTGCCGTACAGGCAGCTAAGAAAACAGCCCGAAAAAGTGACAGTCACGCAAATTGGCTCACTGCCGTACAGGCAGCTAAGAAATCGCGGGCGGCGTTGGCCTGACTTACCACCATGCTCACTGCCGTACAGGCAGCTAAGAAAATAGGCCCGGCGCCAGTGGTGAGAAAGTCCCCGCTCACTGCCGTACAGGCAGCTAAGAAAACATTGAACGGCTGCATGGCACCCAACAGCTTGCTCACTGCCGTACAGGCAGCTAAGAAACTCGCCCACCTGCTGGTATTGCTCCAACACACGCTCACTGCCGTACAGGCAGCTAAGAAATTTAACACAAACACCAGGTGCTGGCGCTGCACGCTCACTGCCGTACAGGCAGCTAAGAAAGGCGAGGGTCGGCGTTGAATCCTCGATGAGGCGCTCACTGCCGTACAGGCAGCTAAGAAATTGATCTGTAGCACATCGGCCTCAGTGGACGAGCTCACTGCCGTACAGGCAGCTAAGAAAATTCGGGGTCGGTATCAACTACAGCCGCATTGGCTCACTGCCGTACAGGCAGCTAAGAAAGCTTTTTTGAGCAGGGGGACTACAACCTGAATGCTCACTGCCGTACAGGCAGCTAAGAAAGTCACGGCGCGGCTGTGGCCGCTCACGCTATGGCTCACTGCCGTACAGGCAGCTAAGAAAAACCTGCAAGACACGTTTACCCAGTTCGTAAAGCTCACTGCCGTACAGGCAGCTAAGAAACACCAGACCGGCAGCGGCGGCCACACGGGCAGGCTCACTGCCGTACAGGCAGCTAAGAAAATGACCACAAACCGTGGCCGGTAGATGGCCATGCTCACTGCCGTACAGGCAGCTAAGAAATGTCCCGGCGTGCATGGCAAATCAGCGTCAGCGCTCACTGCCGTACAGGCAGCTAAGAAAGATCCTCGAATCGAAAAGCTATGGTCCCACCGGCTCACTGCCGTACAGGCAGCTAAGAAATGATACCGTTGCGCCGCATTACCTCGCACTGCGCTCACTGCCGTACAGGCAGCTAAGAAACAACACGATTACGCGAAGCAGGCGGCCTCAGGGCTCACTGCCGTACAGGCAGCTAAGAAATTGGTCAGGACTTGAAGCTTGTATGCCTGCCCGCTCACTGCCGTACAGGCAGCTAAGAAAGCCAGCAAAATTCAGCCATTCGATAACGAAGAGCTCACTGCCGTACAGGCAGCTAAGAAACTTGAACCACAGTCCGTTGATTTAATTGTTACGCTCACTGCCGTACAGGCAGCTAAGAAAACACAGGAGATACGCCGTGCGCTCTCTGACACGCTCACTGCCGTACAGGCAGCTAAGAAAAGTGGCGCTGTTGGGTGATCCGCTCGCAATATGCTCACTGCCGTACAGGCAGCTAAGAAATCCATCACCGGCCCCCGTGCGATCGGGAATACGCTCACTGCCGTACAGGCAGCTAAGAAATTGGCCTGGCGCTTTGTTGCAGGCTTGCCGTCGCTCACTGCCGTACAGGCAGCTAAGAAACTTGAGGCAATCGGTAAGCACCTGACCATTATGCTCACTGCCGCACAGGCAGCTAAGAAATGGCTGGACGTGTCGCCATTGGTTTCGTCCTCGCTCACTGCCGCACAGGCAGCTAAGAAAAGAGCTCGTGAATGATGCCGGTAAGATCACACGCTCACTGCCGCACAGGCAGCTAAGAAAGGTAAGGGCAATCGCCCACACCGCCTCCGCATGCTCACTGCCGTACAGGCAGCTAAGAAATTACAGTGTGCCGGTGAACGGCACTTAGAAATGCTCACTGCCGCACAGGCAGACTGGAAGCCTTTGATATAAATCGGAGTCGGACTTTGTACTTCTGTAGTTCCCGATACTTGTTCCTCTATGGGGTAGGGGTTGATCTTGAGCAAGAAACTGTCTTACTTCACATCCAGCTCCCCACCATAAATGGCCCAGTCCAGAGAGATATCCAGAGTCTCTGCCAGCGCGACCAGTTGGTGGACGTATAGGTTGCGCTCGCCGCGTTCGATTTTCCCAATCGTGCTTTGCGTCAGGGTTAGGCCGCGTTCCTCCAGAGCAATCACCAAATCCAGTTGGCTCATGCGCTGACGGGCACGCGCGATTCTTAAGCGCTCACCGAGAAGTTGTCGCTCCATTCTATTGTTATGCACCTGCCTGGAACCTTAGGGGGTAGGTGTACCATTTTTATTCTGGAGGTATTTTCTTCTGAGGATTGAAATAGTCCTCAGTGGACAAAGGAAGGAAAAAGAGTTTGGTACTCTGAAAAGTATGAACCATTGGATAAGTTTGCTTAAGGAGGGGCGGGAGTGTTGTTGCAGCAGGCATTGAAAGATAAAATCTGCCGGTTTAACTCGAAATGCAGCTATCCGGTGCACCAGCTGGAGGCTTGGATGGCGTCTGAGGCGCTGACAGCCGAGGAGGTTTTGGATACCCTTTATCTGGTGCGCCGGCAGTTATGGGTGGAGACTGAGGCGTTGCAGCGCAAGGCCAATGTGCCGCCTGCGGTAAGTGAGCGGCAGCGTTTGTGGTGCGTACAGTGCGATCAGGTGATTCACTTTTTTCAGTTGTTGGCAGAGCGTGGCGAGGCGGATACTCGGTTGTTGAGCCGCGGCCCCGACAGCTCCGTTGAATAGCAGCTTGTTAAGCGGTGTCTAGCCACCCGGCAATGTTTATTGTTGGGCTACTGCTACGACCAGACTTTCTTCTTGTCACCATACCGATTTACCCAGCTCATTACGTAAGCAAACAGGAAAATAAAGGGTGTTATAAACGCATTGGGGTCAATCATCAGCCAGCTCACAAAGCCGAGTAACACCATGGCAAGCTCAGCCACTATTGCCGATCGCTTAGAGCGAGAGCCCGCTAACGACAGCCTGAACCACAGTGGGAGCCCTTTCCAATCCTCTGAATTTTTATCTATCACCGTCACTTCCTCCGTCAAGGTTGATACATCCACTTCAAATACAGAGGCGAGGCTGTTAAGGGTCTCGATACTGGCCTTATTACCTGACTCAACACGCTGAATGGTACGCACATTGAGACCGCAGAGTTCTGCCAGCTGCTCCTGAGACCAGTTGCGCTCCAATCTTAACTTTTTAACAATCATGATCCGTCCTCACCAATTTGTGGTGAAATCTTCCAAAAATAACCTCGGTGTCGGCTACGACTTTACTGCGACACTTACACGACAGTGCGGTTTTAGTTAGCGAGGTAGCCCGTGATACGGTGCGAGTGGCCAGCGGCTGCGGCACTAAGCGGGTGGTTAGGGCAGCTCCCCAAAGGATGTGTCCAGATTAATGTTATAGATTCGGCTATTGCGTTCAAACGTAACGGTTCTGGACTCACCCACTTTTACAGACACTGGAGTGGCGCCAACATAGTAAGGATTTCCAGAAGAAAGATCTTTTAGCGTAAACACCAGATCAAAGATATTATCTTTAGGGGTGTCGACCTGAAATTTCACTTCATATTGGTCGGGGAACCTAGACACCGATGTTCCAGGGTAGCTCAACAAAAGGGCATTGATGTATTGGCTTTTTTTAGACCCATCTATTGTCTTTTCATCAATAGTGAGCTGAATCACCAAACCGTCTTCGGCCGCTGCGGTAACGCTCAGCGACAGTAAGATTACCGATAGTATTCTCTTCAATTTCCGGCTCCAATTTGGCTCAAATGGCTGTAAATCGCCCAAGCGCTCTATCATTTACAGGGTTTGTTTCAGGGGAGCTATGCGTTACGCCGACTTAGTCTTTTCTGTGCCTTCAGTGTCAAGGAGGTGAAGCTGTGCAGGCGCTTTATTCTGCGGGTCTTGGCCTTGTTATCTCACCTTTCCGGCCGACTTGTCACATGCTTTATGTCTGTATTTTTAAAATAAAGCAATGGACTAAATCGTGCCACGGATTGTCAGGCTTATCAACCGTGAATGACGGAGTTCTGACCTCTGACGCTACCAATGCCGGGCACTCGCACCGTCAAACTTTTTTGCTGAGAGGACTGAAATGGAGGAAAGTGAGTAGGGCCGGCTGAGTCCAGTGACAGAAAGGCCAAGTCTTGCCGGTAGTTCAGTTTGCCTTGACAATCGCGGAAGTGGCTGCGAGACACAGCACAACGATAGATGTCAGCACCCCGCGCAGTCGTTGGTAATCAGGCTCTTGCTGAAGCCACACGCGTTCGCAGCACCAGCAGGATATAAACGCCAAAGCAAGTCCCATTAATGCCAGTAGAGCCCAGCCGGTTACGGCGCAGTAGAGGGCGGCCCAGCCACTGAGCGCCAGGGCGTTACTGGCGATGAGCGGTCCGGCTCGGGAGTGAGTGTCGTGCTGCGCTTGGCCCCACAGGCTGCCGGCCATAAAGCTGAGGATAATGGCGCCGTAGCTGATCAGCAGCAACACGGCTGTGTGCTGAGAGTACGAAATCGCGCTGAGAAGTGTGAAAGATACGAAGGGTATCAGGCCGGCGAAGCCGAGCAAGTTGCGAAGTCGATGATGCATAGTGCCTCCTTAAGTGATTTTACGCAGGAGGCCAGGGTCTGGATGTTTGGCTAGCAGAGTGTTGAAAAACTACCTACGTTGCCGCTGCGGTGTTAAAAATGGCCTCAAAATGCTCATTTACTACGTGTAAACTCCGCTTTTTCAGTCATTTTTGCCTTGCATCGGCGGTCTCGCCTACGCTTTTCAACAGCCTGCCAGGTATTAAAGCCCACCCAAAGCGATTATTGTCAGGTGTTGCTAGGAGACATAAAGCCCCGTGGTATCAGTCTAGATGCCACGGGGCAGATATATTTTGGCGTGTGGGATGTTTCTGATACTGGTGAGGATCAGTCCTGACGCTCGGTCACTTCCAGCAGATGATAGCCAAATTGGGTTTTGACTGGCCCCTGGACTTGGTTGACCGGTGCGCTGAACACGACTTTGTCGAATTCCGGCACCATCTGGCCCGGGCCGAAGGTCCCCAGGTCACCGCCTCTGCGGCCGGAGGGGCATTGGGAGTGGTCCCGCGCCAGCTTGGCGAAATCTTCGCCCGCTTCGATTTTAGCTTTCAGCTCATTGCAGGTGTTTTCATTGTCTACCAGGATATGGCGTGCGGCAGCTTGAGGCATAATTGTGACTCTCTTTCAAAGGGTTGATGGGCAAGGCGCATACCATAAGGGGTATCGCGCCTTAGTGCTAGTGTCCTGTGCCAGGGGTGTGTATAGGTTCATGGCGCCGTCAGCTGCCCTCTATACGAAAGCCGATTTTCATACTGACTTGGTAATGGCCGACTTTACCGTCAACGATATGACCGCGGGTTTCGACCACCTCAAACCATTCAAGGTGGTTAACGCTTTTACTGCACTCGGCCAGGCCGTTTTCAATGGCTTCTTCAATGCTGTTGGGCGACGAGCCGACAATTTCGAGCTTTTTGTAGGTGTGGTGATTGGACATCAGTACCTCCGAATCATACAAATGTGTGGTTTCAGTTAAACAGACGCTGGGTCGTAATAAAAGGTTCCTGAGGTTTTATAGCCTGCGCGGCCGGTTTTACTTTGGTACAAGGCTGTGGCAACGTCACCATTGTGAACTCGACTTATGAAAAGAGGGGCGCTGCGTGTTAAGGCGCGAGAGATAGGGCCATGAAAGATCTGATTCATCAGTTTGGTCGCTTGCGCCTGTTGGCGCTGGTGTTGGCCTTTTTGCCTTTTGCTGCTCTTCCGTTGGCCGGGGTGGTTTGGCTTTGGCAGAGCGGTCATTTGCTGGAATGGCTGCTGCTCTTGGTAGCCTGCGCCGCTGTGGCCATGCTGTTGCAATGGTGGTTGGCGTTTAACGACAAACGCCGGGCTTTTGAATCGCGCACCCGGGCCGATGGTAACTGGTCGTCTACCGCCGAAGGCGCCTGGGCGCAGGTTGAGGCGCTGGCGGATACTGCTGACCCCATTGAGTACCCGTTGAGTGACAGTTCTGCGCTATTGTCCCTGGCGCAGCAGACGCTGGAGCGAGTCGCCGGGCACTTCCACCCGAAAAAGGAGCAGCCGCTGCTGGCGTTGACGCTGCCCCATACGCTGTTGATTATCGAGCGCGCCAGCCGCGAATTGCGCAAAGAAATTGTGCACACCCTGCCGTTCAGCCACAGGCTCAGTTTGGGCAACTTGGTGCAGGCGCGGCGCCTGCAGCAGACGGCCATGCGCTACCACAAGGCTTACCGCGTTGGTCGAGCGGTGTTGAGCCCGGCCACGGCGCTCTACAAAGAGTTTAGTCGCGCGGTCAGTGGCCATATTTTGGACTATGGCAGTGATCGGTTGCAGCGCTGGCTGCTGCAGGAATATGTGCGCAAGGTTGGCTTTTACGCCATTGAATTGTACAGCGGCAATTTGCTCTTGAGCGGTGAGCTGGTGGGCGCGGAGGGGCGCCCCTTGCAAGTGCTGGTGGTCGGCCCCGCGCAAAGCGGCAAGACCAGCCTGATTGAAGCGCTCGCCGGCGGCGAAGCTCACGCCGATCCCGAGCTCAGCGATAGCGGGATCGCTGTCCACCGAATCAGCTCCGCCGAATGGGGCGAGCTTGAACTGTGGGATACCCCCGCCTGGAAAAACTTACCCAGGCGCCATGCGCGGCGAGCGGTGGCTGAGGCCGATACCATTATTTGGGTGAGCGACGTCGAGCAAATGGACGCCGATTACAACGCCGAACAACTCGGCCGGCTAAGGCGATGGGTGGGTGAGCGCGCTGGCCAACCCGAGCCGCCGCTGCTGGTCGCTTTGACGCACTGTGAGCAAGAAGACGCCTTGCCGTTTATTCACGATCTGGCCGAGACCTTGTCGGTGGCGCCGGAGAATATGGTGGCGCTTTCGCTTGCCGAGCCCTTGGCCAGCAAAGCCCGCCAGCGGTTGTCGGCTGCGTTTGCCTTGCACCACGCCCAGGCAGTGCGCAGCCACTATTGGCGTTACCTGAACCGCCAGCGTCGCGCGGAAAACCGTGAAATCGCCGCGCGTCAGCTGCGCAATGTGGCAGGCAGTGCCTGGCGTACCGCACGTGGGGTTTTTCGCCGCGGTAAAAAGCCATGAGGAGATGCGTGAAGGGGGAAGCGAGAGGTTGCGCTATGCAATCCATCCATCCTCTAACCGCGAAAACTCGATACCGCTTTTAATGGGTGCCAACACGCCAGGGCTATTCTTTGGCGTCACCCCAGGCGCGGTTCATGACCAGATAGCTGAACGAGGCGGACCAAGTAATCATCATAAACCCCACCAGTGCTTCGGTGCCGGCTAAAAAGCGCACATCCCCCACCGCGATCAAATCGCCCCAGCCCACGGTGGTGTAGTTGGCCGCGGAAAAATACACGCAGTCGAGCATATTCAGCTCGTCATAGCCTGTGATCGTGCCGTAGCCTTCTGTTCTTACCAAGAGCCACAGTGCCATGCCGAACAGCCAGATCTCCACGACATGAGCGACCAGCAGGACAAACATGGTCATCAGCACCAGCGGGCGGGTGTGATGCCGGTGCCCGTAGTGTTTATGGCGCTCGCAGTGCCAGCGATTGAGCCACTGAATCGCCTCGTAGTGGAAAACCACCACCAGTGCCACCACCACGGTTGTGACGATACCGACCACCCAGGATGATTGGTTTGCTAGCATGGATATCTTGCCGCCTGTTCACTCTTTTGGTTTATTCTACGGCCTGTAGACGGATGTGCCCAGGCCGGAAAGTCATTCGCGCGCCTGGCGAAATTTGATCATCCGATTAGCTTGGCCATTAAGATGCTCCTCCTGAGCCTCTTAATCGGCGCCCTGTAGAATCGGCGGAATTAGTGAAATCCCTTGATTTTATCGGACTCGCGCTCGCCTTCGACGCATCCTGCGCCGCTATTCACCCGACAATCACAATTGCCTTGTTAATAGCGTGTCGTGCATGCGATTTAAACGTTTAGAACGGCACAGGATACCGGCGGTGCACTTCGGCGATATCGGCCAGCACCGTATCGCTGAGCGACAATTCAAAGGCGGCGATATTTTCTTTTAGCTGGTCCATGTGAGTCGCACCGATGATGGTGGAGGTGACGCCGTCTACCTGATCGCACCAGGCCAGGGCCATTTGCGCGGGGCTGAGGCCGTGCTTTTGCGCCACTTGCAGATAGTCAGCGACGGCGGCGTTGGTGTGTTCGGTGTCGCGGAACAGGCCGTTGCGTTGGATTAGGTTCCAGCGCGCGCCGGGCGGTCGCGCGCCGTTTAGGTACTTGCCGGTGAGGGCACCGGTGGCCAGTGGTGACCAGGGCAGGTAAGCGACCCGTTGGTGAACACAGTTTTCAATTAAAAACGGCCAATCGCGGGTTTGCAGCAAATTGAATTCGTTTTGGATGGACGTGACGCGGGTGAGGTTATGCTTTTCACTCAGGCGAATGTATTCATTCACGCCCCAGGGCGTGTCGTTGGATAAGCCAAAATGCAAAATTTTGCCGGCTTTCACGCACTCGTCCAGCGCCTGCAGAATTTCAAGCATTTGCGTGGAATGCTCTGCGGTGTTGACGTCGCTAAAGCGGATGCGGCCGGGCGCGTGTTTGCCAAAGTGCGGCGAGGTGCGGTTGGGCCAGTGTAATTGGTAGAGGTCGATGTAGTCGGTTTGCAGGCGCGCGAGGGAGTCGTCAATCGCCTGAATCACGGTTTCGCCAGTAATGTCGCCGCCACCGCGAATGTGCTTGAGGCCGTTGCCGGCGATTTTACTGGCGAGAATAAACTCGTCGCGCCGCGAGGAATTCGCCGCGAGCCAGTGGCCAATAATGGTCTCGGTGGTGCCGTAGGTGTCGGCCGTGGGCGGTACAGCGTACATTTCGGCGGTGTCGATAAAGTTAATGCCGTGCGCCAGGGCGTACTCAATTTGTTGGTTGGCTTCCTGCTGATCGTTTTGCCGGCCCCAGGTCATAGTGCCCAGGCATACCCGCGAGACTTTCAGTCCTGAATGGCCGAGTGTGCTGTAGCGCATGGTGTTGCTCCTTGAGTGACGAGTTTGGCAGCGCCACAGTATGGCGGCGGCGCTGGCCGGGGGCCAAGGTTCCTTACGTTTTTTGACATGTAAGGCCGACGCTGTGCAAATAATCCTGCTGGCGAATGCCCGCGCATTTTTGCGTGCGCTCGCGCTCTTGAGCGGCGCTCGCAAAAGTTATGCAAAAGTTGTCGCTCAAAGCCAAATTTACGACTAAAATTGTATGACAATATGCCGCCCTGAGCGGCGCCAGTTGCAACCGCCGGGAAGTTCCTCGTTGTCCGATATTACCCTGATCCAGATTTTGCTCGCCAACCTCGCGCTCATTGCCGGCTCCTGCCTGCAAGGGGTGGCGGGGTATGGCATCGGGACTCTGTCGGCGCCTCTGATGTTTCTGATCAGCCCGGCGTTTTTGCCGGGAGTGATGATCATTAACGCGGTGATTCTGAATATCCTGATGCTGATCCGTAATCACCAGAGCCTCAGTTTTCGGCCAGTGCGCTACGCCATTGGCGGCAATGTGGTGGGCACGGCGCTGGCGGCGATTACCCTGACCATTCTGACGGCCCAGGGTTTTGAATTAGTGTTTGGCGTGCTGATCTTGCTGGCGGTGGGGCTGAGTGTTTTGGGCCTAAAGCCGGGCCTGTCGGCGCGCAACAGTATGCTGGCCGGTGGCGCCTCGGGCTATATGGGCACCATTACCGCCGTGGGTGGGCCGCCCATTGCCCTGATTTACCAAAACGAGCCGGGCGAGCTGGTGCGTGCCAACCTCTCGGCGTTTTTTCTGTTTGCCAGCCTGGCCAGCGTTGTCGCCCTGGCCCCGGCCGGGTACATCGGCATGACGGAAATGACCCTTGTGTTTGCCACCTGCCCGGGTGTGTTTATCGGTTTCTGGCTGTCCGGTCATTTAGTGACGCGGCTGCCGTTTAACGCATTGCGCCCGGTGATTCTCTCTATTGCTGCCATGGCCGGTGTGGCCGCCGTCGTGCGCGGGGTTTTGGCGTACTGAGCGGTTGGGTTTGGCTGATGTTCAATACAAGGGCTATTAGGCCGTAAGCCTCTAGGGCAGAGGTTTTAATCTCAGGCCTCAGACTCGCTTTTTTCCTGCACCAACACCCAGGGTTTGATCACCACGGCCCAGAGAATGGCGTCTTGCTCAAACCAGGCTTGCGCCGCTTCATCGCTCACGGGTTCTACCTGCCCGGCTTCCATCCACTGTTGAATTTGCGCGGCGTTGTCACGAGCCATTTCGCTCGCCACTTGCGTCAGGTCCAGCTCGGGGGCGACAAATATGGCGTTGCCTGCGGCAAAAAAGCGCTGCAGCTCGCGCCAGGCGATGGTGGCGGTTTCCAGGTTGACCTTGGCTTTTAGCAAGTCGTCTTCAATCATGGTTTGCTCAGCAGTGCCTTTGCCGCGCGGCTGTTATTGGATTTGTTCAATCGCTCGCAAATACGCGCACCGGCGTGCATAACCTTGTGAAGGTCGGCGCCGTGCTCTATGCCGAGCCCGTTTAATAGGTATAGCACGTCTTCGGTGGCAACGTTGCCGCTAGCGCCTTTGGCGTAGGGGCAACCCCCCAGTCCCGCCACTGAACTGTCGACAACCGCTATGCCCATCTGCAGCGCGCGGTAAATATTGGTGAGCCCCTGGCCGTAGGTGTCGTGCATATGGACGGCGAGTTTGTCGGCGTGGATGTGTGGGAGTAAATGCTCAAGCAGTCTTTCGGTGTGAGCGGCGGTGCCCACGCCGATAGTGTCACCCAGAGAGATCTCGTAGCAGCCCATGGCCAGCAGCTCTTGGGCAATATCCAAACACAATGTGGGCTCTACCTCGCCGCTGTAAGGACAGCCAAGCACGCAAGAGATGTAACCGCGCAGGGGAATGGCGTGTTCGCGTGCGGCGCGGGCCACCTCGGCAAAGCGATCCAGGCTTTCGGCGATGGAGCAGTTGAGGTTTTTCTCGCTAAAGGCCTCGGAGGCGGCGGCGAATATTGCGACTTCATCGGCGCCCGCGGCCTGTGCCCGCTCAAAGCCCTTTCGGTTTGGCGTTAGCGCGCTGTAGCGCACGCCCAGCGTGCGCTCTATGCCGGCAAACACCGCTTCGCTGTCGGCCATTTGCGGCACCCATTTGGGGTTTACAAAGGCGCCGGCCTCAATGCGCGTCAGGCCGGCATCGGCCAGGGCATGGATAAGCGCGAGTTTATCGGCCAGGGCGATGGTGCCCGGCTCGTTTTGCAGGCCGTCGCGCGGGCCCACCTCGACGATATCAACGCGCGCCGGCAGCACGGTTATTCTTCGCCCCAGCGTGGCATCAAGTCTTGCTCCAGGCCGAGCTGATCGAGAATGCGGGCAACGACAAAATCCACCAGCTCTTCAATACGGCTCGGTTGCATGTAAAAGCCTGGGCTGGCGGGCAACACCAGGGCGCCCAGTTGGCTGAGCTTGAGCATGTTTTCAAGGTGGATGGCCGAGTAGGGCGTTTCGCGCGGCACCACGATCAGTTGGCGGCGCTCTTTTAACGCGACATCCGCGGCGCGCTCGATCAGGTTGTTGCTGGCGCCTGTGGCGATGGACGAGAGGGTGCCACCACTGGCGGGGCAGATCACCATGGATGACGGCGAACTGGAGCCCGAGGCCACGGGTGAGAACCAGTCGTCGCGGCCAAACAGGGTGAGTTGTTCGTCGGCGGCGCCGTAGCGCTGGCTTAAAAATAATTGCTGCTCTTCGAGCTGCGTGGGCAGTTCCAGATCGGTTTCGGTGCGGATAACCACCTCGGCGGCCGATGACAGCAGCAGGTAGACATTGCAGTCGGCCGCCAGCAAACACTGCAGCAGGCGCAGGCCGTACTGGGCGCCCGAGGCGCCGGTCATGGCGAGGGTAATGGTGCGTGTGTCGCTGGGTGTGCTCATGCCGCCTCCGTTACAGGGCGTGCTTGGTCAGCTGCTGCACCAGTTTTTGATGCAGGCCGCCAAAGCCGCCGTTGCTCATAATCACAATATGGCTGTCCGCTTCGCACAGTGCCAGGGCGTCGTGCATCAGGCTGTCCAGCTCGCGGTAGAGTTTGGCCGGTACCGGCGAGCGGTTGACCACATCGGCCAAGTCCCAGTTGGCCTCCGGCGGCTGATACCAGAGCACATCATCGGCCTCGGCGCAGGCCGGGGCCAGGGCGTCTTTGTGGGTGCCCATGCGCATGGTGTTCGAGCGCGGCTCGATGATGGCGATGATCTTGCCCTCGCCCACGGCCGCGCGCAGGCCGGCCAGCGTGGTACGAATGGCGGTGGGGTGGTGGGCAAAGTCGTCGTAGACTTTTACCGAGTGGACATCGGCTATGCATTCCATGCGTCGTTTGACCCCTTTGAATTGGGCCAGCGCCCGTGCGCTGATCTCGGGGGTGACGCCCACATGGCGCGCCGCCAGGATCGCGGCTAAAGCGTTGTTGACGTTGTGCTCGCCGGTCAGTTGCCACTGTACCTCGGCCACGGTGGCATCACCGTTGAGCACTTGAAAGTGGCTGCCGTCGGCGGCGAGCTTGTGGCTTTGCCACTGGCCGGTCTCGCCGAAGGTTTCGCGCTCGCTCCAGCAACCTTTGGCCAGGGTATCGTCAATGGCTGGAACGGCGGCGGGGGAAATAATGCGCCCGCTGCCGGGCACGGTGCGCACCAGGTGGTGAAACTGCTTTTGAATGTCCGCGAGTGAGTCAAAGATGTCAGCGTGGTCAAATTCCAGGTTATTGATGATCAAGGTGCGCGGTTGATAGTGAACAAACTTGGAGCGCTTATCGAAAAAGGCGCTGTCGTATTCATCGGCCTCAATCACAAAAAACGGTGTATCGCCCAGGCGGGCGGAAACGGGAAAGTTCTGGGTCACGCCGCCGATTAAAAACCCCGGGCTCATGCCTGCGTATTCTAAAATCCAGGCGAGCAAACTGGCGGTAGTGGTTTTGCCGTGGGTACCGGAGACCGCCAGTACCCATTTGCCCGGCAGCACCTGTTGGCGCAGCCATTCGGGGCCGGACGTGTAGGCCAGGCCCTTTTCCAGTACTGCTTCTACCGCCGGGTTGCCGCGGCTCAGGGCGTTGCCGATAATCACCAGATCGGGTGCGGGCTCCAGCTGCGCCGGATCATAACCGCTGATCAGCTCGATACCGACTTGCTCGAGCTGCGTGCTCATGGGGGGGTAGACGTTTTGATCCGAGCCGGTTACCCGGTGCCCCAGCTCCTTGGCCAGGCAGGCAAGGCTGCCCATAAAAGTACCGCAGATGCCGAGAATATGGATATGCATGCTGAAAAAACCCGCCCACTTGGATGTGGGGCGAGCTTAGCATAATGCGGCAATAGGAGGGTACGGCTGGCGCCGTTAACCGTTGACAGCCACCGGTGGTATGTCTTCGCCAAAATAGCGCTTTTTCTTGGTCGCTTTCATCAGGGTGAGATCGCCCATAAACAAACCGTCCAGGCAGTCGCCAAAATCCGAATCGACGCTAAACGCCAGCAAGCTGTAGCCGCCGGGCTCGTAGAGTGCGGCGTACTGTTTGTAGAGGGTGGGGAACTTGTGGCCGGCCTCGGCGAACTGCTGTTGCAGGTAGCGGAAGGCCTGCTCCTGATCCATGCCGCTGAAGCGCTGATTGATCGCGGCAAAGTCGTCCGGCTCGATAAAGTGCGGGTGGTTCGCCTGAGCCAGGGGCTTGGCGGTGCGGTAGTATCGCTCGTAAAAGTACACGGTAAGGTCACGCAGCGCCTTGGGGTAGGCGGCGCTCATACTCACCGGCCCGAGCACATAGCGCACTTGCGGGTTGTGCGTGAGATAGGCGCCGAGGCCCTGCCAGAGGTAATCCAGGCTGGCCTTGCCCCAGTATTTGGGGTTGACGAAGCTGCGGCCGAGTTCGACACCTTGTTCCAGGTAAGTGAAAACCTCTGGGTGGTAGTTGAACAGCTCGTCGGTGTAGAGGCCGGCCGCGCCCATCTGCTGCAAAATGCGGCCGCAGTCGCCAATGCGGTAGGCACCGGCAATGGTCAGGTTGCTCTCATCCCAGAGCACCAGGTGGCGGTAGTGATGATCGTACTTGTCCAGGTCGCGGCGCGCGCCAGTGCCTTCTCCCACCAGCCGGAAGGTGTGTTCGCGCAGCCGGCCGATTTCGCGCAACACGGTAGGATGGCTCTGGTAATCGCAGAGAAAGATCTTGTTGTTGTCAGAGGTGGTGCCAATATGCTGCGCGTTCGCCAGCTCGGCCTTGATTGCACCGCGCTCTTCGGGGTGGGCGATGGTGCGTTCGGTCACGAACTGGGCACCGCGCTTTTTGCGCAGTTTATAAACGTGTTTTTTCAGGCGCTTGATGAGCGCTTTATCGGCCAGTTTGTCGGTGTCCAGCTCGGCGTGAGGGATAGGCTCGCCGATGCGGATGCGGATTTCCGCCGACTGCTTTTTAAACATTTCGCGCGCGAGCAGTGCTGTGCCAAACGGCTTGTAGAGCATGGAGGCGGAGTAAAACAGCAGGGAGTTTTTTGCCTCGATAAACATGGGCAGAATGGGCGAGCCGGTTTTGCGCGCAAAGTGCAAAAAGCCCGCGTGCCAGGCGCCGTCGCGAATGCCCTTGGGGCTGGCTCGGGAGACTTCGCCGGCGGGAAAAATAATCACGGCCTGGTCGTTGTTCAGCGCCTGGGCTATCGCCTTATAACTTCTGCGGTAGGCGCCGCGGGTCATGTTATCGAGCGGCAAAAAGACATTGTGCAATGGCTCAAAGGCCATGAGCATGTCGTTGGCGACGATGCGCACGTCCGGGCGAACCTCGCTCACCATGCGCAGCAGCGCCAATCCGTCCAGCGAGCCTATGGGGTGATTGGCAATGATCACCACGCGGCCCTGGGCGGGAATGTTGTTGCGATCGCGCGAGCCGACGCTGTAGGTAAAGTTAAAAAACTCGAAAATCTGATCGATAAAGTCAATGCCGCGCAGCCCTTCATGATTGCGCAGAAACTGGTTGATCTCTTGCTCGTGGGTCAGTTTGCGCAGCAGCGACAGCGTCGGTCGTCGAATAATGGGCTTGGTGTTGGCAAAGCGCGGGAATTTCTCGGTGACAGATTGTTCGATGTTCAGCATAGCTCTCGCCCGTTGTGGTCACCCGCCTGGGTGGGTGTTGGGGCTAAGCTAGATCGAAAAAGTGACAGTTGCGTGATGCTTTGGTGACCGGCCTGTGACAGGCCTTAATCAAGTGTGTGTGCGAGCCGCTGCAGTTGCTCCTGCTGGCGTTCCAGTAGGGCTTTATAGGGCGGCTTGATGTCGCGCAAAAGGCCGGCCTCGCCGAGCTCAATGTGGTGCAGCAGAGCGTCGCTCTGCAGGCGCGGGTCAATCCAGACGTCGCTGCGCTGATGCGTCGGTGCGTGCGGGCGGGGGTTGTGGTAGGCCTCGCTCAGGGTGAGGGCGTCATCGGCGGTGTCCGCGGCGAGAATATTGGCCGCCAATTTGAGTTTGGGGCTGTCTTCGGTGTTGCACAACCCAAGCGCGAGCACGCTGATGCAGATACCGTAAAAGCAGGCGTTCTCGTTGGAGTCACCCGCCACTTCCAGTTGCAGACGGTCGCCGCTGAAGTGCTGTTTGCTGCCGGTGTAGAGCGCAAGTATACCGCGCAGGTGTTGGTCAAAGCGGTTCAGGCGCTCTTCAAAACCCGCGCGCGAGAGCTGCTGGCTCAGTTCATTGATATTGATAAAAACCAGCTCGATGATGACAGTGCAGTCGGGCAGCGCCGGGGGCTCGGCGTTGGCTTCTTCCTTTGTAGGCACCGTTAACGGAGGCGGAGCGGCCAAAGCTTCTGTCAGCCGGTGCTGGGCGAGCCACAAGAGCGCCAGGCAGCCGACAATGGCAAGCGTCCAGAGCCAGAGCCAGGTGCTGTAGGCTTGATACACCGGTGCCAGGGATAAGGTCACTGTGAGGTGCCCGGCGATGTGTGTGTCCAAAGTGATGGGTGCGGTGAAGCTCAGCGCCCGGTGACCGGGGGTCAGCTCACTGCTGCCGCTTTGCACCAGCAGGCGGTTCTCGACATCGTGAATGGTGGCGCCGCGCACATCCGGCTGCTTCGCCAGGCTCTGCAAAATTACCTGCAGGCTGATCATGTCCTGCGCCAGGGCGGGCTCCACGGCCTGCGAGGCGGCCCGCTCGGCGAGGGCCTGGCCGTAGCGTGAGGCCTGTTCCTGGCGCTGGGCATCGGCTTGTGCCAGCGTCAGGAACACGCCCAGCACTCCCAGCAGCAACACCGCCAGGGTACACAGGCCGAGCAAAGGGGCGCGGGACAGACGCTGGCGTAGACTCATGGGGGATCCGCTGTTGTTAGAAGTCGGCGCATTCTAGCGCAGTTGCGGTATCTAAACATGAGTGAGGGTGAATGAATAGCCCGGGGCGCTTCAACAGCGGTGCAACGCGGGAGCGGGCCTTGTGCGGCTTCATAGTCAGAGCCCAACCTTAGCCGCTATAATGCGCCTTTTCTTCGGACTTTATCGGTCATTGTGAAACAGATCCTCTTGATTAGCGCCGTCGGCTCCGACCGGCCGGGCGTCACCTCAGCCATTACTCAGGTTCTCGGTCGCTATCAGGCCGCCATTCTCGATATTGGCCAGGCGGTGATCCACGACAGCCTCACCCTCGGTTTACTGGTGGGGGTGGATACGGCCAATGTCAGCCAACAGCAGCTGCTCGATGAGCTGCAAGCGGCGACGGCGGCGCTGGGTATCAATATCCGCTTTACACCGATTGACCACGACAATTACCAGCAGTGGGTGGAGCAGCAGGGCAAGGCACGTTACATCGTGACCCTGCTCGCGCGCGAAGTCACTGCCGGGCAAATTGCCGATCTGACTCAGGTCACCGTCAAGCACGGGCTGAATATCGACAACATCAATCGTCTCTCCGGGCGTATTTCTCTGGACGGTGCCGATCGCAAAACCAGCGCCTGCGTGGAGTTTTCCGTCCGCGGTGAGCCGGCCGACCGCGAGGCGCTGCGGGCCGACTTTATGGAGCTGTCGACTCTGCACGAGGTGGACATCGCCTTTCAAAAGGACACGGTCTACCGGCGCAACCGGCGCTTGGTGTGCTTTGACATGGACTCCACGCTGATCGAGGCCGAGGTGATCGACGAGCTGGCCAAGGCCGCCGGCGTGGGCCAGCAGGTGGCCGAGATTACCGAGCTGGCCATGCGCGGTGAGCTGGATTTTAACGAGAGCTTCGCCCGGCGGATGGCGCTGCTCAAGGGGCTCGATGAACGAGTGCTGGCCGAGATCGCTGAGCATTTGCCGATTACCGAGGGCGCGGAAAAGCTGATCGCCAGCTTGAAAAAACTCGGGTATAAAACCGCTATTCTCTCCGGCGGCTTTCAGTACTTTGGCGAGTATTTGCAGAAAAAGCTGGGCATTGATTACGTTTACGCCAACACCCTGGATATTGTCGATGGCAAGGTCACCGGGGAGGTCAAAGGCGAGGTGGTTAATGGCGAGCGCAAGGCGGCGCTGTTAAAAATGCTTGCCGAGCGCGAGGGCATCACTACTGAACAAACCATCGCTGTCGGCGATGGCGCCAATGATCTGCCGATGCTTGGTGCCGCAGGCCTGGGCATTGCTTTCAGGGCCAAGCCCCTGGTGAAAGCTTCGGCCGAGCAGGCGATTTCGACGTTGGGGCTGGATGCGATTTTGTATCTGATGGGGTTTCGCGAACGCGATCAAATTGTCTGATGACACACGCAGGCGGCTGGCGCCGCCTGCTTCACAGCTTAGCCTTCCATATTGAAATCGTAACTCATGGAGTGGGTTGGCTCCTGCAGATAGTGCCCCTGAATAAAGTGCACCCCTGCCTGCCAGAGCGTAGACAGCACGCTGGCGTTTTCTACAAAAGGCACAATAGTGATTTTCTCCTGCTCGTGCAGCTCCTGCAGTAATTGTGTGAGTGCCTCGGGGCTCTCGCTCTTGCTCTGAATGTCCTGGGTAAAGGAGCCATCGACTTTGATGATGCTGGCGTTGACGTGCTTGAGCGCGTTAAACGGATTGAGCGAGCAGCCAAAGTTACTGATGGCCAGCGACGTGCCGAGCTTGGTCAAACCGTTGTTAAGCGCCTTGGCGGCATTCAGATGGTTGGTGACGTCTACTTCCTGCGCCTGGAACACCACCGAGTCGGCGGTGAGCTTGGCCGCCTTAAAGGCAACGCCGAGCCAGGGAACGAGGGTTTCATCGCACACCGAGGCGCGGTTGAGGTTGACGATAAGCTTGGTTTTATTGCCGCGGGCGCGGTGCTCGGACAACATCTTAATCGACTCGAGAATCACCCAGCGATCAATTTTTACGCCTATACCGGCCTCAGCCGCCGACTCGAGAAAGCGGTTGGGGGAAACTTCTTCGCCCTCACTGTTCACCAGGCGCAGCAATACCTCGTAGTACTCTTCGTCAGAACCGCGCAAACTGATAATGGGTTGGAACAGCAAGCGGAACAAATCGTTGTCCAACGCGTGCTGCACCTCGCCGACGATATCCCGCTCCTGGCGCTCTTCTTCGCTGATGGGCGGCTCGTAGAGCAGGGCCTGGGCATCTTCCGCTTCGCGCGCTTTTTCCATAGCGTCTATGGCCTGCTCAATCACCGTCTCAGCGCTGACACTGTTCTCGTTGATAATCGAGACACCAATGGAGGCGTTGACCTGCAGGGTCTTACTGTTGACCTCGACAATGTGGTCGGCAATTTCCCGGCATAGGGCTTCGGCGCGCTTTACCGCTTCGTTGGCGGTGGTGTTGCCGGTGAGCAGGGTGAAGCTGGAGTCGCCGAAACGGGCCAGGCTTTCGCCCTCTCCGGCCTTGCTGGCGAACAGCTGGGCGAGATCCTTGAGCGCGGCGTCGGCGCCCGCCACCCCGAGTTTGCCCTGCACGGCATCGGCATAGTCATCAATATCAATGTACAGCAGCGCCCGGCTCTGGCCATCGGGCAGGTTGTCGATCAGTTTGTCGGTGTGGGCCAACATGTGGGTGCGATTGTTCAGCCCGGTGACCACATCCTTCCACTTGACGGCTTCGAGCTCGCGAGCAGTGGCCGCGTCCTTGCGTGTGGCTTTGGCGAGAAACTGAATGCAGGGCTCGTCATCGTAGGTGGCGTGGGCCACTTGCAGGGCGATGTCGGTACTGGAGCCGTCCTGCTTTAGGCCCTGAAAATTCAGCTTGGTGGATTCGGCATCCACACCCTTGAGCGTAAACTCTTTAAGAAACTCTTTCAGGGTGGCCTGGTCTTCGTCGCTGACCATGTCCATGATGGGCATGCAGTCGATATCGTCTTTATCGTTGTAACCAAACAGCTCGGCAAAGGACTCGTTGGCGTAGAGGTAGAGCCCATCCTGAACATAGGCAATGGCGTCGCGAGAGCTGTCCAGCAGCGACTGGGAGCGGCGCTCGGACTCGCGAAAGCGCCGGTCGGTAATGCGCTTTTCCTGACGTTGATTGCGGTTGGCGATTTCGCGACCGATGACCAGCAGCAGGTGCTGATCTTCATCCAGGCGCACCACATCGACGGCGCCGAGTTTCATGCCTTCGACAATGGTGGGGCTGCCCTCTTCGTCGGTGAGCAGAACCATCGGAACGTCCTTATTGAGACGGCGAATCTGTTTAATCGCCTCCTGAGGCGTCAGGTTCTGGGTTTTGTCGTGGGCGATCATCAAGTCCCACGCTTGATCTTCCAGCAGCTTGACCAAGGACTCATTGCTGGTCACATGCTGGGCGCGACTGGGTCGTCCGGCGTTATGCAGCATGCTGATAAGGCGTTCCGCCTCGGCCTGGGAGTCGTTGAGGATAAGCAGGCGGATCGTTTCATTGGGGTTCATAGAGGATAACTGCGCTCGTCTATTCTCATCGTTGGTTGAGTGCGCTCGCCGCTGATCCCTCAGGTCTGTTAACAGGGCATGTCTCATGCGCCTTCGGGTAAGCGTTGTTGCTGTGCCGTGGCGGTAACACTCACCAATCCCTTCTCCCTGTGAGGACAAGAGTGCGCAGCCATTGCTACGGGCACTACCCGAAGAGTGTTAACAGATCCTAGCGGAAAGAAATCCATTCACTCGAAAAGTCATACCGGCCGTCGGCATGTACTTGCAATATGTAGTCTATCTGGCCGGAAGCGACAACTATATTAACCGAAACCGGCCCCAGGACAACACCTGTAAAATGATTGATGCGCCGCCTTCACCCTTGTGGTTGAAAAATGCGACGAGCTTGGCGTTTCCCGCTCGCCCCCTTATCACGACCTTATTCACGCCATACGGATTCGAAGTCGTCGGTTGAGCGCTTGTCGGCCTTTTCGGTGTTGGCGTCGGTGCTGACCAGGGTCTTATAGGCAAACTGACTCACGGTGCCCGTGGTAAACAGGCGCCTTGTCAGTTGCATGGTGGTGAGCTTGCCGTTTTGATAGAGCTTAATTTTTTGCTGCTCGTGAAAGCTCAAGGCGTTGGTTAGCAAGCTGGCGGGGCGGTTGGCCAGTCGCTGGGCGGGTAGCGCGAGTACCCGCAGGTATTCGGCCGAATCGCCGGTTTTTTGCAGCAGGGCGGCAGCGGCGGGCTGCGCCTGGGGCGCCAGCAGCTGGATGCCCAGCTGGCTTGAGCCGCGCGCCTGCTGTACCCAGCGAACTGCCGCTATGGCCCATTTGTGACGCCCGGGTTCGCGCACCCCGAGCAACTCGCCGGCCTTGAGTTGTAGGGGGCTTTCGGTATGCCACTCCAGGCAGTAACCGCCGGCACTGACGTCCACCACATCCACCGAGTAAATGGGGTGCTGGCCGCGATAGCGCAGCCGGGCGCTGCGGCGGATACTTTCCTCGACATTACTGGTAGAAGCGCTGGAGTTGGTGATAGTGGGCTTGGCCACATCAAAAGCCTCGCCCCAGGGGTCGGCGGCCTCGGGGCTGATGCGGTCTTTGAGCTTTAAGCTGCGCTTTTTAAAAATGCCGTCGTCACTGTCGTCCAGACCCAGGTCGGAGGGTTGGCGCACAAACATATTAAAAGGTGTTTCATCGGCCACGTGAAAGTGCAGGTTGGACAGGCCGACGGTCACCTCAAGCTGGCCCTCCCCGGCGTGGCGATCAAAGCTGCGCTGGGCCGGCTTCTGCCAGGCGTTGATTGCGTGAGTCACCAGCGCCGAGGACAGCTTCATGTTTTTCAGGGTATCTGGTGAATGGAGAATAGACGCCAGTTCGTCGCACAGAGCGGTGGTGTCTATTTGGCGCACTACATCGCTCTCGTACAGGCTCAGGCGCGTGCGATACACCGGCGGCGTGTCACTGTCGAGCATAACGCTGTAGAGGTTGCTGGCCTGCTCCGGGTCGAGGGTATCGAGGCGCGCCTTGCCAGCGAGCGTCTCCAGCGCCAGATAAATGTGGTAGAGGTCGTTTTGGCGCAACTGGTTGGGGCGACAGGAGGCCAGCAGGCAGATGCGCAGGTAGGCGGCATCAATGGTGCGCACGCCCCGATGATAGGGCAGGGGGTCGTCAACCGCTACCCGTGTGAGGTTGTGCAGCTCTGCCAAATGGTAAAGGGTATGAAGTTCGCGCCACAGCTGGTTGATGGTGGGTGTATACAGCTGGTAGCTGCGCAGCAACAGCAGGCCCAGACCGGTAATGGCCCGGTGAATTGTCAGCGCCTTGAGCTCGTCGGAGCAGCGCCCTGACAGCACATCGCGCACTGCGGCTAAATAGGCGTTGCTCAAGTGTTTTTGCAGCGCCTGGGCCACGGTGGCGGCTTTGCGCGCGGGCTCGGGCAGGATGATCGGCTGATTGAGAAAGGCTTTTGACAGACCGACAATGCAGCCCTGCACGGCGGGGCGCACCACTTCGAGAACCGCCACATGGTTGTCGCCATCGGTCTTTAAGCGGGCCAGCTCAGGTAATGCTGAATAGAGAACGGCACTGACAAAACTGGTACGCGTCAGCGGCAGGGCATCGACCCACTGTTCAACACTCTTGGGCGACGCGCTTTTGCAGAAACTCAACTGCTTGAGGTCCGCCTCGGGCAAGCGCAGCCTTGCCAATAACTGTTGCTGTTCGGTCTGGGTATTCATGCGTCCTCAGCGTCGCTCGTATCTTATCAGGAATATAGCGGATTTCGTCTCGCCCTGTCGCCCCAAAACTCGCCGTCGTGTCTGTGTTAGTCGCAGTAGACGGGGGTCTTGCAGGGCTCGCCGGCAATTTCCCGCACAAGCTTTGGCACCAGATAGCCCGACATCGACGCCTGCAACTGGCGGTGTAAGTGCACGGCGCTGGCTGTGTCCACATCAAAGTGCGCCGCGCCTTTGACCTTGTCGAGCAGGTGCAGGTAGTAGGGCAGCACGCCGCAGGTAAACAGCCGCTCACTGAGATTTTGCAGCGCCTCTAGTGAGTCGTTGATGCCGCGCAGCAGCACCGTTTGATTCAGCACCGTTACGCCCGCGCCGCGCAGCCGCGCCAGGGCGCCGGCAACCTCATGGTCAATTTCGTTGGCGTGGTTGGCGTGGATCACCAGGGTGTTGGCAAAGCGGCTGGTCGCCAGCCAGTCCAGGCAGTCGTCGGTGATGCGCGCCGGGATCACCACCGGCAGACGCGAGTGGACCCGCAGGCGCTGCACGTGGTCGATATCGGCGATCTGGCCGCTGAGCCAGGCGAGCAGCGAGTCGGGGGCGCCGAGCGGATCGCCGCCGCTGAAGATCACTTCGGTGATGGAGCGGTCGCGGCGGATATAGTCGAGCGCCGGCTGCCAGCTGGCTTTGCCCGTGCGGTTATTTTCGTAGGGAAAGTGCCGCCTAAAACAGTAGCGGCAGTTAATGGCGCAGCTGCCGGTGACGATCAACAATACCCGGCCGCGATACTTGTGAATCAGCCCTGGGTGGGGGTTGGCCTCGGCCTCGGCGAGGGGGTCTTCGGTGTAGCCCGGCTCGGCGTTGAGTTCCTCGGCGAGCGGCAGCACCTGCAGCAACAGAGGGTCACGCGGGTTGCCTTTTTCCATGCGGGCGGCGTAGGCGCGTGGCACCCGCAGGGCGAAGTCGCCGGCGCCGGCGCGGGCTCCTTCGAGCAGCCCCGGGTCCAGCTCTAGCACGCGGCAGAGTTCTTCTGGGGTGCGAATGAGCTCTTTCAGCGCCTCTTGCCAGGTTTCGGTCTGCCATGTGGCAGCGGTTCGATGTATCATTGGCGCCTTTGAATTTCTGTCAACGTCTACGAGAGGGGTTATGGCCACCTATTCTATCAGCGATTTCCGTACCGGTCTGAAAGTCATGCTGGATGGCGATCCGTGCAACATTGTGGAAAACGAACTGGTAAAGCCCGGTAAAGGCCAGGCCTTTAACCGCGTTAAATTGCGCAACCTGACCTCCGGCCGGGTATGGGAGCGCACCTTCCGCGCCAACGAAACACTCGACAGTGCCGACGTTGTCGACCGGGATATGGAGTACCTCTACAGCGACGGTGAATTCTGGCACTTTATGGACCCCGACAGCTTCGAGCAATTTGCCGCCGATGCCAAAGCGGTGGGCGATGCGGCCAAGTGGCTGCGCGAGCAGGACAAGTGCATCATCACGCTGTTTAACAACGCGCCGCTGGTGGTGACGCCGCCCAATCACGTAGAGCTGGAAGTGGTGCAAACCGACCCGGGCCTCAAAGGCGATACCGCCCAGGGCGGCACTAAGCCGGCTACTCTGAGCACCGGTGCTGTGGTCAAGGTGCCTTTGTTTATGAACCAGGGCGACGTGGTGCGCGTGGATACCCGCACGGGCGAATACCTGGGCCGGGCCAGCAAAGACTGATTTTGGTCGACCCGCAAGAGACCTATCTCCCCTCCGCCCGGCCCGAGATGATCGAGGCCCGGGCGCAGCTCTACCGAGCGATACGGACCTTTTTTAGCGAGCGCGATGTTCTGGAAGTGGAGGTGCCACTGCTGGGCTCGCACTTTGTCACCGATCCGTATATCCCCGCCGTTGTGGCTGATAACGCCGGCAGCGAGCGCTTTTTGCAAAGCTCCCCCGAGTACGCCATGAAGCGGTTGCTGGCCGCCATGCCGCGTTGCATCTATTCTTTGGGCAAGGCTTTTCGGGCGGGCGAGCGCAGCGCCCGCCACAATCCCGAGTTTACGCTGCTTGAGTGGTACCGGCTGGGCTTTGATGATCGGCAGTTGATGGCCGAAGTCCGCGAGCTGGTTGTCGCTTTGTGTCCGGGTACGGCCGTCCAGTCGTTGAGTTATCGCCAGTGGTTCGAGCAGAGCCTGGGCGTGGACCCTCATACCGCGACCCTGGATGAGTTGCGCGCGACCGGCTTGGCTCATATTGAGATCGATGGCACAGGCTTGGATCGCAATGACTGGCTGGATTTGCTGGTTACCCACACGCTGGAGCCGGCTATGGTGCCCGGCCTTACATTTATTTACGATTATCCGGCAAGCCAGGCGGCTCTGGCGCGCGTATTGCCAGATGAGTCGGGGGTGGCTGTGGCCCGGCGGTTTGAGGCCTTCTTTAATGGGATGGAGCTGGCTAACGGTTACTGGGAGCTGACAGACCCGGCTGAGCAGCGCGAGCGCTTTGCCGCTGACCGGGCACGCAGACGCCAGCTCGGCCTGCCGGATCGCGCCGGCGATAATCGGTTACTCGCAGCTCTGGAACACGGCCTGGCGCCCTGCGCCGGCGTGGCCCTCGGCGTTGACCGGCTGCTGATGCAGCGCGAGGGTTGCACGCATATTCGCCAGGTGTTGGCGTTTGACGACAGCCGTGCATGAGAATGTGCATAACTTTGGTCAAAAGTCGTTCAGGGGGGGGCGTTGGTTGCCGTATGGTAGGGGGAGGCCCCCGCGGCATTTGGTGATAAAACCGGCTCGATTGGTTGTCATCTGTGCAATTGTTTGCTTTTTAACTGATTGATTTTGTTTGAATTTTACGCTGTGTGAGAATCGCACAGATACGCGCGGGGCAGGTGTGGCAAGGCCTCGCGGCGGTTACGCAGGGCTCGTTCACAAAGTTATCCACAGCAAGTGTGGACAAGCCCTTTCTCATCAATGGCCGCGCTGACGGTGTCGGTCGAAATCCCTTAAAATAATCGTTTTGGCTACGGAGACAGTTGATGCAACAGTTACCCGAAACCCTGCGGGAAAACGTCCGCTTACTGGGGGAGTTACTGGGCGAGACCATTCGCGACCACGAGGGCGAAGAGCGTTTTAGCAGGGTCGAACAGATCCGCCAGTTGGGCAAGAGTATCAATCAGAGCGAGGAGGAAGACTCCAGCGCACTGGTGGAAATTCTGGGCGAGCTCGACGATGAGGACATACTCCCCATCGCCCGTGCGTTTAATCAGTTTCTCAACCTCGCCAATATCGCCGATCAGGAATACGGCGCCAGCGCCGAGGCCGAGCCCGAGGATGGCCTCAAGGCCATGCTGCTGAATTTTTCCGAAACCTACGGCCGCGACAAACTCTCCGAGGTGGTGCGCAATCTGCGCATTGAGCTGGTACTGACGGCGCACCCCACCGAGGTGACGCGCCGGACCCTGATTCGCAAATACGACCAAATCGTCAACACCCTGTCGGATCAGCAGCGCGGTAACCTATTGTCCTTTGAAAAGGACAAAGTCGTGGGTCGTCTGCACCGCCTGGTGGAAGAGATCTGGAGCACCGATGAAATCCGTGCCGAACGGCCCACCGCGGTGGACGAAGCCAAGTGGGGCTTTGCTGTCATCGAGAACAGCCTCTGGCAGGCCGTGCCCGATTTTATCCGTCATCTTGACCGGCTCTGTTGCCGGCATCTTGACCAGTGCCTGCCGCTGGATCTGCAGCCCTTCCGGTTTTACTCGTGGATGGGCGGCGACCGCGACGGCAACCCCAATGTCACCCACGAGGTCACCCGCGAAGTTCTGCTGCTGGGCCGGTGGATGGCCGCCGAACTCTACCTGCGCGATGTCCAAAACTTGGCCGGTGATTTGAGCATGCACGCAGCCAGCGCCGAGTTTCGCGAGTTGGTGGGCGAGTCGGATACACCCTACCGCGATTATCTCGCCGAGTTGCGTCGTCGCATTCAGGCCACGCTCGACTGGGCCGAAAGCACGCTCAAGGGCGAGGAGCCTGCCCGCCCTCAGGGGCTGATCGAGTCGCGGCAGGATCTGCTCGAGCCCTTGATGCACTGCTACCGCTCGCTCAACGAAGTGGGCTTGCCGCACATTGCTAACGGGCCGTTGATGGACACCATTCGCCGCGTCCACAGCTTTGGTATAAATCTGGTTCCGCTCGATGTCCGCCAGGACGGTGAGCGTCATGTCAAAGTGATGGATGAGCTGACCCGCTATCTTGAAATGGGCAGCTACCTTGAGTGGAGCGAGGCCGAGCGCCGGGAGTTTTTGCTCAAGCATCTTAAGGATCGCCGCCCATTGCTGCCGGCCCATTGGCCGGTGAGCGACGAGGGGGCAGAGGTGCTGAAAACCTGTCGCGTTATTGCCAACGAGCCGCGCGAGACGCTCTCCACTTACATCATTTCCATGGCGCAGCAGCCCTCCGATGTTTTGGTGGTGGCGCTGCTTCTAAAAGAATGCGGCATGAGCTGGAACATGCCTATTGTCCCGCTGTTTGAAACCCTGGATGACCTGGATCGCTCGGCCGAGGTGATGGATCTGCTCTGGCAGCTGCCCTGGTATCAGGAGTACACCGGCTCGGCCCAGACGGTCATGATCGGCTACTCAGACTCGGCCAAGGACGCCGGCAAGTTTGCCGCAACCTGGGCGCAGTACAAGGCGCAGGAAAAGCTGGTGGCTCTGGCGGACAAGCACGGTGTGGACCTGGTGCTGTTCCACGGTCGCGGTGGCACCGTTGGCCGCGGCGGTGGCCCGGTGGAAAAAGCCATGGCCTCACAGCCGCCTGGTTCGGTGAAAGGCAAGATTCGGGTGACCGAGCAGGGCGAAATGATCCGCTACAAATTCGGTTTGCCGAAGGTGGCTTTCTCGAGCTTTTCCACCTACGTGGTCGCCACCTTGCGGGCGACGCTGGAGCCCCACGCCGCGCCGAACGATGAGTGGCGGGATCTGATTGAGCGCATGGCTCAGGCCAGCCTTGAGGGTTACCGCCGCGTGGTGCGCGGCCATCCGCAGTTTGTCCCTTACTTTCGCTCACTGACGCCCGAGCAGGAGCTGGGTTTGCTGGCGCTGGGTTCGCGTCCGGCCAAGCGCAAGGCGACCGGCGGCGTAGAGAGCCTGCGGGCGATTCCCTGGGTGTTCGCCTGGATGCAGGTGCGGCTCAATTTGCCGGCCTGGCTGGGCACGCGTCAGGCGCTGGAGTTTGCTCTGGAAAATTCGCCTTCGACGCTGAGTGACATGGTGGACAACTGGCCCTTCTTCTCGGCGTTTTTGGACTTGCTGGAGATGGTGATCGGCAAAGCCGATACCCCCATTGCCGCCTACTACGAAAAGCAATTGGTGCCAGAGGAGCTGCACCCGCTGGGGCAGGAGTTGCGCGCGGACCTGGGAGCGCTGGAGGTATTGATCAACCGCATTAAAAAGCAGGACAACCTCTTCGATGCCGACCCGGTGCTGCGTCAGACACTCAGTGTGCGCAAGCCCTACATCGATCCGCTCAACTATCTGCAGGCAGAGCTGCTCAAGCGCTATCGCAGTGGCAAGCCTTTTAGCAAAGAGCTGGAGCGGGCGCTCAAGGTGACCATGGCTGGTATCTCGGCAGGTATGCGCAACACGGGCTAGTCCTGGCGTTTTCCAGCTGTCACGTAACAAGGCCAGATCTTCGGATCTGGCCTTTTTTTCGCCTCAATATCCTGCCGCCGGCTTCTTACCGCTTGCTCATGGTTCCCTTGTGTGTATACTGTGTATATACTATATGCACAGTTGGGGATGAATGTGGTTGAAGGGTTGTTTCTTTCCCAGGCCGATAGTCGGCCGATGTATCTGCAGATGATGGAGCAGATCAAACTGAAAATTATGGCGGGTGACTGGCCCCCGGGCTTTGCTTTGCCGTCGATTCGTGAGCTGGCCGCGGCGACGTCAGTCAGTGTGATCACGGTTAAGCGCGCCTATCGCGAGCTGGAAAGCGAGGGGCTACTGGTGACCCGGCAGGGGCGGGGCTCTTTTGTGGCGGGCTCCGCCGGTCAGGCCGAGCTGCGCGACTCGGAGCTAAACCGTCACCTGGACCAGCTGCTGGATGCTTCCGAGCGGTTGGGGTTGAGTGCCGAGGAGCTGTTGCTCTGCCTGGAAGCGGCGATTGAAAAGCGCCGCAATCAGCAATGAGGATGATGTTATGGCGAATGTAATCGAGATGTCGGGGGTCGCCAAGACCTATCAACATTTCAGTCTGGATCATATTGATCTGACCCTGCCAGCCGGGGAGATTATGGGGCTGGTGGGTGTGAACGGTGCGGGCAAGTCCACCACCCTGCGCATTCTGATGGGGCTGATTGCGCAGGACAGCGGCAGCGTTCGGGTGCTGGGTCATGCCCTGCCCGATGAGCAAGTGGCCGCGAAGAGAGACATCGGTTTTGCCTCGGAAGATATGCGCCTGTATCGGCACAAAGATTTGCAGTGGCATATGGGTTTTATGCAGAGCTTTTTTCCCACCTGGGATCAGAGCTACGCGAAGCACTTGGCGGCAAAATTCGACCTGGCGCTTGATCAAAACCTGAAAGGCTTTTCTCACGGGCAGCGCGTAAAAGCCAGTTTGTTGTTACTGCTGGCTCGCCGCCCAGGGTTGCTGATACTCGATGAGCCCACCACAGGGCTGGACCCGGTGGCCAGAAGCGAAGTGATAGAAGAGCTGGCGGAAGTGCTTACCGATGAAAATCGCAGTGTACTGTTTTCATCACATAACACCCACGACGTGGAGCAGCTGTCGGACACCCTGACCTTTCTCCACGATGGTCGCGTGCTGGCTTCTGAAAACATTGAAGATTTTCTCGATAAGTGGCGCTGCGTGCGTTGCAAGGGCGACCTGGCGGAAGGTGACCTGCTGCCTCCCAATGTGGCTGAGATGCGGCGAAGCGGATCCTTGGTTAACTTGAAAGTCGATAACTTTGGTGAGCCGAGTTTGCAGATGTTGCGAGACAAGGGCCTGGAAGTGGTCGAGGTGATGCGCATGACACTCGAGGAGATATTTATCGCCAATGTCAAAAGAGGGCGTTTGCAATGACTACCGATCTTGTCACGGTGAAAAAGCTGGTGCTAAAAGACTGGGACCTGCACCAAAAGATCATCGCCGGGTATATTGGCCTGGGTATTCTTGGGTTGGCGATTCTCGGTTACCCCCATGTGTGGGCTTTTTACATGGGCTGCGTCATCCTGATGACAGTAATGATTTCCGCGGGTTTTCATGCCATCAATGTCACCATTATCGGCGAAAAAAAGGAGCAGACAACGCCGTTCATTATGAGCCTTCCGGTGCGACCTTTTGAGTATGCACTGGCAAAAATTGTTGCCAACTTGGTGATATTTCTCGTGCCTTGGACAGCGATTGTGGTGGGAATCGTCTTTCTTACGCTTACCACGCACATTCCTGACGGCATACTGCAATTTTTCCTGGTGATGTGCGTGCTCCTGGTCATGAACTATTCGCTGGTGTTGACGATCACGCTGGTCTCCGAGTCCGAGGGCTGGAGCATTTTTTTTATGGTCATTGTCAATATTGCGGTCAACCCTTTTATTATGCTGACGTTGCGCAATCCCGAGTTTAATCAACATATGGAGTCTGACACTTTTTACTGGAGCGACGATGCCACGGTGATGATGTCGGTTATGTTGGTGGCAACCGTGCTCTTCATAGTCGCTGGTGCTCTGCGCCAGAGCCGTCGTCAAACGTTTATTTGAGGCCCGATCATGAATGCCAGCTCAGAACGTTTGCACTATATGGATAACTTACGGGCGATTGTGATGATCGTGGGGGTGTTTTTTCACGCCGCACTCGCCTACAGCCCGCAGTTGCACCCTGTTTGGATGAGCGCCGACACGGTCAACTCCCCGCTCGTCGATTGGGTGGCAAGCTTTCTCCATGTGTTTCGAATGCCCTTGTTTTTTGTGGTGGCGGGATTTTTTGGCGCACTGCTTGTGCGCCAGCGTGGCGTGGGCGCCATGTTGAAAAACCGGGCCCTGAGGGTGCTTTTGCCCTTTGTGATTTTCTGGCCCCTGGTGATGGCGGCAATTATCGCGCCCATGATGTGGGCCGTTCACAACGTTGAGAATCTGCCGCCTTTGCTCGAGTTTATTCAATCCATGATGGCAAACCCCGACGCGCCGCAAAGTCCGCCATCGACGGTGCATCTGTGGTTTCTCTACTATCTGGCGTTTTTCTATGTATTGATTTGGGTATTGCGTCAAGCGCCGCTCGGCGGTGTAAAGCGGTTTCTCCTTGATCTTCACCCAATGGTTGCGTTGATGGTGTTGCCGCTGTGCCTTATCCCCGGTTTGAGTTTGGCCGTGGTGCCTTATCCAGCGCCTGAGTCGTTTATCCCGCAGCTGTGGGCCTTTGGTTTTTTTGGTCTGTTTTTTGTGTATGGCTACTGGTTGTTTGATTCCATGCGTTTGTTGGATTATTTTGAGCGCTACGGGTGGGCTCTGGTCGCCATGAGTGTGCTGTTGTTTATTCCGCTGTTTTATGCATTTCCAGAAACCGTTACCCTGCAAAACGCCTATGTTCATCCGCCTTGGCCTGAGCGGGCGCTGATGGTGATCTGCATAGCCTATATCTCGGTGTTTATGTCCGTAGCGTGTCTGGTGCTCGCACGCGTCTGGCTGAATCAGCGCAACGCCTTTATGCGGTATATGTCTGATGCATCCTATTGGATTTATATCGCTCATTTACCGGTTGTGCTGGCTATACAGTATTGGCTGTTGGATCAACCTGGTGGCTGGTTTTACAAGTTTTCCGTGTCATCACTGCTCACCATGGCTATCTGTATTCTAAGCTACATACTGCTGGTGCGCTGGAGCCCTATCGGCTGGCTTCTTAATGGCAAACGTAAGAGTCTGTTGCGGCGAGCGCCCGTCGCAAGCGAGGTATAGCCTAAAGGTTTGGCGCTGTATTTGGCGCGGGGTAAGAAAAGTGTCACAACCGCGGCATAGCATCAAAGCTCCACGGACGACAGGAGCCCTGATGCCATGCGCGGATACAACCCGGATTTTCTCGACAACATTCACTTGCCTTTGCCTGATTTCAGTGCCCGGTTGGCCGGCGAGGTCCACCGATCTGCTGATCTCGATGAGCAGGTCATTGCACACTATCCCAACTACTCGGTGATCACCAACGCCCATATTGATAAGCGCTCCGCCGTGGTTGCCGCTCTGAATATTGATCAAAATCAGTATCGGCGAACGCATCGCTCCGATCGGTGGCGCACAGACAGCCGTATTGGTGAAGAAAATCAGCTGAACAACGACTATTATCGCAATAACCCCTGGGACCGGGGGCATTTGGCTCGGCGTGATAACGCCGCCTGGGGCGCGGATGAACGAGAAGCGCAAATCGCATCGGATGAGACTTTTTATTACTCCAATGCCTCATTGCAACATCAAAATCTCAACCAGGACGAGTGGCTGGCACTGGAGGACTGGGTGCGCGACTTGGATATCGTCAAGGGCGGTAAGGTATCCAGTTTTAGCGGCCCATTCTACGCGGCTCACGATCGCAGTATCACCCCCGAGGGCCGGCCTCTGGCGCTGGTACCCGCGGGCTTTTTCAAGGTGGTCTGCTTTATCAACAAGGACTCAGACGCGTTGGATGTACGCGCCTTTGTGATTTATCAGGATGAAGAGGCTTTGCGCGATCGCGCTGGCCGCCAGCGATACAACAACCTTACCTACCAGTCCACCATTACCGAGGTGGAGGCGCTGACAGGCCTGTTGTTCGACAGCCGAATCTATCATGCCAACCCGCTGTTCGCGCATATTGACAGCGCAGCGCGCGACGGCCACGGTGAGACGATCACCCCCGAGCGCTTTGAAGTGGCAAAGAGCAAAGATCTAATGGCTCGCGAAACACCCAGACCCGTGATTCGCGACGATCTCGTGGATATTTATATCGCCGGTGCCTTGCCCAGCCCCGCCGGAGAAGATCGCACCGGCGAGTGGATAGTGCTGATGAACCTCGGCGCCGAGCCGGTTTCGGTCGCCAACTGGAAGCTGGAAGACAACAGCGGTCAGCGCCTTGAGGTGCCACCGGCTCTGCTGGAGGCGGGAGAAACGCTCAAAGTCGGACCGCTCTTGCCGCTCAAACTTGGCAACGGCGGCGATGTTATCAAGCTCTTTAATGCCGCCGGTGAGCGCATAGACTGGGTAAACTATTTGAGCCACATGGTTCAGCCGGGTCGACCCGTCTGGTTTCTCGCCTCACGGGATATTTTGCGATGAGCACACACCGGCGTGCCGCTTGCGATATTCGCTGGGGGTCATGCCGGTGTGTTTCTTGAAGAGTGTGTTAAAGGTGGCTTTACTGTTAAAGCCGGCGGCATAGAGAACATCCAAAATGCTCGTCCTTTCGCTGTCGGGCCTGGAAAGTATGTGGCGCGCCTCATCAATACGGTAGCCGTTGATGAACTCATAGAAGTTTTTGCCAAAATGACGATTGATCATGGCGGAAAGCGTTTTTTGGCTAAGCCCGATGGCAGTGGCCAGATCATCCACAGTCAGCGAATGCTGCAAGTAGGGCTTGTCTTTTTCGATAAACTGCATCAGCCGATCAATATCTCCTTTCTCATAGGGCGCCCTTTCGTTGGCCTCGGGCTTGACCAGTGATTCTTCCACTGAGGCGATAATGCTTGAGTGCCTAAGGCTGAAAAATATCAACACGCTAACAAGCAAGAACGCGAGATAATTGGCTGCCAATCCTGCAGAGCTGAAGTCGAGGTTAAACCCCGAGTGAATGCTGGCCAGAATCATCAGTGCCACCAGAACGGCAATGACTCGCAACACCAAAAATCCGTCTACCAGTAAATTCAACCACTTAAAATCGATGCTCTGAATATCGGAAAAATTGTCGCGAATGCGCGCGCGATATCGTCGGATTTCAACAACACAAGCAATGCCAAACCCCAGTCTTATCAATTCCCTTAGAAGAGTTACATAATTCATATACTTGGGTGCCAAGGCCAGATCATAGCCCTGCTGTAGGGAGAGCTTCGCGTCGTTTGACAGGCTGTAGTAGAAAGCGATTTCGTATATCAGATAGGCTGCAAAAGGTATGAGGTAAACCCACTCGTGCTTTTTCGGCAGGTAATTTTTGTAGAGCACTGACCGCGTATACCACAGCAGTAAAGGCCCCTCCAGCCAATACGCGAAGCCGAACACGTAAAAGAGGTTGGGGGAAATGTCCATGGCTACATAGCGAAACTCCTCACCAAAATTGATCAGAATGTCGAGCGGTATAGCCGCGTGGGAAAACAGAAACAATGCCAGAAACAAATTTTTGGGCATGTGCCCGCGACTTACTGCGAGAAGCAGAATGGAGTACAAAATACACTGGTAGGCCGTCATTAAAAGGACGACATCGTGCGTGTTGAATATAACTGAATCCATGACCGTGTCCGATGTTCTTATTCTTAGGATAAGCGCTAAAGCGTTGTTTTATGCGTCAGGCATTCTCCCAGCTTGCAAGAAGTCAGTATATCAGGTCATTGCAGCCAGTCGTTGTAGTAAAAAAATGCGGTGTAGAGATTCGCGCCAACCCCCGTCATTGCTGCGCTCTGGGCGTTCAAACTTTATCTGAACGTTCAGGTACAGGCAGCGTCCGCGTTTCGGTCGACGTCTCCTGAACGGTGGCGGAGTATCTCCGTCGGATCTCATCCGGAAAACAAAAGCTCTTTCTGCGCAGCCCACGCGGTAAGTTTTATGGATGTCTAACAGACTGAACCAGTTGAGAGCCAATGAAAATGATCAATGCGAGCGTTCAGTGCCCTTGATCGACAAAACTCTAATAAAGTGAAGGAGGAATAGCGTGTGAAATCGTCATGCAAACTTAAACAATGGGTGGTTGCGACCGCCGCTCTGCTTAGCGGTGGTTTGGCCCACTCAGCTGAAATCAATGTTATCGAGAACGCCACTTTTCCAGAAAATAGCTATTACCCTTGGGCAGCCAACGTCTGGGCCGGTGACGCAACAGCCGGTGTTCGAGGTGGCGGTAACCCGAGCAATCGTTTTTGCCTGGAGATGAACAACCCAAGCGCGAATGAGTGGGATATCAACCTTCGCCATGAAGGTATACCGCTCATTGCGGGACAGGCGTACCAATTCAGTGCCGACGTTTGGACGAGCACAACTGTCGATATTAAAGTAGCGACTGGTAGTCCTGACGCTGATTTCCACTTTGGCACTTTTGGTAACGCAGATGGTCCTCATTTCAACGTTGATGGAGCCCCTCTGACAGGGACGCCGCAAACCATTTCACGAACCTTTAATGCACCAACGTCAAGCGCGAGCGGGCCTCTTCCGGCGGAAACCACCGGTTGGTTTGATTTTCAGCTTGGTGGGGGGCTAGTGCCCGCGGGAGCAACAGTTTGTTTTGATAATGTGCAGCTTATTACCGAAGCTGAGGAGGAAGAGCCAAAAGTAAGCCAGTCGCCCGTCGAAGTAAACCAACATGGCTATTTGCCGGGTTGGCCGATGAATGCGGTGTATGCTCTGCCGAGCGGTGTCGCTGATACACAGACTCCCCGTGCCTGGGCACTTTACCGAGAGGGTATTGCAACCGCAGTGAAAACCGGGGGAACCAGCTCTTACGGTAGTTATGGACCGGCGGGCCAACAGGTGCACTTGGTTGACTTTACTGACAGCTCGCTGGCCGATGGCGATTACCACCTGGAGGTGGAAGAAACGGGGGGAGCGGATACTTATAAAAGTCATATCTTCAGCGTAGGCAGTGACCTCTATACCGATCTCAAGTACGACGCGTTAGCCTACTTTTACCACAATCGCTCGAATGCAGAAATAGACGCGAGCGTGGTAGGCAGCGAATGGGCTCGTGGCAAAGGGCATATTCAGGACGACTCTGTACAAACTATCGCCTGTAAAAGCGCCAGCGCAACCCATGACTGTCTCACCTTAGATGTTTCGGGCGGCTGGTATGATGCTGGCGACCACGGTAAATATGTCGTCAACGGCGGGATCTCTGCGTGGACGCTAATGAATCAGTACGAGCGATCCAAGCATCTGGGTGCCAATCTGGCTGACTTTGTCGATGGCAGTGATATGGCTTTGCCGGCCGGAGAGAACGCTGATGGTGTCCCCGACATTTTGAATGAAGCCGCATGGGAAGTTAAGTGGCTTATGAAGATGCAGGTTCCCGAAGGTACTAACGCGGGTATGGCGTACCATAAAATGCATTCCGAGGTCTGGGCCAATGTCCCGTGGGATCCCAGCAGCCAAGAAGCCTACGACGAAAAACGCTACATTTGGGGCCCTTCGACAGCGGCGACGTTGAATTTTGCTGCCGTGGGCGCGCAGTGCTATCGAGTGTTTAAGGGCACTGGTATTGCGTCGGATGATCCCTCTTACGCATCGTTGGCAGACGAATGTCTGGATAAAGCTGTTCTTGCTTATGAGACTGCCGCCGATACGCCTTACGTTCCGTCGCCGCCGGAGACAGTGGGCGGTGGTGCTTATCCTGACGGTTCGGGTGGAGCCTCCGCTGTGGATGATGAGTTCTACTGGGCTGCCACCGAACTTTACCTCGCTACCCATAACACCGGGTTTGATCGCGACATCTACGGCAGTGCCATAGCTGCATCTCCAGATCACCCTGGCTTCGGAGAATATGCCTCTCATCAAAGTGTTATGAATTGGCAGAATACCGGCGCTCTGGGTGTACTCTCATTGGCGACTGTTGGTGAAGCCTATGCTGCAGATAGCAGCTGGGTGGACGCGGCACGCGCCGCCGTGAAAGACTCTGGAGCGAATTATGCAACAGCTGCTACCGGCGCTCCCTATGGTGTTCCTTTTGATCCAGCCAATATGTATTGGGGTTCAAACTCTAACGTCTTGAACAATATGCTCGTAATGGGACTGGCTCGTGATTTTTCATGCGACACAGAAACCTATGACGAGGCGCTGCAACAAAGTATGAATTATCTACTGGGCCTTAACCCATTAGACCGTTCCTATGTCTCAGGGTATGGTAAACGGCCGGTTCGCCATCCGCACCACAGGTTCTGGGCGGATCAAGGCGACTTTCCTGCAGTGCCCCCTGGTGCAGTGGCGGGAGGGCCCAATGGCGATATCACTAGCTGGACAGAAAAGGAAAACAGTTTCTTGCCGGGCTGTGAGTCAGCACCACTGACATGCTATATGGACGATATCAGCAGTTACGCAACCAACGAAATCACCGTAAACTGGAACGCTCCCTTGGCCTGGGTAGTGGCTTACATGGACGAAGCGGCTAGCGGTGCTACTCCACAGTCTTGTGGTGGCCTCGTAGCTGAAGATGCAACTTTGGATTTGGGTTCGTCCAATACTGGCACTTTGGACCTGTCTGCTTTGAATCAAAGCCTGCCCGGGGATACGTTTGTTATTGTTGATGGTCCCAGCTTTGGCACTGCTTCAATCGATAGTGGAGTCTTGACGTACACGGTGGACACCGTGTCTAGCGAAGATAAGCTTACCTACCAAATTCACCGCGGCTCAGATGTGTCGACAGCTGGACAGGTGGCCGTACAACTACAGCCACAATCTCCACTGAGCTGTTCGTGGAATATTGTTCGCGACGTAGATGACTACAACAACTTCTGGGAAGCAGAGGTGTTACTCGAGAACAATACAGCAGATGACATCTCCAGTTGGGAGCTGTTGGTGACGGTCGGAGCAGACAATGTTGTGGGCTACGAGTGGCACGACGCTGGTTACACCAGAGTATCGGGTGATGAAGCCACGCAGAGTACCTGGTCTGTGGAGGATCGGGGATGGGATGGTTTTATTCCCGCCGGAGGTAATCGCACGCTGATTCTGTCGGGCTATGATCCTACGGTTAAACACTGGGAGTCTGGATTTGACGGCTATACACCCGCTAATGTTGTAAGCATCGGTGGCGATTGTGGCACGCCCGCCGAGAAAACAGTGGATATAGTGAGTCTTGAGGGGGGCGACTCTAACGTATTTACTGGAGACGACTTTATTACGCTAAGTTGGTATAACAACAGCGGCAAAGTTCTGTATATTGAGGATGAGCAGGGTAACGTTCTGCCGCTAACTCGCAGAGATGATCCGGTTCGTATCATTCCCGACGGCACTTGGACGAGGATGGAGGCACGGATATACCACCTGCGGGAGATGACATCGCTCGATATGTCTCCTGGTACTCATACGTGGACGGTTGCAACCGATTCGGGCTTGGCGCAGGAAATCAGCAGCTCCGTCTCATTTACGGTCTCGAGTGAGGCTGTCATGCGCTGTAGCGTCGGCGTTACCACCCGTTACAACGATGGGGATTGGCTGGGAAGCTTTGAGCTGACCAATACCAGCAATCAGGTTGTCTCCAACTGGAGCTTGCTGATGCAATGGCCCAGTGAAGACTACACCGATGCGCCGGCTTCAATCCAGAACGTATTTGGCAGTGACAAGTATACCGTGGAGCAAGTAGAGCCATGGATTTACCGGATTGTTGCAAACACCAGCATTGCGCCCGGTGAGATGCTGACGGATGTGTACCGTGGCAACGTCTGGCCGGGAAGTGATACATGGGCCGTATCGGAACCAGAGGTTACCTCCGAGCCGGGAGGCTTGCGCTGTTACTAGTCTGAAAATGGCTCCTTTGTTATGAGCTTGCGCCAGTTCGGTTTTGCGATCTGGCGCTTTTTCTATCGAGACTGGGACAGTGGCTTAAGGATCATTGTACCGCTTTCCCTCCTTTGTAGCCGCTCGGTGTAGGCCGTCAGTCTGTTTGAATGAGCCACAATATTGAGAAAATCGGGCGAATCTAGGTTGTAGAACAGCATCGGCGCCAGCATGGCATCGGCGAGTGTGAACTCACGGCCCACAAGATACGGCTTGTCACCCAATTGTTTTTCCACGATCTTCAGTGCATTCTCCGCCAAGGGACGCTTTTCGGTAATCACATCGAACCTCGGTTCGCCATTTTCTCCCTTGGGAATCAACTGCTCCAGCATAAACTGGCGCACCACATGGTAATCCACATAGTGGGTTATCAGAGAGCACCACTGATCCACCTCGGCTTTTTGTTGTGCAGAATTGCCTTGAAGTGTTTCTTCACCAAAGGTCGAATCCAGATAGCGGACAATGCTTGCGGTTTCGGCGAGGACAAAATCACCGTGAAACATGACCGGTAGTTTGCCGAACGGATGCACCTTGAAGTGTTCCGGGCTGTGGGTTTCGGCCGGTTTTTCGTCAATAATTCTGCCCACGGTATAGGGAATACCCTTTTCTTCGCACACCAGTAAAACAACGCGTACAAATGTGCTGAAGGTGGGGCCGAATATATGCACTGTGTCCGTCATGACTTTCTCCTGTTGATTAACGCTCGACAGCGTTACTGTAACCGGATTCAAAATATGTTAAAGAACATACTTTAAGGCTGTGTTTATATAGGTTGGGAGGTATTGCCAATGGGGTGGAAGAGTGAGCACAAGCAACAGACCAAGGCCCGCATTTTGAGCGCGGCGGGTCAGCTGTTCACGCGTTTGGGCTACGAGCGGGTCAGTATTGACGATGTTATGGCCGCAGCGGGTCTCACCCGGGGCGCCTTTTACGCGCACTTTGGCTCAAAGTCCGAGCTCTATGCCGAGGCCATAGTCACGGCAGCCATCAGGGCCAGGAATCTGCTGCTGGAGCCTCTGTCCGAAAGCCCCAGCGTGGACGCGATTGCCGCGCGCTATCTCTCGCCTGAGCGGGCGCGAGACGGAGACGCGCGTTGCCCATTGGCTTTTCTCGCCACGGACATTCATCAGCGCGACGATCAGGTGCGCGATGCCTACACGCGGGTGTTAAAAGGTTTTGCGCGCACCCTGGCTGGCAATACAACAGCGGTTGAGCTGTCACCGCAAACGCTCAGGCAGCTTGTGCTTTTGGTGGGCGGTTTGGCGCTGGCCCGCGCGGTCAATGATCCGGCCCTGAGTCAGTGCCTGCTGGACGCCTGTCGCCAGGGTGTTAATGGTTGAGCCCTCAGTCAGCCAGCGCGGCAAAGTTGGCGTTTATTGTTCGTGCTAAATCCTGTGGGGCCAGAGCGATCTCAAGGCCGCGCTTGCCGGCGCTGACATAGAGTAAGTCGAGCCCTTGCGCTGAGTCGTGGATAAACGTGCGCAGGCGCTTTTTCTGGCCCAGAGGGCTGACGCCGCCCAATACGTATCCGGTCGTGCGCTCCACTTTGCTCGCCTCTGCCATTGCGGCTTTTTTAGCGCCCGCCGCTTTTGCCAGACTCTTGAGGTTTAACGTGGTGTCTACGGGTACCAGCGCCGCGACCAGCTCGCCGGTGTTCAGCTCAGCGATCAGCGTTTTAAACACCGCTTGCGGTGCTACCCCGAGCTTTTCGGCCGCTTCCAGTCCATAAGAGGCTGCCGATGGGTTGTGGCTGTACTCGTGTATCTGGTGAGAAATTTTCTGCTTTTTCAGCAGATCAATGGCCGGGGTCATGGGGCATTGCATCCATAAAATCGGAGTCATTCAGCGTGTAGCGCAAGTGGTTGACGCTAACGCCATAGAGGTCTTCGGCTTGAATAACTTTGCGCGTACATTGAAAGCCAAGCCGTTGGGCGATAGCAATGCTTTTGAGGTTGCCCTCGGCAACGTTGAGTGTGACGGTGCCGAGGGCCCGCTCGGTAAAACCAAACCGCAATAAGCGCTGGGCGCAGCGCGTCATAAGTCCCTGGCCGGTGTGTGCTTCACTCAGCCAGTAGCCGATATTGGCCGTGCCACTGGCCCGGTCCATCGCATCCAGTGAGCAGGTGCCCACCAGCTCGCCGTGCCAGCTTACGGCAAAGACTTCGGCCTCGCCGGTGGCACGATTATTTTGTGCGCTGCTGATGAACCGCCTGGAATCGGCCACCTGGATGTTGCTATCCAGCCAGGGCAGCCATTCGCGCAGATACACACGATTGCGCTCAATACACGCAAACAGCGCCTCGGCGTCCGCCTCTTGCAGTGTCCGTAGCGCCAGTTGGGGCGCTACCGCCAGTGTTCCTGAGTCCGTCATTGAGTCAGTCGACTTTAGCCATGTTAGTAGCTGCCATATTTAATCACAATTGATCATCGCTTTGCCGCAAACCAGCCGCTCGCGGCCCTATTGCTCTGTTGCAATGACTGTGACTGAAACATCCTCAACGGAGTACAGAATATGCGGATTGGATATTGGTGGCGGCTGGCGGCCACGGCGTTATTGGGGCTGGCATCGATGAGCCAGGCAAGCGAGACGGCCGAAGCCGGGAACCTGGTGTACACCTCGGGGAGCCAGGGCAGTGCGCTGCATCTGGGTACCCGGCTCGATATCAATGTGCAGGGGTTGCAGGCGCAAGTACGGGTGGCTCAGCGCTTTCAAAATACCAGCAGTGAGTGGGTCAATGCCGCCTACGTATATCCGCTGGCGGAAGACAGCGCGGTGAGCGGCTTGAAAATGCTGGTGGGCGAGCGGGTGATTGTCGGCGAGATCAAGGAAAAAGCCGAGGCGCGTAAAACGTTTGAAGCGGCCAAGGCCTCCGGCAAAAAAGCCACGCTGGTAGAGCAGCAAAGGCCCAACCTCTTTCGCCAGGAGGTGGCGAATATTGCACCGGGTGAAATCATTGAGGTGCACCTCGTTTACAGTCAGCAAGTGATTTACGATGCCGGGGAGTTTCGCCTGCGTCTGCCAACCACCCTGACCCCGAGGTACATTCCGGGCGTGAGCCGCGCCGAGTTGCTCGGCAGCGCCAGTGTGCACACCGGCGCCTCTGGTTGGTCGCTGCCCACCGATCAGGTCGAAGATGCTCACTTGATTACCCCGGCGCAGCACCACAACACGCCGGGCAGGCTGCTCAATCCAATGTCGCTCAATCTTGCGCTCAATGCCGGTATGCCCCTGGCTAAAGTAAACAGTGCGACCCACAAGTTGGCCATAGAAAAGCCGGCGGGAGCGGCGCAGGGTGTGCGCAGCATCCAGTTTGCCGCCGGTGAGGTGAGTATGGATCGCGATATCGAACTCAGCTGGCTACCCGAGCCCCAGGCGGCTCCCGTTGCGGCGCAGTTTGTCAGTCAGTGGCAGGGCGAGCGCTACGCGCAATTGATGCTGATGCCGCCGCGCGAGCTGGCCGAGCATCAGGTGTTGCCCCGCGAGCTTATTTTAATCGTGGATACCTCTGGCTCCATGGCCGGCAACTCCATTGAACAGGCCCGCGCCAGCAGCCTGCTGGCGCTCAATCAGCTGACAGAGCGCGATCGCTTTAACGTGATTTTCTTTAGCAGCAGTACTCACACGGTGTTTGAGCAAGCGGTGGCGGCCACGCCGGCAAACCTGGCCAGTGCACGCCAGGCGATCGAGAGGATGCGAGCCGACGGCGGCACCGAAATGCACTCGGCCCTGTCCCGTGCGTTTGATCACGACAGCAGTGGCGAGCATCTGCAGCAAATCGTGTTCGTCACTGACGGCAGCGTGGGCAATGAATCGGCACTGCTGACGTTAATACACCGCTGCCTGGGCGATGCGCGCCTGTTTACCGTGGCCATCGGCAGTGCGCCCAACCGGTTCTTTATGCGCCGCGCCGCCGAGTTCGGACGCGGCAGTTTTACTGAAATTGCCACTGCCGATCAGGTGCAAGAACGTATGGCCGGGCTTTTGTCCAAGCTGCAAAAACCCGTGGTGGCCAATGTGCAGATTGACTGGCCACAACCGGTAGAGGCGTTTCCGCGCACGGTTCCGGATTTGTATTGGGGCGAGCCTATCCTGGTCACGGCTAAGCTTCCGCCCTGGCCGTCGCGCTCCGATGCCCGGGTTGTGATTACCGGCGAAAGCGCGGGTAAGCCCTGGCAGCGGGAGCTGGTATTGAGCGCCGGCGAGGCGCCTCTGGCCGATGTCGGTGTGCCGGTCCTGGCGCAGCGTTTTGGCCGGGAGAAAATCGCTTTTCTGGAGGATGAAGCCTATCGCGCGGGCAATAGCGAGCAGGCGCGCGATACCGTCCTGCCGGTGGCACTGCAGTACCAATTGATGTCGCGCTTTACCAGCCTGGTGGCGGTGGATAAAACGCCCTCGCGCCCGGCGCAGGTCACGGCCAAAGACGGGGCGATTGCCAATGCCATGCCGGCCGGCTCAGGTATGCAGGCGGTGGGTTATCCGCAAACGGCCAACGGTTTGCTATGGCACTTGCTGATGGGGGCGCTGGCTTTGGTGGGGCTCTTGGTGTTGAACTCGCGGGGGGTGGTGTATGTCCGCACGGAATTCACGGCCGCTGCCGGCCGGTCATAAAGGGCGCTTGTGGATCAGTGCGCTGTTGCTGTTGGTGCTACTGTGGCAGTGGGGCAACGCTTTTGGCATTGAACTCAAGGCGCAGCTGGCCCAGATGTTGATTGAGCGCGCCTGGCAACAAAAGCTCGACGCCCCTGGGCTCAAGGCTGCGCCCTGGCCCTGGGCCGATACTCAGCCGGTGGGACGGCTCCAGTGGTTGGATGAGCGCGGTCGGGTGCAAAAAGACCTCTATGTCTTGGCAGGCGCTCACGGTGAGGCGCTGGCCTTTGGCCCGGGACTGATGGCCGATGCTGTGGGTACGGATCAGCGGGCGCGCGTTATCGGCGGCCACAGGGACACGCACTTTCGGTTCTTGCAAAAACTCAGCAGCGGTGATCGGTTGCGCTGGCAGGGCGCCGACGGCCACTGGCGTACCTATGTGATCAGTCAGCGCAGTATTGCCGATGTGCGCACCGAGGAGTTGTGGATAGAGCCCGCGGCCGATGCGCTCTGGCTGGTGACCTGCTACCCGTTCAATGAGCTGCGCGCCGGCGGTCCGCTGCGCTACGTAGTGCGAGCCGATAGCCTGGAGGCGGTGACACAGCAATATGCCGACGCGGGCGTCAGGCTTTAGCGTCAAAGTGTTAGCGCTTGGGGGAAGTGGCCAGTAGCGGCTTTTCCAGAGCGGGTACGAGCGAGGGGGACGGATGCTCCAGTACCAGCAGCTGGGTATCGCTGCGGCGGATCAGGGCGATGGCGTCGCCAAAATGATGGTGGAGCAATGCGTCCAGGGTGCCATCTTCCTCCACGCGCTTGAGCCCGAGCGCGATACGCTCGGCCAGCTCGCGTTCGCGCGCACTGACATAAAATACCATGGCGTGGGGGTAGTAAATTAAGGTGTGCTCGGCCACGGTTAATTGCTCGGCGGCCCGGCTGGCGGCGATTTCGTCGGCCGCCTCGGCGATGCCGAGAAAGACGGTGTCGAAGCGGCCATAGGCGAGCATCTCCAGCAGGTTTTCGTAGCGGCCGCTGTCGTTCACGGTAAAAGCATTGTGGCGCAAAATATCCGCATCGGCCCAGTGACTGCCCTGGCCTACCGTGAGGTTGCGCAGCTGGTGCTGTGCGGCGGCCTCGGCAAAGCGCTGCTGGTCGGTTTTGCGAATAATGGCGGCCCGGTAGCCGAGCAGCCCTTTCATGGTCGGGTGGGGCACCACCAGCAACCTGCCTGCGCGGGTAAAGTCATCGTCTCTGAGGCCAGAGACATAGACGTTGGCCAGCTCACCGTCGGCCACGGCCTGGCGTCCGCGCTGAGCCCCGAGGTGCTGGTTGTTGACACTCAGCCGATAGGCGGGATATTGGTCGGCGGTGTGATCCAGCACGGCCTGCAGCAGCTGCGTTTCGTAGGCCGTGCGTGCGTTCTTGCCGCCCCAGAGGGTGACCTCCATGGCGACGGCCGATGTCGCCAATAAGCTCGCCAGGGTCATGCCGGTGATCCAGCGCAGCAGGGCGCAAGACCTTTGGGTTACATGCATACATCCACCCGTTTGCCGCAGAGGCCAAGGACTCTCTCGGCGCATATTTCATTATTGTGATGGCTGTTATAGCCTTTTCACGCGTCCTTAGCAAGCTGTGACGGGGTGTATACTTGTTCTCTTTACGCATGGAGATTGCCTATGCCGGCCAGGCGCCAGCTTGAAGGATTAAAGGTTGCCAGCGCGCTGCGGGAGAGTTGCCTGGAGGAGGGCTACAGCTTCCATAAGCTGCGCGGTGACCTGCTGGCGGGTCTGACCGTGGGTATCTCTGCAATCCCCCTGTCAATGGCACTCGCCATTGCCATCGGCGTACCGCCCGAGCACGGGCTTTACACTTCGCTGGTGGCCGGTGTGATTATGGCGCTGCTCGGTGGTTCGCGCTATTCGGTGGCAGGCCCCACAGCCGCGTTTGTGGTGATCTTGCAGCCGGTGGTGCAGGAGTATGGTCTCTCCGGCCTGATGCTGACCACCTTAATGTCGGCGGTGGTGCTGGTGCTAATGGCCATCGCCCGCTTTGGCCGCGTGGTCACTTACATCCCCAATACGGTGACCTTTGGTTTCACCCTCGGCATTGCCGTGATTATCGCCACGCTGCAACTGCCGGATCTGCTGGGGTTGGTGATTACCGAACCCATGCCCGATTTTTATTTTGCCAAGCTGTGGATGATTGCTCGGCATCTGGCGACGCTGCACTGGCCCACCTTGCTGGTCAGCTTGGTGTGTGTGGTTACCATGTACGGTTGGCCGCGGTTGAACTGGCTGCCCATTCCAGCGCATTTGATCACCATTGTCACAGGCACAGCGGTGGCGCTGCTGCTGGCTTATTTTCACTACCCGGTGGCCACCATTGCCAGCTCGTTTGAATACCAGGCACCGGCTGGTCATACCGTGCACGGCATCCCCACCTTTTTACCCGAGTTCACTTTGCCCTGGAAGCAGCCGGATGGTTTGCCCTGGTCCCTGGAGATGGTCAGTGCCCTGCTGCCGCAGGCGTTGACCATCGCGCTACTGGGCGCGATTGAAGCACTCTTATGTGCGGTGATGCTGGAGCGTCTTACGGGCAAGCGCTACCACGCGAACGCCGAATTGTTTGGTCAGGGCGTGGGTAATTTGCTGGTGCCGTTTTTTGGCGGCTTTAGCGCCGCGCCTGAGCTCGCTCGCTCCACCACCAACTTTCGCGCCGGGGCTGCGACGCCTCTGGCCGCACTGATTCACACCGCGGTGATCGCCGGCTGCCTGATCTGGGCGGCGCCCTATCTCAAGCATTTGCCCATGGCTTGCATGGGCACTTTGGTGGTGATTGTCGCCTGGCGCATGTGTCACGGCCGGCAAATCGTTTCTACCGTGCGCACCGCGCCGCTGGCGGACGTGCTGGTGTTTGCGGTGTGTTTTGCCCTGACCTTAATGGTGGATATGGTGGTGGCGATTGGCTCGGCGGTGGTGATTGCCGCCATACTGTTTATGCGCGACATTGCCGCCATGACCAAGGTGCGCGACATTACCAAGCAGCTCAAACACGTGCCCCGCCCGCTGCCCGAGCACTGGCGGGTGGTAAAGATTTCCGGCCCCATGTTTTTTGCAGCGGCGGACAATATTTTTGCCGAGCTGGACGCCTTTGCCAAGGATCAGCGGGGGCTGGTGATGCATATGGACGGTGTGCCCTTGTTGGACGCCGGCGGCCTCGATGGCCTGACGGGTTTTATCAAACGCTGTAAAAAACGCAAGGTGGAACTGATTTTGTCCGACGTGCAATTTCAGCCGTTAAAGGCCATGGTCAAGGCGGGCATCAAGCCCGAAAACGGTAACTTTGTGGTCTACCCAACCCTCGCCGAGGCGCTGGAGGCGGTGCTGGATAAATCGCCGGAAGTGGCGCCGGTAGCGGATCAGGATTAGCGCCCGGAGGCAAGTGTATGAGCATTGGGGATGGGTGTTTGTTGTTTTTCATGCTGGTGGGGCTGGCCGCGTTGCCGAGCTCGAGTGTGGCGCTGGTGCTCGGGCGCAGCGCCAGCGGCGGCCTCGCTCATGGTTTGGCCACCGCCTGTGGCATTGCACTGGCCGATACGCTGTTTATTTTGCTGGCGGCGCTCGGGCTGTCGGTCGTTGCCACTTACGCGGGCCCCTGGTTTTTTCTGATCAAGCTCCTCGGCGGATTCTATTTGATCTGGTTGGGTTACCAGCTGTTCACCCGCCCGGCGCATGTACGCGCGCCTGGAAAAAGCGCTCGTGATAAGCGTTTGAGTTTCAGCCTGCTGGCAGGATTTGTGTTTACCCTCGGCGATATTAAGGCGATTGTCTTCTACGCCAGCATACTGCCCATGGTGGTAGAGCCCAGCAGTCTTACACTCGCCGAGCTGGCTGTGTTGGTAACCCTGACCTTGGTGGCGGTCGGCGGCGTCAAAGCCGCTTATGTTTTTCTTGCGCAGCGATGGTTGGCGCCCCCATCCGGCGCCGCGCCGGCTCTGCCTGCCCAAAAGCTCGTGGGCGGCGCCTTAATGGCAAGCGGTGCTTTTATTGCGTTAAAGCCGTGAGTATTGCGCAAAGGCGAGTCAGCATTTTTGCCTAGCCAATCGCTCGGTATTGCCGCGCCTTGGTGATCACATCAATCAGCGCGACTATGGCGTAGCCCGCCAGGCCTATGCCAATCCAGGTAGAGGAGAACGCAAACTCGCGGGCGTGTTCACCAGTGCCAATCACAACGCTCAGCGCACTGTCCCACTGGTAAATAACGGCCAGAATGATCAGTGTCGGCAGGTGCAGTGCCATGTCGCCGATGAGTTTGCGCCGCGTCCAGTAAGGAAAGATCAGTTTGGCGACGGCCATGAGCAAGCTGGCCAGCAGCAGGGCGTTGATCCACGGTAGTAAGCCGATCCACTGCTCCGAAAAAACAAACGCAATGGGATTTTCACCCAAGCTGCGCGGAATTATGCGGTTGAGCCAGGCGGTAAAATACACCAGTACTACTACTTCGATGGCCGAGCCGGTGCGGCTGATGTATTCGCCTTCGGCGCTAACCTTGGGCAGGGTGTCCGGCTTCCAGTGTTTAAACAGTTCCGTGCGGTTGATGGATTCGCCAAACAGATAAAAGATCAGCGTCAGCCAGGCGAAGCCGTAGAGGCTGGCATTGAGGGTGCTCCAAAAAAGCTGCGGTAGTATTTGCCAGACGCGCGGGTCCTGTTGCTGAATCAGCGACAGGCCTGCCAGGCAGATTTGCACGAGGGCGATGGCCATGACCAACCAGCGCAGCAGCTGCAGGTACACGGGAAAGAGGCTGTGACTCACCAGCGTCGGGCGGGGCTGGAAATCGGCGGCGACGAGCATGGGGTGTCCGCGTTCTTTGAGCAGGGCTTTGATCTCGTCGTCGGTGAGATCCCGGTTGAGAGTTTCGGCGCGGTAGTCACATTCGTCCTGCAGATCGCTCAGCAGTTCATCGGCGACATCGCCGCGAACCTGCGCCGGCAAGTAGGATTTAACCGCGTAGGTATAGCGCTCCAGCCAGTTGTTCATGGTGTGTTCTCCGTAATTTGGGTCAGTGCCCGGTTAAGGCGTTGCCACTCGGTTTGCATAGCCGCCCGCGCCGTTTCGCCCGCTTCTGATAAACGGTAAACCCGGCGCTTGCGTCCTTCCTGTACTTCCCATTCGCTGGCCAGCAGCTGCTGGCTCTCCAGCCGGCGGAGCAGGGGATAGAGGGTGCCCTCGTCCACCTCCAGCTCTCTGTCCTGCAAAAAGCGGCGCAGCGAATAGCCGTAGTGCGGCTTCACCAGCGCCTCAAGAACCGCCATTACCAGCAGCCCGCGGCGCAGCTCCATGGTGAGCTTGTTCAGTCGTTCGGCGTCATCGTTCACGTGTCCGGCCCCATACTGTGTATTGCACAGTATATACTATGTGTCACACAGTATGTGTTTGTCAAGCGCTGACCAATAAACCGCAGGCGTGTCTGGTAAGTCCTTCATGTTCCGGTAAAATTTGGCACCTACCATAAGCACTCAACCCAAAGAGGTATCACCGTGAAGCCATTTTTAGCCGCATTGCTGTGCGCCCTGATGCTCGGCGCTTGTTCCAAGCACGACGATTTGCACGAGTCCATGGAAACCATGGGCGACGCTTTTAAAACCATGCGCGAGAGCAGCGATCTCGACGCGGTCAAAACCGAGTGGGAGAGTTTTAAAGCCGGCGTCGAATTGGCGCAGATGCAGCAGGTGGCGCCGGAAGATCAGGCAACCTTTGATAAAGGCATGGACGAACTGGCCGAGCGCATGGCCGGTGTCGATGCCGCCTTGGCAGCGGGCGACCTGGAACTCGCCAAACAGGGTATGAAGCGCCTGGGAGAAGTGCGCAAGGAGTACCACGACAAGCTGGAAGTGAAATAAGCTTCAGGCGGCTTTGACGCTGTGGGCCTTAAACTGGGCAAACACGGTTAGGCCCCGCGTCAGTTCCAGGCTCTTTACCGCCCGTGGGGTGACCAGTGCGTAGAGAGGCAAGTCGTTCCAATTGAGCGTGATGATCACACTGTGATGATCCAGAGCCTCAATGTCGATAATCTCTACTTCGAGTGTATTGCCAATACTCGAAAGCACCGGCCGTTGGCGGGCAAGGGAGACGTCGTGGGCATCAATGCGGATGCGCCGCGTGTGCGCGGGCAGCGGGCCGGTGTCGAGCGCCTGACCGCGAACCTTGAGGTGGCCGGCGCGCTGTTCGATGGGCCAGAGTGCGGCCGCTTCACTCGGCGCTTGCTGCACCTGCCGCTGGTGAGCGGTGGCCAGCTCCAATAGTTCTCGGCTCTGCCAGAGATAAACACGGTCGCAGCTGGCTTCAATATCCCGCCATTGATGGCTCACCAGAATCGCCGACAGACCGCGCTCGGCGCAGTAGCGGCGCGCGACCCTGAGCACCTGCCGGGCGGCGGCTTCATCCAGCGCCGATACAGGTTCGTCCAGTAAGACCAGTCGGTGAGCACTGATCAGAGCGCTCAGCAGAGCCACCCGCTGGCGCTCACCACCCGAGAGTGTCTCGGTATGCCGCGCCAAGAGCGGGGTGACCCCGAGCTCCTCGCACAATTTTTCGGTTCGCTCTGCGCCGTGCTTTTTCTGCAGCGCATTGATTTGTGAGGCGACGGTTTGCGCCGGCCATAAAAGCGCTCCCTGAGCCGCCCAGCCGAGGCCCCGCGCCGCTGGTGCCAGCGCAAAGAGGTCCGTGCCTCGGATGCCGAACTGGCCCGTCTTGCCCGCGGCCAACTCGGTGAGCAGTTGAGTTTTACCGCAGCCGGACGGGCCGCTGATGGCGAGCCATTCCCCTTCGGCCCACTGGCACTTATGACCGCGCGCCTCAAGGTGCCACATACTTCAGCCCCCGCTGGCGCTGCCAGCCGTACAAGATCACCAGCAAGGCAAAGGAGGCGGCTAGCAAGCCGCCGGCAATGTGATGCGCGCGGGCGAAGTTGAGCGTCTCCACCTCATCAAACAGCAAAATCGACAGCACCTGGGTTTCACCGGGAATGTTGCCACCGATCATCAGCACCACGCCAAACTCGCCTATGGTATGGGCAAAACCGAGTGCGGCGGCCATCACAAACGCCTGGGCGCTGGCGGGCACAATCAAGTGGCGCAGCAGTTCCACACGACTGAGACCCTGGCTGCGCCCGAGCTGCAACAGGCGCGTATCCATCTGTGCAAAACTCGCCGCCAAGGGTTGCACGACAAACGGCAGGGAGTAAATCAGCGAGCCGATGACCAGTCCGGTAAACGAAAAGGCGAGCCCCGCTTGGCTGAACCGCCCCAGCAGTCCGTCGGGCGCGAGCAGCAGCAGTAAATAAAAACCGAGTACTGTGGGCGGCAAAATCAGGGGCAGGGCCACGGCGGCCTCGACCAGGGTGCGCCCCAGTCGTGAGCGCCCCTGCGCCAGCCACCAGGCCAGCGGAGTACAAAGTATGAGCAAGAGCGCCGTGGTGACCACTGCGAGTTTTAGAGTGACCCAGATCGCTTCTGCCATGGTTACAGCGCCGCCAGATAGCCGTGTTGAACAATGAGCGCCTGCGCCGGTGCGGCGAGCAGAAACTCGAGAAAAGCCCGCGCCTGCGGCGAGTTCTTGACCAGGGCGGCGGCCTGAATCAGTACGGGGGCATCGCCGAGCGGGTACCAGTGCAGCTCGGGTGCCAGGGGCTTGAAACTGGCGGCCACCAAGGCACAGTCGGCATTGCCACTGGCGACAAACTGCAGTGCGCTGGCCACCGAGCCCGCCTGTACCTGGCGCGCGCGAAAGGCTTGTCCGTGTCGACTCAGCCAATGGGCGCCGGCGCGACCGTAGGGGGCGGTTTTGATATTGGCGAGCGCCAGGGTATTTGCCCGGGCCAGGGCGGCTTCGGTATCGGCCGCCCAGTGACGGCAAGTGGCCATCAACTGGCCGCGCGCGTAAGTGACCGGTGGTTTGGCCCGACCTCGCTCGGCAAGTGTTTGCGGATAGGACTCATCGGCAGAGAGAAACAGATCAAAGGGCGCACCGTGCAAAATTTGCTGGGTGAGCGCGCCGGAGGGGCCACTAGAGAGGGTGACAGGGGTATGGCTGCGCTCTTGCCACATCGCAAGCAGAGCTTCTAAGGTCGGTTTGAAGTTACTGGCAACGGCGATTCGCAGAGGCTGCTCTGCCAAGGCGTTTACAGAGAGGCCGAAGAGCAGGCCCAGAATCAGTGTGCGCATAGTCAACTGCCGCTGTGTTCATGGAAGCGGTAGTCCGGAACCTACGGCAGGCCCCTGAGACACCGGCAGGGGCATTGTGCCATAGAACGGGTTTGCGAAAATGCCCTAAGCGACGTGGTGTCGACTTTCCCCCGCTTTGGTTTGGTTGTCGCGGCGCGCGCCAATGGGTTCGATTTTTCTCTGCTTCTCGTACAAAAAGCGCAGCACCGCACTGCGGTAATGGTTGTAGTCGGCATTGTCCGCCAAGGCGAGGCGATCCCTGGGGCGCGGCAGATCCACTTCGAGGATTTCCCCGATGGTGGCGGCCGGACCGTTGGTCATCATCACGATGCGATCGGACAGCAGCACCGCCTCGTCTACATCGTGGGTGATCATGATCACGGTGTTGCCGAGTTCCGCTTGGATCTCCATCAGCGAATCCTGCAGGTGGGCGCGGGTCAGCGCGTCCAGCGCGCCAAAGGGCTCGTCCATCAATAGCACCTGCGGTTCCATGGCCAGTGCCCGGGCAATACCCACGCGCTGCTTCATGCCACCTGAAATTTCATCGGGTTTTTTGTGCATGGCGTGACTCATTTGCACCAGCTCGAGATTGTGTTCAATCCACTCGCGCATTTCGCGGCGCGATTTGCTCCGGCCGAACACCCGCTTTACCGCCAGCTCCACGTTTTGATAGGCACTGAGCCAGGGCAGCAGTGAATGGTTTTGAAAGACTACGGCGCGCTCGGGGCCTGGCTCATTGACTTCACGCCCATTCAAAACCACGCCGCCGCTGGAGGCTTGATACAGGCCGGCGACAATATTGAGGACGGTGGACTTGCCGCAGCCGGAGTGGCCAATCAGCGAGACAAACTCACCCTTGGCGACTTTTAAGTCCACGTCTTTCAGTGCGCAAAATGGACCCTTGGGCGTAGGGAAACTGATGCCGACGCGCGACAGTTCAAGGTGTGGGTTGTTCATAGTGATCTCCTAGCGCACGATGGCGCTTTTGTCCCAGTTGACCCAGCTTTGGATAAACAGCAGGGCGCGATCGAGCAAAAAGCCGATAAAGCCAATCATCAACACGGCGACGCAAATACGTCCCAGTGAATCGGAAGAGCCGTTTTGAAATTCGTCCCAGACAAATTTGCCGAGCCCGGGGTTTTGCGCGAGCATCTCCGCAGCGATCAGTACCATCCAGGCAATGCCGAGTGACAGGCGCAGGCCGGTAAACATCATGGGAATGGCCGATGGCAGCACAATGGTTTTTACGTGGGTAAACCAGCCTAGGCGCAGCACCCGGCTGACGTTTTTCAGATCCTGATTAATGCTGGCCACGCCCACGGCAGTGTTGATCATGGTTGGCCAAAGACAGCACAAGGTGACGGTGACCACCGAGGTGATAAAGGACTTGGCCAGCATAGGGTCGTCGGTGACGTAGACCGCGCTCACCACCATGGTTACCAGCGGCAGCCAGGCCAGCGGTGATACCGGTTTAAAAATCTGAATGATCGGGTTGAGTGCACGGTAGACCGTGTTACTGAGGCCAATGCAGATACCCATGGGAATGGCGATCAGGGTTGCGAGGACAAAGCCCGTCATGACCGTGATAAGGCTGGTAATAATCTGGTCAAAAAAAGTCGGCCGGCGATTGAACTCGCGCTGGGAAATGTCCGCCGCGGGATTCTTGGCCAGCTTCTTGGCATTGCGCTCATCCTGGCGCTGGTAAAAGGCCGCTTCGCGTTGGTTCTCGGCGCGGTGTTCGCCGAGCAGGTTTTGCCATTGCTCCTTGACTTGTACCGGCCCCGGAAACTGACCGAGGGAGGTGTCCACTTGCTGCGCGCCCAAATGCCAAACGCCGAGAAACAGCGCCAGACCAATAGCGGGTATGAGCAGCGCTTTGGCCAATGCCTGCCATTGGGCTTTGCCGAAGTGAGTGTGTTGCCATTTTTGGCGTATTGCGATGGCGGGGTTCATAGCCAGTTCCTCGTTGAAAAGCGGGCGCCTGACGGCGCCCGGATGAATTTACAGAGTGTCCTCGGCTTTTAAGCCGATATTCAGGGTTTGCAAATACTCGGTGGGCTTGCGGCCATCGTAAGTAATGCCGTCAATAAACTCCGGTTGCGGTCCCTTAAAGCCGGACTCAGAGGTAAAGTCGGGGAACTCGTCAGCGCTGGCCTCGCCATCCTCAATCAGCGCTTTGGCGGCGGAGGCGTAGATGTCCGGGCGGTAGACTTTCTTGGCTGTTTCAAAGTACCAGTCGTCGTCTTTGTGCTCGGCAATCTGGCCCCAGCGGCGCATCTGCGTGAGGTACCAGATCGCGTCCGAGTAATAGGGGTAGGTGGCGTGGTAGCGGAAAAACACATTAAAGTCCGGCACTGAACGCTTATCACCTTTTTCGTATTCGAAGGTGCCGGTCATGGAGTTGGCAATCACCTCGGCATCGGCGCCCACGTAATACGGCTTCGAGAGTATCTCTACCGCCTCGGGGCGATTGGCGTTGTCGTTGGCATCCAGCCATTTGGCGGCGCGAATCAATGCTTTGGTTAAGCGCACAGTGGTGTTCGGGTATTTTTCGGCAAATTCTTTGGTGATGCCGAAGACTTTCTCGGGGTTGTTTTTCCAGATTTCGTAGTCGGTAATCACCGGTACGCCTATACCTTTGAAAACCGCCTGTTGATTCCAGGGCTCACCGACGCAGTAACCGTAGATGGTGCCGGCTTCCATGGTCGAGGGCATTTGCGGCGGCGGGGTAACGCTCAGCAGCGCATCGGCTTGCAGTTGACCAGAGGTGTCCCCTTTGTGCGGCGCGTAGAAGCCCGGGTGTATGCCGCCGGCCGCCAGCCAGTAGCGCAATTCGTAATTGTGAGTGGATACCGGAAATACCATGCCCAGGTTGAATGGCTTGCCTTCTTTTTTATAGGCCTCTACCACGGGTTTGAGCGCATCGGCTTTAATCGGGTGTACCGGCTTGCCGTCGGCGCGCTTGGCAATGTGCGGCTTCATTTGTTCCCAGACAGCGTTAGAAACCGTGATGCCATTGCCGTTCAGGTCCATGGAAAACGGCGTAATAATATGAGCCTTGGTGCCAAAGCCGATGGTGGCCGCCAGGGGTTGTCCGGCGAGCATATGAGCGCCGTCCAACTCACCGGTAATGACCCGATCCAGCAGTACTTTCCAGTTGGCTTGAGCCTCCAGTTCGACAAACAAACCCTCGTCTTCGAAATAGCCTTTTTCAAAGGCGATCGCCAGCGGGGCCATATCGGTCAGCTTAATAAAGCCGAATTTTAAGTCTTCTTTTTCAGGCTCGCCGACAGCGAATGCCTGCGCACCCAAGCACACTGCGGCAAAGCCCGCCAGGATGTTTATCAGTGGTTTAAGCCAGCGCTTTATCGGTTGTTGTCTTCGCTTTGTGCTGTTTGGTGTGATCATAAGTGACTCCCGTTCCCCAATGAATCAATAAAAAAGGCGCACACCGCAGGCCCGGTTTCCCGGTTGCGATGGACGCCTTTGTCCGATGAGCAGTAACCGCCGTTGGCACTTGCCCCTTTGTGTTTGCCCTATGGCTATTTCAAAGGCTGTGCCAAGCTAGCAGCCAACTTAAGAAAAATGCCGGCTCGCCAAAAGTGTGCGTCGCTCGAGGGTGAATCAGCTAGGTAAAAGCGAAATTTGCCCAATATGCACCTTGTTGAGCCGCGATGTTTTTTCTGACGCAGAGAAAGGCGCTATAAAAGTGCGCCCGTCACGGGCAAATCGTGGACAACGCTGGTGCACGATTGCGAGCTTGTGGTGCGCCGGTTTGTCGGGCCGCGGTCGAATCGCGGCGGCGGGGAATTGGTCGGGCTTGAAGGGGTGGGGTTGGCGTTTTACAGCAGTGACTGCATGGCGAGAATCTGGCGGGCGAGATCGCCGATACGCTCTTGGCGCTTCATGGCTTCGCGGCGCAGCTTTTGGTAGGCGTCGTCTTCACTCAGTCCCTGGGCCTGCATCAAAACGCCTTTGGCTTTTTCAATGTCCTGCCGGTCGGCCAACTGTCGGCGGGTACTGGCTAATGCTTTTAGCAATTGGCGGTCGCGCTGATGACGTGCAAGCGCCGTACTCAGGACCACCGCTAAGCGACCTCCCTCGAGCTTGCCGGTAATAAAGGTGGTAACGCCGCAGGCAATGGCGCTGCGCGAATCTTCTTCGCTGGCGTGGCGACAGATCACGATGCAGGGCAGGTCGCTTTGCGCCAACCGCGTTTGCAGATGACTCATTAAGGTAGGGCACCATTGCTTTGTCTCAACAATCAGTAGCGCCTCGCTAGCGCCCGGGCAGCCGGTCAGCTCATCGAGTGTGGCCTGGGTAAACTGCCGGCAGCCCGGCCAGGCTTTGAGCCCGCCCGCCAATAGCCCCGGTAACTGGGGATCAACCAGATAGAAAATGTGCGTCATATCGCCCTCCCTTCGCAGCCACTTGAGCAAGTTATGTACCATTTCCAGCGGCGGGAGACGTGCGCGCTTGTGGGGCAATAGCAACTATACTGACAGTGAGAAGGTGAGGGCCATGCGATGCACAACAGAGCCCGACAAGGCTGGCTAAATGTCTTTCTGGCCGCCGCGCTGGGCACGGCGGTGGGTTGTAGCTCATTGCCCGTTAATGAGGTGGTGCCCGCACCGGACTCTGCGCTGATTGCCGCAGCCTTAACGGGCAGCCCCCTGGCGCTTGAACAAACGGTAGTGGTTACTGAAAACCCGGACACCCTGCTATCGCTGACGCCCGCCATGGCGCATTTTGCCGAGCAAAGTGTGAGGGGCTATGCCAAGGATGCGGCCCGCACTCAGGCTCTGCACCGGGCCTTGATCGACCCGCCGGAAGCCGGCGGCCTGGGCATGCGCTACCATGCAGCGGCGACACTCACGCCGCAACAGGTGTTTGTGCGCCGCGAGGCCAATTGCCTGAGCTTTTCACTGCTGTTTGTCGCCATGGCCCGGCATGTGGGGCTCAGGGCCAGTGTCAATGATGTATCCATTCCGCCCGCCTGGGATATGACCGGTGACCGGGTGCAGTTTATGCGCCACGTCAACGCCAAGGTGGACTTGCGTTTTAGTACCGATGCCATAGTGGTGGATTTGGACTTGCCCAATTACCGGCCCTACTACGCCCAGCGGCTGATCTCTGATGCCACCGCGAAAAGCCAGTACTACAATAACCGCGCCATGGCCGACAAGGCGCGGGCCGCGACCCTGGCCGAGCGCTTCTACAACTTAAAACAGGCTCTGGCGCTGGACGATAGTCAGAGTTTTTTATGGGACAACCTCGCCTCGTTATACTGGCGCGCCGGGCACTTATCCATTGCTGAGGCCCTATACCTCAAGGCGTTGGAGACCAACCCGCGGGATCTCACCGCTATCTGGAATCTCAGTGAGCTCTCGCGCCAGCTGGGCAAACCAGATACGGCGGACGAGCTGGCCGAGCTTGCCAGCGACTATCGCGACGCCAACCCCTATTATCAATACCGCCTGGCCAGCCGGTATTTTCTGCAGGCGGACTACGCCGAGGCCGCCACGAGCATCGAGTCGGCCATTAAAATGCAGCCCAACGAGAAGCGCTTTTATCAGCTGGCCGCCGATATTTATGAGACCATGGGCCTCGAGGCCAAGCAGTCGCGGGCGCTTAGCCACCTGTAAACGGAACTTGCCCGCCGCCGGCCGATCAAAACCGATTCCCGTTTATTGAGCGAAAATCATGTTGACCTCTCTCAGGCGCCTAAGCAGTTTCTGCATTGTTGCTCTGACATTGTCGGCAGCGCTCGGCGCTCAGGCGCTGGAGTCGGCCTCCGACGAGTCCGCTGGTTTGACGACCCTGGCCGTGACCGCGGAGCAGTGTATCGGCGAGTTGCGCAGCAGCCGGGAGCGGGCCTACCCCGATACCTACCCCTTGCCCGACGAGTTGCGGGTGATGAGCTGGAACATCTACAAAGCCCAGCGTGAGCAGCTGTTGAGCGATTTACAGGCGCTGAGTGAGCAGGCGGATATCCTGCTGTTGCAGGAAGCTTTTGCCGATGAGCGCTTATCGGCGCTCAAACCCCACTGGCGCTTTGCGCCCGGCTATCGCGATGGCGACTTACAAACCGGCGTGCTCACTCTCAGCCAGTGGCCGGCGGCGGTGCACTGCCACCTCACTCACACTGAGCCCTGGCTGCGCACGCCCAAGGCCACTAATATTGTCGAGTATGTGTTGGCCGGCGACGAGCGGCTGCTGGTGGTCAATCTGCATGCGATTAACTTTGAGCTCAGCACCGACAGCTACCGCGAGCAACTTATGGCGGCCGTGGGAATCTTGCAAGAGCATCCGGGTCCGGCCATTTTTGCAGGCGATCTCAACAGCTGGAGCGATACGCGCCGCGCCCTGTTAACCGAGCTGCTCGAGCCGCTCGGCCTGCAGCCGGCGCTGTTTGACGAGGACAACCGCACCCGCGCCTTCGGTCTGGCGCTGGATCACGTCTGGACGCGCGGTGTGAGCATCAGCGCTTCCAGTGTGCCCCAGTACACAAGCTCGGATCACAACCCACTGCTGGTCACTCTTGAGCTGGAGGGCGTGAATCGTGTGGCAGAAAACCGCTAAGTGGTTCTGGGTGGTCTGGCTGTTAGTGGTGGCGGAGCGCTCTCTGGCCGAATCCGAGGCGCAGCGGGAGATTACCGGCCTGATTCAACATGTGGCCCAAAGCGGCGTGGTGTTTATTCGCAACGGCTCCGAGCACACGGCCGAGGAGGCCGCCGACCATCTGGCCATGAAGTACCGCCGGGCCAGCCGCTACGCGAGCACCGCCGAGGAGTTTATCGACAATCTGGCGAGCAAAAGCTCGATCACCGGCAGACCCTACCAGGTGCGCCTGGCGGACGGCACACAGATGCGGGCGGGCCAGTGGTTGCACACTGCCTTGCAGAGTCTGCGCCTGCAGCGCGCGGCAATGACCGATGCCAAGCCCTGATATGAGGACCAGCGAAGAGGCTTCGCAAGACTCAGCCCTGCTGCTGGCCGCCTTAGAAAAAGGTGTGGAGCGCTATTTTGCCGAGTGTCGCGCCCGCGTCCCCGCGTTTGTGAAGCGCCACTTTCGCTACCCCGGCGCCTGGTACACCAACCGCCAGTCGCTGGGGTGGGACATGTTGCGCTCTCCGCTCAATTTACTTTGGGTACCGGTTTACCTGCTCGCTCAGTGTCTGGCTTGGCTGGCGCAGCGCCTCGGCCTCGCATGGCCGACGCGCTGGCTGCGCCGGGTGCCCAGCGGTATGCGTACCCGTGTCCAGCGCTATCTGATCGAGCGCACCGAGGCGGAGCTGCTGGGCCGGGCGGCCGGGGTAAACCCGCTGCGCGAAGCGATTGCCGAGGCTATTGTCGAAACCCAGGGGCTGGGTCAGCTCAGTGAGGAGCGCGAGGCGCAGTTGGAAAAGAGCCTGGTGGATGCCCTGTCGCAGTACGCTCTGACGCGCACGGCCAATGCCGATATCAGCAATACCGTGTTCGCCACCGTCGCCGGTGCCTTCACCCTACAAAAGTTCACCCCGGGCGGCATCGCCATCGGTATGTCCTTGGCGGGGCTGCTCGCCAACCGCCTGGCTGCGCTCGACTTTATCTTTGGCCCCTGGCTCGGCCGGTGGTACTACGCGCTCTTTCCCGTCTCGCCCGATGCCTGCCTGGTGCTGGTCTCCACCGCCGGGGTGATGCTGTTAATGGCGGTGTTTGCCTGCTTTTCGGGTTTGGTGTCCGACCCGCTGCAGAGTCTTACCGGTATACATCAGCGCCGGCTCAAGCGGATGATTGACAGCCTCGAGCGCGACCTCAAAGCGCGCACGACTGGCAGCTTTCGGCCCAAAGACGCCTATCTGGCGCGCTTGATGGATATTATCGATGCTGCCCGGGTAGGGATGGCCTAGTGAAATCCAGGCACCAGGCACTTCCTGAGCCCGCCCTCGGGGTCGGGCCAATAAGAGATCAACGCTGGGAAACCGTTGTATCAGCCCGCCAATCCCCTTGAAGCACAGGTGATCGCCGGCCTCCGGGCGCAGGCCTATGCTCTGGTGCAGGTCAGTGAGGCGATTTTGGGGTTTATTCGGAGGGCGTGGGTTAGGGCGGTCTGCTGATCGCTGCGCCACTGATTGCTTGTACCAAGCTGATCAGCTAGCCGACTTTGTTCGTATCTTTCAATCGATCAAAACATCACAAAACTCAGGGTATTCAACGATGGGGAACTCTTCAATGTCTCGTACTGGCCAAGCTCTCGGCCTGCTTGCGTGGCTAGCACTGTGTTTTCTCGCCTCGGGCCTTGGCGCTATCGCCTCGGTCAATGCCGGGGGTTTCTACGCTGAGCTGGCTCGCCCCGATTGGGCGCCGCCGGCTTCAGTGTTTGGGCCTGTCTGGAGTCTGCTGTACGCCATGATGGCGGTTGCCGCCTGGCGGGTATGGCGGTTGAGCGGTTGGCGCGGCGCCCGGCTCGCCCTCGGCGTGTTTGTAGCGCAGCTGGCGGTGAATGCCCTTTGGAGCTGGGTGTTTTTTGCCTGGCGGCTGGGCGGCGCGGCGCTGGCCGATATTGTGGTGCTCTGGTGCCTTATCGGCGTGACCCTCTGGTGCTTCTGGCGCCGGGATCGGTGGGCCGCAGTCCTTCTCTTGCCCTACTGGGCGTGGGTAAGTTTTGCCGGGGTGTTGAACTATACCTTGTGGCAGACCAACCCCGGCCTTTTGTAGCGGCTAATCTTGTTCAGGCTCCTTGGCGGGGCCAGCGCCCGCCTCAATCAGCTCATTTTCGGTTTCTCTCTCGCCGGCGCTGAGGTCTTCTTCCTCGACGTTGATTTCACGCATAAAAATGCCCCAGAAGGCGATAAACAGCGCCGCGATCAGCGGGCCGATGACGAAGCCGTTAATGCCAAATAACGCCATGCCACCCAGGGTCGACAGCAGCACCAAGTAATCTGGCAGCTTGGTGTCGCGGCCCACGAGAATGGGGCGCAGCAGGTTGTCCACCAGACCAATCACGCCGCCACCGAAAGCCACCAGAACAATGCCCTGAACGTAAGAGCCGGTGGCGAGTAGGTAAATGGCCACAGGGCCCCAGATAATGGCAGCGCCCACGGCCGGCAGCAGCGAAGCAAACGCCATGACCACGCCCCAGAGCAGGGCGGCGGGTATCCCGAGAATCCAGAAAATAATGCCGCCCAGCGCGCCCTGAACCATGGCCACCACCAGGTTGCCTTTGACGGTGGCGCGGGTGACCTCGGCAAACTTGGCGAACAGCAGGCGCTCGCGCGTATCGCCCATGGGCAGCGCGCGAACCATCAGCTCTTTGAGGTTGTGGCCATCGCGCAGGAAAAAGAACGTCAGGTAGAGCATCAGGCAGAAATCCAGCACAAATTTAAAGGCGTTGGAGCCGATGTCAAAGGTGTACTGGGCGAGGAACTTGCCGCTGTTCATAGCGAGATTGACAGCTTGCTCTTTCAGGTCGGGAAAGTTCACCCCAAAGCGCTCAAGGGTGTCCTTGACCACAGGAAAGCTGTTTTGAAACTGCTCAATGTAGCGGGCCGGGTCCAGCTCGCCGGCTTCAATTTTTTGGTAGAGATCGGCCGCCTGGGCGACCACGGAGCTGACCAGGAAAATCACCGGAATGATCACAATCACTAGACACATCATCAAGGTCACCAGCGCCCGCGAGTTGGGCCGGTGTTTGAGTGAGCCCAGCAGGCGCGACTGCGCCGGGTAGAAAATGATCGCCAGGGCACAGGCCCAGAAAATCGGACCGAAGAAGGGTTTGAGTACCCATAAAAAGGCCGCCGATACCAGTACTAGCAGTGCGAGAAAGGATTTGGTTTCCAGGTTTTTTTGAAAGTCAGACATGTCCCTGCCTTAAGAAAGTCGGTTTGCGCCATCATAAGGCAAGGTGGCTCGGACTGTCATCCAATAGTGGCGCTCAGGCGGCGCTGCTTGAGCGCATGCGCTCCAGGTAGCCCTTAACTCTGTCCAGCAACCTGTGGCTGGTTTTACCCTGGGCCTCGAGCGGCTGCTCTTGCACGCGGTGGCGGCGCAGCATGATGGGGTTGTCTTTTAAGTTTTGGCGGTGCTTGTGGGCCGAGGCTATGCTGCCGTAGAGCATACGGCGCGATAAGGGCATGGGCAGTACGCGAAACACCTGTGCGCGATTGATTAGCTGGATCAGGTGGCTGGTGTCCGAGAAGGCGGTGACGACCAGTACCACCAGCTCGGGGCGCCGGCGCTTCATAAGCGCCAGAGCTTCGGAGATGTCGCCTTCTGGCAGGATCAGGTCGGTGAGCAAAATGGCGTCCGGGTGCTGCACCAGTTGCTCCATCGCCGCGTCGACGCTGCAGGTGTAATGCACCTGGTATTCCGGCTTTTCTTTTTCAATCAGTTGCGCCATGGCCTTCTTGCTGTGCAAGACAACAATGTCGCCACCGCTGTGCGCGGGCTGTTCTGATAGGGTGTTGGCTGGCGCTGTTTCGCGGGCCACGGCTATGGCCTCATCCAGAGTCTCACGCAGCTCATTCAGGTGCCAGGGCTTTTGTACGTAGCGAAAGATTTCCCCCTCGTTGATCGAACCCACAATGCTCGCCAGCTCCGAGTAACCGGTCAGTAGAATACGCACAGTGGCGGGGGAGATATCGCGTGCGCCGCGCAGCACCTCAACGCCCGTCATCAGCGGCATGCGTTGGTCGGACACAATGACCTCTACCTTGTTGTGGCGCAACATGGCCAGGGCTTCCTGGCCGTCGGTGGTGGTCAAGACGTTGTAATCGCGGCGAAATGCCATTTCCATGGTGCGTAAAATTCGGCTCTCGTCGTCGACAAACAGCAATGTGGGTTTGCTTGCGCTCATGTCGGCTCCTGTAAGGCGGAAGGGTTGAGTTGTTTGCGGGGCAAACGGATGACAAATTCGGTTCCCTTGTTCTCTATAGACCGTACGTCGATCAGCCCTTTGTGCTGCTGGACAATCTGGTAGGAAATGGACAGACCCAAGCCCGTGCCCTCGCCAACGGCTTTGGTGGTAAAAAACGGATCGAAGATTTTCTTGCGCACCGTCTCGGGCATGCCGCGGCCGTTATCTCGGATATGCACGTCCACAAACGTTTCGCGCGCGCGGGTTTTTACCTTGATGCTGCCGTAGTGCTCAATCGCCTGGGCGGCGTTGGTGAGTATGTTTAAGAACACTTGATTGATCTGTGAGGCAACACATTCGATGCTGGCGTCTTGATCGTAGTCGCGAATGATCTCAGCTTTTTGCTTAATGATATTGCGGCCGATGTTTAGGGCGCTGTCAAGGCATTCATTGAGATTCACCTGTGAGAGTTTGACATGATCCAGCCGGCTGAAGTTTTTCAGGTTGGTCACCAGCTCACCGATTTGACTCAGCCCATGCAAACTGTCGGCAAACAGTGTGTTCATGTCCGACAGCAAGCCACCTTTTACCACCTCATCCACGCTGTCTATCGAAGCTTGTATGGCGGATTCGATATGTCCGTCGTCAGCGGTTTTATCCAGCAGGGCGCTTAATAGACTTTGGTTGTTGTCGGCCAGAAGCGCAACGGACTGACTGAGATCGGCCGCCAACTCGATGTTTGATTGCACATAACCGAGCGGGGTATTGATTTCGTGAGCCACGCCCGCGACCATCTGGCCGAGGGAGGCCATTTTCTCCGACTGAATCAGCCGCGCCTGGGAGGATTTCAAATGTCGGTTGGCGGTTTGGAGAGCTCGATTGCGGGTCTCCGCACGCTTTTCCAGCAGTTCAAGCAGCGACAGGACCATGCCCATGCCGAAAAAGTGGTTGTCTTCGATAATGACAAAGTCTTCGGTAATCGGATTGCTGATGTGCGCATGCACATAGCGGCTGGCCTCTTCGATATCGGTATTGATGTCCACCAGCAGAGGTTTGGCGTTCATAAAGTTGGCAACCGGGCGGGCGCCGAAGATTTCCCTGCCGTAGGATTGCAGGAAGATTTTCATGATCGCATAGCGGGAAATGGTTCCCGCGACCTTCCCGTTCTCAACAACCGGTAGGCACAAGAGCTCCCTGTACCTTTCAGAAAGGAACAGGTCGGCGACGTCATTGATTTTAGTTGTCGGTGTCAGTGGCTCGACAGATACCGCCAGTTCGCGAACCCGCTGACAGGAAACGGCAATGTTCATGCGGCCCTTCGCAGTTTCGTCACTTCACCCGACCCGCAGTCTGGGGGATGTGTGTGACGATTGTATGAACTGTGAAGTGCGCCTCAGAAAAGAACACCGCCGGGATGGCGGCGGTGTTGGTTGGTGCCAGCGGGGGAGTTATTTGCTCGGCTGGGCCAGCAGTACGATTAATACGATAAAACCAAGAACAGGAATCAGGCCAATCAGTACCCACCAGCCCGAGCGGCCACTGTCGTGCAAACGGCGTACGGCGGCAGCAATAGACGGAATCAGCACGATCAGGCTGTAGAGCGTGCCGAGCACACCGAGGCCGAGCATAGCATCGACAACGCCAACGGCGATGGCAATAAGCAGATTGATCAGGAAAAACATCCAGTACTGGGTGCGGGTCCAGCGGCCTTCGAAATCGGTAAATTGTTTAAACGCCTGTATGTAATGTTCCATGGAAACCCCTGTGTTGTTATGACGTATTGTTTACAGCCGGATTACCTCTCCAGCCCAGTCATTTTTACTCACCCCGTCAGGCTTGTCGACTCCTGTGAGGATTTTTGCACCAGTTGTGATACAGGCGTGGCCGCTCGCGGGGCCACGCTGCGCTCAAATGGTGCGCCCGGACTGGTCCTCGACCCCGGTGCTTTCGCGCTGTGCGCGCCACGCCAAGGGGAGCGCGCTGTAAGAGCTTCTGGCACGCTAAATGCGTCATTGGCAGGACAAAACGACAATTGCACCACGGTGAGCCATGCCGTGAGTATAAGGAAAATGCCCGATGAACAAACGATTCTCTGCGCCAGCGGCCGCGGCGCTGTTGGTCTGTGCGCCTGTGGTTTACGCGGAGCAGGCCGCCTCCTCAAGCTCTGTCAATACGGTGTGGATCGCGATTGCTGCGGCCCTTGTCTTCTTTATGCAGGCCGGGTTTGCACTGCTTGAGAGCGGCATGTCCCGCGCCAAGAACACCGTCAATGTCATTATGAAAAACTACGCCGATGTCTGTCTCGGCAGTTTGGTGTTCTGCCTGGTGGGATTTGGTTTGATGTTCGGCGCCAACCCCACCGGCTTTTTCGGCACGGATCATTTCTTTCTCAACCCTGAAGAGGAGTGGGATTGGTCGGTGGTCCTGTTTCAGGCCATGTTTGCTGCCACCGCCACCACCATTGCCAGTGGTACGATGGCCGAGCGCACGCGCTTTAACTCCTATCTTTTGTCGGCCTGTATTGTCATGGGGTTTCTCTATCCGGTGTTTGGCAGCTGGGTGTGGGGCAGTGCGTTTGAGGGCTCGGGGTGGCTGGCCGAGCTTGGGTTTATCGACTTTGCCGGCTCTACCGTCGTCCACTCACTAGGCGCCTGGGTGGCGCTGGCCGGGGCGCTGGTGGTTGGCCCGCGCATTGGTCGTTTTGACCGCGATGGTAAGCCGCACCGGATCCCCAGTCACAACTCAAGCTATGTTGCGCTTGGTGGGTTTATTCTCTGGCTCGGTTGGTTTGGCTTTAACGGCGGCAGCACCCTGGCGGCCGAGGTCTCCATTGGCCTGATCAATCTCAACACCCATTTGGCCGCTTGCGCTGGGGCCGCCGGCGCTTTGTTGGCTTGCAGTCTGCGCCGCTCGCCCATTCTGGTCGGGCATGTTGTCAATGGCAGTCTCGGTGGCCTGGTGGGCATTACCGCCGGGTGCGCCACCATGGACCCGCTCTGGGCCATGGTCACGGGCCTGGTGGCCGGGTTAATCGTGGTGTTTGGCTCGGGCGTTTTGCTCAGGTGGCGCGTCGACGATGTGGTGGGCGCAATACCGGTGCACGGCTTCGCCGGAGCCTGGGGAACGATTGCCGCGGGGCTGTTTTATCGTGAGCAAATGTTTTCCATCGACCTGGTGGTGGTGCAGCTGATCGGCGTGCTCTCCTGTTTTCTCTGGGCCTTTGTCGGCGCCCTGGTCATTTACGGCCTGGTGAATCTGTTCTTACCCTTGCGCGCTGAGGCGCAGCACGAGCAGCGCGGCTTGGACATTACCGAGCACGCCGAGATTGGCTATCCGGAGTTTAGCAAGAACACCGCCTACAACGAGAAAACCCTGGAGGTGCTTGAGCGATGAGCGCCAATCCCATACAAGTTCAAAAACGCCGTATCGTCTACACGGCTTTGGCACAGTTTCTTAAGGGCGAAGAGCTTGAGCGCGCGTTCAGGCTGTGGGAAAAACAATACGCCACCAAGCCGGTGTACGCGCTCAATGAATTTGTCGGCAAACTTGGCGATAGTCCCGCGCTGGCCGGGCGGCGCAAAGAGGTGATTCGCACGCTGCTCAACTTGAGCCAGCACCCCGAGGGGCTGTTACCTGATCCGGTGGCCGGTTACGGTGAGCTGACTGACTTTTCCAAAGCCGCACCGGCCCAGTATCCCGAACGGCTCGACAGAATTTTTGAACACTTTTTGGTGGCTGTTGAAACGGTTTTGCCGAGCGATGCGTTTATTCAGTTGCGGCTGAATTTTCTCGTGCGCCTAGCGGACATGAAGCTCAATCCCACCCTCAAGGCGCGCTTGCGATTGTGGTTTGACAGCGATGGCAGCGGCAAGGTGTTTTCGGTGGTGTGCACCGCGCCGGAGATTCGCCGGGTGGTGAATCAATTGTACGTCGTGATGTGTGAGCTGTTTGGTCCGGTGCGGGCCGACGACATTCTGGAGGCCTGCGTCGCCTGGTTGGAGCGCTATCACCCGGTCAGTGTCAGGGACATTCGCCGCTTCTTGTGACCGGGCGGCGAGCGCCGCCCGGTGGCCGGTGTTACCAGCCGAGGTCGGGCTCGCGGTAGTACTCAATGCCCAGGGCATCGAGCTGAGCGCGCAGCGCCGACAAGCGCGCGACAAACTCAGCGTAGTCGCGATCCTCGGCGCGGCTCCAGCCCAGTTCGGCGGTGCTTGCTAAACGCGGCCAGAGGCGGTTGTCGGCGACCGCGTTGGTGTGTACCAGCTCCGACCACATGGCCGATTCAACGCCGACGGTTGCGCCGAAGGCGCTGGGGTCGAGGCTGTAGGCCCGCGCCAGGGGCACGCCCTCTTTGCGACACCAGTCGTAGGTGTTGGGCTGGCCGGCGTAGTTGCCGTGATCAAAGTAGGTATAGGAGCAGGGCGAGACGATCAGTTGATGGCCGCGATCCAGCGCCGGCTGGATATCGTACTGGTCGTTCCATAATTGCAGCAGAACATCGGGATCATTGTCCGCCACCGAGCCCTCTTCCCAGGCAATGGCGGTGCGACCCAGATCAGCAACAATGCGTGTGGCTCGGCCGATGAACTCACCGTAAAGCGGGTCTTTGATTTCGTCGCCACCGATGTGGATGTACTCTGACGGAAACAACTCGACCAGCTCGCTCAACACATTCTCTACCCAGGGGTAGATCACCTCGGGTTTTGTCAGGCACAGTTTGCTGAAACCCACCTCCAGACCCGAATAGGTGTTGAGGTTGGTGACATCGTCGCAGGCCAGTTCGTTGTAGGACGCAATGGCGGCCTGAGTGTGGCCGGGCAGATCGATTTCGGGCACCAGGGTGACGTGACGCGCCTCGGCGTAGGTCACCAGCTCGCGAATTTGCTCCTGAGTGTAAAAACCCGCGCGGCCACCGGTGACGGCGCTGGCACCGCCAATCTCAGTGAGTTTGGGGTACTGCTTGATTTCCACGCGCCAGCCCTGGTCATCCGACAGGTGCAGGTGGAGGCGGTTGAGCTTGAAGCGCGCCATGCGCTCAATGTGCGCCTTGAGGTAGTCCGCCGGCAAAAAGCTGCGGGCGACGTCCAGCATATTGCCGCGCCAGGGGTAGCTGGGGCTGTCGGTGATATCGACCAGCGGCAGCGGGTAGCTGGCCTGCACCTCGGCCGGCAGCAACTGGCGCAGTGTTTGTACCGCGTAGAACAGGCCGGTGTCGGTGTTGGCCGAGAGTGTGATTTGGTTGTCGATGATCAGGCGGTAGCCCTCTTCGCCGAGCTCAGGTTCCTGCACCAGAAACAGCTCTATCTGGCTTTCTGCGGTATCGCTTTCGGTGATGTCCAGGTCGGCCAGCAGGCGCTTGAGGGCCGGCAGCGAGGTCTCCGAGCCGGTGGCGGCCTCAAGGTGAACCACATTGCCAAGTTCCCACTCCCCTTGGTGCCGGACAACCGAGCTTGGGTAGGGCACCAGCGCCAATTGCTCGTCTGCCGTTTGCGGCAGGCTGCTGGAAGCGCGAGAGGATTGCGCGGAGGATGAGCTGGGTGAGGGCGTGCTGCCGCAGCCTGCAATCAGGCAGGTGGCGATCAATGCCAGAAGTATTCTCATTGTGGTAGTGCTCCATTCGTCGGGGAACCGAGTGACGGGCATTTATTATCGTGGTGAGCGTGTCGGTCGGTGCTCTGTGGCCCCTGATGTCCTCCAGCCCTTGGCTCTGCCCTTACTCTAGAGTAAGGGCAATTCTCGGGGCAAGCGCCCTGGCACTCCCTGTACAGATACTTACAGTTCTTTAAAGGGCTGAGGGGTTAAGGGGCCAGCTTGCCTGGGCGCGCACTGGCAAGTTCTGTGAGACGCTGATCGATAGCGCGCTCAATGCTATCCGCGTCCAGGCCTTGGCTGGCGAGCTGCTCGGCGTGGCTCGCGTGGCCGACAAAGCTGTCATCCAGTCCGAGCTGCATGATGGGCAGGGTGATGCCCTGATGGTTCAGATACTCGGCCACCGCTGAGCCCGCGCCGCCGGCCACCGCGTTTTCCTCCAGGGTGACCAGCAGGCCATGACGCCTGGCCAGATCGTCAATCAGCGCGGTATCCAGGGGTTTGACGAAGCGCATGTCGCACAGTGTGAGGCCCAGCTTGTCGGCTGCCTGGCGAGCAGAGGCGGCCAGTGTGCCAAAGCACAAAATCGCCGCGCCTGTGCCCTCGCGCCGGATCACGCCCTTGCCCAGGGGCAGGGCGTTCATGGCGCTGGCAATCTCGGCGCCTGAGCCGCGCCCGCGCGGGTAGCGCACGGCGGATGGTCCACGGTGGCGATAGCAAGTGTACAAAAGCTGCCGACACTCGTTTTCGTCACTGGGTGTGGCGATGACCATGTTGGGGATGCAGCGCAGATAGCTGATGTCAAAGCTGCCCGCGTGGGTGGCCCCGTCTTCGCCGACCAGACCTGCGCGATCAATAGCGAAAGTAACGTCCAGGTTCTGCAGTGCCACGTCGTGGATCAGCTGGTCATAGGCGCGCTGTAAAAAAGTGGAGTAAATGGCCACCACGGGTTTTTGGCCTTCGCAGGCAAAGCCGGCCGCCAGGGTCACGGCGTGTTGCTCGGCAATGGCCACGTCGTAAAAGCGCTCAGGGTAGTCGCGGGCGAAATCCACCATGCCCGAACCCTCACACATGGCCGGGGTGATGGCGACCAGGCGTGGCTCAACGGCGGCCATATCGCACAGCCACTGGCCGAAAACGGCCTGAAATTTGGGTCTGTTGGGGACCGGCTTTTTCGGTGCGGGTTCGAGCTTGTTCAGGGCGTGGTAACCCACGGGGTCTTTTTCGGCCGGCTCAAAGCCCTTGCCCTTTTGCGTGATGATGTGAAGCAGCTTGGGGCCTTTGACGTCGCGCAGGTTGCGCAGGTAACGCACCAGCGATGACAGATCGTGGCCGTCGATGGGGCCCACGTAGTTAAACCCCATTTCTTCAAACAGGGTGCCTGGGGAGACAAACCCCTTAAAGTGCTCTTCGGTACGCTTGGCAAACTCCCAGGCGGAGGGAATTTTGGTCAGCACCTGCTTGCTGCCTTCGCGCAGAGAATTGTAGAACTTGCTGCCCCAGATTTTCGACAGGTAAGTCGCCAGCCCGCCCACATTGGGGGAGATGGACATATTGTTGTCGTTGAGAATGACCAGCAGATCGGCGTCGGTATGGGCGGCGTGGTTGAGCGCCTCAAAGGCCATGCCCGCGGTCATGGCGCCGTCGCCAATGATGGCGGCGCATTTTTTGTCACCACCGGCCAGTGCCATACCGAGCGCTGCGCTGATGGAGGTGCTGGAGTGACCCACCCCGAAAGTGTCGTACTCGCTCTCCTCGCGCTTGGGAAAGCCGGACAGCCCACCCGACTGGCGCATGGTCAGTAGCTGCTCGCGTCGGCCGGTGAGAATTTTGTGGGGGTAGGTCTGGTGACCGACGTCCCATACCAGCCGGTCTTGCGGCGTGTTGTACACGTAGTGCAGGGCGAGGGTCAGCTCCACCACGCCCAGACCAGCGCCAAAGTGTCCGCCCGTTTGGCCCACGCTGTAGAGCAAAAACGCGCGCAGCTCCTCGGCCAGCTGCACGAGCTGCTTCTCTTTGAGCTCGCGCAGTTGCGCCGGGGAATCGATGCCGTCGAGTAGCGGCGTCTCCGGGCGTTTGGTGGGGATTTCGTTCAGCATCTGGACACTTCGGCTATCGGGAAACCTGACATTGTAGGCGCCTCTAGTGCTCCCGCTCAACCACATATTGGGCGATCAAGCGCAGCTCACCCGCGTCGCCCGTCAGCGCATCCAGGGCCTCGAGGGCCTCCAGGTAGAGCGCTTGGGCGCGCCGGCGAGCTTCTTCGAGCCCCAGCAGCGAGACATAGGTGGGTTTGTTGCGCGCTTCGTCGGCCCCCTGGCGCTTGCCCAGAGTGCCAGTATCGGCAGTGACATCGAGAATGTCGTCCTGCACCTGGAAGGCCAGGCCGAGAGCCCTGCTGTACTGGGCGAGGGCGGCCAGCTCAGACTCGCTCGCGCCGCCAATCAGGGCGCCCATACGCACACTGGCGTCGATCAGTGCGCCGGTTTTGCAGCGGTGCATGTGCTCTAGCTCGGCGGTGTTGGGCTGGGTGTCCACGGCGGCCAGGTCAATGGCCTGGCCCACCACCATGCCTTTCAGGCCCGAGGCGCGGGCGAGGGTGCGCACCAGCGCCAGCCGGATGGTGTCATCGAGCCCGGGTGTCTCGCACAGCAGTTCGAAGGCGAGTGTCTGCAGGGCATCGCCGGTCAGTATGGCGAGGGCCTCGTCAAAGGCGATGTGGCAAGTGGGTTTGCCGCGGCGCAGTTCGTCGTCGTCCATGGCCGGCAGGTCGTCGTGCACCAGGCTGTAGGCGTGCATGGCCTCGAGCGCGGCGGCGGCGGTATCGAGAGCCGGGTGGTCTGCGGTCTTACGCACAGCGCGAAAGCCTGCGAACAGCAGCAGGGGGCGAATGCGCTTGCCGCCACCGGCGAGGGCGTAACGCATGGCCTCGGCCAGCTGGCTGCCCGGGGTATCTGGCACCGCCTGTTCCAGTGCCTGGTCGATGCGGGCGCGCAGGGCGCGCGCGTGGTCGAGAAATACCGACATTAAGGGTTGTCCGGTGCGTCGAAATCCGTCAGCACGGGCTCGCCATTTTGAGCAATCAATGCCTGCACCTGCTGCTCGGCCTGGGTCAGGCGCTGCTGGCATTCGCGGGTCAGCTTGATGCCTTGCTCAAAGGCCTCCAGGGATTGCTCCAGCGTCAGCTCGCCGCTCTCCATACGGGCGACGATGGTCTCCAGCTCGTTGAGCGAGGCCTCGAGGTCGAGGGCTTTCTTCTTCGCGGGCATGGGGGTGGATCCTGCACGGTTGCGCGCCGGGGTTCAGCTTTCAGGCCTGCGGCCGATAGCCTCTCCAAGCGCTCGATGAATGAATCGTGAATTCTTTTGCCGCATTATACCGTCTTGAGCAGGCATCTGTGGTATTTACAGCGCAGGCGAAATTAAGACTAGAATAGGCGTATCAGATAAAACGGCGGCCCGGTTCTGGTCGGGCAATGGCCAAAGTGAAGGAGTGAGGGGTGGATCTAGCAACGCTGATCGGGCTGTTGGGGGCTCTGGGCCTGATTGTCGCGTCCATGTTTATGTCCGGCGAAATTGGCATGTTCGTCAACGCGCCATCGCTGGTGATCGTGGTCGGCGGCAGTGTCTTTGCGGTGATGGCCAAGTTCGGGCTCGGGCAGTTCCTGAGTGCTTTCAAGGTGGCCGGCAAAAGCTTTGTTAATAAGCTGGACGATCCGCTGGATATGATCGACGAAATCGTCGAACTGGCTGACGCCGCGCGCAAGGGCGGTCTCTTGTCGCTCGAGGGCAAAGAGGTGAGCAACGGCTTTTTGCAAAAGGGCATTCAGTTGCTGGTGGATGGTCACGATCCCGATGTGGTGCGCACCATGCTCTCCAAGGATCGCTCACTGGCCGAGCGGCGCCACAGAAACGGCGCCTCTATTTTTTCTGCGTTGGGCGATGTTGCTCCGGCGATGGGAATGATTGGCACCCTGATTGGTCTGGTGGCCATGCTCGCCAATATGGATGACCCCAAAGCCATTGGGCCGGCCATGGCGGTTGCCCTGTTGACGACCCTGTACGGGGCCATGATCGCCAATGCCATTTGCCTGCCCATCGCCGACAAACTCAAGCTCAGGGCGACCGAAGAGTACCTGATCAAAAGCATGATCATTGACGGTTTGCTCGCCATTCAAAACGGTCAGAACCCCCGTGTCATCGATACGATTTTGCGAACCTATTTGCCCGAGCGCAAGCGCGACGTGGCTGATGCAGCGGGTTAATTGATTCATGAGTGCTGACGAAGACGAAGACGGCTGCGAATGCCCCCCGAGCCTTCCGGCGTGGATGGCGACCTTTGCCGATTTGATGGCATTGCTAATGTGCTTTTTTGTGCTCCTGCTGTCGTTCTCCGAAATGGATGCGATGAAATTTCGCCGACTGGCGGGCTCCCTGGCGCAGGCGTTTGGGGTGCAGGCAAAAGTGAACGTCAACGAGGTGCCCAAAGGCACCAGCATCATCGCCCAGGAGTTTAGCCCCGGCAAGCCCGAGCCGACGCCGATCAACGAGATCTTTCAGCGCACCGAGGACATTACCAAAATGAGCCTGGAGGTGCGCGACTCCCAGGAGTACGACATAGAGCGCGGCGAACCTGACATGGAGGAGAGTTCTAAAGAGCGGCTGCAGCAGGTGCTGGAGGAGCTGATTGCCCAGACTCGCCAGGACGCCACTGAGTTGGCGGACAAGCTCAAAGAGCGCATCTCCAACGGTGAGCTGGAGATTGAAACCCGCGGCCGCCAGATCATTATTCGCATCCGTGAAAAGGGGTCATTTCAGTCTGGCTCTGCCACACTCGACCCGGATTACTACGATGTAATTGACGAAATACGCGCGGTGCTCATGCTCAAGCCCGGCCGCATTGAGGTGCAGGGGCACACGGATAATGTGCCCATTCGCTCGGCGCGTTTTCGCTCCAACTGGGACCTGTCCGCCATGCGGGCATCCTCGGTGGCAACCCAACTAATGCGCGGTGGCTACCTCTCACCACAGCGCTTCGAGGTATCGGGGTTTGCCGACACCCGGCCGCTGGCGCCCAATGACTCGATCACCAGCCGGGCGCGCAACCGCCGGGTTGAGATTGTCATACGCCAGGGGCTGGAGGCCGATCTCGGCGCTGAGGATCTGGAACTGCTCAAGAGCGAGGGTGACGACATTATCCGCAAGCTGGATGTCGAGCCCCAATACCTGTTTGACCTGGAGCCGGAAGAGGTCTTCTAGCGCCGGCTTTGGCGCGCATTTCTGTAAGATATGTCTCACAAGGTTTGCTGACATTGGCGGCTGTTCCACTTTGACCATTGGGCCGATAATAGCGGCTAATGGACATCGCCATAGGGATATGAGGCACGGAAAAGACGGAACGCGCCGCACGAGCCCAAGGTTGGACTCCATCCTGCAAACCCTGCAACAGGCCCCCTTGTTGCAGGGTTTTCTTTATTGCTTCAGCGCTTATTAGAGACCCCCCCCCCCCTCTTGATGTCGCCCTGAATTTGGCGATGGCCACGAGGTTTTGCGAAAAGTCGGGTAAAGAGGCGCATGGCCAGCGCTAATTGTGCTCAAATAGGCTTTGGTGCTCTTTCTGGGAATCCGCAGCTTTTCACTGTGCCCTAATAGGGACTCCTGGCAAGGTGCGGTGCGCCGCGACTGGCGTAGCCCGCTGCAATTTGCAAGCAGTGGGGCACAAGGCCCATTTGGCGGGCCATTTCTTCGTTGACTCAATGGTTCCACTAAAAACCCATGACTGAAAACCCCTCAGCCGAGTCCTGGTGGCTTTTGCTGACGGTCTGCCTTGGCGCCTTTATTGCGCCCCTGGGTATGGCCTCGGTAAATGTGGCGATTCCGGCCTTGGCCTCCGAATTGGCGGCCAATGCGGTCCTGGTCAGTTGGATTCCCACGGCGGTGCTGGTGGCCAACATTGTCTTTATGTTGCCTGCTGGCAAGCTGGCTGACATCTGGGGACGCAAGCGGGTTTTTCAGCTGGGAATTTGTCTCAATGCCTTGGCGGGCTTGGGCGCGTTCGGGGCCAGCTCCATTGAGTGGGTGCTGCTCATGCGCTTTTGTCAGGGGCTCGGCTCGGCCATGATGTTTGCCACCAGCATGGCGCTGTTGATCTCGGTGTTTCCCGCACATAAACGCGGCCTGCCCCTTGGGGTCAATGCCGCCTGCATTTATCTGGGGCTGACCTTGGCCCCGGCGCTGGGTGGCTGGGTTACTCAGTGGCTCGGTTGGCGCTATGTGTTCCTGTTGCCCATGCCGCTGGTGGTGATTGTCCTGGGATTTATTCACTGGCGGGTGCCGGGCGAGTGGCACTCGCAGGAACCCAGCCGTTTTGACTGGCGCGGGGCCTTGGTGTTTGCCCTCTGGGCGCTCGCCCTGGTTACTGGGCTAACGGGCTTGCCCGACCCCAGGCACCTGCTGGCGCTAGTGGTCTCGTTTGTTTTGCTCGGGGTGTTTATCGTTATGCAGGCGCGCTCGCCTTCGCCGCTGATTCGTGTGCAGATGTTTCGCGAATCACGGGTGTTCTCCATGTCGCTTGGTACTGCCTCACTGATGTACGCCTCCAGCTACCCCTTGGGCTTTATGTTGAGTTTGTACCTGCAGTACGTGCGCGGCTACAGCGCGGCCGATGCCGGCCAGCTGCTCTTGGTGCAGGCTTTTGCCATGGCCTGTGTGGCGCCTTTTGCCGGAAAGTTATCGGACTATTTTCCGGCGCGCTGGCTCGCCAGCGCGGGCTGCGGCTGCACGCTTGCGGGATTTTACGTTCTAAGTGGTATTGACGCCCAAACCGAGGCGCCGGTGATCGGTGCAGGCCTGTTGTTGGTAGGGGTGGGCTTTGGCTTTTTTTCCAGCCCCAACAATCATGTGGTAATGCACTCGGCCAGGGCGAGCGAGGTGGGCGTGGCAGCCGCCACTCTCAACCTCGCCAGAGTCACGGGTAACCTGGTGGGTATGAGCCTGGTGAATTTATTGATCTACTGGAATCTTGGCAATGTTGCCATGAGCGCTGAGCTTGCCGCTCCCCTGCTGATGACCTTTCACGGCGCGCTGCAGTTGGCGCTGGTTTTTTTGGCGGCGGCGACGCTCTTGTCCCTACTGCGCGGTCGCGCGCGTTAGCGCGCGCTGCCGATCAGAGTGTTGTACAAGATACGTGTCGCCTCGTCCGCGACCGTCTGGTAAACCCCCACGTGAAAGCAGATTTGCGAGGGGCTCTGGTCAATCAGTTCAATGGGCACATGGGCATCCCCCAGCGCGCTCAACGCCTCTATAATTGGGTAGGAGTTGCGGTTCAGCCCCAAACCCACCGGTGTGATGATCGACAGGTTGTACTCGACCCGCATATTGTCCGGCTTTAAACGCTTTTCGATGACCCGGCGCAAATCGTTAATGCTGCCCAGCAAATCGTCCTTGCTCACCAGTACCGCGATGTCATCTTTGTCGGTGGGGTAGTGATAAGTATTGATGCCGAAGTCGTGAAAAATTTGCAGCAGGGAGGCCGTAAAGCCCACCTCTTCGCCCAGCATGTCTTTTTCAATATGGATGTACGACATATTGTCTAACCGGGCGATACCCACTACGCCTTCTTCCGGTACACGTTCATTGAGAATCAAGGTGCCTGGTTCATTCGGGGCATTGGTGTTGCGAATGTTAATGGGGATTTTCCGGTCCCGGCATTTGAGCATGGCGTCCAGGTGAAAAACGTTAAAGCCTTTGCTGGAGAGCAGGCGGATCTCTTTGAAGGTCAGCCTGGGGATGGCCCGCGCCTCTTTGATGATCCTCGGGTCGGCCTCATAGACGCCGTTGACGTCGGTCCAGTTTTCGTAGGTATCGGCATCCAGTGCGTAGGCGATTTCGCCACCGGTGAGGTCGGAGCCGCCGCGGGAAAATACGGCGATATGGCCGTCCTCGGTGACGCCGTAGAACCCAGGCACTACGGAGATACCGTCAAACTCTTGCAGCGCGAGAACATTCTCGTAGGCTTTATCCAGCGTTTTGGCGGCCAGATAGTTATCGCTGACCAGAAAGCCCACATCCTCCGGCAGCTGCGCCTTGGCGGGCATGTCCGAATTGTTAAAGTAAGCGGCAATAATCCGGGCGTTGTAGTGTTCGCCACGAGAGGCGAGAAAAGCCACGCGTTTGTCACCGCCAAGCTCGGTATTCAGGTCTTTTTTCAGCGCCTCGATGATCTCTTTATCGTCGACTTTGAGGTCGCGCATGATGGCGGTAAATTTGTCCACCACTGCCTTGCGGCTGTCATCGGCCGTAATGTTCTGGCGCTGATTGTAAAAGTGAATACCCTTGGTGGCGATGTTGATTAAATGGTCGGTGACCTTTTCTTCGCTCTTATGGCTACGTCCCGGTCCCGACACCACAATGACTCTCCGCTTCTTATCGCTTTTGACAATGTCGCGTACTTTGGCAATTTGTTTGGCGTCGGCGACGGAGCTGCCGCCAAATTTACTGATGATAATGTCTGACATGGCTCTACTGATCGGCTGGTGAGTGACAAGCGCGAAACCTGGGTTTCGCGCTACCGGTGTCTTTGGGCGAAGCTACTGGCCGGTGACCATTTTTTGGCGACGCTCCGACAGTGCTTGCAGGGAATCGCGAATAATGCCGAGCCCTTCATGCAACAGATCTTCTTCAATCAGTAGTGAGGGCAAGAACTTTAACACCTGATCGTCAGCGCCAGAGGTCTCAATCACCATGCCTCGGGTAAAGGCTTCAGCGGATGTGTCACTGGCGACACCCGGCGACATTTCCAGGCCCCAGATCATGCCCAGACCGCGCACCTTGGGTTCAAACTCGGGAAACTCACCGGCGATTTTTTTCAATTCTTCGCGGATCAGTTTGCCTTTGTATTCGACGGCTTTGGACAAGTCGTCATTATCCCAGAAACTGAGCGCCTGGGTGGCGGCGATAAACGCGAGGTTGTTGCCACGGAAGGTGCCGGTGTGCTCACCCGGTTGCCACTGATCCAGCTCGGGACGCATCAGCAGCAGGGCCATGGGCAGCCCGCCACCGATGGATTTGGACAGAGTGACCATGTCGGGGTGGATGCCCGCGCGCTCAAAGCTAAAAAAGGTGCCTGTGCGACCGTTGCCAACCTGGATGTCATCAATGATCAGCAAAATATCGAATTCGCGACACAGTTGCTCCAGTTTTTTCAGCCACTCTATACGGGCGACATTGACACCACCTTCACCCTGGACGGTTTCAACGATGATGGCGGCTGGCAAATCCACGCCGCTGCTGCCGTCGGAAAGAAACTTCCGCAAGTAGTCAATGGTGTCCACGTCTTCGCCGAGAAAGCCGTCGAAGGGCATAAACGCGGTATTGCTGCGTGAGCCGTAAGACTCGTCTTTGTAAAAATAATTGCCGGTGGCGGCGAGAGCGCCCATGGTCAGGCCGTGATAGCCATTGGTAAAAGCAATGACGTTGGAGCGACGCTTGACCATGCGCGCGAGCTTGAGTGCGGTTTCAACAGCGTTGGTGCCGGTGGGTCCGGTGAACTGAACTTTGTACTGAAGGTTGCGCGGTGCGAGAATGGTGTCGCGGAACTTTTGTAAAAAGCTGCGCTTGGCAATGGTGGCTTTGTCCAGACCGTGAACAATACCATTGTGCTGCAGGTGCTCGATCAGGGCCTCGGTGATCATCGGGTGGTTGTGGCCGTAGTTCAAAACACCAGCGCCGGCAAAGAAGTCAATGTAGCGGGTACCGTTTTCGTCGAACAGCTCTGAGCCCTTGGCGACATCGAAGACCGTGGGGAAAGAACGCACATAGCCGCGCACTTCAGATTCCATTTCTTCAAAAATTCTCATGTTCGTCTCCAGCTGAAGGTTAATTGTCTGCCGTTGCCGGCCTGTCTGTCGCTGCGGGCGCAAAGCGGAGCAACCCAAAAGGGGCGGCGCCCCGAGTAGCCGTTCTGAAACGGTCGCCTGGACGACCGGCTATGTCAAAACGCCAAAACAAGTGGCGTTACATACGTTGACGACGCAATCCGGATGAGGGAAAGGTCACTTGATCGGGGTTGAACGGCGCCTGTAGCGGGCGGGTCAGTGGCCCTTGTCGAGGGGCTAATGATAACAAGGGTAGCGGAGAATGCCTAATAAGCGCCCGCGCGCCAATGACCAGAGGGGTCGGAAACGGTACACTGAGCGCTACTCAATATTGATTGAATTGCGTATGAAACAAGCCTATCGCGCCATTGCTGACAAGGCCGAATATGTTCACGAGGAAAAGCGCAGCACCTTTACGGCACTGCTGCATCCGGTGCGTTCGCGCGAAGAGGCCATGGCCACCTTGCAGGCTATTCGGCTGAACCGGCCCGGGGCCAGCCATTATTGCTGGGCCTATGTGCTGGGCGACGCCTTGCAGCCGCAGGCAGCGGCCTTTAACGACGACGGCGAGCCCTCGGGCACCGCCGGGCGGCCGATGCTCAATGTACTCATGCACCGCGAGGCAGGCGATTGCTTCGCAGTGGTGGTGCGTTTTTTTGGTGGCGTTAAACTCGGTGCCGGTGGCCTCGTGCGCGCCTACGGCGCTGCAGTGTCCGGCGCGCTCGATCAAGCCCGCTGGTATTCGGTGGAGCCTCTTGCCACGGTGCGGATTGCGACCGCTTTTGCCAACGAGCAAAAAGTCAGACACTTTTTGCAGGTTCAGGGCGCGGATCACGTGCAAGCCGCTTACGGCGAAAGGGTCGAGATTACCGCTAGGGTGGCCGAGCAGCAGTGCGAGGCAATGGCCGAAGCGCTCGCACACCTGACCTCGGGTCAGGCCAAAATGGTTGTTGATTCATAGCCTAGGGCAATCCCCAAAAACCGCAGATCACATCGGGGCCTTTGCAAAGCGCTGGCAGCGAGTGGACGGTCTTGCGCGGCAATTGTAAAAAACGGTAGGTAAAACACGAAAAAAGCGTTACATTTGACATATTATCGTCACAGTTTACAGACAAAGTAAGACAAGCACCACGTCAGTGGTTGTGCTCTGCCAGTAGCGGAAAGCGTGAAGCAACCGCGATGACAGGAGGTGTCGATGGAAGAGAGGATCCTGCGGCTCAATATCGCCGGCCAGCCAATCGAATGGTTGCACTGGCAGGATGCAGTTTGCCTCTACGCTCGCGACTTGGTTGCCTGGAGCCTCGGCGGCTCGGTTCGCAAAGTGATGGGCGGTTATGCCCGCTGCAGCGGCGTCAGGTCTCAGATTACACTCCCCGCGATTATTGCCTGTGGCGGCAGCCGCATTGCCCGCTATCGCCAGATTCCGCCTTTGACCAACCGCGCCCTCTTTGCCCGCGATAATCACCTTTGCCTCTACTGCGGCAAGACGTTCAGTTCGGCACTGTTATCCCGCGATCATGTGCACCCGATCAGCCGCGGCGGTCGCGATGTCTGGCAAAACGTGGTGGCCGCCTGCAAACGCTGCAATCAGCGCAAGGGCAATCACCTGCTCGAAGATATTGATATGGAGCTGTTGGCACTGCCGTTTCGCCCCAACATTGCCGAGTATCTCGCGCTGATCAATTCCGACCGGATTCGCGGCGACCAAATGGAGTTTTTGCGCCCGCAGTTTTCCGAGCACCGCAATTGGCACTGACCCCGCCACGCGCTAGAATCGCAAGCTCAATGATTCACTCGCCCATCTTCTGGACGCCGGGGTTGCTCTATGACACACATTTCTCGCAGACAGTGGCTCAAGGGCGCTGGCGCCCTGGCAGCAGGCGCTGCTCTGGGCGGCTGGTGGCCGGCCCGCGCTGCCGACAATTTTCACTTTGATATTTCGCTGGCGCAGTGGTCGCTCAACAAAGCGTTTTTTGATCGCTCGCTAAGCCCACTGGATTTTCCCGCTGTGGCGCGCACCAGCTTCGACATCGGTGCCATTGAATACGTCAACCAGTTTTTTATGGATAAGGCCCGCGATAAAGCGTTCCTGCAGGATCTTAAAGCTCGCGCCGCCGATCACAACGTTCGGAGCCTGCTGATCATGGTGGACGGCGAGGGCGATTTGTCCACGGTCGATGAAACCCGCCGCAAGCAATCAGTGGAGAATCACTACAAATGGGTGGAAGCGGCCAGTGAGTTGGGCTGTCACAGTATCCGTGTGAATCTGCACGGCGCCGGCAGTGCCGAGGATTGGCACCGCGCTTCAGTGGCCAGCCTGCGTGAGTTGGCCGAGTTCTCCAAGCCGCTTGATGTTGCCATTTTGGTGGAGAACCACGGCGGGTTTTCCTCTCATGGCGCCATGCTCGCCTCGGTATTGAAAGAGGCCGACAGTGCCTATTGCGGCTCTATGCCGGATTTTGGCAACTTCTGTTATCAGCGCGCCAGTGGCGATTTGTGGGATTCACCCTGCGTCAAGCAATACGACATTTACCAGGGAGTGGCGGATCTCATGCCCTACGCCGGCGCCGTGAGTGCCAAGGCGTTTCGGTTTGATGAGGCGGGCAATGAAACGGATATCGATTACCTGCGTATTTTTAAGTTGATCAAGGCGGCGGGCTACTCCGGTTATGTGGGCATTGAATACGAAGGGCACGACCTGCCGGCCGACGAGGGCATTCGCAAAACCAAGGCGCTGCTTGAACGTGTCAGGGCGCAGCTGGCTTAGAGCCGACCTTAGGCCCCAGCCGCTGCCAATTGCTGACCTGGTCGTTGTAGAAACCGCATTCCTGATAGGCCCTGACAATGGTGCCTTTACTGCGCAGCAACGCCAGCCCTTTTTCCAGTGCGCTGTAGTAGGCGCTTCCCAGCGGGTGTCGGCGGCTGACAATCCAGTGTCGCGTGCCGTCCAGAGCCACCTTAAAGCCGGGCAGGGGTAGTAGCTGCCCCTCTGGCGTGTCTATGCTCATATCTCTCTCTCGCTGAAAGGGGGCGAGGGTAATGTCCGCCCGCTCGGCGGCAAGCATGCGCACCATGGACACCCAGCTGTTGGTGAAGTAGAGACGCTCAAAGCCCAGAGATCGCAAGGTGGCGATGTCTGTTTTCCAGTCCGGGCTGGTGACTACCCTAAGTTGCCTCAGGCTATCGGCGTCGGCGTTTATGGCCCGACGGTTATGCGCTGCCGTATAAAGGCCGACGGTAAACTCGCCATGGCGAACCACGGCAGAGCTGGTGTACAACTCGCCATCCAATGGCGTTATATCGCTGCGCCAGACCAGAGCCCCCGAGCCGATTAACTCGCCGCTGGCCACCTGGTGAAGGGTGCGCCGGTAGGTTTGCTCGGGCACTATGTCCAGGCGCTGATCAAAGCCGCCGAGTAGCAAAGCTTGCTGGAGCAAAACCAGCTCAATTACATCGCGCCGCGCGCCCTTGCCATCGTAATGGTGAATCTGCCCAATAGCTCTGCCTGCGACAAAGCGCCGGTAATCGGCGAGGATGTCGGGCGTCACTGTAACTCTGATCGGTACAGTCTGCGCCTGGCCCAAGGGGCTGAAGGCAAGTGTCAGCACGATCAGTAGCCCGCAAAAAACGCGGTAAACAAAGGCCGTTGTACTGGACAAGAGCGGCACCTGCGTCGTTGGTGACCCTCGCTTGCAGGGCCCAATGTGGTTTTTCTAAGTGTGGCTGCTGGCGGTGATTTTTGCCACAGAGCGCGCTGTCCCGACCTACAGGTGACGGGGTTTTTGGGTGGGACTCAGGAGTATCAGTGTTTTGTTTTCGGGCGCGGCGCTCGGGCGGCTCAGCGATAGACGACTTGTCCGCGATAAATGCGCGCCGGCCGGCTGCTGTGTTCATCGTCGCTGGATTTCGCCGGAGGCACTTCTTTCAGGCTGACCTGGCCCCGGTAGACTTTCACCTGGCTTTTGGGGCTTGGCGCCGGTTCGGGGCTGTCGAGGCGCGCCACCCAGGGCTCGCCCGCCAACTGCATCAGCTCTTTTATCAGCGCACGAGTCACTGTGTTTGCACCGTCGTGATAGTGATCGGCGAGCTCGGCCAACACGTCCGGGTTGGCTAGCTTGATGCCCGGCTTGAGAGTGGAGGGTACACGCCGGCGCAGTTCAAGAACCAGATCGATCATGGGTTTGCTGTACTGCATAGGGTGGATTCCTGTAGTGAGTGCAGGTAAAAGCTGTTGAAGCAAAATGCCAGCCAAAACGCAAGCGGCGCGGACAAAGGTCCCGGAGGCGACAGCATGCCTTTGCTGCCCCGATCTGGGGCGTCTGCCCGGGGACGCGTCTACAATAGGTGCAGAGGGTAAAGTTGGGCCTAAAGTCGTATTGAGGTTTAAAAACACTACTTTACTTGCGCCATTAGGGCGCTACCGTATACTCCGACTGCGCTGTAATCGGTTTTATTGAGCCGTGCTGTGCCCATTGCTTCTGAGCCATAACGATAATTGTGATGCCTATGTTGAAAAAAACTCTCGGCGCCCGTGGTGCCTCGCGCTGTTTCCAGATGTCCCTGCTTGCCCTCTCGGTTGCTCTGGCAGCCTGCTCCAAAGACGAGGCCGTTCAGACGCCAGAGGCTCCGGCGGCAAGGCCCGCGAGTGCGCCTGAGCCAAAGCCTGCACCCAAGGTCATCGAAGTGAGTGATACGGATGCGGCAAAGCAGGCTGCACGCATCCAGTCCCAGGTAAATCTGGAGCTTGCCGAGGGCGTGGCCATGGACTTATGGGCCTCGGAAAAGCTGCTGGCAGACCCGGTGGCGCTGAGCATGGATTACCAGGGCAACGCCTGGGTGGCGATTACCCACCGCTCTAACAATTCAGAATTTGATATCCGCCCCTACCCGCATTGGCAAACGCCCTCGCAGGCCATGGTCACGGTCGAAGATCGCCGCGCCTTTCTGCGCGACTACTTTGCCGAAGAGAAAAACCTGACCGCTGAGGATGTGCCGGATCGCAACAAAGACGGCGTGCATGACTGGCGCGATCTGGCCGTGGTGAAGGAAGAGGTGCTCAAAATCAGCGATCTCAGTGGCGACGGCCATGCCGACCGAGCTCAGACGTTTCTGGAAGATTTCAACAGTGAGGTTACCGACGTGCTCGGCGGTATTTACTACCACAACGAGCGCGACGAATTGTTTCTGGGGGTGGCGCCCAGCGCCTGGCGAGTGAAGGACACTGACGGCGATGGCAGCGCCGATGAAAATCATAAGCTCTCCGACGGTTTTGGTGTGCACATCGGCTTTAGCGGCCACGGCATGTCCGGCGTAACTCTGGGGCCGGACGGTCGCATTTACTACGGCATTGGCGATGTCGGTGCGAACATCACCGATAACGACGGCAACCAGTACCCGCACCCCAACCGCGGTGTGGTGGTGCGCAGTGAGCCAGACGGCAGCAACTTTGAAGTCTTTGCCTATGGGGTGCGCAACACCCACGAATTTACCTTCGATAAATACGGCAATCTGATCAGTGTCGACAACGACGGCGATCACCCGGGCGAGTACGAACGCATCGTCTATCTGGTGGATGGCTCCGACAGTGGTTGGCGCATCAACTGGCAGTTTGGCAAGTACACCGACCCCAAAAACAACGAATACAAAGTGTGGATGGATGAAGACTTCTACAAGCCGCGCTTTGACGGTCAGGCCGCCCATATCCTGCCGCCCGTAGCGCCCTACCACGCCGGGCCGACCGGTATGGTGTATCACCCGGGCACCGGCTTGTCCGAGCGCTGGAAAGACCATTTCTTTATTGTCGAGTACACCGGCAGCGGTCCGCGCTCCGGCATCAATGCCTTTACGTTAAAGCCGAGCGGTGCCGGGTTTGAACTCGATAGCGACGAAAAATTGATGCGCGGCGTGCAGAGCACGGGGCTCGATATGGGGCCCGATGGCGCACTCTACACCAGCGATTGGATTGAGGGTTGGCAGCGCAACGGCAACGGCCGCATCTGGAAGCTGGACACGCCTGAAGCCGCCGACAGCGCTGAGCGCGCCGAGGTGCAGGCGTTGCTGCAAGAAGATTTGTCCACCCGTGAAGCGGCCTCGCTGGTCAGTCTTCTGGGTCATGCCGATATGCGCGTGCGCTCGCGCGCCCAGTTCGAATTGGTCAGTCGCGATGACAGAGCCAGCCTTATCGGTGCACTGGACGAGGACAACCAAATGACCCGGGTACACGCTATCTGGGGCATCGGTCAGTTCGCCAGGCAGGATCCGGCCGCTGCACAGCCGCTGCTGGCCCTGCTGCAAGACGAGGATGCGGAGATTCGCGCGCAGGCGGCCAAAGTCATAGGCGATGCCGCCTACCCCGAGGCGGCCGATGCTCTGATTGGCAATCTTGAACACAGTAGTGCCCGTGTGCGTTTCTTTGCCACTCAGGCGCTGGGTCGTCTCGGCCAGAGCGGGGCGAGTGCCCCCATCATCGCCATGTTGGAGCGCAATAACGATCAGGATGTTTACCTGCGCCAAGCCGGTGCTATCGCCCTGGCCCGAATCGGTGACGAGTCGGCGCTGGCCGCGCTTGCCGAACACGCCTCCGAGGCGGTGCGCATTGCCGCCGTGGTGGCGCTGGGTCGCCTGGCGAGCCCCGAGCTGGCGGCGTTTCTCGATGACGACAGCCAGTTCGTGGTGACCAATGCCGCCCGCGCCATAAACGACGACCTGTTTGTCGATGAGGCGCTACCGGCGCTCGCCGAGCTTTTGGGGAGGACACCTCATAGCAACGAGACACTGCTGCGCCGTGTAATTAATGCCAATGCCTTTGTCGCCGGCAAAGCGGAAGCCGAGCGCCTGGCACGCTACGCCGCCGATACCTCGGCTGCGCCGGCGCTGCGCGCCGAGGCGCTTGAGGCGTTGACCTATTGGGAAAATCCCTCGGTGTTTGACCGCGTCAGCGGCCGCTACCGCGGCGAGCGTAAGGGCGACCCAGCGGTGGCGCGCCAGGTGTTGGCGGATGTGTATCCCGCCCTGCTGCAGGACGCCCACAGCGACGTTCGGGTGGCCGCGGTCAACGCGCTGGGCACACTGGCCTTTGCCGATGCCACCGAGCGTTTGGTGGCATCGGCCAAAGGTGACAGCGATGGCCAGGTGCGGCTGACTGCGCTCAACAATCTGCATAAGCTCGGTCACAGCGATATGCAGGCCGTGGTCTATGGCGCGCTGAACGATAAAGACCAGGATGTGCGCATGGCGGCCCTGGCCATAGTGCCGGATTTGGATATTCCCACCGAAACCAAGGTGGACATGCACACCATCCTGTTGGCTGAGGGCTCCGTGGGCGAGCAGCAGGCTGCCTATCAATCGCTGGCAAACATCAAGGCGCCCGAGGCTTATCAGGTACTGGCCGAGCAAATGCGCAAGCTGATGGCCGGTGACATAGCGCCGGAGGTGAAGTTGGAGCTGGTCAATGCCGCCGAGGCCGCCGGCCAGGCGCAGCTGACCCAGTTACTGGCAGACTATGAGGCGGCAAAAGACCAAGATGACCCGCTGTCGCTCTACGCTGAGGCACTCAAAGGCGGCGATGCGCGAAGTGGCTTTGCCCTGTTCAGTTACAACAGCACCGCCCAGTGTGTGCGCTGCCATGTGATTGGTCCGCGCGGTAGCAAGGTTGGGCCGGAGCTGACGGACATAGGTTTGCTCCTGTCGCGCGAACAACTGCTGGAGGCCATGGTGGCCCCCGGTGCTCGCATCGCCCCCGGTTACGGTCGCACCACGGTAACCCTGAGCGATGGTTCACAAGTTGACGGACTCTTTGCCGCCGAGACCGAGAAGACCATTACGGTGCAGAGCAACGACGGCAAGTCCCACGAGATTAATCGCAGCGATATCGTCGAGCAGAGCTACTCGCCATCCGGTATGCCGCCTATGGGGCTGCTATTGGATAAAGGTCAGCTGCGCGATCTGGTGGAATACCTACATCTTCAGCGCGGTCAGCAAAAAGCGGAAACTCACTGAGCGCCCTCCGCGGATCGCTCAGCGGGTGGTGATCCCACGGCGGGTTCACCACCCGCTGAAACGACGGGCTTAAGGATGGGCCATTGGTCCGTTTGGGCGTTAAAAAAGCCGGACTGGCGATAGGCCCGCTCCACCACCCCCTGCAATCGCAGCTGTGCCAGACCTCTCTGCAGCGCGGCAAAAAACGCCGGTCCTTGAGGGTGTTTGCGGCTTACCGCCCAGTGGCGGCTGCCGCTGATCGCGACTCGAATATGCTCCACTGGCAGTAGCCGGCTGCCATTGACCTCGATGGATAGATCGTCGCGGTTGGGGAAAGGCGCCAGCACCAGTTCACCTCGCCCGGCGTCCAACATACGAACCATGGAGGGCCAGTCGCCACCGTAGGTGATTCTGCGAAACCCTAGGGCCTGTAAGGTGTGGACATCGGCGCGCCAATGCTGGTTGCTGATGATGCGCCACTGGCGCAGCTGATCAGCCTCTGCCTGTTGAATGTGCCGGTGCGTGGCCAGGGTGTAGATGCCGACAATAAACTCTCCATTCTCAACCAGGGCATCGCTGATCAACAGCGCATCTCCGGCGCTGGCGAGGTCGAGGTGCCACTTACTGGCGCCGGTACTGATCAGCTGGCCAGCTGCCATTTGCCGGATGACTCGTCGGTAAGAGGTCTCGGGGATAAAGGTTAATGGCCACCCAAATCCACCCAGATGCAGCGCTTGCTGAAGCAAAATCAGCTCTACCACGTCGCGCCTGGAAAATGGACCCGAAAAGTCGCTGATCGCCAGAGGGTCGCGCGGGCCGAGAAAGCGCTCGTAGTCTTCAATCACATCCACAGACACGGCAACCGGCAGCGGCTCAGCCGGCTGCTGGGCCTGGCTTGACACTGCAAGGCCTGTCAGCAGCAGATAACACAGCAAACGTCCTGTGCAGTGGAGGCATCCCTGAATCAGCGCGGTGGGGTGCAAGGATAAAATTCCGGTGAGGCCACAGTTACTTAATATTCAATAGTGATTTAACGTTCAATTTAGCACTATATGTGCCATAGATCTTTAAATGGTTTTCGGGGCTAGGCGTTTTATTGGGGGCGGTTCGGGGGAAGGAAAAAGCCACCGCTGGTCCGGTGCTGGCGCTCGGAGCAGACACCAACGCCGGACCTTTGGTGGTAAGGCAATGCCCGGGAGGGTTACCGGGCGGATGCGAGAGCGTCGGCCGCTATCGCATCTGGGGGGAGGGGCCAGCCGCCGGCGAGGCTTTTGTAGACGGCAATCAATGACTGGAGCAGTTGGGTTTCGCTTTCGGCGAGCTGGGCGCTGACGGTTAACCGCTGGCGCTCAGCATCCAGAACGCCGAGAAAGTTCTCACTGCCTACCTCAAACCGCTGGCGGGCGTAACCGAGCGCCTGCTCGCTGCTGACACTGGCTTTGCGCAATTGCTCGTGCCGTTGATTCTGGCGGCGGTAGTTTTCCAGCGCATTGTCGGTTTCTTCAAGAGCGAGCAGCACGCTCTGTTCGAACGCGGCAAGCTGAGCCCGGGCCCTGGCGTCGGCGGCGTCAATGCGCGCGTAGACCCGGCCGAGGTCAAAGGCGGCCCACTCGATCCTTGGAGTGAAGTTAAAGGTTTCACTGTTTTGCTCACCCAGCTCGTCCACGTCCGTGGCCAGATAGCCAAGGCCGCCGTTGAGCGTAATGCGTGGATAGAGGTCTGCCACCTGCACGTTGTAGCGGGCGGTCGCCGCGCTCAGGCGCGCTTCGGCGGCGTGAATGTCAGGGCGACGGCGCAACAGCTCGGACGGTTTTCCCGCGGCAATTTGCGGCGGCCGTGCAGGCAGTGGGGCGTATTCGGCAAGGCGGTCGCGAATGTGTTTTTCCGGCTGGTCGGTGAGTACCGCGAGCCTGTTTGTAGCGCTGTTGATCTGCGCCTCAAGGCTCGGCAGACGCGCCTCTACCAGCGCCAACTGAGTGCTGGCGCGGGTAATATCGAACTGGTCGGCGCGGCCAATTTCGGCCAGTCGGCGCGTCAGCTCAAAGGTCTCGCGCAGATTGGCGGCGTTGCTGGTAGCAACCATCAGCTGATGCTGTGCGCCGCGCAGCGCCATATAGGCGCTGCCGACTTCGGCGGCAATGCTGACTTGCGTGGCGCGGACAATCGCCTGCTGCTCGTCCAGTTGCGCATCCGCCGCTTTGACGGCATTGTTGACCCGGCCAAACAGATCCAGCTCCCAACGGGCGTCAAAGCCCGCCTGGTAATACTCGGTGATGCCGACGCCCGGTTCCGCCTGCTCGCTCATTTTGCGTCTTTCACCCTGCGCGCTTGCGGTGACCTGGGGAAAACGGTCGAGCTTGGTGTGACGCAGCAGCGCGCGGGACTCGGCGAGCCGCTCGCGGGCGATGCGCATGTCGTGGTTAACCGTGAGCGAGCGCTCTACCAGGGCACTCAACTCCGCGTCCCCAAGTTGTTGCCACCAGTGCGCGACAGGCGTCGCGCTTGCGTAGAAGTCGGCGTTTTCAAATTCATCGGCCAGTTCGGGCAGTTCGGCCTGCAGCGAGGCCTCCTCGACCGAGCGGTAGTTGGCGCAACCGGCTAGCACTAGGGCGGCGGCAAGGGTGGTCATGGTCAATTTCATAGCTCTCTCCTCAGGCCTCTGCGCTGCGTGGCAGTTGTGGCTGTGCATCGGCGGCCAGAGCTTGGTATTCGGGCCGGTAGTATTTATCCGCGCGCTCAAGCTTGCGTACCAAGACGTAGAACACCGGCGTAAAAATCAAACCGAAGAAGGTCACACCGAGCATGCCGGAGAACACGGCAATGCCCATCACGTTGCGCATCTCGGCACCGGCACCCGATGACAACACCAAAGGCACAACCCCCATGATGAAGGCAAAGGAGGTCATCAGAATGGGCCGCAGGCGCAAGCGCGAGGCGTTAATTGCCGCTTGGTAGGTGGGCATGCCCTGACGCTCGAGGTCGCGCGCAAACTCCACGATCAAAATGGCGTTTTTGCTCGCGAGCCCGGCTAATACAAAGAGACTAATTTGCGTAAAAATGTTGTTGTCGCCCCCCGTCAGCCAGATGCCGGTAACCGCCGCGAGTACGGACAGAGGCACAATAGCGATGACCGACAGCGGCAGCGCCAGGGATTCGTACTGAGCGGCGAGCACCAGGTACACCAGTAGCAAACACAGCGGGAAAATAAAGATAGCGGTGTTGCCGGACAGTACTTGCTGATAAGTCAAATCTGTCCACTCGAAGGCCATACCTGGCGGCAGAGTCTCAGCCAGGATTTCACTGATGGCATCCTGAGCGGCGCCGCTGGAGTAGCCGGGCGCAGCGTTGCCGTTCAAATCCGCCGCCAGATAGCCGTTATAGTGACTGGCACTTTCCGGGCCGTAGCTCTCCTGCATTTGTACCACCGAACCCAGAGGGACCATATCGCCCGATTGATTACGCACTTTTAATTTCAGCGCGTCTTCGGTGGAAGAGCGGTACTCGGCATCGGCCTGGGCGATGACCTGGTAAGTGCGACCGAACTGGTTGAAATCATTCACGTACAGAGAGCCGAGGTAGATCTGCATGGTGTCAAAGACTTCATCAATTTGCAGGCCGAGTTGCTTCGCTTTGGTGCGATCCAGGTCAGCGTAAAGCTGTGGCACATTGATTTTGTAGTTGGAGTACACACTGGACAGCTCGGGGCGCTGCCAGGCTTTTTGCGTCACTTGGTTTACAACGTCCGCCAGCGCTTCGTAGCCCAGATCGGCGCGGTCTTCAATCTGCAGTTTAAAGCCGCCGGTGGTGCCCAGGCCACGCACCGGTGGCGGTGGAAAGATGGCGATAAACGCCTCCTCGATACCGGCAAACTTCATTTGCAGTTTCTGGGCGATGGCGCCGGCAGATAATTCGTCACTGGTGCGCTCGTTGAACGGGTCGAGCGGGACAAACACAATACCCGCGCTGGCGCTGTTGGTAAAACCGTTCACCGACAAGCCCGGAAACTGCACAGCGTTGGCGACGCCGGGCTCGGCCAGGGCGATTTCTCCCATTTCACGGATGACATCCTGAGTGCGGCCGAGAGTGGCACCGTCGGGCAGCTGGGCAAAGGCAATCAGGTACTGTTTATCCTGCGCCGGCACAAAACCCTTGGGCAGTGAGGTCAGACCTACTCCTGTGATGGCGAGCAGTACGGCATAGACCGCGATGGTGAGCGTTTTGCGACCTAGCAGGCGTCCCACGCTGGTGGAGTAGCTGCCGGAGCCGCGATTAAACACTCGGTTAAAGCCGTTGAAGAAGCGGCCAAACAATTTGTCCATGACGCGCGTAAGCCAATCTTTGGGTGCCTTGTGGTCTTTCAGCAACAGTGCGGCCAGCGCCGGGCTCAGGGTCAGCGAGTTCACGGCCGAGATAACGGTAGAGATAGCGATGGTCAGGGCAAACTGCTTATAGAACTGACCGGTCAAGCCACTGACAAAGGCAATGGGAACAAACACCGCCACCAGCGTCAGCGAAATAGCGATAATCGGGCCGCTGACTTCCTGCATGGCTTTGTATGTGGCGGCCAGTGGCGACAAGCCCTCTTCAATATTGCGCTCGACGTTTTCCACCACCACGATAGCGTCGTCCACTACAATACCGATGGACAGCACCAGACCAAACAGTGACAGAGTGTTAATGGAAAAACCAAAGGCGTGCATCAGCGCAAAGGTGCCGATGATGGACACGGGAACGGCCAGCAGCGGAATGATGGAGGCGCGCCAGGTTTGCAGAAACACGACCACCACAACCACAACCAGCAGCAGGGCTTCGAGCAGTGTTTTTACCACCGCCTTGATAGAACCTTTCACAAATACCGTCGGATCGTAGACCACTTCATAGTCCACCCCATCGGGGAACATCTCTTTCAGCTCTGCCATTTTGGCGCGGGTGTTGTTGGAAATTTCAATGGCATTGGCACCCGGGCTCTGGAACAGACCAATAGCCACGGCGGATTTGTTATCCAGCATGGAGTTGAGGTCGTAGGCAGAGGACGACAGCTCTACCCGCGCCACATCCTGCAGGCGAGTGATTTCTCCGGTGCTACCGGTGCGGATAATAATCTCGCCAAACTCTTCCGGGGTTTCCAATCGGCCCTTGGCGTTGATGGGCCGCTGCACTTCAATCGCTTCGCTGATAGGGGCGCCGCCGATAATTCCGGCCGCCACCTGAACGTTTTGCTCGCGAATGGCGTTGACCACGTCTCTGGCGCTCAGGCCGCGCTCGGCAATTTTGTCCGGGTTGAGCCAGACGCGCATGGCGTAATCGCCCGAGCCCCACATGTTCACCATGCCGACACCGGGCACCTTGGCCAGTTCATCTTTGATGTTCATGTGCGCGTAGTTACGCAGGTACAGATCGTCGTAGCGGTTATCCGGCGAGAGCAGGTGCACCACCAGGGTCAAATCCGGCGAGCTTTTCACCACGGTGACGCCGAGTTGGCGTGTCACCTCGGGCAGCCGTGGCAGAGCCCGCGATACACGGTTTTGCACCATCTGCTGAGCCAGGTCGGGATCAGTGCCAATTTTGAAAGTGACGGTCAGGGTCAGCCGACCGTCGGCGGTGGCCTGCGAGTGCATGTAGAGCATGTTCTCGACGCCGCTCATCTGCTCTTCCAGCGGCGTCGCCACGGTTTCGGCAATCACCCGCGGGTTGGCGCCGGGGTAGGAGGCGTTGACCACCACCGAGGGCGGCGACACTTCCGGGTACTCGGTCACCGGCAAATCAAACAGAGCCAGAAAGCCGGCAATAAAAATCAACAGGGAGATAACGCCCGCAAAGATCGGGCGGTCCACAAAAAACTTGGAGATGTTCATAGCGTTTCCGTGCGGTTATGCCCGGCGCAGAGGCCGGGCGAAACACAATTAAAAAGTGGCTGCTAAATTGTCGGTGGATTCGGCGGCGGTGGGGGTGACCGGTGAATCGGGCCTTACGTGGGCGAGCCCGCCGACAATAACGCGATCACCCGGCTGCAGGCCCTCGCTGATAATTCTTTGGCCGCGCCACTGCTTGCCGAGCGAGACTTCGCGGTAGCGCGCGGTGTTGTCCGCATCCACCACCAGAACAAACTTCTTGTTCTGATTGGTACCTATGGCGCGCTCGGGCAGAACCAGTGCTTCGCTCAATTGCGGTGCTCCTAGACGCACCTCGGCGTACATGCCGGGGGTGAGTGCGCCGTCGGTGTTCTCGACAATGGCGCGCGCACGAATGGTGCCGCTGGCGGTATCCAGGCGGTTGTCAAAGGCGTGTAGGTGGCCCTCGTAGATCACGCTTTTGTCGGCGGCCAGGGTCAGCTCTATGGGCATGGACTTGGGGTTGTCCGTCGCGCGAACAAAGCGCAAAAAGGTCTGTTCGTCCACGCTGAACTCGGCGTAAAGGCGGTCGTTGGCCACAATGCTGGCCAGTACCGGAGCGTTGGGGCCGGCTTCAACGACATTGCCCTCAGTGAGCTCGGCGCGGCTGATGCGCCCGGCCACGGGTGCGCTGATATGGGCGTACTCGAGATTGAGCGCCGCTTGCTGCCGGGCGGCCTGAGCCTCGGCGACCGCGGCTTTGGCTGTTTGTGCGTCATTCTGCGCCGCGTCAAACAAGCTTTGTGATATCAGCTTATCTTCCAGCAGCCGGCGAGCCCGCTCCAGCTCGTCTTGGGCGAGAGCAAAGCGTGATCGCGCCGCTTCCAGTTGAGCGCTGGCGCGCGCCAAAGCGGCCTCATGGGGCCGGGGGTCAATCAAAAAGAGTGCCTGCCCCTGGCTGACGTGCTGGCCGTCGTAAAAGCTGACTTTTTGGATGGTACCGCCGACCAGTGGCTTGATGTCGGCACTGGCCACTGGAGTCAGGCGCCCGGAGAAGCTTGCCCAGGTACGGATTTGCTGGTGCTCCACGGTGGCGACCGTGACCGAGGGTGGCGGTGGCGCGCTGGCCTGCGCCTCGGCGCTGGCTTGGCTTTGGTAGAGAGTAGCGCCTGTCACCGCGGCGGCGGCGATGGCAAACGCCAGTGTGAGCCGGCGGCCCGGCTGTTGTATGGCCTTGAGCATGGCGATTTCCTTTCTGAAAGTGGTGGTTGTCGATAAGAATGTCGGCTAGAATACATACCGGTCGGTATGCTCGTCAAGAGGGTGCGTATGACAATTTGGCGATACTTTTGTGGCAAAGGGGAACTTTAGTGCCGCGGCTGGCTCAGATACTGGTAAGTATCAACCGAATCTCATCTTGCCACGGGGGTAAGGTCGGGTTAGTGTTGGTCAAACCGAGCGATCGGTAAAAGTACGATTTATTTCAAACCAACCGGTATGTTTTGCCCGGTGAGGAGAGAGCAAGTTCCATGAGTGCCATTGAAACCCGCGAGCGCCTGCTGTCCACTGCCCTGGAGCTGATCTGGCAGAGCAATTACAGCAGTGTTGGGGTCAACGAGATCTGTAAGCAGGCCGGTGTGACCAAGGGGGGGTTTTACCACCACTTTGAGTCCAAGGCGCAGCTGTTTTGCGAGGCGACGGACTATTACTGGAAAAGCGTCAAAAAAGACTTTGATGCACTCTTCTCACCGTCCAACTCGTCGCTGGAGCAACTTGAGAATGTGTTGGCGTTTATTCTGCGCACCAAGCTGGACGAGGAGAACGATGATATCCCCGGCTGTGCGTTTTTTAGCGCCGGGACTCAATGTGGTAACAACGAGGAAAAAATTCAGGAGGCGCTGCGCGAGATGTCCAACGCCTCGGTGCGCTATAACCTCTCGCTGGTGCGGGCCCTCGCTGGCGACGGCTATCTGGAGGATAACGTCGATCACGAGCGCGCTGCCCGCTACATGCACCAGTACATTCAGGGGGTGCTGATCTATGGCAAGGTGCACCGCAATTTGCCTCTGGTGCGCGACGATTTGCCCGAGGCGGTCTACCGCCTGCTGGGACTGAAGCGCGAATACTGGTTTTCCGCAAAGCCCACCTAGGGGCGGTCTTGGGTTTTTGCCTGGGGTGGGTATGCCCTGGGCGCCGGATTTGCAAAACAATAACAACCCCACCCAGAAGTGCGTGCCCCCTATGAAGCCAGCCTTGCTTTTCCTGTTGCTTGTTTTGAGTGCCTGCCGGTGGACAGCCCAACCCGAATCCGGCAGACATGCCAAGGCCCAGGGCGCTGAGCCTTCGGCGCCCAATGTCATTATCGTGTTTACCGATGACCAGGGTTACGCCGATCTCGAGCCCTTCGGTGGGGCGAACTTGCGCACCCCGAATCTTAATCGCTTGGCCGATCAAGGCGTCAGGCTGACGGACTTTTACGTGGCTCAGCCCGTGTGTTCGGCCTCCCGGGCCGCTCTACTGACAGGGGCCTACCCCAATCGCGTGGGCGTCAGCGGCGCTTTTATGCCAGACACTGGCCGCGGGTTGGCTTTGGAAGAGACCACCCTGGCCGAGATGCTGAAAGCCCGTGGTTATACCACTGCTCTTATGGGTAAGTGGCACCTGGGGGACGACCCGGCCCTGATGCCCAATCGCCAGGGCTTTGATGAGTTTTTCGGCATCGCTCACTCCAATGACATGTGGCCTTACCATCCCCTGCAGGGCGACGTATTTAATTTTACCGACCTGTTGCTGTTTGAAAACGAAACGCCACTGCGGGCATTGGAGGATCAGTCCGATCTCACCCGCTTGCTCACGGACCGGAGCATTGCGTTTATTGAGGCCAATAAACAGCGGCCCTTTTTTCTCTACCTCGCTCATCCGCAGCCACACGTTCCCCTGTTCGTTTCCGGGGCTTTTCAAGGGAAGACGGGCGCCGGGCTCTACGCGGATGTCATTGGAGAAATTGATCACTCTGTGGGGCGGCTGATGGCAGCGCTAGAGCGCTATCAACTGGCCGATAATACCCTGTTGATATTTACCTCGGACAATGGCCCATGGCTGGCCTACGGCGACCACGCCGGCTCGGCCGCGCCTCTGCGCGAGGGCAAGGGCACAGTGTTTGAAGGCGGTGTGCGCGTTCCCTTTATTGCTCGCTTTCCCGGGCGCATTCGCGCCGGAAGTGAGGTCAATGTGCCGCTAATGAGCATCGACCTTTTGCCGACCATCGCCGGTATTACGGGCAGCCCGCTGCCGGAGCGCAAAATTGATGGTAAGGATGCCTGGTCAGTATTGACCGGTGCCAGTGATCACCCGCCGCACGAAGCCTATTATTTTTACTATGGCGATAACGAACTCAGAGCGGTGCGTTACGGCAAGTGGAAGCTTTACTACCCCCACAGCTACCCATCGTTAAACGGTCGCGAAGGGGGAGCGGCGGGCCTGCCCGCGCGCTATGAGACGCTCGAGCTCACGCAGATCGCACTCTACGATTTGCAGCGCGACCCCTCGGAAACACGCAATCTGGCTGCGCAGCATCCGCAGGTGGTCGCGCGTATTGAAGCCCTGGCGCAACGCCAGCGCGAGGCCCTGGGAGATGGTCTGCGAGGCCAGGCCGGGCGCGAGCGCCGCCCTTTGGGGCGCGCGCCAGACTAGGGGCTCGGGTTATTCTTCGCCGTTAAACTGACAGCTGCCGGCGTCGTGCTTGACCAGGTAACTTTTGTAATTGCTGGCGGACGGGTCCATGCAGCCTTCCAGATTCAGCAGGCGCACAGAGCGGAAGTCGATCGGGGCCGATTCGGCCTGCAGCGCAATATAGCCGCTGCCGTGCGCTGAGCCGTCGTCCTTTTGCAGGTCGCGATAGCTCATGACTTCTTTCCCGGCGACAAAGTGGCGCGCCAGTTCCCGGCCGTGCACTTCCAGGCCGACGGTGACCCATTGATCGCCGTTGTAGGTCTGGCTGGCCGAGTTTATGCAGTGGTCTTTGCGCAGTGCCTGGCCAATAACCACCTGGGTGCCGGGGGTGCAGAGATTGGCTGTCGACCTTTCGCCTTCTTCCAGGCCGCCAAGCATTTGGTATTCGAGGCTCAGGGGGAAATCTTGATCGAGCGCCATGCTCTCGGGAGATTGGGCGTGATACATAATGCCATTATTGCGCCTCGCCCACTCCGGGCCTCCGGCGGCTTGCTGCTCTACAAAGCGGTATTCCACCTCGATTCGGTAGTAGGAAAACGGCCGCTTCTGATAGAAAATATGGCCGAATTCGCCGGTAAACGACGGGTAGTTATCGTATCGTACTTGCAAGAGCCCGTCTTCGACCCGAAAGGTCTCGTGGATGTTTTCACCCAGGGGTGAGCCCTTAATTTTGATCGCCCAATCGGCTAGGTCTTTGCCGTTGAACAGGTCGATCCAGTCTTGCTGATCCGCCGAAGCGGCAAGAGCGGTGTTGTTAAGGGTTGATAACAGGCCGCACAGGGCGAGTGCTTTGAATGGGGGCATAGGTGGCTGACTCTCATTTTTATTCGTGACATAAGAATCAAATATACAGCAAATGCCTCGCCGGTTGCAGGGGCGAGCAAGCTTTGCGCTTACTCGCCGATGGTGTGGTTCATGGCTCTGGATGGGTGATCGCAATCCGCGTTACCTACCACCTTGGCCGGCACGCCCGCCACCGTGGTGCGCGGCGGTACTGGCTTGAGCACCACGCTGCCAGCGCCCACCTTGGCGCAGTGGCCAATTTCGATGTTGCCGAGAATCTTCGCTCCGGCGCTGATCAGCACACCGCTGCGCACTTTCGGGTGGCGGTCTCCGCTCTCCTTACCGGTTCCGCCCAGGGTGACGGCCTGCATAATTGATACATCGTCCTCTACAACGGCTGTTTCGCCAATCACGATCCCGGTGCCGTGGTCGAGCATGATGCCGCGCCCAAGCACTGCGGCCGGGTGGATATCCACCGAAAAGACCACCGAGATGCGATTTTGCAGAAACAGTGCCATAGCCTGCCGTCCGCGCTGCCACAGCCAGTGAGCGACGCGGTAAGCCTGGAGCGCATGGAAGCCTTTAAAAAACAAAAAGGGCGTCGTGAGCGAGCAGCAGGCGGAGTCGCGTTCATTGACCGCCTGCAGGTCGGCGCGCACGGCGGCGCCGATGTTCGGATCGTCAGCCAGGGCGGCGTCGATGACTTCGCGTACGGAAATCGCTGGCAATGCGGGGCTGTCCAGCTTATTGGCCAGATGAAAGCTCAGCGCATCTTCCAGGCTGCTGTGGTTCAGGATGGTGGCGTAGAGAAAACTCGCCAGCATCGGCTCTTTGCCCGCTTGGTCGTAGGCGCGCTGGCGAATCTCTTCCCACACCGGGTCGGCGCTGGTGGTGGCCTGTTGAATGGTCATAGGGTTTCCTCCTAGCCGCCATTATTAGGCTTGGGGGCCGGGATTTCCAGAGGCGCGAGTGTGAGCAGGCGCTAAAAGACTTCGAGCGCCGGCTCCTGCAGCGCGGCCAATTGCTCTCTGAGCTCGAGAATGTGCTCGGCCCAATAGCGCTCGGTGTTAAACCAGGGAAAGCTGTGGGGAAACGCCGGGTCTTCCCAGCGCCGCGCCAGCCAGCCGGCATAGTGCATGATGCGCAGGGTGCGCAGCGCCTCAATCAGCAGGAGCTCTGCCGGGTTAAAATCGCAAAACTCGCGGTAGCCGTCGAGAATCTCCGATAGCTGCGCGCTCTGTTGGGCTCTGTCGCCGGAGAGCAGCATCCACAGATCCTGAATGGCTGGGCCGTTACGCGCATCATCAAAGTCGACAAAGTGGGGCGCGTCGTCGCGCCAAAGGATATTGCCAGGGTGGCAGTCGCCGTGCAGGCGGATGGTGTTAAAGCGGGTGCTGGCAAATACCTTGTCGCAGCGATCTATCAAGTCCTGGCCCAGCGTTCGATAGGCCTCGCGAAGGCTGTCGGGGATAAAACCCTTGTCGAGTAAAAATGTGTAGCTCGCGCGGGCAAAAGTGTCGGTGTTGAGCTCGGGGCGCTGCTGAAAGGGCGCCACGCGACCTAGGGCGTGAATTCGCCCGAGTGCGCGGCCGAGGCTGAGCAGGTGGTCGAAATTATCCAGCGTTGGCGCGTGCCCACCCTGGCGGGGGTAGAGGGCGAAGCGAAAGCCGTCAAAAGACAGTAGACTGCCGGCATCGTGCTCTATGGGCGGTACCACAGAGACGCCCAGGTCATGCAGGGTGCGCGAAAAGCCGTGCTCTTCGAGAATCTGCTCGTCGCTCCAGCGCGCCGGGCGATAGAACTTTGCAATCAGCGGGCTCTGCCCGTCAATACCGACCTGATAGACCCGGTTTTCGTAGCTGTTGAGGGCAAAAACCCGCGCGTCGCAGACATAGCCCAAGCTTTCGACGGCGTCCATCACCAGATCTGGGGTGAGGTGCTCGTAGGGATGTGCGGTGTCTGTGTCGTTCATAGTGTGGCCAGCGTCCATTGGATGGGCTGCCATTGTACAGGTCCCGGCGCTTTTGGCTCTAATGGCCGTCTTCCGGTGTTCGCGCCAGCGCCCAGATTTGTACGGAGCTGGCGCCAGCCTTGCGCAGGCACTGGCTTATCTCCCTGGCGGTGGTGCCGGTGGTGAGCACATCGTCCACCAGGGCAATGTGCAACCCCCGGACGCGCTCGGCGCTGAAGGCGCCGCGAATATTGGCGAGGCGCTCTTTGCGCGGCAAGCCGTGCTGATCGCTGGTGTGGCGGTGCTTAAAGAGCCGTCTACGCCCGTGTGCCACGCCCGTGGCGCGGCTGGCTGCTCGGGCCAAGGTCTCAGCCTGATTAAACCCCCGTTTTAGCAATCTTCGCCAATGCAGCGGTGTGGCCAGTATCAGCTCGGGGGGGTGCGGCAGTTGCTGCTGGCTCAGCCAGCGGCCAAAGAGTTGGCCGAGCAGCGCCCCACTGCCGCGACAACCATGAAACTTGTAACGGGCGATCAGGTAGTCCAGTGGGAACTCGTAGCGATAGGGAATATGGGCGCTATCAAAGGCTGGGCGTTTGCTCAGGCAGCGCCCGCACACGCGGCCACTCTGACCGAGGGGCAGGGCGCACTGCATGCAGTGGTCAGGGCCGATAGCGAGCGCATCGAGCGCCCCTTGGCAGGGCCGGCAGACCCGCCCGTCGCTCGCCTGACGACAGAGTAAACACAGTCCGGCAGTTGGCATTGGTTAACCTCAAAGTCCTTTTCAGGTTGACAGCGGCCCCGCCGTGAATATGATGGCAGGATTACCGAGATTAGCAGCTGCGCTGCAGCCTACCAACATTTTGGAACAATTATGACTGTCTCCGTTAACGGCGCCCCGCTGGGCGCAGTGCGTCACGACTGGACGCGCGATGAAATCCTGGCGCTGTTTGCGCAGCCATTTAACAACCTGTTGTTTCAGGCTCAAAGCCTCCACCGCCAGCACTTTGATCCCAATCAGGTGCAGGTGAGCACCCTTTGCTCCATCAAAACCGGGGCCTGCCCCGAGGACTGCGCTTACTGTCCACAAAGTGCCCGCTACGATACTGGCCTTGAGCGGGAGAAGCTGATGGCGGTCGAGAAAGTCGTGGAAGAGGCCCGCGCGGCCAAGGCCTCGGGCGCAACGCGCTTTTGCATGGGCGCGGCATGGCGCTCGCCCAAAGGCAAAGACATGCCCTATGTGACCAAGATGGTTCAGGAGGTTAAATCCCTGGGCCTGGAAACCTGCATGACCCTTGGCATGCTCGATGAACATCAGGCGCGCCAATTGGCGGACGCCGGTCTGGATTACTACAACCACAATCTGGACACCTCGCCGGAGTACTACGGTGAAATCATCACTACCCGTACTTATCAGGATCGTCTCGATACCCTCAGCAATGTGCGTGCGGCCGGTATGAAAGTCTGTTGTGGTGGCATCGTCGGCATGGGTGAAGAGGCCGGAGACCGCGCCGGACTCTTGCAGCAGCTGGCCAATATGCCCGAACACCCCGAATCGGTGCCGATCAATATGCTGGTGCGGGTCGAGGGCACGCCGCTCGAGCAGCAAGAAGAGCTCGACCCCGTCGAGTTTATCCGCACTATCGCTGTGGCGCGGATTCTGATGCCCGAATCCCATGTGCGCCTGTCGGCCGGGCGCGAGGCCATGAGCGATGAAATGCAGGCTTTAGCGTTTTTTGCCGGAGCCAACTCTATTTTCTACGGCGAGAAATTGCTGACCACGGCAAACCCCGAGGCCAACAAAGACATGCAGCTGTTTGCCCGCCTGGGTATCCGCCCTGAAGAGCGCCATGTGCACAGTGACGACGATGCCGTGGAGGCGGATATCGCAGCATCCATGGAGGCGGCTCACAACGACAGGTTTTTCTACAACGCCGCTAACTGACAGGCTACATGAACCCCTTCGATCAACACCTTCAGGCGGTGCTCGATGAGCGCCGCTCGCTGCACCGCTATCGCTCGCGCCCGCACATCGGCTCGGCTCAGGGGCCTGAGCTCGAGGTGGATGGTTGTCGCTATACGGCATTTTGCAGCAACGATTATCTAGGGCTTGCCGCGCACCCCGATGTGGCTGCGACCCTGGCGCAGGCCGCTGGCGACTGGGGGGCGGGCAGTGGTGCCTCGCACTTGGTATGCGGTCACTCGGCAGAACACCACGCGCTGGAGCAGGAGCTGGCCGCCTTTTGTGGGCGCGAACGTGCTCTGGTTTTCTCCACGGGGTTTATGGCCAATCTGGGTGCGGTCACTGCGCTGGTAGGGCGTGGCGATGCGATTATCCAGGACAAGCTCAATCACGCCTCGCTGCTGGATGCGGGGCGCCTCAGTGGCGCGCGCTTCAGCCGTTTCTTGCACAATGATTTGGCCTCTTTGCGTACTCGCCTAGCAGCGGCGCAGGCCCGCCGCGCGCTGATTGCGGTCGATGGCGTTTTCAGTATGGATGGCGATCTGGCGCCGCTGGCGGAACTGGCGGACATGGCTGCTGAGCACGGTGCCTGGCTGATGGTAGACGACGCCCACGGGCTGGGGTGTCTTGGTGCGGGCGGCCGAGGCTCGGTAGAACATTTTGGTTTGAGTCAGGCTCAGGTGCCCGTACTGATGGGTACCCTCGGTAAGGCAATGGGTACCTTTGGTGCCTTTGTCGCGGGCTCAGAGCGTTTGATAGAGGCGCTGATTCAGTTGGCGCGCAGTTACATCTATACCACGGCGCTGCCCCCCGCCGTAGCCGCCGCCACCCGCGTGAGCTTGCGCCTAGCCGGTGAGCAGGGTTGGCGCCGCGACCACCTGCGGGCTCTGATCGAGCAGTTTCGTTTGGGGGTCGAGTCGCTCGGCTATGCCCTCATGCCTTCACAGACGGCCATTCAGCCTATAGTGGTGGGGTCTGATGCGGCGGCCCTGTCGCTCTCGCAGGCACTGAAGGACGAGGGCTTTTGGGTGAGTGCGATCCGCCCGCCAACGGTGCCCGAGGGCAGAGCCCGTTTGCGGGTGACGCTCACTGCGGCGCACAGTCGCGCGCAAGTCGAAGGCTTGCTAGCGGCGCTAGAGCGCGTTAAAGCGGTGGTGGCGTCTTGATTGGCAAAGCGCTCTATCCATCGCTGGCATCTTCTCCCTCTGACCCTATTGTGCTCTTGCACGGCTGGGGCTTCGATCGTGCCAGTATGGCGTCACTGGTCGAACCTTTGCGTGCGCTGGCCGATGTCTGGTGCCTGGATTTGCCGGGGTTTGGCGAATCTACGCCGGTGGAGTATCGCGCCGACGTGCTCGCTGATTGTCTCGCCGAGCACCTTCCTCCGCGAGCGGTTTTGATTGGCTGGTCGCTTGGGGGGGTGCTCGCGGTGGATTACGCCGCGCGCTATCCCGAGCGGGTTACGGCCCTGGCGACGCTGGCCACCAACGCCCGGTTTGTGGTCAGCGATACTTGGCCAGAGGCTATGGCCCCCGATGTTAACCTCGCCTTTAACAGAGGCTTTGCCTGCGCGCCGGCCGCGACAGTAAAGCGCTTTTGCGCCCTGGCGGCCCAGGGCGGGCGTGAAGCTCGTCCACTCGCCCGCACGCTGCAGCAGATGAGTTGTCCGTTAGCTGAGCCGCGCGCGGACTGCTGGTCCGAAGCCCTTGAGTACCTTGCCAGTCGCGATATGCGCAAGGCACTGGCTGAACTCACCGTGCCCCGGTTGCATCTTTTCGGTGAGGCAGATGCGCTGGTGCCCGTGTCGGCTGGCCCCGCCGTGGCTGGCTTGGCCCCTTCGGCTCACATAGAGGTGGTGGCCGGTGCTGGGCACGCCCTGCACTTGGATCGCCCAGATTTTGTCGCGGCCAGGCTACAGACTTTCGTCCGCGAGGCTGGCAATAACTCGCTGGATAAACACTGGGTGGCGCGCTCATTCAGTCGCGCTGCGGGCAGCTACGATGCATCGGCACGCCTGCAAAGGCAGGTAGGTGAGCGTTTACTATCAGAGTTGCCCCCAGAGGTGGAGACCGCTCTCGATCTCGGCTCTGGCACGGGGCTGTTTCTCGGACCTTTACGTGAGCGTTCGGGTGCGACAACCCTGGTTGCCCTTGACCTGGCGGAAGGCATGCTCAAACACGCTCGTCGCGCGGGGCGCGCGGCGGATGCCTGGGTGTGCGGCGATGCCGAGTCTCTGCCGCTGGCCGCAGAGAGCATCGATCTGGTGTTTTCCAGTCTTGCGATTCAGTGGTGTGAGCGCCTGGAGCGCCTTGCCAGTGAGTTGCACCGTGTCCTTCGTCCCGGCGGGCGCCTATGTCTCGCGACTCTTGGCGAGGGAACGCTCGCCGAGTTGCAGGCGGCCTGGCAAGTGGTTGACGGCTATGTGCACGTTAATCGGTTTGTGCCGCCTGAGCGTCTGCTTGAGGCTCTGGCGCAGGCCGGATTTAACCAGATTCAGGTGGAGCAAGAGCGCTGTGTGCTTTATTGCGACAGCCTTCGCGCGTTGAGCAGTGAGCTCAAGGGGCTGGGCGCTCACAATGTCAACACTGGCAGGCCTCGTGGTCTGACCGGTAGGCACCGTCTGGCAGCGTTGGAGCAGGCCTATGAGCGTTACCGAAACGATCAAGGGTTGCCTGTGACCTATCAGGTGGCTTATGTCACCGCCACCTGGGGGGGCGTATGAGCCAGTGGTTTGTGACGGGAACCGATACCGATGTGGGTAAGACGCGAGTCGCTGCAGCGCTCCTCTATCTCGCGCGGAAGCGGGGGTTGAGCACGGCGGCCCTCAAGCCGGTGGCGGCCGGTTGCGAGCAAACAGCCGTAGGGCTGCGCAACGATGATGCAGTGCGCCTGCAGGCACAGTGTCAGCCGCCGCTGGCGTATCAGGTCGTTAACCCAGTGGCGCTGGAGCCGGCGATCGCGCCGCATATTGCCGCCGATCAGGCGGGTGTCTCTTTGTCCTTGGCGAAGTTGGTGTCCGCGGCCCGCGCGCTCTTGGCACGCCGGGCCGACTTTAGTTTGATAGAGGGGGCCGGTGGCTGGCGGGTGCCATTGAATGAGCGCGAGACGCTGGCAGAGTTGGCTATGGCCCTGGAGCTGCCGGTTATTCTGGTGGTCGGGGTGAGGTTAGGCTGTCTCAATCACGCGCTGCTGACGGCCGAGGCCGTTGAGCGCGATGGCCTCAGGCTGGCCGGCTGGGTAGCCAATCTTGTGGATCCGCAGAGTCTGTGCATTGAGGAGAATATCGCCACCTTGAAAGGGCGTCTGGCCGCGCCCTGTCTCGGCACCGTGCCCTACCTGCCTGCCACCGAGGCGCCGGATCTGGCGCCCTATCTCGATCTTGATAGCTTACTGAGTGTCTAGTGTTCCATATGGCTAAACGTGACGGAATGAACCACATCAACCACCCGCGTCCGCTGCTGGATTCTCATCGTATACCTATATAAGGGAATACGCTGGTTTAGCCCCTTCTTAGCCCCAAGTATTCTTATTTTTGGTGTTTTACGCGCCATGTTCTGGTTGTTTTTTGTACTAGCTTGGCGCTAAACTATGGAATAAGTGTAATTGGGTGAGAAGTGTCAGTGCGCTTGCCCGGTGTGTCGAACAAGTCTGGTGTGAGGTGTGTGATGGACGTCGGTTCAGTGGTTAACCAAAGCCTGATAGGGCTTCAGAGTTCGCGCGCGGAGATCGTAAAATCCGCCGAGCAGATCACTCGCGCCGCTCAAGGTGATCAAACCCAGAGTATTGTGGAGCCTCTGATCAATATCGAGGCCCAGCAGCAGGTGTTTGACAGTTCGGCGAGGGTGCTTGAAGCCGCCGACGAGACCATCGGCACCTTGCTTGATATCAATGCCTGATCAGCGGGCTTGATTTTTGGGACTATGATGTGATCAATTCACTGCCCTCAAATTTCGCCAATGCAGTGACGCCCTATGCGCCGCTGGGGCGTCAGGCTGTGAGTGAAGAAAACACCGAGCTGAAAAGTTCGCCCTTTAAGCCTCTGGAGGAAAGCGCCCAGTCCGGTCGCAATGAGAATCGCCGCTCGCCCGACGAGCGGGCGGCAGAGGTCGAAGAGCGCGAGCGCACCCGCATCGCGCCGCGCGATTCTGAGCGGTCACCGGCAGAGGGTGACGGCGCGGCCGCCGAGCGGCGTGAGCAGGAAGAAGTGCAGGACACCATTCGCGAGCTCGCTGCACGTGACCGCGAGGTGAGAGCCCATGAGCGTGCCCACGCTGCTGTGGGTGGCCAGTACGCCGGAGCGCCGCGCTACGAGTACACCCGCGGGCCGGACGGCGTCAATTACGCCACCTCGGGCGAGGTGAGCATCGACACTAGTCCGGTGCCCGGTAACCCCGAGGCAACGATTGAAAAAGCCGAGCAAATCCAGCGCGCTGCGAGTGCGCCGGCTGAGCCTTCACCACAAGATCGCAGGGTGGCGGCGCAGGCGACTCAGCTTGAGGTGCAGGCGCGTGCTGAGCTTGCCGCTCAGGAGCGCGAAGAGCGGCGTTTGGAAAGTGAGCAGGCCGAACGCGCCCGAGCCGAGCGTTCTGAGGGCGAGGCTCCTTCGCAGGACACCCAAAGCTTGCGCGAACAACAGCGTGAAGAGGCTGAGCAGGAACAGCGCAAGCGTGAAGAGCGTGCGCGCGAATTTGCCGAAATCAGTGCCCGCAATATTGATATTAATCGCCGCCTTATCGAGATCGGCGTTATCGAGTCCCCCACCGGCAGCGGTCAGCTGCTGAGTCAGCAAGTCTAGGGTCTTTATTCTTTAACACCTTTGCCGATTTGCTGGTAATCTCTGCCTGCCAATTGCAAGTGTGAGGATTATATGGCCAGTAAACTGACACCTGAGGATCAGGCCCGTGTCGAGCGGGTGATTCATCGCGGCGTTAATAGCGTCGAGCGCAAACCCTTTAAGGTCTGGACGCTGTTTGCAAGCATCTTGCTCTTGTTGGTGTTGATGAGCGGTTTCAGCTATTTCATAGCCTGGCAGCACGGGGTCGTCTGAGGCCAGCGACCCCCTTGCGATACTACTTTACCGTAATGGTGATTTTTTCCGACATGACCGGGGTGTCGTGCGGGCGGTGCAGGTGATCGCCCACCAATAGTTGCAGTGTGTGTTCGCCGGGGCTTAGGTTCAAAGTGGTTTCCGTTTGGCCGCCGCCGAAATGGCGGTGCCGGTCATCGGCGGGGATAGTGGTGCCCGCCCTCGGAGGTTCGGCTACATCAATCAGCAAATGGTGATGCCCGGTATTGCTAACCTCAATGCCGGCGGGTGCGACGCCCATGCCGCTCAAGCCAAATTTGACGGTAATCGGATTGCTGAGCACATCGCCATTCTGCGGACTAATAAAGTAGACCTGCGCCTTGTCGGCCGCCAAGCTAGCCTGTGCGAGGCAGGCGCCGGCAAGTGCCAGAGCGCACAGTATCGGGCGCGACGCTTTGTTACGCTTAAGGCCTGAAGATCTTTCTTTTCCCGAGAATCTATTTTGTGCGAAAAACATGGGAACTCCTTTTGAGAACTTGTGGATGCCCCTGATTATAGGGGGATTGCCGAGTAGGTGTCATTGACGGTTCTGTTAAGAAAAATGAAATCGGCCTTGACCCCTGTCATATGTCTCCCTATAATGCGCGACCTCGGTTGGGGGATCACACATCCTTTGCTGAGTTGATGATGCGGGGTGGAGCAGCCTGGTAGCTCGTCGGGCTCATAACCCGAAGGTCGTTGGTTCGAATCCAGCCCCCGCTACCAAATACGTAAACGGGTGTCTCAGGCGACGCCCGTCGGTGTCAGCCCCAAGGGGCTGGTAAGCCACAGCAGGTGGCCCGCCATGCAGAGACGAGCTGCTGGCATAACAGGCTGGTATGTTCTAGTGTATAGAGCCTGCAGCCCGGCGCCGTTAGAATAGGCGCTTCCGGAGCCCCTGCAAGGGGCTTTTTTGTATCTGAAAGTCAGTGGGGTGCCACTGCCGCAGACGACTGTGGTGCTGTAACAAAGGTGGGCCTTGGGCCCATTTTTTGTTTCTGGCGGGCGGTGTTATCGGTGGTGAGACCCGCCGGGTGTTGAAGAGTCGGGGGTTCTTATGGCGTCTTTGGAAGAGCGGTTGACGAATATGTTCGCCCCAGTGGTGACGGCGCTTGGTTGTGAGCTGTGGGGTGTCGAGTATGTCACCGGTGGCCCGAACAAAGTCTTGCGCGTGTTCATCGACAAAGACGAGGGCGTGATGGTTGAAGACTGCGAAAAAGTCAGTCGTCAGTTGAGTGCTCTGATGGATGTCGAAGACCCCATCGCTGGGGAGTACATGCTCGAAGTGTCCTCTCCGGGTATGGATAGGCCGCTCTACACCCTGGATCAATTTTCCCGTTATGTGGGTCAGGTGGTGGCAGTAAAATTGCGCGTTCCTTTCGACGGGCGCCGCAAGTTTAAGGGTGTCTTAACCGGCATCGAAGATAGCGATGTTGTGGTGGCTGTGGACAATGAAGAGTACCTGCTGCCAATAGAATCCATTGAAAAAGCGAATATAGTCCCCCAGTTCTGATCGCTAAGCCGGTCGGAAACAGGAGTTGAACGAGGCAAACTCATGAACAAAGAAATTTTGCTGGTCGCTGATGCCGTCTCCAACGAGAAAGGCGTTGACAAGGAAGTGATCTTTGAAGCTATTGAAAGCGCTCTGGCGATGGCCACCAAAAAGCGGTTTGAAGAGGACTCAACCATCGAGGTCAATATCGACCGCGCGACCGGTGATTATGAAACCCACCGCAGCTGGGAGGTGGTGGCCGATGATGTGCTTGCCGAGCTGGGGACCCAATTGACCACCCAGGAGGCCGCCGAAGTTGATACCAGCCTGAAGGTGGGCGATATCTACCGCGAAAAAATTGAAAACGTCGAGTTTGGTCGGATCGCCGCGCAAACCGCCAAGCAGGTGATTGTGCAGAAGGTTCGTGAAGCCGAACGCGCGCAAATGGTGGACGAGTATCGCGACCGCGTGGGCGAGCTGGTTAACGGCACCGTGAAAAAAGTCACTCGCGACAGTATCATTGTAGACCTTGGCAACAATGCCGAGGCGCTCCTGCCGCGCGATCAGCTTGTCGGGCGCGAAATTTTCCGTATGGGCGACCGCGTGCGTGCCTTGTTGCAAGATGTGCGTTCTGAGGCTCGCGGCCCGCAGCTGTTCCTGAGCCGCTCCTGCCCAGAAATGCTGATTGAGCTGTTTAAAATTGAAGTGCCAGAGATCGCCGAAGGCATTATCGAGATCAAAGGCGCCGCTCGCGACCCCGGCCTTCGGGCCAAAATTGCGGTTAACACCAACGATGGCCGCATTGATCCTGTGGGCGCTTGTGTGGGTATGCGCGGCTCCCGGGTGCAGGCGGTTTCCAACGAGTTGGGCAATGAGCGTGTGGATATCGTGCTGTGGGATGATAACCCTGCCCAGTTCGTGATTAATGCCATGTCACCGGCGGAAATCGAGTCAATTGTGGTCGACGAAGACGCCGGCTCAATGGACCTTGCAGTCGCCGAGGAAAATCTCGCCATGGCCATTGGTCGCGGTGGCCAGAATGTCCGTCTCGCCTGTGAGCTGACCGAGTGGGACATCAACGTGATGAGCACTGCCGAGTGGGAAGACAAACAGGCGGCGGAAACCGGCGGGTACATTCAGGTATTTATGAATGCGCTGGATGTGGACGAGGATGTCGCCCAAGTACTGGTGGAAGAAGGCTTTACCACCATTGAAGAAGTGGCCTATGTACCGCTTGATGAAATCGCCTCCATTGAAGGTTTTGACGAGGATGTTGCTGAAGAGCTACGTGCTCGCGCCAAAGACGCGCTTCTGACTCAGGCACTGGCCTCTGAGGAGCAGCTCGAAGGTGCAGCACCTGCCGATGACCTGCTCAATATGGAAGGTATGGACAAAGAACTGGCCGTTGCTATGGCCAGCCGCGGAATCGTCACCATGGAAGATCTTGCTGAGCAGGCGATAGATGACCTGTTGGGCATAGGTGATTTGGATGAGGAGCGCGCCGCGGCACTGATTATGAAAGCCAGAGAGCCCTGGTTTGCCTAGTCTCACCGATGGTCCAGTCGGAGTAATGGTGATGTAGGCAAAATTCGAAACTGAGGAAATGTAATGGCAGAAGTTAAAGTAAGCGAACTCGCTAAATCAGTGGGAACCCCCGTTGAGCGACTGCTTAAACAAATGCAGGAAGCCGGGCTGCAGCATACCACTGAGAATGCGTTGGTCTCTGATGAAGAGAAGCAACAGTTGTTGGCTTATTTGAAAAGTAGCCACGGAGGCGAGTCCGAATCCGAGCCGCGGAAAATTACGCTCAAGCGCAAAACCACAACCACGCTCAAAGCTGGCAGTGGCAGCGGCCGTAAGACAGTCAACGTTGAAGTGCGGAAAAAGCGCACTTACGTGAAGCGCAAGTCTGTCGATGAAGAGCCGGAAGTGGAAGAAACACTGGTGGCGCCGGAGCTGGAAGCGGCAGTGGAGCCCGAAGCCATCGCTGCCAGTGCGCCTGCCCCTGAGCCTGAGCCCGTCGAAGAGCCCGAAGCCACTGAGTCCGAGGCCAGTGAAACTGCTGTAGATGCCGTTACCGAAGAGGCGCCCGCTGAGCCGGCGCGCAGCTCGTTTGTCGATGACATTGAAGAGAAGCGCCGTGCCGCCCAGGAACGACGTAAGGCCGAAGAAGCCGCCCGCGAGGCCGAGCTCAAAGCCTTGGAAGAAAAGCGCAACGCCGAGAAAAAATCCACCGAACAGGCAGCGCCGGCGGCAGATCCTGCCGCTGTGGCTCCTGCGCCGGCCAAGCCGGATACCAAGCACGGGCGCAAAAAAGAGCGCCGTGAAGAGTTTGAAGACGACGAGTCACCGCGTCCCAAGCGTGCAGGCAAATCGGGCAAAAAAGGTATGGGCCCGAAGAAGTCATCCAAGGCTGACCTCTATGAATTGGCAGAGGACGATGTGGATCAGGCGTTTATGCAGCGTCGTCGTGCCGGCCGCGCCGCGCACAAAGCCTCCAACAAGCATGGCTTTAAAAAGCCCACCCAGAAAATCGTGCATGAAGTTGAAGTGCCGGAAACCATTTCGGTATCCGACCTTGCGCAGCGCATGACGGTTAAAGGTGGCGAGCTGATCAAACAGCTGATGAAGCTTGGGGTGATGGCCAATATCAACCAGCCGCTCGACCAGGAAACGGCGCAGCTGGTGGTTGAAGAAATGGGGCACACCGCCAAGCTTGTCAGTGAAAACGATATTGAAACCCGCCTGGAAGAGCATGTCCGCGTAGACGGCGAGGCGCTCCCAAGAGCACCTGTGGTGACGGTCATGGGCCACGTTGACCACGGCAAAACCTCACTGCTGGACTATATTCGCCAGGCTAAGGTCGCTGCCGGCGAAGCCGGTGGTATTACTCAGCACATTGGTGCCTATCGGGTAAAAACCAGCCAGGGTGAAATCGCCTTTTTGGATACCCCCGGTCACGCCGCCTTTACCGCCATGCGCGCGCGCGGTGCCCAGTGTACCGACGTGGTTGTCCTGGTGGTCGCTGCCGACGACGGCGTGATGCCGCAAACCGAGGAGGCCATCAACCACGCGCGCGCCGCGGGCGTGCCATTGGTAGTCGCTATTAACAAGTGCGATAAGGAATCCGCTGATCCTGATCGGGTGAAGAATGAACTGGTGGCCAAAGAGGTGATCCCGGAAGATTGGGGTGGCGACACTCAGTTCGTTGAAGTCTCGGCCCATACCGGTGCCGGTATCGATGAGTTGCTGGAAGCTGTGTCTCTGCAGGCTGAGCTGCTGGAGCTTAGGGCAGTCGCCGATGCGCCGGCTCAAGGTGTGGTGGTCGAATCGCGCCTGGATAAGGGCCGCGGTGTGGTGGCCACTTTGCTGGTACAGCAGGGGACCCTCAAACACGGGGATCTGGTGCTGGCCGGTCAGAGTTACGGCCGCGTGCGTGCTGCTACCAACGAGCTGGGCCAGCAGGTTCAGTCGGTGGGGCCCTCGTCGCCCGTCGAAATTCTGGGGCTGGATACGGCCCCCAGTGCCGGCGATGAGTTTGTCGTGCTGGAAGATGAGCGCAAGGCTCGCGAGGTGGCTGAGTTCCGCGCCGAGAGAGAGCGTAAAGAGCGTATGCAGCGCCAGCAAGCGGCTAAACTTGAAAACATGTTTGCCGGTATGGACGGCGGTGAGAAGAAAGTACTTGCCGTGGTGGTCAAAGCCGACGTGCGTGGTTCGCTGGAGGCAATTCTCGCCTCGCTGGCGGATATCGGCAACGACGAGGTGGAGGTGCAAGTGGTCTCTTCCGGTGTGGGCGGTATTACCGATAACGACGTCAACCTGGCCCTGACGGCCGGCGCTATCGTTGTCGGCTTTAACGTTCGCGCCTCCGGCAGCACCCGCCGCCTGGCAGAGCAGGAAAGCGTTGAGATTCGCTACTACAGCATTATTTACCAACTGCTGGATGATGTGAAAAGCGCGCTCTCCGGTATGCTCGACCCAGAGCGTGTGGAAGAGATCGTCGGTATTGCCGATGTTCGCGAAGTGTTCAGTTCACCCAAGTTCGGCCAGGTGGCAGGCTGTATGGTCACCGAGGGTACGGTATACCGCAATAAGCCTATTCGGGTTCTGCGCGACAATGTGGTGATCTTTGAGGGCGAGCTGGAATCGCTGCGTCGCTTCAAAGACGATGTCAACGAAGTGCGCAATGGCATGGAGTGTGGTATCGGCGTGAAGAACTATGATGTGAAAGTCGGCGACCAAATTGAGGTCTTCGACGTCAAGGAAGTGGCGCGAGAGCTGTAAGTCGGCGCGCTTCTTCAATCGCCCCGGCGCTTGTCAGCGTCGGGGCTTTGTCGTTTAAGAGCAGGTGAAGAGATGCCCAGAGAATTTTTCCGCGCGGATCGAGTGGGCGATGCCATTCAGCGCTATCTGGCCAATATGATCCAGCAGGAAATCCGCGACCCGCGAGTGGGACTGGTGAATATCAACAGCGTAACTGTGTCCCGGGATATGGCTTACGCCAAGGTGTACATTACGCTGGTGGGCGGTACTGAGACCTCCGGGCGCGAGAGCGCCGAGGTACTGAACAATGCCTCAGGTTTTTTGCGCACGTTGCTGGCGAAAGAGCTGAACATGCGCACGGTGCCCCGCCTGCAGTTTTACTATGACCATACCTCAGTGCGTGGTCAGGAATTGTCCAGCCTGATTGACAGGGCGGTAGCCGCTGACAAGGCAAAAGGTGGCGACGAGGACAGCTGATGGGCCGCAAGCGTAAGGGCCGCGCCATCGATGGCGTATTACTGCTCGATAAACCCCTGGGGCTGAGCTCCAATCACGCCCTGCAGCGGGCTAAGCGCCTGTTTTTTGCCGCCAAGGCCGGGCACACGGGAAGCCTTGACCCACTGGCCACCGGTGTCTTGCCGGTCTGTTTTGGCGAGGCTACCAAGTTCTCCCAGTTCTTGCTGGATGCCGACAAGACCTACCGAGCGACCTTTGTCCTGGGCGAAAAAACCGCTACCGGAGACGCCGAGGGCGAAGTCCTGGAGGTGGTCAGTGCAGCGGCGGTCGAGTCCGTTCAGCTGCGTGAAACCATGGATGAGTTTCTGGGGGAAATCGATCAGGTGCCGCCCATGTACTCGGCTCTCAAGCAAAATGGCCAGCCTCTGTACAAGCTGGCGCGCCAGGGGCTTGAAGTGACCCGCGAGGCGCGCCGGGTGGAGATCATGGAGTATCACCTGCTGGCTTTCCGCCCGGGCGAGCGCGCCGAGCTGGATGTTGAGGTTCACTGCTCGAAGGGCACCTACATACGCTCTCTGGCCGAGGATTTGGGTGAGCGGCTGGGCGTTGGGGGGCATGTGAGCGCCCTACGGCGTACCTTCACTGGTGGTTTTGATGAGAGCCAGTGTGTCACCCTGGAGGCGCTGGATGCCGAGCGTGGCGAGGGTCGTGCCGAAACACTGGATCATCACTTACTGCCCGTGGACACCCCTGTGGACCACTTGGCATCGGTGCACCTGAGTGCGGATTCGGCCCACTATTTCCGCCGGGGTAACCCGGTAATGGACGCGCAGGTCTATCGCGTCGGCCAAGAAGGTGATATGGTGCGTGTCTTTTGTGAAAGTGGCGATTTTTTAGGCGTTGCCACTATCGATGAAGGGCGTGTGGCGCCCAAACGCTTGGTGGCGACCGCCACCGGCTAACAACAGAATTTGTCCCGGGCTCTTGCCCTGGGCAAAACGCCTGCTGTGGCGGGCGGATAGCCTGGCCTGCCTGTAAATATGCACGGGTACGGCTGTAATTCACGCATATTGTTTGAGGTAATGATTATGGCACTGAGTGCACAAGAAAAATCCGACATCGTAAAAGAGTATCAACAAGCAGAGGGTGACACTGGTTCACCGGAAGTGCAGGTTGCCCTGTTGACCCACAACATCAACAAGTTGCAAGACCACTTTGCCGGTCACAAGCAGGATCACCACTCCCGCCGCGGTCTGATCCGCATGGTAAACCAGCGTCGTAAGTTGCTGGACTACCTGAAAGGGAAAGATACCAGCCGTTACGCTGCACTGATTCAAAAACTGGGTCTGCGCCGCTAATTGCAAAGTGCCCGCAGCTGCGGGCACTTTTTTGTTGTATACCTGTAGGTTATCTGAAGCTGCGTAGAAGAGAAAAACGCACTATTTGCAAGTAAAGGATAAAAGAGTGAATCCGATTATTAAGAAATTTCAGTATGGTGACGCAACCGTAACTCTGGAAACCGGTCGCATCGCGCGCCAGGCCACTGGTGCGGTGATGGTGACCATGGGTGAGACAAGCGTGCTGTGTACGGTTGTTGGCGCCAAAGAAGCGGTACCGGGGCAGGGCTTTTTCCCGCTGTCGGTCCACTATCAAGAGAAAGCCTACGCTGCCGGCAAGATTCCCGGTGGCTTCTTCAAGCGTGAAGGTCGTCCGTCAGAGAAAGAGACGCTCACTTCGCGCCTGATCGATCGTCCAATTCGTCCGCTGTTTCCCAACGGTTTTATGAACGAGGTACAGGTTGTCTGTACGGTTATGTCGACGTGCAAATCAGTGGATCCGGACATCCCGGCCATGATCGGCACCTCGGCGGCACTGGCGGTGTCCGGTATTCCGTTCAGCGGCCCGATCGGTGCGGCTCGTGTGGGCTACACCCAGGACGGCGGCTACCTGCTCAACCCGAGCTATGAAGCGCTCAAGTCTTCTGAGTTGGACATGGTGGTTGCCGGCACCTCGGAAGCGGTGCTGATGGTTGAATCAGAGGCCAACGAACTGCCCGAAGACATTATGTTGGGCGCGGTTCTCTTTGCCCATCAGGAAATGCAAGCCGTTGTCCAAGCGTGTGCCGAGTTGGCTCGCGACGCTGGCAAGCCCAAGTGGGATTGGCAGCCAGAGGCGGAAAACGCCGAGCTGCGTCAGGCTATTGAGCATGGGTTCTCTGAGTCTATTGGTGTGGCCTATCGCATTACCGACAAAGCCAAGCGCTACGATCGTCTGTCAGAGCTGCGCTCTCAGGCCGTCGCTGAGCTGGTGAAAGAAGGTAGCGAAGTCTCTGAAGAAGACGTGAAAAAGGTCTTCGGTAAAGTGGAGAAAGCCATTGTCCGCAGCCGCATTGTCGATGGTGAGCCGCGCATTGACGGCCGCGATCAGAAAACCGTTCGCGCCATTGATGTAGAGGTGGGCGTTTTGAACAAAGCGCACGGCTCGGCACTGTTTACCCGCGGTGAGACTCAGGCGCTGGTCGTGGCGACTTTGGGCAACGCCCGCGATGCGCAGATTATTGATGCGCTGGAAGGCGAGCGTAAAGATCCCTTTATGCTGCACTACAACTTCCCTCCCTACTCTGTGGGTGAGTGTGGTCGCATGGGCGCCACTGGCCGTCGCGAAATTGGTCACGGTCGTCTGGCACGCCGCGGTATCGCCGCTGTGCTACCCGACGCTGAGTCCTTCCCCTACACCATGCGTGTGGTCAGTGAGATTACCGAGTCCAACGGCTCGAGCTCCATGGCCTCTGTCTGTGGTTCTTCACTGGCACTGATGGACGCCGGTGTACCCCTGAAAGCGCCGGTAGCCGGCATCGCCATGGGTCTGGTGAAAGAAGACGACAAGTTCGCCGTTCTCACCGACATCCTCGGTGATGAAGACCACCTGGGCGATATGGATTTTAAAGTGGCTGGTACCTCATCGGGCATCACCGCTTTGCAGATGGACATCAAGATCGAAGGTATCACCGAGCAGATCATGGAGATCGCCCTCGAGCAGGCCCTGCGGGCTCGTTTGCACATTCTCGGTGAGATGAACAAGGTGATCGCCGAGTCGCGCGCCAAAGTGAGCGACAATGCCCCGCGCTTTGAAACCATCAAAGTGAATCCGGATAAGATCCGCGACATCATCGGTAAAGGTGGTGCGACTATCCGCTCTATTACCGAAGAAACGGGCGCATCGGTTGATATCGACGACGACGGTACCGTGAAAATCTACGCCGATGATACGGGCGCACTGCAGGCTGCCGTGGATCGTATTATGGGCATTACGGCCGAAGCGGAAATTGGTGAAATCTACGAAGGCACAGTGGTTCGTATTGTCGACTTCGGTGCGTTTGTGAATTTCTTGCCGGGCAAGGATGGTCTGGTGCATATTTCGCAAATCGCTGATGAGCGCGTCAATAGCGTGACCGACTACCTGCAAGAAGGGCAGGTGGTGCGTGTCAAGTGCCTGGACGTAGATCAGCGCGGCCGTATCAAACTGTCGATCAAAGAGGCCAAGGCAGAAGAGGGCGGCGAACAAGCGCCGGCCGAGTCTGACCCGGCCGCTGAAGCGAGTGAAGAGTCCGGCGAGCGCTGAGACTCTTAAAGCAAAAAAGCCCGCGCAGCGAGAGCTGCGCGGGCTTTTTTTTATCCTGAATCAGGACCAGTGCATAAACGGATTAAGCAGGCGGTAAAGCCCGAGAAAACGCAGCGGCGCATCCAGTACCGTCAGGCAGATACAGTCTTCATTTTGCAGCGCCGTGGGCGAGTGTTGGTGGCTGCCATCGCGGCTGACGAAATCGCCCTCGTGGTACACACCGAGCTCATCGGAAAATCCGCCGCTCAGTACCACTGTCAGTTCCCGCCCTTTGTGGGTGTGCTCGGGCACGCGCGCGCCAGCGCTGATTTTCTGCAGGCCGATGCGAAACCCCGACACGCCAAGGCGCTCAGTCAGGTCGTACTCAGCAATTTCGCGCGTCTGCTGGCGCCATTGAATATCTTCCAGGCGTTTGGGCAGAAAGCCGTGCAGGGGGTTACGCAGCGCGCTGGCTTGAGGCACCTCTATGGCCGATGCCGACTCACCCGGCCCGTCTTTGTCGATTCCGGCCATAAACTGGTCGAAATCGCGCACTTTGACCTGCCGAGGTTCGCTCTGCTCAAGCAGAGCGCCGCCGAGGGAGTTCAGTTTTTTCACCTGAGCGCGACAGCTGTCGCACAAAAACAAATGCATAGCCACGGCGAGTGACTGTGGCATGGCCAGCGTCCCGGCTGAATAATCCAGTAAGGTGACTTCATCTGGATGATGTTTGCTCATAGCTCTTTAGTCTCTAACATCAGGCGTAGCTTCTGCATGGACAGCCGCAGCCGTCCTTTGAGCGTACCCAGAGGCACGTTCAATTCTTCAGCGACTTCCTGATGGGTTTTGCCTTCGTAGTACACTTTTCTAACGGCGATCATCTGCTCTTCAGGCAGTTCCCCGATCGACTGGCGTAAATGCTTTTCCGCCGACAGTGCCTGAATAGAACGCACGGTGCTGTCTTCGGTGGGTATCTGCCAGAGATCTTCAGTTTCGACGTTAATTTCTGCCTTCATACGCCCCATCTTGCGCAACAGATCAATCCTTTGATTGCGGGTGATGGTAAAAATCCAGGTCGAGGCCGACGCCAGTGAATCCACGTACTTGTCCGCACTGCGCCAGACACTGGTCATGACCTCCTGAACCAGCTCGTCAGCCTGCTGACTGATCCCCTGGTTCATGGCATAGGCTTTGATACGCGGGGCAAAGTAATCGTATATCTTGCGAAAAGCCTCTCGATCTCTGTCCCGGGCGACGAGGTGGAGCAACTCAGCCCAGTACTGCGCATCGGATTGGCTCTTGTCACCGGAATCGGTGCTCATAGATCTGACCTTGGACGTCACTGCTTTTGGGGGCGCCATGTTCTGCCTCGTTTCCTGACCGTGGTTTTTCGGTCGTTTATACGGCTAAGTGGCGCCTGCGGATCACTAGCATAGCATGGGAAGGGTGGGGAGGCGCCGATGGAAATCTTGATGAAAAATGCGACATTTTTCGGCAGGGTTGAAGCGGAGCGTTTCGACCTATACGCTGGCCGCGTCTGCATTGATCAAAAATTCCGATCGATTTATTGAAAAAACTCTCACAATAGCGTTTTCTTTGATCTCTCGTCGTTCGACGTGCGTACCTCCGCCTGCACTAACAACCTCGTACTTTTTGCAGGAGAAGCAAGATGAATAAGTCAACATTGAGGTACTTACTAATAGTCGCTCTGACCTTTGGCCTTGTGGCCTGTGGTAGCGATGACGACGATAATCACAATCCCCCACCCCCTCCTGAAGCAGAGACAATTGTCGATGTGGCGGTTGCCAACGGCAACTTCACCACCTTGGTGGCAGCGCTCGAAGCAACAGGACTCGATGAAACCCTGGACGACGAAAACGCGACCTTTACGGTCTTTGCTCCCACCGATGACGCCTTTGCCCTGTTGGGGCAGGACACCATTGATGGTTTATTGGCGGACACCGACACACTTTCCAATATTCTGCTCTATCACGTAATAGCGGATGCTGAGGTAGACGCTGAGGCAGCTGTTGCAAGCGCGGGGACAACCGTAGAGATGGCCAACGGTCAGCGAGTGGGCCTGTCTCTTGAAGGCGAATCTTTGCTGGTGAATCTGTCGATGGTAACCATGACCGATATCGAGACAGACAACGGCATTATCCACGTGATCGACGCGGTGCTGATGCCTCCGGCCGAGCGCGGCGAGCCGAGCATGAATATTGTCGAGACGGCCGTCGATAACGGCAACTTCACAACCTTGGTAGCGGCCCTGCAGGCGGCGGATCTGGATACCACCCTGGCCAATGAAGCCGAGACCTTTACGGTTTTCGCCCCGACTGATGACGCGTTTGCCATGGTCGGTGAAGAGAACATCAACGCGCTGCTCAATGATCAGCAAGCTCTGCAAGCGGTTCTGCTTCAGCACGTGATCAGCGGTGCTGAGGTCACTTCCGTGGATGCCTACGCTGCCAATGGCACAGCCGTCGAGACAGCCAGCGGCGCTGAGGTGATGGTTGATATCGTCGATCGCATGCTCACCGTCGGTGGAGCTGAAGTTGTCATGTCTGACATATACACCACCAATGGCGTGATCCACGTAATCGACACTGTCATTGTCGGCGACGTCGAACTGCCGGCACCACCCAAGTCAATTGTCGATGTGGCCATGGAGGCGGGAAGCTTCGATACGCTTGTTGCCGCTCTTCAGGCGACTGGACTCGATACAGTGCTGGCAGACCTTGACAGCGAGTTTACCGTCTTTGCCCCGACGGACGACGCCTTTGCTACCCTGGGCCAGGACACGATTGATGCGCTGCTGGCCGATACCGATACCCTCAGCGATATTCTGTTGTACCACGTGATTGTGGGTGGCGAAGTACTGGCCGATGCGGCGATTACGGTTGCCGGTTCGGATATGCCTAAGATCACCATGGGTAACGACGACATGGCCGCTCTGTCGCTCAACAATGACAACCTCTACATCAACACCGCGACTGTGGCCCAGCCTAATGTCATGGCAGATAACGGCGTCATCCACGTCATCGACCAAGTGATTATGCCGCCTGCCGAGATGGGCATGCCCGATAGCAACATTGTTGAGACGGCGGTAGCGGCTGGTAATTTCACCACCTTGGTAAGTGCTCTGCAGGCTGCGAATCTTGATGGTGTCTTGGCTGACGAAAGTGAGACGTTTACCGTCTTTGCGCCCACGGATGCGGCCTTTGACAAAATCGACAGCGCCACATTGGATGCCCTGATCATGGATGTGCCGGCCCTGACCAATGTCCTGTTGCAGCACGTTATCCAAGGTGCCGCAGTGGACTCGGTAACGGCCTTTACCCTTAATGGCACCAGCGTCAATACCGCCGCTGACGAGGACGTCACCATTGAAGTGGTTGATGGCATGTTGCAGGTGCAAGGTTCCAACATCACCACCTTTGATATTTACACCAACAATGGTGTGATTCATGTGATCGACACGGTGATCACTGAAACGCTCGAATAACCCTTGTCCCACTGTGTTGCAGGGGCCCTTCTGGGCCCCTTTTTTTATTCGCCTGGCTCCAGCAGTACCAGGGTCTGACCGGGTTTTACGCCGTTTCCCGGTGCTTTTAGAATCTGCTTCACACGCCCGGCGGCCGGGGCGGTAATGTTTATTTCCATTTTCATGGACTCCAGCACCAGCAGGGTTTGACCGGCTTGTACGTTCTCACCCACCTCTGCCTTGATTTGCCAGATACTGCCCGAGACGGAACTGTCCACGGGAATGTCGCCGTCCGCCATGTCCAACTCACTATCGGTTTCCTTTTGCTCTACGGGGGTAAAGTTAAACTGTCCGTCTGCGTGCCAACGCTCGAGCTCTTCGTCAAACGCCTGTTGTCGAAGGGCCTGAAAGCGGTCGATGTCGGCTTGATGCTCGGTAAGGAACCGCTCGTAATCCGACAGGCTGAACTCGGTGGGCTCAATGCGTATCGGGTAATGCCCGCGCGGAAAGTCGCGACGCATTTGCTTTAGCTCCTCGGCTTCTACCGGATAAAAACGTATCTGATCGAAAAAGCGAAGCAGCCAACGCTGGTCAAACTCCGCTGTTTTTCGATAGCGATTCCACATTTGCAGGGTGCGCCCCACAAACTGGTAGCCTCCCGGCCCCTCCATGCCGTACACACACAAGTAAGCGCCGCCAATACCGACGGAGTTTTCCGCGGTCCAGGTGCGGGCGGGGTTGTATTTTGTGGTTACCAAGCGATGGCGCGGATCCATCGGCGTTGCGACCGGTGCGCCCAAATAAACATCCCCAAGACCCATAACTAGGTAAGAGGCGTTAAATACGATCTGCTTTACTTGCTCGATACTTTCCAGGCCATTGATTCGGCGAATGAATTCCAGATTTGAAGGGCACCAGGGTGCGCCGGGGCGCACACTCTGCTCATATTTGGCAATGGCTTCGCGACAGGCGTCGTCATCCCAGGATAGAGGCAGGTGCACAATGCGCGAGGGCAAGCTTAACTCGGCAATTTGGGTGGCGAGGTGCTTTTCGCCTTTTTGCAAATGCACAAGCAGCTGCTTCAGAGATATTTGCTGGCTATCGTAGTGGATTTGTAGCGAGCGAATGCCGGGTGTCAGTTCGCGCATGCCCGGTGCCGGGTTTTGCTCGAGCCATCGCATCAGTGCATGGGCGCGAAAGCGCAGCTTGATATCCAGCTGCAGCGGGCCGTACTCCACCAGTAAAAAGTGATCGCCGGCAACGCGGTAATTCACCGCTTCACCGACTTCGTCAGCGAGCATGGTTGCCACCACCGGAGATGACAGAGAATCTAGACAGAGCTCTGACGACTCGCCGTTTGCGGGTGCAAGATGTGCAATAGTTAGGTTTTGCGTTCTCTCAATACCAACAGCCGTGTCTACCGTAACCGGCACAAAACGAATTTTATCCCCCGCGCGTAGCTGGCCAAGTTTCCAAAGATCGGCGGAAATGACCGTTGCCGGACAGACGAAACCACCGAGAGACGGTCCGTCCGGGCCGAGAATGACGGGCATGTCGCCGGTGAAATCCACGGTACCAAAAGCGTAGGCATTGTCGTGAATATTAGACGGGTGCATACCTGCTTCGCCGCCAGTGGTGCGAGCCCACTGCGGTTTGGGCCCATTCAGTCGTACCCCAGTGCGGCTGGAGTTGTAGTGCACCTCCCAATCGGTAGTGAAGAAGGCGTCGATGTCGTCGCCGGTAAAAAAATCAGGTGCTCCGTGTGGCCCGTAGATAACGCGCAGTTCCCAGTGATTGCCAATGGCCGGTTTTAACGCATCGGGAAGTTCTGCGATTTTTACTGGCGGGGCTTCAGTGCAGTGAAGCACATCACCGGCCAACAGTGCGCGACCATTGTGGCCGCCAAACTGACCTAGGGTAAAGGTCGAGCGCGAGCCCAGGTAAAGCGGGCACGCTATGCCTCCGGCCAGCGCTAGGTAGGCGCGCGCGCCTGTTTCACTGACTCGGCCCAAAGTCAGTGTTTGACCGGCTTTAACTGAAAAAACTGCCCAGTTCTTGAGCGTTACACCGTCGAGCTTGGCCTCGATATCGGCGCCGGCGAGCGCGCACTGGGTGTCAAAACCAAATTTTAGGCTGGGGCCCGCCACGGTGATTTCCAAAGCGGCGGCGCTAGCATCGTTACCAAGCAGTCGATTGGCGAGGCGAAACGAATAGTTGTCGAATGGGCCAGAAGGGGGAACGCCGATATGCCAATAACCGCTGCGGCCGGGGAAATCCTGAATAGTGGTTTGTGTGCCGCCTGACAAGACATCGATGCGAGCTTCACAAAAGCCGCGTTCGTTCAGGTAGCGGGTGGTGATATCGCCCTTGAGGAAGATCGGCTCGGCCAAAAGTTCTGTCACGTACGCTTTGTTGGTCTCTATGCCGTAGAGACTGCTGTCTTGCAGTGTTTTCGATAACAGTGCAATGGCTGCGTCACGGTTGTGGCTTTTAACAATGACTTTGGCGAGCATGGGGTCGAAGTAAGGCGACACCTCCAGGCCGGACTCTATCCAGTGATCAATACGCACGACTTTTTCGTCACTGCGCTCGTTGATGGGAAAGCTGACCTCGCTCAGAAGCCCCGCGCTGGGCTGAAAGTTCTTGGCCGGGTCTTCAGCGTAGAGTCGCACCTGAATGGCGTGACCCACGGGTTTTAGTTGGGAGAATTCCTTCTCAATATCTATGGGTTCGCCGCTTGCCAGACGAATCATCCACGCGACGAGGTCCACCCCCCAGACTTCTTCGGTGACGCCATGCTCCACCTGCAGGCGGGTGTTGACTTCGAGAAAGTAGAAGTGCTCCTCAAGGGCATCGTAGATATATTCGACTGTGCCGGCGCTGCGGTAGCTGACAGCGCCCAAGAGGCGCGCTGCGGTATCGTGCATGGCGTGTCGAACCGAGTCCGGCAGATTGGGAGCGGGACATTCCTCAATGACTTTTTGATTGCGCCTTTGACTTGAGCAGTCGCGCTCGCCAATGGCAACGGCTTTACCTTCACCGTCACCAAATACCTGCACTTCAATGTGCCTTGCTCTATCGATAAACTTCTCTAGGAAAACGCGATCGTCGGAAAAGTTATTGGCACCCAGTTTGCGCACAGAGTCGAAACTGTTTTTGAGATCGTCTTCACTCAGGCACAAGTGCATACCAATGCCGCCGCCCCCGGCACTGCTTTTCAGCATAACCGGAAAGCCTATCTCGTGTGCCCGCGCTATGGCATCCTCAAGCGAGTCCAGAAGCCCGGTGCCCGGTACCAGAGGCACGTCATTTTGCTCGGCTACAGTGCGAGCGGTGTGCTTAAGGCCGAAGGTATCCATCTGTTGAGCTGTGGGGCCGATAAAAGCAATTCCCCGACTCTCACAGCGCTTGACAAAGGTCGGGTTTTCGCTCAGAAAGCCATAGCCTGGATGGATGGCATCGGCACCGCACTGCTGGGCAATTTGCAGTATTTTGTCTTGGTCGAGGTAGGTGTCGGTTGCGCCGCCTTCGCCGAGAGTAAAGGCCGCGTCTGCCTGGCGTACATGCAAACTGTCGGCATCTGCGTCGGCATAAACCGCGATAGACTCGATACCCATTTGTTGTAGTGTGCGGATAATGCGAACGGCGATGGCGCCACGGTTGGCAATTAGAACCTTATTAAACATAATTTCACTCCGGCGGGTCGTCCCGGAAGCTGCCTTGCTCGGGCAGGGGTCGTCCCCCGCGGCAGGTATTTAGTCCCAAATAATCATTTCTACCGGTGTCGGGTTGTAGCCGTTGCACGGGTTGTTCAGTTGCGGGCAGTTAGACATCAATACCAGCACGTCCATCAGTGCGGTCATTTCCACGTATTTTCCCGGTGCGGAAATACCGTCTTCAAAACTCAATCCGCCCTCCGGGGTAACGGGCACATTCATAAAAAAATTAATGTTGTGAGTGATGTCTCTTTTGCTTAGCCCGTACTCCGGGTGCTCGGCAATGGCCAGCATCCAGCTGTCTCTACAGGCGTGCATGCAGCGCTTCTCAAGATCGTAGCGCACGGTGTTGCTTTCCGTGGCGCAGGCGCCTCCGAGGGTATCGTGTCTGCCGCAGGTATCGGCAGTGATTTCCAGCATGGGGTTATTCAAGCTGGAGCGCAGTACACTGCCTGCGCTTAAGTAGACATTGCCCTGCTCGCGCAACGTGTCCATGGCGCTGTAGCGCTCGGTGACATCCGCTGCATTGAAGAACAGGGTGTCTGCCGCCTGGTTGCCGTGCGTGTCGAGAATACGCAGAGTCTGGCCGCGCCTAAGCGGTGCAAGGTAATAGTCACCTGCCCCGACATGTGTTCGGCTGACGGCGCTGTGTACGTCCAGTGAGCTCTCTCTAATGCTCATTGCTCCCCCTAAAGACCGATATGGTAAAGCGTATTATTGGCAAAGCCCCTGTGGTTCTCGGGCCTTGAGTTCAGGCAGAGGTCGTCGCTTTGAACAGGTTCTGCCAGTCCCAGTTCTATTTCAATGTCGCCGCGTGGGTAGACTTCGCTCTGATCGAGCGGGTGTGGGCAGGTGTGCAGTATCACCAGGGTGTCCATTTCAAAGCGCAAAGTCACCTGCCGCATCTTGGAGGGGTAGTCACTGTCAAGCGTCAGCTTCCCTTCAGCGTCTGTACTCGTTCTGCTGAACCAGTTGATATTTGCAGCGAGATCAGCTCGGCCGAGCCCGTATTTGGCCAGTTCAACCAGAAATGCATCATGGCCGTTTTGGTACCACTGATTGCGGTCCTGTTGATAGTTGCGCTCACCCCAGAGCGCGGCCACCTTTTGTGCATTGCTGCTGCCGCATACCGTATCGTGCCAGCCGTGACTGTCTTCGATGACAGAAGCGAAAATTCGCCCCATGTCAGAATAGAGGCAGTGTCCGCGAGTCAGTTTGAAGGTGTGCTGACATTTGAGCGTATCCGGAGCGTTGTAGCGCTCAAGCAGTTGACGGGGGTTGTAAAACAGCATGCCGACATTGCCAATGCCGGTGGTGTCGGTCAGGCGCATGGCGCTGCCGCGACGCATTTCCAACGACCAATGACTGGCGCCGGGTAGTAACGTGGTGTAGTCGATACGTTTCACGTAGTTTCTCCAGTGTTGGCATCGAATTTTTGCTCGGTGAGCTTTAAAGACTGTTCAATGGCGGCGACGGTTGTCGCTGGGGTTTTACCTACCGGCAAGTCGTAAGTGATACGCGCTCCCCAGGCTCCCGGGGCTTGAGGGTCGTGCCGTACTTTGTCAAATACCCACAGGCGAGTGCCCAGGTAAAATCCTTCGGCAAGATCGTGGGTGACCATAAACACGGTTAACTGATGTTCGCGCCACAACTCCAGAATCAACTTGTGCATGTCGGCGCGAATCCCCGGGTCGAGTGCGCCGAAGGGTTCATCCAGTAGAAGCACCCTGGGTTTGCGAATCAGTGCCTGGGCAATCGCAAGGCGCTGACGCATGCCGCCTGACAGTTCGTGGGGGTATTTGAGAGCCGCATTGGCCAGCCCAACTTTTTCCAGCAGTGCCCGCGCCTCTTCAATCACTTGCGTTTTTTGCCTGCCAAAGAGTTTCCCCATCAGCGGCGAGTGCTCAAATTCCCGCGCGATGATGACATTGCTCAGAACATTTAGGTGCGGGAATACGGAGTATTGCTGAAAAACAATGCCGCGAGTTTGATCCGGTTCGGTGCGGATAGGCGCGCCGTCCATTAACAGCCTGCCGCGGGTAGCGGTTTCCATACCCAGCAGCATTTTGAGGAAGGTGCTCTTGCCGCAGCCGGAGGTGCCGACCAGGGTGACGAATTCGCCGGCTTGCACGGTTTTGGAAATGTTTTCCAGAACAACATTATCCCCGTACTCTTTCCAGAGCTTGTCGATCGCAATCATCGTGCGCCCCCCGTGTGGTGCCAGGGAAAGGCCCACAGGCTCAGTCGTGCCAGCAGCCAGTCGATGATAAAGGCCAGAAGTGTTATCCAGGCAACGTAGGGCAGAATGACATCCATGGACAAATAGCGGCGAACCAGAAAAATCCGATAGCCAAGTCCGTCGGTGGAGGCAATGCCCTCAGCGGCAATCAAAAACAGCCAGCCGGCACCGAGGGAAAGACGCACGGCGTTGATCAGGCGCGGCAGCAGCTGAGGTATCAGGACCCGCCAGACGATGTGCCAACTGCTGGCGCCGAGTGTTTGTGCCTTGATCAGTTGTTCGCGTGGAATTTCCTGCGCGCAGCGCTGAATGTCCCGAGCAATAAACGGGGCTACCCCAAAGATAATCAATGCCACTTTTGACAGTTCCCCAAGCCCGAACACAATAAATAATATGGGCAGTAGTGCCATGGGAGGGATTAGGGAAATCACAGTAATCAGAGGCGCCATGGACGAATAGGCGACGGGCAGTGCGCCGGTAATCAGTCCGAAGGTGAATCCAATCAGCGCGGCGATGCCAATGCCCAAGCCGAGGCGTGTGAGACTTGAACCTGTGTCTTGCCAGAACAGGTACTCGCCCGTGCGCTTGCTTGGCTCAAATGCCAGGCGATTGATGGCTTCGCCCATCTGCGCAAAGCTCGGTAGCAGCTTGTCATTGGGGTTGGCTTCCAGGCGTGCATCCGAGGCGATTACGTAGATCAGAAGCAGGGCGAACACAGGCAGCAGCCCCAGCAGGATACCAGCGGGCCGTGACGGCCTAAGGTTAACCAGGCGTTTCATAGGCGTAGGGTTCCGGGCGGGAGTGAGCCTCCCGCCTTAGAGAGCGTTTACAGCTTGCCGTCAGCAGCCATTTGCATGTAGGTGGTGTCGAAGCGCAGCTTGACGTTACCGCTGTCGCCGTAAGTCCCTTTCGGGCCTTCAATGCCGATAAAGCCGGCATCCGGAGCGCCTTCACCGAGTAGCCCGTGGTCGTAGGAAAACTCGGCGACTTTCTTCATGGTGGCTAGGAGCTCGTCGCTGTTGACCAGCTCTAGAGCATCGGTGGGTTGGTAGAACATCTTGGTGCTGGCCAGTTGAGCATCGTAGCCGGCAAGGTCGGTACCCGAGGCAACGCCCATGGCGGTGCGCGCGGCTTTACCGGCGGCGGAGTCGGTGCTCATAACGCCCATGATTTCATACCAGGCGCCGGTCAGTGCCTTGCCTAACTTAGGGTTGGCCTTGAGTGTTTCGGTGTTGATGACCAAAAGATCCATGATCTCCCCTGGTATTTGTGAGGAGTCGAAGACTTTGTTGGCGTCCTCCTCTTCTAATATGGTGTTCAGCAGCGGATTCCAGGTGGTAACCGCCGATACTGAGCCCGAGTTGTAGAGGGCGACCATGTCGGCATCGGACGTATTGACGACTTGAACATCGGCCTCGCTCATGCCGACGCTCTCCAGAGCCCTTGCCAGAAGATAATGGGACACGGACAACTCCACCAGGTTTACGCGCTGACCTTTGATGTCTTTGAGTGAGTCTTTACCGCGCAGGATGACGCCGTCGTTGCCGTTGGAAAAGTCGCCGACAATCAAGGCCGTGCTGTCGACACCGCTGGCCGCGGGAATCGTCAGTGCGTCCATATTGGTCATAGTGCAGGCGTCAAATTCGCCAGCCGTGTACTGGTTAATGGACTCGATGTAGTCGTTGATCTGTACGACGTCGATCTCGATCCCGTATTTATCGGCCCACTTATCGACAATTTTCTGCTCTGCGCCATAGCCCCAGGGCATCCAGCCCACGTAGATAGACCAGCAGATTTTAAAGGAGTCGGCCGCTTGGGCCTGTAGGGACAGCAGTAGAGCGAACGCAGCGATAGACAGTTGCTTCATGACAAACCTCCGAAGGTATGTACGTTGGGATATAGGAGCACTCTTGGCAATCTGGCCAACCAGTTCTCCCGGGCTTTTATCCCGCCGTGTAACCCCCACTTCGAAGGTCGAAAGCTCTCGGACCAGTCACAGAGAGATAGCTCTGCCGGAACCCTAGCCTTCTATTTTTACCAAATTGTCGATTGTCCTGACTTACCAATAAGTGCGGACATGTTCGGTGCTTTGGTAAAGCAAGTTGAGTACCAACGCCGGTGAATTCCGCTTAAGTCCATACGCTGCGGGCAGTGGAGTTGCCTGGTACGTTCTTCCCGAGAGGGCAGGATTGGGGGTGAGAGGTGCCATTTTGGTGCGATGGCAAGGGCTTTTGCCTAAAAATGAGGCGTCCCTGGGCCCGTTGGTGGGTTTGGGAACCCGGTGGATGGGCACGAAAATCGCTTGGCCTCAGGTGATTCGGTGCAAAAGCCGTTTGCGGCGGGGTGTCGGGGGAGTTTAAGTGGCGCTTAAAGTGTGCGCAACCAGTCGGCCTAGCATATACTGATTAAATCACATTTATAGCAATCATCAGCGAACCGTCGGCAAACCCCCGAAGACATAGGTCGTGGTGCGGGGGCTTGCCCGTGAGGGGTTGAGGGGATGGACACGAGAACCATGGATAAAAATAAAGGGCGGGGGACAGAGCAGCTTCAGCCGGAGGCGGCAGCCCCTGGGGAGGCCTATGAACCTTTGACGCATACGCAGGCAGTGCGTTGCCTGGACGCCTGCGCTTCGACTGCGGTCGATTACATCACCCACAATTTCCCCCGGTTTTGGGATGAGTGGGTCGGCTCTATTGAAAAACGCGAAGAGAACGCTCGCTCCAACAAAGAGCAGATTGCTCTGGGTGAGACGGTCAAGCTGCTACAAAAGCGCGGCCCCGCAGTCCAGCAGCGGTTCGTCGAACTCCTGCAGGCCTGCTTTGCGGACTTTTCCCGGCAAAAGCTTCAGACCCCGGTCGGCCAAGAGCGTTTCTCCCGCAGCGAGGGGCTCTCGCTGGTGGATAATTCCGAATTGGAAGAAACCATCGCCATTACCTCCATCTGCCACCGAGCCGATACTCAGTTTGCCGAGGCGCTTTGGGCCCTACATCAGCGCCTGGCGCTGCTCAACGGCGGCAAGAAAATCGATGAGCGTGGAAATCCCGTCAGCCCGGTGCAGTTCTGTGACGTTTTGCGCCGCCTTGTCGCGGACCTCAGTCTTGACGCCAGAACCAAGGTGGTTGGCTACAAACACTTTGAGGCCGCCCTTATAAAGCCGATCGGCGGGCTCTATGATGAGCTGAATCATTACCTCGCCGCTGAAGGCATAATGGCAAATCTGCGCTATAGCGCGGTGAGCCGTCAGGACACAAGTGCTCAGCCCGAACAATCGCAACAGCCGCCGTCAGAGGAGGCCGAGCCCGAGCGTGCCAAGGTTCAAGAGGCCGCAGTGCAAGCGTCTGGAGACGCTGAGCAAGCGCCGCGCCGGCGCGCTACCGACCGTATTTTCTCTGAGGGTGAGAGCAAGGACCCCGAGCAATACCAGCAGGGGCTGATCAGCGCTATCCGCCTATTGCAGACCCACCTGGGGGTGCCCGGGTCCTCCGCGCCAGCCGCTGGTGGTTCCGGTGTAGCGGCTGCTCAGGCTGGTGCGACAACGGCGGTTGCGCGCGGGCCACAGCCCTCTCAAGGCGGTGGGGTAACCCCTTTGAGCTCGGCGCCGCTCATGGGCGCTATCGGTCATTTGCAGCATCAGGTTGCTGAGAGTAGTCATGCCCTGGCTGAGGCTGAAATGAATGAAATCCAGCCTCTGGCCGTCGCTTCGGTTTCGCAGCAGCTGCTAGCGGAAATGCAAAAGCGCGGTGAAGACGAAGTGCGCTCGGACGACATGCATACCATCGAGTTGGTGGGTTTGTTGTTCGAGTACATTCTCTCTGATGAACAATTACCGGACTCGGTCAAGGCGCTGCTGAGCTACCTGCACACCCCGGTTCTGAAACTGGCGTTTATCGACAAGGAGTTTTTTGAAAAAGTAGATCACCCGGCTCGGGTTCTGTTGAATCAAATGGCCGAAGCGGGTGCCCGTTGGATCAGTAATGACGGTACCAATCAGTACAACATTTACGCCAAAGTCAGAACCACCGTTTTCCATATTCTGGAAAATTTCGGTAACGATGTAAAAGTATTTGCCGAAGCCCTTCTGGAGTTTAGCGCCTATACCCGCAACGTGTTGCGCCGTCAGGAATTGATGGAAAAGCGGGCTATGGAAAAGGCCAGGGGCGAGGAAAAACTGCGCGAAGCCAAAATTCAAGTGAACAGGGAAATCTCCCGGCGTATTGATGGCAAGGACTTGCCTTCGCCGGTTTTGCTGTTGCTGCTATTGCCCTGGTCCGACTACTTGTCGTTTATTATTTTGCGTTACGGCGCCGAGTCCGATAGTTGCCGTCAGGCGCTTAAGGTTGCCGATGATCTTCTCTGGAGCATTGAGCCCAAGTTGCTCGAGGTGGATAAAATTCGCCAGCTGGAGGTTCAGGACAAGCTGCTGCAGTCTCTGCAGTCAGGCTTTGAAACCATCGGTTACGAGCAGAATAAATCGCGCAAGTTACTCGACGCAGTGATCTCTCTGCAAAAGCTGGCACTCAAGAGCCAGAAAGTGGAGCCTGCGCCTGAGCCTATGCGGGCCAAGCTGGAGACAATGGCCGCCGAAAAGGCCGGCAACGTGGAGAAAGAAAACTCCGCGGCCACGGTCGAAGAGTCGCAGCTGATTGAAAAACTAAAATTGATTGAGTTTGGTACCTGGCTGGAGGATGAGCGCGGCAAGCGTCTTAAAGTGGCCTGGTATAACCACAAGACCATGCACTATATGCTGGTAGATCAACAGGGGCGCAAGGTGTCCATGACCTCGGCGCTGCAGCTTGCTCGCGCGATGATTGCGGGTAAGCTGAGAGTCATTGCCGGCAGTGCCAAGCCTTTCTTCGAGCGAGCCTTGGAGAACATTTATCACAGCTTGAATGCCCGTGCGTCGGGAGAGCTGTTAAACCGCGAGTCATAACATGGTGAACGCATCCTCACACGAAGAGCGCAGTCGCGAGCGGTTGGGCGTCAATCAGAGCATTGATGTGTATGACAACACGCGCGACATTTATCTCGGTCGGCTGGTTAACATTCACAGCAACGGGTTGATGCTGATCGGCGATCAGCCGTTTGAGGAAGATTGTCTTTACCGGTTGGATTTGCACTTGTCCGAGTCCGTCAATAACCGCAACAGTATTCAGCTTGGGGTCGACTGTCTCTGGGTGCGCAATGCCGATGACAATGGCAAGCATTGGGCGGGGTTCACCATCATCGACGCGTCCCCCCAGGCGCTGGAAGATATTGAATCCCTCAGCAGCCTATAGTGTGGCAAAGACTTTTCTAGCGGCCTCTACGGTTTGTTCTATGTCTTCATGCGTGTGCGCCTGTGACATAAATCCTGCTTCATAAGAGGCTGGAGCCAAGTAGACGCCCTCACGCAGCATTCCGTGAAAAAAGCGGTTAAACCTTTCGGTGTCGCACGCCATAACCTGCTGGTAGTTACTGACGGTTTTTTCCTCGGTAAAGAAGCCACCAAACATGCTTCCCACACTGTTGGTGGTAAAGGCAATGCCTGCTTCAGCGGCGGCGCTTTCCAGGCCGCTCATCAGTTGTCCGGTTTTCTCGCTCAGGCGCGGATAGAAATCCGCTTCGTCGAGCAAGCTTAGGGTGGCTATCCCGGCGGCCATGGCCACGGGGTTGCCCGAAAGTGTACCGGCTTGGTACACCGGCCCCTTGGGGGCGATGTGCTCCATGATCTCTCGTTTGCCGCCAAAGGCGCCCACCGGCATGCCGCCGCCAATCACTTTACCCAAGGTGGTGAGGTCCGGTTGTACCTGATAGTAGCCCTGTGCTCCGGTGGCGCTGACGCGAAAGCCCGTCATGACTTCATCGAAAATCAGCATCGCGCCCTGCTCGTCACATACCTGCCGCAATGCCTGTAAAAACCCCGGTTGCGGTGGTATGCAGTTCATGTTGCCCGCCACCGGTTCAACGATAATACAGGCGACTTTTTCGCCGTGCTCGGCAAAAAAGGTGCGCACCTGTTCGGCGTCGTTGTAGTTCAGCGTTGTCGTATGCTCGGCCAGAACAGAGGGGACGCCGGGGGAGCTGGGCACGCCCAAAGTGAGTGCGCCAGAGCCGGCTTTAATCAACAGGGAGTCACTGTGGCCGTGGTAGCAGCCTTCAAATTTTACAATAGTGTCGCGCCCTGTGTAGGCACGTGCCAGGCGTATCGCGCTCATGGTCGCCTCGGTCCCCGAATTGACAAAGCGCACCAGGTCCATACCTGGCATGCGCTCGCAGACCATCTGGGCGAGTATGGTTTCACGCTCTGTTGGCGCACCGAAAGTCAGGCCCGCGCCTATGGCTTCGGTAACGGCGGCAATCACTTCCGGGTGACTGTGTCCCAGTACCATGGGGCCCCATGACTGGACATAGTCGATGTAACTCTTGCCGTCCACATCCGTTACCCGTGACCCCTTGGCGCTTTGCAGGAACACCGGCGTGCCGCCGACGGCTTTAAAGGCGCGCACCGGCGAGTTAACGCCGCCGGGAATGTAGCGGGACGCTTGCTCAAACAGAACTTCGGACTGACTCATTGACGCTCCTCGCGTGATTTGTCGCCCGGCCCTTTTTGCCGGGCGAGGTGTGACTGCCGTGGCTGGCCGTCAGATGGTTAAAGGTGCTCGCATATTGCGAAGGGCTCGACGATTGAAACAAATCGCCGCATATGGCCAGGTAGTCGGCGCCGCGCTCAAGCAATTGACAGGCGTTGCCCTGATCCACACCGCCGATGGCTACTATGCAGGTCTCTGGCCAGAGCTCCCTGGCTCTGCCGAGCAATGCAAGGTCGGCGGCTGGCGCCAGTGGCTTGGTTCGAGAGGGGAAGAAGCGGCCGAAGGCAATATAATCGGCGCCGGCGGCTAGCGCTTGTTGAGCGAGTTCCAAGCTGGCGTGACAGGTGATGCCCACCAGCGCTTGATCGCCCAAGCGTGCGCGTGCCTGATCGATAGGACTGTCGCCCTGACCCAGGTGCACCCCGGCTGCCCCGCAGTGTCTTGCCAGCTCAATGTCGTCGTTGATGATGAGCTTTGCGCCCCGGGCGCAGCACAGCTTTTGCAGCTGCTGCGCCTCACTCAGGCGCCGGGAGTGATCACTCGTTTTGTCCCGGTACTGCACCAGATGGCATCCACCCGCCAGCACCTCATCTACGGCGCGCACCAGCAATTCACCGCGCAGCTTTTCGCTGTCGGTGATGGCGTAGAGGCAGTTATCGGTTAGGGACAGTCTCGGCATGGGCGCCAGTTTACCCAGAGCGCCTGGTCTGTGCAAAAAGCTAATTGCGTTCGGCCCAGTGGAGGCGGTTGGGAATGCTATGCCCCATACCCAGGCGGCGGCTGGCGCGCAAGCTTTGCCAGGTAAAGTGCTGCCCCTGTTCCACCGAGTCGCTCAGCAGCAGGCCGTGGGCGAGATAGGTGCAAATACTGGCGGACAGCGTGGCGCCACTGCCGTGGCTGAACACCCCGAGGCGCGGCCACTGGAAGCGGCGCACCGGCTGCTCCGGGCGGTAGAGACAATTGATGTACTCTTCCGCAGTGCGCCGCGCGCCGGTGATCAACACGGCGTCGCAGCCGTGGGTCAGTATCTGCTGGGCGCAGGCGTCTGCGGTGTCAGCCTGACGGGCCAGTTGATGAGCCTCGACGATGTCCGGGGTCACGAGGCTTGCCAAAGGCAGCAGCAGGTTTTGTAGGGCGCTGGTGAGTTTGTCGCCGCGCTCCATCAGTGGAGGCTCGTCGCTCGCTTCGATGGAGAGATTGACCACCGGATCGAGCACCACGGGAATATCCGGGTAGTCACGGAGAATACTGTGAATGGCCTCGATCTGCTCAACCTGACAAAAATAGCCAAGCTTGATGGCGGCCACGGGCATGTCTTCTAAAATGGCGCGGGTCTGCTCGATCAGCAGCTTGGCGTCTGTTGGCACTAGGTCGATCAGGCGGCGGGTGTCCCGGGCGCAGAGCGCGGTCACAATGGCGCAGCAGTGCGCGCCGAGGCTAAAAGCTGTCTCGATGTCGGCCTGGACTCCGGTGCTGCCAGTGGGGTCATGACTGGACAGGGTCAGCACCACCGGTGCGGTACGACAGAACTCGCTCATGATCAACGCCCATAGTAAATATGGCTGGCTGTATGGAGTCTAGCACAGCGCTAAAAGGGCTTGACCACCACCAGAATCACAATAGCAACCAGAGCGAAAACGGGCAGCTCGTTAAACACACGAAAGTAAGTGTGGCTGCGCTGGTTAGCGTCTAGGGCAAAGCGCTTAAGATGCACACCGCACAGGTGGTGATAGCCGACCAGCGCGATCACCAGTGCCATTTTCACCCAAAACCAATAGGTGATTTTGATCAGCTCCCATTGGTAGTGCACCAGAGCGCCTCCGAAGAGCAGGGTGGCGATCATGGAGGGGGTTGCGATGCCGCGGTAGAGCTTGCGCTCCATGATTTTAAAGCGCTCACGACTGGTGCTGTCCTCGCTCATCGCGTGATAGACAAACAGCCGCGGTAGGTAGAAAAGTGCCGCAAACCAGCAGATCACGGCGATAATGTGTAAGGCTTTGATCCAGAGCATAGTGGTGCCGGGTGAGTGATCGACACTGCATTATGCCATCGGTGCCGCTCACCGCCCAGCCGCTGGCAATTTACCCCATGCACTTTTATGATAGGGGCCCTTTTGGTTTCGCCTGCGGGGCGATTTGTGGCAAAAATGAGGTGGATGACGTGATAAAAGTGGGTATCGTCGGCGGCACGGGTTACACAGGGGTGGAGTTGTTGCGCCTGCTGGCCAAGCATCCGCAGGCTGAAGTCAATGTGATTACGTCGCGCGCCGAGGCGGGGATCCCCGTCAGTGACCTTTACCCCAATTTGCGTGGCCATGTGGACTTGGCGTTTACTGAGCCGGATGTGGAGCTGCTCGGCAAGTGCGATGTGGTGTTTTTTGCCACCCCCCACGGCGTTGCCCAGAACTTGATGCCGGCGCTGCTGGCGACCGGCACCCGGGTGATTGACCTCTCGGCGGATTTCCGTATTCGCGACACTGACCTCTGGGCGCACTGGTACGACCAGACTCACGGCTGCCCTGAACTGGTGTCAGAGGCGGTCTACGGCCTGCCTGAGCTCAACCGTGAAGCGATTAAGTCGGCCCGCCTTGTAGCCTGCCCCGGGTGCTATCCGACTGCGGCGCAGTTGGCTTTGATGCCGCTGCTGCATAATGCTCTGGTAGACCCTGAACACCTGATCATTAACGCCGCGAGCGGTGCCACCGGGGCCGGCCGTCAAGCGAAGGTTGGTATGCTGTTGACGGAGATCAGCGACAGCTTTAAAGCCTATGGCGCATCCGGGCACAGACACTTGCCAGAGATTGAACAGGCGCTTCGCGACATGCAGCCGGCCGATAGTGCTAAGGCGCAGGTGACCTTTATCCCGCACCTGTTGCCTATGGTCAGGGGCATACACGCCACCTGCTACGCCCGCGCCCTGGCGCCGGAGACATTGCCAGACCTGCAGGCGCTGTTTGAACAGCACTACGCGGACGAGCCTTTTGTCGATGTCATGCCGGCAGGCTCACACCCGGAGACCCGTTCCGTGAAGGGCTCGAATGTGTGCCGCATTTCCGTGTGCCAGCCCCAAGGCCGCGATACAATTGTCGTGCTTTCGGTGATTGATAACCTCACCCGAGGCGCGTCCGGTCAAGCGGTGCAGAACATGAATATTATGTTTGGTTTGGACGAGACAGCGGGCCTCGATGTGGTGGCGCTGCTGCCCTGATAACAATAAGCGAGTGGCATGAGTACAGTAAAAGGCAGTAAACAGTATTCACTCAAAGTGGTCCCTCACCGACCCGGGCGTCGTGCGCTTCAGGTATTGCTGGCGCTAATCTTCGTCGGGGCTGCACTCGCGGCGGCTTACTTTGGTGGCTACTGGCAGGGTATGGGGCGCCAGTCCAATGCCCTGGCCGAACGCGACCGCCTGCAAATTGAATTGACCGAGGCGCGCGAAGAGTTAGCGCAGCATCGTCAGCAGGTGGCTAACTTGGCCGTGGCGTCTGAGGTCGATCAGATGGCAAGTGAAGAAGTGCGCGGCGAGGTGATTGATCTGCGTCGCCAAATCGCCAGCCTCGAAGCCGATATCTCTTTTTACCGTGGGCTGATGTCTCCCAGCGAGGACAGCAACGGCCTGACGCTCGGTGAGGTGACGATTACCGAGACCCCAGTGGCTGGCCGCTTTGCGTTTAAGATTGTGGTTCAGCAGGTGGCCACTAACCATCAGGTGCTCAGCGGCGTGCTCAACGCTGATGTTATCGGGCGCAGTGATGGCGGCGTCACCCGAGTGCCGCTGTATCAGTTGTCGTCGGATATCGATACTCAGGATATTAAGCTGCGTTTCAAGTATTTCCAAAACGTGGAGGGAGAGTTGACTCTGCCCGAAGGCTTTGTGGCCGAACGGCTGGAGCTGGCGGCCCGCTCCTCCGGTCGCACTGGCGATAGCGTTGAAAAAAGCTTTCCCTGGCCGGTAGAAAATTTGTAACAGGACAGGCCCCGTAGGGCCAGGTTGAGAAAACTTATGGCGTTTAATAACAATCACACACTGATCTCCAAGGGCACCAGCATTGTTGGTGATATTCACTTTACCGGCGATCTGCAAGTCGAGGGTAAGGTCACTGGTAATATTATTGTTGAGGGCGGTGGCGATGCCAAACTGGTGGTGGCCGACAAGGGGGTTGTCGAGGGCGAAATCCGCGTCCCCATGGTGGTGGTCAATGGCAAGGTCGTGGGCAATGTCTTTGCTAGCAAACACGTCGAGCTGGCTTCCAAGGCGGTCGTCGAGGGCAATGTCCACTACCAGCTGATCGAAATGGTCAAGGGCGCTCAGGTCAATGGTTCACTGGTCTACGGAGAGCCCGAGAAGGCGCCGGTGAAAGAGTCGGGCAAGCTATTTGGCGGTAAGTCGAACGATGCCGAAGCGCCCGCAAAGGGTTGATCAAATAGTTGACTGTTTTACTCTGGTATTGGGATAATGCGCCTGTGAATTCGCGCTGGAGCCCTTAATATGTCGACCCCTGAAGTGTTTACGCCCGAGCCTCTGTACGTCAGCCCCGGTGCTGTGGCCAAGGTGAAGAGCCTGGTTGAGGAGGAGGGCAACCCGGACTTGAAACTGCGGGTGTATGTCACCGGCGGCGGCTGCTCTGGCTTCCAGTACGGCTTTACTTTTGACGAACTGACGGCGGAGGACGATACCGTCGTGGAAAAAGACGGTGTGAAGGTGGTCGTGGACGCCCTCAGCTTTCCCTACCTCGCCGGCGCCAATGTCGATTACAGCGAAGGGCTGCAGGGCTCGCGCTTTACTGTCACCAACCCCAATGCCGCGACCACATGCGGTTGTGGGTCCTCCTTTTCAGTTTAACGGCTGTTAACTGAGTCAAAGCGCTCGCCGGGGTAAATCCCCCCGAGTACGACCTCAGCTTTTGCGCCAGTAGCGCTTGGCAGATTGCCCGGCATGCCCTGTAGTGTTCTCGCCGCCAGCCAGGCAAAAGCAGCCGCTTCCACCCAGTCGGGGTCCACACCCAGTGCTGCGGTTGTCGCGACGCTGAAGCCTTTCGCCAGTTGCGCCAGGCGCGTCTTTAATGCCTTGTTGTGCGCGCCGCCGCCGCAGAGATAAATCTCTCCTCCCAACTCCGCACCCGGGCATTGGAGTAAGTGATTGGCAATGCTGGCCGCGGTAACTTCCAGCAAAGTGGCCTGGACATCCTCGGCTGCGAGAGCGGTAAAGCCGCTCAATTGTTCATCCAGCCAAGGCAGGTGAAAATCTTCCCGACCCGTGCTTTTGGGCAGGCTGCGGGTAAGGTAGGGGTGGGCCATTAGCTGCGCAAGCAGCGCAGAATGAACCCGACCGGTACTGGCCCATTCACCGTCCGCGTCGTAGCTCCGCTGACAGTGCCTCTGTATCCAGGCATCCATTAATGTGTTCCCGGGGCCCGTGTCAAAGCCCAGAGGCGCCCCCCCGGGAGTCAGCCAGCTGATATTGGCGATGCCGCCGATATTGATGATGGCGCGGGCCGCGGTTGGTGAAGCAAATGCGGCCTGATGAAAGGCCGGCACCAAAGGCGCGCCCTGTCCGCCACTAGCCATATCCCGGCGGCGGAAGTCAGCGACAGTGGTGATGCCGGTGAGGCTGGCGATCAGATTGGGGTCGCCAATTTGCCAAGTGAAAGGATGAGTGGTTTGGCCGGGAGGGCGGTGGCGAATGGTCTGTCCGTGGCTGCCAATAGCGGTGATGTCGGTGGTCTTGACCGCTGCTTTGGTTACTAGGGCCAAAGCGGCCTCGGCAAAGCGTCGTCCGAGAATCTGGTCGAGCTCGCCGGCGCGGTCTATTTCGTTGGCGCCAGGGCTGCACAGCGCGTGAATGTCCCGGCGAAAGGCGGCGTCAAAGACCAGTCCACAGGCTTCGACCAGCCGGGTCGAATCTGCGCTGATCTCAACGAGCGCAGCGTCTATCCCATCGGCGCTGGTGCCGGAAATCAATCCGATGTACAGGGCCATCAGTTGATCTTGCGGTCGGTTTCGCCCATGGCGAGTCTTCCGGAGTCGAAGTGCTGCTGCAGTTGGCTGACCAGCGTTTGCGTCTGAGTAAGGAAGTCCTCCATTTCCGCGTCGGCAATGGATTTGGCCTTGGGCAGCTTCTGCACAATAGTACGCGGGTTGCGGTGCACGCCGTCTAGCAGGAATTCGTAGTGCAGATGCGGCCCAGTGGCGTAGCCTGTCGAGCCCACGGTGCCAATTACCTGCTTTTGCTTTACCCGATCGCCCGTTTTCACGTAGCGCTTGTGTAGGTGCAAGTATTTGGTTTGCACATTGTTGCCGTGCTGAATAAACACGTAGTTGCCATTCGGCTTGCTGTAACCCGCGGCAATCACTCGGCCCGCGCCAGAGGCCCATACTGGGGTGCCGGTATCGGCCGCGTAGTCGGTGCCTCTGTGAGGACGTACGGTTTTAAAAATCGGGTGCAGCCTGCGTGGGTTAAAGTTGCCACTGATGCGTCGAAAATCCACCGGTGCCAGCAAAAACGCTTTGCGCATGCTCTGGCCCTCGGGTGTGTAGTAGTGGCTGTCACCATTGGCGTGTGTGTAGCGTACGGCCTGAAACTTGTGCCCTTGGTTAGTGAACTCGGCCGCAAGAATATCGCCGTGGCCGATTTTTTCGCCATCGAGAAACTTTTCTTCAAACAGAACGCTGAAGTGGTCGCCCTTGCGGATATCCAACGCGAAGTCGACATCCCAGCCAAAAATATTGGCCAGCTCCATGATCATGCTATCACTCATGCCAACGCCTTGGCCGGCAAGAAACAGTGAACTTTGAATGGTGGCTTCTTTGTAGGCGCTGCGCAACTCGGGCTCGCGGATTTCTGGAATGCTGGCAAAACCCTGCTCGCCACGCTCAAAGTGGGTGCTGTTGAGCCGATTGGTGACGTGAGTGAGCTTTTGCAGCTCGCCATGATCGTCGAGGTAAAAGACGATTTCATGGCCGGGCATAATTTTAGTGAGGGATTTGGCTTCTTTGCAGCTGTGGGTCAGCTCGTAGACATCCCGGTCGTTCAGGCCAGCGCGTTTGAACAGGGTCGACAAGCTGTCGCCCGAGCGCACGGTAAAGCTTTTGCGCTCCAGCACCGGCTCGGTTATCTCCAGCGGCTGGAGCGGCGCTTGGGCCACCTGCGCCAGGTCTTCTGGTGCCGACAGGGGGGCGGCGCTGTCCTGCGCCGCTATCGCGGCAGTCTCGGCCTGAGGCGCTGGTGGGGCAATTTCCGCCGGTAATGCCAAACTGATCTGCTTGCCGGTGGCGGCATCGGGTGAGGAGGGCGAGGTCATCGCCCAGGCAACGAGCCCCAGCGCCAGCACGCTGGCGGCCATAATGTGGCCGCGCGGAAAGGCTGGCGCCTCACGCTTTTTTTGGTTAACTTTTTGTTTTTCAAAGGGTTGCATGAATCTATTAAACCCGCCCCGTAAGTAGTTGTTCCCGGTAGTTATATCAGAATCGGCTGTTAATATCGATCTTTTGTGATCATTTTTTGATCTTTGGCCACATCTTTTTATGGCCTAATTATCCTGAGAGGGTTAGTCATCGCCGTGCTCCAAAAGTTGCACTGGGCATCAGGACTTGTTTTTACTGGTGTATAAGGTATCTTTGCCCGCCTGTCGAGCCCGGCGTTACTGGCGCCGGAGCCATCTCACAGTTATCAGATATAGGCAAATACATGACGACTATCGATGCATCTCTGTTCGAAGATCTACAGGCGCGTGGGCTGATTGCTCAGACCACCGGTGGCGATGTGATGGCCGATTATCTGGCAGCTGGCAGCCGCACCCTCTATAGCGGTTTTGATCCTACCGCCGACAGTCTTCACATTGGCCATCTGGTTCCGCTGCTGGCGCTCAAGCGCTTTCAGCGCGCCGGTCACAAGCCGATTGCTTTGGTGGGCGGGGCAACGGGTCTGGTGGGCGACCCCAGCTTCAAGGCCGCTGAACGCAAACTCAATACGCCGGATATTGTCGCCGGTTGGACGGATAAGCTCAAAGCCCAGGTCAGCCGGTTTATCGACTTCGATTGCGGCGCCAATTCGGCCGAGGTGGTAAACAACCTCGACTGGATGGGGCAGATGGATGTGCTGACGTTCTTACGCGATGTGGGTAAGCACTTCTCCGTTAACAATATGATCAATAAAGAATCGGTCAAGCAGCGCATTGACCGCGAAGGGGCGGGCATTTCCTTTACCGAGTTTACCTACATGCTGCTGCAGTCCTACGATTTTGCCGAGCTCTATCAGCGGTATAACTGCACTTTGCAGATTGGCGGTTCGGATCAGTGGGGCAACATCACCGGCGGTATTGATCTGGCTCGACGTATGTACGGCGGCGAAACCTACGGCTTGACCCTGCCGTTGGTAACCAAGGCCGACGGCACCAAGTTTGGCAAGACTGAGTCGGGCACCATATGGCTCGACCCGGCCAAAACCTCTCCCTACGCTTTCTACCAGTTCTGGCTCGGTGCGGCGGATGCGGACGTGTACAAGTTCTTGCGCTACTTCACCTTCCTGCCGCTGGAGCAAATCGCCGCGATTGAGGCGAGCGATCGAGAGACTCAGGGTCGCCCGCAGGCGCAGAGTGTACTGGCCCGCGAGGTTACGGCGCTGATTCATGGCGACGAGGGTTTGGCGGCGGCCGAGCGCATTACCGAGGCGCTTTTTTCCGGTAGCCTGGAGTCCCTTGGGGAGTCGGATCTGGAGCAGCTCAAGCTCGATGGCTTGCCCTCGAGCGAGCTCGTCCGTGGGGAGTTGGCAAGCAGGCCGCTGACCCAGTGGCTCGTGGATGCAGGTATGGCCGGCTCGGGCAAGCAGGTCAAAGACGCGCTCGCACGGGCGGCTGTGGCGATTAATGGTGTGGCGGTTGACGCGGATGACAACACCAACGCCGAGGCCTGCTTTGTCTCCGAACGCGCGCTGTTTGGCCGCTTTTACGTGGTCAAGCTGGGCAAAAAGAAGTATCACCTGTTTGAGATAAAGTAGTACCCCAGGCCGGTGCCGCTCGGTGCCGGCCGTTTTATCCCCGTCCCAAAGCTGTGTATGCTGGTCATCTCGACCATTGCAGTCATCTAAAACCCTGTACCGACAGTAATTAATAACCCGGCAAGCGAATAGATGCCGTAGTTGTGGCGCAGCGCGCGCTGCAAGGCCTGACGTGAACCTGCGTTTTTGGTGCGCCAAGGTGGGTAGTGGTCCGACACAACCCGTCGCCGGGAGAACAGCAGACGATGCCTTGCGCCTGTGAGGCTCGAGTTAATTGGGGGCAGCCATTTTATGAGCACAACGGAGTATTCAAATCGCGCGGCAATTTGCCTGGGCGTCTTGGTTCTTTTACTGATGGCCGGGGCGCGTGCCCAGGTGACTGTGGAGGCGATTGAGGTGGGGCGCGAGCGTATCGTCGAGTCTGTGCCGCTGACCGGTTCGGTCAGTGCTCTGCAACTTTCCTCTCTTTCGGCTGAGGTCAGCGGGGTGGTTGCACGTGTTCATGGGCAGGCAGGCGATCGCGTGGCCCAGGGCGAGCCGCTGGTGGTATTGGATCGCGAGCTCTCCCAATTGTCGCTGCAGGCCGCTGAGGCCCGGTTGATGCGCGCACAGGCGCAAAAGTCAGAGGCCGAGCGCCGCCTGAATGAGGCCAAAGACTTGGTGCGCGATAACAATATTGCCGCCAGTGAGGTGGATATTCGTGCGGCTGCCTTCAAAAGCGCGCAGGCGGACTGGCAGGTGGCTCAAGCCGAGCGGGCTCTCGCCGCAGTGAGTTTGGAAAAGCACACGCTTTACGCACCCTTTGCCGGCAGTATCAGCGATCGACTGGTGAGTGTCGGTGAATGGGTGGTGCCGGGTACGGCCTTGGTCGAATTGGTGTCTACTGAGCAGTTGCGTGTGGATTTTCAAGTGCCGCAGCGCTATTTCGACCGGGTCGGAGGGAATACCCGGCTGCTCCTGACGCTCGACTCGGCGCCAGAGTCGCGCCTCGCCGCATCAGACCTGCGTAAGGTTCCCTTAAGCCGCGCCGGTGCACGCACCTTTTTACTGAGGGCGGCGCTGCCCGATGAGGTGCCCGAGCCCATCGCCGGTATGGCGGTATCGGCCAGTTTGCAGCTCGATGCTGGCCGCGAGGCCGTGACTGTTCCTCGCGACGCCCTGTTGCGATACCCGGATGGGCGCATCAGTGTCTGGGTGGCCGACAGCGCTAACTTTGGCGGTGAGGTGTCCGTCGCGGAGCGGCAGGTGGACACTGGTCTGACCTTTGACGGCCGAGTAGAAGTTGCCCGCGGGCTGAAGGCCGGGGAGGTGGTGATCACCCGGGGTAACGAAGCGCTGCAGCAGGGGCAGGTTGTGCAGTTGCGCCGCGCCGGCCGGTCTGACTGAGAGAGGGTGGCTTATGTTTGAGGGCATAGTACGCCACGGTATTCTGGTGACCGTGACCGTTCTGATCATCAGCGTGCTGGGCATTTTGGCCGCTTCGCGGATACCGGTGCAAATGATCCCGGATCTGGAAGTGCGCACCATTAGTGTTCGCACTCAGTGGCCCGGCGCCACGCCCCAGGATGTCGAAAAAGAGATCCTCATTGAGCAAGAGGAGTATTTGCGCAACATTCCCTACCTTGAGGAGCTGACCTCCTCGGCGAGCCTGGGTGAGGCGAGCATTGAAATGGAGTTCCCCTTCGGCGTAGACATCACCGAAACCCTGATCCGTGTCAACAATGCGCTGACCCAGGTGCCGTCTTACCCGGTGAATGTGGACGAACCCCAGGTTTACGCCACCTCTTTCTCCGCCAACTCGTTTATGTACTTTCGTGTGTCACCACTTGATGGTAATCCGCGCAATTTGGATATGGATATGATGCGCGATTTTATCGAGGACAATGTGCGCACGCGAATGTCCAGTGTGCCGGGTGTGTCCGAGGTGGGCGTCAGTGGGGGTGCCAGGCGGCAGGTGCAAATTCGCATTAACCCAGACGCGCTGGCACAGCGGCAACTCACTCTCGGCGATGTGCGCTCAGCCATTGCCGAGCGCAACCGGGATATTTCCGGGGGCGAGGTGATCAGTGGTAAGCGACGTTATTTGTTGCGCACCCTCGGTCGCTTTGATTCGGTGCAGGAGCTTGAGGAGCTGATTGTTGAGCGCCGCGGCGACAGCGTCACGCGCTTGTCGGATGTGGCAGAGGTTTACTTCGATCACTTTAAAATCCGAGATAAATCCTTCGTCAATGAAAAGCCGGTGATCGGTCTGTCGGTGCGCCGCGAGAGCGGCTCCAATGTGTTGGCGATTAAAGAGGCCATGATGGCTGAGGTGCAGAGCATTAACCGCGACTTACTCGCACCGGCGGGGATGGTTCTTGAACGCACGGCGGATGACGTGGTGTATGTCAGCGAGTCCATTTTTAACGTGTGGAAGAATTTAGTTCTCGGCGCTCTGCTGGCCACGGCGATCATGTATGCCTTCCTGCGCTCGTTTCGGGCAACAGCGCTCGGTGTTATAGGTATTCCCATTTGTGCTATCGCCGCCTTTATTGGCTTGCTGGCGGCGGGGCGCACTATTAATGTTATTTCTCTGGCCGGTGTGGCTTTCGCGATTGGCATGACGCTCGATAACTCCATTGTGGTGCTCGAGAGCATTGAGCTTGAGCGACAGCGTGGACTCAAGCGGATACAGGCTGCCGTCGAAGGCGTGAAAAAGGTGTGGCCGGCGGTGCTTGCTTCTACTTTGACCACCATTATGGTGTTCTTGCCAGTTGTCTTTATCGCCGAGGAGGCTGGCCAGCTGTATTCCGATATTGCCATTGCCATATCGGCTTCTATTTTTATTTCCATGCTGGTGGCGATAACCGTTATACCCACCGCCAGTGCGCGCCTTGCGTTGCACTCCAAAAGCCACGATACGCGCTGGCGCCGGGTACTGACTGCGCGTCTTGCCTGGCTGTTTGCTACCCCCCGTCGGCGTGTGACTTGCCTTATGACAACGTTGCTGGTCAGTGGCGCGATTGTTTTGTTTCTGACGCCGCCGGCGGAGTATTTGCCGGAGGGTGAAGAGGCCAAGACCTTTGCCTCCATGAATGCGCCTCCCGGCTACAACTTAGAGACCATGGAGGAAATCGCCCTAGAGGTGCAGGACTATTTTATGCCCTTTGTGGACGACGAGCCAGAAGCCTTCGAGCGTGGGGAGACCGAAGTTCCCGCGATGAAATACGTCAATCTGGGGGTGTCCGCCGGCGGTATGCGCATTATCACCGAATCGAAAAACCCCGCCCACATCGAGCCACTTATGGATGCGCTGGTGGATAAATATGAAAGCTATCCTGGCATGCGAGCCTTTGCGGCCCGCGGCTCCATCATTAGCAGTAACGATGGTGGCACCCGTAGTGTCAATCTGGACATTTCCAGTCCTAATCTCGAGGATGCGTATCGGGTGGCGCGCGATGCGCTGGCACGGGCCGAGGAGATCTTTGATGGTCCTCGCATTCAGAGTCAGCCCTCGAGCTTGTCTCTGTCGCAGCCCATGTTGCAGATTCGTCCTCGCTGGGAGCGCGCCGCAGAATTAGGCATGAGCGCAGAGGATATAGGCTTTGCGGTAGCCGCCCTGACGGATGGTGCCTTTGTCAGTGAATACTTTCAGGGTGATGATAAAATCGATATCTATCTCTACAGCACCCGGGGGCCGGGTGTGGCCCTGGAAACCCTCTCGCAATTGTCTATCTACACCCCCCTCGGTGGAGCAGTACCTTTGACGGAGTTGGCGCAGATTGAGGAGACCGTAGATACCAATGTGCTGCGCCGCGTCGATGGTCGGCGCACGGTAACGCTGAATATTATCCCGCCGCGCTCGGTTGCGCTGGAGACCGGAGTGGCGCGGGTGCGCGAAGAGTTGGTGGGCTGGCTGAAAGAGACCGGTCGTGTGCCGGCGGGTGTATCTCTGAACATATCCGGCGCTGCCGATCAGCTCGATGCCACTCGAGAATCTCTGAGCTCCAATTACCTGGTTGCTCTGGTGATTGTGTACTTGCTGATGGTGGCGATTTTCTCTCACTGGGGTTATCCGCTGTTGATTATGACTGTGATTCCTTTGGGTGTGGCAGGTGGTATTGCCGGACTTGCGCTGCTCAATGGGCTGGGAGCGGTACTCCAGGCTTTGGGCTTAGGGGGCTTTCAGCAGCCCTTCGACATGATCTCCATGCTCGGATTTTTAATTCTCATGGGGACGGTGGTGAATAACCCGATCTTGATTGTTCATCGCGCCATTGAAAACCTGCAGCAGGGCGCTGATGATGTCGTCGAGGCTGTGCGCGAGGCGGTTGAGTCGCGGCTGCGCCCGATAGCGATTTCGTCTATCACTACGATTTTTGGCCTCGCGCCTCTGGTCTTTTTGCCGGGGGCGGGCAGTGAGCTATACCGCGGGGTCGGCGTGATTGTTATGGCCGGTATTATTGGTGCCACGATTGTGACCCTGACAACCCTGCCCTCGGCCACGGTCATGGTGCTGCGCTGGAACGGGCGCCATAAGCCAGCTCAATGATCGTCAGTCTCGGTTGTTTTTTGTGCAGTAAAAATAAATGTTTCTCGGGGGCTTGCGCGGTTTAGATTGGTGCGTATAATGCGCCCTCCTCGACACCGGCGAGGTTGATTGAAGGCTTGCGAAGCGGGCGTTTGATCAGCGTTTTTGGAAGGTGTTTGAGGCTTGGTAAAAACTTTTTCAAAAAGGGGTTGC
>NZ_JAULRT010000015.1 GCF_030518215.1 Gilvimarinus algae
CACGTTGTTTTGCACGCCGATCGAGTCGGCATCGGCGCCGGAGATCACGCTCACCGTACCCGAGACGCTGGCATCGTCTTCGCCCAGGCTGTTGCTCTCAGGCTGTGCCACCGGAACCGTGTCGGTGATCTGGATATCCAGGCTCGCACCGTCTGTATTCGTGTCGCCTTGAACATCGGTCACGATCACAGAGAAGGATTCGATAATATCTCCCGCACTGTGATCTGTGCTCGTGCCGCTTGGATCGTAATCGTAAGTGATTACGCCACTCGCCGAATCGTAGTCGGTCACGGTCAGGGTGCCGTGCGCGCCCGTCACCGTCACGTTACTGCTGCTCGCGTTGTTCAACTGGGCCAGGGTGATGGTGCTACCACCGATGCTTACGCTTTGGAGGCCGTCCGGCGCGTCTACCGTGAAAGTCGCTCCTGTCACGGTGCTGTCTTCGACAACGCTGATATCGCTGCCGCCCGCCCCGCTGCCATCGTTCGGGATGTTCACTGTAGGCACATCATCAACGGGAGTTATTTCAATATCCAAAGTCGTGCTGCTGCCAGTGTTAGTGGTATAGGTCACCTGCGGCATATTGCCGTTCCAGTTTGTCTCTGGACTGAAGGCGTAAGTGCCGTCACTGTTCAGCTGTAAGCTACCGCCGGTCACACTTGCAACATCACCCGCGCTATAGATAGTGGGATCACCGGCTACAACGAAGCTCACCACACTCAGGGCGCTGTCGATGTCGCTGTCGTTGCTCAAAACATTGCCAGTCACATCGCCACCGTCTTCAACACCAACATTGGTGTCCGGGGTAAGATTGCTCGCATCGTCAACGGGGTTCACTGTGATCGAAACGACTGCCGTATCCGTTTGACCATCGGCGCTCGTCATCGTGTAAGTAAAACTGTCGTTGCCATTAAAATTTGCGTTGGGCGTATAGGTATAGGTACCGTCGCTGTTAAAGACCAAAGTGCCGTTGGACACATCTGTGGCGAGAGCAAAGCTTGCCGATCCATTGCCTTGGTCGTCGTTACTGGCGACCGTCGCACTCACGCTGCTGTCTTCATTGACACTAACGCTATCGTTAACAGCGTCAATCTCCTCTGGACCACCGGGCTGACCAACGCCGGGAATATCGGTGAAGCTGATAATGGCCGTGTCGATCAGCTCACCATCGGTGACGGTATAAGTAACATCCGGAACATCACCGGTATAGCCGTTGTTGGGGGTAAAGGTGTAGATGCCCTCTGTGGTGAGGGTAAAGGTGCCCACACCTGCGATGGTGGCGGTGTCGCCCGGACCGTAGACGGTGGTGTCACCATCGACAATAAATTGCTCCACGGTCAGCGTCGCGCTGTCGATATCAAAGTCGTTATCCAGCGCATTGCCCGTAATCGGGGTGTTGTAAATGGCCTGATTGGGATCATCGAGTGCCACCGGTGCGTCGTTCACCGGAGTGACAACGATATTGATAATGGCGGTATCGGTGGCGCCGCTGCTGTCGGTTACCGTAACGGTGAATTGGTCCGGGCCAAAATAATCCGGGTCTGGGGTATACACAAACGCGCCGGTTTCGGGCACAACACTGACACTGCCATTGGCCGGGCCTTGATCCAGCTCGTAGCTGAGCACGTCGCCTTCGGGAATGTCGACATCGCTCGCCTCTACCTGGCCGCTGATCGGGGTGTCTTCGGGCGTAGTGAGGGATTGGTCCTGCGCTTCAGGTGCGTCGTTAACGGCGGTAATGATCAGAGACACCACACTGGTGGTTGTACTCTCACCATCGGATACCACAACGGTAAAGCTGTCGGTGCCGTTGTAATTGTCATTGGGCGTATAGGTGAAGGCGCCGGTCAGTTCGTCGAACTCCAGTGCGCCATTCGCCGGGCCAGCCTGCAGGCTGTAAGTGAGTGTCTGGTTTTCCGGGTCGCTGGCGATCACCTGGCCGGTGATCGGCGTATCTTCACTGGTGGTGAGGGATTGATCCTGCGACTGAGGGGGCTGGTTGGCTCGTACGTCTTCATCGGTACTACCGTTACCGGTCGAGGAGGCAGGGCCATAGCTGAAGGACGGATCCTGGGTCGTTTCGCTGATACGCCCCAACTGGACGAAGCTGTGGCCGCCACCACCGCCAGCGTTACCTGCCGCCGGGGCTTCGCCGAGCATGTCGAGAAGATCACCATCGCCTTCGAGCAACAGAGCCTCGTTGGCGTCGAGCCCGGCCAGCACATCATCGACACGCTGCTCCTGCAAAAGCGCATCATTGGCATCCAGCGAAGCGAGAATAACATCGAACTCGCTGCGCCCCAGCAACTCATCGTTTTGCGCCAAGGATTGGAGAATGTCGGCAAAGCGCGAGTCCTGCAGCAGTGCGTCATTGGCATCCAGGGACGCGAGCAACTCGTCCACTCGCATCTGCAGCAAGAGGGCGTCGTTGGCATCCAGGGAGGCAAGGATGGCGGCAAAGGCATCACCTTCGAGCAGCTGGGCATTGGTATCCAGGGAGGCGAGGATGTCGTCAATCTGCTCTTCCATCAGCAGAGCGTCGTTTTCCTCCAGGCCCGCCAAAATCGCCTCGAACTGTTCTTCGAGCACGCTGGCCTCTTCCGCGGGCGTTGCGGTTTCGGGCCACAGGTCAGGGCTCATGGCCACCTGCTGTTCACCCACCAGGGTTACAGGCTGGTCATCGCCAAAATCGAGCTGAATTCGGGTCCCCGCCTCAGTAATCAACTGCTCATCGGCGGCGATGACGTCACCCACCCCAAGTTCGCGCATGCTGCCATCGGGGGCTTTCGCCCATGCTTTGCCTTGCAGAGAGAGAATAGTGGCCGACTGTGTGCTCATTGCTTTTGCTTCCCGTTTTGGCTGCCAGAAGTGTTAACTGAGTCTCTTGACAGAACTATTGCTTATTATCCGGGAGTCTAAGTTGAGTTTAGCGACAAGGCTATTGTACCTAAGGCCAATATAACCAAATTTACAGAATAATGCGCCATTCCGGCGTTTTAATTATAGAAAGGGAGGCAAGCGCCAAGCGGACCTGCGCGAACGGTGGATGACGGGCTAGGGGCCCTCCGCTCTGGTCGCGGAGGACACCTCTAGCTCCACAGATAGGTTAGTAGTCGATAGTCCCTGGTTGATAATCCATAAACCGGGCAAATTCACCATCGGTGGCAGCACCAAAGTGACTGGCACCGCCAGTAGGTCTGGCGCTCAAATCTAACGGTGCGCCAACGGCAGAAGGCCCGTCGCTATCGCCGCCCATCAATCGGCCCAGCCAATCTGCGCCGGAGTCCTCCAGCAGATCCGCTAAGCCCAGTCGACTGCTACTGACGGCCTCCTTGCCTCCCCCGAACCTGGCTTTGCCCCAGAGGCCGTATGCACCAAGCTCGGTCCCCGGGGAGTTGGCCAAGAGTTCAAACAACTGGGCCATCATGCCCGCTGCGGTAACCGTCACATCCACCCGGCCGAAATCGCTGGCCCCTGAAGGGTCGCTGACCTGATAGATAATCCGGTCTTCGCCGACGAAGTCGGGATCCGGCACATAGTTAAGGGTGCCGTCCGGGTTAATGGTCACACTGCCGGACTGAGCAGAAGCGAGGGTCACGCTGAGCGGATCGCCGTCGGCATCGGTGTCATTGGCCAGTACGTCGATGGTGTAACCGGCGCTGTCGTTGGGTACAGCGGCAACCGTATCATCGACGGCCACCGGAGCGTCATTCACCGGATTGACAGTAATCTCAACACTACCCGTCTGCACACTGTTGGTCTCGCCCTGCCCGTCATCGACTGTATAGGCGAATACCTCGGTGGCTATGGCAGCCAGATCGTCGGGGGCGTTATAGAGCAGTCCAGTCAGTTGAGCCTGGGTTAGGGTATCGCTGAGCCCGACCACACTGCCATCAGCCAAGGTCACCTCGCCCACGCCGGGCAGACCGGTAACCGTAATGATGAGACTGTCGCCATCGGCGTCGCTTGGCGCTGCCAAGCCCAAGGGCGTCGCCGTGGACTCCTCATCCACCGTCAAGGTGTTGGAATCCGCCACTGGCGCATCATTTATATTGTTGACATTAATGTTCACCGTGGCGGTGTCAGTACCACCCTCGCCGTCATCGACCAACACCTGCAAGGCGTAGCTGCCTACCTCTGCATCGCCGAGGGTCTGTGCCAGGCTAAGAGCGCCTGTGGCGCTGTCGAGCACGAACAACCCGGCGCTGTTACCGGAGACAATACTGTAGGTCAAGGCATCGTTGTCGGGGTCACTGGCGGTTACCGTGCCTACCCCCAGCCCTAGAGTGTCGTCTTCGTTGACATCAAAACTGTAAGTGTCGTCGTCATTGCCGGAGGTTTCGCCAATAAAGTCGGGCGCCGGGTTGTTTACCGTCCAGGTAAATGTGCGGCTGACAGTCACCCCTTGTGAGTCGGTCGCCGTTACCTCGACGGTGTAGGGCGAACCTGCGGCGGCGTCACTGTCTAGGGTGCCGCTGATCACTCCAGTGGCGGCATCAATACTCAGGCTCGCTGGCAAACCCGTGGCACTGTAGACAAAGACGTTGTCTTCATCCACATCGCTGAAGTTGCCGCTGACGTCCAGGCTGATCACACCACCTTCGTTCGAACTCTGATTGCCAATGACCGTCGAGGTGGGCGTATCGTTCACCCCCGTCACCTCGATAGTGACCGTCACCGGATCACTGATGCCGTCGTTGTTGTCCTGTACAATGTACTGGAAGGTAACCGTTGCCGAGTCGCCGGCATCCAGCCCCTGAAAGCTGTCGCCCGGGTCGTAGCTGTAGCTGCCGTCCGTATTGACCGACAAGGCGCCCGGCCCCGAGAAGCTGCCACCGACCAGTCGATAGGCTGTGACATTGCCATCCACATCAACGGCTGCCGGCACCACCTCGTTTAACGTCGAGTCCTCATCCAGGGTGACGGTAATATCATCACTGGTGGGCACATCGTTGATGCCGGTGATATTCACAGTGACCGTGGTAGTGCTGCCATCCGAGACATTGACGGTAATGGTGTCGGTGCCGGTTTCCCCCCCGGCGAGGGTCTGAGCGCTCTCATCGAGCGAATAACTCCAGTTACCGTTGGCGTCTATGGTTAAACTGCCATAGGTTCCTGCTACCGTCGCCGGAGTGAAAGTCAACACAGTGTCATCATCGGGATCGCTTGCCGACAAGGTGCCGCTGGCAGCGGGGTTGGCATCGTCTTCGGTAATGGTGACGGTGTCGGCAGTGATGACCGGGGCATCGTCGACCCCGGTGATAGTGATGATCACAGTTTGTTGCGCGCTGACCCCACTGTCGTTGTCCACGGCCGAAAAGCTGAACTGCACCGCGGTGCTTTCGCCATCGGGCAGGTAATCATAAAAACCCCGCGGGTCAAAGCTATAGGTGCCATCGGCATAAAAAATCAGCTCGCCCGGCGCTGGCGTCCCGTCGCTTACATAAGTGAGATCGCCATTTTGAATATACCCGGCAATACGTGCACGGCTGTCGACGTCCGTTGCCTCTGGCAGAGTGCCATCCAGAAGGTTATCTTCATCCACAGTGGCAGTGATGTTGGGATCGCCGCTGTCGATAACCGGGACGTCATTGGCACCGGTAACCGTCACGGTCACCGTTGTCGAGTCACCATTGGAGGCATTGATGGCAAACACATCCGTCACCTGATCGCCGACATTTAAGGCATCCGTGTCTGAGTCATTATTGTCGAGGGTATAACTCCAGTTGCCGTTTGCATCCAGGTTAAACGTACCATAGGTACCGGCCACATCAGTTTGCGGGGTAAATGTCACCGAGCCGCCACCGACATCGTCGTCATCCACGTCGGTATACACGAGGATGCCGCTCGCTGAATTACTGCCGGCATCATCCTCAATCACACTGCCTGAATCCGGAAAAAGCGCTGGCGGGTCATCCTCACCAGTCACCGTAATGCAGCCGGCACCAACATTACTGACCGCGCCGTTATTATCGATGGCGCGAAAGGTAAAAGACACCTGCTGCTCATCGCCGGCATCCAGGTGATCAAAGGCCGTGCCCGGGTCAAAAGTAAAGTCACCGTTGCTATCAATGGTCAGGCTACCGCCTTGGAGTCCCGATGCATCGGCCACTTCATAGGTAACAACCGTGCCATCAATATCGCTGCCCGTCAGGCTTCCTGTGACCACCGAATTTTCACCCGTAGTGACTAGACCGCAAGCCAGGTTTTCAACCACAGGCTCATCGTTAGTACCAACAATGGTGATATCCACCGAACCTGTGCCCCCGGTGGGAATATTCACGGTGACTTGATCGCCGGGTGCCAAAGATTCAGCCGCATCCGGATCGAGTTCATAGGTCCAGGTGCCGTCTGGGTTAACGATCAACTCACCGTAACCACTGCCGTCGGGATAAGTGCCGGCCGAAGAGGTGCCATTATCGATAGGACCACCGCTGACAGTAACCACATCCGGGGCGTCACCCTCGACCACAACACCAGAGTTGGCATTATCTGTGCCACCATCGCTGGTACCGGTAATGGTGATAGTCACTGTGCCGACGTCGGACAGAGCGCCGTAGCTGTCAAACCCCTGATAGGTAAAACTCAGTGCGGCAGACTCGCCGTCCTCGAGGTCGTTGAACGCGAACACCGGATCAAAATCAAAACTGCCTGCTGTATTAAACACGAGAGTTCCCGCAGGAAACTGACTACTGTCAACCAAGTAGTAGCCCCCCAGGGTGTCGTCGGCATCAATGTCTGTAATTGCCGACAGAGGTTCGCCGGTTAATGTATCATTTTCGCCAACCGTCAGAGCAATGGTTGGGGTGACCAGTGTCGGGGCATCGTTGGTGCCGGTAATGTCAATAGAAACCGAGGTGATAGAGCCATCGCTGAGGACAATACCAGCAATGGTGTCTATTTGTGAATCGCCCTGATCGAGTGGATCGACGTCATTGGTTCGCAGTGTGTAGCTCCAACTACCATCGGCATTGACGGTTAAATCCCCGTAGATGCCCGAATAGGAATCAGCTACAAATTCAAGATCGGGGTTATCCACATCGTTGGCAGCAATAGCCCCCGTAGTCGTCGGCTGAGTGTCTTCAACCACACTGCCAGAACCCGTACCAATGACCGGCGCGTTATCCACACCCGTCACCCGAATGGTGACGGTACCTGACTCGGACACAGCGCCATTGTTGTCGGCCGCCGCGTAAGTAAAAATCACATCGCGGAATTCGCCGGCAGCGAGATTATTAAATTCCCCGTTGGTTTCAAACCTGAAATCACCATTGGGCTGGAAGGTCAAGATGCCCTCGGCCACATTACTCCGGAGTCCGTAAGCGAAGATGGTCCCGTCAATATCACTGCCGCTGACCGCTTGCAAATTTAAGTCTTGGTCCTCCGGCACAGTGAACAAAAAGTCGTCCACTATTGGCCGATCGTTAATCCCCTGGATATTAATCGTCACCGTGGTGGTGATATTGTCGTCGTTGGTGGTTGCCGAATCGCCACCATCAGTCAGGTTGACGGTATAGGCCTGACTGAATGTCTGACCTATACTCAAGGCATCCACAGTCGCGTTCTGGTTTAAGGTGTAACTCCAGCTGCCGTCGGCGGCTACCGTCAATGTGCCATAGGCATCACTGTAGGTGTCAGCAACAAAAGCCATGTCCGGATTGTCAATGTCAAAGACACTGAGCTGGCCACTGGTATTGAGCGTGGTATCCTCGCGCACCGTGCCCGAGCCACTACTCACTTGCGTTGGATCATCAACCCCAACAATGGTGACGGTGATTTGGCCAAAATCACTGACAGCGCCCAGATCATCCAGTGCGCGGTAACTGAAAACAAGATCGGTTGTTTCGCCGGCGGCCAAGTAGTCATAAGATCCAACCGGGTTAACGCTGTAGGTGCCGTCGGCATTAAATGAAAAAATCCCCGCTGGCAGTGCCGGGCTGCCAGCGGTAGTGTAACTCTCTACTGTGCCATCATCATCAATGGCTATAGGAACAACGCCGTTGTAGAGGGTGTCCTCGTCGGAGTTAACCGCATCATCCAGAACTTCGGGTTCGTCGTTAGTGCCGCCAATGACTATGGTGACTGTGTGGCTATCGCTCACCCCCTCACCATCGGTAGCCGTGACCAGATATTCAAGAACTAGGTTATCGTTTGCTGAAAGATAATCAAAAATATCATCGGCGTTTGAATCAAACTCCCAGTTAATTTTACCCGCGGTGGTGCCCGCTGCAATCACCGCCGTGGCGTCCACACTCAGCATAGCCAGAAAGGTAGCGTTGGCGATGCCGTTGTCATTGCCACTGATAACAGACACTGAGGTGACGCTGGGAGTGACCTCGTCGGTAACATCGACATCCGCCACGCTGAGTTGTCCATTGGTACTAATGACCGCATCAGTCTCAACCAAGGTGGCACTGTCACGATCGCCACCGCCAACACTGATGGTCGGTATGTCATTAACACCCTGCAGGGTGACGGTGATCTGGTGCTCTGTGCCGTCCACGGAAAACACGGTAAACACGTCTTCCCGGGTTTGCCCCTCGGCCAGATACTGCAAATCGGCGTTATCGACGCTGTAAGTCCACTCGCCATTGGCGGCGATTGCGAGAGCGCCGAGGTTACTGCCCACCGAAACGGGCGTGCGAGTGTTATCAATGGCCGACTCACCATTGTCAATATCGGTCACCGTTAAGGTGCCCGTCGCTTCGTAGGTGCCTGAATCTTCCGTAACACTGCCCGTATCAACACCGCCAAAGGTCGGCGCATCATTTACCCCCAGCACTTCGATGGTAATGGTTGCGGGGGCGCTAAACACCGGATTGCTATCGATGTCGGGCTCGGAATCTTGCAGGCGATAGGTAAAGCTAACGCTGGCCGTCTCCCCTGCCGCCAGGAATTCAAAATCGCCATTGGTATCGAAGGAGTAAGATCCATCGGTATTGAACACCAACACACCGCCGGTAATACCGGCATCACTCACCAATTCATAGCCCGTCGGGTCGATGGGGCTATCAACGTCAAACGGGGTGGGCACTCTCGCCTCAAGTGAGTCATCCTCGTTCACCTGTCCGGTATCCGGGTAGACATTGGGCGGATCGTTCACATTCAGCAAAGTCACGACAACGCTGCCGAGGTCGATTCCGCCTTCGCCATCATCAGCCTGAATCACGAGCTCGCGCACGCCCAGATCCGGATCGTCAAGGGCGCGGGTAATGCTCATCTCGCCGGTAACCGCATCCATGGCAAATAGGCCGTCATCGTTGCCTGCCACTATGCTGTAGCTAAGATCATCACCATCGGGATCACTGGCATTGATAATGGCCGTTCCGGTAATTAAACCCTCATAGACTTCATACTCATAGGTATCATCATCGATACCCGTGGTTTCATCGATAAAGTCGGGCGCCGGATTGGTGACGGTCCAGGTAAAGGACACGCTGGTCGTCGCGCCCTGGGAGTCCGTTGCCGTCACCTCGACCGTGTAGGGGCTTGTCACAGAGGCGCTATTATCTAAGGTGCCGGTAATTTCACCAGCGGCACTTATGCTCAAGCCCGCGGGCAAACCGACAGCGCTATAGGTTAAGCTGTCCCCGACATCTATGTCTGCAAACGCGCCGCTGACATCCACTGTGGCAATAGTTTCAAGGTCTTCGCTGGTTTGATCAGGTAAGCCCGCACCACTGGGTACAGGAGCATCATTGCTACCGTTGATCGTAATAACGACGTCCTGGGTGTCGTTGCCGCCATTCCCGTCATCGACACTGACGGTGTAAGTCAACTCCAGAGAATCGCCAAAGCCCAGGTAATTAAAGTACTCAGTGCCGGAATCAAACTGCCATTGGATACTGCCACTGGTATCACCATTGGCGATTACAGCAGTCGCATCCACACTCAGCATCGCGAACAAAATACCGTTATCGATGCCGTTGTCATTGCCGGAGGTGACGCTCACAGAATCCACCGCAGGGGTAACCGAATCCCGAACATCGACATCAGCAACACTCAAGGTGCCGCTGGCCGTTAGTGTTGTATCGGTTTCGCTGACGCTCGCCAATTCAGCATCGCCCGCCTGCACACTGATGAGCGGAGCATCATTGGTACCGGTCAAGGTAATAACAATCGGATGCGTGGCGCCATCAATGGTGGTGACCTGAAATACTTCGAGCCGGGTTTGACCCACGGCCAGATACTGGGTCAAGGCATTGTCAACCGTGTACTCCCAATTACCGTCTGACTGAATGCTAAACGTACCCAACACATTTCCGAGCGGGAGGGGCGCCACCGCCGTATCGATTTCCGCCTCACCATAGTCTGGATCAAAACCGGTAAGCTGAGCGGCATCGGTCAAGAGGTCACCGGCCTGAACGTCGACATCTTCGGTAACCGCACCACGGTCACCGCCGGTAAACACAGGCTCGTCGTTGGTGCCTGTGATGGTAACAGTCACCTCATGGGTATCGGTTCCACCGGCTGAGTCGGTGACCACCACCGTATAGGTGAGTGTATAATCAACACCATCGGGCAAAACGGAAAAGGTCTCGTCAGTACTATCGAATGTCCAATGAAGGATGCCTGTGGTACCGCCGCTCACAATCACAGCGCCGGCATCTACACTCAGCATGGCGAGCAAGGTCGCCTGATCAAAAGCGCCATCGATACTGGCGGATACGTCTGTAACCTGAGGCGTAACACTGTCGCGAATATCAATATCGGCAACTGACAAAGTGCCGCCGCCGGTTAACCCCGCATCGGCTTCCGTCAGGCTCAAGGTATCCGAATCCCCTGCCTCAAGAGTAATCTCGGGCACGTCATTGACACCGCGAATCACAACCGTTATCGCGTGTTGGGTTCCATCAACAGTGGTGACCAGAAATTGCTCGGTGCGAAGCTGATTTTGTGCAAGGTACTGGACGTCTGCATTGGCCAGGGTATAGGTCCAGGCGCCCGAGGCGTTAATAACCAAGCCCCCCAAAACACTGCCTTGTGGTATAGGCGCCACACTGTCGTCTATGGCCGTCTCGTTACCGTCCGGGTCATAGCCGGTCAACTGCCCGGTATACATCAGGTCGGGATCATCGGCATCTTCTGTCACCAGCCCGCGGTCACCGCCGGTAAAGACCGGAGCATCATTGGTGCCGGTAATGGTAATGGTCACTGGGTGCTCAGCGGTGGCGCCGAACGAATCGGTGACCCCAACGGTGTACTCGAGCGTCAGTCTGTCGCCCTCTGGCAAATAGTCGAAGGACTGATTGGCGCTGTCAAAAGCCCAACTCACCTGACCTTCGGTGTCTGCGCTGGCGATCACATCTGCGCTGTCCACGCTGAGCATAGCCAACAGGGCCGCGTTGCTTAACCCGCCTGAGTTGCCTGACACACGCAGATCCACCACCGCTGCACTCACCGTATCGCGCACATCTACATCGCCGGAAGTCAGGGTACCGGTGGCGTCGAGAGGCTCGTTGGTTTCAGTCAGAGACGCACTGTCGGAATCGCCGGTGTCGAGGTACAGTTCGGGCGCATCGTTAACACCGGTAACCGTCACAGTCACCGTCGCTGGCGTGCCATCCACACTGGCAAGTGTAAACAACTCCTCGCGTACCTCGCCCTCCGCCAGATACTGCGCCTCGGCGTTGGCCAGTTGGTATTGCCACAGCCCACTGCTATCGAGCGTCAGGCTGCCGAGCACTTCGCCGACCGGCGCTACTGATGCCGGATCAAAAGCGCCCTCCCCGGCGTCCGGATCTGATATAAGAAGCTGCCCTTGATCCAATAGGTCCGGCTCGCTGTCATCCTCCGTCACCGCGCCGAGGTCGTCTCCGGTTATCACGGCCGGATCCTCCTCTGGGGTCACCGCAATGTAGACGACAGCTTCGACCGTGCCGCCATTCCCATCGTCAACCAAAACAGTGAACTGGTCTTCACCGACATAGTCGGGGCCGGGCGTATAGGTAAACCCGCCGGTTGAAGCATCAAACGCCACCGAACCGAAATCCGGGGCGTCCACGACCGTATAGTTCAGGGTGTCGCCATCTATGTCGCTAGCCAGAACCTCGCCCGGTATTGGTGTATCTTCCGGTGTCACTAAATAAAGGTCTTGTGCCTGGGGCGGATCGTTGACCGGCAAGACATCAATATAGGTAGTCTGGGTTGCCGAGCGCCGCCCATCACTGACCGTCACCTCAAACTGATCCGGCCCGTGATAGTCCGCGTTTGGCACGTACTCGAAAGCACCGGTCTGGGAGTCTAGAATGACACTACCGTTTTGCGGTTGGACAATCACCTCATAGACCAAGGGATCGCCGTCCGGGTCAAATCCGGGAATGTCACTGTCGAGGGTTGTGTCCTCGTCAATGGTAAAGAACAGATCCTCGGTTTGCGGCGGCCGATTGGGTACTGGAGGCGTCGGCCCCGGGCCGGGATCTGGATCTGGATCTGGATCTGGATCGGGGCCTGGACCAGGATCCGGCTCTTCGCCAAACCGTCTCGCCGCGTCTTCTCCGAGACTTTCAGAGTCCAACAACTGGAATAAACCCAAGGACCTTGCGCCCTCAAGTTCCTCACCTACGCGCTTGAGGACCACTACGTAATGCCAACCCTGAGAAACGGGCTGGTCGTCTTCCGGGGGAGTCTGCTGCCCGGGGGGCTGGCTCTGTGGATTCTGGGAGTCGGGATCAATCGTAAAAGGGGTCGGCCCATCAGGGTCGGGGGCCTCAGGCGGTGCCCAGTCAATCACGATGGTACCCGGACCGACGAACTCACGGATTTGCTGACCGGCGAAGTCAAGGGTGATACGGGCGTCTTTCGCCAGTATGAATCGCCCCTCGGCGGGTACAACATCGGATTCGCTCAATCGCAATACCTGGCCATCGGATGTCCGATACCAGCCAACGCCTTGCAACGCCTTGACGCTGACGCCCTCTCCATCCCCTGGCATAGGCCACCCCTGCATGACAGTGACTACCGCACGGTCGCTCTGACGCGCTGGACCATGAGCAAGATTCAGACTACATCATTGAATAGTAATCGCAATTGGCAGGGCTGGCGAGTCAGGCTTGCGATTGTGTCGCCGGATGCAACAAAACAGCCAGCTGGGTGCGATCGCGCACACCCAATTTTTCAAAGCACGCGCTCAAATGCGCCTTAACAGTGCGCTCGGTGATACCGAGTAAACGGGCGACTTCCTTATTGCTGTTGCCAGCGGCAACCGCTTCGGCAACGGATCTCTCCCGCGCGCTTAAGGCATCCACGTCCACCGCTGTGCTGACGCTGGAGGGGCGGGTGAGAAGTTCACGCATCAGCTCCCTACCCAGCCACAGCCCATCGTACTCGATGGCATTACGCACCTGGCGCAATTGCTCGGGGGCGCTGAGCGCGTGCAGATAACCGACGGCGCCGAGCGCTATCATACGCCGCGCCTCTTCAGCGGACTCATTGAGGGTCAACACAACGACCTTGGCGCCGGCATTACTCACTTGCACTAGATGCTCATGCCAGGCATCGTCCAGCACAAGCCACACCAGCGTCTCGCGATTCACCTCAACTTCGCCCGGCGCGGCATCTACACACACGCGCGCCTCGGGAAAGGCCGCCAGCCAGCGCTCAGAGTTTATCTTGGCAGTTGTCAAAAATAAGGAGTGCATCAGCGTTCGGTCAAAGCGTTTTGTTTGGCACGAAGAATGGGCTTGAGCAAATACGCCAAAACCGTTTTCTTCCCGGTAATAATGTCTACCTGGGTCGTCATGCCAGGAATAATCGGCAGCGCCTGATCAAACCCAGACTCCTTTGTGCGCACCCTCACAAGATAGTAAGTCTGATCGTCTTCATCGGTAATGGTATCGGCACTGATGTGTTCAAGCTCACCGTCTAACCCGCCATAAACCGTAAAGTCATACGCGGTAAATTTCACCATGGCCTTCTGTCCCGGCCGCAAGAACGCAATGTCCTTGGGCGGAATTTTTGCCTCTATCAACAACTGATCATCGAGCGGGATCATCTCGATCACTTCACTGCCCGGTTGTACCACACCGCCTTCGGTGTTGATAAAAAGTCGCTGTACAGTGCCGCGCACAGGCGCGCGTATGTCCGCGTATTTCACCCGATCAGCAAGCCCCAGACTCGACTCTGAAAGACCGGACAACTTTGCCAGTGTTTCTGACAGTTCGCTGCGCCACTCATTTTTTGCAGCCAGCTCCACTTCTTGCAGTTTATCCTGAGCTTCGGCAATCGATGCGACAATTCGCTCACGTTGCGCGCGGGCCTGTTTCATCTCGCCCTCAGCGTTGGACAAATCGCGCTCAAGACGCAGAATTTCCACTTCGGATATCGCTCCACTGCCAAGCAGTGGCCGGGTCACTTTCAGCTCTTGCGAAGACAACTCAAACGCCCGGGTCGCCTGCACCAGACGCGCTTCAATTTCGTTCAACTCTTCACGTCGCTGGGTCAGCTGCGAGCGGGCCTGTGACAGCTGCTGCTCAAGCTCTTGCAGATTGGACTGGTAAAGCGTCTTTTCGTTGGCCGCCAGTAATGGCTCCTCTGCAACAACGGTTTCGGGAATCGCCAGAGGCTCGCCCCCCACCAGTGCTTCCAGCCGCGCAGCGCGCGCGCGCAAGGATAAAAACTGCACACGGTTCTCACGAAACGAGGAAATAAACCGAGTGGGGTCAATGCGCATCAACAACTCGCCTTTGTCCACTACCTGCCCCTCTCTGACAAGTATCTCCTGCACCACACCGCCGTCAAAAGACTGAACAATCTGTGTCTGACTGGAGGGGATCACCTTACCCTGCCCACGGGCGACTTCGTCAATTTTCGCGAAAGCCGCCCAGATAAACAGCACAATCACAATCAGCAACATGCCGTAGAGCAGCCCCCGTGCACGCAGAGGCGCTTGCTGGATACGCGCCCAGTCGGCGTCATCCACCCAGTCTTTCGCGTGCTCGCTGCTTGGCGACATCCAGCGCGCCCACATTTTATCCACTACCCGCCCCAGCGGCTGGCCCATGCGGTCGATGGCCCGACCCGTGGCCTGAAAACGCTTTTGCTCAGAGGTCGCGTCCACTAGCTGGCCCTCCCGATACGGCCCTGCTTAAGCGCTTCGACAACTTTGTCTTTCGCACCATCGGCAACCACTTTACCGGCATCGAGGACGATAATCCGATCCACCAAGGCCAACAGAGAGGTGCGGTGAGTCACCACCAACATGGTCTTGCCCTCGGCATAGGTGGCGATTTTACGCTTTAACGCCTCTTCACTGGTGTGATCCATAGCACCAGTGGGCTCATCGAGCAGCAACACCGAGGGGTTGGCAATCAGGGCGCGCGCTACAGCGACACTTTGGCGCTGACCACCGGAGAGCAAACTGCCGCGCTCACCCACCGGCATGGCGAGCCCCTGGGGATGAGCATTAATAAATTCCGTGAGGCCACACAGTTCAATAACCTTCATCAGCCGGGCATCGCTGACCGCGGGGTCGGCCATGGTGATGTTATCGCGCAAGCTGCCGAGAAACAGGTTAACGTCTTGCGGCACATACCCAATATGATGACGCAATTGCGCCGGATCGAGCTGGCTGATGTCAATATTGTCGATCAGCACGCTGCCCGAGCTAGGCGCATAGAGCCCAGCCACCATTTTCTCGATGGTGGTTTTCCCCGAGCCGTTGCGCCCGAGTATGGCCACTTTTTCACCGGGTTCAATCACAAAGGACACATCCCGCAGGACATCCCGGTCGCCTTCCGCGTAGTGAAAAGACACATGGTTAAATTCGATACGCCCGGCGATATGAGGCACGCTGATCCACTCGGCATCCGTGGGTCGCTCGACGGGTTTATTCATCACCATGTCGACACTGTCGAGCGCCGTTACCGCCTGGTGATACTGCATCATCAAGGCAGCACTCTGGCCCACCGGCGCCATGATACGTGAGGACAACATATAGGCCGCAATCAGGCCGCCCTGGGTCAGGCCGCCCTCGGTAATCAGGTAGACACCGACGATAATGATCGATACCGCCACCAACTGCTGTATCCACAGTGCCCCGGAGGTTACCGAGCCTGAGAGCAGCCGGGTTTTGGTGGTGGTCCGTGATAAGTAGACCGTGGCTTTTTCCCACAGCCCTTGCATTTTACCCTCGGCGCCTAGGGTCTTGAGGGACTCCAGACCGCTTAGGCTCTCCACCAGAACGGCGTTGCGGTAGGCGCTGGCCTCCATACTCGAGAGCGACAGCTCATGCATTTTTGCCTGTACGGCGGCGGCGTAGAGCAGACACAACAAAACACCGATGACAATGGGAATGACCAGCCACCAGGAGGTCAACAAACCAATCACCACAGTGAAGAGCAGCACAAAGGGTAAATCGACAAACGCGATAATCGTGCTCGAGCCAATAAAGCTTCTCACGGACTCGAAGGCCTGCAAGCCAGCGGCAAAGGAGCCCACGGACGCGGGCTTTTCGGTCATCTTCATGCCGAGCACGCGCGCCATGATGTTCGCCGAAAGGGTGATATCGATGCGACTCGCCGCAAGATCCACAAACCAGGCCCTGACCATTTTTAGTACGAGATCGGCGCACAATACGATTGTCACACCGGCGGCCAGTACCCAGAGGGTTTCGAGCGCAAAGTTGGGGACCACCCGGTCGTAGACGTTCATGACAAACAGCGGCATGGCCAAAGCAAAGCCGTTGATCAGTAGAGCGGCAAACAGCACGTCCCGATACAAGCCGCGGTGCGCCTTGATGACTTCCCAAAACCAGTGCCCCTTGGGCGACTTGTGAATATCCGCATTGCGGCCCGAGAATTTCAGCTTTGGGCGACTGTAGATAACCCGCCCGGTGTAGGCATCGGCCAATTGCTGCAGACCGACCTCAACGGGTGTTTCGCTCAATTCAGGGTAAATGACCCGTGCTTTAGAACTGCTTTTATCGAGCTCGAGCAAGACGCAGGCCTGATTGTCTTCAAGCAGCAAGACCGCAGGCAGCAAGGCTAGATTAATCTGTTCCAAAGGCCGAACGGCCTGTTGGGTGACAAAGCCCACGCGCTCGGCCGCGCGGGAAAACAAGGAAGGGGTTAATTGTTCATGCTGTAAAGGTAAGCCTGCCTGCAAAGCAGACGCCGATGTACTGATACCATGGGCCTTGGTCAATGCAAGCAGGCAGGCCATCAAAGGGCCGCCCCGCAACGAAGCTTTGGCAGCTTCGTTAGGCGTGTCAATCATACAGCGGACTTCCTCACTGGCCTTTCTTACCTACTATCGTTTGTCGTCCCGCCGATAGCAGGTTTGTCTAATCACCCAAATAATGCACGGTGATTTCTATCAGATCTGTTGCCGTGCGCACCTCGGCCGCCTCATCCGCTGAAGCTGATTTAACCTTGGCAGACTCCACGCCATTTATGACCAAGTAATCGCGTACCGCTTTGGCCCGAGCTGACGCCAGGTTTTGATTCACCATCGAGCTGCCGGCGGCAAGACTCGGAGTGACTGTGGCGTCAGCCACGCGGCCCTCGCCCGCAAAGCCGGCCAGAAAAGCGTCCAACCGCGCCTTGCCATCGGCATTCAACACACTGCTGTTGCCGGCAAACAAATCACCCATTTCAATGCTGATGATATCCGTGATTAGGTTCGCCGTATAGGCCGGCCCCGGCGCCAATGCCGGACAAGCCGCCGACGGCTCCACACTGATGCGCGCCAAGTCATCATTGAGCTCACTGGCCAGCGGCATTTTTTCGCCGACAATGCCCAGTACGTTCAGCAAATCGCCGGTGGACTCAAAGACGCGGGCGTAGGCAATGTTTAAATCGTGCTCGCCATTGACCAGGGCGCGGCTCGATTGAAAATACTCGTTTTCCGCGTCCAACAAATCCAGCAACGAGCGCTGTCCAATCTGGAATTGCTCATTGTAGGCGAGGCGCACGCGGTTACTGGCATCGCGGTGCGCTTTAAGGGACACCAGTTGCTCTGCCAGTTGCTGGGTGTTGTTGTAGGCGATTTGGGTGTTTTGACGCAGATTGGTACACGCCTGATCACGCTGATCAATCGCGGTATCCACTTCGGCCAGCGAGCGCTTTACTGCGGCTCGGTCGCTGCCACCATTAAACAGGTTGTAGGTGAGCGCCAATTCCACGGCGCCTTCCTGGCCAAAATCATCGGGATCGTAGCGGTCATCAAACACTCCCAGGTTCTGCTCGGTGCCGTAGCGGGCACGCAGCTCAAGGCGTGGGTAGTAATTGGCACGTTCAGTGCGCACAGCCGCCTGTGCGGCGGCGATGTTTTTGATGGCGGCGTGAAAACCGGGGTTACCCTGATAAGCAGCGAACAGTGCGGCCTTGACCGACTCCGGCAAAGCCTGATCGGTCAGATCATCGGGCACCAGCACTTCGGCCGGCAACTCACCGACGACACGCAAGTATTTAGCCGTCACATCGTGCAGATTGGAGGCCTCGGTAATCAAGTTGGACTCGGCGAGCGCAACTCGCGCCTGTACCTGATCCAGGTCGGCACGGCGGCCAACCCCCTGATCGACGCGCTCCTGGATTTGCACCTGCACGTCCAGATGCTCCTGATAGTTTACCCGGGCCAAATCCAGTAGCGTGCGGTAGCGCACCAGATTTTCCGCCGTTTCAAAGGACTCAAGCGCAATACCGTTGACGGTTTCCAGAAACTCCAGATAACGAACCTGGCGAGCCCTGTCCAGGCGGGAAACTTCGCCAATGGTACGAAAACCGTCGAACAGCAGCTGAGTGACAGAGATTTCCGCGCGGTTGGTAGTGTAGCTGCCCCGGTCATCGTAATCGCGGGTCATCTCTCCAGTGCCTGCGCTCAGGTCAACAGACGGAAAATAGTCGCCCCTCGCGGTGCCTACCTCATGCCCGGCAGCATCGAAGGTGTGCAGCGCAGCGCGCACATCGGGGTTGGTTTCAAGCGCTTTGGTCACCGCATCGCGGCTGGTCTCGGTCTCAGCCTGAACACCGCTTGCGCCCAGCAGGCATAGGGCGGCGAGCACGTTGACTGCGGCGTGTCGTGAAAACGGAAAGGCATGTGGCATCTATGGTCCCTCAACCAAAGGCGTCAAAGTCGATGCGACGAATTTTAGCCTACTCCATGCGCCGGCCGCCGAAAACGGGGGCTTGGGCGCCACAAGTCCCACCCCAACGCACAAAAGTTTTTATGCGCCAGAATGCGGAGCCAAATTCTCACATTCGAACCGGGATTGACACTCAAATCAACAATTTGGCAAATACTACTGCATTCAGGGAATAAGATTCAATGAAAACCTACGAAATGCTTATAAAAACTGGCTGTAAAGTAAACGGTTTTATATAACCATTTATGTGAGGCCTGTCACATTATTGCAAGAGTGGCAGCGCAGCGCGGGTCTGCGCCGCCGGAGGGTCACTTTTAGCTCAACTCATACCGATCGATGATGTCACGCACAAGACCACTGCGAACAATGTCCTCCCGCGCAAAACGATGTACGTACACCGAACTGAGATCCCCGAGCTTGGCAATGGCATCGGCAAGCCCATTGGGGCCGCGGATATCGCTCTGCTCAATATCGCCGTTGATAACGACTTTGCAGTCCTCACCAATGCGCGTCAGGAACATCTTCATCTGCGCAATAGAGGTGTTTTGCGCCTCGTCGAGCACCACGAAGGTCCGGTTGTTGAACGTCTTGCCACGCATAAAGGCCAGAGGCGCTGCCACAATACGGCCGTGGCGCAAACAATAGTCCACGGTACCCGCACCCAACCGCTCGTTGAGGATGTCGCGGAAGGCATCGATATACACCGAGAACTTCTCATCCAGAGCACCGGGCAGAAAGCCCAGCTGCTCGCCGGCCTCGACCGCCGGACGGGTCAGGATGATGCGCTCGATACGCCCGGACTCCAGAGCCTCGGCCGCCAGGGCGCCAGCACAATAACTCTTACCGGTACCGGCAGGACCGATACCAAACGTCAGGCAGTGGCTTTTAATGGCGTCAATGTAGGCTTGCTGGGCGGAGGTTCTGGCGTGGAGAGGTTGAGAGGCGCGTTGTGGACTGTAAGCGGTTTCGAGTTGCTGGGAGCGGGATTTCATCTCGACGATGTTGCCCTCGTCCCTTCGCTGCTTTCGGCCGGCTCTGCCGCGAGCCTTGTTGGCCTTGAAGCCGCCGTCCTCGTCCATTTCAAATTGGTGGGTATTGCGTCGTGCGTGAGATCTTTTCGCCATGGGTATTGTCCCTTTCGGTTCAAAGTTTACACTGGCGCATCGCGTGCTTAGCCATCTGTTTCAGCACTCTGGCCCGCGACGAGCCCTACCAGATTACGCGAAGAAAAATCACTCCTGTAGTTGGATGCATGATGACCCGGGCACTCGGCTGTGAGACAGTCAAAAACACAACATATGCCCTCGAAATTCATACTATGCCCAACTTATGGGGTCGGTCAACGGATTTATCGACTTTTTTGAGGCGTGCAGGGAGGCGCACCAGAAACTGTCACAAACTCTTCTCAATTTCGTCACATGCCCTAAATAAAGGCGCTTTTTAGACGCTCGAGCGGATCCTGCTGATAGAAATCGACGTAGTGACGGTAGACATCTGGATAGTGTTCTTTGAGAACGGCGGGCAGTTCGAAAAACACTTCGCTGGTTACAGCGATAAACTCGGCGGGGTTGGTCGCGGCGTAATCATCCAAAGGGAGCGGCTCACCCCTTGCCAGCCGCGCGCAAAAATCATCGTAGGCGGCGTTAAACGCATGCGTCCAATCCGAGGCCGACATACCCGGCCTGAGCGGGGGAAAACCGTCAGCGGCGCCATTGAGCATATCCAGCTTGTGCACAAACTCATGGATCACCAGATTGTGCCCATCGATAATGCCAGCGCGAGCAGTGTCGTTCCAAGCGAGAATAACGCCGCCGTGGCTCCAGGCCTCGCCCGCCAAACTGTGCTCGACTTCGTGGGCAATGCCGTACTGATCTACTTCCGTGCGCGCCGCCTTGAAAGCCGCCGGGTAAACAATCACCGAGCGCCAGCCGCGGTACCACTCAAGACCCAAGTTGAGAATCGGCAGACAGGCTTGCAGTGCAATCAACAACGCCATATTACCGGTGAGCACCTGGCCCTGAATACCGATAAAGTCCTTCTCGTGCATAAACAGTACAGCGAGACGGCGCAAGCGCGCCAATTCCTGATTATTCAGTCCTTGCAATAGCGGTAACTGCTGTAGCACCTGCTGCCAATCGCGCTCGTCGATCGGGTGACGTTTGATAATGCGCTCTTCGCGCCAGCGACGAAACCACTCCAGCACGGTCTACTCCTTGGCTGCTGGTTTGCGCCGTTTGCCAATGTTTTTCCGGTCTCTAAGGCGCTGCTTGGTCTTGGGTTTATCCGTGTCTTTATCGCTTTTTTTCTTATCGGCTTTACTGCGGTTCTTCTTGGCGACAACGGCTTTACCAGACGATTTAGTTTTCTTGGGGCCTTTATAGCTGGCCTCGCAGCCCGGAACAGCCACTACTGCAGCACTGCCGCCGAGGTAGCGCTCGATAGAAGCCATACGGTTCCAGCTCTGGGCGGACACCAGCGATACCACAGCACCCGCCCTACCCATGCGCCCGGTGCGCCCGGCGCGATGAATAAAGCCGGGCACGCTGTAGGGCAGCTCAGCGTTCACCACCAAGTCGACGCCGGCCACATCCAGACCGCGCGCCGCAAGGTCGGTAGCCACGAGAATTTTTGTCTGGCCTTTGGCAAAACGCTGGTGCACCTGCTTGCGCGCCTTCGCCTCCACATCACCGTGCAAAACGAGCGCATCCAGCCCAGCCGCCACCAACGCCTTGTGCAAAGCCTCTGCCCTGTCGCGCTTATTGGCAAAGACTATGGCTCGCTCAAAGTTCCTTCCGGCGAGCAGCTCAGGCAGCAAGCGCGCCGCATGGGCCGGATCGTCCACCAGGATTTTTTCCTGCGACCGGTGCTCGGGCTCGCCCTCAACGTGAATGGTCTGGCGTTTATCCGGGTCGGTGAGTGCCTCGACAAACCCCTGAACATCGCTGCCAGCCAGGGTAGCGGAAAACAGCAGCGTTTGACGCTGCGTGGGGCAGCTTAGCGCTATCTGGGTCACCTGATCGGCAAAGCCCATATCAAGTGTACGGTCGGCTTCATCCACCACCAGGAACTCGACCTCGGAGACATCCACTAGCCCGCCTGCGACATACTCGGCGAGCCTTCCCGGAGTCGCCACCAGAAACTCAGCGCCGGTAAGGTGCTCCATCTGTGTCTGCTTGTGGTCACCGCCGGTCAGCGCGATCACATTGACCGAGTCGCGATCGCACAGCTCCCGCGCCTCGCCGACAATTTGCCTCGCCAGCTCGCGCGTAGGTGTAAGTACCAGAGCGCGCAAGGCGCGGCGGCGCGGTGACTCCAGCAGAGACTGCAAGATCGGCAATAAAAAGGCGAGGGTTTTTCCCGAGCCGGTGGGCGCGGAGACGATGGCATCCGCACCATCCAAAATAGTGTCGATGGCCTCAGCCTGAACCCGAGTCGGCTCGACGATGCCCTTACGCTCCAGACGCTGCAACAGGGGCCGGTAATCAATAGAGGTAAAACTGGTTTCAGGCTGCGACACGGTGCGCCTCACGCAAAGGCGCCACAATTGTGGCGCCAACCATTGAAGACCAACCTGTGAATCAGGTCAGCGAAGATACGATAGAGATCATCACGCCCGCCGCAATCGCCGAGCCAATCACACCGGCTACGTTGGGGCCCATGGCATGCATCAGCAAGTAGTTTTGCGGATTGGCTTCCAAACCCAGTTTGTTGGACACACGAGCAGCCATGGGTACGGCGGATACACCGGCCGAGCCAATCAGGGGGTTGATTTTGTTCTGGGTGAACAGATTCATAAATTTGGCGGTCAGCACCCCCATGGCCGTGCCGATGGCAAAGGCCAGGATGCCCAACACCAGAATTCCCAGTGTCTTTGGGTCGAGGAATTTGTCCGCCGCCAGTTTGGAGCCCACCGACAGACCCAGAAAAATCGTGGTGATGTTGATCAGTGCGTTCTGAGCAGTATCGCTCAGGCGCTCGACAACGCCGCACTCGCGCATCAAGTTGCCAAAGCAGAACATGCCCAGCAGCGGCGCAGCGCTCGGCAGAATCAGCGCCACCAGAATCAGCAGAATCAAGGGAAAGACGATTTTTTCGCGGCGCGATACGACACGCATTTGCTCCATGCGAATCTTGCGCTCATCGGTGGTGGTCAGCAGGCGCATAATCGGCGGCTGAATCATCGGCACTAGGGCCATATAAGAGTAGGCCGCGACGGCAATAGCACCGAGCAGTTCAGGGGCCAGAATGCTGGCCACATAGATCGCTGTCGGGCCATCGGCACCACCGATAATGCCAATGGCGGCGGCGTCGGCGATGGAGAAATCGATCACCCCGGTCACCGACAAGCCAACGGCGCCCATGACTGTGGCAAAAATGCCAAACTGAGCGGCGGCGCCGAGAAACAGGGTTTTGGGGTTGGCCAGCAGCGGACCAAAATCGGTCATGGCGCCGACGCCCATAAAAATCACCAGCGGCGCCACACCGCTGCCAATGGCTACGGTGTAAAAACTGTAGAGCATACCGTTGCTGTAGCCGAGATCCGTTGCCAGGCGGTAGGCATCGGCCTGGACGCCCGCCGGCGCGAGTTTGTAGGCCTCGGTAATCGCCTTGATACCGGCATCAGCCTGCTCTCCCAACAGCTGCGCAATAGGTCCGATAACCTCCGGATAGCCGGAATAAAGAGCGTTTTCCACCGCGGACATCGACAATCCGGCGCCGGGAATGTTGGCGAGAATACAGCCAAAACCAATGGGAACCAGCAGCAGCGGCTCAAAGCCTTTGCGAATGGCCAGAAACAGCAGCACCAGACCAATCAGCATCATAAAGCCCTGGCCCATGTCCAGGTGATAGATGCCGGAGTCGTGCCAGAGACGTAGGAAATTCTGCATAATTTTCTCTCAAATGACTCCGGTCAAATCAGGCAATGCTGAGCAGGTTATCGCCAGCGGCGACCGCATCGCCGGCCTTGACGTTAATGGAGGCGATGGTGCCGGCGCGCGGTGCGCTCACCTCGGACTCCATCTTCATGGCTTCCAAAATCAGCAGGGTATCGCCCTCTTCCACTTGATCACCGGCCTGAACCGCCAGGCGCACAATGGTGCCTCCCAGAGGTGCCGGAACCGGCTCGCCACTGCCTGATGAACCGCCACCCGAAGCAGGCGCACTGCCACCCTTAGGCGCCAGACCGGTGATATCCCCGCCGTTGGATACGGTCACGGTGTATTTTTGACCTTCCACTTCAACGGTGTAGATCTCATCGCCACCGTCGGTGGTGGGCGCACCGCCCTCGCGGCCAGTGGGCACGGGCTCAAAGGCGTCGGCGTTGCCGCGGTTTTGCAGAAATTTAAGTCCCACTTGCGGAAAGAGCGCGTAGGTCAACACATCGTCAATCTGGCCTTCGCCATCGGTCAGGGCAATACCTTTTTCTTTCGCTTCTGCGAGCAGTTCGCTGGTGAGCTTGTCCAACTCCGGCTCGATGAGGTCGGCAGGTCGGCAGGTAATGGGCTCGCCATCACCGAGTACGCGCTTTTGCAGCTCGGCATTGACGGGCGCGGGCGCCGAACCATACTCACCTTTGAGTACACCTTCGGTTTCTCGGGTAATGGTTTTATAGCGCTCGCCGGTCAGCACGTTGAGCACTGCCTGAGAGCCCACGATCTGGGACGTCGGCGTCACCAAGGGGATATAGCCGAGGTCTTCGCGGACCTTGGGGATTTCCGCCAGCACCTCGTCAAGGCGATCGGTCGCGTTCTGCTCGCGCAGCTGGTTTTCCATGTTGGTGAGCATGCCGCCGGGCACCTGGGCCACCAGAATACGCGAATCCACGCCTTTGAGGGCGCCTTCGAATTTTGCGTACTTCTTTCTCACTTCGCGGAAATAAGCAGCGATATCTTCGAGCAGGTGAATGTCCAGTCCGGTATCGCGCTCGGTGCCTTCGAGCGAGGCCACCAGCGTTTCGGTGGGGCTGTGACCGTAGGTCATGGACATGGAGGAAATAGCGGTATCGACGTTATCAATGCCCGCCTCCACACACTTGAGGTTGGTGGCGTGCGCCAGACCGGTAGTGGCATGGCTTTGCATATGAATCGGAATGGAGCAGCTCTCTTTCAGGCGCTTGACCAACTCATAACCGACGTAGGGTTTGAGCAGGCCAGCCATATCTTTAATGGCAATGGAGTCGGCGCCCATGTCTTCAATACGCTTGCCCTGATCGACCCAGCCCTCGAGGGTGTGCACCGGGCTGATGGTATAGGAAATCGTCCCCTGCGCGTGCTTGCCCTGATCCTTAACGGCTTTTAGCGCCGCCTCGATATTGCGCATATCGTTCATGGCATCGAAAACACGGAAAACATCGACACCGTTGTGGGCCGCACGCTCGACAAATTTTGCTACCACATCATCGCCGTAGTGGCGGTAACCGAGCAGGTTCTGCCCGCGCAATAGCATCTGCATGCGGGTTTTCGGCATGGCTTTTTTCAGTTCACGGATGCGGTGCCAGGGATCCTCGCCGAGATAGCGAATACAGCTGTCAAAGGTTGCGCCGCCCCAGGTTTCCAGTGACCAAAAACCCACAGAGTCGAGCTTTTCGGCAATCGGCAGCATGTCATCGAGACGCATGCGGGTGGCAAACAGTGACTGGTGCGCATCGCGCAGAACCACGTCGGTAATACCCAGTGGTTTTTTAACCTCGCTCATGGCGTTATCTACCCCAAGTTAATCTGTCTTATCGGTCTGGAATTCTAGCGGCGCGCGCGATGCTGGCGAACGGCCTCTGCGATCACTCGCTCAATGCGCGGTTCCACCACAGCGGCACCACCGGAGGCGGCACGGGCTTTCTTCTTAGGTTCGATCACAACCGGATCGGGAAAGTAGCGCAACATCAGGCGCGACATACACATAGTGGCAATCACCAAGAGGGTCAGAAACACGAGGACCGTGCCCATCCCATACACCATGAGGTCAATGCCTTGTTGCAGCAATGTTTCTTGCATAGCGACTACCTTCTGCTGAATTCGGCTCTTCGTCGGCGGCCCCGCTAGGCCCGCCGCGAGCGGCCGTGCATTTTCTCTTATCTTTCAGAAACTTACAAGACGTGCGCCAGAGCACAAAAGCCAGTAGTAATCTTTTAGCAGCAAATTTACCGATTTTCGACCCCAATCTGCCTGATTTAACCGAGATTTAACATCGCTCTGCGGCTTCGCAGAGGCACCATTTTCTGTAAAATGGCGGCCCCTGACCCAACACGCACTGAACTATGCAGATACACTTGGCCCCCATGGAGGGCGTTGTCGATTACCTGGTCCGCGATCTGCTCACCCAAGTGGGCGGTATAGACCAGTGCGTAACCGAATTTGTCCGGGTGGTGGATCAGAGGCTACCCCGGCGGGTGTTTCGCCGCCTGTGCCCCGAGCTGGACAATCAGTGCCTGACCCCCGCGGGTGTGCCTGTCAAAGTGCAGCTGCTCGGCGGTCAGGCCGAGCCACTGGCGGAGAACGCGCTGCGTGCGGTGCGCGCCGGCGCTACCGCCATCGACCTGAATTTTGGCTGCCCCGCCAAAACGGTAAATAAAAGCGATGGCGGGGCCTGCCTGCTGCGTGAGCCCCGGCGCTTGTTTGACATCGTCAGCGCCGTGCGGCGGGCGGTGGCACCCGAGATTCCAGTGAGCGCCAAAATCCGCCTCGGCTATGAGGATCGCTCCAACTATATGGATAACGCCCGCGCCTGCGAAGACGCCGGTGCCAATGCGCTGGTGGTGCACGCACGCTCAAAGGCCGACGGTTATCGACCGCCGGCCTACTGGGATTGCATTGGCGAGATCGCCGCTGCCGTCACCATGCCAGTGATCGCCAACGGTGAGGTATGGTCAGTGAGCGACTACCTTAACTGTCGCAGACAGTCGGGCTGCGCCGACGTTATGCTTGGGCGCGGACTACTCGCCTGCCCCGATCTGGCCAGGCAAATCAAGGCGCATATGGCGGGTGAGACATATCAACCCATGCACTGGCAGGCCGTCTGCGAGCTGCTTTACCGCTACCACTCTATCAGCCTACCGAGCTACCCCAACAAATACGCCGGCAACCGAGTCAAGCAGTGGTTAATGTACCTGCGCCTGCAGTACCCGCAAGCCGAGACTTTCTTTGAGATCATCAAGCGCGAGCGCGAGCCCGAAGCCATAGAACGGATCTTTCAACACCAGCTCGCACAGGCGGCCTAGTGGTCCAGACGGCTGTTTCTGTCACTTTCAGCCGCATTGACCACTAATGCTTATTGCGCTGCTCAAGGCGCGGTTCGGCCACGGCGGTAAAGCGTCCGTTCCGCCACTCGATCGCCTGGGTGGAGCCATAGGGGCCCAAAGGTTTGATCTCATGCCCCAGCGCGAAGAGCGATTCGCGCAATGACTCGCTGGCCGAGGGCTCCAGATAGAGGGTGTCAGGTCGCCACTGGTGGTGAATACGCGGCTCAATCAGGGCCTCGTACAAAGGCAGGCCGAGATCAATATGATTGATGATCGCCTGCACCACCTGAGTAATTATCGTGGGGCCACCGGCGGCACCCAAAGTCATGACAGGCTTACCGTCTTTGAGCAGCAGTGTTGGGCTCATGCTGCTCAACGGCCGCTTACCGGGCGCAATGGCATTGGCCTCGGTACCAACCAGCCCATAGATATTGGGCACACCCGGCTGGGCCGAAAAGTCGTCCATTTGATTGTTCATGATCACACCGGTGCCGGGAATCACCACCTTGGAGCCAAAATCTGTATTCACGGTGGTGGTAATCGCCACCCAATTGCCGTCCCGGTCCGCTGCTGCGATATGGGTGGTGTGTTTATCAAATAAATTCGTTTCAGCGTCTTTGGGTGTGCCGTGCGCCACATCCTCGAGCGCTTTATCCATAGAGACTTTTTTGGCGAGCGATCTGGCGTAGCGCTCACTGACGAGAGACTTGGGCACCTCGGCAAAAGCGGGATCCCCAAGCCAGTAGGCGCGATCGGCAAAGGCAAGCTTCATCGCCTCAGCGGTCAAGTGATAGCGCTGGGTTTCGCTAAGCTTATCCAGTTCAAAAGCCTCGAGAATATTGAGAATTTGCGCCACGTGCACTCCACCCGAGCTCGGCGGGCCGAACCCCACCACCTCAAAGCCCCGGTAGCGCGAGCGCACGGGCTCACGCACACGCATGCGGTAATTGGCGAAATCCTCGCTGCGAATCAGACCTTCGTTGGCCTGCATCCAGCGCTCCACGGCTTCGGCAAACTCGCCCCTGTAGAAATACTCGGCGCCCTCTCTCGCAAGGGCCTTGTAGGTAGCGGCCAAGTCGCTTTGCACCAGTTTGTGCCCAGCGGGCCAGGGCTGGCCCTGCTTATCGAGTAGCACATCGGCGCTGCCGCTAAATCCCGCCAAAACATCGCGATGACGGGCCAGGCGGTCGGCATAGATCTGATCAATGGCAAAACCCTGCTCCGCCAGTTCAATGGCGGGCCCGAACACCTGCTCGCGTGTGAGCTTGCCGCCTTTTTCCAGCATATAGTCAAACACCGCCACCGAGCCGGGGACGCCGGAGGCAAGCGCCCCGGTGCGACTGAGCTGGCGTTCGGGCTTGCCATTGACAATAAACATGTCCCGATGCGCTGCCGCTGGCGCCATCTCCCGGCCGTCCAGCGCTTCAATGCGCCCATCGGCCCAGCGTACTATGGCAAAGCAGCCACCGCCGATTCCCGAATTATGACCATCCACGACCCCGAGTGCCAAAGCGGCCGCCACCGCCGCGTCCACGGCATTACCGCCTTGCTCCAGCACTTTCATGGCCGCCTCGCTCGCCCGCGGTTGTACCGTGGCGACCGCCGCGCGCCCATCCGCGGTCACACGGGCGTAGCCCTCCATCGCCCCCTGGACAGTGGCGACCGAAAAACCAAAAAAAACAATGAAAAAACAACAGACAAAACGCATCGGCAACTCCCTATACTGGCTTATAGAGTAACCGCGGAACACAGGAAAACACAAAAAGCCCTAACGAATGTCAGGGCCGTAACAACTAAAGGGGTGGCAAGGCAGTTGGGCTATACCCAGAACCCATTGCCGCGGAGACCTTCAACACCCATAAAGGCGCTCATCTTACCGCGGCGAATCACCCGGAAATTCATGACCAGCAGGGACAAGTACGACAACACCTTGTTCAAAACGGCTACCTCTATACATCAACACCATTTGCCAGACCCCAAAACACAAAAAGCCCACCGGTTAAGGGTGAGCTTTTTATTATTTTGAGGAATGGCTTCATTATACCCCAAATTGCTCCCTCGGGGCGGCTGGGGCTAGAACTTCTCGAAACTACCTCCGGCTAAAAAGCACTGCGGCGTCTATCGATCCGATTGAGGTTACTGGCAAGGCGCCCGACTCGGCGAGCACATCAAAGGCCGGCATAGCCTTTCCTCCTCCGTATACAAGTCCATCGGGGCAGGCTCTCAAACTGACGCACTCTGGAGGGTGAGGCCGGCGCTCCTCGCGAAACACCGTTTCGTGCCAGCCAAACGACTGCAATCTGTAGTTGCGGACCGGAAATCAGACCCAATAATACAGGCATAAAAAAAGCCCACCCCTTCGGGGCAGGCTTTTTAATATGGCGCACTCGGGAGGGTGCGGCTGGCGCCCTTAGCGAAACACCGTTTCGCGCCAGCCAAACGCCCGCAAGCTGTGCTTGCAGGCCGGAAATCCGACCCAATGGTACAGGCATAAAAAAAGCCCACCCCTTCGGGGCAGGCTTTTTAATATGGCGCACTCGGGAGGATTCGAACCTCCGACCGCTCGGTTCGTAGCCGAGTACTCTATCCAGCTGAGCTACGAGTGCGTTGTCAGGAGGCGCGTATACTAGAGATAAGACCCAATGTCGTCAAGCGCTTAGAGACGAAAATTTGGTTTTTTTATGAGGATCGAACAGCCAATAACCGAATTGGCCAGTCTCTCAACAACACGCGCACCAACGATAGTTCTCAATAGGTTAATGTCGGGGCATCTTAGTAATAGCCCCAGGCTTTTAACAAGTGGAATCCGTCCACTTTGTTTGACCCGAAACGCAAAAGGCTCAACCTTGCGGCTGAGCCTTTTGCGTATATGGCGGTGAGGGAGGGATTTGAACCCTCGAACGGTTGCCCGTTACACACTTTCCAGGCGTGCGCCTTCGACCACTCGGCCACCTCACCAACGTTGTTGTGTTCGCTGCACCGAGGCGTATTGATCCGGCCAGTACACAGAGACGCGAATTCAGGTAATTGCAACCAAAAACAAGCAGTTAGGTGCCCCGATTTGCGAGGGCGCAATCCTACACAAATAGCCGTGCAAACGCAACGGCTTCTCGCTCAGTCGATTTGACCCGTCGCACCGGGCCAACTCTGGCACACATCGGCCAGCTCCAGCCTCTTAGGACCAGGTACGGCCATCGCCGGAGTCCCCAGGTAGATGTAGCCGACGATTTGCTCCTCGGCAGCGAGCCCGAGCCCTTGCTCAACCACTGGGTGGTAGGCCATTTCACCTGTGCGCCACATGGCTCCCAAGCCTAAAGCGAAGGCCGCATTGACAACATTTTGCGCGCAGGCCCCGGCGGAGATCACTTGCTCCTGTGCCGGGACTTTTGGGTGCGCGGTCACCGAGGCAATCACCACCAAAACGCAGGGCGCTCGCAGAGGCATATTGCGGTACTTTTGTTGAAAGGGCTCAGACAAACCGGCATTATCGGCTAGGGCCGCCCGGCAATACAGCTCTCCGAGCGCCTCAAGTCCGCGGCCGGTCACCTTGAGAAAGCGCCAGGGCCGGATCTGTCCGTGATCGGCGGCCCGAACGGCCGCCCGGATTAAGGTTTCAAATTCTTCGGCCGATGGCCCTGGATCGGTGAGCTTGCCCACCGAAGCTCGCTGGGTCAGCGCGGTAATGGCATCCATAGGTTGATCTCTTGCGGTTAACGCGGCACAAGAATTCGCACAGCGACCACTCTTATACCATAATGGAACTAGAGCCTGTTAAGGCTAATTGAATAAAGCGTGTTGCGCCGAAAAGTTTACCATTTAAAGCGCCACGAAAGCCTGGCGAAAACCTTGGTGATTCGAATCAAGCGATCGCCCCGATACTGAGGGCAAGCAGGCTTCCGGTAGGCGTATTCGATGAGCACTAACAGCGCCCCAATAACATAACCAACCCGAGGACCCGCCACCGCCATGCATCTACCGCTGATCGGTGTGATTGTTGGCCTGGAAATTCTCCTGGCACTGCTGGTGCTGTGCCTGCTGGCGCTGCTCTATGTGCGTAAACTGCGGGCCCTACTCGCTCGTCAACAAGAGCAACTGCGACAGGCGATGGAGAAAGCCATGGCGCCCGCCGCGCCTGCGCCGGTGGCCCAACCCGCCCCTGTCTCCGACCCCAAGACTCACCTTGCAGAGCAGCTGGCCGCCACCCTGGAACACTTTCAGGCCCTCGCGCCTGAAGTAGACATCGACCAGACAGAAGGCGCCGAGCTGGATGAGCCAGCGCGTATCAGTGCCACACGCTATGCGCTGCTCAAAACCGAGCTGGAAGCCACCGAAAACGGAGGCTGGCAAGAGGATCACTGGCAAGCGCTGGCCGAGCGCCTGGCGCCTTTGCTGGCCTCAGACGACAGCGCGAACCTTGAGCAGGAGCTGGCCAACGCCCAAAAGCGGGTGGCCAACCTGGAGAAATTCAAAAAGCTGTTCTTCGAGATGGAAGACCAGTGGGAGCAGGCCCGCGGCGAAGCTCAGGAGTACTACAACCAGCTTTCAGCGCTCTCCTCCGGGGTGGACGATCAGGAAAGGTTTGACGAACTGCTCGCCAAGTACCACGCGGTTTACGACGATATTGACCAACAGATCGCCAGTGCCAGCGAGCGCAAAGCGCCCGACCCAAGCACACAAACCGAACACAAAACCATCACCATTACCCGGGCTGACCCGCGCACTGCCGAAGAGCTCACTAAGCTGCGCAATGTCGCCGCGGATCAGCACCGAATCATCAACAAGCTGCAAAAACAACTGCAGGATGCCGAGAGCGCGGAACAGAAAGAAGAGGTTATCCAGGGGCTGCAAACCCAGCTAGAGCAACAACTGCGCTACGTCAAAGAGTCCGAGACCTGCGTGCAGCTACTGGAAAGCGAGCTGGAAACCGCGGTAGCCAAGCTCAATGAATATGAAATGAAAGCCGGGCAGAGCGCGCAAAACGACGACGAAATGGAGCAGATGAGAGCCACTCTGCACCAGTTTACCCTCGAAACCAAAGACCTGCTCAAGCACCTTGACGCACTGGAAAAAGAGAATCAAACGCTCAAATCCACCGGCGGCCCAGCGTCTGCCGCTGACCCTACCGCCGGCAACGCTCTGGCGCAGCTGCGCGAGAAATACGCAGAACTGGAGTTTCAGTACGCCGAGCTGGAAGAAAAGTACCTGGAACTGCGTAGCCAATAGGCCAGAGGCTCTTGAAAAATCTCTTGCATAGACGCCACCAGCCGTTAATGTATAAGATGAGCCCCCCGGCAACCCGCCTGGGGCTCTCAACGCTGCTCCTACCATTATAGGCAGGCAGATACCGCCAATCGGACAACAATGACAATGAGCAAGACCGCCGACCAGCCAAATAGTCCCGACTCCGCCTTACAACAGTACTATTTCCGTGCGCTCATGTGCTTTGCCACAGGCGGCACCCTGGCGGCCATGATGAACTGGAGCGACATCAACGTTACCTATCTGGTCGCCATCGTCTTCATGCTTTTGTACGCCTCTGGCACCTACGCCTATACGCGCCGCCAGAACAGCGAGGAACTGCCCAAGGTCAACCGCTACCTCTCCTACGCCGACGCGGCCCTGGTGGGGGTGGTGCTTAACCTCATCAACTTTTCTCTGCTGCCGTGCATCTTGTTTCTGGCGATGATTCAGTTCAACGCCCTGCTCAACGGCGGCCTCAGGCGCTGGCTGGAAGACAACACGGCGCTGGCGTGTGGCGTCGGCGCCAGCCTGCTGATCCACAAGCCACAGCTAATCTTTAACAGCAACTTTGAAATCAGCGCCGTTAGCCTGATTGGCATCATCACCTACTTTCTCGCCTACGCACTCTACATGCACCAACGCTTCCACCGGCTGAAGCTGAGTAACGAAAAGCTGCTCAACGAGCAAAAATGGCACAAGATACGCGCCTACAAGCTATCGCGCTATCTGGCCCCTGCGGTCTGGCAAGCGGTGAATCAGGGCCGGGACGAAACCCTGCAGGCCGAACGCAAAAAAATCACCGTGTTTTTCTCGGACATTAAAGATTTCAGTCAGCTGTCAGAGGAAATGGAAGCCGAGGCGCTCACCGAGCTGCTCAATCAATACCTGACCGAAATGACCAAGATTGTCGCCCACTTCGGCGGTACCATCGACAAGTTTATGGGCGATGCCGTCATGGTTCTGTTTGGCGATAGCTCAAGCAAGGGCGTCAAAGAAGACTGCCTGCGCTGCGTCCACATGGCTATTGCCATGAAAAAGCGCATGAAATCCCTGCAACAGGAATGGTGGAATCAGGGTATCAAAAAGCCGCTGCAGATCCGCATGGGCATCAACACCGGTTACTGCACCGTGGGCACCTTTGGAACCTCGAGCCATCTGGATTACACTGTGCTCGGGACCCACGTCAATCTGGCAAGCCGCCTGGAGTCGGCAGCCGATCCGGACGAGATTTTAATTTCCCACGAAACCTGGTCGCTGGTGAAAGATTCCGTGCTGTGCCGCGACAAAGGGGATATTACGGTGAAAGGCTTCAGTGCCCCGGTCAAGGTCTATCAGGTCGCTGGTCTGCGCAAGGATCTGGGGCGGAACCAAACTTACTTCGAAGATCGTACAGAGGGCTTCTCCATGTACCTGGATCTGGAAAAAGTGCGCAACTACGACAAGGAACATGTGTTGGCGGCGTTGAAAAAAGCCGCCGAAAAACTCAGCGACAAGATTATTGTCTGACGAGCCGCACTTGCGGTGCCCTGCCCTTTGAGCTCGAGCGATAGGGGTTAATATCCAGGCCTCCGCGACGGGTATAACGCGCATAGACTTCCAGTTCCTGGGGCTCGCAGCGCTGCATAATGTCGCAAAACATCCGCTCTACGCAGTGCTCGTGAAAATCCTGATGCTCGCGGAACGACACGACATAACGCAACAAACCCGCCGGGTCTATGGGTTTGCCCGAGTAGTAAATCCAGACGCTGGCCCAGTCCGGCTGACCGGTGACCGGGCAATTGCTTTTGAGTAGGTCGCTGTACCAGCTTTCACTTACCGCCTGCGTACCCAGGGTTGTCAGCAAAGCGGCATCCGGTGAATAGGTGTCGATCGCAATGTCCTGCTGGTCGAGACAACGCGCGTTAAATGGCGCGCCGGAAAAGTCCGCCGCCAAAGGCATAAGCTGGTGCAACGGATAAACCTTGACCTCTACTTCGGCACCCGCCGCCGCTGACAAATCGCCGGCAATACACGCCTTAACCTCTTCGAGGCTGGCAAAGCGGGACTGATTAAACGAATTTAAGTACAACTTGATCGACTTGGACTCGACAATATTGTCGCTCTCGCACGGCAGGCGAAACTCCAGCATCGCCACCTGCGGAAGCCCCCGTGTGTTTAGCCAGGACAACTCAAAACCGGTCCAGACATCTTCTCCAAAAAACGGCAGTGTCTGCGCCTCAGACACCAAAGCCCCTCTAGACTGAGAGCGGGCAATGGGGTAAAGCAACTGCGGCGCATACTCCGAGGGGTAAGCACTGGACTTGCCAAGGGGACTGTCATCAATACTCGCCATTTGTCGACTCCTTAGGCCCGTAGGCGCTTGCCCGTTTGCAGCAGATACAAACTGGCCGCAAATAAGATACCGGTAAACACCATCAAGCCGGCAAACGCCCAGGCCACATGCTCGCCGCCCGTGCCTAACAGGCCGTATCGAAAAGCCCCCACCATATGCAAAATAGGATTGAGCTGGGAGACAAAACGCCAAAAATCGGGCAGCAGATTGATCGAGTAAAAAACACCGCCAAGATAGGTCAAAGGCGTCAGGACAAAGGTCGGCACAATGGAGATGTCGTCAAAGGTATTCGCAAAAACCGCATTGATAAACCCCGCGAGAGAGAAAAACAGCGAGGTCAATACGATAATACTGATGGTCAACGGCCAGCTGTGCACCTGAATGTCGGTAAACACCAGAGCCACAGCCGTCACCAACGCACCCACGCACAGGCCCCTGGCCATCCCCCCGGCGCAATAGCCGAGCAGGATAATCACATTGGGCGTAGGCGAGACCAGCAGCTCCTCAATAGAGCGCTGAAACTTGGCGCTGAAAAACGACGACACCACGTTGGAATAGGAGTTGGTGAGCACCGCCATCATGATCAACCCGGGCACCACAAACTGCATGTAGCTGATGCCATCCATGGTCCCCACACGCGAACCGATCAATTTACCAAAGATCACAAAATACAGTGACATGGTGATTACTGGCGGTAGCAATGTCTGTACCCAGATGCGGGAAAAGCGCTTGATTTCCTTGCGGACAATGGTGGCCAGCGCCACCCACTGAGCTTTAGACTCCATGTTCGCCCCCCTCGCGCTTGGCATTGACCAAAGAGACAAACAACTCTTCAAGACGATTGGCCTTATTGCGCATACTCACGATTTCAACCCCCTGCCCGCTGAGCTGTTCAAACAGGCCGTTCAAACTCTGGCCTTTTTCCACCTCGACTTCAAACGAATGCTCATCCACCAGAACCACCTCATGCCCATGCAGGGACGGCGCCGCGGCGAGCGTCGAGGTGGTATCAAACACAAACACCTCTTTATTCAGACGCTTGAGCAAAGCGCGCATGCTGGTGTTCTGGACAATCTCGCCGTGATCGATAATCGCCACATTGCGACAAAGGCTCTCAGCTTCCTCCAGATAATGGGTGGTCAGGATAATCGTGGTGCCCTCGGCGTTGATTTCGCGTAAAAAATCCCACATGGAGCGGCGCAGCTCAATGTCCACGCCGGCGGTGGGTTCATCCAGAATCAAAATCCGCGGCTCATGCACCAGGGCCCGGGCAATCATTAGCCGGCGCTTCATGCCGCCCGAGAGCATACGTGCCGGGGTGTTGCGCTTGTCCCACAGACCCAGTTTTTGCAGATACTTGTCGGCCTGAGCGGCGGCGCGCTCGCGGGGCAGACCGTAGTAACCGGCTTGCTGCAACACAATGTCCCGCACCTTTTCAAACTGGCTGAAATTGAACTCCTGAGGCACGATTCCCAGTTGCTGTTTGGCCGCCGAAAAATCGGTATCGATATTGTGGCCAAACACCGACACCTCACCGGCAGTTTTGCGCACCAGAGAGCTGATAATACCGATGGTTGTCGACTTGCCGGCCCCGTTGGGACCGAGAACCGCAAAAAAATCCCCCGCCTGCACCTCCAGAGAAATGCCCCTGAGCGCTTCAAAACGGTTATCGTAAATTTTTCGCAGATTTTTAATTGAGAGCGCAGCTGTCATAATTGCCTCTGATTTTTCCACTCAACAGGAGTGGTTCACACGACAGTGGAGTTTCATCATGTCCGACACCGCCGCCGAACGCGCTTACCGGAACTGTGTTCGCAATCTGCTTGCCCAGTTCATCCATGCGGTGCAGCAACAGCCACCCTTTATCCTCGACGAGTGTGACGAGGAATCGCTGCACTACCTCGAGCAGCTCGAGTCCCTGCCCGGCACCACCGGCAACGAATACGCAGAACTCGGCCAGGCGGTTGTGTGCCGCACCATCGCCGCCTTTCCGCACTTGGTGCCGCTTTTGCCAAGGGATCTGCTGTGGCACTTTGGAGGCGACTGCTTGCACTATATGCCCGACGACGAGATCGACAAGTTTCAGCAACTGGACGAGCGACTGCACCAGGCCATCGGCGAGGCGCGCCCGTTTGATTACGAGCGCGAGAGAGCCGCCATTTTTGGCCTGCACTGACAAAGGGCGAGAGTATACCAGCGCGGCAGGGCTTTTCGGCCCCCAAAACCAAAAAGGGCCAGCGCATAGCGCTGGCCCTTTGAATTTGGAGCGGAAAAGGAGGCTCGAACTCCCGACCCCAACCTTGGCAAGGTTGTGCTCTACCAACTGAGCTATTTCCGCATGGCGTCCCCTAGGGGAGTCGAACCCCTGTTACCGCCGTGAAAGGGCGGTGTCCTAGGCCTCTAGACGAAGGGGACAGGACATCTCTCTTGCTTTGCGTGCATCCGCCACCCCCAAAAGAGGGAAATGGAGCGGGAAACGAGGCTCGAACTCGCGACCCCAACCTTGGCAAGGTTGTGCTCTACCACTGAGCTATTCCCGCATGGCGTCCCCTAGGGGAGTCGAACCCCTGTTACCGCCGTGAAAGGGCGGTGTCCTAGGCCTCTAGACGAAGGGGACACGCGTCTCGTCAAAAGAGGGGCGCATTCTAAGTAGCCGGTGCCCACCTGTCAACACTTTACTGTGTATTTTTTTAATGAGCCTAAACAATGACTTAGCGGCGCCCATTGGGGCCAGAATTGGCGCTCAGCTAGAGCCTGCTGGCGCCGCCAGCGGCCAGCCTCTTCGCGTGAGCTTATAACCAGAGGCTGATTTATACGCCCAAATGCTATACTCTCGACTGAGATTCCCCGAACGCGCGGCCGGGAAGCCCCGATTGAAGACAGGAACCATTATGTCGTCCGTTTACCTGATCGCTGCACTGGTTATTTTGCTGACCGCGATGGTGTGCTATGTGTTTATTTCCCAACACCTGGCAAAAAAACGCAAGCAGCAGCTGCGCGTACTGACCGCATTAAAAAAGCGCCAGCAGCTGTTCAAATACATGGCCTCAGGCTTTCCTCCCGGATTCCTGCCGTCCGATCTGAACAAACTGGTGTACCGGGTACTGCTCAACACCTGCGAGCAGTTGGCCAAGCTCGACCCGAGTGGCGGCTACAGTGAGGAGTTCCAGCTCTACAGCAAGCAGGCCGAAAACCAGCCGCTGGCCGGTGAAAAACCAAAGCTGCCTCCGGAGAAAACCGGAGAAGCAAAAACCCTGCTGCAGGAGCTGCAGCGCTATATCAGCTCACAGGCCGAAAAGGGTCGCCTACCTCAGCCCCAGGCCGCGGGCTATCTGGCGCAGATCCGCCGGTTGATGCTGCAGATTGCCATTGAGAGTTACAGTCAGCAGGCGAAAAAAGCCCGTAGCGAGAACAAGCTGCGCCTAGCCATTCACTACTACTCGCTGGCGCGCAAGCTCCTGCTAAAAGAGGCCAGTCAGCAGAATGTGAAGAAACAGGTGGAGCAATTAAGCGGCATCATCAGCAAGCTCGAGGCCGAGTACGCCGCGCAAGAAGCCCCACCCGCCTCAGTGGTGGAGGAAGAGGAGGCCACACGCAAAGCCTGGAACGAGTTTGAAGAGGAAGACAGCTGGAAGAAAAAGCAGATCTACGATTGATCCTGCGCCTCCAGCTCGATGGAGGCAGAGTTAATGCAGTAGCGCAAACCCGTCGGTGCCGGCCCATCGTTAAACACATGTCCCAAGTGCGATCCGCAGCGTTCGCATAAAACCTCGGTGCGACGCATGCCGTGGCTCTCGTCAAACGCCTCGCGAATCACCTCCGCCGAAGCGGGAGCATAAAAGCTCGGCCAGCCGCAGCCGGCATCGAACTTGGTGTGAGAATCAAACAGCTTTTCACCGCAGCCTCGACAGCGATACTCGCCATCGGTAAACACATTCCAGTACTCGCCGGTAAACGGCCGCTCTGTGCCCTTTTCGCGGCAGACGTAATACTGCTCCGGCGTCAGTCGCTCCCGAAAATAGGCATCGGAAAACTTATCAGATTCAGACATAATGAATTCCTTGACACAAACGCACGGCAAACCGGATGATTGCCGACAAAACAGGTTAATGAAAGGTAGTTTACTGTAAATGGATACGATTAAAAAATCCGAAAAGTTGAACGGCGTCTGCTATGACATTCGCGGCCCCGTGCTCGAGCACGCCTACCGGCTCGAGGAAGAAGGCCACCGGATCATGAAGCTCAACATCGGTAACCCCGCGCCCTTTGGTTTTGCGGCGCCCGATGAAATTATTCAGGACGTTATCTACAACCTGCCCAACGCCGAAGGCTATGTCGCCTCGCGTGGCCTGTTTGCCGCCCGCAAAGCCATCATGCAGGAGTGTCAGCGCCTGCGCATACCGAATGTCGATATCGACGATATCTACCTGGGCAATGGCGTCAGTGAACTGATTGTGATGGCCATGCAGGCACTGCTCAACAACGGCGACGAAATGCTCATCCCCTCGCCCGATTACCCGCTATGGACTGCCGCCGTTAACCTGGCGGGGGGCAAGGCCGTTCACTACCGCTGCGACGAGCAATCCGACTGGTATCCGGATGTACAGGACATCGCCAGCAAGATCACCGATAAAACCCGCGGCATTGTGATCATCAACCCCAACAACCCCACAGGCGCCGTCTACAGTCAGGAAGTGCTGGAGCAGCTGGTCAAACTGGCCGAAGAAAAGGGCTTGATTCTGTTTGCCGACGAGATCTACAGCAAAATTCTCTACGACGATGCCACTTTCGTGCCCCTAAGCCGCCTGGTACAGGACACCCTGTGCATCAGCTTTAACGGCCTGTCCAAATCCTACCGCCTGGCGGGATTCCGCTCCGGCTGGATGGTGGTCAGCGGCGCCAAGCACAAGGCCAAAAATTATCTCGAAGGTATCGAGATGCTCGCCTCCATGCGCCTGTGCGCCAATGTGCCCGCCATGTACGCGGTGCAGACTGCGCTCGGCGGTTACCAAAGCATCAACGAGCTGATTATTCCCGGCGGGCGCCTGCGCGATCAGCGTGACGCCGCCCTGGCCGCCCTGGCTGACTTGCCGGGGGTGAGCTGCGTCAAACCCAAGGGCGCTATTTACCTGTTTCCAAAAATTGACCTGAACCGCCACAAGATTCAGGACGACCAGCAAATGGTGTTGGATTTTTTGATTCAGGAGAAAATCCTGCTGGTGCAGGGCACGGCGTTTAACTGGCCGGAAAAAGACCACCTGCGCATTGTCTTTTTACCGCGCGAAGACGAGCTGACCCGCGCCATTGAACGCCTGGGCCACTTCCTAGAGCGCTACACCCAGTAGCGCTGTTACCTTATTACTGTGTTATGGCTGATATTCACATTTCCGACTTTCACAAGGATGCCGCCAAAGCGCTGAACATGCTCTACTCGAGCTTTCCGCGCAAGCTGACGGTGTTTGTCGAGGACATTTCCGGGCCGGATACGCCGGACGAGTTCGGCCTGCACAGCCCCCGCCACCAGGCGTGTCTCGCCGCGTTAATGTGGCTGGCCGCCGAGGGCTATATTCGCTACGAAGACACCATCCGCCAGGAGGCGGTGGATCAGGCCACCTTGACCCACAAGGGCTTTACCCTGCTCAGCAGCTTGATCAGCTGCCGCTCACACTTGGCCAACCACGCCACCCTCATTAATGCCCAATTCGAGCCCGTGCTGGAAGAAAGTCAGATAGAGGGCGACTTCGCCCCCGCTATCGAATTGGTGCGAGCCGCCCTGCGGGGACGCTCGTCCAACGCGATCGACGCCATCATGCAGATTCTGCTCAACCGCTGACCCCGGGATAGGTGAAGTGCAGCAGCTTTAGCTGCCGCTCGGGCTCGGCATCGGGAAAATCCTCGCTGCCCGGCAGCCGCTCTAGCAATCGGGCCTGCGGGCAGTGCTCGGCAAACACCTGCTGCAAAAACCCCGTATCCAGCTCCGGCGCGTTCAAGCAAGCCAAGACGTCGCCGCCTGCGGGCAGCAACTCCGGCAGGCGGCGCACCAGTTTGGCGTAGTCACGGGTGGCCACAAAGCTGCCTCTTTGAAAACTCGGCGGGTCAAGAATCACCACGTCATAGGGCCCGCGCCGGCGAATGCGGCTCCAGGATTTGAGAATCTGCTCGGGCAAAAACTCGCTGCGGCGCTTGTCCAGACCGTTGATATGGTGATTGTCGCGGCCGCGGGCGAGCGCCTGCTTGCTCATGTCCACATTCACCACTCGCTCGGCACCGGCAGCCACCGCCACCACCGAAAAAGCGCAGGTATAGGCAAACAAATTGAGTACCCGTTTGCCCGGTGCCAGGGCTTCCAGCCAGCGCCGGCCGGGCTCCATATCCAGAAAAAAGCCCGGATTTTGCTGCCCATCGAGCGTCAGCGCAAAACGCAGCGAGCCGCGCCGGGCGTACCAGGATTCGGGCATAACACCCACCAACCATTCGGCCGGCGCCCCCGCCAGGTAGCGCCTTTGGACCACGAGCGCCTCCAGAGGCGAGGGTTGCAGGCACTTAAGCTCTTTCATTATCCCGGTCAAATGCGCCTCGGCGCTCTCGGCGTAAAGCGTCACCACCGCCACCGGGTTAAAAAAATCCACATTGATCTGTTCGCAGCCCGGGTAGCAGCGCCCGCGGCCGTGCAACAACCGGCGACTGTCGGGCTCACCGCCGCGGGCGTCGTTGATAAGCCGTTCCAGGCGCTCGGCATCAAACATACGGGGCTCAGTCATCGGCCGACTCCCCCAGCGGGTAGAGCAGTTGTTGCCGGTAGCCGGTGATCACCGGTATAACACCGCTCAGGGCGGCATCCAGCTCGGGATCATTGGTGTCGACCAACAGCGGCCGCCCTTCCAGCGCCTTGAGTTTTTCCGCCGTCGCCATGACCCAGATATTCCCCCGCCCCACGGCGCGGATAATCTCGGGGGCAAATTGCTGATTACCGCGCCCAAAAATATGCCCCTGACCGCCAATAGCGGTGACCACTATCACCACCGGCCCCCTGTGCTCAGCCATGGTCGATAGAATCTGCGCAGCCGTGGCGTCGCCAAGCAGCAACTGGCCGGCGCGAACGAGATCCACCCCGAGCAGTGTGGCCTCAAGACCCAGCTGCTGGAGCAGTGCGCGGGTGGTGGAACCCGGCCCCACCAGATAGAGGGTGTCGGGGTCCATGCGTTCGGCTACCTCGGCGGCCAGATCCAGCTGGGCCAGCTCGTCCACCTCGGCGCCAGCGTTTTTCACCTGCTGCAGCGCCTCGGGCACATCGGGCACCAGCAGCTCACTGTAGTGGCGCGCGCGTACCCTCCCCTGGCGAAACGCCTGTTCATCAATATCCCTGACCTCCCGCTCAGCCAGAGGTGCCCAGCGCCCCTCGGCAAGGCGCTTGAGCACCCGGCCCGCGGCCTCGGGGCTGGTGGCATAGACCCCGGAGTGAATCTTCACGCCGGCAGGTACTCCCAGCGCCGGCAGCGAGCAGCCTATGGCATCGGCAATCAGGCGCGCGGTGCCGTCGCCGCCGGCAAACACCAACAGGTCTACGCCGGCGGCCCGCATGGTCTCGGCGGCGAGCCGAGTGTGCTCGGCATCGCTCGGTGCGGGTATGGGCAGTGGCAATAGCTCGAGCGCAAAACCCAGCGCCTCTACCATCTCCCCTCCCATGGGGCCGGCACAGCACAGCAGCTGAACCCGATCGCCAAATTCACGCAGAGGCGCCAGCGCGCGGGCCATGCGCCGAGCGGCCTGCGGCTCGGCGCCGCGCTCCAGCGCTTGAGCGCGGATCTGCTCCCCGTCGCTGCCTTTGAGCGCTACAGCGCCGCCCAGCCCGGCATAGGGGTTAACAATCACCCCCAACCTGAGCACGCCATCTCCGTCATAAAAATTTCACACATCAACGCTAACCTAGCCATAGATACGCACTTCTCACGTCCGTGTCAGTCAATTGAATTCGCCCTTTTGAATCCCAGGGCCGCTAGCGTATCCGCCAGCGGCCCTTTTTTTGGCGCCCCCAACACGCGGTAGTTACCAAATTCGCGCCGCACCGGGTAATGTTTTCTCAAACTGTCAAAACCTTTGGCCAAATCCACACGGTGATGACGCACCTGCTTGCCCAGTTTGCGCAGCTGGCGATCGTCGTCTTCGATGTCGTAAACCTCACCGATCAGCGCCCGCAGCCGCTGCCAGTCGCTGCCCTCGACCAACCGCAGCTGATTGTCCACCACCGGCGGCGTCAACTCGACCAGCGAGGCCGACTCCGGCAGGCCAAAGTGCCGGCAAAACGCATGATAAATCATGGCGGTACCCTTGAGTTTGCCATCAAAGCTGTAGCCGGCAATATGCGGCGAGGCGAGGCTCACCCGCTCGAGCAGTGGCAGGGAAATCACCGGCTCGCCCTCCCAGACATCCAGCACCACCTGCAGGTCATCTCGCTCACGCAGCACCTGCAGCAGCGCCTCGTTATCCACCACGGCCCCGCGCCCGCAATTGAGCAGCACGGCGCCCGGCGGCAACTGACGCAACTGCTCCTTAGCCAACAGATGGCGCGAGGGGTGCGGCCCGGTGGTGGTCAAGGGCGTGTGCAGGCTGACGATATCGCACTGCAACACGTCTTCCAGCTCGGCCAGGTCCGGGTTGTCGGCCTCGCTCAACAAGGGGTCGTAACACAGGCATTGCACCCCTTGGGCGCTGAGCGCACGATAAAGGGCGCCGCCGACATTACCACAGCCGATAATACCCACCCTGCGCTTGCGCCAGTCGACGTCCAGGTGGCACAGGGCCGCGTACACATACTCCACCACAGAGTTGGCGTTGCAGCCCGGCGCATTGGTGTAGGTGATGCCGCGCTGCTCCAGATAGCGCTGATCCAGATGGTCCATGCCGATGGTACAGGTGCCGACAAACTGCACTGCCGTTTCGTTTAACAGGGCGTCATCCACCCGAGTGACCGAGCGGATCAGCAGAGCATCGGCCTCGCGCACCTGTTCGCGGGTCAGGTTTCGGCCCGGCAGGCGGGTAATCGTGCCGCAATCGCCAAAAAAGGCCTCCAGCAGCGGAATATTTTCATCGGCCAGAATCTTCATAAACACCTACGAGTTACGGTTGTAAAGTGCGGCCGGTGCGCGCCTGCGCGAGGGCCAGAGCCCGGCGCCGCGGCTTGTCCGGCCAGCCCATTTCACGGCAAAATTCGCCAAATTCTTCCATTTTAATGGAAGTTTTATCGAGTTTTGCAGCGCTGTCTATCAGCGGCAAGCCGCCGACCAGTGCCGCCAGCTGCTGCGACAGAGCGACCTGATCCCGGTGCGCGAGCAGCTTGGCGGCAAGGCCGGCGGCGCCGCGCACCGGTATATCGGCAATTTGCCCGGGCCTGGCGTAGAGCGCCTTGAGGCTCTTGCCGTGGCGCAGCAAAGCCGCCGCCGTTTTGGCACCCACGCCCGGCACACCGGGAATATCGTCAATCGGGTCCCCCACCAGAGCGAGGTAATCCACCATTTGCGCCGGTGCGATGCCCAGGCGCTTTTCAATATCGGCCCCATAGTGCCTGACGCCGGCACCATAGTCCCAGAGAAAATCCTGCGGGCGGCGCAGCAACTGCGCCAGATCCTTATCGCGAGTCAAGACGGCGATGGGCGAGCGGGCCCGGGCACACACCCGGTAGAGGCTGGCGAGCAAGTCGTCCGCCTCGTAACGATCACTGGCAAAAGTGGCGATGCCCAAAAGGCCGGCCACCCGGCGGCAGGCCTGCAGTTGAAACGCCAGAGCCTCGTCCGGCAGTACCCGGGAGGCCTTGTAGTCCGGCGAAAGCTGATGGCGAAAGCCGCTGCCCAGACTCTCGTCAAAACACGCTGCCAGCCGACCGGGGGTGTGCTTTTCCATGAGTTCCAGTAAAAAGCCGGTAAAACCGTAAACCGCCTCGGTGGAGTAGCCATTAAGCGGACTGATCCAGGCCGCCGGCAGCGAGAAGTAGTATCGAAAGATGTAGATAGAGGCGTCTATCAGGCAGACCGGTGCCCGCTCCGGCCCACTCAAAGGGACGCCCTCGCAAAGCGGGCCGGACTCAGCAGGCCACCCAGCGTCAGCTCGGGGCGGTAGTGCCCGAGCAGCGCCGAGGTAAAGGCCGCGACCCGCTCGCTCACACCCTGCGTGCACAGATCGAGCACTCGGGCATGAACGGCCTGTTTAAAGGCCTCCGAGGGGCCGAGGTTCTGCGCCAGGTTGTCCGCGCTCACCCGAAAGCGCACGCCCGCCGCCTCGGAAAACAACCACTCCAGCGCCTGGGGCCTGGCTTCCACGGCTTCAAACTCGGCCTGTTGCTCGGCACTGCGACCATCGGGCGCGTACCAGTAGCCGTAATCCTCCAGCTGGCGGCGCTCGCGGCCGGCCACGCACCAATGGGCAATTTCGTGCAAGGCGCTGGCAAAGTAGTCGCGGGTAAAGTGAATTTCGGCACATCCGCTGTCGCCGCAGGGCAAATAGACGGGCTCGGGGGCGCCGCCCACCAATAGGGTTACCTCGCTCTGGGCAAAGCAGCGGTTAAACAGGGCGATCAGGTCGCGGCAGTCGTGAACACAGGTGCGGGCAACAGCGGTCAAAATCTCAAACTCATTTCATCGCGGTGACAGACGGGACAGGCCGCACGTAAATTTTGCGCCATAAGTATTGTGCTTGGGCAGATTAGCATATACCTTATGTAGTGATGGCTCGCCATCAACACAGCCCGAGAGCGCCTTCGGCGTTGTCACCAGCCTCATTCAGGAGGTGTATTATGAAGACCCCCGTCAAAAGCCACAACACTGACAATGTCGTGGATTTTTTCTCAGGAAAATCCTTCTCTGAGCTGCACGATGAACGGTTTATCCGGCTTTCTCCCGAGCTGGATGGTCTGGAGATGCTCTACTCCAATGAAAGCAATCCGGACAAGCTGTTCAGTCTCAAGATCCTCTGCTGGGGCCTAAGAGCCAACGGCGACGTGGTGGGCCTGGTACCCTGGCTCAATGATATCGTCGCCTGCACCGATGTGTTTGACCCGCTCAACGGCCAGTGGGAAGGCTATTACGACGCGGGCATTGACGAGGTCTTCTTCGACGCGCCCATGCACAAAATCATTGAGCTGGAAACCGCCGCTGAATACTACGAGCTCGAGTGCGAAAACGACGATGACGTGGTTCAGGAGCTGCCGGACACCATCGGCACTCACGCGGTCCTGGCCAATGAAACCACCCATCAGCTGACTCTGGTGGAGGTGGTGAGCTGGCGCCTGCTGCACGATGGCAACATCTACGGCATGCTCACCGACGCCGAAAAAGTCATCAGTACACCGGTGCTACCCGGCGATGAGTGTCTCTACCCGGCGCAGCTGCACGACGAGTTCCGCTACTTTTTCCAGCACCAGATTGCCAACAAAATCAAAGCCGAGGACCCCGAGGCCCTGGCGGCGATTTCAATGCTCGTGGAAGAAGGCCACTAAAGCGCTCTTTGCGGCGACAATGACAACCATAAGGGTCCGGCATACGGACCCTTATTTTTTCAGGGCGATGGTGTAAAAAAACACACCATCGCGCTCTTGCTGCTCCAGCAACTCATGCCCCAGAAACAGACAAAACTTGGGAATGTCCCGCGTGGTGGATGGGTCCGTCGCCGTCACTTCAATCACCTGCCCGGCCGACATAGCTCGCACCGCCTGATGCAGCATCATCACAGGCTCGGGACACAGCAGTCCACTTGTATCCAAATAATTATCAATTTCCGGTTTCATAGCGTCAGATCATCTATTAAACAAACAGCAGGCGCCTGTGCCCTTGCTAAACTTATCAGTAACAGTATTTGCCTTGCCGAGCAAAGAATTCTCCACCACCACCAAGGGCCCTGCTGAAAACGAGCGCACATACTGGGACAGGTATTTTCACGTTGTGCGCCGTGTTAATCAATGGCGCAGCGCGCTTAAAGCGCGGGAGTCTGCACTGATGCCATCACCACACCGGTTTGACACCAAAGCGTTTATTGAACCTTTCGGGTTCAGCAGCAAGAACCTGCAACTGACGCAAGCGCTGTTGCGCAACCCGCAACCGACACTGAGCGAAAACCTGCGACACACACTGGCGCTGACGCCCGCGCAGAGCAGTCTGAACGGCTACACCCTGCTCGACACCCTGGGCGCGGTGGCCATCGGCCGCATCATCGCCAGCCTCACCCAGCTGGGAAATGAATGGCTCGAAAACGGCAATTGCTCGGTGGCCTCTCTCAATTCATTGCATCATTTACTGGACGAATGGATTGCCCTCGGCGACTGGGTAGTACAGCAGGCCGGCGGCATCGGTGATCAGTGACCCACGCCAAAACCCCTACCACCAAAAGCGTTTTGCGTTACAATAAAACGCAGACGTGAAGTTTACCTCACTAAGGACACTTGCCCGAGCGAGTTTCAGGTTGGACATGATTTACGTATTGGTTGAAAGACACATCGCCGACGGAATGGAAAGCACCTACGACCTGGCCGCGCGCCAGGCATTAGAAGCGGCCCACCGTGCACCGGGTTTTATCAACGGCGAAACCCTTGAGGACCTGCAGCGGCCCAATCACCGCTATCTGTTGTCTAAGTGGCGCTCGCTGCACGACTGGAAACAGTGGTACTACAGCGATGAGCGGCACGAGACTCTCAACCAGCTCAATCCGACCCTGGCGGATTTTGAAAAAATCACCCTGCTGCAAAAGTAATCAGCGGGTGATTCGAATGTGCCCCGTGACCTCCTCGCGGTCGTGATACAGCTGTTTGAACGCCAGACTGGCCTCAAGCCCGTATTCGGCGAACACCGCCTCCAAAAATTCCCGACGCTTTTTCACCTCGAGGTAACGCTGCTTCATCGGCAGTTTTAAATTAAACACCGCCTCGCGAAAATAGCCCTGCGCCGCCCAGCGGCCAATCATGCTCGCCACTCGCGCGGGCTTATCGGCAATATCACACACCAACCAATCCACCGGCTTTTTCGGCTGATAGACAAAACCGTCCTCCACGTGGTGGGTGACCTGGCCACTGTCCATCAACGCCTGGTCCATAGGGCCATTGTCTACCGCATCGACAAACATACCGCGCCTGACCATTTGCCAGGTCCAGCCGCCGGGGGCCGCGCCCAGATCCACGCCGCGCATACCGCCGCGCAAACGCTCATCCCACTGCTCGGCGGGGATAAAGTGATGCCAGGCCTCTTCGAGTTTGAGCGTGGCCCGGCTCGGCGCCTGCGAGGGCTGACGCAAACGGGGAATCCCCATGGCCCAGCGGGCACTGTTGGCCGTTGGCGACACTCCCACCACCACCGAAGTACCGGACAAAAACAGCAAGTGCAGGCGCCAGCGACTGGCAGGCGTCAAGGCCAGCTCGCGACCAAACAGTTTGCCCAATTTGCGACTGAGCGCCGAGAGCGACTTGCCCTCGTTGGTATCCGTGGTCTCTGTCCACCACTGGCTGACATCGCCGAGCTCGCGCGCCGCTGTTAACAGCGGGGTCAACCGGTCGGCTGGATCCAGGCCCTCCAAGGGGGCGGGGCCGGCGAGCCACTGGCGGGCAAACACCAAAGACGCAAAATCCAGCGAACGGATCAGCCGGCGGGCCGCATCTGGCTCGTGGCATACGTAGCTCACCAGCGCGCTGCCCGGCTCGGTTTTGCTGTAGCCGAAAAAGCCCTGCTCATTGGCAAGGTCGGTAATTTCGGCGGCGCACTCTTTCTCAAAGCCCGGGCGACAATGCAGGTATAAGTGATTCAAAGCTGGCCTCCGCCGTGAATAAACTCGGCGGACGCCTCTGCGGCCCGCTCAATGTAGTGCTCGTGGGTAAAGCCGGAGGCGACCCGGGGTTTTAAATCGTGATCCCCATCGGCAAACCAATGCAGTGTGATCTGCGCCGGCAAGTCGTAGCCCACCACTTCGTCGGCATTGCCGAGTCGGTCGCGCGTGCCCTGCAGCACCAGCGCCGGTACCCGGCACGCCTGCAAACTCTCCAGGCGCAGCTTGTCGGGCTTGCCCGGCGGATGAAACGGGTAACCCAGGCAAATCACACCGCCAACACCGGGCTCGGCGCCCAGGTGGCTGGCCATGCGCCCGCCCATGGATTTACCGCCGATAAACACCGGCGCCGGCCACAGGGCCCGCGCCTGCTCCAGGGCCTGGCGAAAGGCCTCAATCAACACGGGAGCGCGATCCGGCGGGCGCTTTTTACCCGAGTCGCGGCGCTGCTGCATATAGGGAAATTCAAAGCGGCAGACCCGCACACCCCGCTGCGCCAGTGCGCGGCTGTAGGCCTGCATAAACTCGCTGTCCATGGGCGCGCCGGCGCCGTGGGCGAGCACCAGGCTGGGCGCCGCACCCCTCGGGCCTTCCACCAGCCAGCTCTCGGGGGGGTTACTCATCCCCAAGCTCCGGCAGGTCGCGGGCATTGACCAGCGATGTGCTCTCCATGGCCGGATCGAACACAATCACCACCTCACCGCGCGCCAATTGCCGACGCAACTGCGCCACCTTGGTCTCAAGAGACAACTCGGTTTCACCGTAATCGGTGCCCTCGCGGGTTATGTATTCTTCCAGCAGCGCCGTCAGGGTATCGGCGGCCAGTTGTTGGTGGGGAATTATCATAGAAGCCTGTGTTATCTTTACCGCATTAGGCGTGTGCGCCCTGAGCCACAATAAGCCGCGAACCACAATAAAAGGAAGCTGCGTGAACCACTACCTCGTACTCACTGTTATCAGCGACGACCGCCCGGGCGTTGTGCAAAAGCTGGCCAAAACCATCAGCGACCACGGCGGCAACTGGCTGGAGAGCCGCATGGCACATCTGGCCGGAAAATTTGCCGGTATTCTACAGGTTGCCGTGGCCGAGGAACATCGCCCTGCCCTGCAACAGGCCCTCAAGGCCCTGTCGGGCGATGGCCTGCAAGTGGTGGTGGAAGCGGCGGATGCGGGCGCCAGCGACGCCCAACAGGCGTTGTCTTTCAGTGTGGTGGGGCCGGATCGCACCGGCATTGTCTACGAAATCGCGCAGGCGTTTGCCGAGCGCGGCATCAATGTGGACGAGCTGGAAACCGACACCTCCAGCATGCCATGGTCCGGCGAGCCCATGTTTGAGGCCACGGGCATTATTCATATTCCCGCCGAGGTCAATATGGATGACCTCTACGACCAGCTGGACGCCATCGCCGACGAGCTGGCCATCGACGTGCGCCTTGAGTCGGTCAGCGAGGACTCATAACCCGCCGAGAAACGCCCCGACGGCATAGGCGAGCACCGCTGCCGCACCGCCCACCGCCAGGGTTTCCAGGGCAGAGGCGGCTTTAGAGCTGCCCACCTGTGCGCCCTTGGCGGCGCCCACCACCAGAAAACCCATGGCCGTGAGCGCCGCACTCCAGGCGTAGAGCGAGGTGGCCTCCGGCGCAAAGAGCGCGCTGACCACAAACGGCAACAGCGGCAAGGTACCGAGCAGGACAAAGGCCACAAAGGTCGCCGAGCCGGCCTTCACCGGGCTTAAGTGTGCGAGCGACAAACCGTGTTCATCCTGCAACATGGTGTTCACCCAGAGCCCGCGATCGGCGGTAATGGTCGTCACTATGTCTTCAAGCTGCTCGCCGGAAAACCCCTTGGCCGCAAAAATCTGGCGCACTTCTTCCGCCTCACCTTCGGGGTAGAGGTCAATTTCGCGCAGCTCTTCGCGCCGGGTTTTCTCTTTGAGCTGATTGTCCGCACGCACGCCCAGATAATTACTGGCGCCCATGCTGAAGCCATCGGCCAAGAGGTTGGCGACGCCGAGAATAATCACCACCGTGGTCGACAAACCCGCACCGGCCACGCCGGCGACAATCGCAAAAGTGGTGACCAGGCCATCGATGGCGCCGTAGATAAAGTCGCGCAGGTAAAAATTCTCCGGCCCGCGGGACAAACGCCGGGCGATGGCCGAGCGCTGGTGCCGCCGGATCAGTTCTGCTTTTTCGCTGCCCTCGTTCATCGTATCCCCCTTCCCTACCCAGTATACTCCGACCGTTCATCGTGCCCGGACTGGAATGGCCTGCAGCCACAAGGCTATACTCAGCAGGCAACAATCAGTCAGGGTTGAGCCATGCGAACCAGTAGCAAGGATGTCGGTTTTTTTGTTTTACTCTGGCTGGCGATGGCGGCGCCCCAGGCACAAGAGCTGGCACCGCGCGCCTACTGGCCCGCCCCGAAAGGCACAAATGTGCTGGTGATGAGTTACCAGCGCTCGCAGGGCGATGTCCTCGTCGATGTCTCCGCACCGATCGAAGGCGCAGAGGTCACCCTGGACTTTCTCTCACTCACCTACCAGCGCACCTTTGGCCTGTTTGACCGCACCGCCAGCTTGCAACTGAACTACCCGCTGGTGCGCGGCGATGCCGAGGCGATGGTGAACGGCGAATTTCGCGAGCGCTCCATCAGCGCAGCCGCCGACCCGCGCGCGCGCCTGGCCATTAACCTGCTCGGCGCCCCGAGTATGGACGGCGCCGCCTTCCGCCAACTGGCGGCAGAGCCCGAACCCATTGTCGGTGCCAGTGTGCTCGTCAGCATCCCCACCGGTGAATACGACGGCAGCAAACTGTTTAACGCGGGCACCAACCGCTGGGCCGTCAAACCGGCGCTGGGTTTTATCGTGCCGCTCACCGAGGGCTGGTTGGTGGAAGGCGAGCTGGGCGCCTGGTTTTATGAAGACAACCCCGACTACCAGGGCACCACCCGCACCCAGGAGCCACTGCTCTCGTCAGAATTTCACCTGGTACATGTTGTCAAAGGCGGCACCTGGGTCTCGTTTGACGTCAACTGGTACCAGGGCGGGGCCGCCACGGTCGGTGACGGCCCCGAGCAGGCCGAGCTGAAAAACTCCCGCGCCGGCCTCACTCTGCTGCACCCGCTCAACAGACACCACGCCCTGCGCGCCGCTGCGAGTACCGCCATAGAATCCAAAATCGCCGGGGAGTACGACAGCTTTACCCTCAGTTATATGTTTCTTTGGTAGCGCGAGGGCAAAGGCATCTAGGGCCTGTTCACACTAATTATATGCGCCTGCTGAAAGCCAGTTTTGTTTCCAGCTAGGCGCTGAGAGCGTGGTTTGGTCATTCCAAATAAGCGATCGGCAACAACGCTGGGGACAAAACTGGCTTCAGCCCTTCGGGT
>NZ_JAULRT010000061.1 GCF_030518215.1 Gilvimarinus algae
TAGGCAGGGTTCCCTAAGGGAAGGCTCTCTTTGCTTTTTCACGCCAAGACCTTGGTGCGATTGTTTTTGTTGCGTGTTATGGGACGCTCATGACCGATTTCGACAGCCTAACCGCGCAGCGCCGTTCGGTGCGAGCGTTCACCGACCAACCCGTCCTGCGCGCGCAGATGGAGCAGATCTGCACCGTTGCGCGCCGAGCCCCCAGCGGCGCCAATCTGCAGCCGGGCAGCTTTCACGTTTTGACGGGCGCGGCCCTGACCGGCCTCAGTGCGCGGCTGATGCAGGCGATCGACGACGGCGCCCCGATCGAAACCGAGTATTCCTATTTCCCCCGGCCCATGCCCGCCGCGTTGAAGGCGCGTCAGCGTGCGGCGGGCTATGCGCTGTATCAGGCGCTTGGGAT